>CAVUOR010000019.1:0-99229 GCA_963743145.1 uncultured Actinomycetota bacterium | reverse complement strand
AGCGGGTCCACCCACCGGCCGGCGCAATGCCGGTGACGGTGCGTGCCCGGCCGCGACGTTCCAGCTCGAAGGCCACCCAACCGCCCAGCGAGTTGCCGACAATGTGGCAGGTATCCCAGCCCAGCTCGTCGAGTTGCCGCTCGACATGGTCGGCCAGTACCGACGAGCTCAGGAACCATGTACCGGCATATGGCCCGCCGTTATGACCGGCCATGGTCGGAGCGAACACCTCGTAGTCGCCGGTATCGGCCAACCGCGGGGCCACCTTCTGCCACACCACCTGCGAGATCAGAAAGGGATGCAGCAACAGCACCGGTTCACCAGAACCCAGATGAATGGGCGCGCGAGTCGTCATGAGGCCGACAGTAAGGTGATACCGCCGGTACCGCAACCACAGGCCATGCGGACCGGCGTCCGCGTGAAAAGATCAAGTCATCATGAGCACCGCTTCGGGATCCCGCCGGGTCTTCTCCGGCGTGCAGCCGACCTCGGATTCTTTGCACCTTGGAAACGCGTTGGGCGCCGTCACCCACTGGGCTCAGCTACAGGACGACCACGACGCCTTCTTCTGCGTCGTTGACCTGCACGCCATCACCATTCCGCAGGATCCCGAACTACTGCGGCGCCGCACGCTGGTGACCGCGGCCCAGTACCTGGCGCTGGGTATCGACCCCGGCCGCAGCACCATCTTCGTGCAGAGCCATGTCCCCGCGCACACACAGCTGGCATGGGTGCTCGGCTGCTTCACCGGCTTCGGCCAGGCGTCGCGAATGACGCAGTTCAAAGACAAATCGACGCGTCAGGGCAGCGACGCGACCACGGTCGGCCTGTTCACCTACCCGGTGCTGCAGGCAGCCGACGTGCTGGCCTACGACGCCGAGCTGGTGCCGGTCGGTGAAGACCAGCGCCAGCACCTGGAGCTCGCACGCGATGTCGCGCAGCGGTTCAACAGCCGGTTCCCGGACACGCTTGTGGTTCCCGAGCCACTCATCCCCAAGGTCACCGCCAAGATCCATGATCTGCAAGATCCGTTGTCAAAGATGAGCAAGTCGGCGGCCACCGACTCCGGGCTGATCAATCTTCTCGATGATCCGGCATTGTCCGCCAAAAAGATTCGGTCCGCGGTCACCGACAGCGAGCGCGAGATCCGCTACGACCCGGACGCCAAACCCGGGGTTTCGAACTTGCTGAGTATTCAGTCGGCGGTGAGCGGTGTCGCTGTCGACGCCCTGGTTCAACGTTATGCCGGACACGGCTACGGCGATCTGAAGAAGGACACCGCCGAGGCGGTCGTCGAATTCGTGACGCCGATCCAGGCGCGGGTCGACGAGTTACTCGCGGACTCAGCGGAATTGGAGGGTCTGCTGGCCGCCGGTGCGGCACGGGCGGAGGACGTTGCCGCAAAAACGGTTGACCGAGTCTACGACCGGCTCGGGTTCTTGCCGAGACGTCGCTAGCCGGCACCGCGATGGCCGAACCGCACAAACCCGGAATCCTGGATCGACTGCGGGCGCGGTTCGGATGGTTCGACCACGTGATGCGTGCCAACGATCACTTCGACGAGTGCAGGGGCAACTTCTTCGCGGCCGGGCTGACCTACTACACGATCTTCGCGTTGTTCCCGTTGCTGATGGTTGGTTTCAGCGCCGGCGGATTCATCCTGTCGCGCCAGCCTGACGTGTTGACCGGGATCGAACACAAAGTCACGGCCACGGTGCCCGGTGCGCTGGGCGAGCAGGTGGTCGACGCGATGCATTCGGCGATCAATTCGCGGGCATCGGTTGGCGTCATCGGCTTGCTCGCCGCGGCATGGGTCGGCCTGAACTGGATGGCCAATCTTCGGGTAGCGCTCAGCGAAATGTGGAGACAGAACGACGAGGTGCCCGGATTCAGTGGATTTATTCGCACCAAGTTTTCCGATCTGGGTGCGATGGTGTCGTCGTTCGTGGCCATCCTCGCCACCCTCGCACTGAGCGGGCTTGCCGACGCCGCGCCGATGGCCACACTGCTGGGATGGCTGGGTATTCACAATGCACCGGTGCTGGATGCGATCCTGCGCGGGGTGTCGACCCTGGTCTCGGTGCTGCTGTCATGGTTGGTGTTCGGTTGGGTAATCACCCGGTTGCCCCGGCAGCCGGTCCGCTACGCCAGTTCGATACGGGCCGCTCTGATCGCCGCGATCGGCTTCGAACTGTTCAAGTTGGTGGCGTCGATCTACCTGAAACACGTCCTGCGCAGCCCAGCGGGTGCCACATTCGGACCGGTGCTGGGCTTGATGGTGTTCGCCTACATCACCGCGCGGCTGCTGCTGTTCGCCACCGCATGGGCGGCGACGTCGACGGAGAACATGGCGAAGGCGCCAGTGGAACCGCCCGAGCCGGTGGTGATTACGACTCGAGTGCAGCTGAATGAGGGTATCAACACACGGCAGGCGTTGACCGCCGTAGCAGTGGGTGCCATTGGTGCACTTGGTCTTTCCCGACTAGTCCGACGAAAGAAAAGCTAGTCGCGTGGCATCGCCATTGTCTCTTTCTCGAAACGATTTGGCGACGACAGGGTGCGCCGGCGCTCAGTCGTGTCACCCTCATGAGCACCAACAATTGCCCTACGCAAAGGCGGTAGGCGATGTCAACACCAAGCCTCTTTCATCGATTGGCAGCGGAAACGATCGGCACCTTCTGGTTGGTGCTCGGTGGCTGCGGCAGTGCGATTTTCTCGGCGAAGTCCCACTCCGGCCACTACCCGCTGGGTATTGGCTATCTTGGGTGTGGCTTTGGCCTTTGGTCTGACCGTACTAGTGGGCGTATATGCGTTTGGGACGATCTCCGGCGGGCATTTCAACCCCGCTGTCACGCTGGGTGCCGCATTGGCTCGCCGCGTGGAATGGAAAGTACTGCCCGCGTACTGGATTGTTCAGGTGAGTCGGCGGCTTGCTCGCCGCGGTCGTGATCTACTACATCGCCAGCGGTAAGGCCGGCTTCAGTCCGACCGGCAACATGGCGGCCAACGGCTACGGCGCACACTCGCCGGACGGTTATTCACTGGCTGCGGTGATCATCGCCGAGATCGTCCTGACGGCGATGTTCTTGTTCGTCATCCTTGGCTCGACCGACGACCGGGCGCCGAAGGGCTTTGCCGGCTTGGCGATCGGGCTGACACTGACCGGAATCCACCTGGTCGCCATTCCGATCTCCAACACGTCCGTCAACCCTGCCCGATCGACCGCTGTCGCGTTCTTCAACGGCAACGGCGCTCCCGCGCAACTGTGGGTGTTCTGGTTGGCGCCGCTGATCGGCGGGGCGATCGCGGGCCTGCTCTATCCCTTGTTTTTCGGCCGGGCCGAGGAGACCGCAGGCGAGCCGACGGCGGCGTGACGCGGCGCTGGGCGAGGACGAGCTAGCGGTTGGTCTGCCAGTCGCCGGTGGCCATGACGCCGGTGACCTGTAGATCTCGGTCCAGTACAACAAGGTTGGCGTCGGCACCGGCGCGCAAACTGCCGACTCGGTCGAGGCCCAGTACGGTGGCCGGAGTCGCCGAGGTCATCTGCACGGCAGCGGTAAGCGCCGCATCGCGGTCCGAGCCGAGACCGGCCGGCATTCCGGAAGAGCTGATCCATGGTCGCGGTGCTGCCAGCGATGGTCGACGTGCCGCGCACCCGAGCCACCTGCTCGACGACACGGATTTGCACTGTCCCGAGCCGGAATTCGCCGTCGCCCAATCCTGCCGCCGCGGTGGCATCGGTCACCAAGGCCACCCGCTCGGCTCCCGCCGCCTCGATAGTGGCTCGCAGTACCGCGGGGTGGACGTGAACACCGTCGGCGATCAACTCGACGGTCACCCGAGGGTCCTCGAGCAACGCAAGGACCGGCCCGGGCTCGCGGTGATGCACCGGCCGCATCGCGTTGAACAGGTGCGTGCCGACGGTCGCACCGAGTTCGACGGCCCGGCGGGTCTGTTCGTACGTCGCGTCCGTATGTCCAACGGCGACAACCACTCCGGCATCGATGAAGCGGATAATCGCCTCATCGCTGCCGGGGCGTTCCGGTGCCAGGGTGACCATCCGGATTGCGCCGTCTCCGGCGGCCAGTAGAGCGTCGATCTCGGCGGGCCCCGGGTCGCGCAGTTGCCCTGGCGCGTGCGCCCCGCAGCGCGCCGCGCTTAGCCACGGCCCCTCCAGATGGATACCGGCGACGGTGCCCGCACGTGTCGCTTCGGCGAGCGCACGCACCGCCGTGAGCAGCTCGGCGGGCGGCGCCGTGACCAGGCTGGCCAACGTCGTGGTTGTGCCACGCCGGCGGTGAAACATTGCCGCGCGCAGAATGTCTGCGGTATCGCCGTCGGTGTATGACGCGCCGCCCCCGCCGTGCGCATGCATCTCCACAAAGCCGGGCACCACCAGCGCGTCGGCCATGTCGACGTCGGCCGCTGAGGCGGTGGGCCGAGGCCGCACGCGCGGATTTGTCCGCCGTTGGTCTCCACCCAGCCCGGCCGGCAGACGCCCTGCGGCAGTACGACGGTGCCAGCGGCGATCAGCGCCATGTCTGCACATCCGTTGCGGTGCTGGGTAGTTCGTCAGGCCAGCGGCCGTGGTTCTCCCAGAAGTGCCGGATCTCCTCGAGTTGGCGGCCTTTGGTCTCCGGAGCAAATCGGTAGACCACCGCGAACCCTGCCACCGCGAGAACGCCAAACGCACCGAAAGTGCCTGCACCGCCGAACGAATGCAACATCGTCAGGAAAACACCGGCAACCATTGCATTGGCCAGCAGATTGGCGGTCAGCATCGCGCTCGAGCCCATCGACCGTAGCCGGGACGGGAAGCTCTCGCCGGCGTACACCCATACCAGCGCGCCGAAGCCGAAGGTGAAGCCCATCGTGAAAAGCAACACACCGATGAAGCCGAACGCCGCCGGGGAGTGGGTGGCGAACGCCACGACGAGCACCACGTCGGCGGCGATCATTGTCCCGATGCCGGACAGCAGAATAGGGCGCCGACCCAGCCGATCGACAAGAACCAGGGCGACAAGCACTGCCGCCAGCGCAGCTGCCTGCACGATCGCCGGAAGAACCAGCAGCGAGAAATTGCCACGGAAGCCCATCGCGTCGAATAGCCGCGGGCTGTAATAGACGATCGCGTTGACGCCGGTGATTTGGATGAAGAAACCCAGTGCGATCACAAAGACCGTGGCCCGCAGATAGGGTCGGCGCAGCATTTCGGAGAACCTCCCGCCGCGTTCTTCGGCCAGCGCATCGCTGATTTCCGCGATTTCGCGCTCGGCGTCGCTGTCCGGCTCCACCTGTTGCAGCGCCCTACGGGCGTCGGCGACCCGGCCTTTGAACAGGTACCACCGCGCGGTGTCGGGCATCCGCAGCAACAGCAACATCACCAACGTCGCCGGCACCGCGGCCAGCGCCAGCATCCAGCGCCAGCCGTGTGAATCGGCCAGTAAGTAGCCGGCCAGGTAGCCCGCGATGATGCCGAGCACCGTTGCGACCTGGTAACTGACCAGCAGCGAGCCGCGCACCTTTGCCGGCGCCGATTCGGCCACGAACACCGGAACGACCACAACGGACACACCGATGGTCAGACCCAGCAGCAGGCGGGCCACCAGCAGCATGGGCACCGAGCCCGACATCGCGCCCAACAGCGCGAACACCGCGTAGCCGGCGGCCACCAGCACCATCGACCACTTTCGCCCGATCAGATTGGCGAGCACCCCTGCAGTCAGCGCCCCGGCGATTTCGCCGATTACCACTGCGGTCGTCACCAGTTCCTGTTGGCTTGTCGTCAGGCCGAATTCGTCGGTGATGAACAGCAGCGCGCCTGCGATATTGGACAGATCGTAGCCGTAGACGATGCCCAGGCTCGCTGCGGTGACGCCCAGCAGCAGGCCGCGCCGCCGGGTGCCGCTCACGGTTGTGAGCTTAGTTCTGCGGCCGACGATTCATCGAACGCGCAACCATGATCAACCCGAACACGATGACCGTGCCGATCACCGCCACACCGACTCGGACCGGCAGCGCATCGGCGGGCGGCACGATCGCGGCGGCGCTCGCCGCTGCACCGGGAATGCCGTCAGCGTTGGGGCTTGTTGATTTCGCGGCCACCAGCGACGGGTCGGGTTCGATCAGCGTTCCCACCCGGGTTCCCGGTGCGGTCGCGAAGCCGTAATCCAGTAGGTGCGCGGCTTGCTGCCAGGGCGCAATCGGTTGGCGGGTGCCGTGCAACAACACCGCCATCAGCCGGCGCCCATCCCGGTTGGCCGCACCCACAAACGTCTGCCCGGCGTCGTCGGTGTAACCGGTTTTGCCGCCCAGCGCGCCTGGATAGTGGTAGAGCAGCTGGTTGTCGTTTTCTAGCTGATAGCCGGGGTGGTCGGCGTGGCCGGGGAAGTCGAAGGTTCGCGTGTGGACGATGTCGGCGAATGTCGGGTTCTCCCAGGCGTATCGGTAGAACAGGCCGAGGTCATATGCCGATGTGCTCATGCCGGGCCCGTCCAGTCCGGAGGGCGTCGCGGCGCGGGTGTCACGACCGCCGAGCTTGCCGGCCAACATGTTGATCTTCTCTACTGCGGTCTGCATGCCGCCCAATTGCATGGCCAGTGCGTGCGCCGCGTCGTTGCCGGAGTGCATGAGCAGCCCGTGCAGCAACTGGTTGACCGTGTAGCTGCCACCGGGCGCGACGCCCACCTTGGTGCCCTCGGCGGCGACATCGTCGGGGGTGCCGTCCACGGTCTTGTTGAGGTTGAGTTCGTTGAGCGACTCCATCGCGACAAGCACTTTGATGACACTGGCCGGGCGATGACGGCCGTGCGGATCGCGGGCGGCGATGATTGCACCGCTATCCAGGTCGGCCACCACCCACGCCTCGGCGGAGATGTCGCCGGGCACCGGCGGTGTGTCGGCTGCGGTGACAACACCGCAGGCGCCCAGCGCGTTGCCGCCGATCGGTGTGGGAGGCACCGGCAGCGGAAGAGGCGGATCGCCGGCCTGCGGGACTTCCGAGGAGTCCACCGCCGGCGGCGTGGACACCCGGTAAGGGCAGGTGTCGTGGGCGCCGTCTGGGCTCGGCGATCGCAACCGGCATGCCTAAAGCGGCGGGCGTCGTGAGCATGAAACCCGCTGCTGCCAGGCATGACGCGGTACGTAAGAAACGCATGTGTGTGCAGGGTAGGCGATCAGCGGCTCGATTCCCAGGAGCCGCGCTGTGACTGGTGTTGCAGAAGTTACAAATCGAGATAACAGACGCCGGGGCCGCCGATGCGGCCCAGCCATAGCCGTCCCGGCACCTCGACCACTCCGGTGGCCAGGCCGAAGGCCGGATGAGTGGTGCGCAACTGGGTGATGACGCGGCCGTCGTCGGCGTCGAACCCGATCACCCACACGATTGGTTTCGGGTTCGGCAGCCAGCGGTAGGGCAGCCGCCACAGCAGCGTGCGGACGATCGGTGCCCGTGGGCTGAGCCATTCGCTGAGCCGGTTGCGATCCGAGACCATCGCGACCCAGATCCTGCCGTCGCGACCGGTCGAAATGTTGTCGGGGTAACCGGGCAGTTCGGTGACCAACGGGGTGATCGAGCCCGCCCGGTTTCCGGTGAGCCAATATTTGGACAGCCGACAAGCGGTCGTCTCGGCGAACACCACCGCCGACTCGTCGTTGGTCAGCGTCGCGCCGTTGGCAAAGTGCAGGCCCGACGCCAGCACGCTCACCGTACCGTCGGGATCACGTCGGAACAGCGAGCCGGTGGCCCGTCCCTCGACAATCGCGCCCTTGTAATACTCGTAGTGGAAACGGCTCGTCGATTCGGTGAAAAAGATCGTGCCGTCGGATGATTCGACGACGTTCGAGCAGAACGTCAGCGCCCGCCCGGCCACCTCGGCGACCAACGTCTCCAACGTGTCGGTTGCGGGGTCGTATCGCAGCAGGCCGCGGTGGCTGTCGCAGATCAGCAGACGACCGTCGCGGGCGACCGCCAAACCCAGCGGGCGGCCGCCGGTGTTGGTTACCACCTGCGGGGAACTGCCATCGGGGGCGATTCGGATGATGCGGCCGTCGTCGACACCGGTCCAGATGTGGCCGTCGGCGTCGGCGACGACATCCTCGGGGGCGTTACCGGGTAGCGGGACCACGTGCAGCGTGGCGGTGAGGTCAGGTTCGGGTAACGGCCGTGACGGCGGTGGTTGCCACCGGATCGGGTCGATACGTGGTTTGGTCACAGGTGACTCCCGACATCGGTCAGCACACTGCGCAGGATGGTTTCGATGGTGTCGAACTCGGTTTGGCCGCTGATCAGCGGTGGCGCCAACTGGATGACGGAGTCGCCGCGGTCGTCGGTGCGGCAATACAACCCGGCGTCGAAGAGGGCCGACGAGACGTGGCCAAGGAGCGAGCGCCGCTCGGTGTCGGTGAAGGTTTGCTTCGTCGCCTTGTCCTTGACCAGTTCCACGCCGTAGAAGAACCCCTCGCCGCGGACGTCGCCGACGATGGGCAAGTCGAGCAGCTTTTCCAGGGTGGCGCGGAATCTGGGCGCGTGGTTCTTGACGTGGTCGTTGAGTCCCTCACGCTCGAAGATGTCGAGGTTGGCCAGTCCGACGGCGGCCGACACCGGATGGCCGCCAAATGTGTAGCCGTGCGCGAACATCGTGCTGCCGTCGTTGAACGGCTCGAACAACCGCTCGCTGGCGATCATCGCGCCGATGGGCGAGTAGCCCGACGTCATCCCCTTGGCGCAGGTGATCATGTCGGGCACATAACCGAAGTCGTCACAGGCGAACATGGAACCGATCCGGCCGAACGCGCAGATCACCTCGTCGGAGACCAGCAGGACGTCGTACTCGTCGCAGATCTCGCGGACCCGTTCGAAATAGCCTGGGGGAGGGGGGATGCTGCCGCCGGCGTTCTGCACCGGTTCCAGGAATACCGCGGCCACGGTCTCGGGGCCCTCGAATTGGATCGCCTCGGCGATCCGGTCCGCGGCCCACTGCCCGAAGCCTTTGACGTCGGTGTGGAACGGTTCGGGTGCGCGATAGAAGTTCGTGTTAGGCACCCGGAAGCCGCCGGGCGTCACCGGCTCGAACGGCGCTTTGTACCGCGGCAGCCCGGTAATCGCCAGGGCGCCGTGAGTGGTGCCGTGGTAGGCGATCGATCGCGAAATCACCTTGTGCTTACCGGGTTTGCCGGTCAGCTTGAAGTACTGCTTGGCGACCTTCCACGCGGTTTCGACGGCCTCGGTGCCGCCGGTGGTGAAGAACACCCGGTTCAGGTCGCCCGGAGCGTAATGCGCCAGGCGCTCGGCGAGCTCGATCGCGGTGGGGGTGGCGTATCCCCACAGCGGGAAGAACGCCAGAGTGCTCGCCTGCCGGGCGGCCACCTCGGCGAGTTCGGTGCGGCCGTGGCCGACCTGCACAGTGAACAGACCGGACAGCGCGTCGAGGTAGCTCTTACCGCGGTCGTCCCAGATCGTCACGCCTTCGCCCCGGACGATGATCGGCGGTGTGATATCCGGGCCGTGCCGGGCGAAGTGCAGCCAAAGGTTGTCGGTCATCTCGTCCGTGAGCGTAACGCTAGGCTTGGGCAATGACCTCCACGCAGGTCACCGAATTCGAGGCGCTCAGGCCGCATCTGATGGCCGTCGCCTACCGGGTGACCGGTACCGTCGCCGACGCCGAGGACATCGTCCAGGAAGCCTGGTTGCGCTGGAATAGCCAAGACACCGCGATCGCCGACCTACGGGCCTGGCTGACGACGGTGGTCAGCCGGCTCGGGCTGGACCGGTTGCGGTCGGCGGCGCACCGGCGCGAAACCTACACCGGGCATTGGCTGCCCGAACCCGTCGTCACCGGGTTTGACGACACGGATCCGCTGTCTGCCGTGGTGGCCCGCGAGGATGCCCGATTCGCGGCGATGGTGGTGCTGGAACGGCTCAACCCCGATCAGCGGGTTGCGTTCGTGCTGCACGACGGCTTTAACGTGCCGTTCGCGGACGTGGCCGACGTGCTGGGGACCAGCGAGGCTGCCGCCCGGCAGCTGGCCTCGCGGGCCCGCAAAGCCATGGCTGGCCAGCCGCCGCCAAAACCCGATCCCAGCCACAATGAGGTCGTCGGCAAGCTGATGGCCGCCATGGCCGTCGGTGACCTTGACGCCGTGGTGGCGCTGTTGCACCCCGACGTGACCCTGACCGGCGACGCGAATGGCAAGGCGCCGACGGCGATTCAGGTCATCCACGGGCCCGACAAGGTGGCGCGCTTCATGTTCGGTCTGGCCCGCCGTTACGGTCCAGCGTTTTTCACGGCCAACCAGCTGGCATTGATCAACGGCGAACTAGGCTCCTACACAGCGGGTTTCGAAGGTAACGACGGATATCGGGACATGTCGCCGCGGATAACGGCGATGACGGTGCGTGACGGAAAGGTCTGTGCGATATGGGATATCGCCAACCCGGACAAGTTCACCGGCTCTCCGCTGAGGTCTGATCAGCATCAGCCCACGGAACGTATCGGCGACACGCATCGCCGACGGCGCGGCCCAGCCGTTGGGCGCAGAGTTCACGCGCGATCGCCGAGCTGCTGGAGCGCCACACGGTGCTGCAGCAGTAAGCACGTTCGAATGAGGACATCGCAGGCATATCCCAAGCGTGGGCTAGCCCAACAGGTAGCGCTTGTATGGATCCGTCAGAACGAGTCTCGAACCGCGTGCGCAAAGTCGCGCGGCGCCGCCCCGGTCATCTCCCAGCACACCTTGTTGGCGTGCGATCCGTCGGCAAACCCGGCCAGGTGGGCGGCATCGGTGACGGAGCGACCGTCGATGAGGTGGCCGACGGCGGTTACCAGCCGTTCCCAGCGGATGGTGGCCGAGAACGAGACGCCGGTCTGCTGTTTGCACAGCCGTCCGAGGTAGTCGGGTGACAGGGCGACGGCACCCGCGACCGACGCAACATCGATGTGGTCGGGCACGCGATTCGACACGACTTCGATCGCCTGCCGTAGCTGTGGGTGAACGGATCGTGTTCGGGCAGAACGTCGGTCATCTGTCCTGCGAAGCTCGTCGACGACAAAATTGGCCGCAGCATGCGGGCCGCTCGCATCCAGCAACGCGGTCGCCGCCTCGGCCAGCCCCTGTCCGTCATCGACGATCCAGACACCTCGATCACCGTGGTTACGCGTCAAAGTGTTCAGCGCTACGCCCTGCCAGGTCTGTAGTCCGAAGTAGAGCGTCCAGGCGCCGGAACTCGAATCTGACCGCACGGCATGGCGTGCCCCGCTGGCGATCACAACCAGCCGGCAGACGCCGTGCGCGTCGCCGTCGCGGCTCAGAGCTAACGGGCCTTGGCCGCCAACGGTGATCTGAGCCGCGGGGTGATGGTGGACGGCGAGGTCAGCGAACGCACCGGCAACCATGAGCTGCCCCGGCCCCAGTTCCCAGACGCGCATGCCGCCACTCTAGCGCTGTCCTGCGGTCCCAGTCGTCTCGTTGATCCACGGGACCCGGCAACTGTCACCGGAATTGAAGCCCTGCTCGGTGATGCCCAGTGCGGTGTTCATCCGCGCCCGCATGTTTTCCACCCCGATCTGGTAGGTCAGCTCGACCACCCCGGCGTCGCCGAAGCGGGCCCGCAGATCGGCGATCTGTTCATCGGTCACGGTGTGCGGATCGGTCGTCATCGCATTGGCGTAGGCGATGGCGGCGCGCTCGTCGTCAGTGAAATGCGGAGAGGTGGCGTAATTGTCGATCTCTTTGAGGCGTTCGATGTCCAGGCCGTCGAGACGCTGCAGCATCGACCCGAAGTCGACGCACCATGAGCAGCCGACCGTACGTGCGGTCCAAAAGACCGCCAGCTCACGGACGTTGGCGGGCAAACGGCGTGATGATGACTGCAGCATGGACTCGTGGACGGCGTAGGCGACCAGCAGCCGGGGGTGGTGCGCGGCGATGGCGAGCGGCTCGGGGACTTCGCCGAAGCGCCGCTTGGCGATTCGGTACATGGCGCGGATTAGGAGGTTCGCCTTGTTCGGGGGCAGGGGTTCGATGCGAGTTGTTTGCGTCATACCAATCAGACGAGGCAGCCCACGAAGGTGTGACCGTCCCCGGCCGCTGGTCCCGCCAAGGTGTCAGGCAGCTAGCGTCATCCGACCGAATGCTCGAGTCGTTCGCCGCCAGCTGACGTTGGTCGCGTAATCGCGCACCGGCCGGTCGGCAGCCCTCGTCGGCGGCTGGTTCAGGCTTGCGTTGGTCTGGTACCGGCGGGGCTCGATCTCCTCCACCAGCCTGCCATTCACGTCCGGCGACGCCGTGGTTGTGCGCATCGCGGGACCTCCCGTCCGTCGCGGCCGAATGCGACACAATAGGGAACGATGACGTCTAGTGTCTTATTCCCGCCGCTGGGCGCCGACGCCGCCCCCGCGAAAGTGACGCCAGCTTCACGCCGCGCCCAAGGTGAGGCCAGCTTCACGCTCGGCGGCTGGTCAGTCGACGTGGTGAGCGGCGAACCAGCCGAGCAGCAGATCGGCGAGTTTGTCGGGTTGTTCCTCGGGTATCCAGTGCGAGACATTCGGCAGGATCTCGAACCGGTACTCCCCGCTGACGTACCTAGCGGTGGCATGGGCTGCTTTGGGGAGCAGAAACATGTCACGGTCGCTCCACACGAACAGCGTTGGCACAGAGATCTTTTGGCCGTTGGCACGCAGGTCCGACAATGGTATCGCGCGGTACCAGTTGATCCCTGCCGTCATGGCCCCGGGTTCACTCATGGCCTCTACATCGCGCTCGGCCGCGTCCGGTGTCTGCCCGCCCCGCCTCAGGAATGCGGAGGCCACGGCGCCGTTGCGCCGCATGAGCAGCCATTCCGGTATCCGCGGCAACTGGAAGAAGTACATGTACCACGACGCCAGGCCCTGGCGACTGGTCGGGATCGATTTGAGGAATGCGCCGGGATGCGGCACCGATATCGGCGACACGGTTGCCAGCCGTTCGGGCATTTCAGCCGCGGCGGCCCACGCGACTGCCGCGCCCCAGTCGTGTCCGACGACGTGCACCCGCTGCGCACCGCTGGCGTCGATCAGTGCGCCGACGTCGCCGACGAGTTCGGACATCCGGTAGTCACGCCGGCGGGATGGCCGGGCGCCCGGCGAATAGCCCCGCTGGTTGGGAGCTAGACAGCGGTAGCCCTCGGCGGTGAGCCGGTTGATGACGGCGTCCCACGAGTCGTTGCGTTGCGGGAAGCCGTGCAGCAACACCACAACAGGTCCGTCAGGCGGTCCGGCATCGCGGACATCGAAGGACAAGTCATCGCGGCGGTAGCTCTCCATAGCTGAAGCATCTTAAACGGGAAGGCTCAGCGCGCGAACATCAATGCGCGCTTAACCTCCTGAATCGCCTTTGTCACCTCGATGCCGCGCGGGCAGGACTCGGTGCAGTTGAACGTCGTGCGGCAGCGCCACACCCCGTCGACCTCGTTGAGGATGTCGAGGCGTTCGGCGGCGGCCTCGTCGCGGCTGTCGAAGATGAAGCGGTGCGCATTGACGATGGCCGCGGGGCCGAAATAGCTGCCCTCGTTCCAGAACACCGGGCAGCTGGTGGTGCAGCAGGCGCACAGGATGCACTTGGTGGTGTCGTCGTAGCGGGCGCGGTCGGTTTGGCTTTGGATCCGCTCCCGCGTCGGAGGGTTACCGCTGGTGATCAGGTACGGCTTCACCGCCCGGTAGGCGTCGAAGAACGGCTCCATGTCGACGACGAGGTCCTTCTCCACCGCCAGCCCGCGGATCGGCTCGACGGTGATGGTCAGCTGCTTACGCGGCTTGGCGGGCAGCAGGTCGCGCATCAGCACTTTGCAGGCCAGCCGATTGACACCGTTGATGCGCATCGCGTCGGAGCCGCATACGCCGTGTGCGCAGGACCGCCGGAAGGTCAGGGTGCCGTCCAGGTAGCTCTTGATGTAGATCAGCAGATTGAGCATTCGGTCGGTGGGTAGACACGGCACCCGAAAGCTCTGCCAGCCGCCGGAATCGGCGTACTGGTCGGGGTTCTCCGGATTAAACCGGGCGATCCTCAACGTGACCATCACCGAAGCCTCGGGGATCGGGGGCAAGGGCGGATCTCCGGGTTCCGGCTGTGTCGACAACGTCCCGTGCGGTCATCAGTACTTCCGTTCCTTTGGCTCGTAACGGGTCTGCACAACGGGTTTGAAATCCAGCCGGATGTCACTGAGCAGGTCGCTGCCCTGCTTGTAGGCCATGGTGTGGCGCATGTAGTTGGTGTCGTCGCGGTTGGGGTAGTCCTCGCGGGCGTGGCCGCCGCGGGATTCCTTGCGATTCAAACGCACCCACCACGGTGACTTCGGCCAGTTCCAGCAGGAAGCCCAGCTCGATCGCTTCCAGCAAGTCGCTGTTGAAACGCTTTCCCTTGTCGTGCACGGTGATTCGGGAATAGCGTTCCTTGAGTGCGTGGATATCGGTGAGGGCCTGCTTGAGGGTCTCCTCGGTGCGGAACACCGCTGCGTTGTTGTCCATCGACTGTTGCAGCGCCCCGCGGATGTCGGCGACGCGTTCGTTGCCGTGCTCAGACAGAATGTCGGCCACCCAGCCGATCACCATCCCAGCTGGCTCCGGCGGCAGCTCGATGAAGTCGTGGCTCATCGCGTAGTTGGCCGAGGCGATGCCGGCGCGGCGACCGAAGACGTTGATATCCAGCAGTGAATTGGTGCCCAGTCGGTTGGCGCCGTGCACTGACACGCACGCGCATTCGCCGGCCGCGTACAGGCCGGGCACGACGGTGGTGTTATCCCGCAGCACCTGGCCGGTGATCGTCGTGGGGATACCGCCCATCACGTAGTGACACGTCGGGTAGACCGGGACCAGCTCCTTGACCGGGTCCACCCCGAGATAGGTGCGGGCGAACTCGGTGATATCTGGCAGCTTGGCGGCCAGCACATCCGCGCCGAGGTGGCGGACGTCGATGTAGACGTAGTCCTTGTGCGGACCCGCGCCGCGGCCTTCGAGCACTTCGCGCACCATCGAGCGGGCGACGATGTCGCGGGGCGCCAGGTCGACGATCGTCGGGGCGTAGCGTTCCATGAATCGCTCGCCGTCGCCATTGAGCAGCCGACCACCCTCGCCGCGTACTGCTTCGGAGATCAAAATGCCCAGGCCTGCCAGGCCCGTCGGGTGGAATTGGTGAAATTCCATGTCCTCCAACGGAAGTCCTTTACGAAACACAATGCCGATGCCGTCACCGGTCAAGGTGTGCGCGTTGGAGGTGGTCTTGTACATGCGGCCCGAGCCGCCGGTAGCGATCACCACGGCCTTGGCGTGAAAGACATGAATATCGCCCGTCGCCAACTCATACGCGATCACCCCGGTGACGACCGACCCGCTGGGAGTTTGGGTGAGCGCGAGGTCGAGAACGTAGAACTCGTTGAAGAACTCGACGTCGTGCTTGACGCAGTTCTGATACAGCGTCTGCAAAATCATGTGGCCGGTGCGGTCGGCGGCGTAACAGGCCCTGCGTACCGGGGCTTTGCCGTGGTCACGGGTGTGCCCGCCGAAGCGGCGCTGATCGATGCGGCCCTCGGGGGTCCGGTTGAACGGCATCCCCATCTTTTCCAGGTCGAGCACCGCGTCGATGGCTTCCTTGCACATGATCTCCACGGCGTCCTGGTCGGCGAGGTAGTCGCCGCCCTTGACGGTGTCGAAGGTGTGCCATTCCCAGTTGTCGTCCTCGACGTTGGCCAGCGCCGCGCACATGCCGCCCTGCGCAGCGCCGGTGTGGCTGCGGGTGGGGTAGAGCTTGGTCAGCACTGCGGTGCGCACCCGCGGGCCCGCCTCTACGGCTGCCCGCATCCCGGCGCCGCCGGCACCGACAATCACCACGTCGTATCGGTGTTCGCTAATCAACTTCAGCTCATCGTCCTCAAGAGATGTTTGCGTCGAACGTCAGCAGCACGTAGGTCCCCAACATCAGGGTGAAGGCCATCGACAACGCCAGCAGGGTATTCAGCCAGAAGCGGGTGGAATCCTTGCGGCTGTAGTCGTCGATGATGGTGCGCAGGCCATTGCCACCGTGCAACTGCGCCAGCCATAGCAGCAACAGGTCCCAGGTCTGCCAGAACGGCGAGTGCCAGCGCTGCGCCACGTAGTTGAAGTCGATGCGGTAGACACCGTCGTCCCACATCAGCATCACGAACAAGTGCCCGAGCGCCAAGAACACCAGCACGACGCCGGAGAACCGCATGAACAGCCAGGCGTACTTTTCGAAGTTGGGCATGCCGGCCCGCCGACGCGGTGCCCGCGGATTGTCCAGACTGGCTGGGCGGTCGTGGCTGCGCTGCCGCACCGGGGCGATTTGGCCCCGGCTCAGCTGGAGATCGGGGGAGCTCATCTGAAGTGCCCGATCATGTGGATGGCCGTGACGACAGTCGCCGGAACCATGACCAGCAGCCAGATGATGGCGATCGCCCACAGCATCAGCCGCTGATAGCGGGTGCCCTGTGCCCAGAAGTCGATCAATATGACTCGGATGCCGTTGAGTGCGTGGTAGAGCACTGCGGCTACCAACCCGAGTTCCATCAAGCCCACAATCGGTGTCTTGTAGGTCGAGATGACTTCGTCATAGGTTTGCGGGCTCACCCGGACCAATGCGGTGTCCAGCACGTGCACGAACAGGAAGAAAAAGATGGTCGCCCCGGTGATGCGGTGCAACACCCACGACCACATCGCCGGATCACCGCGATAGAGCGTTCGTCGTAGCGACCGTCGGCGCGATGAGGGGTCACGCGGCGCCGGCGTGGCCGGATTCGCAGATGTCGTCGTCGTCATCAGCGCCTCCCGTATCTGTGGCGGTGGGCCCGTCGGGTGGACTCTAAACCCATTCTTGCTGTCTTATGAAGCACTTCGCGTCCGCGCGCGTTGTTACTGGGCTTGCCGACGCGAGGAATCTAGGGTGGCCTTGTGAGTTAGCCGACAGTGAACGGGGTTGCCCGATGAATTCCAAACACGCCTGGTAGTGCGACCGTGACCGACACGATCGACTGGAAGCTGCTGCGGGACAAGGCAGTCCAAGCATCACGTGGAGCTTATGCGCCTTACTCCCGGTTTCCGGTGGGCGCTGCGGCGTTGGTCGACGATCACCGCGTAATCGCCGGCTGCAATGTGGAGAATGTCTCATATGGCCTAGGTCTCTGCGCCGAGTGCGCGCTGGTGTGCGCCCTGCATTCGACGGGTGGCGGCAGGCTGGTTGCACTGGCGTGTGTCGACGGCGATGGCTCACCGCTGATGCCGTGCGGTCGGTGCCGTCAGGTGTTGTTCGAGCACGGCGGGCCGGAGCTGCTCATCGATCACCGTGACGGCCCCCGGCGGCTTGGCGACCTGTTGCCCGAGCCGTTCGGTCCCGACGATCTCGCCGCGTCGGGGCATGGCCCCCCGTGAGCTTCGACGCGCCGACGCTGATCAGGACAAAACGGGACGGCGGACGGTTGCCCGATGCCGCGATCGATTGGCTCATCGATGGCTACAGCAATGGCCGGATCGGCGATGAGCAGATGGCAGCGCTGTTGATGGCGATTTTCCTACGCGGCATGGATTACGGCGAGATCGCACGATGGACGGCGGCGATGGTGGCATCCGGTGAGCGGATGGATTTCACCGGTTTGCGCCGCAATGGCAGTCCGCTTCCGACCGTGGACAAACACTCCACCGGCGGGGTTGGGGACAAGATCACGCTGCCGCTAGTGGCGGTGGTCGCCGCCTGCGGTGCTGCGGTGCCGCAGACATCCGGCCGCGGACTCGGCCACACCGGCGGCACCCTGGACAAGCTGGAATCCATCGCCGGATTCACCGCGGATCTCTCGAACGAACAAGTGCGCCAACAAGTTCGCGATATCGGGGCGGCCATCTTCGCCGCAGGTCGGCTGGCGCCGGCCGATGCGAAGCTCTACGCGCTGCGCGATATCACGGCCACTGTCGAGTCGCTGCCGCTGATCGCCTCATCGGTGATGAGCAAGAAGATCGCCGAGGGGGTAAGCGCGCTGGTGCTCGACGTCAAGGTCGGCTCCGGCGCGTTGGTGCGGTCGGAAGCGCAATGCCGTGAGTTGGCGGAAACGATGGTGGCGCTGGGCGCCGAGCATGGCCTGCCCACCTGCGCGGTGTTGACCGACATGAACAACCCGCTGGGCGCAGCTGCGGGCAACGCGCTCGAAGTCGCCGAAGCGTTGGAGGTGCTGGCCGGCGGCGGACCACCCGACGTGGTGGAGCTGACCCTGCGGCTGGCCGGCGAGATGCTCGAGATCGCCGGGATCGATGGGCGGGATCCGGCACAGACGCTGCGTGACGGCACCGCGATGGACCGATTTCGCGCCATGGTCGCCGCGCAAGGCGGTGACTTGTCGCAACCGTTGCCGGTTGGTAGGTATTTCGAAACCGTCACCGCGGGTCGGGGCGGCACAATGGGCGACATCGACGCGATGGCAGTGGGGCTGACGGTATGGCGGCTCGGAGCGGGCAGGTCCCGCCCGGGCGAGGTCGTGCAGCCCGGCGCCGGGATCCGCATCCACCGGCGTCCCGGGGACCCGGTGGCGGCCGGTGAGCCGGTATTCACGCTGTATACCGACACCCCCGAGCGCTTCGAGCCGGCGATGGCCGAGCTAAACGGAGGTTGGATTGTCACCGATACGCCACCGGTCCAGCGACCGTTGATCATCGATCGGATCACCCCATGACCACACCGTTGAGCGGGGAGATGATCAGGCGAGCGCCGAAGGCGCTGTTGCACGATCACCTCGACGGCGGCCTGCGTCCGGCGACGGTGATCGACATCGCCGGTCAGACCGGCTACGACGGCCTGCCCGCGACCGAGGTCGACGAACTGACCAGGTGGTTTCATACGTCGTCGCACAGTGGATCGTTGGAGCGCTACCTCGAGCCGTTCTCGCACACCGTCGCAGTAATGCAGACACCTGAGGCGCTGCACCGGGTCGCCTACGAGTGTGTCGAAGACCTGGCCGCCGACGCGGTGGTCTACGCCGAAGTCCGCTTCGCGCCAGAGCTGCACATCAACCGCGGGCTGTCGTTCGACGCGGTCGTCGATGCGGTGCTGGCGGGTTTCGTGGACGGGGAGAAGGCAGCGGCAGCAGCGGGACGACCGATCGTGGTGCGCTGTTTGGTCACCGCAATGCGCCACGCCGCACTGTCTCGGGAGATCGCCGAACTGGCGATCCGGTTTCGGGACAGAGGCGTCGTCGGGTTCGACATTGCAGGTGCGGAGGCCGGATATCCGCCAACCCGGCACCTAGACGCCTTTGAGTACATGCGAAATAATAACGCGCGCTTCACGATTCATGCTGGTGAGGCGTTCGGGTTGCCGTCCATCCAGGAGGCCATCGCATTCTGCGGTGCTGATCGGCTGGGCCATGGGGTGCGGATCGTCGACGACATCGACGTCGCCGAGGACGGCACGGTGCGCCTCGGACGGCTGGCGTCGATATTGCGGGACAAGCGGATTCCATTAGAGCTGTGTCCCAGCTCCAATGTGCAGACCGGCGCGGTTGAGAGCATCGCCGAGCATCCGTTCGACCTGCTGGCCCGGGCACGGTTTCGGGTCACCGTCAATACCGACAACCGGCTGATGAGCGACACGACGATGACTCGTGAAATGTCTGTTCTGGTCGACGCGTTCGGCTACGGCTGGAGTGACCTCGAGCGGTTCACGATCAATGCGATGAAGTCGGCGTTCATCCCGTTCGACGAGCGGCTGACGATCATCGACGACGTGATCAAACCGCGCTATGCGGTGCTGGTGGGCTAGCCACCGCCGCTACATCACGACGTGGCCGGCATCGACGGGCACTGTTATGCCTGTCACGTAGCGGGCTCGCGGGCTGACCAGCCACAGCACCGCTTCGGTGACGTCGCGCGACTCGACCAACGGCACGTCGGGCAGCAAGGTCTGCGAGATGGCCGGGTTTGGATTCTCGGTCATCCCGGTTATCACGAAGTCGTTGAGGATCATCGGGGTCGCAACGCCGCTGGGGTGTACCGAGTTAACCCGAATCTTATGTGGTGCATAAGCATTCGCCGCCGAGCGCATCAGGCCCACCACGCCGTGTTTGGACGCGGCGTAGGCGAACATCGCGGCGCTGCCGTCACCGCCGCGGCCAATCAAGCCTTGCGAAGAACTGACCAAAACGACCGATCCGCCCCTTCCCTTGCGGATGATCGAGGGCACCGTCGCTAACAAGGTGTGCCACACGCCGGTGAGGTTGGTGTCGACAATCGTGGTGAACAGGGGTTCGGCGCGGGTCTGGGTATCGCCGATCGCCACGACTCCGGCGTTTGCGATAACGATATCGACGTCGCCAAGTTCGTCGATCCCGGCCTGCACTCCGATCTCCAACGCGGCCAGGTCGCGAACATCGGCGATGACGGGCACCACCTTGCGGCCGGCGGCTTGCACAAGCTCCGCGGTGTTTTCGAGATCGGATTTGGTCGCCAGCGGGTAGGGAATCGTGTCGATATCAGCGCAGATGTCGACCGCAATGATGTCGGCGCCTTGTTCGGCCAGTGCGACGGCATGGCTACGACCCTGCCCGCGCGCCGCGCCGGTGATGACGGCGACCGTGTTGTCGAGTTCACCCATGACGGGAAACGTACCCGCCGATTCGACCCAAAACGACCGAGACCCGGGGCAGTTCTGCCACGATTCGAAGGTGGTTCGATATGAGCGATAGTGGACGCGAGATCACCAACCTGATTTACCGCTACGCCGAACTCCTGGACGGCGGCGACTTGGACGGGGTGGCCGAGCTGTTCGCTCACGGGCGTATCTGCGGAGTCGAAAACGGTCCACCGGAGACGGTGTTCAACGGAACCGCCGGGGTGCGGAAGATGTATGAGATGGCCACCAGGATCTACGAAGACGGCACCCCGAAGACCAGACACAACACCAGCAATGTGCAGCTGGAGATCGACGAGGCCGAGGGCACCGCACGCAGCAGGTCCTACTACACCGTCACGCAGGCCACGCCGGACTTGCCGTTACAGGTGATCGTGACCGGACATTACAAGGACACCTTTCACCGGGTCGACGGCGTGTGGTGGTTCGACAGCCGCATCATGTTCGTCGACCAGGTTGGCAATGTCAGCCATCACCTGAAGTTCTGATCGCGTGGATCAGCCCTTCGACGTCGGCGCCGTGCTGGCCGACGCGCAGCGCAAGGAGTCACTGACCGACTGGGGACCAGGGGAATTCGAGTCGCCGCTGGGCGTGTTGTTGGCCGATTACGCGGCCGCGGACCTCAACGCCATCGGAGTGCTGATCTTGCGCTCGGGCATCGTGCACAGCCTGCGGATGCGACTGCGCGCCCAGGAATGGATTCGCCGCCACCCGGAGATTCTCGAGGAGCGTATCGCCGCTCCGGTCGTCGTCGTCGGGATGATGCGCAGCGGCACGACCTTGTTGCAGCGCCTGCTGGCAGCCGACCCGCGTTTCAACTGTGCCTACGGGTGGGAGGTAGTCGAGGTCGCGCCCCGTCTCGATCACCGGTTCGCCGGCCCCGACATTGCCGATCCGCGCATCGCCATCAGCGAAGCGCGCGAAGCCAAGTCCCGCGAACTGGCGCCCGATCTGTTTGCCATCCACCCCATGTACGCGCGGGAAGCCGAAGAAGAAATCGTCTTTCTGGCCGACGCGTTCCTGTCACATGTCCCGGAATCCGGCGCGCACCTTCCGAATTACCGGTGCTGGCTCAACGATCAGGATTTCGCTCCCGCCTACAGCTACCTGCACCGGATGCTGCAGTTCTTGCAGTGGCAGAAGCGCCAAAGGGGCGTGGAGAGCGGCTTGGAGAGGGGCTTGGGGAGGGGCGTGGCGGCCGGACGTTGGGTGCTCAAGTCACCGGCCCACCTCGGCTATCTCGGCGAACTGCGGGCCCAGTTCGGCAACCTGCACATCGTGCACATGCACCGCGACCCGCGCACCACGATCGCCTCGGGGGCCAGTCTCAACGCGACTCTGCACGCAATGCACGCCGACACCGTCGACCTGCATCGGGTGGGTGCGCAATGGTTGCAGCGGATGGGCTGGACCAACGACCGCGCGATGGCGGTCCGCGACGGGTGGGCCGACAACAGCGCCCGGATCACCGATATCGCCTTCGACGACGCGGTAGCCGACCCGATCGGCCAAGTAGCCCGGGTGTACGACGCCGTCGGACTGCCGCTTACCGTCGAGGCAGAAAATGCGATGCGCAGCTGGCTGAACGAACGGCCGCGCGAGGCGGCACGCCCGCCCTACGGCCTGGAGGACTACGGCCTGCGTCCAGAGCAGGTCGATGAGCGGTTCGCTTTGTACAACAAGCGTTTTGAACAGTATGTCGAAAAGTGAGGACTACATGCTAGACGACCCCGTGGCGACGGTATCTCAGCACGAGCAGGAAGTGGCGGCCCTTGAGCTGATCGAGCACCCTACCGTCAACGCGGCTTACCAAGCCGTGGCGGAGACCTGGCTGGGCCGGGCGAAGGCGTCGCACGCGATGCGGGAGCGGTTCGACGACGCGTTCGCCGAGGTCATGTTTTCGGCCGCGATATGGTCGTCGAATCAGGACAAGTTGCGGCCCAAGGTCAGTTGCATCACTCGGCTCGCGCATCCGGTTGACGGTCGCCGTGTCCCGGGATCCCGTTGGGGCATCGACAATCCCGACAGTGTGTATCGGGTGATCCCGATATCGGGTGACGAACGCTACGAGATTCACGGTCGGGTCGGGGAGCATCGAATGACCGAAAACTACTTCACGTTGTGGGACGCGCACATGGGCACCGTCGACGTGCTCAACGGCCGCACCATGCAGGTTGATTCCGACGGCAGCTTCACCATCACCGTTGACGCCGAACCTGCCAACGGACGGCCCAACCATGTCCAGACCTCGCCGGCAGCACATGAGTTTTACATCCGCGACGTGCTGCTGGACTGGGGGCGTGACGACCCCAATTACTTTGAGGTGCAACGATTGGGCGGCCGATCCGCAACGCCGGCGCGCACACTCGACGAGCAGGCCGAAGCGACCGCGGCGATGATGGCGTATTTCGCCGACTTCACCGGCAAACTCAGCCATGGCGCATACAAGATGCCGCCCAACCATTTCAACCTGGCGTGGTCGGCCGACAAGGTCGGCGCGATGCGCAATCAGGTTTATGTGATGGGCCGGTTCGATCTCGCCGAGGATGAGGCGTTTGTGGTCGATGTCAGCGATGGCGGCGCCGAATACTTCACGGTGCCGCTGAGCAACATCTGGGGCACCACGCTCGACATCGTCGACCGCACCGGCAGCCTCAACAAGGCACAGTCGGTTGCCAATGAAGACGGCACCTACACCTACGTGATCTCGGCCGACGATCCGGGCGTGACGAACTGGATTGACTCCGACGGGTTACGAGAAGGCATCCTGACGCTGCGGATGGCCGAGTTCGGGGAGGCCGGTCCACGCGAAAACCTCGGCGCCCGCGGCAGGGTCGTCAAGCTGGACCGCCTCGACGCCGAAGTGCCGAATCTGGCACGGGTGAGCCCCTCAGAGCGGGCGGCCCAACTCACGGACCGACGTACGGCGTATTTGCGCCGTCTCCCGGAAGGGACGGCCTAAGATGGCGCGCTGGCTGATCACCGGATGTTCCACCGGGTTCGGGCGCGAAATCGCGCGCGCTGCTCTGGAAGCCGGCCACGACGTGGTGGTCACCGCGCGACGGGCCGAGGCGGTGCAGGACTTGGTCGACGAGTTCGGTGACCGGGCCCTGGCTGTCGCACTCGATGTCACCGACGCCGGTGCGATCGCGGCTGCGGTCTCGGCGGCCGAGAAGGCCTTCGGCGGAGTCGACGTCTTGGTCAACAACGCGGGCCATGGCTACCTGTCCGCAGTGGAGGAAGGCGAGGACTCCGAGGTCCGGAAGCTGTTCGAGGTCAACTATTTCGGCGCGGTGAACATGATCAAGACGGTGCTGCCGGCCATGCGGGCCCGCGGCTCCGGTCACATCGTCAACATTTCGTCGATGACCGGTCTGGTGGCCAACCCGCCCAACGCGTATTACTCGTCGACCAAGTTTGCGCTGGAGGCGGTGACCGAGGCGCTCGCCACCGAAGTGCGGCCGCTGGGTATCAAGGTGACGGCGATTGAGCCGGGCGCCTTCCGCACCGACTGGGCATCGCGGTCGATGAAGGAGTCGGCCACGCCAATTGCCGACTACGCCGACGTCGCGGCGCGCAAGGACCTGATTAAGCAGTTCGCCGACCATCTGCCCGGTGACCCGCGGAAGGTGGCCGAGGCGGTGCTGATGGTGACTGAACTCGACGATCCGCCGCTGCGGCTACTCCTGGGCCGCGACGTGCTCAAGGCAGCGCGCGACAAGATGGCCGCATGGGCGTCATCGATCGACGAATGGGAAACCGTCACGCGGAATGTGAACTTTCAAGATTCGTGACACTCTGGCCGCGCTGACTGGTCGAGTGTTGGGTTATGTCACTCTGGAAGGCCTCGAGGCGCGCATCAAGCCCACACTCGACAGCTGGCTAGCGAGCTTCGGCGCTCATTCGCGCCGTAGCCGCGACTCGACGAACCGCTCCAGCTCTTCCCACACCCGCACCGCAGCGGCATAGGGCGGCTGAGGCTTGGCCACCGAGTCGGAATCGAGGACGTAAGCCGCCAGCTTGCCCAACGGGCGGTTGGCCTCGAGCGCCTTGTCGACGGTGCTGTCCTCGGCGTAGTCGCCAACATCGCGAAGTAGCTCGACTGCCAGATCCAGCTGGTCATGGTCCACCGCATCGGGCCCGTCGGCCAGATCGTCAGCCAGTCCGGTCAGTACGTAGACGTTGTCGTCGGTGACGTCGACGCGCAGTGAGCCGTCCGTTGCCGCGGTACGAATGTCGTCATAGGTGCTCAGGTCGGACAGATCATGGTCGTGCTCGTCGGCGAGATATCGGGCCAGGGCTCGCTCCGAGCTGAACACGCTGATTCGGCCGTTGCGTCCCAAGAAGATCGGACGATCGTCGAAATAGCAGCGCAGCGTGTAGAAAGTGCCGGCTCCGGTCATGATCTGGATCGGGTCGATGCCGACTTTCAACCAGAAGTCTTCGTCGCCGCCCAACACCACATCGTCGCCGGTGGCGGGCCGCTCGGTGCTCGCGGTGCTCTCGGGGGGCTTGCCCTCGGCGTCGGCGTCCGATTCGCTCGCGGAATCGGTTTGTTCCTGGTCGGTGACTTCGTCGTCAGGGCCCTCAGAGCCATCAGGGCTCTCCGATTCTTGCTCTTCGGGCTCCTCTTGGAGCGGTTCGGCCAGTTCGGCCGCGGCGGCGTCCGAAACGGCGCTGTCCACTTCGGGGGTGCTGACGATCTCGTCGACGGCGCCCAGCACGTCGTCCCAGCTGCGTGCGATGACGTCGGCGATGGCGTTCCAGCGTTTGATGCCGGCCTTGCCGGTGAAGTGCTCCATTCCGCCGGTCAGGGTCCCCAAGGTCGGGTTGCCGTTGAAGAACTTCATCACCGCGGGTAGTTCGCAGACCGACCCGATGGACGAGACGATCGCCAGCGTGTTCGCCAGGGTGGTTACCGACTCCTCGGTCGGCTTCTCGGAAATGAGTTCCTCGACCGCGACCAGATCGAACTGATTACCGTCGGCGGGCTCCAGCTTGTGGGCGTTGGCCTCGGTCAGTTCTTTCCACGCCGGGTGGTCCGTCAGATCGTTGTCGGTATCGGTGCGTACGAATGCGACCAGGTCAGCAGGGGTCTCAAAGCCGTAGAGGTCTTCATCCTTGCCTAGGAACGCTTCCCACTCGTCGCCGGAGTCGCGCCAGCGGGGGGCCCACACGGTGTAGCGGTCACCGGCGGTCAGGCTCAGGCGGATAGGCACAAGGTCAGCAGCCATGCGGCACACAATAGCGACGGGCCCTGCGGCCGCCGATCAGGCGCCCCAGATATCGGTGATGGCGGGGGCTGTGGTGGCATAGCCGAGCTTCGGCAGCCCGTACATCTGTTCCAGGGTGGACAACACGTTGTAGTGGCTGATCGGCTCGCTGTAGGTTCCTGGCTTCACGCCCGCTCCGTAGAAGACCGTCGGAATCTGATTGCGCGAGGTGTTGTCGTCCTCGTCCCAGGTCAGGATCAGCAAGCTGTTGTTCGCCTTCGCCCATGCGGCGTACTGCGACAAGTTTTGATACAGCCAGGTGTCGCCCCGCGCGATCGAGCCGTCGTGCATGTCATCGTCGAGGTTGGGGGTGACGAACGAGACCGTCGGCAGGCTGACGTAGTTCTGAGGATTTCCTGGGGCCGGAAACGCGGAAAACGGAAGCGAGTGCGACGCGGGGATATTGGTGAAGCTGGCCCAGGGCACGTGCTTGCGGGCGTATTTCCCCGCCTTGCACTCCGTCGAGCCCACCGCAGGCAGGCTCTCGGCGTAGCCCACGAAGGTGTAACCGGCCGCGAGCAATTCCGAGCCGAGGTTGGGCGTGCTGCCTGCGTTGACCGGACAGACGTTGTCGTTGACCAGTGTGTTGCCGGCGAACAAGGCGTAGTAGTTGGGTTCGCTCGGATGCACTTCGGCGAAGGACTGCGCCATCATTGCGCCGTTGGCGGCTAGCTGGTTGATATACGGCGCCGACTTGTTGCCGATGATGTTGGTCTGCGAGCGATTCTCTTCCACTACGACGACGACGTGCGCGGGGGTTGGAACCGCGGCCGCTTTGAAGTCCACCGGACCACTTTCGTGGGCCTGATGAACCGGCGGCCACGACATCAACACAGTGGAAACCGCCAGTACGCCAACGAGGCTGACTGCTCGATATCGTTTGGAATTCCGCCAGGGTCGGCGCCGCATGGCGGGAGTATATGGTTCTTGCTGCCGCACAATGGGTCCACGCGCGCGCGTGTCGAGTTGGTAAGCGCGACGGACAAATTTGCAAATTGCGTCATAACGGATGCCCAAACGGCGCATGATGTTTGCCAATCGCCGCTGGGAGGTCGCGTTGTCAGGACCGAGGTTGCGCTCGCCGGGTTACGTGCTGCTGGCGATCGTCTGCGCCGCCGTGATGGGCATGACGGCGATGATGACGTCGGCGTTCGTGTTCGGGGTGAAAGCCATCATCGCCGAAGCCAAGCTGCTCGCCAACGAGGGCTGGATCATGAGCGGCACCGGAGTCCCAGACCCCACCGTCGGACCCTACATCAGCCAGGTCGAAAGCCTCTATCTACAGCCCAACCCGCTGTTGTTTCCCGGGCAGCCGACATCCGACACATTTACCTTCCAGGGCCTGACCACGCCGGAGCAGTTTTGCCCGATCATCTGCAACGCCAGCGAGCCTGATTCGGGCTTCGGCGACTCGGTCAACCAGGGTGTGACTGACCTGAACAACGCGATCGTGGGGCCCCTGACCTCCGGCGACAACGTCGCCGTGCTGGGCTATTCGCAGAGCGCGACCGTCGCCACCGTTGAGATGAACGACCTGATCAACAATCCGCCGGGAGGTTCCTACGACGCCAGCAACCTGCACGTCGTGCTGCTCGGTGACCCCAGCAGCCCGATCGGCGGCATCCTGGACCGCTTCCAGTTCCCCGACGGCGTCGGCGACTTGAGCCTGAGCCCGGAGCCTCAACACGTTCCGTTCCTGGATATCCCGCTCGGCTTGGCAGACACCCCGACCGATACCTTCACCACCGACATCTACACCGGCGAGTACGACGGCTGGGCCGACTTCCCGGAGGACCCCAGCAACCTCTTCGCCGACCTCAACGCCCTAATCGGCATCGAAACGGTGCACCCCTACTATCCGGATCCGACTCCCGGGGTGAACCTGGATACCACCAACATCATCGATCTTGGCACCATCGGGCATACGACGTTCTACGACATTCCGGCGCCGCTGCCGACGTTGGCGTTCATGTACGACGGTGGGCCCGCCGGGCAGTTCTTCTACGACCTCTTCGACCCGTCCATGAGCTTGTCCGACGACTGGGCCTACGGGAACCCGGGCGACCCGGGCGCTGGCATACCTGTCGACGGGGTCGATCCAATCGGTGTTGCCGGCCCATGGACGGTTGATGCGACCGGCCAGTTGGTGGCTTCCGGTGTCGCCGGCTTCGATCCGCAGATGGATCCGTTGCAGATGCTCGCCGGCATGGAGTATGCCGCGGTGCAGACATTCGTCGGGCCGATCGACGCCCTGCTGCAAGATGCCGGGCAGTCGCCGCTGCCGACGTCGTTCGTTGACTCATTGCTCTCGGGCTACGACCTCACCAATCAGCTGGACACGTCTCTGCTCACCGAGTGGACCGACTTGACGGCGAGCATCCCGTCCTTAGCGCCAGACGCCATTTTCAGTGGCGAGCCGCTGGTTTCCGGGCAGCCGCTGATCGACCTGGTCGGTTACGGTTTCGACATTTTCAATCTCTTTGGCGCC
Organism: uncultured Actinomycetota bacterium; assembly: GCA_963743145.1. Lineage (GTDB taxonomy): Bacteria > Actinomycetota > Actinomycetes > Mycobacteriales > Mycobacteriaceae > Mycobacterium. The sequence goes on along the minus strand of CAVUOR010000019.1, from coordinate 70,813 downwards.
TAACCCGCGGCCACGTCGGTCGCCACCGTAGGGTCGAGTCCCGTGGACGTGTGTGTCGTTGACCACCCGCTGGCTGCGGCCCGGCTGACCGCGCTACGCGACCAGCAGACCGAAAATGCGGCCTTTCGCGCCGCGTTAGCCGATTTGACCCTGATGCTCGTCTACGAGGCCACCCGGGATGCACCGCACGAGGCGGTCACCGTGCGCACGCCACTGGCCGAGACGGTCGGGACACGACTGGCCAGACCGCCCCTGCTGGTGGCGGTGCTGCGGGCCGGGCTGGGCATGGTCGATCAGGCCCATGCGCTGCTGCCGGAGGCGCGGGTCGGGTTCGTCGGCGTAGCCCGCGACGAGGAGACGGCGCTGCCGATGCCGTATCTGGAGTCGCTGCCCGACGATCTGCGCGGCCAACCGGTGCTGGTGCTGGACCCGATGCTGGCCACCGGCGGGTCGATGATCCACACGCTCGGGCTGCTGCATCGTCGCGGCGCCGACGACATCACCGTGCTGTGTGTGGTGGTGGCTCCGGAAGGCATTGCGGCGCTGGAGAAAGCAGCGCCGCACGTGCGAGTATTCACCGCGGCCGTAGATGACGGCCTGAACGAGATCGCCTACATCGTGCCGGGTCTCGGCGACGCCGGCGATCGCCAATTCGGACCGCGCTGAACTACCAGCGACGCACCGCCGACGCCAGTTCGTCACACAGCGCCGCTGCGCGCCCGCGGACACCGGTCAGATCCTGCGCCACCGCCGACCGGACTTCGATGTAGAACTTGACCTTCGGCTCGGTACCCGAAGGTCTGACCACGACTCGGGCCGACGTGTCGGCGTCACCGCCGGTAAAGATCAGCGCGTCGGTGCGATGCAAGCCCTTGCGCTGCAGCAGATCTACTGTGGTCGAAGCGAATCCGGCCAGGTGACTGGGCGGCGACGTCCGCAACCGGCGCATCAGCGCGGCGGCGTCGTCCACATCGGTCACCGGCCGTGACACCGCGGCGCCGACATGCACCCCGAATCGGCGGGCGAGGTCGTCCAGCACGTCGAGCACCGAACGGCGCTGCTGTTTGAGCGTCGCGACCAGATCGCAGGCCAGCACCGCGGCGCTGATGCCGTCCTTATCGCGCACCGCGGCCGGGTCCACGCAGTGGCCGATCGCTTCCTCGTAGGCGTAGATCAACGTGCTGCCGGGCAAGTCGGCGTCGGCGCGGGCCAGCCATTTGAAACCGGTCAGGGTCTCGACGTGGCGCGCACCCCAATGGGCCGCGATGGCGGCCAGCATCCGCGACGACACCACGGTACTGGCCACCACACTGGTTGCCCGCTTGCTCGGCTCGGTCCGAGACAAGATGAAATCGCCTAGCAGCCAACCGGTCTCGTCGCCGGAAAGCATCCGCCAGCCAGCCGGTGTGGGTATCCCGACCGCACACCGATCGGCGTCCGGATCGAGGGCGATCGCGATCTCGGCGTCGACGTCCGCGGCCAGCGCGAGTAGCGCATCAGTGGCGCCCGGTTCTTCGGGATTGGGAAACCTCACGGTCGGAAAATCGGGATCGGGGCGCAGCTGGCTGGCCACGGTATGCACGTCCGCAATGCCGGCGCGCCGCAGCGTTTTGGTGGCCAGCGCGCCGCCAACCCCGTGTAGTGGCGTCAGCGCAACGCGAACCGCGACCGACGAGTGCCGCACCCGGGCGGCCCGCTCGACGTAGCGATCGACCAGGTCCGCGTCAGCGACTTCGACCGGCGCCCTGGCGATCTCGTCGGCGAAAGGGGCGTTGGCCATAGCCGCTTCGATGTCGCGATCGGCGGGTGAGACGATCTGGATACCACCGTCGAGATAGACCTTGTAGCCGTTGTCGGTCGGCGGATTGTGCGATGCCGTGATCTGGATGCCTGCTGCCGCGCCGGTGTGTCGGACCGCGAACGCCACCACCGGTGTGGGTACCGGATCGGGAAACAGCGTAGGCGAAAAGCCCGCGGCGGCCAGCACTTCAGCCGCCGCCGTCGCGAACGACGTTGAGCCGTGCCGAGCGTCGCGCCCGACGATCACCGTCGAACCGGACCGTTCGGAGCCGGCGAGCACCTTTGCCACCGCCCAGGTGGCACGCAGCACCACAGCGAGGTTCATGGCGTCCGGGCCGCCCCGCACCGGGCCACGCAGTCCCGCAGTGCCAAATGCCAACGGCCGGGCGAACCGCGCAGACAGTTCGGCTCGAGAGCACCGGGCGAGTTCGGCGGCCGTGACCGGGTCAGGGTCGTGCGCGATCCACTCCTCCGGTGTCACGCAGACCTCAGAGCCGCGCGACGACGTCGGCCAGCAGCGAGCCCATCCGCGTCGCGGACGCAGCTCCGGCGGCCAGTACATCGACGTGGCTGAGCGGCTCACCGGTTATCCCTGCCGCCAGATTCGTTACCAGCGACACGCCCAGCACCTCCGCACCCGCCGCCCGCGCCGCGATCGTCTCATGCACGGTGGACATGCCCACCAGGTCGGCGCCGAGGACCCGCAACATCCGGATCTCGGCGGGGGTCTCGTAATGCGGCCCAGCCAGCCCTGCGTAGACACCCTCGGCCAGTGTCGGGTCGACCGCCCGGGCCAGCGCCCGCAGTCGCGGCGCGTATGCGTCGACCATGTCGACGAATTGGGCCCCGACCAGCGGAGATCGTGCGGTCAGGTTCAGGTGATCACCGATCAACACCGGCTGACCGACCGCGAAGTCTTCGCGCACGGCACCCGCGGCGTTGGTGAGTACCACGACCCGTGCGCCGGCCGCGCACGCCGTTCGCACCGGGTGCACGACGTGCAGCAGGCCATGGCCTTCGTAGGCGTGCACCCGACCGGCCAGCACCAGCACCCGGTGGGAACCGATACCGACCGATAACACCTGACCGGCGTGGCCGACCGCGGTCGGCGGGGTGAATCCGGGCAATTCGGCCATCGGCAGCGCTGCGGTCGCCGAACCCAGCGCGGCAACGGCCGGCGCCCATCCCGACCCCAGCACGATCGCGACATCATGGTCGGCGATGCCAGTCCCCTCGGCGATGAACTGCGCGGCGCGGCGTGCGAGCGCGTCGGGGTCGAGCGGACCGTCATGCACAAGCGGCGAGCTTAGCCCGCCGACGATGCAGACCGGAACGGTCTGGTGTGGGGTCCCCGCGCAGCTGGGGAGAGGTGGTCAATCGGAACAAGTCGTTGTCATCGATGGTTATCGGCGGTGAGATACTGCGAAGATGCCCACAACCCCGGTGCTGGATCGCGTCGAGGAGACGGTGCGGCGCCGTGGCACCGACCTCGTCGAGTTGTCCCATGCGATCCACGCCGAACCGGAGTTGGCGTTCGCCGAGCACCGCAGTTGCGCCAAGACGCAAGCATTGGTCGTTGAACGGGGTTTCGAGCTCACTGCGGCAGCCGGCGGTTTGGACACCGCGTTCCGCGCCGACTTCGGCAGCGGCCCGCTGGCCGTTGGTGTGTGTGCCGAATACGACGCGCTGCCGGGGATCGGTCATGCCTGCGGGCACAACATCATCGCTGCGTCGGCGGTAGGTGCCGCGCTGGCGCTGGCCGACGTCGCCGACGAACTCGGCCTGAAGGTTGCGCTGCTGGGCACCCCGGCCGAGGAGTTCGGCGGCGGAAAAATCCTGCTGATCAACGCGGGCGTCTTCGACGACTTGGCGATGGCCGTCATGGTGCATCCCGGCCCGGTGGACATCGCGGCGGCCCGATCGCTGACCCTGTCGGCGGTGCGCGTCGATTACCGGGGGCGGGAAGCACATGCGTCGGCCGGGCCCTACCTGGGTGTCAACGCTGCCGACGCGGCCACCGTCGCGCAGGTAGCCATCGGGCTGCTGCGTCAGCAGCTGGCCCCCGGGCAGCAGGTGCACGGCATTGTCACCGACGGCGGGCAGGCCGCCAACATCATTCCCGGCCACACCGAGTTGCAATTCACCATGCGCGCGACCGAGGCCTCATCGCTCGCCAACCTGGAAGCCAAGGTGCGCGACTGCTTCTTGGCCGGTGCGGTGGCCACCGGCTGTGATTACAACGTCGACTACACCGAGCCGATGTACGACGCGCTCAACCCCGACCCATGGTTGGCCGAGACGGTCCGCGCCGAGATGACACGGTTGGGCCGCACACCCGTCGAAGCGGAGCTCGAGGCGGCGCACCCAGTCGGTAGTACCGACATGGGCAACGTGACCCAACTGCTGCCTGGGATCCACCCGATGGTGGCCGTCGACGCCGGTGGCGCGTCGCTGCACCAGCCCGATTTCACCGCCGCAGCTGCCGGGCCCAGCGCCGATCGGGCGGTCATCGAGGGCGCAATCATGTTGGCGCGCACCGTCGTTCGTCTCGCCCAAGCGCCGGATGAACGTGACCGGGTGCTGGCGGCTCGTGAGGAGCGCCGCACATGAGCCGCGCCGGCGACATTTATAGGGGTAGCGATGAGGTGGGGGCACCACCCGCCTGCGGGGGAGAGCGGCGCACATGAGCCCTGCCGACACCGCCGAATCGTGGCTGGCCGCGCACTACGACGATCTGGTCGGCTGGCGCCGACACATTCACCGCTACCCGGAGTTGGGTCGCCAGGAGTACACCACCACTCAGTTCGTCGCCGAACGGTTGGCCGACGCCGGGCTCAACCCCAAGGTGCTGCCCGGTGGGACTGGGCTGACCTGCGATTTCGGTCCCGACCAAGAGCCCCGGATCGCGTTGCGGGCCGACATGGACGCGTTACCGATGGCCGAGCGGACCGGTGCCTCGTACGCGTCGACGATGCCCAACGTGGCGCACGCCTGCGGTCACGACGCGCATACCGCGATTCTGCTGGGCACCGCACTGGCACTGGCAACGGTGCCGGAGCTGCCGATAGGGCTGCGGCTGATCTTTCAGCCCGCCGAGGAGCTGATGCCCGGGGGAGCGATCGACGCCATCGCGGCCGGCGTGCTGTCCGGAGTCAGCCGGATCTTCGCCCTGCACTGTGATCCCCGGCTGGCGGTCGGCAAGATCGCGGTCAAAGCGGGACCGATCACGTCAGCGGCCGACATGATCGAGATCACCCTGCATTCGCCGGGCGGGCACACCTCGCGGCCACATTTGACCGCCGACCTGGTCTACGGGCTGGGCACGCTGATCACCGGGCTGCCCGGTGTGTTGTCGCGCCGTATCGATCCGCGCAACAGCACCGTGATGGTGTGGGGGGCGGTCAATGCGGGAGTGGCCGCGAATGCCATTCCGCAGACCGGCGTGCTGGCGGGCACCATCCGCACCGCTAGCCGCGAAACCTGGCTGGGCCTCGAGGACATCGTCCGGCAGACGGTGGCCGCGCTGCTGTCGCCGCTGGATATCGAGCACTCCCTGCAGTACAACCGGGGCGTTCCGCCGGTGGTCAACGAGGAAATCTCGGCGCGCATCATCGCCCACGCCATTGAGGCGGTGGGACCCGATGTGCTGGCCGACACCAAACAGTCCGGCGGCGGCGAGGATTTCTCCTGGTATCTGGAGGAAGTACCCGGAGCGATGGCGCGACTTGGAGTGTGGTCGGGTGATGGTCCGCAGCTGGACCTGCATCAGCCGACGTTCGACCTTGACGAGCGTGCGCTGGCGATCGGGGTGCGGCTGATGGTCAACATCGTCGAGCAGTCCGCCATCATCTAGCGCGTCTAGCGAACGTGAGTTAGGTTCCCGGACCGATGTTGCGCGCCTCCCGAGTGCGCAGGTTGTGCACGTATTCGTCTGGCGCACCTGCGATTTCTGCGGCGTCGGCCATCACTCCGAGATAGCGCGCGGACGGCAGGCCACCTTCCCACGCGTCGACCACATACAGCCACGCCAGCACCGGATCGGTCGTCGTATCTGACGACAAACGCTCCACTCGGCAGCGAATCTTCTTGTGGATGCCTAGCTCCGAGCCTTCCCACCGGTCCAGGTTGTTCTCGTCGGCGGCCGTCATGTCGTAGAGCACGACGAACACTTTGGCGCCCGGATCCTCGACGACGGTCGCCAGCGCGCCCTCCCAGCCGATGTCCTCGCCACCGAAGGTCAGCCGCCAGCCGTGTAACCAGCCTGTTCCGGCCATCGGTGAGTGCGGTGCACGCTGCTGCATCTGCTCGGGATGCATGTTCGACCCGTAGGCGGCGTAGAGCGGCACGGGGAAAGCTTAAACGTCGGCCGCTGGCGCGGCGCTGATCCGACAGGTTAGCTGGATCCGATTGCCCGTCTCTCCCCAGCTGCGCGGGGGACCCCACCTCGGCCGCTCGGCGGCCGCATCTTCGGCGGGCTACGTTAGGGCTGTGGCGACCCGCATGGTGATCCTCGGTGGAGGGCCGGCGGGCTATGAAGCGGCACTTGTCGCTGCAGCACGCGACGCGCAGGTCACCGTCGTCGACTCGGACGGCATCGGCGGCGCAGCGGTGCTCTGGGACTGCGTGCCCTCGAAGACGTTTATCGCCTCCACCGGCGTGCGCACCGAACTGCGCAGGGCGCCCCGGTTGGGCTTCGACATCGACATCGACGACGCCAAGATCTCCCTGCCGGAGATCAACGACCGCGTCAAAACGCTGGCCACCGCTCAGTCCACCGACATCAACGCCGAGCTGCACAGCGCCGGAGTCGAGGTGATCGCCGGCAAAGGTGAGCTGAGCGACGCGAACCCCGGATTGATCACGCACTGCATCAAGGTGACCGCCGACGACGGCACCACCAGCACCTACGACGCCGACGTCGTCTTGATCGCGACCGGTGCCAGCCCGCGCGTTCTGCCGTCCGCGCAGCCCGACGGGGAGCGCATCCTGACCTGGCGCCAGCTCTACGACCTGGAGACCCTGCCCGACCATCTGATCGTGGTGGGCTCTGGTGTCACCGGCGCCGAATTCGTGAATGCCTACACCGAATTGGGTGTCGACGTCACGGTGGTAGCCAGCCGCGACCGGGTGCTGCCGTACGAAGACGCCGACGCGGCCCTGGTGCTCGAGGAGTCGTTCGCCGAGCGGGGCGTCCAGCTGGTCAAAAATGCACGCGCCGAGTCGGTAACCCGCACCGCGTCGGGGGTGCTGGTGAAACTCACTGACGGCCGCCAGGTCGAGGGTAGCCACGCGCTGATGACGATCGGGTCGGTGCCCAACACCAGCGGTCTGGGCCTCGACCGGGTAGGCATTGAGCTCGGACGGGGCGACTACCTGACCGTCGACCGGGTTTCGCGGACATCGGTGACCGGCATCTATGCCGCCGGCGACTGCACCGGCCTGCTGCCGCTGGCGTCCGTCGCCGCCATGCAGGGCCGGATCGCGATGTGGCACGCATTGGGGGAGGCGGTCAGCCCCATCCGACTGCGCACCGTGGCCGCCGCAGTCTTCACTCGGCCCGAAATCGCCGCGGTCGGTATCCCGCAGTCGGCCATCGACAACGGATCGGTGCTGGCCCGGACCATCAAATTGCCGTTGCAGACCAACGCCAGGGCCAAGATGTCGGGGCTTCGGCAGGGCTTCGTCAAACTCTTCTGCCGTCAGTCGACCGGTGTGGTGATCGGCGGTGTCGTGGTCGCGCCGATCGCGTCGGAGCTGATCCTGCCGATCGCGATGGCCGTGCAGAACCGCATCACCGTCAACCAGCTGGCCGAGACACTGTCGGTCTACCCGTCACTGTCGGGTTCGGTCACCGAAGCTGCGCGGCGGCTGATGGCACACGATGATCTGGACTGACCCCAGGTAGCCTGGGGGCCAGATCCCTACCGACGAGTAACCGACAGGAGAGCTGTGTCGTGAGCGACCCGATTGCTGTGCCGGGGAGCGAGCTGACCCGGCCGGGTTCCTTTTTGGGACCCGAGCAACGCGCCTGCGCCTGGGAGCGTCTCGGTAGCGAACAATTCGACGTCGTGGTCATCGGCGGCGGCGTGGTGGGTTCGGGATCCGCGCTGGATGCCGCCACTCGTGGGCTCAAGGTGGCGCTGGTCGAAGCGCGCGATTTCGCCTCCGGCACGTCGAGCCGGTCCTCGAAAATGTTTCACGGCGGATTGCGCTACTTAGAGCAACTGGAGTTCGGGCTAGTCCGTGAGGCGCTCTTCGAGCGCGAGCTGTCGTTGACCACCTTGGCGCCGCATCTGGTCAAGCCGCTGCCGTTTTTGTACCCGCTGACCAAGCGGTGGTGGGAGCGGCCCTACGTAGCGGCCGGGCTCTTGCTGTACGACGAACTTGGTGGCGCGAAGTCCGTTCCGGGGCAAAAGCATCTGACCCGCGCCGGTGCGTTGCGGCTGTGCCCGGGTCTGAAGCGTAGCGCGCTGATCGGCGGCATCCGCTACTACGACACCGTCGTCGACGACGCCCGTCACACGCTGACCGTGGTGCGTACCGCCGCGCATTACGGTGCGGTGGTGCGATCGTCCACTCAGGTGGTGTCGTTGCTGCGCGAGGGCGATCGGGTAACCGGCGTGCGGGTGCGCGACTCTGAGGACGGCGCCATGACCGACGTGCGCGGTCACGTCGTGGTCAACGCGACCGGGGTGTGGACCGACGAGATTCAGGCATTGTCCAAGCAGCGTGGGCGTTTTCAGGTGCGTGCCTCCAAAGGAGTGCACATCGTGGTGCCGCGGGACCGGATCGTCAGCGACGTCGCGATCATCCTGCGTACCGAGAAGTCGGTGATGTTCGTCATCCCGTGGGGCAATCACTGGATCATCGGCACCACCGACACCGACTGGCGACTAGATTTGGCGCATCCGGCAGCCACCAAGGCCGACATCGACTACATCCTCGGCACCGTCAACACCGTGCTGGCCACCCCGTTGACCCACGCTGACATCGACGGCGTGTACGCGGGGTTGCGACCGCTACTGGCCGGGGAAAGCGCGGAGACTTCCACGTTGTCGCGTGAGCACGCCGTGGCGGTGCCCGCTCCCGGCCTGGTAGCGATCGCGGGCGGCAAGTACACCACCTACCGGGTGATGGCCGCCGACGCGATCGACGCCGCGTCGCAATACGTCCCGGCCCGGGTGGCGCCGTCGGTCACTGACAAGGTGCCGCTGCTGGGCGCCGACGGGTACTTCGCGCTGATCAACCAGACCGAGCACGTTGGCGCGTTGGAAGGCCTTCATCCGTATCGGGTGCGGCATCTGCTGGATCGGTACGGGTCGCTGATCAACGAGGTGTTGGCGATGGCGGCCGACCGCCGCGAGCTGCTCAACCCGATCGCGACCGCGCCGGGCTACCTCAAGGTCGAAGCGGCCTATGCCGCGGCCGCCGAAGGCGCGCTGCATCTGGAGGACATCTTGGCCCGCCGGACGCGGATCGCGATCGAATACTCACACCGAGGCGTCGACTGCGCGCGTGAGGTGGCCGACGTTGTCGCGCCGGTGCTGGGCTGGACGCCCACTGACGTCGACCGCGAGGTCGATACGTATACCGCGCGGGTGGAGGCCGAGGTGCTGTCCCAGGCCCAGCCCGACGACGCGTCGGCCGACGCGCTGCGGGCCAGCGCGCCCGAGGCCCGCGCCGAGATCCTCGAGCCGGTGCCTCTGACGTGAGGCGCCCGCCACTTCCGCCCCGCGATGGATTGGGACCTGCGCGGCTGCGGGTGCGCGGCGGACCTCTGGGCGAGGAGTTACGTGCCCGGTTCGGGCCCGAGGTCGCCGCGAGGGCGAGCGCCGGCGAGGTCGTCGACCGCCGGGGTGCGGTGCTCGATCCCGCCACCGTGCTGCCGGCCGGCGCCAGCGTCTACCTCTATCGCGAGCTGCCCGACGAGGTACCGGTGCCGTTCGATGTCGCGGTGTTGTATCAAGACGACGCGATTGTGGTCGTCGACAAGCCGCACTTTCTGGCCACCATGCCGCGCGGGCGCCACGTCGCCCAGAGCGCGCTGGTGCGCCTTCGCCGCCAACTCGGACTGCCCGAGCTGAGCCCAGCCCACCGGTTGGATCGGTTGACCGCCGGGGTGCTGCTGTTCACCACCCGCCGTGAGCATCGGGGGGCCTACCAGATGCTGTTCGCTCGTGGCGCGGTCCGCAAGACGTATCTGGCCAGGGCCGCTATCTCCAGCGGCAACCCGAACCTGGCCGGCTTAGCGTTGCCGTGCGTGGTCCGCAGCCGGATCGTCAAGCGCCGCGGCCAGCTACAAGCCGTCGAAGAATGCGGCGAGCCCAACGCCGAGACATTGGTCGAGTCGATAGCGCCGGACGGCCTGTACCGGCTGACACCACGGACCGGGCGCACTCACCAGCTGCGGGTGCACATGGCTTCGCTTGGGATACCGATCTACGGAGACCCGTTATACCCCGCGGTGGTCGACGTAGCTGCCGACGACTTCTCGTCGCCGCTGCAGTTGCTGGCGCAGCGTATCGAGTTCGACGACCCAGTCAGCGGGACCCACCGCGACTTCATCAGCCGCCGGCGGCTGTCGACGCCGGGTTAGGTCAACAGCGCTCGACGCCCGGACGGATACGCGGCAGATCGTGGCCAACCACGAATTGCGGTCGCGGTGACGGAGTTGGCTCGGGCGGCGTCGTGCTTCGCACCGAGGTGGCTGCCGAAGTGACCGTGCGCACCATCTGACGTGCCCGGACGTTGAGGCGGCCGACGGCCGTCAGGTCGGCTAGGCGCGCGCTGACGAAGTCCTGCACTATATCCACATCCACGTTTCCGTCCTTTGGTAGTCCGGCTATTCGTCGAACGATCAGGGCGCCGTCATCGGCTCAATTCGTCCGTAGTTGTGATCAGACCCCTGCCGCGCAGCAAGTGCGACGTAGGTCACTGACCTTCAACAGTTGGCCGGCCGTTGGTATTCCACGTTATGCGCACGACGACGTGCACCGATCCTGACCAGGTTGTCCCACAATATATCTGGCGATCACCCTGACGGCTTTTCTTTTTCGGCGTGTCGGTCGCGGCGTTACCCTTTCGCGATGTCTGCGAGACCTATCTGTAGCTGCGGCCAGTCTTTGGCCGTGGTGTTCTACCAGGTTGCCGGTGGCGGACATACGCTGGCTCCGCGGCCCACCGACGTTGCGGCGACCTGTATGAATCGTGTACGGGTTGTGAACCCCAGCTAAAATGCCGAATTCGGCGATATTCAGCGATGGCCTGACTCTGAGTTGCCCAACGTGGATCTTGTTACCATGCCTGATGACGATGAGCGATCTATGTCGTTTAAAGGAATTAAATTGAGAATTAAGAGATTTGGCGCTGCGCTGATCATTCTGGCCACTACTGCGGTGGTCGTGTCGGCGTGTGGTGGTGACAAGGGCACGCCAGGCACGCCGTCGGTGAAGGTCGCCTGCGGCGGCAAGCCGACCCTGAAGGGCAGTGGTTCCACGGCCCAGGAAAACGCAATGAGCCGTTTTGCCAAGGCTTTCGAACAAGCCTGTTCAGGCCAGTCCGTGGATTACACGGCCAACGGGTCGGGAGCTGGGATCGGCGAATTCATCGGCGGTCAAACCGATTTCGGCGGCTCAGATTCCCCGCTCAACCGGGACGAGTACGCGAAGGCGGACCAGCGGTGCGGCTCACCAACGTGGAGTTTGCCGATGGTGTTTGGCCCCATCGCCATCGCCTACAACGTCAAGGGCGTGACCTCGTTGAACCTCAACGGTCCGGTTGCGGCTCAGATCTTCAACGGCCAAATTACCATGTGGAACGACGCTGCGATCGGGCTGCTGAACCTCGGTGTCACCCTTCCCGCTGAGCCGATTCGTGTGGTATTCCGTAGCGACGAATCCGGGACTACGGATAATTTCCAGAAGTACCTCGATACCGTTTCGGCTGGCACGTGGGGTTATGCGGCGGGAAAGAAGTTCAACGGCGGGGTGGGCGAGGGCGCCCGCGGCAACGATGGCGCGGCCGCGGCCGTCAAGAACACCGAGGGGTCAATCACCTATATCGAATGGTCGTTCGCCCAGACGCAACGGCTGAACATGGCCAAGGTCGTCACGACTGCCGGTCCAGAGCCGGTAGCGATCAGCCCAGAGTCGGTGGGAAAGACGATCTCTTCTGCCTGGTTCATCAGGAACGGCAACGATCTCGCCCTCGATACGATCTCGTTCTACCGGCCGAACCAGACCGGCGCCTACCCGATCGTGCTGGCGACGTATGAGATTGTGTGTTCGAAGTACCACGATTCCCAGGTCGGTACGGCCGTGAAGGCATTTCTGCAAAGCGCGATCAGCACCGGCCAGAATGGTCTGGCGGACCACGGATATATACCTATTCCGGCAACGTTCAAGTCGCGATTAGTGGCCGCGGTCAACGCCATCTCGTGATGTTACGAGGCCGTCGACGCCCAATGTTCCAGGGTTTTTTTCACCCTAGTCAACCCAGTGTTCCAAAAGTTTTCCCCCGGTAGTCGATGTTCGGTGTCATGGAGTTCACGACGTTGCCCCCCGAAATCACCTCTGCGCTTATCCACTCGGGACCCGGTGCCGAATCAATGTTCGAGGCGTCCGGGGCGTGGCAAGAGCTCGGTACCACCTTAGAAGAGTCGGCTGAAAACTACGGCGCCGCGTTGTCGTCGCTGGCGGGGACCTGGCACGGTACGTCCTCGGCGGCGATGGTCCAGGCTGTCGAGCCCTACGTGACCTGGCTGCGCGTCACCGCCCAACAAGCTCAGCAGACTGCCGCGTCGGCGCAGGACGCCGCGACGGCATTCAACTCCGTCCGCGCTGCAGTGGTTCCTACCGGACAAGTTATGGCCAACAGGATGCAGCTGGCGCAGTTGTTGGCAACCAATGGATTCGGGAGGAATTTTCCGGCCATCGCCGAAACTGAAGCTGAATACCAGAGCATGTGGGCGAGCAACTCGGCGGCGATGAATCGCTATCAGGCGGCCTCGACACAGGCCACGACGCTGCCCCAGTTCTCCTCGCCGACCTCGGTTACCAATCCGACCGGACTGGCCGCGCAAGCCAGTGCGGTGGCCGCCAAGCCGGCAGCTGCCACTTCAGGGGCCACTACCGCCCAGTCCGGAGGGCTGCTGAGTTTGTTTGCGCAGATCGAGGCTTTATTCAGCTTCTCCAACAACAGCAATGCTGCTGTCGGGCCCAACGCCAACTTCTGGAACACCATCTTCTCCTCCGGGTTTCCCATCAACCTGCTCAGCTATTTAGCACAGAGCCAATCGGCCCAAGCCCTCCAGGGTGTGAACAGCCAGATAAGCCAAGGTGTAGCGGAGGGTGAGGGGGCCCTGGGAGGGGGAGCGTTGGGTGCCTTAGGCCGGGGCGGGATGGGCGCGCTAGGTCCGGCTGGTTTGGGTTCGCTAGGTCCGGGTGCGTTAGGCGCCGCTGGACTCGGCCAAGCGTCCACGTCGGCGGCGACGGGTGTTGGCGTGTCGATCGGGAAGCTGACTGCGCCGCCCGCCGTGGTGGGACTGTTGCCCGCTTCCCAAGCGCCAGTGCAACTTGCCTCGGCGGCATCGCCGCTTTCCGGGGGTGAAGCCGGATTGCCCATGCTGCCGCCGATCATGCCGCCGCCGATTTCAGCAGGCAGTGGCTGGCGCAAACGCAAGCAGCCGAAGTACGAAGATATTGAAATCGGCGCTGAGCTCAAGGGCAAGGTGGTGGACCCACCGCCGTCGGCGGGATGAGCGATCCGGTGCAGCAGCTCAGGAGTTGCCGGGGCGCGGTGGGGCGCCCCTCAGATAACCAAGGCCGTTCTGGATCCCTTGGTCCACCTGGTCTCTGGCAGGAGCCTTGCCATCTGGGTCCGCGACCGGCGGCGTGCAACTGCAGCCGAGGACACCGAAGGAGCTGGGGTCGGCGCTGGCCGGTGCGGCTACCCCCAGCGCGACACCAAGCGCGATCGTTGCGCCGAACAAAACTTTCGTGATCACCAATGGCTCCCCGTGAAGTTAGTTCCTCGAGTGTACAGGCGATCGTCGGAGGCCGTCAGGCCCCTGAATGGCGCGGGCAGAACGCGGCGATGCTGACGCCTACGAAGAACCCGGCGTGGTAGCCGTCCAAACTACTTTGTTGCATCACGTCATTCGCGACGTCGCTCGAGGCCCTACCGCCATCGAGTTCATCGCAGACCTCATGGGCGGCAATGATCGCGGCTTGCCCGGACGAGAAGGTGATCCCCCTGGATGCCAGTGCGCCTAGGAAGTTGTTATCGACCGCGTCGGCATGAGCGCTTGGGGCTGCTACTCGCACAAGGCCGAGCAGCGCGACCAACACGACAAGCTCGGCCGCTAGCGAACGCACGTGGCGATCATTGCATGCCACAACCAGACTGGCCGCGGCGCGATGCTCGTGAATGCGATCGTTTACCCGACGGACATGCCCTGGGCCATCAGCGTTGGCAGGCCGGGCACCAGTACGCCACCCGCTGGCCGGTGTCGTCACAGTTGATCCGCGTGCCGCATCGACGGCAAGGTTGCCCGGCGCGTCCGTACACCCACAATTGTCGGCCTGCCCGGGTGTCGCCGGTGGTGCAGCGGTTCCACCGGTAGCGGTTGGCCCACAACATGTCCCGGGCCCGGGTCACCAGCCGATGCGGGTCGGTGACCGCGGCTACCGGCGCGGTGGGCAGGCGTCCGCTGACGAAACACAGTTCGTTGCAGTAGACATTGCCGATGCCGGCCAGCACGCGCTGGTCCAGCAGCGTCTCGGCGATCGGTCGCTCTGGGTGGGCCGTCAGGTTCGCGGCGGCAACCTTCGCGTCCCAGTCGTCGCCCAGCAGATCCGGCCCCAGGTGGGCCACCACGTCGCCGTCATGGACGCGGTCGAGGACCTCCAGTATGCCCAGGTCGATCCCGACCGCGCAGATATCGTTGGCTTCCAGAATGATTCGCGCACGGTGATTTATCCGCGCTGGACGGTTGCCCACCCGCCAGCTGCCGTCCATCTTTAGATGTGAGTGAACACTGGCGGGGCCGACCCGAATGAACAGGTGCTTGCCCCGGCTGCACACCTCGTCGACCACCTGGCCGGTCAAATCGACGGTCGCAAAGCGTGGTACCCGGACATCGCAGCGGGTTAGCGTGCGACCGACCAAGGCCCGCCGCAAGTTTTCCGCGGTGTGCCAGACCGTGTCACCTTCAGGCATGGGCTACCGCAGCCGCAGACCACGCGGGGTGCGGGCGAATCCGGCGTCGGAGAGCGCGGCCACTGCGGTGGCGGACACCTCAGGACCCAGCACCGGGGCGCCGTTGATCCGCCCGACGAGGATCGAGCTGACCCGCCCGAGCCCGACCAGCTCGGCGAGTGCCGCGGCCGCCGCGTGGTTGAGTTCGGGCTCGTCGCTGAAGCTCAGCAACGACCGCCCGCCGCGCTCGAGGAACCACGCCAGTTCGCCGTCGACCAGCACGACGAGCGCCCCGGCTTTCCGGCCCGGCCGCGCGGACACATCGGCGTCGGCTGCTCGGGACGGCCAGGGCAGCGCCGCGCCGTATGGGTTTGCCGGGTCGGCGGCGGCCAGCAGCACCGTCCGATACTCGCGTCGTTCGGGGTCGACGCTGTCGAGATAGCTGCGCAGCCGATCGACCGTTGAGGCCACGGCGAATTGCGCGCCGCCCAGTGACTCCACGAAATAGCCGCGCTGGCATCGGCCGGCGTCCTCGAATGCGGTCAGCACCTTGTAGAGCGTTGCGAATCCGCCCGGAACGCCCTCCGCCGTCACCGCACCCCTGGTCAGCACACCGTGGCGATTGAGCAGCAGTTCGGCTTGGTGGTGGGCCCGCACGGTGGAATCGGGTTCGGGCGTGGGCAGTGCAGACCAGCGCCCGGCCACCGTCGGGTCGGCAGCGCGGGATTGGGCGTGAGCGACGCTGTAGCGGCTCAGGCGAGGCGGGCGCCCGCCGCGGCCCAACCGGTGGGCCGGCGTCGAACGTTTGCGGCTGCCCGGGCCACCGGACAGCATCGCGCGCACCGGCGCGAACGTGTCGCCGGTGACCCAGCCGGCCCAGATCAGTTGCCATAGCGCAGCTTTGAGTTCGTGCTCACTGATGTCGCCCCGTGTGAGCTGTCGGAAGAAGAACGCGCCGCCTCCGGACAATGTGTCCAAGATTGCTCGATGGGCGTCGGTGAACTCGATCTCTGCGCCAGCGGGCAGTGTCAACGGCGCCGAATCAGCGGGGTGGAATGCGACCCAGCCGTCGCTGCCCGAGATCGATCCGGCTCCCGACCACATGATCTCCCCGGAGGCCAACAGCTCGTCGAGCATGGCGGGAGAGTAGTCGCGCACCCGCGGCGCAAGCACCAGTGATTCGATCGCCGAAGCAGGCAGCGGGACGCCGGCGAGCTGGTCGATGACGGCCACCAACCCGTCGAGGCCGGAGTTGGCCGCTGAGTCGGCGGCCGAGCCGACCTGATGCCATGCCGGCAGGAACCGCGCGTAGGCGCTGGTGCTGACCGGCTCAACTTGCGCCCGCAACGCCGCCAGCGATCTGCGGCGAAGGATCCGCAGCACGTCGGCATCGCACCACTGGTCGCCGGTCGCGTCGGCGGTGAACTCGCCGCGCACCAGCCGCCCGTCGGCGGCCAGCCGGCCCAGCACGTCGGCCGCCACCCGCAGGCCGAGCCCGAACCGGGCGGCGACGTCGGCGGTGGTGAACGGCGCGTGGGTGCGGGCATACCGGCCCAGCAGCTCACCCAGCGGATCGCTGATCGCCTCGGTGAAGCTGGCCGGCACGCCCATCGGCACCGGCACCCCGACGCCGTCGCGCAGCCGACCGATGTCTTCGATCGCCACCCACCAGCTCTGCCCGGCGAATGACACCGGCAGTGCGCGCTTGGCTGCGGATAGACCTTCCAGCCAGCCGCCGACATCGGCGCCCCCGGCCCGCGCGGCGATCTCTGCTGTGGTCAACGGGCCCAACAAGCGCAGCAGATCGGCGACCGCCTCGGCGTCCCGGGCGGCTCGGTCGGCCGACAGATGCTGCAACTGCCGGCCGGTGGCGGCGATGACCTCGGGGTCGAGCAACTCGCGCAACTCGACCCGGCCGAGCAGCTCGGCCAGCAGCGTGGCGTCCAGTGACAGGGCGGCGGCGCGGCGCTCGGCCAGTGGGCTGTCGCCCTCGTACATGAAGGCTCCGACGTACCCGAACAGCAGCGACGCCGCGAACGGTGACGGCGTGGCGGTTTCGGCTTCCAGCACACGCACCTTGCGCGCTGCGATATCGCCCATCAGCCCGCCCAGCATCGGCACGTCGTAGACGTCCTGCAGGCATTCGCGGACCGCCTCCAGCACGATCGGGAAGTCCGGGTATTTGCGGGCCACGTCGAGGAGCTGCGCAGCGCGCTGGCGTTGATGCCACAGCGGTGAGCGTCGGCCGGGGTGTCGCCGCGGCAGCAGCAGGGCGCGGGCCGCGCATTCCCGAAATCGTGAGGCGAACAGCGCCGAACCGCCCACCTCGGCGGTGACGATCGGGTCGATTTCGTCGGCGTCGAAGACGAACAGTTCGGCACCCGGCGGCTTGTCGCCGGAATCGGAGACGGTATCTGGTAACCGCACCACGATGCCATCGTCAGAGGCGGTGGGTTTCTCGTCGATGCCGTACCGGTCGCGCAGCCGCCGGCTCACCGCCAGTGCGAGCGGACCGTGCACCCGCAGCCCATAAGGGGAATGCAGGATCACCCGCCAGTCGCCCAGCTCGTCGCGGAATCGCTCGACCAGCAAGGTGGTATCCGTGGGCACCACCGTCGTGGCGGTGCGCTGATCGTCCAGCAACCGCCACAGGTTATCGGTGGCGTAGTCGTTGAAACCCAAAGCCGCGCAACGTTTGTCGAACTCAGCACGATCCAGTCGGGCCAGCTCGCCGGTGAACTTGCCGACCGCCCGGCCCAGCTCGGCGGGGCGCCCGATATCGTCGCCGCGCCAAAACGGCAACCGGGCCGGCTCGCCCGGAGCCGGGATCACCAACACGCGGTCGTGGGTGATCTCGGTGATCCGCCAGCTGGTGGCCCCTAATGAGATGACATCGCCCGGGCGCGACTCGTAGACCATCTCTTCGTCGAGCTCGCCTACCCGAGAAGGCTTTTCGGAATCAGTAGCCAGGTAGACGGTGAACAAGCCACGGTCGGGGATCGCGCCGCCCGACGTGACCGCCAGCCGCTGAGCGCCTGGCCGCGCGGTCACGGTGCCGGTGTCGCGGTCGTAAACCAGCCGTGGCCGTAACTCGGCGAACTCGGTTGACGGGTACTTTCCGGAGAGCAGATCCAGGGTGGCCTCGAATGCGCTCTGCGGCAGCGTCGCGAACGGGGCGCTGCGTCGCACGGTGTCGAACCAGCGGTCGACGTCCAATGGCTCCAGCGCGGCCGCCGCCACGGTGTGCTGGGCGAGGATGTCGAGCGGGTTGGTGGGCACCCGCATCGTCTCGATCTGACCGGTGAGCATGCGCTGCACCGTGACCGCGCAGCCGATCAGGTCGGTGCGGTGCTTGGGGAACAGCACGCCTTGGGAGATCTCGCCGACCTGGTGTCCGGCGCGCCCGATTCGCTGCAGGCCGCTGGCCACCGACGGTGGCGCCTCCACCTGGATCACCAGGTCGACGGCGCCCATGTCGATGCCCAGCTCCAGGCTGGAGGTCGCCACCACCGCCTTGAGCCGGCCGGTTTTGAGGTCTTCCTCGACCACCGCACGCTGCTCCTTGCTGACCGAACCGTGGTGTGCGCGGGCCAAAAGCGGCGGCGCGCCGTAGGTTTGGCCACTGCCCAACAGCTGGGCCGGTGCGCCGCCGGCCACCTGCGGGTTGGCGGCCGACGGCAATTCCACGCCCAGACGCGTTCGGCGTGAATCTCGTTGATTCGAGCGGTCAGTCGCTCGGCCAGCCGCCGTGAGTTGGCGAACACGATGGTCGAGTTGTGCGTCTCGACAAGGTCGACCAGCTGCGCCTCGACGTCGGGCCAGATGGTGTTGTTCGCCAGGTTGGCCATGTCCGGCACCGGCACCTGCACGGTCAGCTCGAAGGTCTTGGCCGCCGCGGGCGCCACGATGGTCGTGGGGGATGCCCCGGATAGGAATCGGGCAACCTCCTCGGGCGGGCGCACGGTCGCCGACAAGCCGATCCGTTGCGCCGGTGCGGCCAACATGTCGTCGAGCCGCTCCAGCGATAGCGCCAGGTGAGCGCCGCGCTTGGTGCCTGCGATCGCGTGCACCTCGTCGACGATCACGGTTTGCACACCGGCCAGGGTCTGGCGGGCCGCTGAGGTCAGCATCAAAAACAGCGACTCCGGTGTCGTGATCAACACGTCGGGTGGCGTGGTGATGAGCTGCCGACGGCGTGCCGGCGGGGTGTCTCCCGAGCGCACCCCGACGGTGATCTCCGGCACCGGGAGGCCCAGGCGTTCGGCCACCCGGGTGATTCCTGCCAGCGGGGTGCGCAGGTTGCGCTCGACGTCGACGGCCAGCGCCTTCAACGGGGACACGTAGAGAACCATGGTGCCCGGCACTCGCTGGCTGCGCGGCGCACCGGCCAGGCTATCGATCGCCCACAGAAACGCCGCCAGCGTCTTTCCGGAGCCGGTCGGCGCGATGACCAAGGTGTTGTGGCCATCGGCGATTGCCGCCCAAGCGTCTGCCTGGGCGGCGGTCGGCGCAGCGAAGGTACCCGCGAACCAGTCGCGGGTGACACCGCTGAACCGCGCGAGTGCATCAGCGGGCACGGTGGTCACCTAGTCATGGTGCCAGCGGGGCCTGACAAAGCCGCGACAAAAGGGTCAAAGGGGCCTTACCGCTGGTCGGGGCAGACCGCCTTGGCCAGTTGTTCGGGAATCCCCGTGACCCGGGCGATCGCGTCCAACAGCGCGTGAGCGCAGGCTTCGCTCAGGTGACGTGCGTCAGTCTCCGGGTGGATGATCCGCTGCCGGCACACCTCGAAGGTCAACGCCAGCCAGCCGTGGACGACGATCCGCAGATCCCGTTCGACGTCGGGCTCCAGCTCATTGCCTGGGCCGTCGACTTCGATGATGCGGGTCATGATGTGTTCCATCTGCCGATCCTTGGCCTCGTCGTCGATGCCGAGTAACACCGGATCGGAGCGACCCAGGCCGACATATGCGGCCCAGGCAGCGTGCGGGTGCTCTTGGTGGTACTGCATGTAGGCAAGGACGCCGTCCCGGGTTTCCTCAAACAGCGACTGACCTGGTGACGGGAGGGCATTGGTGGTCTCGTACAGCTGATCGGCTTGCCCCTTGACCACGGCGGCGAAGAACGCCCGCTTGTCCGGGAAATAGTGATACATCAACGCCCGGGACACGCCGGCCCGCTCGGCGATCTCGTCGATGCGGACCTCGTCGTAAGGCCGTTGGCCGAACACTTCGGCGCCCAGGGCCAGCAACTCGGCGCGGCGATCCTCTGGGGATAACCGTCGCCGGGGGGTTCGCATAGAGCAGATGGTACTTGTCAAACCTGGGCGCAAGCCAAATTGCCCCCTAAGGCCCCCTTACTCGCTGTAAATTTACCAGCTCCTACGCATCCGTCAATAACCCCCCGAAACCACCCCGCGCGGTCTCTCGGGCAACCTCAGGGGGCAATAGAATCGCTGATCAAAGGATGCCAAAAGCGCTACCGCCCCGCCCAGCAATCCCAGGCTGAGTCATCGCGTCGGTGCCCTGGTCGATACTTTCGAGACGATCGTCTATGCGGCCGCCTTCCTGCTGCTAGTGGCCGCCGCGGTCCTGGTGGTGATCGGCGGCATCCAAGAAGTCGTGCAAGCCGCAACCCGCAGGGTCGCCACGCTGCAGGGCGGTGTACGGGTCCTCGACCGCGTCCTGATGGTGCTGATCATCGCGGAGATTGCCGCTACCCTCCGGGCCGTTTTGGTCTGCCACCAAATCGCCGCCGAGCCGTTTCTCTTCATCGGGTTGATCGCCAGCGTGCGACGGATCCTGGCGGTGACCGCGGCATTCGAGGAGCCGCATTCGAACCAGGAAATCAATCGCCTGCTGCTCGAGCTCGGCGCGTTGGGCCTGCTGATCGTCGGCATCGCTGCGGCAATCTTGATGATTCGTTACAGTGCCCGGCACGCTGCGCCGACGGGCGACGAGAACGGCGACACATAACTCGTCAGCCGAAGTGCACGCCTTGGGCCAGTGGCAACTCGCTGGAGTAATTCACGGTGTTGGTGGCCCGACGCATATAGGCCTTCCAGGAGTCCGAGCCGGATTCCCGGCCGCCGCCGGTCTGCTTTTCACCGCCGAACGCGCCGCCGATCTCGGCGCCCGACGTGCCGATGTTGACGTTGGTGATGCCGCAGTCGGAGCCATCGATGAAGCGTTCCGCCTCCCGCATGTCGGTGGTGAAGATTGCCGACGAAAGACCCTGGGGCACCGCGTTGTTGAGGGCGATCGCCTCGTCGAAATCGTCGTAGACCAACACGTAGAGAATCGGCGCGAAGGTCTCGGCGTGCACGATGGCCGTTTGCGACGGCATCCGCACCACCGCCGGCTCGACGTAATAGGCGCTCGGCTGGGCCATATCGCGGCGCTCACCGCCGATCACCTCGCCGCCGTCGGCGCGGGCCTGCTCCAATGCGCCCAGCATGTCGCGGTAGGCGGTCTCGTGGATGAGCGGGCCGACCAGCGTGCCCGCGGTCGACGGATCACCGATCGGCAGCTGCCGATAGGCGGCCGCGATGCGGGCGACCACATCGTCGGCCACCGAGCGATGCACGATCAGCCGGCGCAGGGTGGTGCACCGTTGACCGGCGGTGCCGGCGGCGGCGAAGACGATGGCGCGCACCGCCAGATTCAGGTCGGCCGATGGTGTCACGATTGCGGCGTTGTTGCCGCCGAGCTCCAGCAGCGCGTGGCCGAACCGCCGGGCGACCCGGGGTCCGATTTGCTGACCCATGCGCACCGACCCGGTCGCGGACACCAGCGCCACCCGCTCGTCGTCGACCAGCTGCTCGCCGACCTCGCGGCCACCGATGATCAGGGTGCAAAGACCTGCCGACACGCCGGCGTCACTGGCGGCCCGAGTGATCAGCGCCTGGCAGGCCAGCGCCGTCAACGGGGTCAGCTCTGATGGTTTCCACACGACGGTGTCTCCGCACACCAGCGCCACCGCGGCGTTCCACGCCCATACCGCGATCGGGAAGTTGAACGCGGTGATTACGCCCGCCACGCCGAGGGGATGCCAGGTCTCCATCAGCCGATGCCCGGGTCGCTCGGAGGCGATCGTGCGCCCGTAGAGCTGACGCGACAGCCCCACAGCGAATTGGCAGACGTCGATCATCTCCTGAACCTCGCCGAGCGCCTCGGAGGTGATCTTGCCCGCTTCGATCGTCACCAGGGTGGCGAGGTCGGACTTGTGGTCGGTGAGCAGCTCGGCCAGCCGGCCGACCAGTGCGCCGCGTACCGGAGCGGGAGTGGCGCGCCAGGTGGCGAACGCGTTGGCGGCGTCGGCGATGCTGCGCTCCACTTGTTCCGGCGTGGTCTGTGCGACGGTGAACAAGACGTCGCCGGTCACCGGTGTGCTGGCCGGCAGCCCGTGCTCGCCAGGCTCACCCAGCGCCACCTCGGCGCCGACCGCCTCGAGCGCCCGGCGTGCGCGGGCCCGCAACTCCTCGACGGTGGGCAGGTGGCCGGTGGTGGCTAGTCGGGTGTTCGTCACGCCAGTGCCTCCTTGCAGAGTGATTCGTAAAGTGCATACGGGTCGTGAATGTGGCGGTCGATGGCCCCCGCCATCCAGTCCACGCTGTAGTCGGAGTCGTCGGCGACATCGGAGGCCGCTGTAGTCTTCGTGTCGCGGTCGAGGTTGGAGCGAAAGATGCCGGCGGCTGAGATTGGCAGAAAGTCTTCGTAGACAACGGGTTTGGAAGGATCGCCGCCGCGGTAGTACGCCAGCCCCGCAGCGGCCATCTCGTCGTCTTTGGGTGGAAAGTACTGGCTCCACACTGTGGCGGGGTCCGGTGCGGCCATGGCGGCGTCGTAACGTTCCCGGCCCTTCGGCGTCAGCGCCACACCGCGTGCCTCGACCTCGCCGAACCGGACCCGCAACGTCCCATCGATGACCGCTCCGTCGTCGTCGCAAAACCGGCGTGGTTCGGCAAGGGCGCGAAACGAAGTCTGGCGCAACAGCACCTGGGGTCCGTCCCAGCCGGGCGGGCCCTGAATGGCGTCGATCATCGTGACGCCGCGTGCGGTCATCCGGCGGTACAGCTCGTCGATGTCGAGCACCCGCGGTGTCAGGTGATTGATATGGGTGGACGTGACTCCGGCGATGTCGGCGGCTACCGCCGATACCCGCGATAGCTCGTCATACCAGGACTTTTCGATCGGTTCACTGGACAGGGCGAACGCCGCCACGGCCTGCGCGACGAAGTCGTCGGCACCGTCGGCATCGCAGCCGCCGTCGGCAGCGATCACCCGGGCCCGGGAGATCAACGCCGGATCGAACAGTTCACGACGCCGCAGGAAGGCCTGCACTCGGGGGCGCAGCTCGGCGTCGAAGAACCGCGGGTCCTTGATTGCCAGCATGGAAGTGAACACCCGAAACGGGTTGCGCGCCAAATCGTCTTCGTTGATCGGACGAAAGGCGGTGGATACCACCGGAACCGGTGAAGCGGCGTCGCGCAGGTCGTAGTAGCCGACCGGGACCATGCCGAAGGCCGAGAACAGGTCGGCCACGTCGGCCAGCTCCCCGGGGGTGCCGACCCGGATCGCACCGTGCCGCTCGGCGGTGATCCGCGACAGCGAGCCTAACTGCTCGGCACCTGGATGCTGTTCGGCATGATCACGGTTGACCTCGGTGCTTACCTCGACCAGCGTGGTGTACGCGGGTACCTCGGTGCCGTACATGGCGGACAGGCCGGCGGCGAAGCGCTCCCGCAGCTGGCAGGCCGTCAGCTTTTTCGAGCGGTTCAATGGCGGTCACCGCTGCGATAATCTCCGGCCATGGCTGAGACGCTCGACGACATCGACCGGATCTTGGTGCGCTCGCTGGTGGCCCACGGCCGCGCGACATTGTCGGAGTTGGCTGCGAGTGCTGGACTGTCGGTCTCGGCGGTCCAGTCGCGGGTGCGCAGGCTGGAGTCTCGGGGTGTGGTTACCGGGTACTCGGCGCGGATCGATCCGGAAGCGGTCGGGCATCTGTTGTCGGCGTTCGTGGCCATCACTCCTCTCGATCCCTCTCAACCCGATGATGCGCCAGCGCGACTGCAACAGATCGAGGAGATCGAGTCGTGTCACTCGGTGGCCGGCGAGGAAAGCTACATCCTGCTGGTGCGGGTCGAGTCCCCGCGTGCGCTAGAAGAACTGTTGCAGCGGATCCGGACAGCCGCCAACGTCAGAACTCGTAGCACGATCATTTTACAGACTTTTTACGAAGATCGACAGTTTGTACCGTAATAGATACGGTAAAGCGTCAAAAAACCGTAAAAGTTAATGATACGGTTGGTGTCATGACCAGCGTCCTGGCACGTGCCAATCTGGCCAATCGGGCCGATCACCAACTCGAACCTGACCGGGTTCACGAGGTGCTGGCGCGCAGCATCCTTGTCGACGGCCTGGATTTCGTGCTCGACCTGGATCGCTCAGCCGGCTCGTATCTGGTGGATGCTCGAGACGGCCGGCGGTACCTGGACATGTTCACGTTCTTCGCCTCCTCGGCGTTGGGCATGAACCATCCGGCACTGGCCTACGACGACGAGTTTCGCGCCGAGCTCACCGACGCCGCCGTCAACAAACCGAGTAACTCCGACGTGTACTCGGTGCCGATGGCCCGCTTCGTCGACACCTTCGCCCGAGTGCTCGGCGATCCAGCGCTGCCGCATCTGTTTTTTGTCGACGGTGGCGCGCTGGCAGTGGAGAACGCGCTGAAGGTCGCGTTCGACTGGAAAAGCCGGCACAACGAGGCCCGCGGCATCGACCCGGAGTTGGGCACCCGGGTGCTGCACCTACGCGGGGCGTTTCACGGCCGGGGTGGCTACACGCTGTCGCTGACCAACAGCAATCCGGTCGCGGTTGCTCGCTTCCCCAAGTTCGACTGGCCCCGCATCGACGCGCCCTACCTCCGTCCCGGTGTCGATATCGACGCGTTGGAGGCCGAGTCGCTCCGACAGGCCCGGGCAGCTCTCGAGGCCTACCCGCACGACATCGCCTGCTTCATCGCCGAGCCCATCCAAGGTGAGGGCGGCGACCGGCACTTTAGGCCTGAGTTCTTCGCCGCGATGCGCCAACTCTGTGACGAACACGATGCGCTGATGATCTTCGACGAGGTGCAGACGGGTTGCGGCATGACTGGAACCCCCTGGGCCTACCAACAATTGGGCGTTGCGCCGGACGTGGTCGCATTCGGTAAGAAGACGCAGGTGTGCGGGGTGATGGCCGGCCGGCGCGTCGACGAAATCGCCGACAACGTCTTTGCGGTCGCTTCCCGCGTCAACTCGACGTGGGGCGGCAACCTCACCGATATGGTCCGCGCCCGGCGCATCCTGGAGGTCGTCGAAGCCGATGGGCTCTTCGAGAATGCCGCCGCTGCGGGCCGCTACCTGCGGGCGCGCCTCGACGAACTCGCCGGGGACTTCCCGACCGACGTGCTCGACGTACGCGGCCGCGGGTTGATGTGTGCGTTCAGCATGCCGACGACCGAAGACCGTGATGCGTTGATCCGCTTGTTGTGGCGAAACGGGATGATCGTGCTGCCCAGCGGTCAAACCAGCGTGCGCTTCCGACCGGCCCTGACTGTCGCGGATGCCGAGATCGACGAGGCGGTTGCCGCACTCCGCGATGCGTTGACGGAGCTGTTTTTCGGTTCCTGACCGCACGGCGGCTTGATGGTTTACCGTTCGCTGATCAGCGGGTATACGCGTGTGGCCGGTGAGGACGGCGAGGCTCTTGCGGGAAGAGCGCTTGGGTGCAGGATCGAGGTGCAGGATGCAAACACAACATCAGCGCGCAGGCGGTGACCGGCTCGGGCATGAGGACCACGAGGTGCACGCCGCGATCCGATTCACGGTTCTTGCGGCAGTCTCGGGAGTGGCGTTCGTCATCGTGGCCGCGTTGTGGGCCAGCACCTGCAAAGGCGCCACCGTCGACACCGCGGCATGCGGTGCGCCCCAGTTGACCATCCTGGCAATCGGCGCACCGCTCATCTTGTTGGCGGCCGGGTGCTGGGCCTTTGTGCGCACCTATCGGATCTGGCGAGACCGAGGTAGCTGGTGGGCATGGCAAGGTGCGGGCTGGTTTTTGCTGATGTTGATGATTGTGACGCTGACAATGGGCGCCCCCTCCATCGCTGGACCCGCGCTGGCCGGCTGAACGCAGGCTGCGCATCCTGGCTAGCCACTCCCGCTACGTCCTTCCGCGATCTACCGTGGAAGGCATAGGACGGGAAGGGACACAGTCATGGGTGATACCTATCGTGACCCCGTCGACCATCTGCGGACGACGCGGTCGCATGCAGGCGAGTCGATGATCGATGTATTGAGATGGCCTGGTTATCTGCTCGTCGTGGCGGGTGTGATCGCTGTGGTGGGGAGCCTCGCTGCGTTCGGTACCGGTCACCAAGACCAAGGCACGACCACCGGGATAATCGCGGTCGCGACGATGACAGTCGGTCTGTTGTGGCTGGCGATCGAGCACCGGCGAGTGCGCCGAATCGAAGAGCGCTGGCACGACGCACACCCGGATGTGCGGCGCCAACGACCCGCAAGCTAGCAGGCCGAAGGGCCATTCGCTTTAGTGCCGCTTAGTGGTTGCGGAGCTTGCTGACAAGTTTGGCCTTGGTCAAGCTCGAGTAACCAGTGACGCCAAGCTCTTTGGCTCGCTTCTTGAGTGCCGGCACGGTCCAGTCTTCGTAGGAGCCGGACTTGCCGCCGGACTTGGCGACGCTGGAACGGCCCCGCGCCGCCGCGGCGTTGGAGATCCGAGCGGCTTTCTCCTTGGAGTCGCCTTGCTTGCGCAGGTCCTGGTAGAGCTTCTCGTCCTTGATTGACGGGTTGGGCATCTCGAAACTCCCTCGTGATCACCTACTGCGGTTTTCCCGTCCCGGCACCTCGCCAAACGCCGGCGTGAGAGGGCATCACCGGGTTTGGCTCACCGAGGCTAATGGGTACCTGCTCTACACCATGATGACTTTGCAAGCGGCAGGCGAAGCCGCGGTTCTTTGGTCACCCGATCATCGGGGACAGAATCACAAACGCAATGATGTAGACGCCCACTGCAATCAATACAAGGACGGCCAGCGTGACAACTGCGATCACAGCGGCCCGCCGCAACCGGCGTGTGCGCTGGATTTGGCTGGACTCGCTGTCGTCCATAGCAAACGGATTACCCGGCGGCGATCATGACTAACCAGCTCGACCGCAGGGGTAGTGTCGGTCAAGAATTTCTGGGAGGCCACATGACCGCTGCTGAAAAGTCAGTAAAGAGTCAGCAACGCGGTGAGCGCGCCATCGAACTGCGCGTTGCGGCGCGGCTGGAAAACCTTGCTGTGCTGCGCACCCTGGTGGGGGCAGTCGGGACCTTCGAGGATCTGGATTTCGACGCAGTCGCCGACCTGCGGCTAGCGGTGGACGAAGTGTGCACCCGGTTGATCCGCTCGGCCACCCCGGGCGCCACGCTGGCGATCTTCGTCGATCCGCGAGAGCAGGAATTGGTGGTCGAGGCCTCAACCACCTGCGACAACTACGATGTCGTGACGCCGGGCAGCTTCAGCTGGCATGTGCTGACGTCGCTGACCGACGACGTGCAGACCTTCCACGACGGTCAAGAACCCGATGGCGGTCTCTTCGGCGTCACCCTGACAACCCGGCGGGCGGGCTCTTCCAGGTGACAGCGCGCGCTGTCGGCGGTTCGTCCTCGCGTCCTAATGAATACGCTGACGTGCCGGACATGTTCCGCGAGCTGGCCAGTCTTGATGCTGGCTCGCCGGAATTCCAGCGCCACCGCGACAAGATCGTGGAGCGCTGCTTACCGTTGGCCGACCACATCGCCCGCCGCTTCGAGGGTCGCGGCGAGCCACGCGACGACTTGGTCCAGGTGGCACGCGTCGGACTGGTCAACGCTGTTGCCCGCTTCGACGTCGATACCGGCTCAGACTTCGTCTCTTTTGCGGTACCCACCATTATGGGGGAGGTCCGCCGGCATTTCCGGGACAACAGCTGGTCGGTGAAGGTCCCGCGGCGCCTCAAAGAACTGCACTTGCGGCTCGGTACCGCGACCGCCGATGTTTCCCAACGGCTGGGCCGAGCACCGACGGCATCCGAACTGGCCGACGAACTCGATATGGATCGTGCAGAGGTCATCGAGGGCTTGGTGGCCGGCAGCTCCTACAACACGCTGTCCATCGACAGCGGCA
Organism: uncultured Actinomycetota bacterium; assembly: GCA_963743145.1. Lineage (GTDB taxonomy): Bacteria > Actinomycetota > Actinomycetes > Mycobacteriales > Mycobacteriaceae > Mycobacterium. The sequence continues at coordinate 42,601 of CAVUOR010000019.1, read as the reverse complement.
GCGGCAGCGGCGAGGACGACGTTCGAGCCATCGCCGACACGCTCGGCGATGTGGATACCAGTCTCGACCGGATCGAGAACCGCGAAGCGCTGCGACCGCTGCTAGACGGGCTGCCGGAGCGGGAACGAACCGTGCTGGTTCTCAGGTTTTTCGAGTCGATGACGCAGACCCAGATCGCCGAGCGGGTCGGTATCTCACAGATGCACGTCTCGCGACTGCTGGCTAAGTCGCTAGCGCGGCTGCGTGACCAATTGGAATAGCCGGCGCGGCTGCTCGTCTTCCTCCGGGATTGCGGGAACCGAATTGGTCACCGGCAGTGCGCTGTCCGGGTCGCAGATTCGCAGCAAGCGGGAAACTGCCTTGCTTGGCACTACGGCCCAGTGCACATTCGCGCCCGCGCACCGGACGTTGATCGTGTGCAGCGCCGAAAAGCCGGCAGTGCCAAAGAACTCCAAACCGCTCAGGTTCAGGATTACCGATTGGGAATGAACGGCGCAGCGCTGTACGTAGTCGGCGAGTTGGTTGGCATTGGATGCGTCGAGCTCCCCGTACGCGGTGACCACAACGAACGACGGACCCCACTCAGCGGTGAAACGGGCAGTCGGTGTTTCGAACATTCGGGCTGGACCGGCGGCATCAGGTCGTCCATCCGCGGACAGCAGATTTCGGATGTCTTATGGCAGACATGGGTGACTCCATCAGTCGACAAGCAATGTTGCTGTGGATGACGTCAAGTGGTTCGATCCACGCGACTGGGAGACCGGGAGATGAAGAGCCTCCCTGTACGTTCTTGGCGTCGTTCCGGGCGGCTGTGAACTCAACCTGTTTTGAACAGTACTCCGGTGGCAGTGCAGCCACAACGGATATGAGCCTTTTGAGGAAAACGTAGTCAGCGCGGTCTGACTGCCGCGGCGAATGGCCGCACGGAATCGGCTGCGGCGGTTGACCTGGGTGTGGCCGGTGCGCACTCGGGTGCTGATCTCACCCGTTGTCGGTGCGAGTGTCACGCCCCCGCAAGCGGGGGGAGCACCCCACCCCGCGCCGCTTCCTGGCGCGCATCGTCGCCGAACGGTCTACTTGATCTCGGCGAGCACCGTGCCCTGGGTGATAGCGGCCCCGGGCTCGACCGCCAACCCGGTGATGGTGCCGTCTTTGTGCGCAGTGACCGGGTTCTCCATCTTCATGGCCTCCAGCACCACCACCAAATCGCCGGCGGCGACCTCTTGGCCCTCTTCGACGGCGACCTTCACCACGGTGCCCTGCATCGGCGCCGTCACCGCGTCCCCGGACGCTGCCGCACCGCCGTGTGAACCGCGCTTACGTGCCTTGGGTTTCTTCCTGATGACACCGGCAGGGTCAGACCCACCGCCATTGGACAGCGCCAGGTCGCCTGGTAGCGAGACCTCGAGGCGCCGGCCGCCGACCTCCACGACGACTTTCTGCCGGGGTCGGGCGTCGTCTTCATCCAGCGGTTCGCCGCCGGTGAACGGTTCGACGGTGTTGTTCCACTCGGTTTCGATCCAGCGGGTGTGCACCGAGAAGCCGTTGTCGTCACCGATGAACGCCGGGTCAGACACCACCGCACGGTGGAACGGGATGACAGTGGCCAGCCCCTCGACGTGAAATTCGTCGAGTGCCCGGCGGGCGCGCGCCAGCGCTTCCGCGCGATCGGCGCCGTACACGATCAGCTTGGACAGCATCGAGTCGAACTGGCCGCCGATCACCGAGCCAGCCTCGACGCCGGAGTCCAGCCGGACGCCGGGCCCAGTGGGGATGTCATAGCGGGTGACCGGGCCGGGCGCCGGCAAGAAGCCGCGGCCGGCGTCCTCACCGTTGATCCGGAACTCAATGGCGTGTCCGCGCGGTGTGGGGTCCTCGGTGATGTCCAGCTTGTCGCCGTTGGCGATCTTGAACTGCTGCAACACCAGGTCGATGCCCGCGGTCTCCTCGGTAACCGGGTGTTCGACCTGCAGACGCGTGTTGACCTCCAGGAATGAGATCAGGCCGTCCTGGCCGACTAGGTACTCGACGGTCCCGGCGCCGTAGTAGTGGGCTTCCTTGCAGATCCGCTTGGCGGATTCGTGGATCTCTTTACGCTGCGCGTCGGTCAAAAACGGCGCAGGTGCCTCTTCGACCAGCTTCTGGAAACGACGCTGCAGCGAGCAGTCGCGGGTTCCGGCCACCACCACGTTGCCATGCTTGTCGGCGATGACCTGCGCTTCGACGTGGCGGGGCTTGTCCAGGTAGCGCTCAACGAAGCATTCGCCCCGGCCGAACGCCGAGACTGCCTCGCGTACGGCCGATTCGTAGAGCTCGGGGATCTCCTCGAGAGTGCGGGCCACCTTCATGCCCTTGCCGCCGCCGCCGAACGCGGCCTTGATCGCCACCGGCACGCCGTACTCCTTGGCAAAGGCAACCACCTCGTCGGCGTCCTTGACCGGGTCGGGAGTGCCGGGCACCAACGGGGCCTGCGCCCGGGCGGCGATATGCCGGGCGGTGACCTTGTCACCAAGATCGCGGATGGACTGCGGGCTGGGCCCGATCCAAATCAGCCCGGCATCGGTAACCGCCTGTGCGAAGTCAGCGTTTTCCGACAGAAAGCCGTAACCGGGGTGGATCGCGTTGGCGCCGGACTTCTCGGCGGCCTCCAGCAGCTTGTCGAACACCAGGTAGGACTCCGCCGAGTTCTGCCCACCCAACGCGAATGCCTCGTCGGCCAGCTTCACGTGCGGCGCGTCGGCGTCGGGTTCGGCGTACACCGCCACGCTGGGCAGGCCGGCATCCTTGGCCGCGCGGATCACCCGAACCGCAATCTCACCGCGATTGGCGACGAGAACCTTGGTGATCCTCGAGCTGGCGTGACTGGGCACAGCGCCTCCTGTAGGGCTAACGACTTCTCGGCGTCTCTAAGAGATTTTCTTACAACTTATGTCCGCTGGAAGTTTAAGCGCCACGCCGTAGGCGACACGACCCGGTGCCCGGTTCAGCCGGACTCGCGCAGCCGGCGCTTGATGCGGGCCAGCATGCCCGACATGCCGCGCAGTCGTAGCGGGCTGATCAGATTCGCCAGACCAAGCTCGGTGTAGAAATCGTCGGGTACGGCCAGGATGTCGGCGACGGGCTGCTCGTCAAGCCCGGCGGCCAGGATCGAGGCAAACCCGCGGGTGGTGGGCGCTTCGGCCGGCGCGCTGAAATGCAGCCGCACCCGTTCCGGGTTGCTGGCGTCGACGTGCAGAAACACTGGCGATTGGCACTCGGGCACCGGCTCCATCGCCGCCTCTTCCAGGTCGGCAGGCAATCCCGGCAGATCGTCGGCGAACTCCAGCAACAGCTTGAGCTTGTCCTGGCCCTGGACTTCGGCGAAGTCGGACACCACCTCGGCCAGCGGCGCGGGCATGCTCATCTGGCCGGCACAGCTCCCGGGCTTTCGCCGGCGACGATCGGGACTCGGACGGTGTTGCCCCATTCGGTCCACGAGCCGTCGTAGTTGCGCACGCCTGGGATGCCGAGCAGATGCGTCAGCACGAACCAGGTGTGGCTGGACCGCTCGCCGATGCGGCAGTAAACGATGGTTTTATCGTCCGGCTCGATGAACCCGTAGAGCTCTTGCAGCTCGCTGCGCCCGCGGAACCGCCCGCTGTCGTCGGCAGCCTTCGCCCACGGGATCGAACGCGCGGTAGGGATATGCCCGGCCCGCAGCGCGCCTTCCTCCGGATAGTCAGGCATGTGGGTCCGCTTGCCGGTGTACTCGTCGGGCGATCGCACATCGATCAGCGGTTCGGAGCCCAAGGTGGCCAACACGTCGTCTTTGAACGCGCGGATCGGCGCATCGTTGCGCTGCACAACGGGATAGCCACTCGTCGTTTTGGACGGAACATCCAGCGTGGTGTCGCGCCCATCGGACATCCACAGATCGCGGCCGCCGTTGAGCAGCCGTACGTCCGAGTGGCCGAAGAGCGTGAAGACCCACAACGCGTAGGCGGCCCACCAGTTGCTCTTGTCGCCATAGATCACGACCGTGTCGTCTCGCGAAATCCCTTTGCGATTCATCAATTCGGCGAACTGCTGGCCGTTGATGTAGTCGCGCACCCGCGGGTCGTTGAGGTCGGTGTGCCAGTCGATCTTGACCGCGCCAGGAATATGACCGACGTCGTAAAGTAAGACATCCTCGTCGGATTCGACGATGACAAGGCCGGGCCGACCCAGGTTGCCGGCCAGCCAGTCGGCGGTCACCAGCCGCTCCGGATGCGCGTATGCGCTCAGCGTCGGGCTGGGATCTGCTGGTAAAGGCACACCGTGAGCCTACCCGTCAGCTGGGCAACCGATTGGCTGCCCATAGCCCGGCGACCGACAGGCCGACTCGATGCAACAGTGAGCGGGTCAACGGCAAGCTCAGCCCGATGACGTTGGAGGGGTCCCCTTCGATCCGGTCGACGAACCAGCCGCCCAGCCCGTCCAGCGTGAATCCTCCGGCGACGGCCAATGGTTCGCCGCTGCCGACGTATGCTTCCAAGTCCGTGGCTGTTGGCGCAGCGAAATACACTGTGGTAGCTGATGATTCGGACACGCGGTGAGTTACCTTGCCGTCGAGCAGCCGCAGCAGGCAGTGTCCGGTATACAGCTGGCCGGACCGGCCACCCATCGACCGCCACTGGCTGCGCGCCGCATCGGCCGATGCGGGCTTGCCGACCAGTCGGCCGTCGACCTGGAGCATCGAATCACAGCCGATGACAACACAATCCGCGACGACCGCACCGTCCAGGATTGCCGCGACCCGGTCAGCCTTGGCCTGGGCCAAAGCGGCGACGACAGCACCGGGGGAGGTATCGGGCGCCAACGCGGCCATGACCGCGTCCTCGTCGACACCGGAGACCACGACCAGCGGGTCGATGCCGGCCTGTCGCAGCACCTTGAGCCGGCCCGGGGAGGCGGACCCGAGCACGAGGCGGGTCATCGCCGCATGTGGGTCCGTTCCAGCAGCGTGATCTTCTGCCAGCTGAAAACTGGGTAGCGCAGTTTGTCGACGGGCATTCCCCACCGGTTGTACTCCGGCGGCCCCGGCTCGACCCCGCCGCCACCCGCGCTGCCCAGCACCGCGATCAGCGCGGCCAACTCGTCGTCGGTCGGGTTGCCCTTGAGCACCTGAATGTGCGGCTCGTGCGGTTCGTGCTCGCTCACAGGGGCTTGATCGTTCGTCTCGTTCCCGTCACTCACTGCGTTCGTTCCGCTCACTCGACTCACAGGGGGATGTTCCCGTGCTTCTTGGGCGGCATCTGGGCGATCTTGCGCTCCAGCAAGCGCAGTGCCGTCCCGATGTAGCCGCGAGTGTGCGATGGCGGGATGACCGCGTCGACGTAGCCCCGCTCGGCGGCGATGTATGGATTGACCAGAGTGTCCTCGTACTCCTGCTGCAGCTGCAGTCGCAGCGCGTCGACGTCGTCACCATTCTTGGCGGCCTCGCCGAGCTGCTGGCGGTAGACGAAACCGACCGCGCCGGAGGCACCCATCACCGCGATCTGCGCGGTCGGCCACGCGACGTTGACGTCGCAGCCCATGTCTTTGGACCCCATCACGCAGTAGGCGCCGCCGTAGGCCTTGCGGGTGATGACGGTGATCTTGGGGACGGTGGCCTCGCCGTAGGCGTACAGCAGCTTGGCGCCGCGACGGATGATGCCGTTGTACTCCTGGCCGGTGCCCGGCAGGAAGCCAGGCACGTCCACCAGCATGACGATCGGGATGTTGAAGCAGTCGCAGGTCCGCACGAAGCGAGCGGCCTTCTCCGAGGCGTTGATGTCCAGGCAGCCGGCGAAATGGGTGGGCTGGTTGGCGACGATGCCGACCGGGATCCCGTCGATGCGACCGAACCCGATCACGATGTTCTGCGCGTAACCGGACTGCACCTCGAGAAATTCGTCGTCGTCGAGGATGCGGGTGATCACCTCGTGCATGTCGTAGGGCTGGTTGGCCGAGTCCGGGATCAGGGTGTCCAGCTCGAGGTCCTCATCGGTGAGGTTGTCCTCGATGGCGCCCTCGGGAATCGGCACGCCGTAGCGCGGCGGATCGGTGAAGTTGTTGGGCGGCAGGTAGCTCAGCAGTTCGCGGACGTAGTCGAACGCGTCCTGCTCACCAGAAGCGACGTAGTGGGCGGTGCCGGATTTGGCCATGTGGGTGTGGGCACCGCCCAGCTCCTCCATCGTCACGTCCTCGCCGGTGACCGTCTTGATCACGTCCGGACCGGTGATGAACATCTGGCTGGTCTGGTCGACCATCACCACGAAGTCGGTCAGCGCCGGCGAATACACGTGCCCACCGGCGGCCGCACCCATGATCAGCGAGATCTGCGGTATAACGCCGGAGGCCAGGATGTTGTTGTGGAAGATCTGGCTGTACAAGCCGAGCGAGACCACACCTTCCTGGATGCGTGCGCCTGCCCCGTCGTTGATGCCGATCAGCGGGCGGCCGGTCTTGGTGGCCAGCTCCTGGACCTTCACGATCTTCTCGCCATAGACCTCGCCGAGGCTGCCGCCGAACACCGTCACGTCTTGGCTGAAGATGCACACGTCGCGGCCGTCGATGGTGCCGTAGCCGGTGACGACGCCGTCGCCGAGCGGACGCTTCTCGCCCAGTCCGAAGTTGGTGCTGCGGTGCCGCGCCAGTGCGTCGAGTTCGACGAAGGACCCCTCGTCCAGCAGGGCGTAGATGCGTTCGCGGGCGGTCAGCTTGCCCTTGGCGTGCACCTTGTCGACGGCGGCCTCGCCGACTGGGTGCAGCGTCTCTTCAGTCCGCTTGCGCAGCTCGGCCAGCTTGCCCGCGGTGGTGTGGATGTCGATGTGGTGGTCCCCCTTCGCTTCCACATGGCTTTCGACGTGGGTCTCAGAAGTGCGCGTCATGGCTGCCGATCTTAGCCGTCCCTTAAATTCCGATCCCAATCACGCGCCGAATGTGTCTGAGGCGGGAATTGCAGGAATCCCGCCGTCAGCGCACAGTGGAGGCCCAGCGCGCACACTCGATGAGCCCGCTCGACGAAAAGAGGACGGCATCGTGCCAGCTGACGCCATCGACCGCCCGCCGTTGGACGCGGTGGCGTTACGCACCGGGATGGTCGGTCCCGCAATGCCGTGGCGTCAACTCGATGTGGTCGACGAAACCGGCTCCACCAATGCCGATCTGATCGCACAGGCGGAGGGCGGCGCCGATATCGACGGAACGGTGTTGCTCGCCGAATACCAGAAGGCCGGCCGTGGGCGTCACGGTCGGCAGTGGTCGGCGCCGCCGCGCGCGCAGATCGCCTTGTCGGTGGGCGTCGGCGCGGCATCGGTTCCGCAGTCGGGCTGGGGATGGTTGCCGCTGGCGGCCGGCGTCGCGGTGGCTGACGCGCTGACCGAGGTGTGCGGCGTAGCGGCGGGCCTGAAATGGCCGAACGACGTGCTGGTGAACGACCGCAAGCTGGCCGGGATCCTCGCCGAGGTCGCTGCGCCGACGCGGGCGATCGTGCTCGGGTTGGGGCTCAACGTGACTTTGACCGCCGACGAAGCCCCGGACCCGGCAGCCACCTCGCTGCTGATGCTGGGGTCATTGACTATCGATCGAAACACGTTGGTGCGCCGAATACTTCGCGACTTGGCGACCCGCATCGACGCGTGGCGCACGGCCGGCGGCGCCGACCCGGCGCTGCTCGCCGACTACCAGCATTACAGCGTGACCCTGGGTTCTCGGGTGCAGGCCTCGCTGCCCGGTGATCGTCAGGTGGTCGGGGTCGCCGACTCCATCGACGAGACGGGCCGGTTGTGCATTGATACCAGTGACAACGGTGGCCAAACTGTGGCGATTTCGGCCGGAGACATCACGCACTTGCGCCCGAGCGTTTAAAGTGCCAGCGTGCGCTACCCCGAGAACATGCTCGCCAGCGACGAACAGGTGGTGCTTCATCGGCACCCGCACTGGAAGACCCTGATCGGTCCGGTTCTCGTGCTGATCCTGGTCAGCGCGTTGGCGTCGTTCGGGGCGGCGGTGGTCAACAGCACTACTTGGGATCCGACCGCCAAGAGAGTCATCTTCGCGGTGATCGGGGCGATTTGGCTGGTCGTGACCGGCTGGCTGACGCTGTGGCCCTTCCTGCGTTGGCTGACCACCCATTTTGTGATCACCGACCGCCGAGTGATGTTCCGGCACGGGGTGTTGAACCGCAGCGGGATCGACATCCCGCTGGCCCGCATCAACAGCGTGGAATTCCGGCATCGGCTGACCGACCGGATATTTCGCACCGGGACGCTGATCATCGAGTCGGCGTCACAAGACCCGTTGGAGTTCTACGACGTTCCGCGCGTGGAGCAGGTCCACGCGCTGTTGTATCACGAGGTTTTCGACACCCTCGGGTCCGAGGAATCGCCGAGCTGATCCAACCGGCTCCGGCGCGACAGCCACGCCCGCATCAGCGTGACAGTCCCGCCCTCCAAGCCGCCTTCTTCGAGGTTGTCCTCGAGGGCCTCGGCGATGCCGCCGGCGGTAAGGGCCGATTCCAGCGCGTTGTCCTGGCTGCGGCCGAATTCGTCGGGGAACACCCAGCGTCGGAAAGCCCAGAACCGGAATGCCATCTGCAGCAGGTTGCCGACGATGTAGGCCGAGATGAAGTCGGCGATGTTCTCCACGGTCAACGACACCATCGGCACCCGTAGCTGGAAGATGTAGCTGGAGATCCACAGCGGCGCCATGCTCAGCAGCACGCCCACCCCGCTGACCGCAAAGAACAACAGCGCCTCGTGGTGACGCTCCCGGCCGCCCCGGTCCCGGAAGCTCCACTCCCTGTTCAGGATGTAGGACGCGATCACCGCGACGATGCCGGCGATGACCTTGGCGGTGACCGGCTTGGGCTCCAAGATCGTCAGCTTGAGGGTGTAGAAGATCGCCGAGTCGATGATGAACGTGGTCCCGCCGACGATGGCGAACTTGATCAGTTCGTGATGGCGTTCGGCGTAAGGACGGATCGGTTGCGGCAACCGTGCGATCGTGGCATCGGCGAAGGACACAATGTCGCAGTCTACGTACTACTCGGTTTGCGCGCCCAGCTATGGTGTCGCCGCCGGTAAATGGCCCGTCAGCGACATGACACCATGATTGCCGTGCCGAGTACCCCCACCACTGCGCCGATCGTCGCCATGGTCGGCGGCGGCCAACTTGCCCGGATGACCCACCAGGCGGCGATCGCCCTAGGTCAGAGCCTGCGGGTGCTGGCCGCCGATGCCGACGATCCGGCCGCCCAGGTGAGCCCCGATGTGGTGATCGGTTCGCACACCGACCTCGACGCGCTGCGTCGCGTCGCGGTCGGCGCGCACGCGTTGACCTTCGACCATGAGCACGTGCCGACTGAGCTGCTGGAGAAGCTGGTCGCCGAGGGCGTGAACGTGGCACCGCCGCCGGAGGCGCTGGTCTATGCGCAGGACAAACTCGTCATGCGGCGACGCCTGGAGGCGCTGGGCGCCTCGGTGCCGCGCTACGCGGCGATCGAGACGCTCGACGACGTCAACGCGTTCGCGGCGCGTATCGGCGGACCGATCGTGGTTAAGGCGGTGCGCGGCGGCTACGACGGTCGCGGTGTGCGGATGGCGGCCGACGTGGCGCAGGCCCGCACGATCGCGGCTGAGTACTTAAAATCTGGCGTGCCGGTATTGGTCGAGGAGCGGGTCGCGATGCGCCGCGAGCTCTCGGCGCTGGTAGCGCGCTCGCCGTTCGGGCAAGGGGCGGCGTGGCCGGTGGTGGAGACGGTGCAGCGCGACGGTATCTGTGTGCTGGTGATCGCGCCGGCGCCGGCGCTGCCCGACAACGTCGGCGTCGCGGCGCAGCAGCTGGCGCTGCGACTGGCAGCCGAACTCGGCGTGGTCGGCGTGCTGGCCGTCGAGCTGTTCGAAACGGTGGATGGGGCGCTGCTGGTCAACGAACTGGCGATGCGTCCGCACAACTCCGGGCACTGGACCATGGACGGTGCCCGGACCAGCCAGTTCGAGCAGCATTTGCGCGCGGTGCTCGACTATCCGCTCGGTGACACCGACGCGACGGTGCCGGTGACGGTGATGGCCAACGTGCTGGGCGCCGCGCAAACGCCGACAACGACGCTCGACGAGCGGCTGCATCACTTGTTCGCGCGGATGCCCGAGGCCCGGGTTCACCTCTACGGCAAGGGCGAAAGACCGGGCCGCAAGATCGGTCACATCAACTTCCTCGGCGCCGACATGACCGGGTTGGCAAACCTGCGTGAACGCGCCGAGCTCGCGGCACACTGGTTGTCAGACGGGCAGTGGACGGACGGATGGGACCCGCATGCCGCCGGCGACGATGCAGAGAGGAGTGCGATGAGGTGGGGGCACCTCCCGCTTCGCGGGGAGAGCGGCGCATATGACTGAACAGACCCAGCAACCTCGGGTCGGGGTGATCATGGGCAGCGACAGCGATTGGTCGGTGATGGCCGACGCGGCTGACGCGCTGGCCGAGTTCGACGTTTCCTACGAGGTCGGCGTGGTGTCGGCGCACCGCACTCCGCAACGGATGCTGGACTACGCGCGGGGCGCGGCTGACCGCGGCGTCGAGGTGATCATCGCGGGTGCCGGCGGTGCGGCCCACTTGCCGGGCATGGTGGCCTCGGCCACGCCGCTGCCGGTGATCGGGGTTCCGGTGCCCTTGGCGCGGCTCGACGGCCTGGACTCGCTGCTGTCGATCGCGCAGATGCCGGCCGGGGTACCGGTGGCCACGGTGTCGATCGGGGGCGCGCGCAACGCGGGCCTGTTGGCGGTACGCATCCTGGCAGTTTCGGATCAGGCGCTGCGCTGCCGGATCGTCGCTTTCCAGGATCAGCTGGCCGAGTCCGTGCTGGCCAAGGATGCGGCGCTCAAGCGGGGTCAGGGTAAAGTTACCGGCGAGTAGCAAGAGGAGGCCAGGATGTCCCAGTGGGCCGGAGATTCGTCGTTCGATGTGTTCAAGCTGCCTGAGGAGCACGACGAGCTGCGGGCGGCAATTCGCGCGCTGGCGGAAAAGGAGATCGCCCCGTATGCAGCGGACGTGGACGAGAAACCCCGCTTTCCTGAGGAGGCGCTGTCGGCGCTGAATGCATCCGGCTTCAACGCCGTTCACGTCCCCGAGCAGTACGGGGGACAGGGCGCGGACTCGGTGGCGGCCTGCATCGTGATCGAGGAAGTGGCTCGCGTCGACACTTCTGCGTCGTTGATTCCCGCCGTGAACAAGCTGGGCACCATGGGGCTGATCCTGCGCGGTTCGGAGGAGCTGAAAAAGCAGGTGTTGCCGTCGCTGGCTTCCGACGGGGCGATGGCGTCGTATGCGCTCAGTGAGCGCGAAGCCGGTAGCGACGCGGCGTCGATGCGCACGAGGGCCAAGGCCGACGGAGACGATTGGATTCTCAACGGCGCCAAGGCCTGGATCACTAACGGCGGCAAGTCGACCTGGTACACGGTGATGGCGGTGACCGACCCGGACAAGGGCGCCAACGGGATCTCGGCGTTCATCGTGAACAAGGACGATGAAGGCTTCACCGTCGGGCCCAAGGAGAAAAAGCTAGGCATCAAGGGTTCACCGACCACCGAGCTGTACTTCGAGAACTGCCGCATCCCCGGCGATCGAATCATCGGCGAACCGGGTACCGGCTTCAAGACAGCGCTGGCCACGCTGGATCACACCCGCCCGACAATTGGTGCCCAGGCCGTGGGCATCGCCCAGGGCGCACTGGACGCCGCGATCGCCTACACCAAAGACCGCAAGCAGTTCGGCGAATCGATCAGCACGTTCCAGGCGTCCAGTTCATGCTGGCCGACATGGCGATGAAGGTCGAGGCCGCGCGGCTGATGGTGTACACGCTGCCGCTCGGGCCGAACGTGGCGAGCCGCACCTGGGCTTCATTTCGGCGGCGTCGAAATGCTTCGCGTCCGATGTCGCGATGGAAGTCACCACCGACGCGGTGCAACTGTTCGGCGGGGCCGGCTACACCACCGACTTCCCGGTCGAGCGGATGATGCGGGACGCCAAGATCACTCAGATCTACGAGGGCACCAACCAGATTCAGCGCGTGGTGATGAGCCGCGCGCTGCTGCGCTGATTTTCGTTGCCCTCGCCATGATTCGGGCACGCCGTTCGGCGGCCCGGGTTCGCTTGCCATTTCCTTGGCTCAAGACAGCGTCGCGGTGACAAGAAAAGTCGTCGGCAACTTGTCTGTGGATAACTCGCGCTACGCCGCAGCGGTTTCCTGCAAGCCCGCTCGTTCGACGCTCAACAAACTCGCGGTTTCATGTTCTTCCCGATACGCCTTGCCGCCGCCGTTCAGCCCGAAAAGCCGTTTGCTCCACAGCAGCCAGATCACTGCGGCGATGTTGATGATCAGCGCGATGAGCCGGAAAGCGGTGATCTTTTCGGTGAGCTCGTAGATTTCTAGCGGAAGAAAGACGCTCGTCGCGATCACGGCGAAGTACTCGCCCCATCGTCGCATCAGCCACAACCCGACCGCCTCAATGAGCTCGATCAGCGCGTAGCCAGCGAGAGCCGCGCCGATCCAGGTCATCGTCGACGACGACAGCGCGAACACGTGCTCGATGTCGTGAATGATCTTGGAGTTATCCGGATTCCATCCAATCTGGTTGGCCAGCGGCTTCAGCAAAGGCAGGTCGTGCTCGAACTCCTGGCGCCACCGCTCGCGTGAGCCGGTGACCTTGAACACGCCAGCTGCGACCAACAAAAAAACCACGCAGCGAAAAGCGCGTTCGATGGCGAGCGCTCGCATCAACGTCCGGTCACGCAACATCCGCCCGCGTGGGATCTCGGGCGCGCTGTTCGCCGGACCGCTACCGCGCGGGGCGCCTACGACGAACGTCTCGCAGCGCAAACAACGCCATGCCTCCCCGGCAGGAGTGTCGGCCTTCAGGCGTTCCCGAAGCTCCGGCTCATCGGGAGCAAACGTCGCGTGCCCGCGCAATCCGCACGAGCGGAGAGCAAAATCCACGGTCTGAACAGTACGGTAAGACGGATGAGCGACGCACGAGAAAACGTACGCAACGGGCTGCTGCTCGAAGGCCTCGCTAAGCCGGTGGATCTCAATGCGGTGGATTGGCACGTCAGACACCGGAATCCGTCGGCGTCGCCCTCGGAAGTCCAAAACGAAACCCTGGAACTCATTCGTGCCCTCGTGAGTGAAGGACTCTTCCGGCTGGGGTCCGTGGGCGAGAAGGGTGGTCGTTTCTTTGCCTGGCGAAGGTCGCTCGATCATTCGATCCACAAGATCTCTCACGTCTATGTCAAACACGATGACGATCCCGAGAGATGGATGTTTGCGGCTTGGCTGTCGCTCACCGCAAAGGGAAAAGGGCTCGCCGAATGCCTGGAAGAAAAAGACATTGATTTATATCGGGGCAAGCGCGTCTGACGCTTCGTGAGCCGGCCATCAGGGTTGGAGGTCAGACTCGCGACCGAGGATGACCTCGTACACATTCGCCAGATCGTCAACCACTTCATCGAAAACACGGTCATCAATTTCCGGACCGAACCACAAAGCCTCGACGAGTGGCGCGATGACTGGGGACGACTGCACTCGCGGTTTCCCTGGTTGGTAGCCGTCGACGATCGGATCGTCGGCGTGGCATACGCGGCGCCGTGGAACTGTCGGGCCGCCTATCAGTGGACCGCCGAGGTCACCGTTTATGTCGACCCTTCGAGACAACGCCGCGGGGCGGGTGATGCGCTGTACACCGAATTGCTGGACCGCATGCGCCGCGAAGGATTCCACAGCGTCGTCGCGGTGATCGCGTTGCCCAACGAGCCGAGCGTTCGGCTACACGAGCGACACGGGTTCACCCGGGTCGGCCAGCTGGTCGACGCCGGCTACAAGCAGGGCGCCTGGCACGACGTCGGTTTCTGGCAATGCATTCTGGGCCGATAACGGGTGTTGGGGGCTGACGGCGTCCGCGTTGCCTTAACATCGCTTGATGGCCAGCTTCCGCCCGACCGGCGCTCCCGCAGTCGTCGAGCAGGCCTGCTGTGCAGAATCCGAATGCGCCGCGCCGCGAGACGCCAGCTGGCGGCGTCGTGCCCGGTGGGCGTGGGTGCTGGCCTGGGTCAGCATGGCTGCCATGCTCACCGAGGGCGTGGTCGGGCTGTGGCAGGGACTGGCGGTCGGCTCCATCGCGCTGACCGGGTGGGCATTGGGCAGCGTGCCCGAGGCGCTGGCCAGTGCAATGGTGGCCTGGCGGTTCTCTGGCTCGCGGCTATTGTCCGAGACGGCCGAACGGCGCGCCCAGCGCGGTGTTGCATTGTCGTTTTGGCTGACGGCGCCCTACATCGCCGCAGAATCCGTGCATCACCTGGTCAGCGAGCACCACGCTGACAGATCGGTAATCGGGATGGTGCTGACGGCCGTCTCGTTGATGCTGATGCCGATTCTGGGCCGGGCTAAGCACACACTCGCCGTCCGGTTGGGTTCGGCGGCCACCGCAGGGGAGGGCACCCAGAACTACCTCTGCGGTGCGCAGGCGGCGGCGGTTCTAATCGGCCTAGTCGTCACCGCCGGCCGGTCAGGCTTCTGGTGGCTCGACCCGGTGATCGGGCTTGGTATTGCGGCCGCGGCCATCTGGCAGGGTGCCAAGTCGTGGCGCGGCGAGGACTGCGGCTGCTGAACGACGGGCGGCCGGCGTCAGGGGATGAGGCTTTGGAAGTCAGCGGTAATCGCTGAGACGGCGCCTTCGATCACCACGTATTCGTAGCCGAGTGCGACGCTGCCCAATCCGAACAGACCCGCGATGGGCAACGCTGGTCATCGCCAACGACGCGACGCCAAGCAAACGAAGCCCAGTACTTTTCATCGCTAGTTCGGCGCAGGCTAGCAGTTTCGTCGTACCGGCAGTCGCGACAAGCGCAGATTCGACCTCAGGTGTCGTCGGGTGGCGCTGAGTCGCCGCCCCAGCTGCCCGGCATCATCGGTGTGTGCGGGCCGCTGCCGAACGCATCGTCGGTCAGTGTGGCCAACCCGGCGGGCACGGTAGCCGTCGCGGTGTGTGCGGTTCCGGGGAAGCCCAGGGCCCCGGCAGCCCGATCCGAGGGCTCCACCGTCGGCTCCGGTTCTAAATCCATGTATTCGTAACCGCGGCCGAGCATTTCGACCTTCGTCCGACGGCGTCGGCGCGTCGGGGCCTCCTCTGGGGGCGCCGTCGCGACCGCCGCCGCGGCGGCGGCTCCGGGCTCCGCAGCCTTCGTCTCGGCGCTGGTGCTCGCCGCCCTGCGAGCAGCCGCGGTCAGGCCGCCGACCATGTAGGCATAAGCCTGCGCAGTGACCACTGACGGCGGTGCCGATGGTGTTGGTGGCGGGGCGCTGGGGGCGGCGGCCGCAGACGCCGCTGCGGGCGCCAGCGCCGGGGCCGGTGCGGGGACCGCCACCGGCACGGGCGGTCGGGATCGGTGCCAATGACAATGCCAGGGGCGGAGGCATTGGGGGGATGGGCACTGCCGGAATCGCCGGCCAGCCCGGCCAAACCCGCCAAGCCCGCTAAGCCGCTGGCGCCCAACGGAACCAGACAAGCGGTGCCAACGGGACGGTCAACAGCGGCAAAATGGTCGGGATCAGCACAAGACCCTGCTCGAGCAGGGTCTTCAGCAACGCGATGGTATCGGTGATGATCGTGCCGATGGCTTCGACGGTGTCGAACACAACGGTGAGTCCGATAGCTCGCCGGATTACCCGACGCAAATGCCGAGGTAAGATCTGCGCCGATGTAGGCGAACGTTTCCGACAGATAGGCGACATACGAACCGATGTCCATCGGGTAGCCGACGGCGAACGCGACGTTGTACGGGTCAAGGAAGATCAGTGGATTACCGAGCTCGGTCAGATAAGGATCGATCCCGGAAAACAGCGTCGTTAAGTACGGGTTGTTGGCCAGGTCGTTGATCAACGGCTGCAAGACGTTGTTGTAGAAGTCGGTGAACCCGATGTCCTGTAAGAAATCGTCCCATTGTTGCTCGGTGTCGGGCGGCAACGAACTGGTGGAATCTGCCGCCGCCGCGTTGGATTTCACGATCACCGGTGCGGTGGTGCTCTGCGGCGTCGTCGCCACGGCCGCGGTAGCCACACCTTGATAGGTGCTCATCACGGTGGCGGCCTGAACCCACATCCGTGCGTAGTCGGTCTCATTCAGCGCGATCGGGATCGTGTTAATGCCAAAGAAATTGGTTGCCAGCAGCACCGTGTGGGTGGTGTGGTTGGCCGCCAACTCACCCAGTGTCGGCATGGCCGCCAACGCAGTGGTGTAGGCAGTGGCCGCGATTTGTTGTTGCGCGGCGGTCGCGGCAGCGTCGGCGCTGGCCTGAGTCAGCCACGCCAAATACGGCGCATGGGCGGCCACATACTCTTCGGCGCTCGGGCCCTGCCAGGCTCCGGCCTGCACGGCGTCCAACACGGCGGTCAGTTCTTGGGCGGTTTCGGTGTATTCGGTGCTCAGCGAGCTCCACGCCCCCGCCGCGGCCAGCAGCGAGCCTGGGCCCGGGCCGCTGCCCAGCAGCGCGGAATGCACCTCCGGCGGCGCCGCCATCCAAATCGGTGCGGTCATCGATAGGCTCCCTCAGCCATGACGAAAACCCTTGCCGGAGCGGTCAAACGGATCGGGATCCAGCCCGAGATACTTGTCCCGCAGGCGGTCCCACAGTTCCAGCTGCGACCAGGCCGGCTGGTCGCGAAGCTGCTGATCGTTGGTCAAGAACGGGTTGGGCAGCATGAGCGTCATCATTTGTTCGTCGCGCCCGTTGAACAGCCGCACACCCCACGAGGTGGGCCACCCGTCGCTGCCGATCCGGCGATACAGCTCAGCGCGCGAACACCTGCGAATCCGGCCGAGCTCGGGCCCGCTTTCCCGGTGCTCGCCGATGCACAGGTGAAAATGCCAGCGGCCGAAGTCCACCGTGGCGTACCCGTCGTACACCGAGATGCGTTTGGGTGGGTTCGGCGCTGCCACTTCCCAGGCCGCGCCCTGCACCAGGGTGCCGAACCAGATGTCGTCCCAGTACTGCTCGAAGCACAGCTGGATTAAGTCGAGCAGGCTTTGTTCGTCGGTGGGTAGCGGCCAGACCTGTTCGCGGCCACCGTCGTCGGCGTCCACGATGGCTGGGTAGGCGTCAGTCATGGTGTACCTTCCTGCGCAAGCACGCAATCGCCGCACAGCCCGCCGCCGGGGATGCGGTAGTAGAGGCAGCAGCTGGTCCGGCGGTAACCGGCATCGCTGAAACGGATTGCGTGCCGAGAGCCTTTTGTCGGCGCAAAGGCTGCGAGCCAGTCGCCATCCGGGTTCCGACGTGACGCCGCGGTCGAAAACCCGTGCGGCGCCGAGCAGCGCGGAGGCCGCATTGCCTCGCAACACCTTTTCTGAGATCGGCCCGAGTCGGCGCAGCGCCGCGCTAAGCGGCGCCAGGTGCCAAACGAGGACCATGTCGGCCAGCCTCGACTCCAGGTCGTCACCTACCCAGACGACGGGATGCTCGATGTGCAGCCGGATTTGGCCGTCAGTTTCCCGAAACAGCAAGTGCTCGGGTGCTAAGTCGGGCAGCAGCCGGTGGCCGGCCACCGCGCCGAGGCCGATCGACCACAGGCGCGCGGCGAAGCCGAGGAAAAACGTCGACGCCGCGACACGCTGCTCTGAGGCATCCATGCGTCCCTGCACGCGGCCGATGATGCCGTCGAGCAGCGCGGTGTCGGTGTAGAGCTGCTTTACCGGTCGCCAGCGCTCATCGACGGGTCCGGTCCCGACCGCAAAATACGGGCCGGCGTTCGAGAGTTCGGCGAGCAGCACCGCAGCATCTGCTTCGGGCAAGCAAGACATAGACGCCCGTCAGCTCTCTCGGGGTCGACCGCCCCGGGTCGCAGGATGCGACGACGCGAGTGTCCTGGCTCTCGGATCGCTGCTCGCCTCGCCTTCCAGCTCGCGGCCGTGGCGGTTGAGGGTCGCTCCCCGATGACAGTGGCGGGACCGCGCCGGATTTGCACCGGCTTCCTACATCGTCATCGCCTTACGTGCGACATTGTCGCATCTGCTCAGCTCAGGCGGTACCGAATCAGCCGCGAACTATTAGCGACCACGGCCACCGACGATGCGTTGTGCAAAATGGCCGCCAACACCGGCGACAGTGCCCCGCCGGCGCCGATCAACAGCCCCGCGGCGTTGACCGCGATCGACATGCCGTAGTTCTGCCGGATGACCTCGACTGCGCGGGCGCCCAAATCGCCCACGTCGAGCAGGCGATGCAGATCGTCGTTGGCCAACGCGACATCAGCGGTCTCGACGGCGACGTCGGTGCCGGCCAGGCCCATCGCGATGCCGATGTTGGCCGCCGCCAGCGCGGGGGCGTCGTTGACGCCGTCGCCGACCATCCCGACCAGATAACCCTCGTCCTGAAGTTGGCGCACCACTTCAAGTTTGTCCTCGGGAAGCACCTCGGCGCGCCACTCGTCGATACCCAGCTCGCCGGCAACGACTTTCGCGATCTCGGGATGGTCGCCGGTAAGCATAACGATCCGACGGATTCCGTTGGTGCGCAACCGCTTCAACACATCAGGCGCTTCAGGCCGAACCTCGTCGCGCAGGCTGACCAGCCCAACAAGTGTGCCGTCCACCGCGAGCAGCAATGGGGTCTCGGCCTGCCGGCGCAGCTTGTCGACCCAGTCGGCTGCCTCTTTCGACACCTTGACGTTTTCGGAGCCCAGCAGCGACGGGCTGCCCAGCAGCAGCGTCCTCCCGTCGGCCCAGGTCCGCATGCCTAGACCGACCAGCACCTCACATTCCTCGTGCGGCGGAATGATGATGCGGCGCTCTTCGGTCGAGCGGATCACGGCCTCGGCCAGCGGGTGGCGGGAGTGCAACTCCGAGCTGGCCGCATAAGCGAGCACTTGCTCTGGTCGCCAATCATTGTGCAAGGCAATGATATTCGTGACCACCGGCCGTCCGACGGTGAGTGTCCCGGTCTTGTCGAACACGATCGCGTCCACCCGGCCGGCCTGCTCGAGGTGCGACCCGCCTTTGATCAGGATCCCGCGGCGCGCGCCGTTGCCGATCGCCGCGCTGATCGCGGTGGGCGTCGCCAGGCCCACCGCACACGGGCACGCGATCAGCAGCATGGTCATCGCGCGCCGGACATCTCCGGTGATCGCCAGCGCAAGTGCAGAGACGATGAAGGAAAGCGGAACAAAGCGACGGGAGAACTTCTCGCCGACGGTTTGGATGGGCGCCCGATCTTGTTGAGCCTCTTCGACGCGGGTGATGATGCGGCCAATGGTGGTTTCGCTGCCGACGGCGCGGGCGCGAACCACCAGTCGCCCGCGCAGCACAACCGATCCGGCGTGCACCGTCGACCCGGTGACGATGCTGACCGGCAGTGTTTCCCCGGTGATCGCGGACTGGTCGACGATGGCTTCGCCGTCGACCACCTCGCCGTCGACCGGGATCGCCACGTGATCGTGGATCACCACGTCGTCGCCGATCTGCACGGTGTCGATCGGTACTTGGACCTCGGTGCCTGCCTGGGGGCCGTCGGCCAGCCGAATCCACGCCGTGTCGGCGCTGCCACGCAGCAGATCTGAGATGGCCCGCCGGGTCCGTCGCAACGTCAGATCCTGCAGGTATTCGCCGATGTTGAGCAGCCACAGCACGGTGAGAGCGACGACGTTCTCGCGTAGCACCAAGCTGGCTACAGTCGCCGCGGTCACCAGCGCATCGGTGCCGGCCCGCCCGGACCGCAGCGAGCGCAACGCGCCGCGCAGGAACGGATAGCCCATGAACACTGTCGCGCCGGTCGCGACCAGTTGGCCGGACGGACCCAGCAGCGGCGGGCGGTTGAACACGTAGCGGCGCACCCCGAGTAAGGCCAGCGCCGCGCCGCCGATCACCATCCGCAGCACTTCGGTGTTGCGGACGTCGGACGACCGCGGAGTGCGCACCGGGATCAGCTCGGCGGCAACGTGTTCGGCCGACGCGATCGCCGCCAGGACCGCCTCACGATCGCAGCGCCTCGGCGAATACCAGACGACGACAGAACCGGTGTGGGGATAGGCGTGCACGGCCCGCACCCCGTTCTGCCGGTCCACCGCTTCTTCCACCGCGACCGCGCGGCGCGAATTCGAGCGCACCCAACCGACCCGCACCCGCATCCGCCCGGCCGCGTCCGAAACGACCACCAGGTCGGGGCAGGTTGCAGTCATCGGCGACGATCAGTGCTCGTGGTCGTGGTTGCCGATGGCCGGAGGCTGGGCCTCCTCACCGACGCGTTCGCGGGCCTCGGCCACCACGTCGGCCAGCTTCAGCCGGGCTGACTCCGCTGCTTCCTCGGCGCGGCGGGTTCCGCGCAGACTCCACTCGGTCGCGGTGACCGCGGCGTCGTGAAGTGGCGCCTTGGCCAGGGCTTTGCGGACAACTTCGTAGGCGCTGACTCCGACCAGACCGGTTACCACCGTTCCGGCCGCCTTGCCCAATAGCCCGTGCACCAACATCGCGAAAGGCCTTCCTGTGAGTGGGTTGCCTGGCTGAACTTACCGCCTTCCAACGACGCTAACATCGAAATATTGCGATATCAACATGTATCAGGTCGGCGGCGAGGGTCATCGTTATGCCCGCTTTAACCGGCCTCGTCAGTGAGAGGCTGGGCCAATGGCCGAACAACCGCCCGTTCCGCCGCCCGGCGTTGATCCACTGTCGTCGCCTTCCAGCCGAACACCGAGTATCCGGATGGCGCTCGGCGGCGTGGTGCTCGCGACCGCGGCCATCCTCACCGTGCTGGCCTGCCTGACAACCACGAGCCATTGGGCGTGCACCAGCGACGGGCCGTACCTCGACTGCGGACCTCGAGTGTCGATCGGCCCGATCTCATACGGCGCTGCCGGGAACTTACTAGATCCATACGTGTTAGCGGTCTTCGTTCCACCACTGTGGACCGCGGGGATCTTGATCCTGCGGCGGTACTACGGCGCGACATATGCGCTTGCTCCGATCGCGGGGATCGTCGCGATCGTGATATTTGCGCAAGGTCGATACGACTGGGGCTGGGAACACAATTGCTTCGCTTTCCTAGCATGCGTTTTCATACCGACCGCGGTGTGTGTGCTCATCGCAAGGGGTATCACCCGTTTTGTCGCGGCACGGCAGGCCAAGGCAGCGGCGTATCGAGAACGCAACGCGGTCGGCCAGCAACCGTGGTGGCCGACGTTGCCACCGCCGGGCTGGTATCCGGATCCGGCCGGCGACCCCCGACAGCGGCGCCACTGGGACGGCCGCCAGTGGACCGAGCAATGGCAATACTGGGACGGAACACAGTGGGCATCGCCGCGGTCGTGACGTGCCGCTAATCCAGCACCCGGGTGACCTTCTCGGTCTCGATCCTGCGCGGCAGCGCGGCCGGATCGGGGTTGGCCACCTGCACCAGCGACGCGCCGACAGCCAGAACCGCCAGCAGGCCCCCGATCACGTCGTCGGGCCGATCCCAGGATGCCGTCGAAAGCACGCGATCGGCTGCCGTCACACCCGTTGCGGTGGCCGACTTGTGGCAAGCGGCCAGCACCTCATCGACGGATCGGCCCGCCAGGGCCGGACCGGGGTGGCGTTCGGCGACTATCTGGTCGCCGTGCACCCGCACCGCGGTCGCGTAGTCGGTGACACCGATGGGCAAGTCGGATGCGGGGCGGCCGAACGGGTCCAGCGACAGCACCGCGACCTCGCCTGCGCCGGTCGCTGTCGGCCTCTTCGAGGCGGTCGATTGTGCACAAGGCGATGTCCGCGTCGGTTGCAGCGAGCAGCACGTCCGCGCCGATCCACCACACCCCGAACAACACCGCGGCGGTCTGCCAATGAGCGGGTAGCAATACCGCCACCCGGCTGGCCGGCCCGGCGCCCAACTCGTCGCGCAACAGGTTGCCGGTCTTGGCCGCCCAGTTGGCCAGCGTGACCGCGGACAGCTCGATGCGCTCGCCGGTGGCGTCGTCGTAATAGGTGATGCGCGGCCCGACCGGGTCGGCGCGCAGCATCGGGTCCAGAACCGCTGCGCTGAGCGTAGTCACAAGTGCCGCTCCTCATCGCTTCGCTCTGCATCGTCGCGGCACGGTCACATCAGTTGACACACTCGGGGTGGTCGTTGCCGGCGGTCAGGATCGGCGAGGGCGGGGGAGCGTCGGGGTTCGTCGAACCGGAGTTCGCGGCCGACGAGGCCGCCATCGGGGCGGGGCCGTCACCCAGGCCCGAGCCCGGTCCGGTGTAGTCGTTGGCCAACACCACCCGAACCGATCCCGGTGGTACTGAGGCGTTGGCGATGACGGGCAGCCCGCCCAGATCTTTGGCGACCGCTTGGGCGCCCAAGTCGTCGGCCTTGGCGGCTTGCACCTGGCTGCTCGAAACATGAGCGGCGTCATTGTTGCCGACCGGGCCTGCGCCAAAACCCTTGGAAGTCAACACTTCTGACACCGAAGCTGCCAGCCCATTGATGTCGGTGTCGTTGAGCACGCTGGCGGTGGTCTTGGCCGGGGTGTAGGCCAACTCGTCGGTCTTGCCCTGCGCCTGATCGTGCAGCAGGCCCGCCACCCAGTCCTGCACCTGATGGGGATCGACTCGCACCACGCTGTGCATGCCGTCGTCGCTCCAGCCGGCCTCGTCGAGCACCGGAATGGTGGCGAAGGCGATCTTGCCGGCCGCCAGCTTCTGTAGCTGGGTCACGAAATCCATGATGTCCCAGCCGGATGAGAGCACCACCGAACGCTGGATGGCTTGCTGCAGCCGGTTCATCGTGCTCGGGCTCGACAACGTCTTGCCGGAGATCACCTGGTGGGCCAGCGAAGCCATCACCACCTGCTGGCGTACCACCCGGTCCAGGTCGCCGCGAGGCAGGTCATGGCGTTGGCGGACAAAGCTCAGCGCTTGTGGACCGTTGAGCTTCTGCCAGCCGGCCGGGAAAATCGGCACCCGAGAGTGGTTCATACACAGGCTCTTTGAGGCAGACATTGACACCCCCGAGGGCGTCGGTGATCAACGCGAAGCCCAGCAGCCCGATCTCGGCGTAGTGGTCGACGGTGACACCCGTGAGGTCGGCGACCGTCTTGATCAGCGCCTCACGGCCGGCCTCGGTTCCCTCAGCCTCGGCCTCGGCCGGCCGCAACGCCGGATTCGACCAGGCTGACTCGCTTCTCCTCCTTGGTCTGGCCGTAGACACCGTTGATCTTCGTCTTGCCCAGCCCGGGCGCCGAAACGTAGGTGTCGCGCGGAATCGAGATCGCGGTCGCCGACTTCCCGTTGTTGGGGATGCGCACCAGGATGATGGTGTCGGTGTTGGACGCCACCTCGTCGCCGGCCCGCAGCGTGGCTAATTCCTCCGGGCGCAGCGGGTTGCCGTGTGCGTCAGCGCGGCTGTCCATGCCGACCAGCAGGATGTCGATCGCCCCGTCGTCGCCGCCCTGACCCAGTGAGGGTGCGAAGACGTGGAAGATCCCATCCTCAAATGAGCGGACCTTGCTCCACGCCACCCCGGTGCCGAGAACGACCATTACGGCGGCCACGGTCGCGATCACACGAACCACGCGATGCACAGGCATCACTTCAGACTACTTGCGTAACACTGGTATCGCTGGTAGCGCTACCTCGGCGTGCCAGACGCGTGCCAGACTCGTGACCACGCCGGCGACGATGCAATGGGGTACCGGCCGCTTGCGGGGGACGAAGCGATGCGGAGGAGTGGCGTTCGTGACCCAGCAAGACAGGATCGTGATCAGCGGTGCCGGCGGGCAGGTCGGTGGTTTTTTGGCGGCTGAGGCTGCTCGGCAAGGGCGCCAGGTGTTGGCGCTGACGTCGTCGCAGTGGGACATCACCGATCCGCAGGTCACCGGGCAGATCGTGCAGCCCGGCGACGTGGTGATCAACTGCGCCGCCTACACCAACGTCGACGCCGCCGAGGGCGATGAGGAGCGGGCATACCAGGTCAACGCGGACGGCCCGGAGCGTCTCGCGCAGGCCTGCAGGCGCGTCGGTGCGCGGCTCATCCACATCTCCACCGACTACGTGTTCAGCGGCGATTTCGGCGGATCAGCGCCGCACCCTTACGAGCTGGGCGACGAGACGGCGCCGCTGAGCGTGTACGGGCGGAGCAAGCTCGCCGGCGAACAGGCCGTGTTGGCGGCGTTGCCGCAGGCCGTCGTGGTGCGCACGGCGTGGGTGTACACCGGCGGAACCGGCAAAGACTTCGTCGCCGTTATGCGCAGGCTGGCTGCCGGCGACGGCCCCGTCGAGGTGGTTGATGACCAGACCGGATCGCCTACCTATGTCCCCGATCTGGTGGCCGCGCTGCTCGAGGTGGCCGACGGCCAGGTGCATGCGCCAGATGGGATAGTGCACGCCGCCAACGGGGGAGAGGTCACCCGGTTCGGACAAGCCCGCGCGGTCTTCGAGGGCGTCGGCGCCGACCCCGAGCGGGTGCTGCCGGTCACCAGCGCTCACAACCCGCGTCCAGCGGCGAGGCCGCCCTATTCGGCGCTGTCGAGTCGACAGTCGGAACGGGCTGGTCTTTCGCCGCTGCGACCGTGGCGAGACGCGCTCGCCGCGGCGCTGCGCGGGTAGACCGTTACCCTCAACGCGTGAGTGACGTCTTGCCGGTCGTGACGGTGACCTTTTCCCCGGGGCCGCATTTGGACCGGTTCTTGGCCTCGCTGTCGTATGCGACCGAGCGCCAAGTGAGCGTGCTGATGGCCGACAACGGCTCCACCGACGGAGCGCCGCAGGCAGCGGTCGAGCGCTACCCGGGCGTAAGGCTGTTCTCGACCGGGTCGAACCTCGGCTACGGCAGTGCGGTGAACCGCGCGATGTCGCGGCTCGCCGAGGAAGGCACCGACGCCGACGAATGGGTCGTGGTCGCCAACCCCGACGTGCAATGGGGGCCCGGCAGCATCGACTCGCTGCTGGACGCCGCCGCGAGGTGGCCCCGTGCGGCGACCTTGGGCCCGCTGGTCCACGACCCCGACGGATCGTTGTACCCGTCGGCGCGGCATTTGCCCAGCCTGATCCGCGGCGGCATGCACGCCGTCGTCGGACCGCTCTGGAAGAACAATCCATGGTCGACGGCCTACCGCCAGGAGCGGCTGGAACCGACCGAGCGGCCGGTGGGTTGGCTGTCGGGATCATGCCTGCTGGTGCGCCGCGCGGCCTTCGATCAGGTCGGCGGCTTCGACGAGCGCTACTTCATGTACATGGAAGATGTCGACCTGGGCGATCGGCTGGGTAAGGCGGGCTGGCTGAACGTCTATGTGCCGTCGGCGCAAGTGCTGCATCACAAGGGCCACGCCACCGCGCGCGAGTCGGCGCGCAACCTGGCGGCTCATCACAAAAGCACCTACCTCTACCTCGCCGACCGGCATCCTGGATGGCGGCGGGCTCCGCTGCGCTGGGCCATGCGGGCCGGATTGGCGGTCCGTGTCCGGCTCATGGTGCGCGGCTCGCGGCGGGCAGAAGGGCGGTAACTGTGTCACGCGTTGGGGTGGACGCCGTTGTCCTGGTCGGCGGCAAAGGGACCCGGCTGCGGCCGCTGACGCTGTCGGTGCCCAAGCCGATGCTGCCCACCGCTGGCTCGCCCTTTCTCACCCATCTACTCTCGCGGATCGCCGCAGCGGGTATCGAGCACGTGATCCTGGGCACGTCCTACCAGCCGGCGGTGTTCGAGTCGGAGTTCGGTGACGGGTCCAAGCTGGGTCTGCAGATCGAGTATGTGACCGAGGAACATCCGCTGGGCACTGGTGGCGGCATCGCCAACGTCGTCGACCACTTGCGCCACGACACCGTGATGGTGTTCAACGGCGACGTGCTTTCCGGAGCCGATCTGGGTCAGCTGCTGATCTACCACCACGAGCAGCAGGCCGATCTCACGTTGCACCTGGTGCGGGTCGGTGACCCGCGGGCGTTCGGCTGTGTACCGACCGAAAATGGCCGTGTCACGGCGTTTTTAGAGAAGACGGAAGATCCGCCGACCGACCAGATCAATGCCGGCTGCTATGTGTTCGCCCGCGAAATCATCGACCGTATACCGCGGGGCCGCGAGGTGTCGGTCGAGCGTGAAGTGTTCCCGGCCTTGCTATCCGACGGGGACGTCAGCGTCTGCGGCTACGTCGACGCCAGCTACTGGCGGGACATGGGCACGCCGGAGGACTTCGTGCGCGGGTCGGCGGATCTGGTGCGCGGCATCGCTCCGTCGCCGGCGTTGGGCGGGCATCGCGGTGAGCAGTTGGTGCACGACGGCGCGGCGGTGTCGCCGGGCGCGGTGCTGATCGGCGGCACGGTGGTCGGGCGGGGCGCGGAGATCGGTCCCGGTGCACGATTGGATGGCGCGGTCGTTTTCGACGGGGTGCGAATCGAGGCCGGCAGCGTGGTCGAGCGCTCGATCATCGGCTTCGGCGCGCGCATCGGTCCGCGGGCGTTGATCCGCGACGGCGTCATCGGTGACGGCGCCGACATCGGCGCACGCTGCGAGCTGCTGCGCGGCGCGCGAGTGTGGCCCGGTGTCGCCATTCCCGATGGTGGGATCCGCTACTCGTCTGACGTGTGACGCGGCTGACCCGCCGAGTGTGGGCTTAACGCACGTTTTTTCGAGCTGAGCGTGTCACAAGCCCACATTCGACGCGCGGGCGACCAGGTAGGCCAACGCGTCGTCGGCGTCGGCGGGTAAGTCGTGGATCGGCCACCAGCGCAGATCTACCGACTCATCGCTGATCGCGATCTGGGCTCCCGGCGGGGCGTGGGCCACGAACTGCAGATCAAGATGACGGGTTGGCACACCCAGCGAGCAGGTGACCGGGTGGACATTCACGGCGACCAGATCGGGTGCGATACGCAACTCGGTGATGCCGGATTCCTCGGTGGCCTCCCGCAGCGCTGCCGAGACGATGTCGGTGTCGGCCTCGTCGCAGTGCCCGCCCAATTGCACCCAGCGGCCGAATCGGGGATGCAATGTGAGCAGCACCTGGCTGCGGGAGTCGTCGAGCACCAACGCCGACGCCGTGACATGGCCTGGCACACAGTCGCGAAGGCAGGCGTCGGAGCGGGCATCCAGGAAAGCCAGCACCGCGTGTCGCAGCGTGTCTTGAGCCCGGTTCGGTGCCTCCCACGCGGTGAGCAAGTCGATGGCCGACTGTCGGGCGCTCACTTTCGAACCAGCAGGTCATCCACCGGCGCCGGGGGACGCGGCTCGGCCACGGGCTGCTCCGGGTAGCCGATGGCGATGGCGCCCAACGGTTCCCAGTCGCCGGGCAGTCCCAACTCGTCACGGACCAGGTCCGCGGCGAAGATTGTCGAGCCGATCCAGCAGCTTCCTACCCCCCGCACGGCCAGCGACACCAACAGCGCTTGCACCGCCGCGCCCACGGCGACGGTGAACATGGTCTGCTCGGCATCGGTGCGCGCGGCGTCGGGGTAACTGTGTGCGCCGTCGGGCACCAGCATTGGGATGACGACTTCTGGCGCGTCATAGAGGATCTGTCCGCGCGCCAGTCGCCGTTCGACGGCATCGGCCGGCTTGCCGTCACCGGTCAGGTCGGATCGCCACTTGTCCCGCATGCGGTCCAGCAGCCGGATTCGAGTCGAGGCGGTCTGCAGCCAGACGAAGCGCACCGGTCGGGTGTGGTGCGGGGCCGGCGCGGTGAGCGCCTCGGCGACGGCGGCCTCGATGAGCTGCGGCGGCACTGGGTCACCGGCGAACTGGCGCACCGAGCGACGCAGCAGCTGGGCCTGCTGGCGACCCAGCTCCACGGCTTCGGCGGTGCCCAGCCAAAACAGGTCGTCGACCCCAGCGCGCACAAGCTGGCGCGCCACCGCGCCGGTGTCGGACACCACGGCGGCGGGCAGCCCGCGCACCACGGCCGCCGGTATGGCAGTCAGCTTGCCCTTGACCAGATCGGCGGCGGCGGCGATCTCGTCGGCGACCGCGATCTCGGTGACGATCAACTCGTTGCCGTGCCGATCGACCGAACCGGCATAGCCGTGCAGCACCGCCAGACCGGCCGCACCGACTGCGACGTCGGTCTGGCCGTTGCGCCACGCGCGGCCCATGGTGTCGGTGATGACGACCCCGACGACCACTCCCAGCCGCTCGCGCAACCCGGCGCGCAGCGCCGCCGCGCTGCGGTCGGGATCGACGGGCAGCAGCGCCAATTCGGCTGCGTCTACATTGGATCCGTCCACGCCGGACGCGGCTTGAACCACGCCCAGCCCGTTCTCGGTAATCAGCGTGCGGCCTTTGCGGGCAAGCACACGAACGGCTTCGGCATCGACGAGCTTGCGCCGCAACGTATCCCGCTCCTCAGGGTCTATTGGCGCGGACACCAGCCGGCCCTCGCATTTGGACACCACCTTGCTGGTGACCACCAGCACGTCGCCGTCGCGCAGCCAGGGCGCGGCCGCGGCGACTGCGGTGCTCAGGTCGTCTCCAGGCCGGAATTCGGGAAGCCCGGTAACCGGCAGGATTTCGACCGCCGACGCGGTGCCGTGCTCGCTGCCAGCCGTCTTCGGGGCGGTCACGCTGCCACGCCCGCGAGCTCCAGGCCGGCACTCACCATCGCTGCCGTCGCTTTGGGGTCGGTCATCAGCAGCGGTGCCGACCGCACTGCAACCCCGTCGATTTCGGCATGGTCGCCGTCATGAACCAGCCAGCAGTCCAAGATGCCGGTGCCGGTTCGCGCGCCATAGTGCCGCCCCACCGCTTCTGCAGTGGACGCCACACCGATCACCGACAAGCATTCATCCGCCATGCCGCGCAATGGTTTTCCGCCGATGATGGGGGAGTAGCCGACGATGGGCGCGGTGGTCGACCGTAGCGCCGCCCGGATACCGGGAATAGCCAGGATCGCGCCGATGCTCACCACCGGATTTGACGGTGCCAGCAGGATGATGTCAGCGTCGGCGATGGCTTCAGTGACTTCAACTGCGGCCTGGGCCTTTTCAGCACCGATGAATGCGAAGCTGTGGGTCGGTATTCGGGCGCGGTAGCGCACCCACCATTCCTGGAAGTGGATTGCGCGCTGACTGTCGTCGGCGGGATCGGTGATGACGACATGGGTTTCACAGCGGTCGTCACTGGCAGGCAGCAGCGTGGCTCCTGGTTGCCAGCGATCGCACAGCGCCGCGGTGACTTGCGAGAGCGGGTAGCCGGCCCGCAGCATCTGGCTGCGGACCAAATGGGTGGCCAGGTCGCGGTCACCCAGCTCGAACCAGTCGGGTTGCACGCCGTAGCGGGCCAGTTCCTCCTTGGCATGCCAGGTTTCATCACGATGACCCCAGCCGCGCTGCGGGTCGACACCACCCCCGAGGGTGTACATGCAGGTGTCCAGATCGGGACAGATGCGCACACCGTGCATCCAGGCGTCGTCGCCGATGTTGACGATCGCGGTCAAGCCCCCGCGAGCGGGCGGTACCCCCACGTGGTCGCCGGCGGGTGCCGATGCCGAGGCGAACTGGCCCAGTCCGAGCAGTTGCTGCACCCCCAGCAGGAAGCGGGCGCCGCCGACTCCGCCGACCAGAACGGTGACCTTCACATCGCCCGACAGTACGCGGGCGACGGCCGCCTCGAACGGCTGCGGGAGGGGGTGTGATCGACACGCCGGGGTACCAACGGCATCAGTGTCGCAAAAAAATGATCACGAGATGGTATGGAATTCTTCCGATTCGCTTGCAAACCGCACCTCACCAGTGTCTAATCACATCAGTGTCATTTCCCGGTTGGCCTGCCGGAGTCGGTGTCGCAGACCGAGATTCGATCATTTGTTCGAATTGGGATTGGCCGACATCAAAACAGTGGTGACATTTCACGTTCAACGAAATCAAGTGAGGGGAGGCGGAGCATGTCCTATGAGCACCTTCGGGGCCTATTAGGAGTTACACCGCACACCACTACCGGCTCACCAATCACAGGGGTAACATCAAGGCCCCATTTGAGTTTGGTCCCCGATGCGGCCGAAGTCTTCGAGCCCGCACCGGTCACAGCCGACCAGTGGCAGGACCGCGCGCTGTGCGCTCAAACGGACCCCGAGGCGTTCTTTCCCGAAAAGGGCGGCTCCACCCGGGAGGCCAAGAAAATCTGCCTCGGCTGCGAGGTGCGAAGCGAGTGCCTCGACTACGCCCTGGCTCACGACGAGCGCTTCGGCATTTGGGGCGGGCTCTCCGAGCGAGAACGCCGCCGCCTCAAGCGCGGAATCATCTGACGTCGCTGGTTAATCGGCGAGCGACCCGACGGCGCCCGGCTACGCCGAGCTTGCGATCGCTCGCGGGTTAATCGTCATCGATCGTCGGGTCGATGACGGAAGGCTCGACGTCCAAGTACGTCGCGACTTGAGCTACCAGGATCTCGTGCAGCAACTCGGCCAGTTCAACGGTGTCTTTTGCGCGCCGCTCGATCGGCTTGCGGAACAACACAACTCGCGCTCGGGTGGCACTGCCGCGGACGTCGACGCCGGCGCTGATCAACCGGGCCAACGCGATCGGCCCGTCGGCGACCACTTCCGGCGGCCACTGCACACTGTCGGGATCCTTGGCCGAGATGCGTGGAATCTCGTCGACCGCCACGTCGAGCCCCGACAGTCGTTCCTGCCAACGCCGCTCGATGGGCTCGTAGGCCTCCAGCACGGCCATGTCGAAGCGCTCGGCGCGGCTACGCCACCCCGGCACCGTCTGCGGCAGTAGCGGTCCGCGCATGTCGCGTCCGCGACGCGAGACCTTTCTATGCGCGGTGCGGGCGTCGCGCCAGGAGCTGCCGGAATCGCTCACTCGGCGATGGTAACGGTTGAACATCCAGGATCGGGCCGATGCGCGTGTCCGCGCTCTCGGGACGTTTGCGCACGATAACCTCTCGATCGTGAATGTTCCGCGTCGCTGTTGCCGACCCGGGTGTCCGCACTATGCGGTGGCGACGCTGACGTTCGTCTACTCGGACTCGACGGCGGTAATCGGTCCGCTGGCAACTGCACGCGAGCCGCACTCCTGGGACCTGTGCGTCAGCCACGCCGGTCGCATCACCGCACCGCGCGGATGGGAACTCGTCCGCCACTCCGGCCCGCTGGCCACCAACCCCGACGAGGACGATCTGATCGCGCTGGCCGAAGCCGTCCGCGAGGGCCGCGACGCAGTCGGTGCCGGTCCACCGGTCAACGGGTTTCACGATCCCGGCGGCCACCATCCCGGTCCGCCGAACGGTGGCATGCTCGCCCCGGCCGGCCAGCATCCTGCACCAACCGGGCGCCGTCGCGGCCATCTTCGGGTGCTGCCGGACCCCACCGAGTAGTAACCTCCCGGGGCTAGGCTGGCGGGATAACGAGTCCCCGTCCTCAGGAGCCCCTTGATGTCTCGGCCCGTCGCGGCTGTCCAGCGTGTGATCAAGGCTTATGACGTGCGGGGTTTGGTCGGCGCGGAGATCGACGAGTCGTTCGTCGCCGACATCGGCGCCGCCTTCGCCAGGCTGATGCGTGACGAGGGCGCCACGCAAGTCGTGATCGGCCAGGACATGCGGGACAGTTCGCCGTCGCTGGCGGCCGCGTTCGCGGTCGGCGTCACCGGCCAGGGTCTGGACGTGGTCCGGATCGGCTTGTCGTCGACCGATCAGCTGTATTTCGCCTCCGGCCTGCTCGACTGCCCCGGTGCGATGTTCACCGCGAGCCATAACCCGGCCGCCTACAACGGCATCAAGATGTGCCGCGCCGGCGCCAAGCCGGTCGGTGCCGAGACCGGGTTGACCGCAATTCGTGACGACCTGGTCGTCGGCGTTCCGGCGTATACCGGTCCGGCTGGCACCGTCGCCGATCAAGATGTGCTGGGCGACTACGCTGCATTCCTGCGCTCGCTGGTGGACACCTCCGGGCTGCGTCCACTGCGGGTGGCTGTCGACGCCGGCAACGGCATGGCCGGTCACACCGCGCCCGCGGTGCTCGGCGCGATCGGCTCGATCACGCTGTTGCCGTTGTACTTCGAGCTCGACGGAACCTTCCCCAACCACGAAGCCAACCCGCTGGACCCGGCGAACCTGGCCGACCTAGAGCGCTATGTGCCGGAAACGCGCGCCGATATCGGGCTGGCATTCGACGGCGACGCCGACCGGTGTTTCGTCGTCGACGAGCGTGGCCGGCCGGTATCACCGTCGACGGTGACCGCTCTGGTCGCGGCCCGTGAACTCACCCGGGAGATCGGCGCGACCGTGATCCACAATCTGATCACGTCTCGGGCGGTGCCGGAGTTGGTGGTCGAGCGCGGCGGCACGCCGGTGCGCTCGCGGGTCGGGCACTCCTATATCAAGGGGCTGATGGCCGAGACCGGAGCGATTTTCGGCGGTGAACACTCGGCGCACTATTACTTCCGTGACTTCTGGGGGGCCGACTCGGGGATGCTGGCCGCGCTGCACGTGCTGGCCGCGCTCGGTGAGCAGCAGCGGCCGCTCTCCGAGCTGACCGCCGACTACCAGCGCTACGAGTCATCCGGCGAGATCAACTTCACCGTGGCCGACGTCGCCCCGTGTGTCGAAGCGGTGCTGACATCGTTCGGTACTCGGACCCAATCCATCGATCATCTGGATGGGGTGACCGTGGACCTCGGCGACGGGAGCTGGTTCAACTTACGCAGCTCCAACACTGAGCCGCTGCTGCGGCTGAATGTGGAAGCACATTCCGTCGAAGACGTAGACGCGGTGGTGCAGCAGATCGCCGGCGAAATCCGGCGGCAGGTCAGTGAAGACGTCACTCAGCCCGAGGCTGTGACGTGAACGCCGCACAGGCCACCATCGACCTTGACGACACCGAAAGCCTGCTCGCCGCGGATCGCGATGGCCTGTTGCGGGTGGCTTCGACGGCGGGTGCGCAGGTGCGCGCGGTCGCGGCCGCAGCCGACGAAGGTGCATTGGATGCGGTAGGCGGCGATGACCGTACCCGCACGGTGATCTGGGTGGCCGGGCGAGGCATCGCCGAGACTGCGGGCACCATGCTGGCCGCGACGTTGGGCGGCTGGGCGGCCGCGCCGATCGTGATCGCCGCCGAGGTGCCGCCGTGGATTGGGGCGCTCGACGTGCTGATCGTGGCCGGCGACGACCCCGGCGATCCGGCGCTGGTCGGGGCGGCCGCAAGCGGTGTGCGCCGGGGCGCGCGGGTTGTCGTCGCAGCCCCCTACGAGGGCCCGTTGCGGGACACCACCGCAGGCCGGGTGGCGGTGCTGGAACCGCGGCTGCCGGTTCCCGACGAGTTCGGGCTGTGCCGGTATCTGGCCGCCGGGCTGGCGGCGCTGCAAATCGTCGATCCCAAGGTCCGGATGGACTTGGCCGTTCTGGCCGACGAGCTGGACGCCGAGGCGCTGCGTAACAGCGCCAGCCGTGAAGTGTTCACCAATCCGGCCAAGGCGCTGGTGCAGCGCATGTCGCGGCGCCGGCTGGTGCTGGCCGGTGACGGCGCCGCGACGCTGGCGCTGGCCCGGCACGGGTGTTCTGCGCTGCTGCGGATTGCGCACGAGGTGGCCGCCGCGACCGGGCTGACCGACGCCTTGGCGGCGTTGCGCGCCGACGCGGGGTCGGGCTTCCCCGACCCGACGGAAGCGCTGTTTCATGACGAGGAGCTCGACGGGCCGATCGCCGAGCGGCTGCGGGTGCTGGCGTTGACGTTGGACGCCGAGCGGACGGTCGTCGCGTCCCGGGTCGCCTACCTCGACGACGTCGACATCGTCGGTGCCGAGGATGTGCCCGATGGCCCGGATGACCGATCAGCGCCGGTCGGCACCCAACGGGCCGAGCAGCAGCTGGCTATATTGGCTGTCCGGCTGGAGATGGCCGCTGTTTATTTACGACTAATGCGGGGATAAATACAGGGTGGAGTTGCTACGCGGAGCGATACGGACGTACGCATGGGGATCGCGTACGGCCATCGCCGACTTCACCGGGCGGCCGAGTCCGTCGGCCCACCCCGAAGCGGAGCTCTGGCTGGGCGCCCACCCCGGTGACCCGGCCTGGCTGGAGGAGCCGAACGGGGAAACCTCGCTGCTGCAGGCGCTGGTCGCCGATCCAGAGGGGCAGCTTGGCGCAGCGGCCCGCGCTCGGTTCGGCGATGTGCTCCCGTTCTTGGTCAAAGTGCTCGCGGCCGACGAGCCGCTGTCGCTGCAGGCTCATCCGAGTGCCGAGCAAGCCGCCGAAGGCTACCTGCGTGAGGAACGGCTTGGTATTCCGGTCACCTCGCCGGTGCGCAACTATCGCGACGCCAGCCACAAGCCCGAGCTGCTGGTGGCGCTGCAGCAGTTCGAGGCGCTGGCGGGTTTTCGTCCGGCGGCCCGCACCATCGAAATGCTGCAGGCCTTGGCGGTGTCCGACCTGGACCCGTTCATCGATTTGTTGAACGACCGGTCCGATGCCGACGGTCTGCGGGCGTTGTTCACTACCTGGATCACCGCGCCGCAGCCCGACATCGACGTTCTGGTGGGCGCTGTGCTCGAAGGTGCTATCCGCTACATCAGATGCGGGGCAACGGAATTCGCAGCCGAAGTCAAAACGGTCCTGGAGTTGGGTGAACGGTATCCCGGCGATGCAGGTGTGTTGGCCGTGTTGCTGCTCAACCGCATCACGCTGGGTCCGGGTGAGGCGATCTTCTTGTCGGCCGGAAACCTGCACACCTATCTGCGCGGTGTTGGGTTGGAGGTCATGGCTAACTCCGACAACGTGTTACGAGGCGGTCTGACCCCCAAGCACGTCGACGTTCCCGAGCTGCTACGGGTGCTGGATTTCGCCCCCACCACCGAGGCTCAACTTCGCGCGCCGACGCACCAGGATGGACTGGCGCTGATCTACGACACTCCCGCCGATGAGTTCGCGGCATCGATGCTCACACTCGGTGAGGACCAGCTCGGCCACGAGGTCGACGCGCCGTCGCGACACGGTGACTATCACGGTCCGCAGATCCTGTTGTGCACCGAGGGGTCGACGACGGTGTCCGGAAAATCCGTGGCGCTGAAGCTCGCCCGGGGCGCCGCGGCTTGGGTGGCTGCCGACGATGGGCCCGTCCGGCTGATCGCCCACGAACCGACCAAGATATTTCGGGCCACCATCGGCCTGTGATCCGCGCCGGCGACGATGCAGTGGGCACCCCACCCGCTTGCGGGGGACGGCGCATAAATCAGCGCGGCGCCAACGTGCCGCGGCGTTCAGGCCGGCCCGCGCGGCGCTCGGCGAGCCACAGCCGCATGTTGTGCCGGATAGTGCGACCGACCAGCGTGGCAGAAGGCACCATGTAGAGGCTGTCCAGCAGGGAAAATCTGCGCAGAAACCATTCGGCGAGAACGGTATCGGTCTCCGCGGCTCCCAGGAACTGGTCGAACAAGTTGCCCACCGGGCGGTACCACCAAGCCGCCGACCCGGCCGCATGGTGAAAATTGAAATCGCCGATCGCGGTCATCATCCACACCGGGAAGGTGGTTTTGGCGGTGGCGCGATTCACTTCGCGCGCCAAGTCTTCGCCCGCGCCGTCGGATAGGGCTTGACGCAGATGACCGGCCTGCAGCGAGGTCATCGTCATGCCCTGTCCGTAGGTGGGGTCGAAGCTCGCCACGGCGTCGCCCAACGGAAGAATTCCGGCCGGGAAGCGCTCGAGCTTGTGGTAGCGGCGCCAACGGCTGGTGGGGAAGCGGTGGAAAGCCACCTCGCCGACAGGCTCGGCCCGTTCCATGGCGCCGGAGATCCTTTGCGGCAGAAGCTTTCTGGCGAGTGCAAGCATCTCCGGAAAAGTATGTGGCGGTTCGACTTTCGCGACGCCGAAGGTGGTCAGCGTCCAGGTGCCGTCCTCGTAGCCGAGCAGGCCCAGCCCGAGCGGCTGTTGCCGGGACGCGCCGGCAACGATCACCCTCTCCCGGATCGCCTCCTCGTGCAGCCGAAACTGTTGCGACGCATAGCCGATGCCCACTTCGACCGTTTTTTCGGGTGGGCGCTGATAGCCCCACTGCTCCAGCCACACCGGCAACCTGGTGCCGCGTCCGGCCGCGTCGACGACGAGATCGGCTGCGACGAACTCGGGGTTTGTGCTGTCGCCGGAATCCACCAAGACCCCGGTCACCCGCTGCTCGCCGGCGTCAAACCGCGGTTCGCGCACCGAACGCTGTTGAAGTTCGACGTTGGCAATAGCAAGAGCCCGGCGCCGGATCTGCCATTCCAGGTGCGGGCGGCTCGGCACGTACGCGGTGAACTCGTCACGCAGCGTCTGCCCGGTCCCGAGGAGGTGACCGGCGGCGCCGAAGTAAATGCACTCAGGTCGGTTCTCCAGCTTTGGCACCCCCGCTGCCACCATGTCGTCGAGCAGACCGGGGAACAGCGCATCGAATTCGACGGCGCCACGGGCCATCAGGAGGTGAACATGCCGGCCCTGCGGGACCGCCGCGCGGTTGACGGATGTACTCGGAAGCTCGTCGCGTTCGAACACCGTCACCTGGTCGTAGAAATCCGACAACACCCGCGCCGCGCACAGCCCCGCGATGCTGGCACCGACAACTACGGCATGCCCCCGCATGCTCTCCCCGCGCATTCCCGAACAGTACTCGGTACTGTCCGGGTGCATGGCCGGTCGCTGGCGCACCAAGTCCGTCGAGCAGTCGATCGCCGACACGGACGAGCCGGGTACTCAGCTGCGCAAAGAACTCCACTGGTGGCACCTCGCCGTCTTCGGGGTATCGGTGGTGATCGGGGCCGGCATCTTCACCGTCACCGCGTCGACCGCCGGTGACGTCACCGGGCCGGCGATCTGGATTTCGTTTCTGATCGCGGCGATTACCTGCGGGCTGGCGGCGTTGTGCTACGCCGAGTTCGCGTCGATGCTGCCGGTGGCAGGCAGCGCCTACACGTTTTCCTACGCCACCTTTGGTGAGTTTTTGGCCTGGACCATCGGTTGGAACTTGGTTCTCGAGCTGGCGATAGGTGGCGCCGTGGTGGCCAAAGGGTGGTCGAGCTATCTGGACACGGTTTTCCTATTGCCAAGCGGCACAGTTGCTCTCGGGTCTTTCAAGCTCGATTGGGGTGCGCTGGTGATCGTCGCGCTGGTGGCCACCCTGCTCGCGCTGGGCACCAAGTTGTCGTCGCAATTTTCTGCTGTGGTCACCACGATCAAGGTGTTGGTGGTGGTGATGATCGTGGTTGTCGGCGCCTTCTACATCAAGGCGGCCAACTACAGACCGTTCATTCCGCCGGCGGAGGTCGACCAGGCCGGCACCGGCATCGATCAGTCGGTGTTGTCGGTGCTGACCGGCGCGCACAGCAGCGACTACGGCTGGTACGGGGTGCTGGCGGGAGCCTCGATCGTGTTCTTCGCGTTCATCGGGTTCGACATCGTGGCCACCATGGCCGAGGAGACCAAGAATCCGCAACGCGACGTCCCACGGGGAATCCTGGCCACGTTGGGCATCGTGACCGTGCTCTACGTCGCGGTGTCAATCGTGTTGTCCGGCATGGTGCCCTACACGGTGCTGAAGACCACGCCCGACGGCCATCACGCCAACCTGGCCACCGCCTTCATCGCGAACGGGGTGCACTGGGCTTCCGGTGTCATCTCCGTCGGCGCGCTGGCCGGGCTGACCACGGTGGTCATGGTGCTGATGCTCGGGGGATGCCGGGTGCTGTTCGCGATGTCGCGCGACGGACTGCTACCTCGGCGGTTCGCCAAGACCGGCCCCCGCGGCACGCCGGTGCGGATCACGGTGCTGGTTGCAGTGCTGATCGCGGCGACGGCGTCGGTGTTTCCGACGGCCAAACTCGAGGAGATGGTCAACGTCGGGACGCTGTTCGCATTCGTCCTGGTGTCCGCCGGGGTGATCGTCTTGCGCCGCACCCGCCCGGACCTGCCGCGCGGATTCCGCGCGCCGTGGGTGCCGCTGCTGCCGATCGCATCGGTGTGCGCGTGCCTGTGGCTGATGATCAACCTCACTGTGCTGACCTGGATCCGGTTCGGCGTCTGGATGCTCGCCGGGATTGCCATCTACGTGTGCTACGGGCGCGGACACTCCGTGCTGGCCAGCCGAGAGGCCGGCCGCATCGGCAAGGACACGGCGCTGGATCCCGCTGCGCCGTAGTGAGGTTTACAAAATAGGCCTCTATGTCTAGACAGAAGACACAAAGCCCGATATTGTCAACTTCAAGGTGCTTTCGACTCACGAGGAGGTTTGGCGATATGACCACCGGAATTAGCCCGGACGCCAAGGTGTGGCAGGACAAGAAGCGCTACCTGTGGCTGATGGGACTGATCGTCCCGACGCTGCTGATCGCGATCCTGCCGATCGTCTGGGCGATGAACCACCTCGGCTGGCAGACCGCCTCGCAGGTGCTGTTCTGGATCGGCCCGATCCTGCTCTACCTCGTGCTGCCCGCGCTTGACCTGCGGTTCGGCTCTGACGGGCAGAACCCGCCGGACGAGGTGATGGAGTGGCTGGAGAACGACAAGTACTACCGCTACTGCACGTACCTGTTCATCCCGTTTCAGTACCTGAGCGTGGTCCTTGGCGCTTACCTCTTCACGGCGTCTGATCTGAGCTGGCTGGGCTACCACGGGCCACTGAGCTGGCTGGCCAAGATCGGTTTGGCGCTGTCGGTGGGTGCCCTCGGCGGGGTCGGGATTAACACCGCGCATGAAATGGGGCACAAGAAGGATTCGCTGGAGCGCTGGCTATCCAAGATCACCCTGGCGCAGACCGGCTACGGGCACTTCTACATCGAGCACAACCGCGGGCACCACGTGCGGGTGGCCACACCGGAAGACCCGGCGTCGGCTCGCTTCGGTGAGACGTTCTGGGAGTTCTTGCCGCGCAGCGTGTTCGGCAGTCTGCGGTCGGCCTGGCGACTGGAGGCACAGCGGTTGCGCCGCCAAGGCGCCAGCCCGTGGAACCCCAAGACCTACCTGTCCAACGACGTGCTCAACGCCTGGCTGATGTCGGTGGTGTTGTGGGGCGCGCTGATCGCCGTGTTCGGTCCCGCGCTGATCCCGTTCCTGATCATCCAGGCGGTCTTCGGCTTCAGCCTGCTGGAGTCGGTCAACTACCTCGAGCACTACGGACTCCTGCGGCAGAAGACGGCGGCCGGCCGCTACGAGCGCTGCAGCCCCGAGCACAGTTGGAACTCCGACCACATCGTGACCAACCTGTTCCTGTACCACCTGCAACGGCACAGCGATCACCACGCCAACCCGACCCGGCGCTACCAGACGCTGCGCAGTATGGACGGGTCGCCGAACCTGCCCAGCGGCTATGCGGCCCTGATCGGGCTGACCTACTTCCCGCCACTGTGGCGCAAGCTGATGGACCACCGGGTGCTCGCGCACTACGGCGGCGACATCACCCGCGTCAACGTGCAACCGCGCCGGCAGGAGAAGATCCTGGCCCGTTACCGGGCGGCGGCGTGATGGCCGCCCACCACTTCCCGGACTGCGGACAAATGAGAGGAGCAAGCAAATGAGCGACTACAAGCTGTTCGTGTGTGTGCAGTGCGGCTTCGAGTACGACGAGGCCAAGGGCTGGCCAGAAGACGGCATCGCCCCCGGCACCCGCTGGGATGACATCCCCGACGACTGGAGCTGCCCGGACTGCGGCGCTGCGAAGTCCGACTTCGAGATGGTGGAAGTCGCCCGTTCGTGACCATGACTACTAATCTCGCGCATGTGAAGCGGGTCCCGTACGCCGAGGCGTCGCGAGCCCTGCTGCGCGATTCGGTGCTCGACGCGATGCGGGATCTGCTGGGCAGCCGCGACTGGTCGGCCATCACGCTGGCCGACGTGGCCCGCGCCGCGGGAATCAGCAGGCAGACCATCTACAACGAGTTCGGCTCGCGGCACGGTCTGGCACAGGGCTACGCGCTGCGGCTGGCCGATCGGCTAGTGGACGCCGTCGAAGACGCCATCTACTCCAACGTCGGCGACGTCTACGCGGCCTTCCTGCAGGGATTTCGGTCATTCTTCGCAGAATCGGCAGCCGACCCGCTGGTGATCTCGCTGCTCAGCGGTGTGGCCAAACCCGATCTGCTGCAGATCATCACTACCGACAGCGCGCCGATCATCACGCATTGCTCAGCCCGGCTGACGTCGTCGTTCATGCACAGCTGGGTGAAGGCCAGCGAGGAGGATGCGGGGATGCTGGCGCGCGCCATCGTCCGGCTGGCGATGAGCTACGTGTCGATGCCGCCGGAGGCCGAGCACGACGTCGCCGCGGATCTGGCGCGGCTGATGACGCCGGCGGCCGAACGCTACGGTGTCATCGACTGACCCGGCATCGCGGCACCGCTGCGCCGGGACTAATGTATATGCAAGCTAAGTAGTTCATCGACGAAGGATTGGGCCCACATGACGACGACCGAGCAATCGTTGAGTCCCGACGTCCGCAACGGCATCGAATTCAAGGTCGCCGACCTGTCGTTGGCCGATTACGGTCGCCGCGACATCGAGCTGTCCGAACACGAGATGCCCGGTTTGATGTCGCTGCGCCGCGAGTACCACGACGTGCAACCGCTCAAGGGTGCCCGGGTCTCCGGTTCGCTGCACATGACCGTGCAGACCGCGGTGCTGATCGAAACCCTCGTCGCGCTCGGCGCCGAAGTCCGGTGGGCGTCGTGCAACATCTTCTCCACCCAGGACCACGCTGCGGCTGCTGTGGTCGTCGGTCCGCACGGCACCCCGGAGGAGCCCAAGGGTGTGCCGATCTTCGCCTGGAAGGGCGAGACGCTCGAGGAATACTGGTGGGCCGCCGAGCAGGCGCTGACCTGGCCCGATGAGCCGGCCAACATGATCCTCGACGACGGCGGCGACGCCACCATGCTGGTGCTGCGCGGCGCGCAGTACGAGAAGGCCGGCGTAGTGCCGCCCGCCGACGAGGACGACTCGGCCGAGCACAAGGTCTTCTTGGAGCTGCTGCGCAAGCGCTTCGAGACCGACAACAACAAGTGGACCAAGATCTCCGAGTCGGTCAAAGGCGTCACCGAGGAGACCACCACCGGGGTGCTGCGGCTGTACCAGTTTGCCGCGGCGGGCGATCTGGCCTTCCCGGCGATCAATGTCAACGATTCGGTGACCAAGTCCAAGTTCGACAACAAGTACGGCTGCCGGCATTCGCTGATTGACGGCATCAACCGCGGCACCGACGTGCTAATCGGCGGCAAGACCGTGCTGGTCTGCGGCTACGGCGATGTCGGCAAGGGCTGTGTGGAGTCGTTGGCAGGCCAGGGCGCACGGGTCACCGTCACCGAGATCGACCCGATCAACGCGCTGCAGGCGCTGATGGAAGGCCACGACGTCAAGCGGGTGGAGGACGTGATCGGGCACGCCGACATCGTCATCACCACCACCGGCAACAAGGACATCATCACCCTCGAGCACATGAAGACGATGAAGGACAAGGCCATCTTGGGCAACATCGGACACTTCGACAACGAGATCCAGATGGCCCGCCTGGAGAAGTCCGGCGCCACCAAGACCAACATCCGGCCGCAGGTCGACTTGTGGACCTTCGGCGACAGTGGCAAGTCGATCATCGTGCTCTCCGAGGGCCGGCTACTCAACCTCGGCAACGCCACCGGGCACCCGTCGTTCGTGATGAGCAACAGCTTCTCCAACCAGGTGATCGCCCAGATCGAGCTGTGGACCAAGAACGACGAGTACGACAACGAGGTCTACCGGCTGCCCAAGCACCTCGACGAGAAGGTGGCCCGCGTGCACGTCACCGCACTGGGCGGTGAGCTGACCAAGCTGACCAAAGAGCAGGCCGAGTACATCGGCGTGGATGTCGACGGCCCGTACAAGCCCGACCACTACCGCTACTGAGCCTGTCTTCACGTGCCGAGCGTCACGCCAGCGTGACGGGCGTTGCCGAGCGTCACGCCAGCGTGACGCCGGCGGGCCCGGATAAGCTCGCGCCGTGCTGATCGCCATCGAGGGTGTCGACGGCGCCGGCAAGCGGACCCTCTCGCAAGGTCTATGCGGGGCGTTCGAAGCCGCCGGGCGATCGGTGGCCACGCTGGCGTTTCCCCGATACGGGCACTCGGTGGCCGCCGACGTGGCGGCCGAAGCGCTGCACGGCAAGCACGGGGATCTCGCGTCGTCGGTGTATGCGATGGCAATGCTGTTCGCGCTGGACCGGGCCGGTGCGGCGGGGCAGATCAGTGAGCTCTGTCGCGACCACGACGTGGTGATCCTGGACCGCTATGTGGCGTCCAACGCGGCCTACAGCGCGGCGCGCCTGCACCAAGACGCCGGCGGTGAGGTGGTGGACTGGGTGTACCAAACGGAATACCACCGGCTGCACCTTCCCGCACCGGATTGGCAAGTGCTGT
Organism: uncultured Actinomycetota bacterium; assembly: GCA_963743145.1. GTDB lineage: Bacteria > Actinomycetota > Actinomycetes > Mycobacteriales > Mycobacteriaceae > Mycobacterium. The sequence goes on along the minus strand of CAVUOR010000019.1, from coordinate 274 downwards.
TAGGCGTTTCGGCTGAACTTGCCGACCAGCGCGCCCGCGATCGCGCCCGCCAGGATGCCAGCCGGGCGCGTGATGCCTACGAACGCGACAACGAGCTCCAGCAACGCACAGGCGCGGTGTACGCAGGCCTGGCCGCCGCGGCCTGGGGCGGGCCGTGGCTGGTGGTCGATGCGGACGTCGACGCAGGCCAGTTGGCGGCCACATTGGTGCCCTAGCGCTCGCCTGGCCTCGGAGCTGCAGTATTCGGTGAAGAAACGCGCGTGTGGCAGCTCCG
>CAVUOR010000018.1:0-129767 GCA_963743145.1 uncultured Actinomycetota bacterium | reverse complement strand
GCCGACCTTTGCGTATCCATCGGTACATGTCGGTGCTCCGACCTAGACTCAGCCCGCACAGGCTGACCTCCGTAAAGGAGTTTGAATCTCATTAGGGTCGTTAGCCATCGGTACGTGGTTTGTCGTCATCAGCAGAATATGCTGACCCCAGTTGATATGTATCGATGGATGTTGTGCATAACTCAACGCAAGCATTGTCGTTCTCATGACATAATAAGAGATGAAGAGAGACTTTAGTGCGAATACGACGAGTTGATATTGAGAACTTCCGCGGCATAGATGCTCTGACCTGGCTTATCCCAGCCGATCAGGATTTTATCTGCTTGATCGGCCCCGGCGACAGCACAAAGTCGACAATTCTAGAAGCTATCAACATCACACTGTCTGATCGTTGGAGTCTGGCGTTGTCAGATACCGATTTCCATAAGGCAGATATCAGTGCACCGATCACCATCCGCGTTACCCTCATTGATCTGCCCGATGACATCATCCGAAACGATGCGCTTGGCTTCGAGCTCAGTGGAATAAAGCCGGATGGAACGCTGATTCACGATCCGGAGGACGGCAGCGATACCTGCATCGTCGTGCAGCTCCAGGTCGACAAGGACCTCGACCCTCAGTGGACCGTGTACCGCGACGGCGGAGCAGAACCACCGACGCCACTGCGGAGCGGAATGCGTCGAAAGTTCAGTGCCTTCAAGGTAGATGAGCGGATCGACAATCACCTTCGGTGGACACGTACCTCGGCGCTTGGTCGAATCACGGAGGCGACACATGGAGCCGCCGGGACCCTGGCGCACGCGACGCGCATCTCCCGCCGAGCGGTAGCCGAGTCCGTTACTGAAGAAATGAAGGATTTAACCGGGAAGGTTCGCGACAAACTCCAGACTCTCGGAAGCGGCGGATTCTCGAACCTTCAGCCCGGCTTGGATACTTCGCTGTCTTCGGCCTCGGGTGTGCTCGCCCTATTCGAAGGTGAAGTACCCCTGACGAATTACGGCTTGGGAAGTAGGCGGTTGGCCGGGTTGGCGGCTCAGCAGCTTGCCTACGAACATCGGACCATCATCCTGATCGATGAAGTCGAGTATGGGTTAGAGCCTCATCGTCTCGTCTACCTTCTCAACCAGCTGCGAAGATCGACAGACGTATCGCAAGTTTTTTTGACGACGCACTCGCCGGTTGCAGTCGAGCAACTGGATGCCGTTGATCTTGCCGCCGTGCGCTGCACTGACGGTGCCGTTGACGTGCACATGCTCCGCGAATCCAGTGATGATATTCAGCCGATGCTGCGTGCGAAGCCCTCGGCCTTTCTTGCGCGGAAGGTTGTGCTCGGCGAAGGAAGAACGGAGTACGGGCTCCTGACGAGCTTGGTCTCCCACTGGGACGCCGAGCGCCTAGAAGTGGGCCAGGCACCTGCCGCCGCATTGGGCGTGGCACTGGTGCACGGCGATGGCGGGCAGCAAACGGCACAACGAGGAGTGAAGCTCATACAAGTGGGTTATCAGTCCGCAATCCTGGTCGATTGCGACGATCCCGGAGCATCATCGGCGATTGCGGCCGCCGAAGCGGCCGGTGTCGGCGTCGTCAAGTGGGCCGACACTCATTGCACAGAATCTGCTCTGTGCGACGCCCTCGATGCCGATGCCCTGGCGGCGCTTGTACAACTGGGCGTTACGTTGCGTCCGAGTGAAGCAACGATTCGCGACGATCTGACTGCGTATCACTCCGGAACGATTACGAATCTTGATGTCAATCAGTGGATTCAGGAGGGGCAGGTGGACCTCGACGGAGCACGTCAGCTCATCTCCCAGACCGCTAAGAAACGTGAATGGTTCAAGAGCATTCCAGGCGGCGAAGCGCTTGGTGAATTTGTTTGGCCACGGCTGACCTCACTGGCTGACAACGACTTCGGAACCAAGCTTGGCAAGGTCAAGGAAGAAATCTACGGCACGGAGCCGAGCTAAACCGATGACCGATGAGCTCAAGGCCGAAGCACTCGATATCCTTTCCCGGCTACCGTGTTCGATCGAGATGCCCGCAGGAACAGGCAAGACGCACCTCGTTGTCGCGATGACCAACGCAGCGGCGGCCAACGGAGAACGAGCCCTCATCCTGACCCACACGAACGCCGGCGTCGATGCACTTCGGAAGCGGCTCACTGCGAATCGCGTCGATCCGAAGAGCTATCACGTGGACACGATCACCGGGTGGGCCGTCGACCTCGTTCGGCACTATCCCGCGCTGTCACACATGATTGTCCCAGCTGTCGTGGATGCCGCAGACTCTGCGCTCTACGTAGCTGGCGCAAGTAGGTCGGCGCTGGCAGCGGCGATGGTCCGGATGCATCGCGCAAGCTTTCAGTACTTGTTCGTCGACGAATACCAGGACTGTGTCGTCGAACATCACGATCTTGTATGTGCGCTCGTTGAAGCTATCCCCAGTTGCGCAATCTTGGGTGATTCCCTGCAAGGAATATTCGACATAGGCGCCAGCATTTTGGTCGATTGGCCGACTCATGTGCATCCGCGGTTCCCGGTCCATACACGTACCCATACGCCGTGGAGATGGGCTGGCCATAACGACGAACTGGGTCAATGGCTGCTTGACATCCGCCCACTCATGATCGCCGGGCGCACCTTGGACTTGTCCAAAATTAATGTCCAGGGGCTGGAGTGGAAACAAGCGGGTTCGCAGAGCGAGATCCAGGCTGCGTACGACGTTGCAAATCGGGGTGGTTCGGTTGTGATGCTCCATCAGGTGCGAAATCAACATAAGACGGTCGGCGGTAGGGCAAAAGGCATCTACTCAATCATGGAGAACCTTAACGGCGACTACATGCACAGCCAGCTTCAAAAGCTTGTGCAGCTTGGCCCCGCAGGTTACGCAAAGTGGCTCGCGCAAACGGCGAAGGAGTGCTTCTCCGGACTTGGTACCATCGATGCCACGGTTCTCGGCCGCTTGGATAAGAACGAGACCCTTGCGAGCCTAAAGCGCCCCGACATCGTTAAAACCACTGCCGTTCTGGAATCGGTTCGAGTGCAGCCAAGTTTAGCCACGTTGTCCGAAGGAATGTACTTGCTTGCCAAAGCGAGCGAAGGCGTCTGTTACGCCCATGAGGCCTGGTTCGATATGGCGAGCTCGTTAGCGAAGGCATCGATTGATGGGACCCAGGATCCCAATGATCACCTAACAGTGATTCGAAACCGGCTGCGTTACTCGGGACGGAAATCGCCGAGAGAAGCTGCTGTCAAGGACGCTGCTGGTGAAAGGGCTCGAATACGACCATGCAATAATTGCTAACGCCGATACTATCGGCAACCACAAACATCTGTACGTTGCCATGACGCGACCCCGAAAAACCCTCACGATTCTGAGTGCGTCACCAAGCATCAAGTTACGCTGAACACCCTCGCGAGGCTTGGGGCCGATTGAATTGCCGCCACTTAGCGGCACACTACGCGGAGGTTGTCCTGCCGTGTAGTTCGCTGTTGGCTTGCAGCGCCAAGCCCTAGTCCTAGCCGTGGCTCATGAGCTCGTTGTCGATGCGATCCCGCAATTCGGCAGGGAGTTGTCGGTACGAGGTCCAGACACGGTCTAGTGGTGTGGGACCTCGCCGGCCTCGTGCAACCCACCGACGGAGGCGTTGACGGTCATCATCTGGCAGCGCGCCCAAGTTCGACAGGACCACGTGAACATCGTCCTTCGCTCCACCGGCTTGGCCCGACTTGCATCTTCGACACTCCGTCACAAAGAGTTGCTTGGGGTCGGGTTCATCTATCGAGCCAGGCCATTTGCTAAGAGAGAGAACTGCTGTCTCGTACTCCCGATCGGGGTAGGATTCACCGCCGGCGATGCCGCAAACAACGCATTGGTAGCCGTCCTTTTCAAAGACAGCCCGACGCTCCTTGGCTGTGAGAGTTTCTACTCCGCCTTTACGGCGCTCGGCAGGCTCCCATACACGCAGACCTGGTTGAACAAAACGCTGCTCCTCCGGCCGGAGCGTGGCGTCTTCGGTGTTGCTGCGGATTACCCAGCCGTAGTCGCGAAGATCGCGGATTCGCCGATCGATCTGAGAAACACCAGGAAACGCCTGGCGTAGCTGCTCTTTAGTGAAGGTGTTGCCGACTCCAACGTCGTTGATCAGCCACAGTGCGCCCCTGACCATCGATCCGGCCTTGCGGAAGTCGACATCGTCATGCCTCGGTGTTCCCATCTGCCGATCCTCACACGCCACCGCCGACCGGCTCGATCGACATCCACCTTGTCCGAAGCCTGTCGGAGAGCTCTGCGAAGATGTCTTCCAACGTCGGTACCGACGAATCGGGGAGGAGCTTGCATGAGCTACGTACTGCCGCCTGAGCGCGACGGCGTCAAGGAGATGGTCACCGCGCGGCTGCGAGATGCGCTGGAGACCGACGGCGAGCGGCTGACTGTTGAGTGGCGCGGCGGAACGAAACACCTCCACGTCATATCCATGCCGACGCTCTCGCTGCTCTACAACCCGGATACTCACCGGATTCGCGCCCAACGAAGCCTCAATCCTCCTTTGGATCGCGAGCTTCAGTCGAATCCATGGAGCGAGAAGGCGCAGGGCTACCTCGACTACCTCCTCAAATGTCTGCCGTCAGCGCCGGACAAGGTCGATCCGGATTTCATTGCCCTGCGTGACAATTTGGAGACGTTCGGGCAGAAAGATCCAGGCCTGATCACAGTTGACGGCGTGCTTGTCAACGGGAATACGCGCTGCGCTGCTCTGCGCGAATTGAGTGAACCGCACATCCGCGTGGCTGTACTGCCCGAATCTGCGACATGGGACGACGTCAACGAAGTTGAGTTGTCGCTCCAGCTTCGGAAGGAATACCGGCGCGATTACTCCTACATCAACCAATTGCTGGCGATCAGTGAACAGCTCGAACGAGGTCGGGCTCCAGAAGACATTGCTCGGCAATTTCACATCAAGACGAAAACCCTTGAAAAGGATCGCTGGGTCTATGCGACCATCATGGATGCGCTCGACCGCAGCCGAGGGAATGATGGGTCGTGTCTCCGACTGGTCGACTTTGAGGACCATAAGGAGAAGCTGCATGAGCTGTACCGCCTATACAACAAGCTGGCTACCAGAGACCCAAGCGCTGCTGAGACGCTGAAGGAGACAAGGCTGGCTCTCCTCGTCCTCGGATTTTCGAAGACGGACCTGCGACTAGCAGAGAGCAATTTTTACGACGAATACCTAAGTTCAAAACTCCCACCGGAACTCGTACCTCAGGTTGGCGGCGGTGCGGCGCCGGTGTCAATCCCTGGGCTTCAAGGAGTGACTCTAACGGCGACCGCCACTGCGGCAGAGGAAAAGACGCGCAAGTTCGCCGACGAGCTACTACGTGCTAGCGCCGTCGCCATAAGCAAGACTGCGGATACGCAAGCCGTGACCTCCGCGGCTTCTCAGATCGAGGCCGCGAAGAGCGCAGTCGACCGCGCGCTGGAACCGGCAGGTAGGGCGGCGCGACTTCAAAAGCGCAAGCTTGCAGCGCCAGAGCGACTGTCTGACGCGGTCGATGACATCATGTACTGCGTCAAGGATCTCGTCGATGCACGAGCAACTGGCGCAGTTGATGAGGATGCGTTCGATGATGCCGCGATTGAGCTACGCAAAGCAATACAGGCACTCGCCAAGCAGGCAGCCAAGACATTTTCAGAGCCGGGAGACGGGGTAGCGTGGCTACTCGCCGCTGCGTCGTCGTCCAGCGCCGATCCAAGTGATTCCTAGCCTTGAGCTTGTCCTGGGTGACGCCCCGGGCCGAGTGCGGCTAATCGCGGCGGACGCGCACGCGGCTGATCTCCGACGGCTGGGCACCCGCTACGCGAGCGCGCGCCAGCCCACAGCAGGGACTCTTGAATTAGATCTTGATGATCTGCTCGTGAATCTGGGTGCACTTGCCTCGTGGCCCGATCCCGGCGGAGTGATATGGGATCCATCGCTGGCGTCACTCGTCCAGGATGTGGTCAACGATTCGCAGACGGCGTCAGCACGTTTGGCAGATGACACTGTAAGCCTGGCCATCTGAGATCGGCGCCGACTCAGTGATGGACATTCTCGATGACAGTTGGAGTGGCCCGCTCACCGACTTTCAACGCCGCGACATCGCGCGCATCTTGTCGTTACGTCATAGCGCAAATTTCTCTGTTCCGGGGGCCGGAAAGACGCGCGTGGGACTCGCAGTTTTTAGCGCGATGCGCGCGTCGGGCGACGCCGATAGGTTGCTAATCGTCGGGCCAAAATCGAGCTACGACGCTTGGCAGACCGAGAATGTCGAATGCTTTTACCCGCCGCTCGAAATGCAAGTGTTCAACGGGGCAATCCCCCGGAGGCTTGACGCAGTCATCCTGAACTACGAACGCCTCCAGAACGCACTGTCCGACATCATCAGCTGGCTCAGGCAGTATCGAACCCTGGTCATCCTGGATGAGGCGCATCGGATGAAACGCGGCGCTGACGGCGTATATGGCAGCGCCTGTCTGATGTTGGCGCCCTTCGCCCGCCGACGCCTGATTCTCACCGGGACTCCGGCACCAAACGGGGCAAGAGACCTTGAAAGTCTCTTTGCATTCGTCTGGCCGGGCCACGGCCGCCAGGTAGTGACACAAGCCGTCGCAGGCGGCGATCTTTCGCAGGCGAGCAGAATCCTCAAACCTCTGTTCACGCGGACAACGAAGCGCGAACTTGCCATCCCTGATCCGGTCACCACTCAGCGCGTGGTTACCCTTCCGCCGGTACACCGTGAGATATATGACGCGCTTGTCGGCCAATACTCGGCACGGGCTGCGGCAGCGTCAACCGACTTCCAACAGCTCGGACGGATCATCGTCTACCTCTTGATGGCAGCTACGACGCCTGCACTCCTCGCCGTCGGGACAACCCGGTACGACCCGCTCGCCTACCAAGTGCCGCCACTCGTCCCACAGCCAGGGTCAGACCTCGATTCACTCATGCGGGATCTGCCGAGCTATGAGATGTCGCCGAAGTACAGGGAAGCCATAGCAATCGTCGCCCAGAATGCAGAACAGGGGCGCAAGACGCTTGTGTGGTCGACCTTCATTCGGAGCTTGAACACATTGGCCGAGCTCCTCCGCGAGTACTCACCAGCGGTTGTGCATGGGGGCACGTTGAATCGGGAGTCGGAAATAGCGCGATTTCGGCATCCCGACTCGGGTTGCTTTGTCTTACTGTCGAATCCGGCGACACTCGGCGAGGGGATCAGCCTTCACCATGAATGCCACGACGCGGTATACGTCGATCGTGACTTCGCTGCAGGTAAGTATCTCCAGAGCCTTGACCGAATCCACCGCTTGGGACTGCCGCCCGATGTAGAGACCCGCATTACTGTCCTGATGAGCGAGCGCACGATCGACGAGGTTGTTTCGCAGCGGCTCCAAACGAAGCTCGAGTTTATGGGGCGAATTCTCGATGACCCAGCCGTGCAGCGCCTCGCGGACCTTGACGACGAGCCTGCCATCGGTGGTGGCATCGATAACGATGATCTCCAGGCAATCCTGGGATATCTCCGTGCCGATACCACATAACTCTCTGTTGCTTGCGGCAATCAGATGGCTAGATCTACTACCGCACAACTCGCCAGAGCGTTGTCTGGTGATCTTCACCAACTCCGCGAAGTACGCGGACCTTGGCCCATCGCAGTACTACGCCGCACGCCAGTGGCTCTTGCAGCATGGACTCGTTTCAGGTGCGCAGCCAATACGTGTGTCGAACCTGCGAGCCAAGGTATTCGAGGCGGCGATCTCGGGTGCCGTGTGGTTTCCTGATGCGGATCAAATCATCGCAAGCCCCGCGGAATTGCCCCTTGACGCGATTGAGGCCGCTGGCATCTGCGGGTTCGACGAAGGCGAAGCGTTCGCATTGGTCCGTCATCACCACGCGTTGGTGGACGTGGCGATCCGAAAACGGACGGGTGACGCTGGCGAACTACAGCTTGTCGAGCTGCTGCGCTCCTGCACCACCTGCCAGGTTGACCACGTGGCAACGCTCTCCGACGGCTATGGCTTCGACGTAATGCTAAGTGGCACGGCGGTATTGAATATTGAAGTTAAGGCGACGACACGGGCGAACCGGAACGTGCTGTACCTCAGTCGACACGAGTTCGACACGATGCTTCGTGATCCCCGCTGGAGGCTGGTTTTCCTCAGACTCGACAACGACGTGCAGCTCGAAAGTATCTGGACGGTGGAATCTTCATGGATCGAAAGAGCCGCCCCCACAGACTCGACACCCGGTGTGGTGGATTGGCAGACGATTCGAATCGATGTGCCGATACAACAAATGGCGCCAGGGTTGAGAGGTATAAATGCCGCGATGCGCGAGAACACTTCGTTTGGCGCACGCCTTCTGCTTGGGTGATGTCCGGTGGATGCCAGAGGGATCCAGCTGCAATACTTTTGACGCCATGCCAACGCAATGAATGCCGCTGTCACCTTCAGCCTACCGTGGGCGCAACTCGGTTCCCTGTCGTGCAGCGCCCTAACGACGGTCGTGTGGGACACGGCGCACCGGGTTAGGCGCCGGAAGTCGGTGGTTGGAGAACTCCTCGTCAGGCAACCACGAAAATGCCCCGGCTTCGGCCGGGGCATTTCGTCGCGAAAGGGTCAGGGTTCGCAGTTCCTTCACATTGAGCAGCTCAACGACGTCGCCACTGTCAAACGGAAGCGCCGCGGTGACCATGTCGACGGCGCGCCTTCCGGCCGCCTCCTGGTCCCGCTCAAGGACTGTCACTGTGACGATGCGCCTCGAACCGCCAGCGCTAGTGATCCCGGCTATCTCTGCCGGCGCATCTTCCACTGTCGACGGCAGGACCGGATTTCCGGCCTGCTTCAGTAGACGCTTGAAGAGAACGAGGTCGGCGACGTCACACTGCACCTGTACCTCCCACATGGGACCGCCCGGCGTCGCCGCTACCAAGTTCTGGGTGTCGTCCCAACGAAGTCCGTGAGTGACGATGTCGCTACGAGAACCGTTCGTACGGTGGGTGATCGATCGCGGAACGCCGCATGCGGCGGCGTACTCATGGACATCGAAGTTGGGATCTTCGTGCCGGAGAACCTGGGCGGTCACCCACATGACGTTCGTACGGACACAGTCTGTTTCGTCGTCGCTGAGAGTCTGCTCCGTGCGTCGGCTATCGATGCGTCGATCGTGGCCAGCACGGTCCAGCCGCCACGGGCAATCGGACCAGTCATGGGTATAGATTTCGATGGCGAACTTGGTCGCCAGACGCGACAAAGACATAAAAAACGCCCTCCTAACGGGTTCGTCGCTGCACCTCCCGAATGAGGTGACACTGTGCGACGTACCGAGCGTACCGCAGTCCGAGCGGCAGCAGCACCCTCTGTCCGCGGCGTGGTCAGACGAGGATACCCACCCACCAGTCGAAGTCGGCCCCTACGTTCTCTGGGAACTGTCACGGTTTGAGACAGCGCTTTTCTGCTATGCGGCCGATCGATATTCAACTGCGACTTTCCCGACTACGAGCACTGGCGAGGTCAATGACATTGCCATCTAGGGCATTCGGCATGTTTGAGGGAGCACTGGCCCGGCGATGTATCCACGCTGGAGCGACGCCGACATCGTGCGACGCTCTTGCCATCGCTTGCTTGCAGCAAACGTGGCGGGAGTGCCTGCTATAGAAGTGTCGGCCTCTCGTCTGCCACCTCGACGGGCTCATTCGTTCGCCAGATCTGCGGCGACCACTGAATGCTCAGACTCCAGTAACGGGGGCTGCTAACCGCCCCTCCCTCTGTTCTCTATCTGTCTGTCGTCACCGCTTCAGTCGGATGTAGATCTATGCTGATGAGTCCAAAAGAGGACGAAAAGCGAAATCGTCGTTTTGGCCATCTGCACGCCCTGCTCAGGGCAGCCTGCCTCGTGGCCGCATCCTCACTCCGGCCGAGATCAGGGATCGCCGAACCCCCTACCGACCGTTGCGCCGACACAAACAAGGTACCCGGTGACCCGTCCTCGATGCCATTTTGGAAGCGCCGGCGGAGCCGCTTGGACCGCTTGCAACTAGGCGGCCTATTGACCGAACGGCTCAGGCTGTAGCACTGCGCTACAGTTGAAGCAGATTGCTACATCGGGGAGGCGTTATGGCGAACACCGCTGATCGAGTGACCCGTGTCGCCGCCGACTTAATGGACAGCGCGGCCGCCGAGGGTGCGCGACAAAGCCGCTCGGCCAAGCAGCAGCTCGACCACTGGGCTCGGGTGGGACGCGCGGTGTCGAGTCAGCAGACCGCGGCCCGGCGCCGGGTCGAGGCCGCGCTGACCGGCGAATCTGGAGCTGCGCGAACTGAGCGTCGAAGAGGGCGCGGTGTTCAACGCCGAGATCGCCGCGGCCGTCCAAGAGAAATTGGCGGGATCGCATTACGGGACCCTGCTGGCCGAGCGCGGCATCACCACCGTGGCCCTCGACGACAACGGTGACATCGTCGAGCACCGCCCTGATGGGTCCTCGGTCGTGCTGGCCGCGAAAGGGAAAGCGCCACGAAGCAGGAAGGCCAGCGCCGCGCCCACCCGATGAAGCGGCTCGATCTCGTCGTCGGACCCAACGGAGCCGGCAAGTCGACGTTCGTCGAACTCACCCTGGCGCCACTGCTGCCCTGCAGCGCCTTCGTGAACGCCGACGAGATCGCCAGACAACGCTGGCCCGATGACCCGTCCCCGCATGCGTATCAGGCTGCGCGGGTGGCGGCAAAGACGAGGGCCAAGCTCATCGAGCTGGGCGCATCGTTCATCGCCGAGACGGTGTTCTCCCATCCGTCAAAGCTCGAACTGATCGATACCGCCCATGCGGCGGACTACACGATCGTCCTGCATGTCCTGCTGATCCCCGAGGAGCTGGCGGTCGAGCGGGTCCGGCACCGGGTCAGCGCCGGCGGACATCATGTGCCCGAGGATAAGATTCGCGAACGCTACCAACGTCTTTGGGGGCTCGTCGCCGCCGCGATCACCCGGTGCGATTCGACAACCGTGTACGACAACAGCGGGCTCAGCGGCCCCCGCATCATCGCGCAGATGAACGACGGCTTCCTCGTCGGCTCGTCGGCGTGGCCGGCCTGGACCCCCGACGTCCTCCGGTCAGGTCGCTGAGCCCGGCGCGGACTCCGAGCTCGGCTGTGGGCTCTCCACATCCCGACGGTCGCTGGTCGCGATGAAGTCCTCGATCAGCTCGACGACCTCGTTGGGCGCCTCCACGTGCGCGAAGTGACCGACATCGGGCAGCAGCTCAAGCCTGGCGTCCGTGCGCGCTTCGTGCGCGGCGTGTGCGTGGTGGACGGGAATGATGTTGTCCCGCTCGCCCCAGATCGCCATGACCGGTAGGTCGGTGCGCAGCCCCAGCCTGTTCAACGCACTGACCGCCTGCCCGCGGTAATCGACCACGGATCGCAGCGTCCGCAGGAACGACTGCCGGGTGTCCGGATCTGACAGCGACGAGTAGGCGCTCCACAGCTCCGCACCGCGCGGCGACTGGATGCCTGCGCTTCGCAACCATGACCTGAGCTTGTTGCCGACGGTCAGCACCAGCTTGGGCGCGATGATCGGCAACACCAGCTCCGCCCCGGGCGCCGACAGCAGCCGCAGTATCAGCCCGACATCGGGACCCAGGCCGCCGCTGCTGATCAAGACCAACCGCTTGACGTAATCGGGATGCTGATACACGAACTGCATGGCGACCCCACCGCCGAGCGAGTGGCCGACCACGGTCGCCTGGGTGACGCCGAGTTCGTCGAGGAAATCGCGGAGAAACACCGCGAATGCGCCCAGCGAATAGTCGGTGCGGGGTTTCACCGACTCGCCGTGGCCTAGCAGGTCCGGGGCGATCACCCGGAACTTCTTCGACAGCTGCGGTATCACCGACCGCCAACTCTCCGAACTTCCGGCCATGCCATGGATCAGCAGCAGGACTTCCCCGTGACCGTCGTCGCGGTAAGCGACCCGATCGCCGTGCAACTCCAGAAACTTCAACTCGTTCATTGACCCGGTGTACCCCCTCTAGCCCTGCTAAAGCCGCGCAGACGCCAATCAGTGACAGAAAACACCAGGTACCGCTCCGGGGCCTCGTGGGTCTGTGCAATACCCCAGCGTCTCATCGCAACGGCACCGATCTTGATATCACCTTGAATGAGCCCGAGACACCTATCGCGACAACAACGACGTCGCATCTGTCGCGTGCGCCTGTTCAGGCTGGATTCTGTCTCACCGGTGATACACTGCGGCTGTGGAGTCAGTGACCGTGCGCGACCTCCGTAATAGAGGAGGAGAGGTGCTGGACCGTGTGGAGCGCGGCGAACGTGTGATCGTCACCCGGGACGGGCGCGCGGTCGCCGAGTTGCGCCCGCTGCCACGCCGCAGCGCCAGACCTGTCGAACTCATTGAGCGCAGGAAAGGGTTGCCTCGCGTTGACCCCGACGTGCTGCGACGTGACATCGACACCGTCATTGATCCAACGCTGTGACCCCTGGGCCGGCGTCGAGAGGGATGCTCGACACATCAACGGTGAGATCCTGCTTGGGCGCATCGACGACCCTGCAGATCTGCCCGACGAAGCCGTGATCAGCGCGATCACGTTGGCCGAGCTGTCGGTGGGGCCGCATGTCGCCCATACCGACGAAGAGCGCGCGGCACGCCAGGCGCATCTGCAGCAGGCGGAGTCGGACTTCGACGTGCTGGTCTTCGATGCCGAGTCTGCGCGCGCATTTGGGTCAGTTGCCGCATCGTTGCGAGCGTCCGGCCGAAAGCCGGCGGCACGCGCTTATGATGCACTGATCGCCGCCAGCGCCATTGCCTATGACCTGCCGCTATACAGCTGCAATCCGTCAGACTTTGACGCGATCCCACGCCTGGACCTGCGAACCGTCCCCCACCCCGATCACGGCAAGCCATAAACCTGTAGAGAACCCCTTGCCGAAAGCCATTGGTGCTCAATACAACGCGCAGCGCAGTACAACAGCCGAACAAACTTGCCCCGCCGCCGCGTGCCAACGGCGTCTCGCCAGCGACCCGCCGGTCACGACGAACCGTCCCCGGCCGCCCCCGGGGGGCGGCACCGCTGTAATCGCCCGCGCGCCCGCAGGGCGGCCGGCGATTACAGCATGGAGGCGAGCATGCTCTTGGCGTCGGGCAATGCCGCCTGAAACGCGTCGGGGCTGTTGGCGCGGAAATCGATGAAGCCGACAATTTGGGTCGAGGCGTTAAACAGCGTCACCCAGATCCCGTAGAGCTGCGTCGTGCCCTGGTTGGTTTGGCGATTGGCGGTGTAGTTGACCTGCAGGGACTGGGTGAAGTTGTTGCCCTGCACCGTCTGCACCCCCTGGGGTTCCTCAACCACGTTCGTGAGTCCACTGCGTAGGGTGTCCTGACCGGCCATGAAGCCTGCTTCTTCGGTGATATCCGGCATCGCCGGCTTGCCGGAGTCGGCCTCCATCAGCGCGCTGTTGTCGCTGTTGGCGAGCAAGACCCAGGTCTGTGACGATTGGACGATCGTCCAGCCGGGGGCCACGGTGAGGGTGACTCCGTCTGGGAAATTGATCGTCCCGCCGCCGAGCGCGTGGGGTGTGGGAACAACCCCGCCGCCGGGTCCGGTCCTGGGGGGCTTGGGCTGGGTCGATGGGCCGCTAAACACCACGGCTGCGGTGACCCCCGCGGCGAGCATCACCACCACGACGATGATCGCGGCCACCACCGCCCCGTGCAATCGGTGCTCGACGGGGCCCACATCGGGCGCGGCGTCGACGGCGGTGTGCAGCGCGGTGCGCGTGGCCAAAAGGCCCGCCCCGGCCAGCACGAACGCCACCAGCATGGTGAGCACAATCCCGCGCGTCCCGTACGGCTGCAGCAGCGTGGTGGCCAACTCATAGAGCACCACCAACACCAGGCCCTCGATCACGCCCACGGCCGGGTTGACCCCGGGGCTGCGCAACCCCAAGACGGCCACCGCGGCCGCGGTGGCCAACACGATCGGCTGCAAAAATCCCAGGGTCAACGCGATGAACGCCACGCTCACCGGGTCACCCGCGGTGGCCTGCAGGTGGGTGAACGCGCCGTGTTGGACCACCACACTCAGGCCCAGCGACAGCGCGGCGCCGCTGAGCGCACAGGTGACCACCACATCCATCGGATGGCGAAACGCCGCGCGGGCGGTCACCAGCAGCGGCGCGACCAGCACCGCCACGAACGCCACCACCGGCACCAGCACACCCAGTTCGAGGATCCGCGACATCGGCGGGAGTCGGTAATGGCCGGCGGCCAGTGCGATCCCCGGGGTGAAATAGGTTTGCAAAAACCCCACACCCACGCCCAGAACCAGTGACAGTGCAAACGTCACGGCGATGACGGTCAGCGGCTCGTCATGCCACAGACCGGTGGTCGTGGATATAGGTCAACACCGCCGCCGGCAACGCCGCCGCGGCCAGCACCAGCGCAATCGACAACGACCCGAACGCCGCGGCGATCAACGCCGCCAACAGCGCCAGCGCGGTCACGCTGCGGTAAATGTGATGACGCTCGGCGGCCAGATGCGGCATCAGCGTGCCCACCACCGCCACCGCCCGGCGCGGCTCATGCGTCATCCACCGATTCGGACTGTCCATCAGTTCCTCCCAGCTCCTCCGGCTATGCGGCGCACCGCAACTCCTCACCCGGGCAGAGGTGGCTCGGCGAAGCGTACAACGAATCGGCGGTTGGTCAGGTGGAAAGCCTATTCACAGAAGCCCAGAAGCAACTCTCCTCTGCCGCAGGGTCTTCCCTGCTGGAACAGCTTCAACCAAACGACCGGGTGGTTCCTGGACTGAGCATGCCTTCGATGTTTCTTATTTGTTTTCCGCGTTTTCGGGGGGCGTTCATCGAGACCGAGCCGATCACCGACGTCGGGGCACTCCTGGGATGGGACGCTACTTGCCGCCTTTCTTGACCTTGAGCACGCGCTTGCGCAGGCCCTCGGTGGCCGTGTCCATCAGACCTTTGGCCCCCCTCTTGATCACGAATCCCGGGAGGGGCACGGAGGGGTCCACGGTGAGCTCGAAGCGGACCCGAGTGGAATCGCCTTCGGGAGTCAGCGTGTAGCGGGCGTCCTGCGCGCGTTGTTGTCTGGCGCTGACTAGTGTCCAGCTCACGCCGTCATCGTGAGCGGAGTAGGCCAGCACCTGCTCATCCCTGATGCCCGCGATTTTGACGACCTGCCGAGATTTGCTTGGGCGGCCTTGCTCGTCCCGCTCGAGAATTTCAACCTTTTGATGCGCCGACGACCACTCGGTCAACGACTCGAGGTCGAACAACACGTCCATGATCTCGTCGGGCGTTGCCTCGATGACGACTTCACGGGACTCGGTGACAGCCATTCGGGAAATATAGCCCCCGCTTCACTTTCCGAACTACCCGCCGTCCTTGCTGGATGGGGGATAGAAGCCCCTCCACAGCCAAAGCTGGCTGGACCGTGATGTTTTCGATGTTATGGGTGGCCCTGTCACAGCGGCCGGCTCGGTGCAGTCGCCATCGTGGCGGTCTGCTGCTGAACGTGCGCCGGCAGCCCCAGCGTCATGGGCCGACCATGCGCACAGAGAGCTCACTGGTCCCGATGGGCACTGATAGTCCGCTGAATCAACTGCCGCGCGTTATCGACTCGTCGGGTACAAGCAGACGATCGAGAGCAATCATCTCGTGGCGGTTGCGCCGCGGCTATTTCGCCGAGTTCCATTGAGAATAAGGTGTTCCGGGCTGGATCATTGAGCGCGGGTAACAGAGTTGACGCAGTTCACCGAGGACGTGTACAGCATGATCGGCATTTCGACATCCATTGAGCGCCGGACATCACAGAAACCAGCCACAGCAGTCCGCCGCCGCCCGCAGGGTGTAGGGTTGAGGATGTTGAGAAGCTCAACCGGTCTGGGATGAAGCAGCTGTCCTCGCTGAGTAGTTGCTCGTGCCGAACACTCCGGTGAGAACCGCATGCTCGGGGATCACCATGACTGCTCCGCTCATTCCTGGGGTACCCAGAGCGCCTGCCGCACAGCACTTTCCGATCGATACCCTCGGCCGCATAGTTGCGCGACAACACACTGCCATGCAGCGTACGGGCCAAACGGCCAGCCTCTCACAGGCATATACCAGGTGATAAGGACCGCTCCACTACCGCAACGCCGCACTGTCGTCCTGACACCCGCCCAACGCACCTATAGGAGGCTGTGTGGACGCGACCGCCGCCAAGACCGAAATATTTCAGGGATTCGAGAGCGCCATGGACGCGATAACCAAACAACTCCAGCCCGTCGACTTCGCGCGCCGGTGCACCGTGTTCGCTCAAGGAGAACCCGCAGACCGGCTGTACATCATCATTTCCGGGAAGGTCAAGATCGGCCGCCGTTCACCGGACGGCCGCGAGCACCTGCTAGCGGTCATGGGTCCGCCGGAGATGTTCGGTGAGCTCTCGGTCTTCGACGACGCCCCGCGCACCGCCAGCGCGACCACCCTCACCGAGGTGTGCGCGGTGCCTTTGGACCGCGACACGCTGCGCGGATGGATGGTCGATCGCCCCGAGGTCGCCGAACAGCTGCTACGGGTGCTGGCCCGCAGGCTGCGGCGCACCAACAACAAAGTGACTGAGCAGATTTTCACCGACGTCCCCGGCCGAGTCGCCAAGCAACTGCTGCTGCTGGCACAACAGTTCGGCACCCGTGAAGGCGACGCGCTGCGAGTGGCCCACGACCTGACGCAAGAGGAGATTGCTCAGCTGGTTGGCTCGTCCCGGGAGGCGACGAACCAGGCGCTCGGCACTTTCGTCGACCGTGGCTGGATTCAGTCGGAAAGCCACAGCGTGCTGATCCTCGACGCCGAAAACCTTGCCCGCCGAGCACGGTAACAGGCAGCCAGTCCTCACTCCCCGGCCTCGCCGACCGCTACGAGGAGCGTAAACGTCCTGGCGCCCTTGCCGACGGTGGTGCTGAGCACCAGCGGGTAGTACCCGTCGCGCACTGACTGCGCCACTGTGATCGCGACGGTCGCGGCACCAGATCCGTCGGCGGCGAAATGTCCGGATACCGGTGCCGCCGTGATCCCCTCGCTGTGGGACGTGCCGGTGATCCTGTAGTCGCCGGGGCCGTCGATCATCCGTTGCAGGTTGACGGTCACGGTCCGGCTGGTTCCCCGTGCCATAGGAACGACGGCGGGCGAGACGTTGGTGGTCACCGCAAGGCTGCCCGCACCGAACGACGGCGGCAACGAAGACGAAGCGGTGCCCCAGACCGTATTGGGTTTGGGGGACAGCGAGAACCCGAGCTCGCCGCCGTCGCGGATGATTGACTCGGGAAGATACGTCTTATCGGTGGGCCGGCCGTCGATGTGCAGACTGTTGAAGTACTTCATCCGGTGGGGCCCGGACGCCCCCGGGGCAGAGATCCGGATGGATTTGCCTGCGGGAAGCGCGATTTCGACCCGATCGAACAGCGGCGTGTTCACCGTGAGGATCGGTGCTCCCGGAATGCTCGGGTACACACCCAAGGCCGCCCAGACATACCAGGTCGACATCGCGCCGAGGTCGTCGTTGCCCGGCTCGCCATCAGGTGTAGGACTGAACAGCGTGCGGCGCACCCGGTCGACCAAATCCTGGGTCTTCCATGGTTGACCGACGTAGTTGTACAGCCACGGCACTCCGAAGCCCGGCTCGTTACCGGCCCACAAATACGGCTGCTCAGGCCCCGCGTTGAGCTGCTCGGTGAACCGGTCGAGCCGGTCGGCCACCGCCTTTCTGCCCCCGAGCGCGGTCACCAGCCCGGCGATGTTCTGCGGCACATACCAGACGTACTGCTCGGCATTGCCCTCGTCGAACCCGAGCTGGCTAAAACAGCCCGGGGCGGGCGGCACCACCGCGGGGCCCGGAAGAAAGTCACCGGCGGCATTGCGGGGCGAGATGTAGTGGGTGGTCGGATTGAACAGGTTCTGCCAGTACTGTGCCCGGTTCTGAAATTCGGTGGCGGTCGCGGAATCGCCTAGCGCGTTGGCGAATTGGGAGATCGTGAAGTCATCGACCGACCACTCCAGCGTGATCGAGGCAGCGGGGATCCGATCGGGGCACGACGCCGTATTCAGCGGCAGGTAGCCGTGCCGTAAGTAGGTGCCGATGTCTGGCCGCTCCACGTAACCATTGCGGCCGACACCCCCTTGGGTCGCGGCGTTGACCATGTAGTGCAGCGCCGCTTTGACGTCAAAATCCTTAGCGCCAAACGCATATAGGCCCACGATCAGCGGCACCACGCTGTCTCCGGTCATCTCCGCCGTCGCAGCATTAGCCAGCGCCCATCGCGGCAACGATCCGCTCTGCTCGGCGTCGCGCACCAACGACTGGGCCATATCGCTGGCTTGCTGTCCGAACAGCAGTCCGTGCAAAGCGGCCACCCCCCGGTAGGTGTCCCAATCGGAGAAGTTCGCGTACTGAGTGTGCCCGTCGGCCACGGCGTGGATGTGACCGTCGAATCCGAGGTAGCGACCGTCGGTGTCGTTGAAAGTGTTGGGATGCAACAACGAATGGTAGAGCGCGGTGTAGAAGGTCTCCACGTCGCCGGCATCGGCAATACCGGCCACCTTGATGCGCGACAGCGCGGTCTTCCATTGGCTCGATGCGGCAGCGCGGACATCCTCGAAGCTCTTCCCACCCTCGGCGAGCAGGTTCGCTCGCGCTCCCTCGACACTGACGTAGGACAGCGCGGTTTGCACCTCGAGCACCGAGCCCGCCGGGAACTCCACGTATCCCCCGCTGTTATGACTCGAATTCGCGCTGCGGGCGCCGGCGAACACCGACGACCCGTCCCAGGTGCCATACGACGTAAACGGCCGACTGAACTTCATCGCGAAGTACACGGTGTAGACGTTGTCCTGGCCGCAGAACCCGCCGCTGGTCGCCGATCCGGTGATCGTGGTGCTGTCCTTGCCGATCTGGATGCTCGCCGCGGAGTTGCCCGCCAGCGACCCGCCGGAACGCACGCGAAACAACGCCGGCTGACCATTGCCGGGATAGCGGAACCGGCCCACGCCGGTGCGGGTGGTGGCGGTGAGTTCGGCGGTCACTCCCGTTGCGGGCAACCGCACCGTGTAGTAGCCGGGCACGCCCACCTCGGTGTTGTCGTGGGCGATCTCCTCCGAGGCGGCCCAGGGCTTCGAGCCGATCGGGGTGGTGGTCGGCAGCATCGAGATGTCGCCGAACGCCGCGCAGCCCACCGAGGCGTGCGTCATGCTGAACCCGGTGGCTTGCCCATTGGCGTGGGCATAGCCCGCATAGTCGTCGACGGTGTCCGGCGAGTACTGCACCATGCCGAACGGCACCGAGGCGCCGGGGAAGTTGTTGATCTCCCCCACATTCTGGCCGCCGTTGCCGGTACCGATGAGCGTGTCGACGTGATCGACCGGATTCGCGACGAAGGCGGGCGCGTCGTACGACGTGGGCGTAGCGGTGACCAGCATCATGACGACCAGCACCGCCGCCAACAGTGCGGCGACACCCCTTCGTGACCGCATACCTGCCTCTTACTGCATAACTGGCCGGTGGGGCAACCGATCAGGTCCTCTGCAGCAGCCGCCTACGTCCTCACCCGCTCCGCTGCCACGAACAGGTTGTGCGGGGTGGTGTCCGCTACCTCCTTGGGTGGCGTTCGGTCGTAGCTGGCCATCAGCTCATACGACGGGGTAACTGTCACGTCCCAGCTGTGGCGGCGAAACCAGTCGCCGACGTCTTCGCGCTCGTCGAAATACCACAGCTCGTCGTTGCGGGGGATCTCACGCGTCGGGTCTACCTTGGCCATGACCGCACGCATCCGGTCCATCCGCTCACGGCGGTTGGCGCGCACGTCGGGGTCAGCAAAGTCGGGCCCGAGCGCCTCGACGGCGACGCGGCTGCCGGTAACAGTGAGCTCGTCAACGCGCTCGAGCAGCAGATCCTGGGCCGCCGCCGGCAAGTACGGCGTCAACCCTTCGACAGACCACACGCTCTGTGCCGACGGATCAAAACCGGCCTGCTGCAACGCCGCCGGCCAGTCCTGACGCAGGTCCACCGGCACAGCGACCCGGTGGCACGCCGGTTCGGCTCCGTGCTCGTGCAAGGTCGACGCCTTGAAGTCCAACACCTTGGGCTGGTCGAGCTCGTAGACCGTCACTCCGTCGGGCCACGGCAACCGCCACGACCGCGAATCCAAGCCCGCCGCCAGGATCACCGCCTGCCGGATACCCGCTTTCGTGGCGTCGATAAAGAACTCGTCGAAAAAGGCTGTCCGGCAAGCCATATAGCCGACCATCGCCTGCCTCTGCAGCGCCAACTCGGGCTCGGCTTCGAGGAGCTCGGCGGGCAGCTCATGACCGCGGAGCCAGTTCCACGGACCATCGCCGGCGGCGTCGAGGAACACCCGCGCGAACGGATCGCGGATCAGCGGATTGTCGCTTTCGGTTTCCGTCGCCCGCGACGACGCCACACCCAGCGCTGTCGCGCCCACACTCTCGGTGATCTCCCAGCTGTCGTTGTCGGTTCTCGCCACTGTCATGTCCTCCTCATCGGTCACATCACGACCCTGACCACCTTGCGTTCTTCCGAAGATCGCTTGTTCCCTGACCGCTGAAGCATGGTCGCCGGGTCAGTGGCATCGGTGAGGATGCCGACCTTGATGTCAAGCTCGGTCACGACTTCTGCCGTGACGAGTCCCTCGAGATTCTTGGTGCCGTGTATGGGGAAGATCTTGACTCCAGCGGCGTCGAGTTCCAAGCCGCCGTATTCGTCGAGGACCGCTTCGTCGAGGGTGCCCTCGACGAAAAGGATTGCGCGGTGCAGTGAGAGCGCGGTCGCCGGGTGCATGCCGACATCGGCCGCTAACTCCCTGAGCACGGCGGTTCTGCGCGAGTGGAGGGTCCGGGTATTGGTATACGAGTGGTCTTTGGTGACGTGCACCAAGGCCACATCATCGCCTGGTGCTCGCAGGAATTCCTCATGATGGGTTGCTACTACGACGGTGAAGCCGTGATCGACCATCCGTTGGCACCAGCGCACTGTGCTCGCCACGGCTGCGGGGTGGAGGTGGGCTTCGGGCTCGTCGACCAACAAAACATAGCCCGAAAAACTTCGGGGGCCCGCGTCACGCAAGGTCATCATGTTCGGGTATTGCGCTAACAGGCGCAACGCAATCTGCACGGCCGCAGCCA
Source organism: uncultured Actinomycetota bacterium (assembly GCA_963743145.1). Taxonomy (GTDB): domain Bacteria; phylum Actinomycetota; class Actinomycetes; order Mycobacteriales; family Mycobacteriaceae; genus Mycobacterium. The sequence goes on along the minus strand of CAVUOR010000018.1, from coordinate 108,533 downwards.
TCCACCGCGCGGCCCCATGGCCCCAAACATCGACGGCCTGATAGTTAGCACCAACTCGCTCCTCGAAGGCGAGGGCGATCTTTTTTGTTCGTCCCCACTCTCGGGGGTTGGTGACCTCGGCAACGATTGAGCCGTCGACGAAATCCGGAAGAAGATCAGTTGCAAGCGAACCGAGCCGCCGGGCTAAAAGGAGCACCGTGAGATTTACTTCAAATCCAACGGAATCGACGGTCGGATCAATGGGTTCGATCCATGGCCACGAGTCATCTCCATCGCTCGCAAGAGACGCTATCGCCGCCTCGACCCTTTCCTGAAGGTCCTTGAACTCCCAGTCTAGGAACATCACGTTCAAATCGGGACCCGGGATCGTGTCCGGAAAGTATAAGTATTCGCCCGGATCGATGTCTTCGTCGGGAACCTCTAGCAAGCTACCCTGCCCAGCGAACGCTGCCCGGTTAGTCGGCGGGCCCACCGCCTCTTCAATTGCCGTCGCGACCGCCTCATCAAACGGGATTCCTGGTTCTAGATCAGCGAATACCGCGCACCAAGTTTGCAGGATGTCCGTCTCGTCTGGGTTGATTTCCCATACGCGAACGGCTCGGGTGTCCGACGGCACGAACAGGTTATAAATCGCCTCGAGCAGGTTGGTCTTGCCCGCGTTGTTCTTCCCGAACAGCACGGTTAAAGGGCCAGCGTCGAAGCCGTTTGTTGCTACGGTTCGGTGCCCTTGAAGAAACAGGTGACGCAGTCGCACGCTTCTCGACGCTACCGGCAACGCCCCCGGCCGACCGGACCACCGTCCTCAAGCTCGATTCGCACGTGCGCGTTTGTGGCATTAGCGACGCGTGCTTGGGGGCCTGCCTCTTCGTGTTTCAATTGTTTCGATCGCACGCTCGCCTGGTAGCATGGAAGCATGCCCACTGCCCTAGCCCCGCTTGCCCGCCAGGTCGCCGAGCGCGCGCAAAAGGACTCCGGGTTCGCCGAGGTCCTTGACGCCATTCTAGGTGCGCCGACGGAGCCGCACGGAACGCTGCAGCGCATCGCCGCCCGCAGCCTCAACGACGAGCGCCGCAGCGCCCTGACCCGCGAGTTCGTCGAGGGCTCGCTGCCGACACCGCAGGTCCAAGCCCGGCTCGGACTGAAGTCCCCGCAGGCCGTCCACCGGCTGCGCAGCCGGGGCAAACTTCTTGGCTCCGCGGTGGGCAACCAAACCTGGTTCCCGGCCTGGCAATTCGACGACGACCGGGTGCGACCCGATCTGCCGCGGATCCTCGAACTGCTCACACGGTTCACGTCGGACCCGTTGGCGGCCGACCGCATCATGCGGCTGCGCCACGACGACCTTGGCGGCGTCTCCATCGCCGCAGCATTGCGCCGCCCGAAGACGGCCGACACCGCGTGGCGGATGCTCGCCGCCGTCGGTGCCTGACCTTCCCGCCGGCTACCGGGCACCATTGCCCGACGCCCGGCCCGTCGGCCTGCGACGCCGCCGCGTCGACAAAGGCACCGAACTGTGGCGCGTCGACGCCACCCCACCGACACAATGGACCTGGGACGGCTTCCCGACGCCGCGCTTTCGTTTCGACCCCGAATCCGGCGCTTTCCGGACCCGCTATGCGGCAAGCACATTCACCGGTGCATTCCGGGAGCGCTACCGACCCACCGGACTGGTGATCCCCGCCGACCACGCCACCCACCACCTGGTTCGCCTCGTCGCCAGCAGGCATCTGCGCGTGTTCGACCTGCGCACCGAGGCCAACCTGGACATCCTCGGCGTCGACGACCAGATCAGCACCGGCCAGCACCCCGACGTGTGGGACACCTGTCATCGACTCGCCGATGTCGTCCAGCGCTGGTGGAGCGACCTGGATGCCCTGGTCTACCGGCCGCGTACCACACCGGAGACCTCGGTCAACTACGCCTTCTTCAGCCTCGACGCGTTCGCCGCCGAGTCATGGCCACTGGCCGAGCGCGACGACGTCCTCACCGAACTCGTGCTGCGCCAAGGCTTCACCGTCCGTTGGGACATCGGCCGCGACACATAGCGGCGCTGGTCCGCGGACTTACGCGAGGCCGAGGAAAACCACCAGTCCGCGGGAAAGCGCAAGCATCTCGGCGCCCGAAACCTTCCCGATGCGCTCACCGATCTTGGACCGCGGCATCGTCGTGACTTGGTCGAGCATGATGCTGCTCGGTGCATCCAGACCGTTGCTGTCATTGGGATCCAGCGGAACCCGCAGCAGAGGTATCTCGGTGGGATCGCTGGTCAACGGGCAGACCGTGATCGAGGACGTGGCGTCAAACCGATCATCTTGGACGATCAGCACCGGGCGCGGTTTGCCCGCGTAATGCTTCCCGCCCGCGGCCGTCCAGAGCTCGCCACGTCTCACTCCTCGTCCTGGTCGTCACCGAACGACGAGATCGCATCGACAAAAACCTGATCATCAGCTTCACCGGGACTGGCTGCCGCCAACGCTGACTGGCGATGAGCCTCAGCCGCGAATCCAGGCGCACGGACATCGGGAACCCAGATCTGCACCGGCCGCAAGCCCTGTCGCCGCAAACGCTCCCGATGGTCGGCGACCCGTTGACGAACTCTGCGGTCAGTCATACGACAATGTTACATGTAACAGAATGTGCTCGTGGTCTGCCGGGGATCAGCAACACCTACCTCGCGCTGGTCTGCGTCGTAGCTGTGCGGCAGGATGCGGTCCATGAGTCTGGTCGATCGATTGGAGCGGGAGTTATATGCGGCGGCCACCGCGCGCCCGCCGGATTCGGCCCGCTACGTGGCGGTGCTTGAGCGCGCGGTGCGGATGTGTGACGCCGATCCGACGGCGGCGGAGGTGTTTGACCTGGCCGAGCTGTATCTCGACTTGTCCACCGAATACTCGACCCTGGGTCGGCACGACGATGCGCTGGCTGCGGCCGACGCGGCCATCGATGCCGGCGTCGATATGCAACCGGACCCGCGGTGCCTGCGGGCGGAAATCCTGATGCGGGCGGGGCGCGTCACCGAGGCGGAACCAATCTGGGCGGCCGTGCGGGCCGACACACCCGATGATGTGTGGCTGTACAACACCGCCGGGCTCGAGTACGCCGACCAGGGTCAGCATGCGACGGCGCTGGACTGGTTGACCGACGGCCTGCAGTTGGCGCTGCGCACCCGGGATCCTGAGCGGCTGGTCGACCAACTCGCCGACCTGAGGCAGACCAACCTGGACAAGCTGGGCCGGGCCGCCGATGCCCTGCAGGAGCAGGCCATGGCGTTCCTGGTCGAGCAGGAGCAGGCCCGTTCCACACGCGCCCGCCCGGACGAAGAAACCGCGCCGGAATCTACCGGCCCGGTCGGCGCGGTGGCGTTGGCGTGGCTGCCGGCCGGTGACTACGAGCAGGCGGTGCAGCTATGGCCGAAGCTAGCCGAAAGCGACCGGGTGCGTGGCCCGGACGGGCCGGTGCCGCACCGGCAGTACTGCAGGATGCTTCAGCAGATTCTGATCGAGTATGCGGAGGAAGGCATACCCGCGCTGACGATCGCGCCGGTCCGGGTCGCGCCGTTTACCGCTTGGTGCGATGAACGGGACCAGCAGCCCGACTCGGCGGAGGCCCGGGCCGAATATGCCGCGCAGCTGGCCGCCAGGGCCGACCCTGATTTGATCGCCTGGCCTCCGGGTCGCAACCAGCTGTGCTGGTGTGGGTCGGGGCGAAAGTACAAGAAGTGTTGCGCGGCAATGTCGTTTGTCGATAGAGACTTGTCGCAATGAAGACCACACGCTTGCGGGTGGTGTTGTGTGGCGTCGAGCCGGCGGTGGCGCGGGTGATCGATGTGCCCGCGTCGGCGATTCTGCCCGAGTTGCACGATCTGCTGCAGGCCGCGATCGGGTGGACCGACTCACATCTGCACCAGTTCGTCACGCCGGATGCGACCTACGGCATGGAGATTTCCGGCGGGGAGGTGTGGCCGGAGGATCAGCGTGACGAGGACGACGCGCGGCTGGTCGATCTGGGAAGCAAGTTCGAGTATCTCTATGACTTCGGCGACGGCTGGAGCCATGATGTCGAGGTGCTCGGGCCGGGCGATTCGGCACCGGGCTGCATCGACGGCTACGGCGCCTGCCCGCCCGAGGACTGCGGCGGGCCCGGCGGGTATACCGAGCTGCTGGACACGCTCGCCGACCCAGGTCACCCTGACCATGAGCAGATGCGCGGCTGGGTCGGCAACCGGCTGCGTCCGTTCGACCTGGCCGCAACCGACCAAAGGGTGCGCCAGGTCGTCGGTGAGGTGCCCGAAAGTGTGCGGCTACTCCTCGATCTCACCGCCGACGGGGTCAAACTCACGCCAGGCGGACGGCTGCCCCGGGCGGTGGTGCGCGACATGCAACAACACCGCCCACACTGGCATCCGCTCGGCCGACCCGCCGCCACCGAAGACGACCTACGGCCCCTGTTGACGCTGCACGACCTGCTGCGCCGCGTGGGACTGCTGCGGCTGCGCCGCGGCGTGCTCGCACCCACCCGCGCGGCCAGTGATGAACTCGCCGTGGTGCACCGACTCCGATCGGCCTTTGATCCCAACACCTTTGGCACCGAGATCACCGAGCTGACGATCGGGGTACTGGCCGCGCACGGTCCGCTCCCGCTCGCGCGGCTCGCTTCGCGGGTGCATCAGCTGCTCGGCTACGGCTGGCAGCGCGACGGGCAACCCGTCACCGAAGCTGACGTAAAGACCGCGGTGGCCCAGCTGGCCGCGACCATGGAGGGACTCGACCTGATCGACAAGCAATTGGCACGCCTGGGCGGCTGGACCATCGGCCCGATCGCTGCTTCCCTGCGCCAGCATGCTCGCCGATATCTGGGCTGACCGCGATTGAGAGGCTCGGTAGTCATTCCACGCCTCGCTTCCGCACAACGGCAAATCAGGTCTCTGCGGATTGTCGCTGATAGCCGGGCGAAACGACACATGCTTTCCCGCGCGGACAACTCTCGGGATAGCCGGTAACCCCTGGCGGCTAAACCCGTGGTCGACGTCTTCGCGCTTCCCGTTCAGTAACGAAACGCCCACGGCCGGATAACGATCCATCAACCGCGCTGGCCTTCGCGATACGACGGATGCCAGTGTGATGGTTGTGACTGCTGATACTAACGATGACACGACACGATTTATTGAGGGTAAGTAGATGGACAGACGACCGCACCGCTGCACGCGGGGCCACTGGCTGCTGCCCGGACACATGTATGTCGGAAGCATCCCGTGTTCCTGCGGTCAGCACACCACATGGGAATGCGAATGCAGCGACGTCACTTATGAGCCGGCGCTCACCGAGTCGTGCATCTTGTCGAACGGTCGTGGCGCGGCGAGTCCCCGAGTTCGGCAGTCTTCGTCTACGGGCCGCGCACCAGGCGGAAGACCTCGATTGACTGCGCAACCAGCCGAGGCTGTTCGGGTCAACCGACACAGTCGACAGCGACCGCGAGTGCTCCGCAAATCTCACGCATCCGAGAATCGGCAAGCCGGCCCAGGCGGCTGACCAAGACTGCCACTGAGACGCTTTCGACGGAGTCCAGGTTCACCGCCGAACGGCGCGGGACTGGGTCGGAAGCGGGTTCGAGGACAACCTCGCTGGCAAGTCCCCGGATGGTCGTCGTACATGGCGCGACCAGGGCGCGTCGAAGCCGAGGGATCGCCGCGTCACGAGACAGCACAACGACGGGGCGTCGGCCGACCTCCGCCAGCTCGCACCACCAAACCTCTCCGCGAGCCGGCAATCCACTCACGAAGCGCCCGCTGCCCGCCGCCACGTCGCCAGGTCGCCCCACTCGTCCGGTTCCTCAACCGGGTGCTCGTCATAGGCGGCATAACTTGCGTCCAGCGCAGCGGATCGATGACGAGCCAACAGCGCCTTCAGCGCCTCATCGATGAGAGCGGCGTCGGTAATCCCCGAACGCACGCTGCGGGCACTGCCGAGAAGTTGCGCATCAACAGTGGTGCTCAGGCGTATGCGATTCATGCCATCATTATGCCACCCCCGGGGAAGGTGTGCTCCCTCGGCGCCCAGTTGGGCTGCAGGGTCGAGGGATCGCCGCGCGATACAACAGGCGACAACCCGGCGTCGGCTGACCTCGGCCGACCGCCATTCGAAGCGGATAGATCGCCATTCTTGGGCCTTCTTGGATCAGTTGCGCCGAGCTCTCTATCGCTTAAGCCAGTTAGTCGCCCTTCAGTTAACGGTCCGATTGCTCGATGTCGTCAAGCTGTCGGTCGAGGTCTGCTAGTTCCTTTGCCAGGCGACGCATTTGGCCTGCGACCTCTGCGCGTCGCTGCTCAAGCAGCGCGCGGCGCTCTTCGCGGCTCATGTTGTTGTGCGTGTTGGTCGGCATGGTGGTCGATTCCCAATCGTCTGGCTGTGCTATTGCAGACACCCGGGCAGTGTGTGGTCTGGTGCGCTCACCTGGCCACCTCACGCTCCGACTGACCGCACAACAGACGCGCAACCGATACCGGCCCTTGACCGGCGCTACCGCAAGTGGTACCGGCCGACCGGTTCAGCGGCCCACAGTCGCGCGTGTCTCTCTTCTTCGATGCCGTGGTCTTCGGCTCCGGCACGTCGGGTTTGCACACCGCGGTTCCCCCGGCGACAGTTCACGGGCAGGCGTGTCGCTGCCGTCGCACGGGGTTATGGTCTGCGAGACAACCTCGCACGGGCCTCCGCACGTATCGCACGAATGGTTCGGGTCTGGCCGAGTGTGAAGCTGAAGCGGCATGGCTTCGAGTGTGCGCGCAGACGTGCGCGGACCCTACCCGGAACGCGGCCACATGTTGGCCACAATTCGGATACATTTAGACTGTTGATCGAGACCAATGAAAGCGGTTGCGGGTGAACCAGATTGGTGCACCCCCGCATGTAACGTGCCGTAGCTGCTACAGCACCGACCGCTGCGCCGACACGAACAAGCTCCCGCGGCGCGCCGTCCTCGATGCCCTCCGGCGGGTGGCGGTCGTAGAGAGCCATCACGTCCTCGACCGTCAGCACCGACACATCCCAGCCGTGTTCGAGCAACCAGTCGCCGACATCGGTGCGGTCCTCGAAGTACCACAGGTCCTCGAAGTCGGAGAAGTCGTGCTGCTCGCCACCCAGCTGGGCCGCCAGCTCGCGATAGCGCTGCATCTGCGCTCGCTGCCGCTCGCGGGCGTCGGGGTTGGCGAATTCCGGGCCGGGCGCTTCGACGGCGACCTGGCTGCCGACGGCAGTCAGCGTCTGGATGCGCTCGAACAGCAGGTCCTGAGCGGTCGACGGCAGAAACGGCAGCAGGCCCTCGACGGTGAAGGCGCTCGGGGCGTCGACGTCAAACCCGGCCTGCCGCAACTCCGTCGGCCAGTCCTGCCGCAAATCGACCGGAACGTTGACCAGGTTGGCCCTCGGCTGCGCCCCGCGCTCCCGCAACGTCGCGGACTTGAACTCCAGCACCTTAGGCTGGTCAAGCTCGTAGACCGTCACCCCGTCGGGCCACGGCAACCGCCACGACCGCGAATCCAGGCCGGCCGCCAGAATCACCACCTGCCGCACGCCGGCTTCGGTGGCGTCGATCAAGAACTCGTCGAAAAACATTGTCCGCGAGGCCATGTAGTCGCGCATGCCCTGCATCCGCAACGGCACGTCGGGGGCGACCTTGGCGATCTGGTCGGGCAGGTTCGGGTTGCCGAACCAGTTCCACATGCCGTCTCCGGCGGCGTCCAGGAACACCCGCGCGAACGGATCGTCGATCAGCGGATCGTCACTCTCGGTGTCGGCCGCGCGGGCCGCCGCCACACCCAGCGCCGTCGCTCCCACACTCTCGGTGATCTCCCAGCTGTCGTTGTCGGTTCTCGGCACGGTTGCTCCTTATCTACATCTACTCAGCACGCCATTGCCGACAGTACGCGGAATGGCCGTGTGAGCGGAGCCGGCAGGATCTACGTCCGGTGCAAAAGGCCAGGAGCACCAGGCTTTTCACCGGACTGGTTTGCCGGGCAGGCGTCAGATCGGCAGTTCGACCGGATACACCGCATGGCTACCGCCGAACCCTTTGAGTTCGACCTCGCGAGGGGGGCCGAGCCGGATGTCGGACTGGCCTTCGACCGCCCCGCGCACCGGTTCGCTGACCAGGATCTCGCCGCCGTCGGCCTGCGCTGCCACCCGCGCCGCCATCGCCACGTTGCGCCCGAAGAGGTCGTCTCCGCGTCTGACGGAGGTACCCATGTGAGCACCGATGCGCACCCGGATCTGGTCCCAGTGCTCAGCGCTCTCCTGCAGGGCTTGCTGCACCGCGATACTGCAGCGGACAGCTTGTCGGGGATCGGAGAAGGCGATCATGAATCCGTCGCCTTGGCTCTTGACCACGTGGCCGTCGTAATCTTCAACGCGCTTGTGGATGAGTTTGTTGTGCCGGTCGAGCAACTGGACCCACCGTCGATCGCCCAACTCCTCGTTGCGCTCGGTGGAACCCTCGATATCAGAGAAGACGATCACGACTTGGCCGTCGGCGGTCAGCCTGGCGAGATCGGGCCGTTCGACCTGGGCCCAGCCTGCGAGGTCCTCGATCGAATTGCGCACCGTGGCGCCGATACCCTTGTTGATCAGCGAGTCGGCCGTCTGCCAGGCCGTCCTGATGGCGAACGGCGCGACTCCGCGGCGTCGGCGGCGGCGGGACCTGTCCTGTCGGCTGCGCTCAAGTGCGCGCCGTGCCCCCGTCAGTTGCCGCCGAGAAACGATCAGTAGAACTCCGAGCGCGATGATGCTGGCTAATTCGACGCTGGCAGCTGTCACCAGCACGGGTACGGTCACTGTTCGTTCGGACCCGCGGCAGGCGCTATCACTGCCCGATTATCGCGGATAAGGGGCCTGCGCTACCAAGCGGGCGCCAATGAGAAGGCTTACTCGGCTCGGCGCGCGGTGTTGTTGGCGTTGTCCACTAACCAGACGGCGAGGTCGTGGAGTTTGATGTTGGCGTTTTGCGACGTGGAGACCAGCAGATTGAAGGCCTGGTCGTCGGTGAGGCGTTCGCGCTGCATCAGGATTCCTTTGGCCATCCCGATGGTGTCGCGGGAGTTGAGCGCGAGTCTGCCATTCGGCCTGCTGGGTGGACCCGAGCAGCGCGATCGCGGCGTGCGCGGCGAACACCTCCCCGACGACTTCGGACTCAGCGTCGAACGCGTTCGGTGTCGAGGAGTACAGATCTAGCGTCCCCAGGGTTCGACCGCTGGTGAAGAGCTTGTATCCGAGCATCGACCGAACGCCGTGCGCTTCGGCGGCCGCGGCAAACCGGGGCCACCGAGTGTCGTGTCGACATGTCGTCGATCCGGTAACTGCGATGATCGAGTAGCGCCTGCAGGCAGGGGCCCTCGTCGAGTTCGTGCTCGATGGTGTTGATTCGCTTCGTCACGTCACTGGTCGAGGCGACGGTCTGCAAGAGTTTGCGTTCGCGGAGCGACACCCCGGCATGTTCGGCGCCGGGGACCGTGTCGGTGGCCGACGCAACGATGGCCTCTAGCACGTGCTGCTAGGTCCGGTTCAGCCTCCAGCGATCGGGCGACGTCGCGCAGAGCGTGCGCCACATCGACGAGCGGGCTGGGCCCCGATTCAGACGGTTTCTGCTGTTCCTGTGGCATTTATATTCTCTGCTCACTAGCGGAGGTAGTTGAGCCTAAAAGGCTGGGATCATCCACCGGCGCCGGGGCCGAACCGACTTTCACAGCGAATCAGGCCACGGTACCGCGCGACACGCCACCACCGCCAAGCCCCCAACTCTCGACACCTGAACCTCACCCGCTACCGGGTTCTACGACAACCAGACGTGGTCGTAGCCGCTCCGGCGCGATCTCCACACCCGCCGCGAGGTCGTCGATCAGCGCATCGACAAAGTCGATCAAACCAGCGATGTCGATCGCGTAGCGTGCCGGGCGGTCGCCGTGGCAAAGACGGGCCGAGGCGCTGCGCAGCAGACTCATCGCGCCTTTGACGTTGCCGCGCTGGACGTGGGTGATGCCAACCGCGAGCTGTGCCAGGCCTTGCCACAGCATCCGCTCGTCGTCAGGGCCGTTCTTCCAGGCCGCCTCGAGGACCTCGTGCGCGTTGAACGCCAGCCCCTGGTCCAGGAGGTCCTGGGCGTAGCGGAGGGTTTCCGCCGGTGCCAGCTCGAGGTCATCGGGGATCGGTCGAATGCCTTGACTGCCACGGGGCAGTGGTCGGCCCAGAGCATCGCGCGGGCGGGCGCTTCGGGGTCGGCCGGACTCGTCGCGGTCACGCTCGGCCATGCACCGATCATCGCAAGCCCGCGAGATCCGCAGAAGACGTGTCGCACACGCACGCTCGCAGGAAGGTGACACATGTCACCTCGTGAGGGCGGTGAACGGTTCATCAGATAGGCTTTGAGCAACGTTGGCGTCACCAACACAGATGCTGACAACGTCGTGGAACGCTCCGTCATCCACCGGAACTCACCGGATCTCGATGATTCGTGCATCCAGCACAGGATTTTCTCGCGGCGATCGATTTTGCCCACCGGCAATCTCGCCACCTTGTGCTGAACCGCCGCACGACATTGAGTCGTCGCGGCCACGCGGCACACCCGATGCCTGAAAGGCACCGAAAACATGACTACCCAAAGAACTTTCGCCGAACTCGGCGTACCCGCACGCCTGATCGGCGTGCTCACCGCGCAAGGAATCACCAGCCCGTTCCCGATCCAGGTCGACACCCTGCCCGACACCCTCGCCGGCCGCGACGTTCTCGGCCGCGGCAAGACCGGCAGCGGCAAAACGCTGGCCTTTTCCATCCCGCTGGCGGCCCGGCTCGCATCGGGCAAGCGGCGGCCCTCGCGGCCGTCCGGCCTGGTGCTGGCCCCCACCCGCGAGCTGGCGACGCAGATCACCGCCGTGCTCGCCCCGCTGGCCGCCGCCCACGACCTGAAGGTCGGCACGATCTTCGGCGGCGTGCCGCAAGGCCGCCAGGTGACCGCACTCAAGTCAGGAGTCGACATCGTCGTCGCCTGCCCGGGCCGGTTGGAAGACCTGATGCGGCAGCGCCTGATCAGCCTCGACTCGGTGGAAATCACCGTGCTCGACGAAGCCGACCACATGGCCGACCTGGGCTTTCTGCCGGGTGTGACCCGCATCCTGGCTGCCACCCCGGCCGGCGGTCAGCGAATGCTGTTCTCCGCCACGCTCGACAACGGCGTCGACAAGCTGGTCAAGCGGTTCCTGCGCAACGAGAAGACCCACTCGGTCGACGAAGTGAACTCGCCGGTGGCTGAGATGACCCACCACGTCTTCCACGTCGCGGGTGCCGACGCCAAAAAGGAGCTGATACATCGGCTGGCTTCCGGCACCGGCCGCCGGATCCTGTTCATGCGCACCAAGCATCAGGCTCGCAAGCTGGCCCGCCAGCTCACCGAGGCCGGGGTCCCGTCGGTTGACCTGCACGGCAATCTGTCTCAGCCCGCACGGGACCGCAACCTTGCCGCATTCAGCTCCGGAACGGCACGCGTGCTGGTCGCCACCGACATCGCCGCGCGCGGTGTGCACGTCGACGAGGTCGAGCTGGTGGTGCACGTCGACCCACCGGCCGAACACAAGGCCTATCTGCACCGCTCGGGGCGCACCGCGCGGGCCGGCAGCGCCGGTGACGTGGTCACCGTGGTGCTTCCCGAGCAACGCAAAGACCTCTCGGCGCTGATGCGCAGAGCTGGCATCAACGTGCGCCCACAACAGGTGACCGCCCACTGCGAACCGGTCACCAAGCTGGTCGGCGACATCGCGCCCTACCGGGCCCCCGCACCCAAGGCAGCGCCGCCGGCGCGCACCGCACCCGCCAGGCCCCGTCGGGGCCGACCCGCATCCAGAGCACACGGGGCACAGCGGCGCAGAAAACCCGTGCATAGTTAGCCCGGCGTCGAGCCTGCGACGCGGGTATCCGGTTATGTTGTCGGCGGGCCGCTGACGACGCGGGCCGGAGGTGCCGTGAAGCATGCAGGTCGACGGGCGCGAAATCGTCGTTTCCGGCAGCTTGCTGCAACCACTCATTCGACGGACCAACGACATCCTGCGGCTGGTGCTGTCGGCGGTATTGCTGGCGACCATAATCACCAGTTCGTTGATCACCCGCACCCGGTGGGACGAGCTGGAGAGATCCATCTCCCGCATCATCGGGGTGCTCTCCCCCACCCAAGCTGACCTGGTCTACCTGGTGTACGGCGCGGCGATCCTGGCGTTGCCGTTCATGATCCTGATCCAGCTGATCGTCAGCCGGCAATGGAAGCTGCTCGGTGCCTACGCGGGCGCCGCACTCCTCGCCTTTCTCGCGCTGTCGATCAGCAGCAAGCGCCTCGCCTTACTCCAATGGCACTTCGACCTATCCGACCGGCTACGCACGCTGTTGGCCCAGATCCTCGACGACCCGCGCTGGATCGCGATGCTCGCCGCGGTGCTGACGGTGTCCGGTCCGTGGCTGCCCGCCCGCTGGCGACGTTGGTGGTGGACGCTGCTGCTGGCCTTCGTGCCGATTCACCTGGTGGTCAGCGCCATCGTGCCGGCCCGCTCACTGCTGGGGCTGGCGGTGGGGTGGTTCGTCGGCGCGCTGGTGGTCCTAGTCAGCGGAACTCCCGCGCTCGAGGTGCCGCTGGATGGCGCGGTTCGTGCGATGGCCAAACGTGGATTCGTGGTCTCCAAGCTCACGGTGGTCCGCCCGGCCGGATCCGGGCCGCTGGTCCTTTCGGCAGCCGCCGAGAAGGGCACCGCAATGGTCGAGATGTACGGGCCACACCAACGTAGCGGTGGCGCGCTGCGCGAGCTGTGGTCGCGGCTGCGCCTGCGCGGCTCCGAGGCCGCGCCGCTGCAGGCGTCGATGCGCCGAGCGGTCGAGCATCGTGCCCTGATGGCGATCGCTGTCGCCGACCTGGGCGTCGGCAACACAACGACGATCGCCGTCGCCGCGCTCGACCGTGGCTGGACGCTCTACGCGCACAAGCCCATTCGTGGCGTTCCGATCAAGGAATCTGCCACCGCGACACCGGTTGACCGAGTGTGGGAGTCACTGCGAATCCTGCACGATCACCAGATCTCCCACGGCAACCTGCGCGACGGGGAAATCACCGTCGACGACGGGACCGTCCTCTTCGGCGGATTCGGCAGCGCCGAGTACGGCGCCACCAACAACCAACTGCAGGCCGACATTGCCGCGCTGCTGGTGACGACGTCGGCCCTCTACGGCGCGGACTCCGCAGTGGACGCCGCCATCGACGCGCTCGGCAAAGACACCGTGCTGACCGCGTCGCGGCGGCTCACGAAATCCGCTGTGCCGAAATATATTCGGGATTCGGTCAACGACGCGGGTGGCGTCATCTCCCGAAGCCGGGCCGCCGTCATGCGTCAAACCGGCACGGAAAAGATCAAAACCGAGACGATTACCCGGTTCACCCGCAGTCAGCTCATCCAGTTGGTGCTACTCGTCGCACTGGTCTACGTCGCGTACCCGTTCATCAGCACCGTGCCGACGTTCTTTTCCGAATTGGGCAAAGCGAACTACTGGTGGGCGCTGCTGGGCCTGGCGATCTCAGCATCGACGTATGTGGGGGCGGCAGCCGCGTTGTGGGCATCCGCCGACGAGAAGGTGGACTTCTGGAAGTTATCAATCGCCCAGGTAGCCAACACTTTTGCCGCAACCACTACCCCTGCCGGCGTCGGCGGTCTCGCACTGAGCACCCGGATCCTGCAGAAGAGCGGGCTCAGCACAGTGCGAGCCACCACGGCGGTCGCGCTGCAACAGTCGGTGCAGGTGATCATGCACGTCACGTTGCTGATCCTGTTCAGCACCGTGGCCGGCGCCGGGACCGACCTGTCGCACTTCGTCCCGAAGGCCACCATGCTGTACCTGATCGCGGGCGTGGCGCTGGGCATTGTTGGCGCGTTCCTGTTCGTGCCTAGGTTGCGGCGCTGGCTGGCGACGGACGTGAGGCCGAAGCTGAAGGAGATCACCACTGACCTCATCGAGGTTGCCCGCGAACCGAAGCGACTGGGTTTGATCGTACTGGGCTGTACCGGAACAACTCTCGGCGCGGCGCTGGCGCTGTGGGCCAGTGTCGAAGCCTTCGGCGGACACGCGACGTTCGTCACCGTCACCGTGGTCACGATGGTCGGCGGAACCCTGGCTTCGGCCGCCCCCACCCCCGGCGGCGTGGGCGCCGTGGAAGCCGCGCTGATCGGTGGTCTTGCCGCTTTCGGTGTACCCGCGGCCGTCGGCGTTCCGTCGGTGCTGCTTTACCGGGTACTCACCTGCTGGCTACCGGTGTTCATCGGCTGGCCGGTGATGCGCTGGCTGACCCGCAACGACATGATCTAGCGGTATTAGGGTGGTGGCATGACCGAACAGTCACCTGCGATCACCATCTCGCACCCACCTGCGGCGCTCCTGCGCGTCGTGAACCCCGCGCTGAAGCTGCTGCTGCGCACTCCCCTCGCCGGTCCGGCACGCCACCAGCTCATGGTGGTGAACTTCACCGGGCACAAGAGCGGCCGGCACTACTCAATTCCGTTGAGCGCCCACCTGATCGACAACGTCCTCTATGCCATGACCGGCGCGAAATGGAAGTACAACTTCCGCGGCGGCTCCACCGCCCAGGTCTTACACGACGGGAAGACGACGACGATGCGCGGCGAGCTCATCGAGGACAAGGCGCACGTCACCGATCTCTACTACCGCTGCGTCGAGTCTTACGGCGTCAAGCGCGCAGAGCGGTCGATGGGGTTGGGATTCCGCGACCATAAAATGCCGACGCGTGACGACTTCGCCAAGGCGGTCGACGAGCTGCACTTAACCGCGATTCGCTTTACCCCGGCCACGTAGGCGACCATTCTCTCTATGGTCGGGCGCGCGGTGGACGCCCGCAACGCAGGCGGGCATTGCCGCACATGCTACGGTCGCCCGCATCGACAGCCGTAGATTGACCAGCGCGATCGCCTGTGTTCTGGCGCTCGCGTCAAGCGGCTGCGGCGGTGGCAGCGACCGCGGAGCAGCGACTCCCACCGCTAGCCATCTCAGCGAAACATTCACTCTTCCATTGAATTTCGATGCGACAAAAACTCTCGCCGATGGGCCACTGCTGGCGGTGTCGATCGCGGGTGGCGCGGACAAGATCGTCGAGGTCGACACTGGGTCGCGGGGCCTGGTGGTAGCCCGCACGGCGATCGGATCCCAAGCCAGCGACACCGGCCAGAAAGGTTGGGTCGAATACACCAGTGACGGGCTGATCCTGTCCGGGGAATACTTTCTCGCCCCCATCAGGTTTCACACCACCGGATCGACGGTGGACACGATTCCCGTGCGGGTCCTAGGTGTCGAGTCGAGCAGCTGCGACAGCAAATATCCGCACTGCACGCCCCTGGCAGATGTCAGCAGCATGGGCGAGCTCGGCGTCGGCTACGGCAACTACGCCAAGACCAGTGATACCCCGACGACCGAAGTCAATCCGTTTCTGGAACTGCAGGCCATGCAGGACGGCACTGCCCGCCGTGGCTACATCATTACCCGAAAGGCCATCACGCTCGGGCTAACGGCTAGCGACGAGGCCTCGTTCAGACCGATCAAACTTCCGAAACCGACCGGTCCGACCGCGGGCCCGGCCGGACTGCCCGGCAGCTGGGGAGCCGCGCCGGGCTGTTTCGCCCTGCCCGACAACGGCAACCAGACGCTCTGCGGAACAATCCTCGTCGACACGGGAATCGGAACGATGATCGTCGGCCTGGACCCCGCCCAGCGGCCGCCGACAATGCAGGACACCATCCCGAACGGCACGCGGATTAGCATCGGTATACCGACCTTCACCAATCCCGCGCTCGGCTACTCCGTCACTACCGGCGCGACTGATGATGCCCTTGCACCACAAGGAAACCCGGCCGCCCGGTGGTCGCAGCACGGACCCTTCGTGAACACCGGCCGGCGCCTGCTCGCCGGTTACGACTACCTGTTTGACGCCGACGACGGGCACATCGGCTTCCTCAACGATCCGGCCTGAACCCGGACCACCTAGCCGCCGCAACCATACGGCTGTTTGCCCGCCTCTGCGCGACAACACGGTAGCCGCGGCCGACGCGCCAAGTTGTCGCTCGAAGGTGGGCAAATCGCTTGTCCCCTCCTACCGGTGATTCATGTGACAGACGTGACGGCTGCGGCACCACGGGCGGCACGAGTCGCGGTGATCACCGGCTCCTGGTAGCCCGCGACGCGCACCGCTTCGCGCACCGCGGAGCCAACCGCCTCAGTCCGGTCGGCCGGCACCAAGGCGATCACGCAGCCGCCGAAGCCGCCACCGGTCATCCGGGCACCGGAAGCACCCGCGTCAACCGCGGTGTCGACGATCAGATCGATGTTTTCGGTGGTGATGTCGAAGTCGTCGCGCATCGAGGCATGTGAAGCGTTGAAGATGCGGCCAGCGGCAATGAAGTCTGACTCACGCAGCGCCGCAACGACATCGAACACCCGCTGGTTCTCGGTCAGCACGTGGCGGGCACGGCGGGCGTCGACCGGGTCGGGGACCCCGTCCAGCACCGAGAGCCCGCGGTCCTGGATCTCGCGCAACGACACCACCCCCACATCGGCGGCCGCCCGCTCACACGACAGGCGCCGCGCCGCGTATTCACCGCCGACGTGACCGTGCCGGGCCCGAGAGTCGATCAGCAGCAGCACCACACCGGACGCCGAGGGGTCGAACGGCACCGGCTGCACGCTGAGCGTCCGAAAGTCGATCAGCAGCGCCGTCGACTCCTCGCCGAACAGCGAGGACAGCTGATCGAGCAAACCCGTTGGGGCACCGACATACTCGTTCTCGGCACGCTGCGCCAACCGCGCTTGATCGAGGCGGTCGATCCGGATCCTGGCAGCAGAAACCAGAGCGCCCAGCGCCGCGCACTCCAGCGCCGCCGACGACGACAAGCCCGATCCCATCTCGACCTCGCTGGTGATCGACATGGCGCCGCCGGGCACCGGGTGTCCGGCATAGCGCAGCGCCCACACCACGCCGGCCACGTAGCCGGCCCAACCGGTCACCTCACCGGGCTTGGTGCGCAACGGAATCCGGACCGAGCCGTCGACGCGGTCACTGCGCACGGTGATCGCATCGGCATCCGAGGGCGTAAAAGTCACCACGGTGCGTTGCGGCAGCGCGATCGGCAGCGCCCAGCCGAGGTTGTAGTCGGTGTGCTCGCCGATCAGGTTGATCCGCCCCGGCGCCGCGAATCGGACCGTCACGCAAGCTCCCGCAGCCGCGAGGCCACAGCTTCCGGAGTCACGTCGCTGATGAACGCACCCATCGCCGACTCGGAGGCCGCCAGATACTTCAGCGCCAAGGCGCTGCGCCGAATCGACATCAGCTCGACGTGGAAATAGCCCTCCCGCTGCGCCTCGGTGTCGGTGAACTGGTGCAGCGCCGAAATATACGGCAGCGGGCCAGAATACATCCGGTCGAAGCGCCGCAGCACATCAACGTAAATCTGCGCGAACTCGTCCAGCTCGACGGCGTCGAGATCCACCAGGTTGTGCACGAACCGGTTCGGGTAGATGTGCACTTCCACCGGCCAACGGGCGGCGAACGGCACGAACGCCGTGAACAGATCGGTGCGCGCGACAATGCGACTCTCGTCGGCGACCTCCCAGGCCAGCAGGTCGGCAAACAGGTTGCTGCCGTGTGCCTTTCGATGCTCACTGGCCTGCTGCAGCATGGCTGCGGTCCGCGGGGGCAGATACGGGTAGCCGTAGATCTGTCCGTGCGGATGGCTCAGCGTCACGCCGATCTCCTCGCCGCGGTTCTCGAAGCAGAACACCTGCTCGATGCCGGGCATGGCGGCCAGGTCGGCCGTTCGGTGCCGCCACGCGTCGACGACAAGCCGCGCCTGCGGCGCCGCCAGATCGGCGAACGACCCGGTGTGGTCGCTGGAAAAGCAGATCACTTCGCAGCGGCCGTTACCCGGTGCCGACACAAAGCCGTCCCCCACCGACGGCGTTGACCCCGCACCGGACAAGCTCGGGAAACGGTTTTCGAAGACGACGACGTCGTAATCGGATGCGGGCACCTCGCTGGTCAACCCGGTCGGACCCGGACACAGCGGGCACTGATCCGGCGGCGGCTTGTAGGTACGGTCTTGGCGCAGCGCCGCGACGATCACCCACTGCCCGGTCGTCCGGTCGAATCGCAACTGCGTCTGGTTGGGGTTCCGCGGCGGCAGCGGTCTGCGGTCGGCGACCGGTGCCGGAGTGTGGCCGGGCAACGAGAAGAACAGCAGATCACGCCCGTCGGCCAGCTTGGCCCGCGTCGGCGCCGTCACGATGTCGAACAGTACTAGTCCCCCATTTTGGCCAACGCGCTCAGCCACGTCACCATAGAAGAGAACGATCAGCAGATGGAACAGATGGAGAGGGTGGTGACGGGTGTCCGGTCGACGCGGCGCCACCTCGCTCTCCGGGCTGTACGTGCGGGCGTGGAACTGGGCAATCGGGTCGGATCCCGGATTGCAGCGGCTGCGGATGGCCGCCCGGACGACGCTCGCGTTGGCGGTGGCGCTGTTGATCCTGTTCCTGCTGACGAAGGCCACCGGACAGCCGCTGACCGTTGCGCTGCTCGGTGTCCTGATCACCATGACCACGGCGCGGTCAATCAACGAGCCCGACCCGCGGCGCCAGAAGATCACCATTGCGCTGCTGCCACTGCCCGCCGCGGCCGCGATCACCGCCGCCGCGCTGCTGGCGCCGCACCAGATCGTCGCCGACATCGTGTTCGTCTTGGTGGTCTTCATCGCTTTTTATGTTCGTCGCTACGACGCCCGCGGAACAGCGCTCGGGATGGTCACGTTCATGTCCTACTTCTTCACGCTGTATCTGCGGGCCCAGGTCAGCGAGCTGCCGTGGCTGATCGGAGCCATCCTGGTGGGCACCATGTGCACGTTTGTGATGACCGCATTCGTGCTGCCCGATCGGCCGGAAAGCATGCTGCGACGGAACATTCGGGCACTGCGGGCGCGGATGGCCATCGTCGTCGACACCACCGCCGAGGTCGTGCGGGCCGGTCAGCCCGACGAGCGCCGGTTGCGTCGCCTGCGGATCCGGACCCGTCGGCTCAACGAGACGGCGTTGCTGGTGCAGGGCCAAATTGAAGACCGAGTTAACCCGGGCGCCGTGTGGCCCGGCGTCAGTGGCGAGGACCTCGCGCTGTGGTTGTTCGACGCCGAGCTCACCGTCGAGCGCCTCGCGACGGCGGGTGGACGCGCCGCGGCCGCCGACCTGCCCGCCGCGACCCGGGCGGAGCTGGCCGCCGCCGTCGCGCAGCTGGGCAGGGCCATCCGGATCCCGCGCCCGGAAGGCCTTCGCCAGGCCGAGGAGGTGGCTCAGCGGCTGCTCGATCAGCCGTCAACCGCCGACGCCGACCCGGCCGTGCGCCGACTGGCGTTGGCGTTGATCGACGCGACGAAAGCTGCGGCGGACGTTCGCGCACGGCTCGCGCAAGTCACGGCCGCGGCCGCAGCGCTGGACAGTCCGGAGTCCTCCGAGGACGTCGCCGAGCCGCAAGTCCAGCCGCGGCTGCGGCCGACCACCCGGCAAGCCATCCAGGTGGCCATCGCCGCGTCGCTGGCCATCGTCGTCGGCGAGTTGGTGTCGCCCGCCCGGTGGTTTTGGGCGGTCATCGCCGCGTTCGTGGTGTTCGCCGGCACCAAATCCTGGGGCGACACCCTCAGCAAAGGCTGGCAGCGGCTGCTGGGCACCGCGCTCGGTGTGCCGTCTGGCGTGCTGGTCGCCACGCTGGTCTCCGGAAACACCGTCGCCTCGCTGGTGATGATTTTCGTCTGCCTGTTCTGCGCCTTCTATTTCATGAAGGTGACCTACAGCTTGATGACCTTCTGGATCAGCACCATGCTGGCGTTGCTCTATGGACTGATCGGCGAATTCAGTTACCGTCTACTGCTTTTGCGGATCGAAGAGACCGCGATCGGCGCGGTCATCGGAGTCGCGGTCGCGATGCTGGTGCTGCCGGTCAACACCAGAAAATCCATCCGCGGCGCCGCGCACACGTTTTTCCTCACGCTGTCCGACGTGATCAAGGCGTCCGTCGCGAGCCTGTTCGGAGACGACACCGAGGCGAACCCGACCGACAAAGCGCGCCAACTCGACCGGGACTTACAGCAGTTCCGGATCGACGCCAAGCCGCTGACGGCCGGGCTGGTGGGCCTGGTAGGCCGACGCAGCATGCGGCACAGCCTGCGGGAGCTCACCGCGTGCGACCGCTACGCGCGCACCCTGGCCCGCAGCAGCGACCGATACCTGGACGCCTCACCGCAGCTGGTGGACGCGGTCAAGTCGGCCGCCGCCCAGATTCGCCGCAACATCGACGTGCTGGTCACGGCTCTGGAGTTCGATCACCCGACCACGGTCTTCCCGGCCACCGACTTTCTCGACGCCGCCGACACCCTGGCCCGAAACGACGGCAGACGGCTGCCGGCCGCCCTGCATGCACTGCGGCAGATCGACCGCGTCGTGATCAACGCCGCTACCGACCTCGGCGCAGATAACGGCGTGCTGCGCGCAAGCCAAAACTCCGATGTTCAAGCGTGATTCGGTAAGTGAGATGGAAGTTCTGAGACAACTTTGCGACCGCACGACGTGCGCTTTCTTTGTCACAGTGGCACCTGCGGGACCCTAACGCGTACTGTTCGAGTCAGTCTGTGGCTCTGGGCTTTTGCCTTACTTTCGTTGCTTGTCGTTCTGTTGGACAGGTGATGTCACTCCACGGAGGGTGCCGGGACGAAGTCGAGCGGTGCGCCGAACGGGATCAGCGGTTCGCGTTTCACGCTGGCCTGGAACTGCGCGATGAGCCTGGTGAAGTGGGCCACGACCCAGGTGTGCAGGTGTGGGGAGTCGACGGGTTCGCGTTCTTTGGGGTCGGTGAGCAAGTTGATGATGCGCGGGTTGGCGTAAGGAGGTGAGGCGTCGGAGAAGTAGCGCTGCTCGACGAAGACTGTTTTGAAGTTCTGCCACTTGACCCCGTAGAGCTTGTCGCCGTTCCAGAACAGGAATCCCTGCCGGTTGGACTGCTCCTGGACGCCGCGGAAGAACGGGTCCTGATCAACTCCGTCGATGACCCGGTCGTTGGGCACGTCGCAGCCGGCCCAACGGATCAGGGTGGTGAACATGTCGGTGACGTGGACGATTTCGTTGCTGACCCGTCCGGGGGTGACGTGTCCGGGCCAGCGGATCAGACACGGTGTGCGCAACGATCCTTCCATGCCGGTGAAATAGGAGCCTTCCCAGAAGCCGGCGGTTCCTCGCCACGGCAGGGTGTCCTCGGGGCCGTTGTCGCCCGCGAACACGACGATGGTGTTGTCGGCGATGCCCAGTTCGTCGAGCAGGTCCAACAGCGTGCCGAAATCGCCGTCCATCTCCAGCAGGCAGTCGGCCCATTCCCCGGCACCGCTCATGCCCTTGAATTCGTCGCGGGGCACCGTCGGCAGATGCAGCATGGAGTGATTGAAGTAGACGTAGAACGGCTTATCGGCCGCGACGCTGCGCCGGATGAACCTGTCAGCGCGGGCGAGGTATTCGCGGTCGATGTCGCGGCGCACCTCAAGGGTCAGTTGCTCCAGGTTCTCGACCGGACCGCCTTTGGTGCTCGCCACAACATAGGACACGGAGTCACGGTCGGGGTCATAAAGCGGATCATCGGGCCATAGGCACTCGTCGTAGCTGTGCGGGATGCCGTACCACTCGTCAAACCCGTGGTCGGTCGGGTAGCGCCCAGGCTCGTCGCCGACGTGCCACTTGCCATAGATCGCGGTGGCATAGCCGGCCTGCGACAGGATGTCGCCCGTGGTCTGCTCCCAGGCCACCAACCCGCCGGGCAGCCCCGGCAATTGCACCGAGCCGTTGCCGGAGCGGATGGCGTAGCGACCGGTCAGCAGAGCCGAGCGGGTCGGGGTGCATTGGGCTTCGGGAGCGAAATTGAGCAGCTGCAATCCCTCGGCGGCGAAGCGGTCCAGCCGCGCGGTGTCTGCGCCGCGCAGGATGCCGCCGCCATAGCAACCCAGCTCGCCCATACCGAGGTTGTCGATGTGAACGTAGAGAATGTTGGGCGGTCCGGTACGGCGGGGCGTCTGCTGCTGCACCGCGACGGTGTCGTCGTTCATCGCCTACCTCGTCTGTCCTGATACCCGCTGGACGTCGCGCGGTTTGCCACTGTCCGCTCCGGCGGAACCTGCGGGCGTCGTGCTTGGCGTTGTCCTGCAGAGGAGCACCGCGTGGCCGCCTTCTGTTAGGGGATGTGCGCGCGCAGGAATGTGCCGATGTCGTCGATGGCCTGCTGGCCCTCGGGCAGCACGGCGGCGTAGCTGTGCCAGCGGTGGATCATCTCCGGCCAGACCTCCAGTTTGACATCGACGCCGGCGGCTTGGGCGCGTTGCGCCAGCCGGGTGGAGTCGTCCAGTAGCACCTCGTGGTCGCCGACCTGGATCAGCAGCGCAGGAAGTCCGTGAAGATCGGCGCACAACGGATTGGCCAGCGGGGTCCGCGGATCCGCGCCGCCCAGGTAGGCCTTCGCCCACACGTCGATGACTTCGGGTGTGGCGATCGGGTCGACGTCCGCGCGAGTGGTGATCGACTCTCCGGTGCCCTCCAGATCCAGGAACGGCGACAGGCACACCGCTGCCGCCGGCATCGGCAGTCCGGCGTCGCGACCGGCGATCAGCACCGCCAATGCCAACGCACCACCCGCGGAATCCCCGGCGATTGCCAGCCGTGAGGGCGGCAGCCCCTGGTCGAGCAGGAACCGGTAACCGGCGAGCGTGTCATCGACAGCGGCGGGAAACGGATGCTCAGGTGCCAGCCGATAATCCAGTCCCAGCACCCGGGCCTGCGCGGCCCGCGAAATCCGGCCCATCAGATCGCGGTGGGTGTTCAACGAGCCCATGATGTAGCCGCCGCCATGTAGGTAAAGCACCATGCGGTCGGTCGGGGCGCCGGGCGCGCAGATCCACGCGGCATCGACCCCATTAGCGACGACGGGTTCGCTGGTGACATCAGGTTCAGCCGGTCGCGCCATCTGCTCGTTGGTCGCGCGTAACTCCGCAACACTTGAGCCCGAGGCCATCCCGGCCAAACCCTTGATCGCCTCGATCACCTGCTGCAATTGCAGACTAGCCATCGCAGGCACCTCTCGGCAGTTCATGGACGGCGCGACCAGCGCGCTTTGGAAGCTAGTCTTCGCCGCCCATCGATGTTGCACAACCGTCAAAAAGGGATGCCCCGCTAGGTCAGTGACCGGAGCCGTGTCGAGCACGTTTAACTACCCATTACCTGAAGTAGGGCTAAATCTTGGTGGGCACGTAACTCGTCAGCCCGCCGTCGACGACGAACTCCGCTCCTGTCGCGTAAGACGATTCGTCACTGATCAGGAACACCACGAAGGTGGAGACCTCGGCGGGTGCGGCTCCTCGGCGCATCGGAATAGGTTCCATGAATTCCTCGGTGACGCCCTTACTCAGCGGGGTGTGCACCAGACCGGGGTGGATCGAGTTGACCCGAATGTTGTGTCGGGCCAACTCAACTGCCGCCGATTTGGTGATGCCGCGCAGGCCGAACTTGGCGGCCACGTAGCTGTGCAGGTGCGCGCTGCCGGCCAAGCCCTCCACCGACGAGATGTTGACGATCGACCCTCCGCCGCCGAGGATCATCGGTTCGATCACAGCGCGCATACCCAGGTAGGCCCCGGTGAGGTTGACGTCGAGAACCCGTTGCCAGTCGGACAGCGAGGAGCCCCGCAGCGGGCCCACCTTGACGATCCCGGCGTTGTTCACCAACCCGTCGAGTCGGCCGAACCGCTGCATCGCCCCATCGACCACCACTTCCCACCGATCCGGATCGGCGACGTCCAAATGCTCGAAATGAGCTGACTCGCCGAGCTTTTCCGCGACGGCGTGACCGTCGTCGTCGAGCACGTCGGTGATCAGCACCCGCGCGCCCTCGGACACCAGCGCTTCGGCGTGGGCGGCGCCCATACCGCGGGCGCCGCCGGTGATCAGCACGACCTTGTCGTCGACTCGTCCCATGAACGGTTACCGTACGCCCGCCGCGACCCGAAGTTGGTCGAGCAACCGGTCACTGACAGCACTGTCGTAGCTGGGCACCAGGTAGTGGCACACCGAGAGGCGAACGAGTGCCATCGCCACGGCTTCCGGGTCGGACGCCTGACCGGCCAGCAGCGGCGCGATCAGCCCGACCAACTCGGGCAGCGCCCTGGCCATCTGGTCGAGTACCAGGCCCGGCTCTATCTCGATCAGCCCGCGCATCTGATACGAGCCGTAGAAGTCCACCAGGAACTGCAGTAGCGCCTCAACCCTTTTACGACCGGTGCGGTCTCCGATGGCCCGATCCAAATCCTCGCGCAGCAACTGTAATTCGAACACGCTGAAGGCCGCGAGCAGGTCGTCCTTGGACGAGAAGAACTTGTACAACGTCGGACGCGAGATGCCGGCCTGGGCCGCCACATCCGACAGGTTCAGCTTGCCGTAGCCGTGCCGGCACAGCACTTTGAACGTGGCCCGCAGGATGCGCTCACGCGTCGGGTCGAAGTCGGTTTGGCCAGCCATTTACATCCTTTACAGTATCTGTAAGCGATGTTAGCGTCTCGGCATGGCGTCCGGTACCGACTACAGCCGAGTGAACTTCTTCACCGACCCAGGCATCGCCGAGGACCCATACCCGTTCTACGAGTATCTGCGTGAGCAGTGCCCGGTCGCGCATGTGCCCAGCAGCGGCGTCGTCGCGGTCACCGGCTACGACGAACTCAACGAGGTCTACAAAGACAGCGCGACGTTCTCAGCGGTCAACTCGTCGCTGGGGCCGTTTCCGCTGCCGTTCGAGGTGACCGGTGACGATATCTCCGCGCAGATCGAGGCGCACCGCGACCAGTTCCCGATGAGCGAGCACCTGGTCTCCTTCGACCCGCCTAAGCACACCGCGCACCGCGCGCTGCTCAATGGCATGTTCACCCCGAAGCGGCTCAAGGAAAACGAGGAGTTCATGTGGCGTCTCGCCGATCAGCTGATCGACGAGTTCGTCAACGACGGACGCTGTGAATTCGTTTCGGCGTACGGCCAGCCGTTCCCGCTGCTGGTCATCGCGAACTTGCTGGGAGTGCCCGAGTCCGACCATGCCATGTTCCGCAAAATGCTCTCCGGCCAGGGCCGCGCCGCTGAGGACCCGGAATGGACCCGGGACATGAATCCGCTCGCCTACCTGGATAAGTGGTTCACCACCTACATCAGTGAGCGGCGAGAGGCGCCGGCCCGGGACATCCTCACCGAGATCGCCGCCCAACGCTTTCCGGACGGCTCACTGCCCGACGTGGTGGATCTGGTGCGGCACGCGACCTTTTTGTTCATCGCGGGCCACGAGACGACCGCCCGACTGTTGTCCAGCGTGCTACGGGTACTGGCCGAAAATTCGGAGCTACAACACACGTTGCGTTCCAACCGGGACCGCATTCCGAACTTTGTCGAGGAGATGCTACGGCTGGAAAGCCCGATCAAAAGCGATTTTCGGTTGACCCGCACCGCGACCACGCTGGCCGGTGTCGAGATACCCGCGGGCACAACGGTGATGCTGCTGCCCGGCGCTGCTAACCGGGATCCGCGCCACTTCGACTGCCCGGCCGAACTGCGGGTGATCGACCCAACACCCGCCACAATGTGGCGTTCGCCCGAGGCGTGCACAGCTGTCCGGGCGGCCCGCTGGCGCGGATTGAGGGCCGGGTGACTGTCGAGCGGATGTTGGACCGGCTCAAAGACATTCGACTGGACGAGGCCCAGCATGGGCCTCGTGACAATCGCCAGTTCGAGTACGTGCCGCTGTACATCCTGCGCGGCCTGCAGACGTTGCACGTCGAGTTCACCGCGGCGTCATGACTGACCGCGTGCAGGTGTGGCTGGACAAGCTGGAGCTGACCGAATTGCTGGCGGTGTTGTCTGCGGCCGTCGATCGCGGCGACCGGGCGGCGATCATCGACTGCTACGCCGACGGGTCGTACGACGACCATGGCGCTTTCAAAGGATCGGGCCGTGAGTTCGCCGAGATGATCTGTGCGCCTGGCGGTCCCGGTGACCAGCTGACGATGCACCATCTGCTGGGCCAGTCGGTATTCGACGTCGACGGCGACCAGGCCTGGGGTGAAACGTTTTTCGTCATGCACGCGGTACTGGCCGGCCAGACGACGGCGTCCTACGGTCGCTATGTCGACTATTTCCGGCGCATTGACGAGAGGTGGAAGCTCGCCTACCGCCGGGTGGTTCCCGACGTCACGCTGCCCGGCGACGACGCCACATACTGGACGCCGAGCCGAGACCGATCCGATCCGCGCTACGACCGGCTAACTGCGCCTCCGGACGGCGACTGACGCCTCAGCTCGCATGCCGGGTGAGGAAGTCCAACACGGCGTCTGCGAACACGTCGTTACGATCGCCGGCGACCATGTGTCCCGCGCCGCGCACGTCGACGAATTCGACTTGAGGGAAGCGGGCCAGAAACTCGTCGGCGCGCTCCTGGCTGACCAGATCACTCATTTGGCCGCGCACCAGCAGCATGGGCACGTCGTTGGCCAGGATCGCTGCCACCGCCGCGTTCAACCGGTCGACGTCGGCCACCTCGAAGGGCGGTTGCGACGCGGTGTTGCTGATGAACTTCGGGTCCCAGTGCCAGTACCAGCGATCTCCGCGCCGGCGCAGGTTCGTGCGCAGGCCGTCGAGATCCGTCGGTCGGGGCCGATGCGGGTTGTACTCGGCGATCGCGTCGGCGACCTCGTCGAGCGACTCGAAACCCGATTTCATCCGGTCGGCCATGAAGTTGTGTATTCGCGTCGCCCCAGACGGATCCATGTTCGGCACGATGTCCACCAGCACGACGGCGCGGGCGATTTCGGGCGAAATCTCGCCTGCCAGAAGCATTGTGGTGAACCCGCCGAGGGATGCGCCGACCAGCACCGGGTTGCGGCGGCAGCTGGCGCAGCACTTCTTGGACGTCACCGGCGAAGCTGGTGAGGCGATAATCGCCGTCTTCCGACCAATCGGACTCGCCATGGCCGCGTAGGTCCACCGTCACCGCTTGCCAGCCACGCTCGGCCACGGCCGCGGCCGCCTTGCTCCACGACCGGCGGGTCTGCCCGCCGCCATGCAAGAACACCACGGCCGACGTGTTCGGATCGCCCAGTCGGTCGGCCACGATGCGGGTGCCGCCGACGCCGGAGGTGGTGAACGTTTCGGGCGCGATAGTCACCGTGCGGTCCCTGTCATTCCCCGTAGCTCTTCTCTCAATTTTCGAATTTCGTCGCGAAGCTCATCGATATGGGCCGAAGTTGCTGCCCGATTCGCGGTCTCTGTTTCTGATACGCGCTGGATGATCCACGTCGCCACGGATGCCGTGACGACGCCGACCAGACTGATCCCGCCGATCATAAGCAACACGGGCGAGCGGCCATTCTGTACGCCGCTGCCACTGCTTGAGATTGGTTTCAGTGGTCATGAAGGGAGTCTCTCAAGGGGTCGCTATTGCCGCAGGGGTATCCCCATTGCGCTGAGCAGACGCAAAATCTCCCGACACGCCGATGCGAAACGGGATTCTGCGTCTGCTCGGCAAGCGGGCGGTGCCCCCAGCTCGGCAGAAACTCACCCGGTGATTTTGTCGAGCGGGTTGGAGCGCTCCAGCATGCCGAAGGTCTCTTCGCCGTCCCACCGATAGCGGACGCCGGCCTGCTGCAACGCCGGAAAGCTCGGCATCTCCTGCTTCATCGCCTGAGTCGAAAACATCTTGTCGTCGTGATAGATGTCGTGGGTGGACAGGATCGTCTCGCCATCGATATGCACTGTCCCGCTGGGTGTTTCGAGTACCAGCGCGACGTCCTCGCCAACCGTGCTGCAGTCTGGTCAGCCACGGCGCCTCGACGACGCGGGCGGGTATGAGCCCGCCGTCGCGAAAGAATACGTAACCCTCGTTGAAGGTCGGCTCGCCGTCAGGCCGCGGCGGATAAGCGATGTAGCCGAAGGCCCGCCCGCTGGGAAACAGCGCCGATTGCCAGCTGTGGCCCCAGAACCCGGCGAGTTTGCGGACTCCTTGGCGGCGAATCCGCAGACCGGTGCCGCTAAAGCTGCGCTCGTCGGCGCCCACCTTCACCGTTCCGGTCGCACGGAACAGCTGCTCGTAGCGGGGACCGCCCATCAGGTTGCCCTCGATCGAGGTCTTCAGCCGCGACCCGGCCTCGGCGGACAGCGCGCCCTGCACCCATGGCGGAACCGCCATCTTGGCCTCGACGTGAAAGCTGACGTCGACCAACGGCCCGTCCTTGTTGCCGTCGATGAGATCCGTCGACGAGGTCTGCACCGCCTTCCCGTCGTAGCTCATCGTCCAGGTGTCGAACGGCTCGACGCAGCGGAACACCAGACCGCCTGCGCCGAGCACGGTTGGCTGGCCGTCGGGTCCCTCGGCGGGCCAGCTTTGCCCGTTTTCGCGCAGCCGGAATACCCGGCCGTCCGGGAACGCCACGTTGATCTGAATGTCGTGGGCATCCCAATTCGCGGCGACGGCCTCGATACCGATGCGGGGCAGGCCGACAGCTCCGCGGTCGTCAATCACCCAGAAGCTCACCGAATCCCGCATCTCCGGGTCGTCGGGCCGCCGCGCGAACACCTGCTCCCGCGCCGGGTCGATACCGCCAGGTCAAATCAATGGCCATGCAAACTCCTTGCGACGTAGTCGGCGAACAGCGGCCGTACCTGGTCGAGGTCGATGCCGAATTCCACCGGGTCGGCGTGAGTGCTCGGCTCTCGCTCCGCCGCGGCCTCGGCCCACCAGCCGCGCATCCGGGATTCGAATTCGTCGGTGACCGGTTCCCCCAGCCATGCGTACAGCCCGCGGACCTCGTTGATCGGGTCGGCTTGCATCGCGCGAAAGTCGATGTCGTAGAACCGATCATCCGCACCGCCGTCGCGGAACCGCATCGCTCGTTGCATGCCCAGCGACCAGTGCTCGACGTTGAGTTGGCCGAGGTAGCCGCGGTCGATGTGGTCGGTGAAGCCGCCGACGATGTCGGCGTAGAGATCGGCCACCGACAAGATCACGTCGGTTGGGTCGCGATGGGTCATCACGAAACGGGCGTCGGGGAAGACCCGGTTGAGATGATCGAGAAACAGCACATGCGACGGCGACTTCAGCCGCCACGGTCGCGGAGGGCTCACCCCAAGCCAGCAGCTTCATCACCCGTCGCTGATAGGCGTAAGTCGATGTGAGGTCGGCTTTTTCCACCAGCCATGCCGAGTACGACGGGATCTGGGCAAACGCTTGGAAGATATGGGATTTGAAGTCCAGCACCATCAGCTCCAGACACTCCATCGGAGCATGGGTGCCGGTTGGTACGTGCGCTCTCGAGCCGACCACGTTGCCCTCGTCGGCCGGCATCCGCGGATCCGGGCCCTGCACCGTCGACGGTGGCGGACACGGCTGCCCCGCCTCCCACCGGCGCAGGTAGCGGACGTCTGGATCCTGCGCCAGCAGGAGCGACAACGCCGTCGAACCGGTACGGGGCAAACCCAGCCCGATCAATGGCGGCCGGACTTCGACGTCGTCGATCTCCGGGTGGCGGCGATACCAGTGCTCCACCTGCAGCCGCTGGGACAGCGCGGTAACGATGCGGGGATAGATATAGGCCTCGCCGCGGGCATTGAGCCTTGCCTCGTCGCGCAGCGAGTCGAGCAACACCTCCAGTCCTTCCCGGAAGGAGTCGTCACCGAAGTCGTCCAGGTCGGTCTGCGCGACGGCGCTGGCCACGACTTGGTCGACATCGGCCACCGCGTTAGCCCCTTCCGGACAATCCGTGTCAGTATACTGACGCCAATATGAGTGAGTTGTCAATGCCGCAGCATGAGGGGCCACCGCGGCGTCGGTACCACAGCCCCGCGCGTCGCCAACGCGCCGCCGCGACCCGCGAGCGCATCACCGACGCGGGCGCTCAGTTGGTGCGCGAGTTCACCACCTGGGACTGGGACGAGCTGACCTTTCGTGCCGTCGCCGAACGCGCGGGCGTCAGCGAGCGCACCGTCTACCGCAACTTCCCCTCCGAGCGGCAGCTGCACGACGCGATCATGGCTCGGCTGGAGGACGAGGCGGGCATCAGCTACCAGGACGTCGAGCTGGACAACCTCGCCGAGGTGACGGCTCGTGTCTTCGCCTCGCTGCGACGGTTCGCCATCAAGGACACCATCGGCACGCCGCGCGGACCGGCGTTCGCCGGCGCCGACGCCCGGCGACACGAAGCCCTGAACCGTGCGGTCACCGTCCGCGCGCCGAAGCTGCCGGACGCACAACGCCGGGCGCTCGCGGGTCTGCTGGACGTGTTGTGGAGCCCGCCTACCTACGAGCGGCTCATCGGGGTGTGGAACCTCGACAACGCCGAGGCGGTCGATGCGGTGCAGTGGCTGATCGTCAAAGTCATTGCGGCGGTTCATGACAACGAACCCCCAACTGTCGGCGCCTAACCTGGACCAGGCAGGTCGGCGCTGGTGGCGTACCCTCAAGGGCGAGCAGTTTCGTTGTCAGCGGCCGACCACCGGCAATGTGATTCCTCCGCCGTCCCCACCCGCGGGGCGGTCGATGCCGAATGAAGGATCCGCCTGTGGAACGTGCCGTCCTAGCCATGGCCCTGCTGTCCCGCCCCCGATAATGTATCCGGTCGGCGGTCCACGCCGAGCCAATCCCATCCGGTTGTCAGTGGCTCGCAAGCTCGGTCGTGATATCGACGGCGCGTGGTGGCCGCGTGCAGATCGCATCACCATCGAATTGCCCACCCTGATTGCGACTTTGACCCCCCTGCTCGGTGACGTCACCGCCATCAACGTCAACTGGCCACCGCTGCAACGACCACCCGACTTCAACTGGCCAGGATGGGAAACCAGGCGCCAACACGTGATGACCGTCAACGGCGTGGAGGCTCGTGCCAACCTGCTGATCATCCCGTACGCGACCTGCAGCGGGCTCGCTTTGATGGTGCTGCGCTGCGCTGCCGATCTGCCTATCGAACCCGGCGACCGCAACAAACCCGCTTTTGTGACCGCTGGCTCGATCGTGCGGGCCGCCGAACGACAACGCACCGCGTAATTGCTCCAGAGCAGGTCGTCGGGCAGGTAACCTCATTCACGGTTGACACTCCAGCCTCCCGGAAACGTCACGGCGGCGATCCGATTTTCCCCGCCGAATGGGCTCTAGCTCCGACGTAAGCCGAAAGTTCGGGTTGTGCTTTCGGGCGCCGGGGGTCTCGCCTTGATTGCAGATTCAGCGGTTTTTGGCGCGCCGCGCGGCTTCGCGGCGGTCGAGTCTGTACAGTCGCTCCGTCTGACACCATCTGGGGTGGACAAGAGGGGGTCACGCTTTCCTGCGGTCGTGCCTCAGCGGCGCCGTCGATACCGATACCACACCGATTCGACTAACACATGCCGAGCCGTCGCGCCGGAGCCAGGGGATTTGTCGTGAGCCGATTCACCCAGACGATGTATGACAGCGCCCAGAGCAGTCCCAAGGGCATGATCACCGGCGAGCCAGACGCCCCCGTGCGGCATACCTGGCATCAGGTGCACGAGCGGGCCCGCCGGGTTGCGGGCGGTCTGGCTGCCGCCGGTGTGGGCCACGGCGATGCTGTCGCAGTGCTGGCCGGGCAGCCCGTCGAGATCGCCCCGACCGCGCAGGGCATCTGGATGCGCGGCGGCAGTCTGACGATGCTGCACCAGCCCACGCCGCGCACCGACCTGCAACGCTGGGCCGAGGAGACCACGGCCGTCATCAACATGATCGACGCCAAAGCGGTGGTGGTCTCCGATCCGTTCATGGCGGCGGCACCGCTGATGGTCCAGTTGGGAATGCCGGTGCTGACGATCGGGCAGTTGCTCGACAGTCGTGCGATCGACCCGGTCGACACCGACGACGACGATGTGGCGCTACTGCAATTGACGTCCGGCTCGACCGGATTCCCCAAGGCCGTCCGGATCAGCCACCGCAACGTCGTCTCGAATGCCGAGGCGATGTTCGTCGGCGCCAACGTCGACCGGGAATCCGACGTGATCGTGAGCTGGCTGCCGTGCTTCCACGACATGGGCATGACCGGCTACTTAACCGTGCCAATGTATTTCGGCGTCGAGTTGGTCAAGGTCACGCCGATGGACTTCCTCCGCGACACCCTGCTGTGGGCGAAGCTCATCGACAAGTACCGGGGCACCATGACAGCGGCGCCCAACTTCGCCTACACGATGTTCGCCAAACGCCTGCGCAGGCAGGCTCGTGCCCGGCCAGTTCGACCTGTCCACGCTGCGGTGGGCGCTCTCGGGCGCCGAGCAAGTCGAGCCGGCCGATGTCGAGGACCTATGCGAGGCCGGCGCGCCGTTCGGGTTGCGTGCGGAAGCGATCGTGCCCGCCTACGGCATGGCCGAGACGACGGTGGCCGTGTCGTTTACCGAGTGCGGCCGCGGGTTGACGGTCGACGAGGTCGACGCCGACCTGCTCGCCCTGCTGCACCGAGCCATCCCGGCATCCCGGGGTAAAACCCGGCGATTGGCCTCGGTCGGCCGTCCGCTGAAGGGACTGGAGGCCCGGATAGTCGACCAGGACGGCGACGTGCTGCCGACTCGCGGTGTCGGCGTCATCCAGGTGCGCGGCGAACCTGTGACACTGGGATACACGACGACTGCCGGTTTCATCGCCGCACAGGATCAACAGGGTTGGTACGACACCGGCGACTTGGGCTATCTCACCGAAACCGGCAACGTGGTGGTGTGCGGCCGGGTGAAGGATGTGATCATCATGGCCGGGCGCAATATCTATCCGACGGACATCGAACGTGCCGCCACCCGCGTGCAAGGGGTCCGGCCCGGCTGCGCCGTGGCGGTGCGCCTGCACGCCGGGCACCCGCGCGAAACGTTCGCGGTCGCCGTGGAATCCAATGTCTGGGAGAACCCGGCCGAGGTGCGCCGCGTCGAGCGTCAGGTTGCCCATGAGGTCGTCGCCGAGGTCGACGTCCGGCCCCGCAGCGTGGTCGTGCTCGAACCGGGAATGATCCCGAAGACGCCGTCGGGAAAACTACGGCGCGCCCACGCGTTGGCGCTGGTCGCCTAGATCGGCGGTACATTCGTTGGTAACCATGACCGACTACGACGCTCAGCCTGGTCGCGAACCGCCAGAGCAGCCAGAATTGTCCACCTCCCAACGGGACGCGGACGAAGTCGACTTGAATGCCGGGCTGCGCGGGCTGGCCGGGATGGTGGCCGGTGCCCGCGGCGTGTTAGAGCTGTTGGGCGAGGTTGCCGACTTCGCTGCCCATGCCATTCCCGGGGTCGACGGTGCCGGAATTGCGTTGATCGACGTGAGCAAGGCCGACCAACACTCCAGACTGCCTCCACCACAGCGGAATTCGTCCACAGATCGACGCTGTCCAGTACGACCAGTTGCGTGAGGGGCCGTGCATCACGTCTATGCAGTCGCGGCGGGCCACGGTCAGTGGATCACTGGGGAGCGACAACCGCTGGCCACGCTTCGGTGGCCGGGTAGCGAGGATGGACGTGCATTCAGCGCTGTCGCTGCCGCTGATGCTTGGCGAACACGTGATCGGCGCGATCAACTCCTATGCGAATAGCCACGACGCGTTCGGGGAGCACGCCGTGCGGTTGGGTTCGCAATTCGCCGGGCCTGCGGCGGTGTCGATCTATAACGCGCAACTGCTGGCCGGAGCGCGCGAGCGTGCCGAACAACTGCAGCAGGCGTTGGAAAGCCGCACCGTGATCGACCAGGCGATCGGCATCATCCGGAGTCGGTCGGGTGCCAGCGTGGAGTGGGCCTTCGGCCGGCTCATCCGGATGAGTCAGACCGAGAACACCAAGCTGTATGTGATCGCGGAGCGACTAGTCGCCGAGGCCGTGCGACGCGCCCAAGCGCGGAGACGTCAGCCGTGAGCGAGTTCGGTCATCCTTTCCAATAGCGCCGGACGGGAACTCGGTTCCCCCATCAACTGCCGTGCAACGTCGGTCAGGTGCTCGCCGTGGGTACGCGCGTACCTGCGCAGCAGCGAAAATGCCTCGTCAATGGAAACATCGAGGTGTGCGCGCAGGAAGCCCTTGGCCTGCTCGACGACGATGCGGTGGGTCAGCGCAGAGCGCAGCTGCGGTATCACCGTCGAGGGCGTCGGCGGGTGTTCCTGCAGAATCGCCACGCACGCGATATGCGCGAGTGTCTGCCCGACCAGGAGATCGGCCTCATTGAGTTCGCCGGGCCGGGTACCGAACAGACCCAGCGAGCCCAAAACGATGCCGGCGGCGCGCATCGGCACCGCGTGCACGGAGGCGACGCCTGCCTCGAGCGCGGCCGGAACGAACCGCGGCCACCGCGATTTTGCGGCGCGCAGATCTGCCACCGAGACCGGTTGTCCGGTGGCGTAGCACTCCAAGCAGGGCCCCTCCTCGGCTTGTAATTGGAAGAGTTCCAGTTCGTGGGTCTGCTCGGAGGTCGCGGCCAGTAAGCGGAGTTGCCCCAGCGGGTTGGCGAGCAGAAATCCCGCCGCCGCGATATCCAACAGGTCAGCGCAGCGCTCGGTGAGTTCGGTGAGTAGGTCGAAGACGTCGAAGTCGTCGAGCAGGTTGTCGACGAGCGATACGACCGCGTCCAGTACCTGAGTTTCACGAGGGGTATCGGTCACGTTGCCCTCCTTTTCGGACTGCATTAGTCGGAGTCGAGCTGCAGTCGCCGGTCGAGAATGTCGCGGGCGACATCGGTGGCGCTGCGGTTGGTTGCGTAGGCGTGGGCGCGCAGGCGCACCAGTGCCTCGGCGGGTTCGACCCCGAGTTGCGCGACGAGCATGCCGGTGGCCTGGCTGACCTCTGTGCGGCTCAGCGTGTTGAGTTCGGCCCAGGCGCTGCTGCCCGGGTCGTTGACAGCAGCCTGCAGGTCAGAGTCCATGAGGTCCAGCAAGGGGATGCCAGCCAGCTCGGCGGCGACGACAGCACCGGCCAGGTAGTCAACGTGTAGCTCGCCGGGTTGCGCGCGGAAAAGGTCCAGCGCGCCGACGTATTCACCGGCCAGCAGGACCGGAATCGCGAATATGCCCCGGATCTGGTGGTCAAGCATGGCGGGGCCGTACGCAGGCCAGCGACCGTCGTTGCCGTTGGCGAGGTCGTCGATGAGGACGGGGGCGCGCAGCGCGACCGAGTCCAAGCACGGCCCCTCGCCGAAGGTGAATTGGAGTTCGTCATACGCCCGCGCGGCCGAGCCGCTGGAGCCCAACGTTCCGCTGGTGCTCCCCGCGAACACCAGTGAAATGGCCGCCGCGTCAATGCTGAACAACATCACGCAGGCCTCGCACAGTGAGTCAGCGGCCGCTAGGCCACGCCGGCCGTCGACGGCCGCGCGCAGCTGTTCGTTGATCGCCACATTTAGCCGAGCGAGGGTCGGGCATCGATGACACTGCCCGGATGTCGAGGTGGCGAGGTCATACCTCCACCATCCACTAGTCGGAGCCAATTTACGAGTCTGGATGCAATGAGCCCGTTAGCCGATCGACACCAGTTGGTCGATCGAGTCGATGGGCAGGTCGCCGTCCACAATCGCCGTCACCGCCAACTTGTTCAGGGTGATCGCACCCCGGTGATTGTCCAGGAAGGCGATGTCGGCGGCGTCGCGCCCGGTGGCAATACGCACCAGCGCCTGCCGTGGCGCCAGCAAGGTCCCGTCGACTACCCGCCATTGCCCGCCGACGAACGCCTCGGCGACCGCGTGGAAGTCCATCGGAAACAGTCCCGGCGCGTAGACCGACACTGCGCGAGCGGGTACCTTGACCGCCCGCAGCAGCGCTACCACCAGGTGCACGTAGTCACGGCACACCCCGGCACCGGCGAGCATGGTCTCCACCGCCCCGTCGATCGGGTCGCTCGAGCCCGGCACGTAGTTCAGCCGGGTGCCCACCCAGAGGGAAACTCTTTCCAGCAGAGTCGTCGAGTCGACGTAGCTGCCGAATTCAGTTGCGGCAAAACCGTAGAACTTGTCGGCCTCGGCGTACCGGCTGGGGCGAAGATACATCGACAGGTCGGCTTCGGTCACCGGTGCCGGATCGGTGCGGCCGACGATCGTCGCGGCATAATCGACGATCATGTAGCCCGCGGGGACCTCCAACTTGTGGATGCGGTTGCCGTGCATACCGCTGATCTCCACGGCCTGGACGGGATTGCCATCCAACACGAACGACAGCCGCTCGTAAACTTCGGTATTCGGGTGCGGCGCGACAGCAATCTGGAATTCCAGCGTCGTCGGCTCGATAATCTCGACTTCGAGCTCCGCGCCCACCTCTCGCTTCATAGGATCGATGCCGACCGGACGTGCCTCAGCCACCAAGGCCCCGAGGTGCGCGGCAGTCGACCCCGTTGGGCAGCGACTCGCTTTCTCCGGTTGCCCCGCCCTCAGAATCCCACGTCGACTGTGCCGCAACCATTTCCCTGCGCCTGGCTCTCCTGCGCAGACCCGTATCGAGTATGTCCCTGACCGTCATGCTTATCTCTCTATCTGCCCACGGGGGGAGCTGTTGATACAGAGGTGTCCGGGTGCCGGATTGTCGCGCTGGACCGGCGGTTGTTCATGGGCTCGCGCGCCGACTTCTGGTGGTCAAGCTGCCGAATCAGCTCACGCTTCGCATCACTCAGCGCGTGAGTGATGTCCGGGTTCTCGGCGACCGCTACGAGCGGCGTCAGGCCGGGCAGGCACGTGCGCAATGTCACGCGCTGCTCCTTGCCGCCGCGGTCCTGCAGAGAGACGTCCACATTCACGTCGCGCGAACCCCACCTACCTAGATGCGGACCGAGCGTCGACAACGTCTCCACCACATGTGGGTGCTCCTTCGCCGCGAAACCCGCACCTATACGGATCACATTCTCGTGATCATTATTCCGTTGGTTCTTATCAGACTTGCTCATCGTGGCCCTTCAGTTGAGTGGCGGGCACCCATACGTCCCGGGTTGTCCCGACCCGCGTCGCCGTCATGCGGTGGTCTGGCCCCGAATCCGGGGAATCAACACACACCGATTCCAAAGGCGAATCCATCTGGCCACAGCAGACAGCAATTTTCCGGGCTAGGCCTTCTAGTAAACGCGCCGACAATGGCGATGTCAACATCGTTGGCGCGCAACGTGGTTCGCGCAGGTTAATATCGTGCCCAGCAACAACATTGGCACATCGGGGTGTAGCGGTTCGCCGAGCATCAAACAGTCGTGGCTGAATCTGCGCCCTCGATGTGCTCGAGTCGACAACCCCGGCGGCGTTGCGCGCACAGTGCGCTTTCAGCACGCGCGGCACGCACAATATCGTCGGCAATCCGGAATGCTTCGGTGTCTCGTTCTGCGTGCATGATGTTATGTGTGGCGGCTTGCCGCAACACCATTGCGGCCAGAGCGCTGGAGGTGCGGCACGGGACCACGAGGAGGTTCGCCGAACCCCGACTGCCAGTGATCATCATCAGGCGTTGGTGGCTGGTGACTCGGATGGGGTCCGCCATGCTCGCGCGATTCACCGCATCGAGATGTGAGCAACCCTCCGACGACGACCAGTTGACGCTGATATCGACGATCTCACCCAATCGCGCGGATAGGGCGCCAATCAGCTCCGGAAGCTCGCGCGCTACCGAGGCCGTGTGCGGCCACCACGCGCCATCGAGGCCCTCGCCGAGTTCGATGGCCAAGGTAAGCCGGACCGGGCTGGCCAAGCGCCGACCACACACCGCACGGTTCATAGTGTTGAGCCTCCCAGCATCGATGACCAGCCCGGTTGAGCGGCGGCAGGGTGGACGAGAAGAGGCTATGCCTGATCGCTCGTGCTACCTTGTAACCAGGATGTTTTTCGTACATCCATTCTGAATGAGAGAAGTTGACAAGTATGACACAGGGAACTGTGAAATGGTTTAACAGCGACAAGGGCTTCGGTTTTATCGCTCCTGATGGCGGCACAGAGGATGTGTTCGTTCACTACTCAGAGATCCAAGGCAGCGGTTACAAGTCGCTCGAGGAGAACCAACGGGTTCAATTCGAGGTCGGCCAAGGAACCAAAGGCCCTCAGGCAACGGGAGTGACAGCCATTTAGCGACCTCTTCGTCGTCACATAGGGGCTGGCAGGCAGTGTCCTGCCAGCCCTTCTGCTTGAGGACGCCATGAACCCGGCCTTGCCTGCCGATTGCGAGTAGTGTTGGGGTATCGGCGGTATGTGGCACGCGACCGCTTCAAATTGTGTCGCCGCCGATTTGAATGATGTGGCCGATTCGCGGCCAAGACAGGAGCGTCGCATGACGCTACAACAAGGCCGAAGCACGACCGGTTCGAAGCACACACCACCCGAGAAGACACCGCGTCTGCGCTTAAAGCCCAAGGCTCCCACTAGTGGGTATGTCGATGGGGCATGGTGGCCGCACGGTGATGACCTTGCGATCGAATTGCCAGATCTGCTGGCGGTGCTGTCGGTACGGCTCGGCCCTATCGATCGCGTGATATACAACGTCAGCGAATGGGCCGAAGGCCCCGGCCAAACTGCTCGACGGGCGGCAGAGTGGTACGACTCGGCGGGTACTCGCGACAGCCGGTCAACACCATCGAAGTAATCGGACTCAATCGCAACAAGATCGTCCTGCTGGTGGTGCCTGCTCGCACCGACCCAGGGCACGCACACGACATCCTGATGGCTGCGGCGGCGCCGAACAACGCTTCGACGGTCAACGGCCTGCTACATGATTAGCGTCTCGGGCGGTTAATAGCCGCGGCCGTGGCGGCGCTGGGTGCTGTGTGATGTCATCTCTGTGACGACCGAACGGCCTTGCCCGCGAGGGGATTTCCGCGCGGCTGCCACCAGGATGTCGAGCGAATCGGCGATCCCGGTCGCGATGTCTTCGACCGCGGGCACATTGTCGGGACACACGCACACACTCAGATCCATCGCCTCGCCACGGGTGGTCAGGGTGATGTTCAACCCACAGCCTTCCAGTAGCGGCACCACCGTGTGCATACCGACGACCTTGGCCCCGGCACAGTACGCGGGCACCGGCTGTCCGGAAATGTAGGAGACACTGGCGTGACAGATCGGCGCCAGTCGTTGCCGCAGCCCACCCAATCGGTTGTAGATTCGCGTAGCTGCGTGGACTACGGTAGCCGGGATCAGCGACGCGACCCGCGCCAAATCGACTATTGGATCTGTCCTTTTCCGGATCGCGCCGGTGTTCGGTGTTTATCCTCTCGGTGGCGGTATGTAGGTCGGTAAGCACCTCGATGGGGTCCTCGAGCTGCACCGGGATGCGAATTTGCTCAACGATCGGCGGATTGCCAAAAGTGGCGGCCGCGGTGCCGGATGGCGCGAGCGGCATCCGCATCACCAGCGGATCTTTGGGCACGGTGTCGTGGCGTTGTAGCCAGGCGCGCAGCGACAGTGTGCAAGCGGCCAGGAAAACATTGGTGATGTCGCCGCCGAACGCGGTGCTGACCGTCTCCAGATCGGCGAGCGGGATCGAGGCGAAAGCCACGGCTCGGCGCTTGGTCAACGGCGCGTTGAACGCGTTGCGCGGGCGCGGTCCGCTCATCGACGACAACGCTGGCGGCATCGGATCAGGCTCGCTGGTACCGCGCAACTGACCGCCCACGGCGCGCAACACACCATTCACGGTCTCGGTAATGAGCCAAAGACCCCTGAGCTGGTACTCGAGAAGCTCGGCCAGCACATCGGTAACGAGTTCGCCCACAGCAGGCATGCGCAGGCTCGGCTCCGTCGGCTGACCAGCCCGGTGGTCATGCGCATCGGAGCACAATAGCCGCGACCACACGGACGCTGCACCCACCCCGCCGTCGCTCAGTGCAGGCGACATCCGCACCGCCAGCGCCCACCGGCCATCCGACAGACCGTCGATGCTCCAGGCTTCCCACAGGTTTTTGCGGTGACCACGCGACCCGGCGCTCAGCTGCGCGATCAGGGCGGCTAATTCGCGCTGGCCGCCCGGGGCCTGAATTGTTGCCCGGTGGATTTGAGAGGTCGGGTCATAGTCGTCGATCTCGGCCCACAACGGCTGGCCCACTCCGAGGGGCCTGCCTACCAGCCTGCTGCGGAAGCGAGCTAGTTGCGGCAGCGACGACCCCACCAGCTGGTCTAACCGCTCGTGGCTGAATTGATCTGATGGCTCGATAATGACCAACGACACCGTATGCGCGGGCATCGTCGACTCCTGCAGAAGAAGCCGCATCGCATCCGCCGCCGACAACCGCAGACCTGTCGGCGCGCTTCCGGATAAACCAGCCAAACCCGTTGAACCAGAACCTCTCACGCGTCTACGCGATAATCATCCGAAGCGGCGACGACACGACCCAGAACGGCCCACACTAAACACCACCGGTGGCTTCGACCCTACTCTCTTCTGCTCTAGAACGCAGGCACATTTCCGTCCAGAGGTCACTCGTTCGGGAGCTGGTGGAACTCGTCGAGTTCGACGCACGATAGCCGCTCAGCGAACGTCTGGCCGCTATAGGGGAACTGCGTGACGACCTTGCCGTTGGGGTGGCGGAAGTAATTGTTGCAGTTGGCCATCCACACGGTTCCGGCCAGCGCAGCCTGGATTTCGGCGTTGTAGGCGTCATGGACCTGCCGTTTGATCTCCACCGATCTGATCCGCCGGTGGCCCATCTCGTCCAACACCCGGCGGACGAACTCGGATTGCGCTTCCAGGATGTAGATGATCGAGGTCACCCCGTTCGTGTTGGGGCCGTACAACGTGAACAGGTTCGGGTATCCCGGAACCGCGGTGCCCAAGTATGCCTCCGCGCCATCGATCCAATCGTCATGCAGCCGGCGCCCGCCGCGGCCATACACATCAAGGCTGCCCAGGAAATCCACTGCACGAAAGCCCGTTCCGTAGATGACCGTGTCGACCTGGTGCTCCCTGCCGTCGGCGGTGCGCAGACCTCGTTCGGTGAACTCGACGATGGGCG
Source organism: uncultured Actinomycetota bacterium (assembly GCA_963743145.1). Lineage (GTDB taxonomy): Bacteria > Actinomycetota > Actinomycetes > Mycobacteriales > Mycobacteriaceae > Mycobacterium. The sequence goes on along the minus strand of CAVUOR010000018.1, from coordinate 67,456 downwards.
AAGTCTCCAGCGTCACGTTGGGCAACGCGAAGGTCGGGAACCAGGTGCGCGATTGCAGCGGTCGCTTGCAGCCGACCGGGTAGGACGGGGTCAGCTTGGCACGCAACTCCGGATCCTCGACCTTGCGAAACAGGTAACTGTGCGCCATGTCGGTGAGTTCTTTGGTCATCGCGGAATCGGCGGCGAAATTCGCCGACTCGTAGTCCTGATAGGCCGCATCCCGCACCTTCAGTGCTTCGGCGGGGTCGTGTTCGAAGAGTTCCTGCTGCTCCGGGGTGAACGGCTCGTCGTACCTCGGTGACACCCAGATCGGTGTCCGCTGAAATACCGTCAGGTGAGCGGTGTCCGCGGCGATTGCCGGTACGTATTGAACGGCGCTTGCCCCGGTGCCGATCGATGCAACACGCTCATCCGCAGTCGATTTGGAGTGATCCCAGTTTGACGAATGAAAGGCGCGGCCGCGGAATCGGGTCGCGCCGGGGATGTCGGGAATGTTGGGGACGTCCAGCATCCCCACCGCGCTGACCACGATGTCGAACTCGCGAGTTTGGCCATCTTCGGTCGTCAGTGTCCATCGCTGAACGGTGTCCGACCACCGCAACGCCGTGATACCCGTGCGCGGGACGAGACGCTCGCCGAGCCCATGGTCGTCGACGACCTTCTCGATGTAGGCGAGGATCTCCGGCTGATCGGCAAACGTCTTGCTCCACCGCGGGTTCAGCGCGAACGAGTAGGAGTAAAAGTGCGACGGCACGTCGCAGGCCGCACCGGGGTAGGTGTTCTTGCGCCAAGTCCCGCCGAAGTCGTCGCCGCGATCGAAGATGGTGAAGTCGTAGCCACCGTGCGCGAGTTGGATGCCCATCGCGATCCCGCCGAGGCCCGCACCGACGATTGCCACCGTCGGCTTCTTCGGCGCGGTCGTCATAGGAACGAGTTCTCTGCGGTCAATCCACGCTCCGGAAAGGCACCGAGCGCGAAAGTCTCGGCATTGCCGAAGCCGGCGCCTCCACCAATGGCGTCTTCGACGCGGACCAGCAAATCTCGCAGCTGGTGTAGTTCACGTGCGTTTTCCGGTTTGTCGCAGTCGGCGACGTGGCCGCCTTCGAGTTTCAGGTCGCCGACCCACTGGCCCAAGACCCAGTCGTTCCAGCCGTAGTAGCCGGCCGTGCCGAGGTGGAAGCCGGTTGGCCCGGCAGCGGTCACGGTCAATGGGCGCCGTGTCCCGTCAGCGTCGATCAGGGTAATCGTGCCGTGCGTAAATCGCCGGTTGTCGTCTTGGAAGTACAGGTCCTGTTCCACCGAGGCGAACCGGTGCGAGGTGCCGTCGTCGTTTTGTTGCTCGGCCTGGCAACGTATCTCGGTGAAGCCATCGCCGCGCTCCTCTTGATACATGACGAACAATGAGTAAGTCGATCCATTCGGGCGGGTCAGCGTCATCGGCAGCCAGGTCATAAACATCTGTTTGATCTTGCGGCTGCCGCGCGGCAGTCCCGGTATCGGCTTACCGACGCCGGGCCGCAACCCCCACGAGTGATCACGAATGGAAATCCAGTCATCCGCAGTGATTTCGACCCGATTACCGTGCAGCTCCACCCAACCTTCGGCCACGCCGATCTGGTGGTATCGGAGGATGTTGTGGGTGACCCGGTATCCGTCCGGACTGCGATCCGGCCACGAGTCTTCCAGGGATGCGTCAAAGCTCCCTCGCATGACCAGGTCGAACGAAATCGGGGCGTGCTCCGTGGGGTCCAGACTCACCCGGACAGCACGCAACGGTTCGACGACGTGATAGTGAACCGGCCCGACGTCGGTGCTCGCTGAGGCCGATGACAGCCGCCGACCGGCGCGCACAGTCCACTGCTCGGTGCCGCGACACACGCCGGCAGCGCCGTCGAAGACGCCTCGGTTGGTGTACTTGCCGATACCGAGGACGACCTGCAGCGAGTTGTCGCGGGCGTGCGCGATCGTCCAGATCTTCTCCGTCCACGACGGATCCGACTGACTGACCGTGGCAAAGGTGTCAACGATCTGATGGGTGAGCAGCTCATCCTCTGGCACCAACGCCCCATAGTTCGTTGACAGCAACGCGGTCACCTCTCTGTCGGCGGGACGCCGTGTGGCGGCGTCCCATAGAACGCCGTCATATCACTACCCCGCTGGTATTCGCGCATCCAGGTGTCCACCCAGTCCGGCAGCGGTTGGTCGGCCGGATCATGATGCGGGGTCTGCGACAACAACAATCGCCACACCATCGTAAGCAGTTGCCTGGTCGGGACGGCGTGGAAAAGTGTCGGCGGCCCTGTGCGCCGCGCGCGTCGACGGCGACCGCCGGGCAGGCGGTACGTGAACTCACTGAACAACATTGAGTTGGACAGCAGCTGTTGCGCCGAGGCGCCGCGGTCAGCGAACGGAATCACCTCGTCGAAGATCTTTGCGACCCTATCGGACAGCGTGCCGACATGGCTGAACGTGCCACGGATGTGCCTGACTCGGTACCAGGGGTTGGGATTGATATGCCGACAGAGCATCAGTCCCGAGCTGCGGTGCTCGATTTCCTCGACGAAGTGCCACATCATCAGTGACGCGACGCGCTGATCCCCGCCGGTGAATAACGAATCACGGTTGTCCAGAATGACTTTGAACAGCGGGGTGAACGTCGCCTCGAGGTTGGCTATGTATGCGGCATGAAATTCGATCGGCTGCTGGTCGATGAGGTCGTCGTAGGCTCGGCAGGCGTATTCGTAGCACCGCTCGAGTTGGGGATACCGCTGTACCAAAGCGATCATGTGTTTGCGATGCGCGGCCGCGTGCTGCGCCTCCTGACGTAGAAAGGCCTCCGCCTCCGCCGCGACGTCCGGATCCTCATTCAGTTTGTCCTGCGCCTTGCGGACCACGTCGACGATGTACCGCTCGAACGGCACGGCGATGAAGGTGAACGCATTGCAGAACAGGCCGAAGTTCGGGTTGGCGGGTTGCCACATGAAAGGCACGCTCGCGTCGAACTCCCACGGGATCTTGCGGACCACGAGGTTGGTCACCCGTCGCTACCTCCCAATCGACACACCGCTGTGCCCGGGACTAGCCTCGACGTCAAGGCCAACGATAGGCTTAGTGTGACATTTGACCCTATAGATGTAAAGGACTCGATGGTGGCTTCCCTGCGATCCGCCGACGCCGAGCAGTCGACCCGGCGACGGATCCTGGCGGCCACTTTCGTCGTGCTGGCGCGCGACGGCCGCCGGAAATTACAGCTGTCCGACGTGGCCGCCGAGGCCAAGGTGTCGCGTCCAACGCTGTATCGATACTTCGGCTCGAAGGAAGGGCTACTGGAGGCCTTCGGCCTCTACGAGCAGGACAACTTCGACGCAGGCATCGCCGCCGCCGTGGCGGGACTGACCGGACCTGACCGACTCGACGCGGCGTTGCGGTTCATCGTGGACTTTCAGAGCACATATTCACTGGGCTCACTGGCCGAAACCGAGCCCGAGCACGTGCTGTCCCAGATGAAGCGGGCGCTGCCGATCATGCACGAGCGGATCTTGCGCATCATCCCCGGTGAGAACAGCGATATCGCGGCGGCAGCAGTCGTTCGAATCGCGGTCTGCCACTACGTGATCGGCGGCGATAGTCCAGGTCGGTTCCTCGCCGAACTGCGCCACGCGGCCGGGCTCGGCAGCCAGCGCCGCAATGGGGCGGGTCACAGCAGCCACGCCTGCAGCAGCAACCAGCCATGACATGGGGTTCGCAAGCGATATCGCATGCGATATCAAGTCTGGTTTGGTAATAATTCCCGCCTGCCGCGCTAGCCGAGCCAGTCGCCGATCTTGGCCGCGATGAGGTCGGGCTTCTCGAGATGCAGGAAGTGACCGACGCCGTCGACGATCTCGGCGACGGATCCGCCGGCCGGTAGGTGCGGGCCGAGATCGCCAAGCAGATCAGCGCCGATCGCCCCGTCGTTGGCGCCGTGCAGATAAAGCGTCGGCACCGGCGGCGGCTGCATGGCGGCTGCTGCTTCGGCCTCCGCGTCCGGATCGGCGAATTGCGGGTTGAACGACGCACGATAGGGCGCAATAACATTGGCGATATTTTCTGCGGTTACGTGTCGACGCAGCTCGGCGATGTCGTCGCCGGCGTCGTAACCCGGCGACCAGTCCGTCCACAGCGACTCCCAGAACCCGGGGGCGACCAGCGCGGCCTCGGCAAGGCCGACCTGCTGGATGAACCAGATGTAGAACGATCGTCTGAGCTGGGAGTAGCTGAACATCGCCGTGGCGAGCGCCGCGATCGGCGGAACAGAAAGCGCAACGAACCGGCCGAATGCGCTCGGCTCGGCTGCGACAACTCCGTATCCAGCCTGCGCTCCCCAGTCGTGGCCGATCAGCACCGCACGGTCATCTACGTCATAGTTGTGACCCACATCGAGCAGGTAGCGGACGTAGGTTCCGACGCTGATCGGTTTGTCCGTAGGCGTGTCGTATCCGGGCAGCCAGGGCGCTAGCACCCGGTAGCCGCGCTTGGCCAGATCCGGTCCGAGATGACGCCAGCTGTACGGAGTGTCCGGAAAGCCGTGGACGAGCACCGCCAGCGGCAAGGACACGTCCTCGATCTCCCCGAAGGTGAGTGGTTGCGGCGAAGTCACCCCGGCAGCGTATTACACCGGAGGACTCAAACGTAAACTGATTACCATTTACATCTGGCGCATCGTATGTAAATCTGTCTGGCATGGCAGGGATCGCGCTCGTTCAACGCGACCTCGCGGACACCCGAGTGCAACTCGAGGCGTGGTTCAGGCACCGATTCGGCGACGCCGCTGCGGTGTCGGATCTGCGCGCCGCCAATCGGGCGGCCGGCTGGTCGAGTGAAACCCTGGTCTTCGCCGCGAACGTGCCTGGGCGCACCAGCGAGTATGTCTTGCGGATTCCGCCGGCGGGCGGCGGCATATTCCCCGAGTACAACCTGGAAGCACAGACACGCACCCAGGAGCTGCTGCACCAGCATGGGATCGCGACTCCGTCGCCGATCGTCTACGAGCCCGACACGTCGTGGATTGGCTCCAAGTTCCTGGTGATGCCGCGCATCGTCGGGCACACGCCGTCGGACACGACCTACGCGACGCGGGGTTGGTTGCACGATGCAGGACCGGTCGTGCAACGGCGCGCCCATGACTCATTTCTCGAGACGCTCGCGGCTCTTCAACGCGTTCCGATCGGCGAGGCACCGTGGCTCAAACGGCCTGCGGGCACAGGGATTTCCGCTGAACTGGCGTGGTGGCACGAGTATGTGGCCTGGGGCACCGGCAATCACATTCCGGCTGTGATGACCGAGGTGTTTAACTGGTTGGAACGCCACCAACCGGCGCAGAAGGGCGATGACGCGGTGTGCTGGAACGATGCCCGGCTGTCCAACGCCATCTTCGACGACGCCGGGCAGATCGTTGGCGCGCTGGACTGGGAGCAGGCCTGCTTGTGTCCCGCCGAAACAGACTTCGGGTGGTGGCTGGCCACCCGTCGACAAATGTTGGAAGTCAACGGCGTTGAGGCCGACCCCGAGTTGCCGGGTTTCGACAGCCGCGAGCAGCTGATTCGACGCTACGAAGAGATGATTGGCCGTAGGCTGGCCGACCTGGACTGGTACGAGATCTTCGCGATGGCGCGCATGGGATGTTGCATCTTGCGCACTCAAGTCCTGCTGCGCAGCATCGGGCAAGGCGACCATTTCCTCACCCGGGCACCGATCCTGCCGGCGTGGACCATCGCCGCAGTGCGCGAGTAGATGTCGTGCGAGACTGCTGATCATGACGCGCATCGCACCCTCGGCGGTATTTGCTGAAGTCCCCGTTGTCGACTTGGGTCAGGGCGATCGGATCAACCTCGGCGTCGCGGCCATTCTCAGCCGCCTGGACAAGGTCGCCGAGGCGCTCGGCGCACTCAACGGTGCCCTTAAGTCGACCCGAACACTTCCGCCCCGCCTTCTCGAACTCGTCCGGCTGCGCATCGCGTTCCACAACCAGTGCCGAAGCTGCATGTCGGTTCGCTATCAGAGCGCCATCGACGACGGGCTCACCGAAGACGCGGTGTGTTCACTGGAACGCCCAGCTGACGCGCCTGACCTGTCCGACGCCGAGCGTGCCGCGCTTGGGTTCGCCGACCTGTTCGCCACCAACCATCTTGCGATTGACGACACCGTCTACGACGATCTACGCCGCCACTTCAGCGAAGACGAACTCGTCGAGCTCGGCGTGCACTGCGCCATCGCCGTCGGTATCGGACGCCTCACCGCGACCTGGGATGTCAGCGATGACCTGCCCGAAGCATTCCGGTCGGGCACCCAGGGACCGCTAGCTCCGTGGGCGTCCGTCGGCGTGGTCGCGTCCGGCTAGCCAGCAACGGTGGCAGCGGTCACACCGGGGGCGGCATCTACGATCCAGTTGTGAACACGATCCACAGATACCGCACCCATACCTGCGGCGAGCTCACGGCCGAAAATGAGGGGGCGACGGTCCGGCTATCCGGCTGGCTGCATAACTGGCGTGATCTGGGTGGAATCCTGTTTGTCGACCTACGCGACAACTACGGCATTACGCAGATTGTCGCGCGACCCGGCTCGGATGCGTATGACCTGCTGGACAAGGCGTCAAAAGAATCGGTCCTCTGTGTCGACGGTCAGGTCGTGATGCGGGACCCAGAAAACGCCAACCCGGCTTTGCCGACCGGAGAAATCGAAGTGGTGGCCGAGCAGGTCGAGGTGCTTTCGACGGCGGCGGCGTTGCCATTCAGCATCTACCCCGAGGAGCCGGTCGGTGAGGAGAATAGGCTCCGCTACCGATACTTCGACCTCAGGCGCCAGCGCATCCACCACAACATTCTGCTGCGCTCGCAAATCATCGCCAGCATCCGGCGCCGGATGGTCGCCCTGGGATTCACCGAGTTCCAGACACCCATCCTCACCAGCTCCAGCCCGGAGGGCGCGCGCGACTTCCTGGTGCCCTCCCGACTGCACCCCGGGAAATTCTTTGCCTTGCCGCAAGCTCCGCAGCAGTTCAAGCAGTTGCTGATGGTGGCCGGCTTCGACCGATACTTCCAGATCGCGCCGTGTTTCCGGGACGAGGACGCGCGGGCCGATCGATCACCTGGCGAGTTCTACCAACTCGACATGGAAATGAGCTTCGTCGAGCAGGACGAAGTCTTTGCGACCATCGAGGAAGTGCTGACCGGTTTGTTCGCCGAGTTCGCGCCCGATAACCCGGTGGCGGCGCCCTTTCCCCAAATCACCTACCGGGACGCGATGCTTCGCTACGGGACGGACAAGCCGGACTTGCGTATTCCGCTGCAACTCTCGGATGTGTCGAAGGTGTTCCAATCCAGCGAATTTCGCGCGCTGGCCGGCAAACACGTCCGCGCCCTGGTCGTTCCCAACAGCGAGGATCGGCCGCGCTCGTTTGCCGACAAGTTGGAAAGCTTTGCGGTCGAGCTTGGAGCGAAGGGGTTGGCGTGGGTGCGCATCACCGGCGAGGCTGAGGCCACCGGTGGAATCGCGAAGTACCTCAGCCCCTCCGAAGTACAAGAGCTACTAGCCGAGACCGGCGCGGAACCCGGTGCCCTGATATTCCTGTTGGCGGCCAACCGATCCCAAGAAGCAGACCCGATAATGGCGGCCGTACGCGTCGAAGCCGGAAAACAAGCCGGGCTCTTTGACGAGCAGCCGTTTCGATTTTGCTGGGTCACCGACTTCCCGCTCTACGAGCTCGACGACGACGGCAACATCCAATTCAGTCACAACCCGTTTTCGATGCCGCAAGGCGGACTCGAAGCGCTCAACACTCAAGATCCACTTACTATTTCGGCGTGGCAGTACGACATCGTTTGCAACGGGCTGGAGCTTTCGTCGGGAGCGATTCGTAACCACCGTCCCGACATCATGTACCGCGCGTTTGAGATCGCCGGGTATTCACGGGAGGACGTCGAACACCAATTCGGGGGCATGTTGCAGGCCTTTCAGCTCGGCGCCCCGCCGCACGGCGGCATCGCTCCCGGAATTGACCGGATTGTCATGATCTTGAGCGGCGAACCCAACATCCGCGAGACGATTGCGTTTCCGCTCAACCAGAATGCACAAGACCTCATGATGGGCGCACCCAGTGAAGTCTCTGACCGCCAACTGGCCGACGTGCACATCAAGGTTGTCAAACCAGGCCCGAAAGGCTAGCGGCGGATCGGCCGCCATCCGCGCCAGGGGCCTAGCTGGGATCCGGAGCTCCGGGTTGGTCGGGTTTTTTGGCCCCCGGCCGCTTGGCGCCGGTGGCCAGTCCCAGCCCGACGGTCGGCTTGGCGGCTTGTGCCACCGGCGCCGGCCGAGGCGCGGGTTGAGGGAGTGCGGCCTCACGGCGCAGCTGCCTCAACGCCTCGCCGAGGTGCCCGAGCGGGCCCGGCCCGTTCAGGTTCACGTTGGCCGTGAGGCGCTGGCAATCAATCGTGACAGTGCAACTGGGGTTACCACTCGAGTAGTGACGCAAGCACATGACCACCACAGACTCGTTCTGCCACTGCGCGGAATCAAGGTGCCAGAGGCGGTCCGTTAAGGCGAGAAGTGCTCGGCCCGTGGCGGTGTCGTACAGTTCGGGCATGTCGACCCACTGGGAAGGACCTGCCTCATAGGAATCGACGCAGACGACGTAGCGACCGCCTGGCGATGTCGACGTTATCTCCACCTGCCCCAGGCGGAGTTGGTCGGCCAGCAGGCCTTCATAGTCTCGGCGCGCGCCGACCGTATCACCGGCAATACCACGGCTGCCAGCGAGGTACTGGCGCGTTGCCAGGGTGGCGGGGTCATCGGGGCCCAGAATCCGGACCTGCTCGGCCAGCAGCTCCTCGTAGTCCCTAACGGCGCCAGCCGAATCGCCGGCAAGACGACGAAAGTTGGCGAGTTTGCCGCGCGTGGCGAGGGTGACGGGGTGATCGGGACCCAGAATCCGGACCTGCTCGGCCAGCAGCTCCTCGTAGTCTCGGACCGCGCCTTCCCTATCACCTGCGTAATAATGGTGCTCGGCAAGGTCCTTGAGCGTTGCCAGAGTGTCGGGGTGGTCACGGCCCCGAATGCGGATCAGGTCTGCCAGCAGACTCTCGTGATCCTTGATCGCGCTACGGTTGAAGCCGCGTAACCGGACCAGGGTTTTTCGGGTATCCAAGGTTCCTAGGTCGTCGGGACCAAGAATCCGAACCTGGCTGGCCAATAGATACCTATATTCAATGATCGCGTCGTCCTTATCGCCAGCCGCCTCAAAGCATTCGGCCAGTTTGCCGCGAGTTATTAGGGTGTCGGCGTGGTCGGGGCCTAGGGTCTGGATCTGGTCGGCCAGCACACTTTTCAGATCGCTGATCGCACCGGCGGAATCACCGGTCTGGGCGCGACGAAGAGCAGCAACGATGCGTTGCCGATCGGACATCCGTCTGCGGTCCCGCGCGAAAATTCCCATAGATTCACTGAGTCCACGTCGTGTTGAATGACGACTAGTGAGACTAGCCCAGCCTGACGCCCCTGCGGTCGAGTGAGGAGTCGACGACGGTGGAGATGTGGGAGCTGGTCGCCCGTGAGCACATCCGTGACACTCTCGCGCGGTACAACTGGGCGGGTGACGCCGGACGGCTCGAGGAGCTCGCCCAGACCTTCTGCGCCGACGGCGTCCTCGAAATAAGAGGCTCCGAGCCACTGCGCGGCCGGTCGGCGATCGTGGAGTTTCTCGGGGGCGTCACGACGAACATCTCCGCCCACACTGACGTCAAGCCGATCGTCCGGCACAACGTCGCCAACGTGTCGTTCACCGATGTGCACCCCGACCAAGCGCAGGTCTCGTGCTACTTCACCGTCTTCACCCACATCGGGCTCGACCACTTCGGCCGCTATCGCGACATCTTTGTGCCCGACGGCGGCGGATGGCTGATCAAACACCGCAAGGTATCGACCGACTGGGCAGCAACCAACTCGGTGATGGCGCGGCGCTAGCGTGGGAGCATGGAGCTTTATGACGTCATGCGCACCACCCACGCGGTGCGCGAGTTCACCGGCGACCCGCTGCCCGATGACGTATTGGAGCGCATCCTCGACAACGCGCGGTTCGCGCCCAGCGGCGGCAACCGCCAGGGTGCCCATATTATCGTTGTTCGCGACCAGGCCACCCGCGAAGCACTGGCGGAGCTGACCACCACCGGCGCCCGACGGTATGCCGCCCAGCTGGGAAACGGTGAGAGTCCCTGGAATCCGCTGCACCCACCGAGCGCGACACGGGCGGAAATAGCCGCCACCGACGTACCGTCCCAATTCACCGCTCCCCTGCACCACGCCGCCGTGGTGCTGGTGATCTGCGTCAACCTCGAGGTCGTCGCCGCGCTCGATCAAGACCTCGACCGGATCGGCGTGATCAGCGGCGCATCGATATACCCGTTGGTGTGGAACATCTTGTTGGCTGCCCGCAACGAGGGCTTTGGGGGCACGCTCACCACGATGGTGGTGGCGGAGGAGCCACGAGTCCGCGATCTGCTCGGAGTGCCGCAGTCCTACGCGATCGCCGCGGTATTGCCGCTGGGCAAACCGCGCAAACAGCTGACAAAACTCAAACGCGAAAGCGTCGCCGAACTCGCCACCTATGAGCGGTTTGACGGTGAACCGTTCGGGAACTAAGGGCTGTTCAACGCCAGGATGAGCTTGCCGGTGTTTTCTCCGTCAAAGAGCTTCAGGAGCGTTTCGGGGAAGTCGGCGATGTCGCCGTGCTCGATGTGCTCGTGTGATTGCAGCTGGCCGGTATTGAGCCACTTCGCCAGTTGCGCAATGCCTTCGGGGTAACGATCCAGGTAGTCAAAGACGACGAAGCCGGTCATCGATGCGCGCGCGACAAGCAGCTGCATGTAGTTCGCCGGTCCCCGCGGAGTGTCGTTGTACTGCGACACTGCACCGCAGAGCACGACACGGGCACCGCGCGCCAGCCGGTTAAGGGCGGCCTCCAGCGTTGCGCCGCCGACATTGTCGAAGAAGACATCAACACCTTCTGGCGCATGGACTTTCAGCTCTGCGCGTAGGTCGGCGGTCCTGTAGTCGATAGCGGCGTCGAACCCGACCTCTTCGACGAGCCAGTGGCATTTCTGCTCACCGCCGGCGATACCGACGACTCGACAGCCTTTGATCTTGGCGATCTGTCCGACAATGCTGCCAACCGACCCGGCCGCACCCGACACCAGCACCGTCTGGCCGGGCGCGGGCCGGCCGATGTCAAGCAGTCCGAAATACGCGGTGAGACCGCTGATGCCGACGACCCCCAAATGCACTGTTGCCGGTGCCACGCCCGCGTCGACTTTGTTGACACCGGCGCCGTTGGACAGCGCATAGCGCTGGACCCCGAAGAGCCCGGACACCTCGTCTCCGGCGACGAAATCATGATGGCGTGACTCGACGACATGTCCAATGGCAAACGCACGCATCACCTCGCCGATCTCCACCGCTGGCACATAAGAGCGGCCGGCGTTCATCCAGGTGCGCATCGCAGGATCGATCGACAGGTAGTCGACCTCGACAACGAATTCGCCATCGGCAGCAACGGGTTTGGGCTCCTCGACGATGGCCCAGTCGGTAGCATTGGGCAATCCCACCGGACGGGCCGCCAGCCGGCATTGACTGTTCACCGGTGTCATGACGCCGCCTCTCGGTTGGATGAAATCAGTCGGCAGCTGTCAGCGGCGCACTGAAGCACGGCCCGACCGGCAGGGTCCTCGGCGGTGACCGGTACCACCGCGACGGTGTCCGCGCCGGCTTGCGCGTAGGCCTGTAGCCGCGCAGCAACCTGTTCTGGGTTACCGAACGCGCCCAGCTGCTCGGCCAGCTCAAATGGCATCGCCGCCACCAATTCCGCGCGACGCGCGCCGCCGCGGGCGCGCTCGACGAGGTTGGCGAAGCCGAGCTCGCAGAACATCTCGCCGTAGCCCGGAGGAGCGAGGTAGATCGCCACCTGATTAGCCGTCTGCCGGAATGACGCTTCACCGGGTCGCAGCGCGGCCGGCACCCACACCGTCAGGTGCGGCGGCGTGCGATCTGCCGCGGCGGCATAATCGTCAACCTGTTGTCGCACCTGGGCGACCCGTTGCGGCGACGCCAAATTCAGCACCACCTCGTCGGCGTGCTCAGCCGCCAGCCGTGTCATAGTCGGGCCGAATGCCCCGACTCCGATACTGGTGTGCGGCAGCGGGTGACGCAGCCGAAATCCGTGGCTGCGGACATACCGGCCGTCGTAGTCGGCGCGCTCGCCACGCAGGGTTGTCCGCAGGCACTCGATGGTTTCGCGCATGCGCGCTGCGCTGTGAAGCCACTCGCGGTCGTGCCAGCCGGCCACGATGACTGGGCTGGACGCACCCAGCGCGATGTCGACGTCGCAACCGGTAAGAGTGGCGACCGAGCTCGCCCCCAGCGCGATCGCGACCGGGGTTCGCACACTGATGGGCAACGGTCCCACATTCAGCCGCAACCCGGGCGCGCGCATACCGATGGCAGTGGCCAACGCAAAGGCGTCGAAGCTCACCATCTCGCCGATCCACAACCCGGTAAGCCCAGCTGCACTAGCCGCCTCGGCGATCTGCAAGGCCTCATGGTCGGGCCGGTCCAACCAGAACGGCAACACCGCCTCGATGGGACTTCTCACAGCATTGCCGTTTCGGCCGATTGGCCCAGCAGGATGCGGCCCGGCAATTCGCGTGACGCCTCATTCACCTGGAAGTGCGCGGTGGCGGTGAACGCGTCGCGGAAGCGGCGCTGCAGCGGCGCGCCGTCGTAAATGGCGCTGCCGCCGGCGAGGTCAAACATGGTGCGCACCACGTCGGCTGCGGCGCGTACCCCGTGAGTGGCGGCAAGGCGCAATCGGGTGCGCGCCTCCACCGGCACAGGGAGCTCGTCTTGACTTGCCCGCCAAGCACTCTCGACGGCCTGGTAATACAGCGCTCGCGCCGCTTCCAGCGTCGACTCGGCGGCGGCGACTGCCGCGTGGGTGCTGGGCCGCTGGGCAAGTGTGCGACGTGACGCGAGACCCTTTTTGGTGCCGGCCAGCTCGACCAAATCGTCGATCGCGGCGCGCGCGTTGCCCATCGCGGCAGCTGTGATGCATGCCGCGAAGAACCCGAACGGCGGAAATCGGTACAACGGCCGGTTGATCAGCGGCCCGTCAAATATCGAGAGCACCCGCTCATTGGGGACGAAGACGTTATCGGCCACCGTGTCGTGGCTGCCGGTGCCGCGCAGGCCCAGGGTGTGCCAGGTGTCGAGGATCTGAAGGTCTGTGGTGGGCAACGCGACCACGGCCGGACGGTCCTCGAGCAGGCACCCGGCGAACATCACGTCGGCGTGGGTGATGCCGCTGCAGTACGCCCACCGCCCTGAGACCGTCACGCCGCCGGTCACCGGGCGGGCCTTTCCCTGCGGTGCCCACACACCCGCCGCCACGCTGCGTCCGTGCCCGAACAGCTCGTCGCGGCTTGCCGACGGTAGGTAGGCGACCAGCAGGCTACTGGTGATCGCGATCGACACACACCAGCCGGCCGAGGTGTCGCCGCGGGCCACCTCCTCGGCGCAGCGCAGCGCGGTGCCGGGGGGCAGCTCCAGACCTTCGACCTCCACCGGCGCACCCGCGCGTAGCAGGCCCGAGTCCCGTAAGGCGCTAACGAGCTCGGCGGGCAGTCTGCGGTCGGTGTCGATCTGATCTGCCACGCTGCGCGCCAGATCGGCGATCTGCCGGGCGCGCTCTTCCACGGGCAGGGTGGTGACTTCGGTGTCTTGCATACGGCCTCGCTCTTGCAGACGACGTGAGTGGTTCAATGACGTTACCACTACCGGTTCAGATTATGAACCGGTACATTGGATGAACCATGGACTATCCGGATCTGTCTCACCGCTTCTACGCCGAGTCGGTTGCGCGGGCCCTGGACGTTGTCGGCGAGCGGTGGACGCTGCTTATCCTGCGCGAAGCATTCTTCGGCGTGCGCCGCTTCGGCCAATTGGCCCGCAACCTGCAGATTCCGCGACCCACGCTGTCATCACGCTTGCGTACGCTGGTGGACAACGGCCTGCTGGACAGGGTGCCCTACGCCCGCGATCCCGACCGTCACGAATACCGGCTGACCGACTCCGGCCGAGACCTGTTCTCCGCGATCGTGGTCCTCATGCAGTGGGGCGATCAACACATGCCGCACCCCGACGGCCCACCGATCTTGCTGCGCCACCAGCTGTGCGGTCACATCGCCGAGCCGGTTCTTGCGTGCGCCCACTGCGGGAAAGAGGTCACCGCACGCAACATCACGCCCGAGCCCGGACCGGGATTCCGCACCGAAGAATCCGCGCCGCGATCGTCAGCCTAAATTGCACGGCAACGACTTAGCGATGCCACGGCGACACCTGCGCCCAAGCTTCGGGTCAATCATCAAGCAAGAAAAAGCTTTTCGCATTTACTTTGCAAGAAGCCGGAGCCGCATAGCTAATACTTAGGTTAGCGAAAGGTCAGGGCAAAGTCTCCTGGTTAGCGTCGATGTTGTTGCGCCAACGAAGGGAGATCGAGGTGACTTCTCTGACAGCTAAAGCCGTCGGCTTCTTTTACGCCGCGGTTGCGGCGTGGAGGGCCAGTCCAGCCCTAAGTATGTTGCGTGCGGCGTGTTCATCTGCCGGTGCGCTGTGACCGCAGCGTTGGCAGACGAATTCCGCTCGGCTGAGGCGATTCTCGGGTGCTGCGTGACCGCAGCACTCACACCTGTTGGAGGTGTGCCGGGGGTTGACCTCGATCCAGGTGCGCCCAGCGTCTTCCGCTTTGGCGCGGCAGTATCGAGACGAACTGACCCCAGCCAGCGTCACTGATTGATCGATTGAGCCCGGACTTCGCCCGAGCGCCATTCGGGAGGAACTGTCCCGGGTTGTCCGGGTCGGGCTTGGGCTTCGCTCGGCGCAGCATATTCGCGATCGTGAGATCCTCAACCACCAGCAGGTCGTAGCGGGCTGCGAGTTCGCGTGCCTGTTTGTGGTGAAAGTCCTTGCGCCGGTTGGCGATCTGACGATGCCGCGCCGCCACCGTCTCCCGCCGAGCGACCCGATTCTTGGAGCCGCGTTTAGCGCGCTGTAGTCGCTGCTGCGCCGCCGCCAACCGGCCAGCCTCCTGACCTGCCCATCGCGGATTGGCGACCGCGGTACCATCAGAGAGCGTCGCATAGGTGAGCACCCCGACGTCGATACCGACCTGGCCACCGGTCGCCGGCAACGGCTTAGTCGGCACATCATCACAAGACAACACCAGCATCCAGCGCCGGCCCTGCCGTTTGACCTGGATCGTTTTGACCCTGCCCTCGACCTGGCGATGCACATGCACCTTCACCTGGCCGATGCCTTGCAGATACACCCGCCGCTGATCGGGCAGCCAGCGGGCACCGTCACCGTCTTTAGGCCACTCCACGCTGTCGAAACGGGCCCTGCCTTTGAACCGCGGACACCCCGGTGTCCGCCCAGCCTTGACGCGGCCGAAGAACCCGGCGAACGCCTTGTTCAACCGCCGTAACGTGGCCTGCTGGGAAGAAAACGACCACCGCGCCTGATCCGGTCGCAGACTACGGATCTCGGTCAGCTGCCCCGACTGGCCGCCGTAGTTGATCCGAGTCTTGCTGCGCGCCCACGCGTCCCGACGTTCCTGCAGAGCAGCGTTATACAACTCGCGGTGCCCATCCACACACGCCGCCAACGCCACATGCTGGCGCGCCGTGGGACGTAGACGGAACACATACGCGCGGCGCATCAGGCCACCGCATCCCACTGATGCTCGATGCACCGGCGCACCGTCGACTCCGACACATATCCGACCGACGCGGCGAAATACCACGGCGCCCACCACACCTTCGCGAACCGACGTAAGTACAGAAACTCAGCCCGCAACACCCGCGCGGTGCGGCCCCTGAAAGCCCGTACTACCGCCGCTGGCGCGTCGGTAGATCCGACACGGACGAACAGGTGCACGTGGTCGGGCATGACTTCCTTAGCCACGATCTCCCAGCCGTGCTTGGCGGCGATCTGCTCCACCAGCTCACCGCAGCGCGCCGCCACGCGCCCGCCCAGAACCCGGCGCCGGTATTTCGGACACCACACCCAATGCAGCCCCAACGAGCACAACCCACCCGGGGAGCGGCGCAACCGACGCTCAGACATACAACGCACCTTACGAAACAACACCGACAAAACGAACGATCACACGCTGCTCACCAGGCCCGATTCCCCCGACGGCTAAAGCCGCCGGTCCCCTCGGGCCGCACTAGTGGCATTACGCACCGTCAAGCTCCGTCGATTGCTGGGAGCTACCGCGTTATGCGGCGGTATGGCGAGGGCCGCAAAAGGCATTGGCGCGGGCATCGCTGACGCGGCGACCTGGGGACCGCCGCCTCCTCCGCCCGGTCCGGCTGCGTGGGGGCCACCCCCGCAGCCACCGATGTTCTGGGCGCCTCCGCCACCGATGTGGGGGCCTCCTCCTCCGCCACCGCCAGCCTGTATTCCATTCCTTCCCTGCTAACCGATTAGGTAAGGAGAGAGGTGAACCGCCGACGCTGTGGGCTCCGCCAATGACCAGTCGGCGTCCACAGCGTCAGCACGGGGGTAAAAGCGAATGATGTCCGTTCAAGCCAGATTTCGTGTGGTACTCGATGCGTGAACCAGTAGTAGAGAACGAGAATGGTTTTCCAATAGCTAATTTCACTTAAAGGTCCGCCTGCGTACACGTGCACGTTGTTGCCGGATTGCTTCATCGTCATCGTGACGGCCCGGCCCGGCCTTAACGCAGCGGTCCGCGCGTTCACGATGTTAAATCAGACCGTGGTTGTTGAAGCCCATGACCCAGCAGTGCACCTCCCGCATTGGATCCCCGACCGCCGCTTTCGACGACATCATCGCGGCGACTCGCACCGGCTGACCGCGATCGGAGGTCTTGCCGCGATGTCGCTGGACGCGTTGTCCAGTGTCGCGTACGGGCCGGAATCGATCGTCCTCGGCTTAGTCGCCGCGGGCGCCGCCGCAGTGAGCTGGACAGTGCCGATCTCCATCGTGATCGCCCTGTTGCTACTGGTGCTGGTGATCTCCTACCGCCAGGTGATCGCCGTACATCCCGATGGCGGCGGTTCGTACGCGGTGGCGAAGGCGGATTTGGGCCGGTGGCCGAGTCTGGTGGCCGCGGCGAGTCTGGTCGTCGACTACGTGTTGACCGTGGCGGTGAGCCTGGCGGCGGGCGCCGACAGTTTGAAGAGCGTGTTTCCGCCGCTGGCGAACCATGAGCTCGCGGTGACATTGGGCGGACTCGCCGTCCTGGCTGGGATCAATCTCGTCGGCATCGCAGAGTCCGCGAAGGTGCTGATGGGTCCGACGCTGCTGTTCATCGTCGGAATTTTCGCAATCGTCATCTTCGGCTTCTTCGAAGACCATCCAGCAGCAGTGATCGGTCATGATCTTGGCCCAATTCACGCCACCGAGGCCCTCGGAGTGGTGGTAATTCTGAAGGCCTTTTCGGCAGGATGCTCCTCGTTGACCGGGGTGGAGGCGATCGCCAACGCGGTGCCCGCGTTTAGAGCGCCGGCGGTGAAGCGGGCCCAGCGCTGTGAGATCGCGTTGGGGGTCTTGCTGGGAGCCATGCTTTTGGGTCTGGCCGTTCAAATTCGGTTACATCAGGTAGTGCCTCGCGGCAACGTAACCATCCTGGCGCAGTTATCGGCGGGTGCGTTTGGAACCGGATGGCCGTTTTACGTCATTAACTTGTCGGTGACGCTGGTACTGGCCTTCGCGGCCAATACCAGCTTCGGGGGCCTGCCGGTGCTCTTGCAGCTGCTGGCCAGGGATCACCGGATGCCGCATCTGTTCGCGCTGCGCGCAGAGAAGCCGGTATTCCGGCACGGGGTAACGGCGTTGGCGATCCTGGCCGCGACCGTGCTGCTCATCGTCGACGCCAGCACCCAGCGGCTACTGCCGGTATTCGCGATCGGGGTATTCATTGGGTTTACCATTAGCCAAACCGGTCTAGTAATGCACTGGCGCCGCGAACGCGGTCCTCGGTGGCTGGGCTATGCCCTGCTTAACGGCACTGGAGCGGTACTCACCGCCGTCGCCGGGATCGTCTTGTTCTCAAGCAAATTCATCGAAGGCGCGTGGCTGCTCTTGATCCTGGTGCCCTCGTTGATCCTGCTTTGCGACCGGATCGAACGCTATTACGAGTTCGCCGGCAAACAGTTGGGCCTGGGGCAGATGCCTACGAAGCCGGTGCGCGGCGTCGACAACCAGTCCATGATCGTCGTCCCAGTCGTTGCGGTCAGCTCGGTGGCCGAGCGCGCGCTGCAGGCCGCGATGGCGATGGGCGGCGAAGTTGTACCGGTGACCGTCGAGGTCGACCCGGACGCGACTCAGCGGCTGCGCGAGCAATGGCGAGAGTGGGACCCCGGGGTCGAGCTCAAGGTGTTGCCCAGTCCGCATCGCAGCCTGGTCACGCCCACCGTCAATTTCGTGCGCCATCAGATGCACAAAGGCCGCCACGTCACGGTGTTGCTCTCACAGGTCGAGCCCAAGCACTGGCGCCATCGGCTGCTGTACAACCAGCGCGCCCCCATCCTCGAAGCGGCGCTGCGCGCACGCACCGACGCGATCGTTGCCACCATAGGGATTCGTATCGACTGACCGCTACTTGAAGGCAATCGAAATGCATTGTCCCACTTGAATAATTGCAGTGCTACGTTCGCCGTCGTCTGGCGTCTCGCGCGAATCTGGCAGGCAGGGCGCCGCGGTGGGATCGGCGTCGCCGGCCACCGTCGCGGCCCAGTCCACAGTGCCGGCGGTGCGTCGAGTTGTCGGGCCAGCAGCATGGCGACTGTGTCGTAATTGGCACGCCAGCCCCGAAAATGCGGCCAGGCTTCCTCATCGGTCCGTTCGATTGGGTAACCGACTTCGCGCAGCATTGCGGTAGCCGCCTTGAATTCGTCGAACGACACCGTGACCGCCCCGTCCGGGTCCGAATCCTCGGGTGCCGGCAGCCCCATGAATGCTGCGATCTGCTGCAACGCCACGAAGCCCATCCGAAGCGACAGCCGCGAGGCAAGTTTGGGTTCTCGCGATGGTGCCAGCGCCAGATGCAGGGCAGCGGCATCCATCACCGCGATCAGCGCAATTAACCAGTGCGACAACGGCCGCGGTGAACGCAGTCTCGCCAAAGTGAGATAGGTGGTGTGAGATTCGGCGACCTCGGCGGCCCACCGTTCCCAGGCGGCGAACAAGTCACCGAGAAGAGCCGGCACGTCGCCGTCCTCGATTCCCCAACGGGTACGCGCCAGAATCTCCGGCCCCCACGCCGGCACACCGGCGCGTGAGGTGAGCAGGGTGACTTCGGTTTCGCGCCGGTTGAACGCGGCGTAGAGGGTGGGCAGGTAACCGACCTGCAAGCCGATGACGACGAGGCCGGTGAACGCCGCCAGGTATTCCAGCGTCGTGCTGCCCGTGCCGGTGGGGGCGGCATAACCGAGGGTAAACATCGACGATCCAGCATGCGAAAGCGCAGTTGCGATATGCCCGTCAAGGCTCGGTAACAGCAGCAGAGCAAAACCGAAAACGAGCAACCCGAGCCATAGCGCCAGCCGTATCAGCAACGACAGCGGTGATTGCCACGCGAGGATCCGATCGCGGCGCTCGTACGACTGGACCCGTCTGGTCAGTTGGAAGAACACGGCGTCCAAGAGTCGGTCGATCGTGCGCGAAATCCGGGAGTTGACACCACGCGGCACCACCAGAGTGCCCACCACACTGAACAAGGTGCTCGTCACGACGAACACCCCTACCGCGAAGCCCAGCCATGCCCCGATCACCACGCCGCCATACTCAACTCGTTCAGACGGGCGGCGCCTCGGGACCGCGATCGACGCCGGTGCGTAGCTTGACCGACAGCGAATACGCCAGAGTGCGGAAGTGCAGCACCGGGTCATCGGAGGGTTCGATGCCGTCGGTGACGCGCATCGGGTCGAAGACGACGATGTCGTCGCCGTGCTCGCGCTGCGTGTCCAGGCCGGTGATTTCGATCGTGCCGACGGTGACCGTCTGGGTGCTCTGCCAGGGCGCCGACGGATCGACCGTCGAATCCGTCGGCCCGGCGATCTGAACCCGAAAGTCAAACCGCGCCGGCCCAGTCGCAAGGCGAGTACCCAGCTCGTCAGTGAGAAAGTCCGGGCCCTTGCTGTGGGCGGCCGATCCGGAAAGATATTTCTCGCCGGCCGCCGGGACCAGGTGATAGCGAACGAATCTGCCGCTGCCGTCGCCGCCGATCCAGCGGAAGGCGTGCAGCCCGTGATACTCGACGGTGGCATAACTTGCCGGCACCTTGTTGGCGTCGCGCAGCACCGGCAAAGCGCCGAATAATCGAGGATGGGTCACCAAGTATCGGGCCATACGCAGCGGTGTAGTCAGGCCCGGCCGCATCGCTTTCAGCAGATCGACGAATCCATCGGGCGTGCTCGAGACAAACAACCGGGCCGTCTGCGTCGAGACGTCAGTGGTGGACCCGTCGGGCAGGGTGAACTTCACCGCCATCCCGCGCACCCCGGACGCATTGTCGGGCTGCTTGGGGTTTCCTGATCCGCTCGAGAAGCGGATCAGGGTGGGCACCGTTGAGCCGTCGAGGTGCTTTGCCCGCGAAAGCTGCGCCGCCTCGGGCGTCGCGGTAAACGTACCGCGGTATAGCGTGCCCTTGGCGTGCAAGGCCCGACAGCCCGGCTGCGCCCCGCCAGTGCCTCGGATCGCGTCAATCGCTTCATCAGGAGAAACCGGATCTCGCATGCGCGAATCCTAAGCCAGTGGGAATAACTTCGGAGGCGACATCGTCTTCCCAGTTCGGGCGCGGAGACCGTGGGAGGAAGTCAGTGAGCTCGACGTCATCAACGTTGACCATCAAGCAGGGCCGCAGCGGCTCCGCTGCGGACCAAGCCATCTTCGTCGGCGTGTTGGCTGTGCTGCTGGCAACGGGCTGGGTCGCCAACCACTTCGTCGCGCTGATGCCCGTGATCAGCGATCGTCAACATCTCAGCGCAGCCACGCTCGACGCGATTTTTGGAATCTACGCGCTGGGATTGCTTCCCGGGCTGGTCATCGGTGGGCGAGCGTCGGACTCGTTCGGGCGTCAGTCCGTCGCGTTGGCGGGTTCGACGACTTCCCTCGTGGGAACGTTGGCGATGCTGCTCTCGCAGCAATCCGACGTATTGCTGGTGGGACGTTTGATCGTCGGCGTGGGTGTGGGCCTGACAATCAGCTCCTGCACCGCATGGGCCTCCGACCTGAAAGGTTCCGCCGGCGCGGCCACTGCCGGAGCCGTATTAATGGCCGGTTTCGCCATCGGCCCATTCGCCGCAGGGACGATCGCCCGGGCGGGAGAATCCGGCATTCGGCTGTCGTTCGGAGTCGCCGCCGTCATCGTCGTCGTGGCGATGATTGTCGCGGTCGCGGCTGGGCGGCGTGCAGGCACTACCGCCCCGGCAACATCCGATGACTCGAACCGGACGATGCCGGCGCGGCAGGGCAGCGTGCGCGCGTTGAGTTGGGCTATGCCGTTGGCGCCATGGGTGTTCGCCTCGGCGACATTGGGTTTCATCACGATCCCGGCGCGTATACATGTCGGGCTGGCAGCCCCCCTGGCCGCGGGCACAGCGACGCTGATTGTCAATGGTGTCAGCGGGCTTATTCAAGTGATCGCCCGCACCGGTGCATGGGGGCCGCGAGCCGGGACTGCCGGCGCAGTGCTGGCTGCCCTCGGCTACGCGGGAACCGCGGCCGCACCACCCACCATGCCGCTGGCGTTGGGTCTGTCACTGCTAGTCGTTCTAGGCTGCGCGTCCGGCCTTTGTTTACGCGAGGGCTTGATTGACCTGGAAGCCGCAGCGCCGCAACGGGTGCGCGGTGCCCTCACCGGAGTGTTCTACATGGTGACTTACGTCGGATTCGGGCTACCGCTGCTGTTGACCGTGCTGGGGTCAGCGACGGCTTCAGCGATCATTCTCACCGTGATGGCGGCGCTGGCGTCGGCAGCGGCCGTCGGTCGAGCGGTACGGCTGCGACGAGATAGTCATCGCCAGAACTGATTAGGCGCCTGTGTCGGCTTGCACCGCATCGGCACGACGCTTCTCGCCGACTTTGGCAACACCGTGATCGACTGTCGCCGAGACAGTTAACGCGTCGCCGGGTTGCTGCTCGCCCAGCAGCTCATCCTGACCGACCTCGGGAAGGTTCCGATCGCGACCATTCCCACTGCGCCTCGCCGGCTTTCTCTTCGACGTTTTTTGCGGAGCCTCCGCCGGCGTACGTAGCTCAGAGCGGTGGCCGTTAGCCGGTAGCCCAACCGATGCGGCGACCATCTCGATCGCCTTCTCCGTATACACGCGATACCCGAAGTGCGGTGCATAGCCGTGGATTTCGGGCGTGTCGAGATCGCGCATGAACTGTAATATGCCGCGACTGAATAGCTGGCCGGGTACCAAGACCGGGAATCCTGGAGGGTAGGGCGTCACATACGTCGCTGACACGACGTCGAGGCCCGCATCCAGACGTTCGTCAATCTGTTCGCCGAACAGGTATTCGCAGTTGGTGTCGTCATAGGAGAGATAGAACGCGCGGCGAACGTCTCCTTCCGGCGTCGGCTCGCTCCCACTGTGATTCAGGAATGCGGGGTGGAAGCCGCTGAAATCGGGTAGTGGCAACGACATTTCGGTAAGCCGATAAACCGCCCGCTCGAAGCGTTCGCGCTCACCGATACTCATTTCGGAGATGTCTTGGTCGAGTCCGCGGGCGATGCTGACGAGGACTTCCACCAGGAAAGCGACCGAGCTGCGACTGGTCCCGATGTTGGTCATGAACAGCACGCTGTTGCGCGACGTTTTATTGATCTGAATTCCGTAGCGGTCCATCAGCTGTTCGCGTTTGAACGTGTCCCCGTCGTAGCCGGTGCGCCCGATTGACAACGTGATTCGCGACTGGTCGAGCACAAATTCGTCCTGACTCCACGCCGCCATCATGTTGCGCAGCCCGGAGCGCACGCGTGCGGCGCGTTCGGCTGGCCGGAACTGCTCTGGGATCAGATCCGCGGTGCGAAGGGTGGTCATGTACTTGCTAAGCAACGGATGATTGTCGATCGCGTCACGTAGCTGCATCGCGTTTTCGATCTGCCGTTGCACCAGTTCGACGCCTTCCAACGCCACCTGGCGGCGACCAAGGTCTAACGACGCGAGGATCTGGTAGTTGGGCGAGGTTGAAGTGTGCGCCATGTAGGCCTCATGGAAGGGCTCGGCCACCTTCTGGTCGAAGTCCTGATCGAAGACGTGAATCATCGATCCCTGGCGCAATGCAGTCAGGGTTTTGTGCGTCGACTGGGTGGCATAGACCCGCACCCGAGCCCGTGCCGGGTCGGGAATGAGGCGACGGTCCAACAGCTCGTCGTCGGTAGGTGCATTGGCGGCGTCGGCAGCCAGGGTCTCCTCGAAGCGGCGGATGTACTCGGGGTCCTGCAGCCGTTCTCGCAACGCTTCTGCTGACGCCATCGCGGTGCGCGTCCGATAGATCGGGTGAAAACGAGCGAACGCGAACCATGCCTCGTCCCACAGGAACACCAGATCCGGTTTGATGGCGAGGCATTCCTCCATGACGCGCTGGACGTCGTAGACGATTCCGTCGAAAGTGCAGTTCGTCAGCGACATCATTTTGACGCGGTCGAGCTTGCCAGCGCGTCGCAGCGCCAGCAATTTCGACTTGATCTCGCGCAACGGCACCGCGCCGTACATCGAGTACTCGTTGAGCGGATATGCCTCCAGGTAGACGACGTTCGCCCCAGCAAGCAGCATCCCGTAGTGATGCGACTGGTGACAGTTGCGGTCCAGCAGCACGACGTCGCCGGGCGCCACCAACGCCTGGGTGACGATTTTGTTGGCCGTCGACGTGCCGTTGGTGACGAAGTACGCTGTGGCGCGACCCGTAGGCTTGCGCGGCAAGCTGTTGTGCTTCACGCAGAGGCCCGGTTGGCTCGAGCAGTGAGTCAAGACCGCCGCATGTCGCCGACGTCTCGGCCATGAACACGTCCAGGCCGTAGAAGCCGATCATGTCTTTGATCCAGTGCGAGTTGACGATCGACTTACCCTGCGAGATCGGCAGCGCGTGAAAGACCCCCGTGGGTCGGTGACTGTACTCTTTGAGTGCGCTGAAGAACGGGGTCCGGTAGCGCGCCGCCACACCCTGCAAGATCGACAGGTGAAGCTCGAGCATGCCTTCTCGAGCGTGGAAACACCCTGTGGAAGTATTGGCCGAGTCGTCCGGCGATGTCCTCCACCTCGATCTCGGTCATGAGGTACAGGTCCAGTTCGGGCCGCAGCTTCGCCAAGGACGTCGCGAGGATCTGCGCGCGTTCGTCGGGCGACAGGTGGTCGGCCAACTCGTGCGACACCGCGGTATCGACGAACTCCGACAAGGTCGACAGGTCCCGGCTCGATTGGTGCGAAAATCGCCGCCGAATCACCACCGCCTGCAGGTTGACGTTGAGCCGTGCCGCGATGAGGGCCTCGTCCCCGCTGGACACCACGACGAGTTCGTAAACGAATTCGTCATCGGGGCGCCGCCACTTACGCACCTCGCTGCGCAGCGCCCGTTCTTGGTCTTCGGTCATCTTTTCGACGACCAGCACTTCGAAGTAGGGCGCGGTCGCGCTGCGACCCCGTTTGATCCTCGAGCTGACGCGGGTCAGACGGGAACATGTCCAGATCGTCGGCGCCTGCGTTGTCCACATCCCCCGAGCGGTATGACTCCGTGGTCAGCGCGCGGGTGATCCGCCCAACGCCTTGCGCGAACTTGTCGTAGCTGCCGGCGGCAAAAAGCCGTTGAACTGCGGCCGAATTGGGGCGAGCCCGGATACGCCCAGTAGGGCTCCAGTGTGCTCAGGCGAGCCAGTAAGTCTTGACATGAACGGATGCATTTTTCTTTCAACGCTCCCCCGGTGTCCCGGCGCGTCAGTCGATCAGCGGACTCCTCCAATCGGCACCACGAGTCGCTGCGGACCTGCCACAGGCTGTTGTATGCACGCAAGTGTTCCGACATGACGGCCCTTCCCAAGTTGCGGTGACTCCTGGTGTCCCGGTGCGTCGGGTCAAGGTTCGCAGACCGGGCCCGCCCCCTGGTGACCAGAAGACAAACACTGGGCGTCCGTCGCGTGACGGGGTCTTGGGCCGGCTACTGACCGAAGGGGCTGGTCAGTGCCGCTGGGCGGTGGTCGCGTCGACTCCGAGTAGTTCTGCCAGTTCTGCCGCCGAATAGCGGCTTGGCCCAACGCCGCTGCGGACGGCAGCACGCGCTGCACGCGCCAATGCGGCATTTAGTGGCGCCGCGATGCCATGTCGGTGAGCAAGCCGGACGATCTCCCCGTTGAAAAAGTCGGTCTCCACGTTGCCGGTGTTGCGGCTCAACGACTGCCAAGTCGAATTGCTCGGCCCGGTATTCCATCCGGGCACCGGGCGAATGGTCGGTCCGTCGCCCCGCGCAGTTGTGGATGTTTCGAACGAGACGAAGTCGATTCCGCTATCCCGCAACACGTTCTCGCCTTCGGCACGCACCGCTGCTACCACCGCGCTGGTGTCGGCCGCCTCGGCAGCCAGGGCGCCAACCGCGTTGCCGAGGTTGCTCAATAGCTTGTTGTACTTCCACGGGGCGACGTCATCGGGAATACGCACCCGGATCCCGGCGGCACTCCACGATCTCGGCCAGTGCCGACAACAAGTCGGCATCCTCCTGCGTGCTGAGCGACGCGGGCCACCGTGCGATATGGAACTGGCCGGCCACCGGCCACGAGCGCACGATCACCTCACCAGGTTCGAGGTGCACCGCCGGCAGCCAGACACAGATACCAAATACCCGGCGGAAATAACGCAGCGCTTTTTCCTCAGCGGCGACACCGTTGAGTGCGGTCATCGCCGGCATTCGCTCGCCTGCGGTTCCGACAACGCCATCCGGACCATGAACCGGCTGATCGACCCATTCCTGCAGTGCCGCGTCGAGCTGCTGAGTTTTGGTCGTGAACACCAGCACGTCGCGATGAGTCAACCGCACATCGTCGGCCCCGGACGCCGCGATGACTGGCGTGCGGAAGCTGCCGTCGGGCGTCCTCAGCGTCATGCCCGCGGTCGCCAGCACCTCGGCGTGCCGACCTCGCGCCACCAGCACGGTGGGCGTACCGGCTCGGGCCAGCACTGCGCCAACGGCGCCGCCGATGGCACCGGCACCAATGATCACGTATCGGTGATCGTCTCGATGCGACGATGCCTCTTTCAATTCCCCGCCTTCCCATCGGTTGTGCGACTGCCCGCTATAAGCGACATTACGCACAATCCCGCTGCCGCCAGACGTCGACGATTTGCGTAAATTCCAATAGCGGTTGTAATAACCACGTCGAGGCCACGCTGACACTCCAGATCACGACCGCCACGGAGCGACGGCAGTGACGCAGAGCGAACCTGATCGAAAACAAGCAGTCGCCGGAGCAACTGAAGCGGCTGGTCGCACAAATCTCGGAGAAGCCCGAAAGCGTGCAGCACCACACGGTCGACCAAGACGGTCTCGAAAGTCTGCTCGAACAACTGGCGAAGAAACCCGGCGTTCACGCGGTGCACCTTAAAGGCGGCAAGGCCAAAGTCGTGCCCTCGGAAGCGTAGTTGGGCTTCCGGGCAACGTCATTCAGCTCTGGTCACGGAAGAAGGATGAGTTATGAGAATGCTATTTGCGGTACTCGGTGTCTGTACCGTCATCGGCCTAGCCGCTCCGGTGTATGCCGATCCGGGCGACGTCGCCGGTGACGACCAAGCGTTTCTTGCTGCTCTACAACAAGTCGGCATCAAGTATGCCAACCCAGCGGCAGCCGTCGCTGCTGGCAAAGCGGTGTGCAGCTGCCTGAACAACGGCGAAGGAGGCCTAGAGCTCGTCCACGATGTGAAGACGCGCAATCAGGGCTTCACCATGGAGGACGCATCGGATTTCGCCATGGTCGCGGCGAAATTCTATTGCCCCCAACAACTCACGAAGGCCTGATCCGCTCGGGGCTGGACAGTGCAAACCCGATGACCGGAAGATGGTCGGGTGGACTTTGGCCTCGCAGGTAAGACGATGTCTCTGATGGGCTTCAGCGACTCGGTCTGTCTGTACTTTTCCGGCGGGTACGTGCTTGGCCTTGAGGCCCCATTCGTCGTTGGCACCGCCGGGGTCACATACGACGTGGCAGATGCCGATGATGCGGCCAGTTTGTTCGCGATAGTCGACGCAATCACGGGCGCGGTCGCTGTCGGCGCCTTCGCGGACAACGGCGGGACGTTGCGCGTGTGCTTCTCGGATGGGTTCTTTGTCATAGCCGAACCTGATCCCAAAACCGAGGCGTGTATCTCGAAGGCCCCAACGGAGTGAAAGTCAGGTGCTGTCCGGGAGGCGGAGTCGCCGTCGCATCACCGGGCCACAAAAAGGAAACTCCGGGCGGTGCGCGCAAAGGGGGAGCCTGAGCGGGGTTCGAGGGGTCGGCACGCCCTGCTAATCGCACCGCCATGCCGAATCACCACCGTGTTTCTGCCTTCCTTAATTCCCCGGGCTGTGGGTTAGGGGGTTGGGGGCATGTGGCATCTACCTTGAGGTTCGGGGCGGCGTGCGCGAGCTGCGTGAGACCTATTGCTGCACAGCCTGTTACGTTGCGATGAGTGGTTTTCTCATTCGTCCTCCGATCATGGAGCAGTGCATTCGGGTCAAAGCCAGGCGGGTCTGGCCTCTTCGCAACGCGGTTTTCCCAGAAATCAGTTCTGTACATCGCTCGCGGCCCGCCCGGTGCGGCCGACAGGGTTTGAGGCGCATTCCACGCAACGGACGCGACTCAAATCGGTGTGTCCCCTACCTGGAAACGATATTCTCAGCGTCACCGCAGCTTTTCCATAGCGGTCTGTTGCCGTGGCAGGGGCCCCACATAAGGAGTCACTTCATGCTCGAGGTGATCGAGAAGGGGCCTTGCAGTGAATCTCGCCCGGCGCCATTTCTGTTCGTCCACGGAACCTTTCACGCAGACTGGTGCTGGGATGAGCATTTCCTAGACTTCTTCGCGGATAAGGGTTGTCGCGCGCTAGCCCTAAGCCTTGGCTTCGTGGTAGCAGCAGCGCTACCACAATCGCGATGACTCCGGCAAACAGACTTCCGGGGATCCCAGGGCCATCGTTGAAGGGCAGGCAAAATCATTCTTGGCGGTGGTGGTATGCGGCAGCTATTCATCTCGTATGCCCGCGAGAACAAACCTGACGTCGAGGCGCTGGTCCGGGATCTGGATGCGCTGGGCCATCGGACGTGGTGGGATTCTTCCCTGAGGGGTGGCCAGGCCTGGTGGGAGGAGATCCTGCGGCGCATCGCCGACTCCGATGTGTTCGTCGCGATCGTCTCCGGTCACACGTTGAATTCGGTGGCCTGCAAGCGCGAGTTGGAATGGGCCTTGGCTGTGAACAAGCCGGTACTGCCGCTTGCGGTGGAGCGGCTTCCTGACGCGCTGCCCCGCACCCTGTCGATGCGCCAGATTGTCGACTATTCGAAGCCAGGGAGAGAGGCCGCATTCGCCCTGGCCGGTGCACTCGGGAACCTGCCACCGGCACCGCCCGTACCCGAGCCCTTGCCCGAACCCCCGCAGGCTCCGCTGTCATACCTGTCCGACCTGGTTGAGCAGGTGGCTCAGCCGGAGCCGCTAACCCATGAGCAGCAACGCCAGATTGTCACCCAACTGCAGCCGGCGCTGCGCTCCGCAGACCTCGAGGAACGTCGGGGCGGCCGCTACGTGCTGGACATGTTTAGCAAGCGCGAGGACCTCTATGCCGATGTGGACCGCAGCGTGGCCCAGTTGACAGCAGAGTACGGCCAGGCTGCGCTCAAGGAATCCGCCGGCGCCCTCCCCCGCGTAGGCTCCGACGCGGTTGATGAGGCAACGGAAGAGCGCGAGCCCAGGCCAATCCGAAATCGTTTGCGGCTAGTGCCGATACTGGTGGTCGCGGGCGTGCTCGCGGTCATAGGTGCGGTCGTGTTGGCAGTTTTCTTATTTGGAGGTCGGGAACCGACTTACAGGGCTACCGCCACCGTGCCCGTCGGCAAGTACCCGGAGGGGGTGGCGGTGGACCCGGGCACCCGCACCGTCTACGTCGCCAATCGCGGCGACGGCACGCTGTCGGTGATCGACGGCGCAACGCGCACCGTGGCCGCCGCCGTGCCCGTCGGCTTGAACCCGGAGGGAGTGGCGATGGACCCGGACACCCACACCGCCTATGTCCCCAACAACGGCGACGGCACGCTGTCGGTGATCGACGGCGCAACGCGCAGCGTCGCCACCACCGTGCCCGTCGGCAAGTACCCGGTCGGCGTGGCGGTGGACCCGGACACCCGCACCGTCTACGTTCCCAACAACGGCGACGGCACGGTGTCGGTGATCGACGGCGCAACGCGGACCGTCACCGCCACCGTGCCCGTCGGCGCACACCCTGTCGGGGTGGCGGTGGACCCTACTACCCACACCGTCTACGTCTCCAATCGCGGCGACGGCACGGTGTCGGTGATCGACGGCTCAACGCGCAGCGTCACCGCCACCGTGCCCGTCGGCGAGGGCCCGTCAGGCGTGGCGGTGGACCCTACAACCCACACCGTCTACGTCCCCAACTCCGACGACGGCACGGTGTCGGTAATCGACGGCTCAACGCGCACCGTCACCGTTACCGTGCCCGTCGGCAAGGACCCAGAGGACGTCGCGGTGGACCCGGGCACCCACACCGTCTACGTCCCCAACTCCGACGACGGCACGGTGTCGGTAATCGACGGCTCAACGCGCACCGTTACCGCCACCGTGCCCGTCGGCAAGGACCCGTCCAGATTGGCGGTGGACCCGGGCACCCACACCGTTTACGTCGCCAACTATGACGACGGCACGGTGTCGGTGATCGAACATCGATAGTTGTTTGCATCGGCGACCCGTTAACGACGGATACCGGTTCGGCTGGAGCCAGAACGGAACTGTTGGATCAGAGGGAAGCGACGATCAGCTCGCAGGCCACTGGAACTTCGTCGCCGACGACTGGCGATGGCAATGCGGCGGTCCATTGCGTCAATTACTCAATCAAACTAAGGGCTGGGCACCCGGCGCCTGAAGACCTTGGCGCCGCTGCGCGACGATTCGATGATCGCGGCGAAATTCTCTTGCCCCGGACAACTCACCAAGGCATGACACCAAACAGCCGCGCCGGACCGATACTCCGTTATGCGCACCAGGTGTGTGACAACATGACCGAGCGTGAGCATCGTGTTTCGACTGACCACTGCAACAGTCGCGGCTCTGTCGGCTGCGACGTCGCCGCCTTTTGCATCCGCGACACCTGCCCACGGAGTGAGTGCAGTGGTGCTGTCACAGACCACGCTCGGTGGCAAGGACGACATCCTGCGTGAGATCACTATCGACCCGGGCGGCAGCACTGGCTGGCATTGGCACGACGGCAACCTTTTTGGCGTCGTCAGGCAAGGCACACTCACCCACAATCTCGCCGACTGCAGTACCGACGGAATCTATGGCCCCGGCGATGCGATTACCGAAGCGAGCGGCGCCGACCACGTCCATATTGGTCGCAACCTAGGAGCCATTCCGGTGTTAATGCAGATCGTCTACATCGACCCAGCCGGCGGCCCGGTGTCCGAAGACGCCCCTGATCCCGGGTGCGGATACGCGTGAAGAACTGAGCTACCGACTGTAGTCACCCCCCGTTTTGAGAGGAATCCCTGCGATGAACCAACCGTTTCCACCGCCACAACTGCTGCCAACGACGGTGACCAGCGGGCAAGCCCCCGGTGTGGGTTACGCCATCCAGGGCGAGCTCGTTCCTATTCTGCACGTCCGACTCAACGGCAGCGTGCCCGTCTTCTTCGAACACCACGTCGTGCTGTGGAAAAACCCCGAACTACAAATCGGACTCCACCCGATCAGCGGCGGATTCAAACGCGTCGTGGCCGGCATGCCCGTATTTCTCACCGAAACCCAAGGACCGGGTGAAATAGCCTTCTCACGCGACGGCGCGGGACACCTTTTCCCGCTGCACCTGACCCCAGGCACGGCGATCGAAGTTCGCGAGCACCAGTATCTAGCTGCCACCGCCAACCTCCAATACGGATTCACCCGCCAACGCGGTATCGCCAACATGCTCTTCGGTGGCAGTGGCTTCTTTGTCGACCACTTCGCCGCCACCAACAGCGAAGGTGTGGTGTGGCTCCACGGATATGGCAACGTCTTTGAAAAAGTCTTGGCACCAGGCGAGCAAATCGACGTCGAACCCGGCGGGTGGATCTACCGGGACCGATCCGTACAGATGGAACTGAAAGTGTACGGTCTCAAGACCGGCCTCCTCGGTGGGGCAGGAAATCTGGCATTCAACCGTTTCACCGGCCCAGGCCGCGTCGGAATCCAATCGATGTACGTGCACTTACCAACCACCGAATAACTTAACGCGTCACCCAGGCGCAGCTGCCGCAATCTACTGCGGACCAGCTCGGCCGATTTCTGAACTCTGTGGCAGATCCAGGATTCGAACCTGGGTAGGCGTAAGCCGACGGATTTACAGTCCGTCTCTCTTGGCGTTTGGTAGCGATGGCTCTGTTGGTTGTGTTAGAGCCACGCAGGTCAGAGCGTTGACAGCGTTGGCGAGTGAAAGCTGTTGTCGGCCCCGCTGCGGACGATCTGCGGACGGTCTCACCGACGCGCGTCCCGGATCTGGTACACCCGCGGCACCGACAGCCCGGCCGCCTCGGCAAGCTGCTCGCCGGGATGCCCTGCTCGAACCCCTCGCGATCAGACGGTGCGGCTCAGCGTCGGCTTCATCGAGTGTGTCCGCGCCAAGCGGCTCAGGCCGCAGGTCCGCCAGTGTCCACGTCACAGCAAGGGAATCAAGATCGCAGATTATTATTAAGGAAGTCCACGGCTCGCACGGTCGGGGAAGTTCGCTGGTTCAATCCCAGTATCGCGCGCCAGTATTATTGCAGCTCAAGTAATGTATCTAGATAGCCTTACTGGTCGGCATGCAATATTCATGCAATAGGGCCGACTCCTGACAGACGTGCGAGGGCGGCGGAATGGTCCAACGCCACCATCATCGGGAGGCTTCCAGGGTAAGAGTTGGTTTAGTCCGGCGGCGTCCAGTGAAACACTGCAAACATGAGCGAGCCGACTCCGCCGGCTCCGCCGCCGTCCGGTTTTTCCGATGCAGGACCGGAGCCGGAAACTACCGGCCTCGCGGACTGTGCGCCGACCGACGCGGGACCGGCTGCCACAGTAGACACGTTGATCTCACCGCCAACACCTGACCCTGTGACGGTTGAGGCGTGGTCAGACGAAACCGAACCGATATATCGCGATCCGCAGACGTGGCGTAAGGCGTGGGTGATGGCTGCCATCCTTGCGCTGGCGGGCATCGTTATCGGGGCAGCGGTGTGGTTTGGACACTTGGCGTGGCCAGGGTCCGGACAAAGCTCGCATCCGGCACTGGCACCCGCTTCGAGCCCGACGCCGACTACAAACGCCCCTCCGCCACCAGCGCCAGCACCAGCACCGACCAGCGCCCCGACCCCTGCCCCACCTGCGACCACTGTGCAGGCGTCGCCGTCAACCGTGCAAGCACCGCCACCGGATGTCGGGATCTCACCCGAGATGGTCGCGTGGTATGACCGGCAGTTCATCGCCAACTTGACATACAACGGGGCGAGAATCACCGACCCAGTAGCACTAGCCCACCAGGCGCATAGGGCGTGCGCCATGTTGCAGAAGGGCGCGACACAGGACGATGTGATTCAGAAGATCGTGGCCGAGTCGGGGTGGAATTATTTTACAGCCACGATGTTCGTGTCGACTGCGATGTCCACCTATCCCAGTTGCTCGTAATCCGTGGGGCACGCTTCCGGACGGTCAAGGGTAACGCCCGGTAGGCACGCGGATGTCTGGTCGGGGGGTTCCAAGCACAGGAGCCCAACCCAACCACGGAAACTCCGAACAACCGAAGGGGTACACCGTGAAACAACCAGAACTAACCAGCCTCATCGGCCTGCGCGACAGTGACGGGGATCAGCTACACCTCGTTCGCCTAGATCGGGCCAATGGCTCCCGCGCGTACCTGATGGCGATCGATCGGGAGAGGGTGTTCCTGACCGCCGGCGATCTGGATCGGCTGAGCACCGTCATCCGGTACGAAGTAGGTGACGGGAATGATGATCTGATGGCCGAGTTTAGGCGGTTCTTCGCCCAGGCGATCTGGCTCCTGATCTTGTGCGCACTGTTGTGGCTGCTCACATTTGCACTCACCCCATTGTGGGTGTACCCGTGGTCGGTCTGAAGTCGGCGGAGATGATGATCCCGCAGAGGCCGCAGGGGCGCGACAGCGCATGGACGCCCGCACTGCGTTGATGGAATTCGTTTAATTCCAACTAGGGCCGCGGCACCTGCTGTCCGCCGAACTGAGACGCGTAGGCGTTTAAGGCGTCGACGTAAGCCTTCTCCTGCGGCTTGGCCTGCTTCACCAGGCCCGGAACGTCGCTGGGACTCTTCCCCTCGATGCCCGCCGCCGCCGCGTTGATGTCGTCGTCGGTGGGGGCCAGAGTATTGGTGGCCTGGTGCAAGCTCGCCAACACCATAGGGCTATAGCAGCCGAACAGCGTCTGCGTGTTGAACATGTTCACGTCGGAAGAGATTTCGCTGTAGAGCGTTCCGGCTGCGTCCCCGATCTGCTTCGGATTGCCGGACTCGACGGCGCTGTGGTACGTCGCCAAATCTTGCGACAGCATCACCGCGACGGCGGGGTTGTACTGCTCTTGGTAGAACTCGGGGGCCGCGGGGTTGGTGCCGGCGTTCGCGTCACACTTCACATCCGCCTTGGCCGTTGCCGCCGATCCCCACATCGTGACGACGGACAGGCTGACCACAACCGCTGTGATTCCTCGCATGTCGGTATGTCTACCCCGCGGCAATCCGTTAGACGGGTGAATTGCGAGCCGGCTGGCCGGCTCCTACCTTCGGCCCATGCGCGACCTCGAAACCATCGACTCCGAACTTCGGCTTCTGGCCCGGTGCGTTGGTCGATCCGCGAGCACGGCGGCGAGCCGTCGAATCGCCTTGTCGACGGATTGCTCGACGAGCGCCTAGTGCACCTTCGCGGGGCCAGCGAGGACTCGAACTAGTCCCCCTCCTACCAGGTGATCGGGCCGCCCCTTCTCCTTCGGGGGCGGCCCGACTCGCGTTGCCCCTGGTTGGAGCAGCCTCGATTCGCTCTTCGGAATGTTTGCCAGATCTTCCGACAGTCAACTTCCACAGCTCCTACACTCCAGTCACCCTGGTCATCGGCGATTGGAGTGGGCATGTGGGGTTTTCGCCGTGTTCTTGTCGCCCTCGTCGCACTGCTCACTTTGGCGCTGGTGGCGCCGTGGGGCGCCCCGAAAGCTGTCGCCGATGGGGACCGGCTCGGGTGTTCTACGTATTGCCAGACCGCGGGCGGCTACGGCGCTGCGGTCGGCTCTCAGCCTCCGCCGGCGGTCACGCTTGTCCCCACCGGCACCCACATCGCCGATGCGGATGGCTATGTACCGGTGACCTTGACATGCCATCTGTCAACGCAATGCAGGGGTGTCCTCATCCTTAGCACGATCGGCGAGGGGGCTGGGGCTGGGGGGCGGTCGACCCTTCTGGTGAACACGGGCGCGACGCGGACGATCGATATCCCGTTGGGGGCCAACGGAATCGCTTTCCTGCGATCCCACGGGCCGACGACTTTTGACCTGACGATTGACGCCAGCCAGGAACCGACAGGCGAGGCGCCATGCGGCGAATTTCATGCGGGGTGTAGCCGGACTGGCGACGACGGGTTTTTATTGACCAGCCTCGACAACATGCTGACGGTGGCACCTCCGGGATGACGTGAAGCTGGCGAGGTCCAGGCTCGGTCGCTGAGCCGTCGGTAGCTCGGGGTATAACGTCGCGGTGGCCATCCCGCGTCGCGACGATTTCCCGAACAACTACGTCGGCGACCTCGTGCACGATGAGCGCGGCTGGGTGGTCGTGCCACCAACTTGCTGTCCGGACGACCACACCTACGGCGGCCCTGGCTGGTCGGTCAGCTCGGTGTGGTGCACCTGCAACGACCGGCATATGGCGTGGCGCTGCTGGTGTGGAGAATCGGTCTACGCGCCGCAGCCGGGCCCGCACTGCCGACTCCGGGACATCGGGCCGGTATCGATGTGGGAAGACGAACACCGCCACCCGCCAGACGACGACAGCTGAAGTGCTACCGCGGCCATGTCGAGCACCTGCCCCGACGCCGCCAATCAGCGGCCATTTTGAGGAGTAGCCGTCTGCCGCTAGCCATAGCCTCGATGCATGCGAGTACGGACCGCGGTAGGCATCGGCATAGCTTTTGTGACGGTCAAAGCCGCTCTGACTGCGGTGGCCCTAAGTGCGTGGGCCACGCTACCGGAACGCCGAGGGTCACCCGATCGCTGGCACGTCGAATTGGGGCATTTCGCTGAATGGTTGGCCGCCTTCGTGGCGGCCGGGGCCGCCGGCGCCGCCCTGTGGATCGCTACCCGCGATCGCCAACACCGCACGGCGGAGCGCTACGACGAAGAGAAGACCCACGCCCGTCTAGTACGACTGAATGTCGACTCGGAGACCAGCAGGCCGGTCGTAAACGTCAAGGTGCGTAACTTCGGCCCGCTGCCGGTCATTGACGTCCGACTTGTTGACGCGACATGGATCGAGCATCCCGAGGCGCGCTGGATATTGATGGACACCAGTTGGCAGGCAAGAGGTTTGCCACGAAACAGCGGTCATCGCCCAATACTCATACCCAGCCAAGGTCTCGAGGACACAGTCTCCACGCTCATCGAGTTCGCGGTCTCCTTTAGACATCCCACCGAGGACAGTCCGCTCGCCCCGGTCGCCAAGCACTTCCCCGCGAGCGGATTGTCACAATATGTCAGGACGGACGTGTCAAAGGTTGTCGCCAAGATCCGATTCACTACCGCCAACGGCGTCCGCTGGGAAACGCCCACCCAGGGTGCGGGCGCGGGGGAGCCTGTGCGGCTTACGAGCGATGCCCGGAGCCCTGGTGAATTGCCACGATGACCGTCGGCGCCCATACTGTCCGGCATTGCGCGATCTTGACCTCATCGCCTCGGAGCTGCGTCTGCTCGCGGCTGTGCGCCGGACTGCGGCCGAGCTTGGCGCGCCAATGCCGCGTATCGGGTTGGCCGACGAACTGCTCGACGAATTGCGGGCAGCCCACCGCGCGCAGCAGCGGCCGCCGGCGCCGGTGCTGGAATTGGTCAGACCGGCGTGAGCGGCGCGCGGCTGATGGCCGGCGACGACCGCGGCCTGTATGGCGACTACGCGCCGGCGGAGATGACACAATCATGACCATGCCGGACATGAGTCCCGAGCAGCAGCGTGAACTTGAACGGCTTGCTGCCGAGCACAGCGACGAGCTGACAGAGGAGATTGTCTTGGAGGCGGTACGCTCGCCGGATTCCTACCTCCAAAGCCTGTTTGAGTGGGACGACGCCAAAGCCGCCCGCAAGCACCGCGAACTTTAGGCGGACGAGCAGCGCAACTGAAAGATGCCGACCAGGCGGGAGCGGCGATGACGCGTTGCGATTGTCCGTTATCCCCGGCTGCCTCCGCTGGCCGGGTGAATTAAAACGTCGGCGTCGATCGCACATCCCCTCCGTCGTGCGTGATCTCGACACCATCGAGTCGGAGCTGCGTCTGCTCGCGGCCGTGCGCCGAACAGCCGCCGAGCTGGGCGCGCCGGCGCCGTACCGGGCCGGTCGACGAACTTAATAGGCGAAGACGTCACCGCATCCACGGATGTCGGTCTCCACGCGGACCGGCACATACTCGAATGTTCGCTCCGCGATGTCGGCGAGACCACTAGCCCGGGCCTCGTCCATCAACCTGTCCAATAGCGGGAGTAGGTGCACCACGTCCTGTGCGGCATAAGTCAGCTGATCCTGCGTTAAAACGGGAGAAAACCAGTCCGACGTTTGCTGGCTCTTATCCAACACAACCCCTAGAAATCGCTCTAGTGTTGGCTTCAAGCTATGGTCTTCACTGGCAGCTTCCGGTCGAACAATTTTCGACAGGATTTTCGTACACGCCACCCTTCGTGCATCGGCTTTCCAGTGATGCCGCATGAAACGCAAATCGAAGGGTGCGTGATGAAACACTTTCAGTACGTGCTCAGACATAAGCAGCTCCCGAAGCCTGTCGGGACGACGCCCGTCTACGCGAATCACTTGTGTCCCAAAATTCGGTACATGCAACTGGCAGGTAGCGATGCGGTCAAGCCGCCAATCGAGACCGCTGGTCTCAATGTCCCACGCCACTACTGCCGCATCTCTCACGGCGCCTTCGAAGTCTGCAGAAACATCGCCCTCGACCAGATCGACTTCCTGAGTGTGACCGATCATTCCTTACCTCCCACGAGAGAGTCCAACGGGACCGCCCTACTTTGTTTCTCGATTGCGGCGATGTCTTGCGTGAAAAAATCACGCAACGTTCCTTGTCCGACAAGAATTGTCGGCACCTCGCCGCGCGCACGTCTGTTGGAATAGAGCGTTACCAGCACTTTGTCACCGAAGTGATAACAGGTGTACGTAGGATCTCCTGTCCTGTAGTAAATGCGGATATCCGCACGACAAGATTTTCCCAATGCTGCAAATTCTTCTGCTGCCTCACGAACGGCGCCGCGGATCTTCTCCAACGAGTAGTCGTACCGCTTGGCGAGCACGCCCATTGTCAGGTCATCGTCTGGATCCGGCAGGAAGAGTTGGAGACGGTTTCCCTCCGTTGCGGCAAAAGCTTGGAGCTTAGTCCAGTTGACCTTGCGCCAGCTGCTGCCGTAGGAAATGAAAACAGATATACGTCTTGCATTTTGAAATAGGTCATCCCACGGAACATCATCGAGGTACTTCATCGTGACTAGATCAATGCCCGCGGCGCTCACGTCAGACGCAATCCTCGTCTTCTCAAGCACCTCCTCCATCATGTCTCTCTTGCCGCGGAGGTCCCACAGGATAGCCAAGCCGCCGATAGTGATCAGCAGCCCCCCAAGCTGATTGACTGTGGTCTGAAGCGCGGAATGACGGGCGAACCAACTGACGTTCGACAGCCACATCGAGCCGAATCCAGCCGCCAGGATGAGTATCCCGTAGAGCACTGTCTTGTACGTGGTGAGCTTCGCCCGCACACCTTTACCTCTGTTGTCGCTCACAATGCCGCACCAGCAAGCCTCACAGACTTCACGATAAGCGGACCCCCCGACAAATACGCCGCGACGTGCCGGTAGGGCGTCGGCCGTGCCGCGCGCTGCCCGCGCCGGTGCGGTTATCGAGCGCGCGAGGCGGGTGATCACCTGGTTTGTCCGGCGCTGTAGCTGGCGTAGGCTGATCGGCTGAGCGCGGAAGCGACGTCTCCGCCGTTGTTGACGCCGTAGTTGTGCATTTCGCCGATGTTGACGCCGCCGACGCTCGCCTGAAGCGCAGCAATGGATCTAGCGGTCCCAAGGCTTATCGCGGCAAA
The DNA here is from genome assembly GCA_963743145.1 of uncultured Actinomycetota bacterium. Taxonomy (GTDB): domain Bacteria; phylum Actinomycetota; class Actinomycetes; order Mycobacteriales; family Mycobacteriaceae; genus Mycobacterium. Next base: position 28,770 of record CAVUOR010000018.1, on the reverse strand, counting down.
GATTTCACCCCATGCCACCCCTCAGCGAATCGCTCCGGTATGTCACCGGTGTCCTCTAGCATCCGCGAGTGTGGGGGCATTCGCTGATTTATTCAACCAACTCGACGCCGACGACCGCATCAAAGGGCGGCAGTTTGAGCACGTCTGCAAATGGTTCCTGACCAACGACCCGGTCTACACCCACGAGCTTCGTCGTGTCTGGCTGTGGGATGAGTGGCCCGACCGATGGGGTGCTGATGCCGGTATTGACTTGGTCGCTGAGGACCGCATTGGACGCTTGTGGGCGATCCAGGCCAAGGCGTACGACCCCGCCTATCGGGTCACCAAGCGCGACGTGAATAAGTTCCTCGCCGAGTCGGGGCGCGGGGTGTTCACCTACAGGATGTTGATCGCCACGACCAACCTCATCGACCGCATCGGCGAGCGCACGATCCAAGAACAGGAGAAGCGGGTCACCTTCTTCCGGCTCAACGATCTCCAGGTCGCCGAGGTGGACTGGCCTGCATTCACCGACGGCGCTGCGCCCCGGGCGACCGCGCAGACGGGCACGGCCTCATAACTATCAGCGAGAGGCGATCAAGAAGGTAGTCGACGGATTCGAATCGGCAGACCGTGGTCAGCTGATCATGGCGTGCGGGACGGGCAAGACGCTGACGGCGCTGTTCATCCGCGAGAAGCTGGTCGCCGAACGGACGCTCGTCCTTGTGCCGTCACTGTCGCTGCTCAAGCAGACGCTCAACGTGTGGCGGGCAAATAGCGTTACCGAGTTCGCTTCCCTGCCGGTGTGTTCCGACGTTACGGTCACCCGGGGAGACGACGATGTCGCGGTGTCGCACACCAGCGACATCGGTGTTCCGGTCACCACCGATGCTGAGGAGATCAGGGCGTTCCTGTGCCAGTCGGTCCGGCCACGAGTGGTGTTCGCCACCTATCAGTCCTCCCCGCAGATCGCCGAGGCGTTCGCGCTCGGTCGGTTGCCCGCCTTCGATCTGGTGATCGCCGACGAAGCGCACCGCTGCGCCGGTCCGGCGTCCTCGGATTTCGCCACGGTTCTCGATCCATTGAAGATCAAAGCGAAGCGCCGACTGTTCATGACGGCGACCCCGCGCTACTTCACCGGTCGTGTCCTAAAAGCCGCCGAGGAGATCGAGTTCGAGTACGCCTCGATGGACAACGAAGCCAAGTTCGGCACAGTCTTTCACCGGCTCGGATTCGCCGGAGCCATCAAGCGCGATCTCCTGACGGATTACCAGGTTGCGATCGTCGGCGTGGACAACGCCACGTATCTGGAGTGGGCAAAGAAAGGGGTACTCGTCACCCGCGACGGTGTAAAGATCACCGACGCTAGCTCCCTCGCGGGACAGATCGGGTTGGCCAAAGCGATGCGCAAGTACGACCTGCACCGAGTCATCTCTTTCCATTCCCGGGTCAGGCGAGCGGGGGAGTTCGCCACCTCCGTGCCGGACGTGGTGGCGTGGATGCCCGCCCGGCAGCGCCCGAAGGGCGAGTTGTGGTCGAGGCACGTCTCGGGTGAGATGCCTGCCGGTGATCGCTACGTCCTGCTCCAGCACCTCGGGCGGCTCGACGGCGGCGACCGGGGACTCCTTGCCAACGCCAGGTGCCTCGCCGAGGGGGTGGACGTTCCCACACTCGACGGAGTGGCATTCATCGACCCCCGCCGGTCGGAGGTTGACATCGTTCAGGCGGTAGGGCGTGCGATCCGCAAATCCGAGAACAAGACCGTCGGGACCATCGTTATCCCCCTTTTCATCGAAAACAGCGAAAACCCCTCAGTCGCCTTGGATTCATCCGTGTTCAAGCCAGTGTGGGATGTGATTCGCGCCTTGCGGTCGCACGACGAAGAACTCGGCGCCAGCTCGACGAATTGCGGCGGAGCTCGGTCGCGGGGCGGTCGGCCACGCTCGCCGGCAAGATTCACCTCGACCTCCCGACTTGGCTCGGTGCTGATTTCGCCCGAGCATTCGACGTGCGCCTGGTCGAACAGACGACTGCCTCCTGGGAGTTTTGGTTCGGTCTCCTGCAGAAATACGCCGAGGAGTGCGGGCACGCCCGCCCGCCGCGGGGCTATGTCGTAGCGGACTACAGCCTCGGTGCCTGGGTACAGACTCAGCGCACTAACTACGGCAAAGGCATTCTGTCCGCAGACCGACGGAGACGCCTTCAGGCTCTGCCGCGCTGGTCATGGAGTGCCCGTGAGGACAGGTGGGAGGAGGGCTACCAACTGCTGTCGCGTCACGTTGAGCAGTCGGGCGATGCCACCGTCCCCGCGTTGTACGAAGTAGGTGGTTTCAAGCTCGGGCTGTGGTGCACGGGTCAGCGGAGCCGATACACCAACGGCACTTTGGACCCTGACCGCCAGAAGCGACTAGAACAGCTCCCCGGGTGGCGATGGAACATCCTCGATCAGCAGTGGGAGAACGGTTACCTGAAGGTCGTTGAATACCGCGACAGTCGAGGCAGCGCAGCGATACCCGCCGACTTCATCGCCGAGGACGGTTTCAAACTCGGAGGCTGGGCCGCCAACCAACGAGCGAAGTTCGCCAAAAACATGCTTGAGGCGGACCAAGTGCAGCGACTCGACGCGCTGGTCGGGTGGTCGTGGAACCCGCACGAAGATCAATGGGACGAGTTCTACCGCCGATTCGCAGACCACGCCGGCCACGCTGGCTCGACCCGGATCGGCCCGTCGCTGAATCGACGGTTACAACGTCTGGGCGTGGGTCAACCGTCAGCGCAACGTCTACGCCAAAGGCCGCATGTCGCTTGAGCGTCAGAACCGACTTGAGGCGTTGCCTGGGTGGGCATGGGACGCCCTTGCCGACAAATGGAATGAAGGGTACGAACGGACGGCAACTTACGCCGCCGAGCATCAAACCGCGCGCGTTCCTTTTTCCTATAAGACTGACGACGGCTACGCCCTAGGAAGCTGGGTCAACACACAACGGGTCGCCTACGCCCAGGGAAAGCTGTCACCTGACCGACAGCGCCGACTGGAGTCACTTAAGGGTTGGGTGTGGCGAATCCGCCCTCCTAACCGCGTGCCGGGTAAATCTCAGAACTAAAAGACAAGGGGGCTGAGTGATCCATCGGAAGGGTTCAGCGCAGCCTGTCCGCGCCACGCCACCCCCCAAATATTCTTGAGGGGGCGGGGGTGGTTGCCGCGCGACGAACGTCAGGGATCTCTCCCCCCGAATAGAATTTCGCATCACGAAAAGCGTTGCCGCGCAGGGAAATGCCTCACACGAAAGAGCCTGTTGCGCAACGCGATTCGTGGAAGCTCCAGAAAATTTCGGCCCCGTGTAAAAAAAGTTCTGACGTTCGTCGCGCCGGGTGGGGGTACCCCCCTCAAGAATTTTAGGGGGGGGTATACCCGTTGTGGTACAACGACTTTCGCGCATCGAGTCCTGTTGTTTGACAACAGATTTCGTCTAACGAATCCGCTTTCACCATGGCCAATCCATCGCTAGCTTGTCGACATCAACGACATCGAGTTCGCCTCGTCGGCCAGTGACCGCGAGGTGGTCGTTGCCGCCTTCGCCACGCTGGATATTGCAAACGCCATGCAATAGCCGATCTGGCGGCGGTATCAGCACTCCGCGGCGTAGTGCTTCGATGCGGGAGATGCTGCGGTGGTCTGCGTGCAGGACTCCGCTGAGGTAGTTGCGCTCGGGGTTGTAATCCCAGTTCCTAGTCCGGTCGCGGTACATGGGTCGTCCGCACCATTCACATGGTCTGCCGTCTTTGTGGTTGCGGAGGAGTGCGTCGCGGGCCTGTTGGTGGCGCCATCCCAACCCTCGCTGGCCGGTGCGCCTTTCGGGTTTCTTCATGGTTGTAGGCATCCCGTTCGAGTTTGGTTGTCGGCAACCGGCCGCCCCGTGCTTGCGCTGTGGCGTCACGGCAGCGCGTCGCTTGGGGCGGCCGGTCCTTTTTGGCCCCGGCTCGCCGCGCTGCGTAGGTTGGCGGTGAAAGTCGGTAGCCGCCCGCCGCGTCCAAGCTGGAAGACAGGAGGAAAACCAGCTCGGGCGGGTGGGAGTTCATCATCAGACCGCTGTCCGTGGGCGTGTCTTGCGGAGTTTGATGGCGGCGGCGATGAGGTCGTTGGGGGCCTGGTGGCCGGCGTCGCGCAGCATCTCGCGTGCGGTGGGTGCGCCAGCGTCGGCGGGCACATTGAGGCTGTCAAGGGCTGCGATGAGCGCATTGACGCGGTCCTGCGGGGTGTCTGTCTCGACGTCCTCGATACGTTCGACGTAGCCGATCCGGATCAGGTATGCGGCCTGGTCGTCGGACAGCCAGGGAATGGTGGGTCCGAAGTCGCGGCCTTTGGGTTGTGGCCGCGCATAATGGTAGTTGATTTTCCCGTGTCGATCTTTCACGAGGACCACTGGGACACCGGGTTTGAGTCGGTACGGCATGGGGTCCACCTTCCCTAGAATTTCATCGACATTGGGTCGCACTCGTCGTCGCCGCCCAGCTCGGCTCTGGCCACCGCGCGCGCCAGGTCGCGAGCGGCCGCAAAGGGTGCGGATGGTGGCTGGCCGCTCATCCGCATAAGTCCCATCTGAAGCGCGGCCGCGTCGGAGTCGCACCCCGCGGACATAGCCGCTCCATCGTTCATCTGTAGGAAATCCGCTGCGTTGGGCATCAATCACTCCCCAGGTAGCGCCCAGTGGGCTGTGCCGTCGGGGTGGTCGATGAGTCGCGGTCCTCGTGTGTCGCGGTAGTAGACGATGTGTTCGGGCGCTCGCTTACCGTCTGCTCCGAACGTCATCCGGTAATGCATTTCCTCGAGTTTTTCTTCCTGGGTCGGCTCCCGGCCGTATTCGACGCGCTCGAGGTTCCCGTAGGTGCCGGTCACCCGGGTTGCTGCTGTGGATGGCGTCGGCGCGGGCGTCGTATTCGCTATTCGGGGCGCCCGTTTGGCCGCGGCGGCGAGCACATCCTTTTTGCTGATGCGTCCACCGGCGCCAGTTCCCTTGAGCGTGGATAGGTTGACGTTGTGCTGCGCGGCCAACTTTCGCACCAGCGGCGTGGCTGCAGCCTTCACTAGCCTCTTATCGGCCTCCGCGAGCCGTTGGTCGTGGTAGCTCGACATCTGCACTCCTTCCGTTGCGCCGCCGCCTCTTCGCGTCACGGCGGGCTGCGTATGCCTCAAGTTCGGCTTCTGAGATCAGCCACCGATCGCCGACCTTCATGCCGAAGTGTCCGCTCCGGCACAGGTAGCGCACGTTGTCATCGGTGGTTTCGATTCGCTTAGCGGCTGCCGCTGGGTCGACGAAGCCGTCCGCGTTCAAGGTTAGGAAATTCAGCGGGCCTACCACTTCGGGACTCGCGTCGGCGTGAGTGTTTCGCGAGTGGCGGATCAGGTCGTTGCGGATATTCGCCAGCCGGGCCGAAGCGGACATGCCGGCAGTCTTGACCAGGTAATCGATGAACTTCACCAGGTAGTCGGCGGCGGCGTAAGTGATGACGATGCCGTTGACCGGATAGACCTCACTGTCCATCAGGACTCGGCCCGTCGATGATTCCGCCGCTGCAGTTGTCCGTCATTGCGAGACCGCCCGATGGGGTAAGCCTGGATTAGGGCAGTCGACGGCGGCACCTCGGAACGTCGGAATACACACACCCTTTGGGTGTATGTGTATTTTTCCGACGTTTCCGCTTGAGTGCGGTCCGACGTTTCCGACGTCTGCGAACTGCGGTTTCATAAGGTTTCCGACCTTTCGGACGTTGCGTCCGACGCTGGGTCCTCGAAGTCCAATTCCGACGTTGAATCCGACGTTTCGACCAGCTGAAAACGCGCCGGCACGCCTTTGCGGGTACCGTCGACCGGCGCGACAATGCCAGCTTTCGTCAGCACGTCAATGTGATAGCGGGCTTGGTCGCGCTGCCCTTTGGTAACTGCCTGCTCGCCCGAGACAGCCGCAGCCACATCGCGCAACGTGAAGCTGTGCACCATGAGAGCCCGGATGGCCTCGAGGTATTGCCCTGTCGCGCCCGCAACCGCCTCGTTGTCCGGCGGAGCGCCATGACGCGCCAACCGATGGCGCCGTTGGCGTCGACTGCATCCATGACAAAGCGACCGGCCTGCTGCTCGCGTTCACCCATTGGGCAGTGTTGCCGAACGCCGCCGTGCCGATCCTTGTTCACATAAAGGTCGGCCGTACCGCCTTTTCCGGGCACGAACTGGCGGCGCACGACCACACGCAGCGATAGCCCGCTCAGCGCGCGACGCTTGGCCCCCGTCCCGGTCGGTCCCCGCATGCGGGAGTTGACGTTTTTGGCCAGGTGGTCGACGCCGATGACGACGACCTCCGCTCTCGCGAGGGGCTTGAGCACCTTGGTGTGGGCGTGGGTGAAATCGTCGGCCGAGTTGGAGTCGGCACCCATCAGGGGCAGCAGCTCGCCGATGCTGTCGATGACGGCAACGGCGGGACGCCACGCGATGCAATCCTCAACGACTGTGAGCATGTCCAAGGCGCTATCGATGTCGTCGTAGTACCGAAACACATTGGGATCGCTGAGCTTGTCTTTTGCAGCGCCGAGTTCGAGCAGGAGGGGCACGATAGCGTCGACACCGTTGTGGTCCAGATCGATGATCAGGACGGTCCGGCCGTCGCGTAGCGCCTCAGCGCAGGCGGCGAGCACGATGATGGTTTTGCCCGACTCGGGGTCGCCGTAGGCCATGTTGACCTTGGCCGCGTAGAACAAGGCGTGCCCGTCGGTGCGGTGGAGCAGGACAGGCCGCGGCGGTTCGGGCCGCGTGGCGCTGAGAAACGCTGCGACGTCGACATAACGCGGCCGGTCTTCGTCAGCCGCATCGTCGGGCTGTGTCGTTTCCGCCGGCGGTGACCGTTCACTGAGGCTGGCGCTACATAGCCGCCGTCCGACGGGGACTCTGGTTCGTCGGGCTCGGACGGTCCGGGATCATCCGCAGGCCAACGTGGTTCGCGCCGCAGTATCTCATCGTCCCAGCGATCGGGGTGTCCGTCGTCGTCGGGCGGCTCGTCAGGCCAAGGGATCTCCTCCCCGTCCACGATCGCCTCGTCGAGATACGTCATCCGGGCACCCGCCTCGACCAGGGCGCCGTCCGGCGAAAGTCGCAGAGCCGCTGCAGCTCCCGTCCAACCTTCGGCCAGTCGGCGGCGCCGGCCACCGCGCGACTCGCTTCGGCTCGCGCTTCCTGGTTGAGCTCGAGCCGCAAAATGTGGTGCTGCGCGGCGTCCAAGATCGCGGCCCACTTCACGGGATCGGTTTCGTCGAGGAGCTGCCAGGCGATGGTGCCCGCCATCGGCCAGCTGCCGACGGCGGCCAACCAGGGCTCGACGAACAGGTAAACGCCGTCGTACCAATTCACCTGCGACGACTCGGAGTGCGGACAGTGGCTTAGACTGGGGTCAGCTGTGGCGAGCTGGGCCGCTCCGGGATGACCGGGGCGGCTTTCTCGCCTCACCCGGAGCCCCCCGTTCTGATGGGTGAGCATTTAGACAGCAGCCCCCGCCGCCTCCTGGCTCGCCAGCCACTCCATTACCACAGATCGCTTCCAGACCCGGCGCCGTCCAAGCTTCAAGCTGGGCGGTCCTTGGCCGATGTGTGCCCAGTAGCGCCACGTCGATTCCGGTGTACCGGTCAGCTGCTCAAGCTCGGGCGCGGTCATAAATTCGGTTGCCACGACGTTCCGCCTTCCTGATTGGGTGACTTCGACTGTTCTAGTGTGGCCACCGACGGTTGCGTTTGTAAAGCCAAAACAGTAGAGTCGACTGTTATGGCAACAAAGAAATGGACCGAAGACTATTTCCGCAAGCAGCTGAAGGCAGAACGCGAGCGCCGAAACTGGTCACAAGCGGAGTTCGCGAAAATGTTGTCAGACAGGGCAATCCCGATGCATTGGACAACGATCGCCAAGATTGAGAAGGGAGATCGTTCCGTCAGGATCGACGAAGCGGCTGGCATAGCCCACCTCTTCGATGTGTCACTCGACGCACTGATGGGCCGAAACGTTGGATCTGAACGCGACCTGCTCTACACCGTTCAACGCGCATTGCAAACTTCCCACCTCGACGCCGGGCCAGATCTCGTTGCTTGAGGGTGAGCTGCTCGAGCGAGTGGCCGAGATGGATGCGTTTGAGTTCGATGAGCGCGCAGCCATCGCGACCGATTACAAGCGGGCAGCGAAGGCATTGGCGCGAGCGCGCGACGCCCTGCTGGGCACCTTGTCACCGCTGCGCGACGCCGTTCTCGGCGGCCACCGCTTCTCAGATCATTAAGGACACGATCGTAGAAATGGGTGAAGCGCGATGAAGAACGCGGTCGCCCGCCGGCGTCGAGGACAGATGGACCAAAACAATTCGAGAGCCGGATGGCACGACCCCGAATCGAGAGCAGCGCCAACCACGGCAAGGGATCGCGTTGGCGGGCAAGGTATGTGGATGAGAACGGCAAGGAACACGCACACGGCTTCGGGCGCAAGGTCGACGCACAGAACTGGCTGAACAAACAGGTCAGCGATCAGGTAACGGGCACATGGACCGACCCGGCACTGTCGGTTGTAACTTTCGGAGCGATGGCCCAGCGGTGGTTGTCCACCAAAGCCAACCGCTCGGCGAAAACTGTTGCCGGGTGTCGCTCGCTGCTCGGTACGGTGGTGTTGCCTCGGTGGCGCGATGTGCCGTTGCGCGAGGTCCGCTACGACGATCTTCAGGTGTGGATTACCGGCCTCTCGGTTGACGGCTCGGTCCGCTTCGAAGGCAAGGGGCTGAGTGCGACACGGGTACGGCAAGCTCACCAGCTTGTCGGCGCGGTGCTGAACTTCGCGGTCAAAGCCAAACATCTTCCCGCTAATCCCGCCGATGGTGTCGAGCTACCGCGGTTGCCGGAATCCGAACAGCGGTACCTCACGCATGAGCAATTGCACCGGGTCGCGGTGGCGTCAGGTCGGATGCGGACCCTTGTGTTGCTGCTGGGCTATTGCGGCCTGCGGTTCGGCGAAGCGACCGCGTTGCGGGTGGCCGATGTCGATGTGAAGACGCGCCGGATACGGGTCCGCCGCTCCGTGACCTATGTTCGCAAAACCGGGCTTGTCGAAGGTCCGACCAAGAACCACACGGCACGCACGGTGCCGATGCCTGCGTTCTTGGCGCGCCTGCTGGCCACCGAGATCGCGGACCGCGATGCTGATGCGCTGGTGTTCGAATCGGCACGCGGAGGTGGCTACCTGACGCTGGGTCAGGCCCGCTACGCCTTCGCCAAAGCGACAGCGGTTGTCGGCGGGATCGACGGGGTACGGCTGCACGATCTGCGGCACACTTGTGCCTCGCTGGCGATCAGTGCCAGGGCCAACGTGAAGGTGGTGCAGAAGCTCCTGGGGCACAAAACGGCGGTGCTCACGCTGGACCGCTACGGGCATCTTTTCCCCGACGATCTGGACGCGGTAGCGGTCGCTTTTGACGCCGCCGCTCAGATTACTGCGGACGATCTGCGGACGACGAGCAATCTGAAGCTCGTTGCGTCAGACGAAAAAACGCTCTGACCTTGGTGGCAGATCCAGGATTCGAACCTGGGTAGGCGTAAGCCGACGGATTTACAGTCCGCTCCCATTGGCCGCTCGGGCAATCTGCCGGTGTGGTACGGGTAGCAAGAGTACAACGAGGATGTACCCGGTGCATAAACGGCCAACGCCAAGGAAAGGGGACGGGTCCGGTGGCGGATTCATCGTTCGATGTCGTCAGCAAGATCGACCGGCAGGAGGTCGACAACGCCCTCAACCAGGCCGCCAAGGAACTCTCCACCCGGTTCGACTTCCGCGGGACCGACACCAAGATCGCGTGGAAGGGCGAGGAGGCGATCGAGCTGACCAGCTCCACCGAGGAGCGGGTCAAGGCCGCCGTCGACGTGTTCAAGGAGAAGCTGATCCGCCGCGACATCAGCCTCAAGGCTTTCGACGCCGGCGAGCCGCAGGCCTCCGGCAAGACGTACAAGGTCACCGGCAGCCTCAAACAGGGCATCAGCAGCGAGAACGCCAAGAAGATCACCAAGCTCATCCGCGACGAGGGACCCAAGACCGTCAAGACCCAGATCCAGGGCGATGAGGTCCGCGTCACCAGCAAAAAGCGCGACGACCTGCAGGCCGTCATCGCGATGCTCAAGAAAGCCGACCTCGACGTCGCGCTGCAGTTCGTCAACTACCGGTAGCGTGGCGAGCGTGACGCCCCCAGTCGCCGCAGACGTCGACGTCGTCATCATCGGCGCCGGCATCTCGGGCCTGGGCGCCGCCTACCGCATCGCCGAGGGCAAACCCGGGCACCAGCTACGTCATCCTGGAGCGGCGCGAGCAGATCGGCGGCACCTGGGATCTCTTCCGCTACCCCGGCGTCCGCTCCGACAGCAGCATCTTCACCTTGTCGCTTCCCGTTTCGAGCCGTGGACCCGCAGAGAAGGAGTAGCCGACGGGGTCCACATCCGTGAATATCTGGCCGCCACGGCGCGCAAGTACGGCATCGACCGCCACATCCGGTGCAACAGCTACGTCCGCTCGGTGGACTGGGACTCCTCGACCGACACCTGGACGGTCACCGTCGACGAAGAAGGGGGGGCCGGCGCGATCTACCGCGGCCGCTTCGTGGTTTTCGGGTCTGGCTACTACAACTACGACGAGGCCTACACCCCGGATTTCCCCGGCATTGACGAGTTCGGCGGCACCCTTGTTCATCCGCAGCACTGGCCCGAGGACCTCGACTACACCGGCAAGAAGATGGTGGTGATCGGCAGCGGCGCCACCGCGACGTCGCTCATCCCGTCGCTGGCGCAAAAGGCGTCGAAGGTCACCATGCTGCAGCGCTCACCCACCTATCTTTTTGCGTCGTCTCGGTACAGTCGGATCGCCGATGTGCTGCGAAAAGTGTTGCCGCGCAAGGTTGCCCACTTGATCATCCGGCAACGCGTTGCGCTGGTCGAAGCGATAACCTGGTTCTTGGCGCGCAAGACGCCGGGCTTGATCAGGAGGGAGGCCCGCCGCACCGCGATCAGCAAACTGCCCGAGGGCTACGACGTCGACACGCACTTCAAGCCCCGCTACAACCCGTGGGACCAGCGGCCGTGCCTGATCGTAGACGCTGACCTCTACGTCGCGATCAGCGAAGGCCGCGCCGAGGTGGTCACCGACCACATCGACCACATCGACTCCACCGGAATCGTTTTGAAGTCCGGCGCGCACGTAGACGCCGACATCATCGTCACCGCCACCGGCTTGCAACTGCAGGCGCTCGGCGGCGTGACGGTGTCCATCGATGGCGGCGAGATCAAGCCGCAGGACCGCTTCGTCTACAAGGCCCACATGTTGGAGGATGTGCCCAACCTGTTCTGGTGTGTCGGATACACCAATTCCTCGTGGACGCTGCGCACCGACATGACCGCGCGTGCCACGGCAAAGCTGCTTGCGCACATGAAATCTCGCGGCTACACGCATGCCTATCCACACCTGGGCGGCGAGCCGATGAAGGAGAAACCCGCGTGGGATATCCAGGCCGGCTATGTGCTGCGGTCGCTGCACGCCCTGCCGAAATCCGGCACCAAACGGCCGTGGAATGTGCGGCAGAACTACTTCGCCGACGCCATCGACTACCGGTTCGACCGGATCGAGGAGGCGATGGTGTTCGGCCGCGCTGCTGAGCAGAAAAATCTGTGCCACGCCGAGAACTGAAGCGGCTGCAGCGCACTTGACGGCGCATTATTGAGCAATGCTCATCACACGGAGTTTCGTCACCTCGGTGGTCGTGGTGGGAGCTGCTGTCGGGGCGATTACCGTCGCATCGGTTGCCGTCGTGAGCACGACCGTGCCGATCACCGCGACGAGCTACACCGTTCTCGCCGACCCAGCCAATGGCAGCGGCGGCCCCGACGGGCAGGGTGGCGGAGGCGGCTGCGGCAGCGGCCCCGGCTGGAACGGCTGCGGAGGCTGGAACCCGTTCCAGGGCGGCACCGTTAACGCTTGCTCCAACGGCGTCTGCGGGGGCTGGGACGGCCAACGCGGCTGGGGCCACTTCTAAAAGTCCGGGTTAGTTTTCTCCCAGTTCACCAACCGCCGGTAAAGATCGGGCCGCGGCAATACGCTGGTCGCCATGGCAGTTGCTACCCGCGAACCGAAAGTCGTCGTCCTGGGGGGCGGGTCCTGGGGGACCACCGTCGCGTCCATCTGCGCACGCCGCGCACCTACGCTGCAATGGGTGCGCTCGGAAGCAACCGTCAAGGACATCAACGACAACCATCGCAACCACCGCTATCTGGGCAACGACGTGGTGCTCAGCGAATCCCTGCGCGCCACTACCGACTTCGCCGAGGCTGCCAGGGCCGCCGACGTCGTCGTGATGGGGGTGCCGTCGCACGGGTTCCGCGACGTGCTCATCGAGCTGGCGGCTGAGTTGCGGCCGTGGGTGCCGGTGGTGTCTTTGGTCAAGGGGCTCGAACAAGGCACCAACATGCGGATGTCGCAGATCGTCGACGAAGTACTGCCCGGCCACCCCGCAGGCATCCTGGCCGGGCCCAACATCGCCCGCGAGGTGGCCGAAGGCTATGCGGCCGCAGCGGTGCTGGCGATGCCCGACCAGCACCTCGCCGCGCAACTAGCACAACTGTTCCGCACCAGGCGTTTTCGCGTGTACACCATCGACGACGTGGTCGGTGTCGAGATGGCCGGTGCGCTGAAGAACGTCTATGCGATCGCGGTCGGGATGGGCTATTCGTTGGGTATCGGCGAGAACACTCGGGCCATGGTGATCGCCCGCTCGGTGCGCGAGATGTCGAAGCTGGGCGAGGCGATGGGTGGGCAGCGTGACACCTTCTTCGGACTGGCCGGCATGGGCGATCTGATCGTCACCTGCACCAGTCAGCGCAGCCGTAACCGCCACGTCGGTGAACAACTCGGCGCGGGCAAACCCATTGACGAGATCATCTCGCAGATGAACCAAGTCGCCGAAGGCGTCAAGGCCGCCAGCGTGATCATGGAGTTCGCCGACAAGTACGGGTTGAACATGCCGATCGCGCGTGAGGTCGACGGGGTGATCAACCACAGTTCTAACGTGGAGGAGGCCTACCGCGGGCTGATGGTCGAGACCCCGGGACACGAAGTGCACGGATCGGGATTCTGAGCCAGGCCGCGCGGTCCTCATTGCCCAGACAGCACTAAAGGCTGTGATTTTGCGGAGATTACGACCCTGGGCGCGATCTCGCGGCGGGGCGCACCCTCAGGGCTGCCGCCCGGCCATTGCCTCGAGCCGACGGATCCGGTCGGAGATCGGCGGATGGGTGGAGAACAGCGACCCGATCCGCTCGCCGCTGCGGAACGGGTTGGCGATCATCAGGTGCGCCTGGGCGGCCAGCTGCGGCTCGGGAGGCAGCGGTGCGGCCTGCACACCGCCGGAGATCTTGCGCAGCGCCGACGCCAACGCCAACGGGTCACCGGTCAGCAGAGCGCCCGATTCGTCGGCTTGGTATTCGCGTGAACGCGACACGGCCAGCCGCACGACCGTCGCCGCGATCGGGCCAAGCAGCGAAACCAGCAGCAGCGCAAACGGATTGCCACCTTCACGGTCATTGCTACCGAAGAACAGTGCTATGTAGGACAATGCCGTGATCACCGACGCCAGCGCGCCCGCCACGCACGAGATCAGGATGTCGCGGTTGTAGACGTGCGAGAGCTCATGGCCCAGCACCGCGCGCAGCTCACGCTCGTTGAGGAGGCTGAGAATCCCGGTGGTGCAGCACACCGCGGCGTTGCGGGGGTTGCGGCCGGTGGCGAACGCGTTGGGCGCGGCGGTGTCGCTGATGTAGAGCCGCGGCATCGGCTGGTGGGCAGCGGTAGCCAGCTCACGGACAATCCGGTAAATGACCGGCTCTTGCACCTCCGACACCGGCTGCGCATGCATCGCCCGCAGCGCCAGCTTGTCGCTGTTGAAGTAGGTGTAGACGTTCATACCGACGGCGAAGAGCACAGCGATCCACAGCGCCGTCCTGCCGAACAGCGCCCCGACGAACACAATCAGCGCCGACATTCCAACCAACAACGCGAATGTCTTCGCCATGTTGTGATGCGGATGCCAGGTCATCAGCTTTTTCCTCCTAGGAACACCTGCGACTCTTTTATTAAACGCTTATAACCCGCCGACGGGTTCCTGGACTTAGCCGTGTCGGTTGATGGTGTAGTCGACCAGGGTCGCCAGCGCCCGCCTGCCGGCGACGTCGGGCAGCCCGGCCAGCTCTTCGCGTGCCTGCGCGGCGTACCGCGCAACGGTGTCCTTGGCCTTGGCCATGCCTGAAGAGGCCCGCAGTAGCGCCAACGCCTCGGCGACCGCGGCGTCGTCGTCGATCGGACCGACTAGCAATTCGCGCAGCCGATCGGCGTCCGGTCCGTTGTCGTGCAATGCGTAGAGCACCGGCAGCGTGTGAACACCTTCGCGCAGGTCAGTGCCGGGCAGCTTGCCAGACTCGTCGGGGTCGCTGTCGATGTCGATGATGTCGTCGGAGATCTGAAAGGCCGTGCCGACGATGCCGCCGAGTCGGCTGAGCCGCTGGATTTGATCGTCGTCGGCGCCGGAGAACATCGCACCGAACTGTCCAGCCGCACCGATCAGACAGGCCGTCTTCTCGTGCACCACCTTCAGGTAGTGGTCGATCGGATCCACTCCGTCGGCGGAACCCCGGGTCTCGCGCATCTGCCCGGTGACCAGCTGGGCGAACGTCTCGGCGATGATCCGGACCGCATCGGGGCCCAGCTGTGACACCAGTCGCGAGGCGGTCGCGAACAGGTAGTCGCCGGCCAGAATCGCGACGTTGTTGCCCCACCGCGCGTTGGCGCTGGCCGCTCCGCGGCGCACCTGGGCCTCGTCCATCACGTCGTCGTGGTAGAGCGTGGCCAGGTGTACCAGCTCGATGACCGCGCCGGCGATCGTCACCTCGGCGGCGTCCGGTCTCGGCCCCAGCTGCGCGGATAGCACCGTGAACAGCGGCCGGAACCGTTTGCCGCCAGCCTCGAACAAGTGCAGCACCGCCTGCGTCATCAGCTCGTCGGCGCCGCGCAGCTCGGTCTCCATAAGTTGCTCGATGCGGGCCACCCCGTCGCGCACATTCGTGGCGAAGGCGGCGTCGCCGAAGGCGCTGAGATCTATGCCCGCCACCACAGTCGCCGGAGTCCTCACTTCACCAACATACTGGTGAGCATGCATAGCAGCGCCGACGTGGTGGTCGTGGGTGCCGGACCAGCCGGGTCGGCGGCGGCCGCCTGGGCCGCCCGCGCGGGTCGCGACGTGCTGGTCGTCGACGCGGCGAACTTTCCCCGCGACAAGGCCTGCGGCGACGGGCTGACGCCGCGCGCGGTCGCCGAGCTCGAGCGGCTGGGGCTGGGCGAGTGGCTGGATAGCCGGATCCGGCATCGGGGCTTGAGGATGAGCGGATTCGGCGGTGAAGTGGAAGTCGGCTGGCCCGGCCCGTCGTTCCCGTCGACCGGTAGTGCGGTGGCCCGCGTCGAGCTGGACGACCGGATCCGCAAAGTCGCCGAAGATTCCGGTGCCCGCATGCGGCTCGGCGTCAAAGCGGTCGGTGTCCATCATGACTCGTCGGCGCGGGTGGTTTCGGTGACGCTGGCCGACCGGACGGAGATCGGTTGCCGAGAGCTGATCGTCGCCGACGGTGCCCGCTCGACCCTCGGGCGGGCTTTGGGCCGGCGGTGGCACCAGGAGACGGTGTTCGGCATCGCTGCGCGCGGATACCTGACCACGCCGCGCAGCGACGAGCCGTGGCTGACGTCGCACCTGGAACTACGCTCCCCCGACGGCGCCGTGCTGCCCGGCTACGGCTGGATCTTCCCGCTGGGCAACGGCGAGGTGAACATCGGGGTGGGCGCACTGTCGACGACGAAACGGCCCGCCGAGCTGGCACTGCGGCCGCTGATGTCCTATTACACCGACCTGCGGCGCGAAGAGTGGGGGTTCGCCGGCCAACCGCGCGCGGTGTCCTCGGCGTTGTTGCCGATGGGCGGCGCGGTCTCGGGGGTGGCCGGCCGGAACTGGATGCTGATCGGCGACGCCGCCGCCTGCGTCAACCCGCTGAATGGCGAGGGCATCGATTATGGCCTGGAGACCGGCCGGCTGGCTGTCGAGTTGCTCGGGTCCGGCTGACCTGTCGAAGGTGTGGCCGCACACGCTGCAATCCCATTACGGCGAGCGTTTTCGGTGGCGCGTCGGCTGGCGTTGTTGCTGACGTATCCGCGGTTCCTACCGGCGACCGGTCCGATCGGAATGCGCTCGACGACGCTGATGAACATCGCGGTGCGAGTGATGGGCAACCTGGTCACCGACGACGACGCCGACTGGGTGGCACGAGTGTGGCGCGGCGGCGGGCGCGCCTCACGGCTGATCGACCGTCGAAAGCCGTTCAGCTGACCGGTTTGTAGGCGGCGTGCAGTGCGACGATTCCGCCGGTCAGGTTGCGCCAACGCACCGCCGACCAGCCTGCGCGCGACATCTGGTGTGCCAGGGCAGCCTGGTCGGGCCAGGCCCGAATCGACTCGGCCAGGTAGACGTACGCCTCCGGATTGCTCGACACGGCCCGCGCTACCCGCGGCAACGCCTGCATCAAGTACTCCTTGTAGGCCGTGGCGAACAGCCGATTGGTGGGTGTGGAGAATTCGCATATCACTAATCGCCCGCCGGGACGCGCGACCCGAGCCATCTCACGCAGCGCCGCCTCGCGGTCGGCAATATTACGCAGCCCGAAACTGATGCTGACCGCGTCGAAAACATTGTCGCCGAACGGTAGTCGGGTAGCGTCAGCGGCAACCTTGGGCACCTTGCGGGCACGCCCGGCCGCGAGCATGCCGACCGAGAAATCCGCCGCCACGCACCACGCCCCGGAGGCAGCCAGCTCGACCGTCGAGACCGCAGTGCCCGCGGCCAGATCCAGCACCTTCTCGCCAGACCCGATGCACAGCGCCGACCGGGTGGCGCGACGCCAGTACCGATCCTGACCGAGCGACAGCACGATGTTGGTCAGGTCGTAGCGGCGCGCGACGCCGTCGAACATCGACGCCACCTCGCGAGGATCCTTGTCCAGGGTCGCGCGGCTCACGGCGTCGACGCTACCTTGCGGGAATGGGGCGCTGATAAATGCGTTGCACAACGGCGTGAGTGAAAAAGTTTGGTTTATCACCGGTACATCGCGTGGCTTCGGACGTGAATGGGCGATCGCCGCGTTGCAGCGCGGCGACAAGGTCGCGGCAACGGCGCGGAACACCGCGACGCTGGACGACTTGGTTGCGAAATACGGCGACGCGCTGTTGCCGATCCGGCTGGACGTCACCGATCGCGAAGCGGACTTCGCGGCGGTCAAGCAGGCGCACGATCACTTCGGACGCCTGGACATCGTGGTCAACAACGCGGGCTACGGCCAGTTCGGTTTCGTCGAAGAGCTGTCCGAGCAAGATGCACGCGATCAGATCGAGACCAATGTGTTCGGCGCGCTGTGGATCACCCAGGCCGCGCTCCCCTATCTGCGTGAGCAGCGCAGTGGGCACATCATCCAGGTGTCCTCGATCGGAGGCATCAGCGCGTTTCCCCTGGTCGGCATCTACCACGCCTCGAAATGGGCGCTGGAGGGCTTCTCGCAGGCACTGGCGCAAGAGGTCGCGCCGTTCGGTGTGCACGTCACGCTGATCGAACCGGGCGGCTTCGACACTGACTGGTCGGGCTCGTCGGCCAAGCACGCCGATCCACTACCGGCTTACGACGAGGTGCGTGCCGCAGTCGAGGCCGAGCGCCGTCAGCGATGGGCCAGCCCTGGCGACCCAAACGCCTCGGCGGCGGCGTTGCTGAAAGTGGTGGACGCCCAGCAGCCGCCACTGCGGGTGTTCTTCGGCGGATCGCCGCTCGCTGTAGCCAAGGCCGACTACGAAAGCCGGTTACGCACGGGGTGGGGGCACCTCCCGCTTCGGGGGCCAGTGGCAGCCGGTCGCGGAGTTGGCGCAGGGATAGCTGCGCTCAGGCCGCGACTGCACGGCGATTGCCCAGTACCGCCTCGTAGTGACCTAGCAGCTCGTCGCAGATGACCGGCCAGGTCCGGGCGAGTACGCTGCGCCGGGCGGCCGTCGCGTAGCGCTCGCGTTCCGCGACCAGGTGCGCGACGGCCTCGGGCAGCCTAGCCTCGAACTCGTTGACTCCCAACAGCAGTCCGGTCCGCCATGGGGTAACCAGGTCACGTGGTCCGCCAGCGTCGGGGGCGATCACCGGCAACCCCGACGCCAGCGCTTCCTGCACGACTTGGCAGAACGTCTCGTGCTCACCGGCGTGCACGAAGACGTCCATGCTGGCATACGCCGCGGCGAGTTCCTCGCCGTATAACGCTCCGGTGAAAACGGCTGTCGGCATTGCCGATTGCAGCTTGGCGCGGTCGACCCCGTCGCCGACGATAACCAGCTGCACCGCGTCGCCGGCAGCCAACCCGATGAGCCGCTCGACATGCTTCTCCGGCGCGAGCCGGCCCACGAACCCGACGATTGGCTTGCCCTGCGGCGACCAACGCCGCCTGAGGTTTTCGTCGCGAGCCGACGGCGCGTAGCCGATGATGTCAACCCCGCGTGCCCACCGGTGCACCCGTGGAATGCCGTGCGCGACCAAGGATTCCATCGTCGCGCTGGACGGCGCTAAGGTGCGGTCAGCGAGGCGGTGCAGATGGCGGAACCACGCCCACGCCGCCCGGGTGGTAATCCCGATGCCGTAGCTGGCCGCGAAACCCGGTACGTCGGTTTGGTATACCGCGACCGTCGGTACCCCGAGACGACGGGCCGCCCGCACACCGCCCCAGCCGAGCAAAGCCGGCGAGGCCAAATGCACGACGTCGGGCTCGAATCCGCGCAGCACGCTCGTCAGTCGAGGCGTTGGCAAACCGAGCGGCAGCGTCGTCACCTTCGGAAACATCCGCGACGGCGTCCGGTGCACCCGGATACCGTCGTGGATCCGATCGGCGGGCGGCTGCCCGGGCGGGGTGTCCGGTGCAATGACGAGGGCTTCGTGACCGGTGCGGCGCAAATGCTCGAGGATTCGGACCACCGAGTTGCTGACGCCGTTGACGTGCGGGAGAAAGGACTCCGCGACAATGGCTACGCGCACACCATCACGGTGCCAGCACCGCCTGTCGATATGGTTACCGGGGTGCATACGACACGCGAATTCTGATGCAAAGAGGTTGGAGAATGCGGTCCTGCCTGCGGGTATTGGCGGTCGGCTGCGCTGTGGTCGGTGATGTTCGGCGCCGGAACCGCGCACGCCGACGTGCCGCGCACTCCGGACGGCAATGGCGTGATGGTCCAGTCTGGCTGGCCTGGCACTGCACCAGTGCAGCTGGAGATCTTCTGCGACCCGCAATGCCCGTACTGCGCGGAGTTGGAGTCGACCTACGGCGACCGAGTTGCCGGCGACGTGGCCAGCGGCCGACTCGCGGTCACGTATCGATGGCTGACATTCCTCGACGCCAGACACCACAACGACGTTTCCGCCCGGATCAGCAATGCGCTGTTTGTCGCGGCCGACCCGACAACCTCGGCGGACGCGTACCAGGCCTTCGTCCAAGACCTCTACCGCCACCAGAGTTCCGACGGCCCGAGCAATAGCGACATCGCAGCAATGGCCCGTGAAAGCGGGGTGCCCGAGATGGTGGCCGACCGGATCGCAGCCGGCGACTACGCAATCGATGCAGCCGCGCTCAATGACGCCAACCGCACACGTCTCGATCAGGTGAACCCGGAAAACCCCGGCACCCCTACGGTTTACGACCTCAGGGCCAACAGACTCGTCGACATTCATGACCCGGGCTGGCTGGATGACTTGCTCAGCTGACGGTCCAGCCGCTTGTCCAGCAACGCCAGACCCATCAGCGCGGCCGCGGCCACCAGCCAACCGGCCACGGCAATGGATCCGGCCGGGACGATAGCCAGCTCGGCATTGCGGTGTTGCACACGCACCAGGTTGGGGTTGAGTTTGTCGTACTCGACGTAAATCCGCATCCCCGTTGCCAATTCAGATGGATAGAGCACACCGAGCTCTGGGCGGTAGGTGACCCGGTCCGGCGTGACGAACTCAATGGTGGAGCGCCGCGGTCCCGCATCGAGCACCTCGGCCTCCGCCACACCCATATTGCGTTGGATAGCAATGTCGTTGCGCCACGCGCCGGCCACCAACAGCACGGACTGCAGCGTGACCAGGCTGGCCAAGATCAACACGCCGATCCGCGCCCAGCGCACGACACGATGGCCCGGAGTGTCGCGGGACCCGTCAGTGGGTCCATGGATCAAGATGTGCGCCAAGGCTTTCAGCGACGCGAGCGCCCGTAAGGCACTCCTCACAATGCGGCCTTGATGGCGGCATGCAGCTGCCGCAGCGAGGATCTGTCGGCCTTGACCTCGAGCACTCGCATGCCAGTACCGGGCTCGTCGAGCGCGGGGCCGAGTTGATCGACCTCGATCTGCCGGCTCTCCACGTGGTAGGCACGACAAAGCGCGCCGACGTCGACGTCGTGCGGAGTGCCGAACACTCGCGACGACAATTCGGAAAACCGTGGGTCGCCCTGCTCGAGCAGTTCAAAGATGCCGCCGCCGTTGTCGTTGGACACCACGATGGTCAGGTGGGCCGGCACCGGCTCGGTCGGCCCGATCAGCAGTCCGGAGCTGTCGTGCACGAAGGTCAGGTCACCGATCAGCGCGATGGTGTGGTTACCCGTCCGGTCGTGTGCCAAGGCCGCCCCGATCGCGGTGGACACCGTGCCGTCGATCCCTGCGACCCCGCGGTTGGAGCGCACGTGGATGCCGTGTCGATCCAGGCCAACCAGAGCCGCATCGCGCACCGGGTTGGACGCGCCCAGCACCAATTGGTCGCCGGGCCGAAGCGCGTCGGCGATCGCGGCGGCCACGTGCAGGCCGGTGGTCAGCGGGTGGGCCTTGAGCTGCCCGCGCACAGCGTCGATCGCGTGGCGGTTGAGCTCGGCACAGCGGCGCAACCAGGCCGGGTTTGGCTCACCGGCGGCGACCACCCGGGTGCCGGTGGCTTGTGAGTTGCCCGACACGTCGGGCCAGCGCGGTCCGGTGGTCAGCGCATAGACCGGCACGGCCGGGTCGGCCAGCAGCGCCGACACCGGCCGATGCAGGGTCGGGCGGCCCAACATGATCACCTGCTGCGGGCGCAGCAGTGGCAGCGCCAACGGGTGCAGCGGGTTGTGGGCCGCCGGCGCGGTGGGCTCGGCCACGGTCGGCAACGCCGCCAGATTGGGGTGCTCACCCGCGCCATGGCCGGCGATGACGACGGTGTCGCGGCTCAGGTCGATGTCCAGCGGCTGGTCGAAGCTGACCGGCGGGGTGTACGTCCACGGTTTGTCGTTTGGGCGCCCGCGCGGGGTGGGACCGGGATCGCGATCGGGTACCAGCGGTTCGCGCAGCGGGATGTCGAACTGCACTGGCCCGGCGTTGGCGCTGCGGGCACCGGTAGCGGCCGCCAGTACGCGGCAGGTGGCCGATCGCCACGTCGCGTTGAGCGCGTCCATCCGCTCCGGCGCGTCCTCGGCCAGCCCGAGGCTGACCGTGGCGCGGACTTGGGTGCCGAAGTAGCCCAGCTGCTCCATGGTCTGGTTGGCGCCGGTGCCGAGCAGCTCGTAGGGCCGGTTGGCCGACAACACGATCAGCGGCACCCGCGCATAGTTGGCCTCCACCACGGCCGGGCCCAGGTTGGCCACCGCGGTGCCCGACGTCATCGCGACGCACACCGGGGCGCCAGCGCCAATCGCCAGCCCGATCGCCAGATACCCCGCGGTGCGCTCATCGATGCGGACGTGTAGCCGTAACCGCCCGGCCCGGTCAGCGTCCTGCAGCGCGAATGCCAACGGGGCGTTGCGCGAGCCCGGGCATAGCACCACGTCGCGGACGCCGCCCCGGATCAGTTCGTCGACGACGACGCGGGCCTGTGCCGTCGAGGGATTCACCAGTACAGCCTAGCGATCAGGACTAGGCCGTCATGCCGGCGAAGAACTGCAGCATCGCGGCGTTGACCACCTCCGGCCGCTCGATGAACCCGAGATGCCCGGTGTCGGCTATCTGCAGGTAGCGGCCGTTGGGTATAGCGTCGGCGACTTCCCGGCCCAGGTGCGGCGGCGTCACCACGTCGTCGGCGAAACCGATCACCAGCACTGGCGCAGTGATGCTTCGGTAGACGGGTAGCCGGTTAGTCAATGGCGCAACCTCGCCCTGTCGCATCAACCCAGGGGTGATCTTGATCGGCCAGATGTTGAACATGCCGATCCAATCGGCGACGATCTCGTCGTTGTTCAGGGTCTTGGGCGAAAAGCTCTCCAGCAGACGGATTTTCGCGTCGTAGGTCGTCGGCAACCGAACACCGGAGACGGCCAGGTCTTTTTCGGCGGTCTGGAAGAATTCGCGGGCACGATCGAGCCGGCCGCGGGTGGCCATCAGCACGGCCTTGCTGACCAGATCGGGCCGGACCACCATCAGCTCTTGTGCGATGTAGGAACCCATCGATACCCCGATGATGCGCGCCGGAGCGGCGCCCAGGGATTCGATGAGTGCCGCGGTGTCGTTGACCATGGTCTGCGTGGTGAATCCGTCGGCGTTCTCCGTTGCGCCGACGCCACGGTTATCGAAGGTGATGACGCGGTAGCCGGCCGCCTGGAAGGCCGGGACCTGGTGCAGATGCCAGGTGCGTCCCACACCGCCACGGCCGGCGATGAAAACTATCGCCTCACCGGTCCCGCGGTCGTCGTAAGCCAGATTCACGACGACGAACCTACGCGACGCCCGTGGTCGTCCAGGTAGTCAGCCCCAGAAGGCGCAGTGGTGGCCCGCTGACGCGATCCGATCCAGGATCCGGTTGATCGTCGTTGCCGGCTCGTCGGTCAGGTCGAAGCCGGTGAACTGTAGGTCGACGACGAGGTTGGACTTCGCTGCCAGTTCCCGGATGTCGGTGTAGTGCTTGTCGTCGATGTTCACATTGGAGATCAGCGTCACGCAACCGGAATCGATGGGGTCGCCGATACGGTAGGGGTCCTGCCAGTCGTCGGGCTGCGGGTACGCGTACTTGAATTGGCGGCCAACGCATTGCCGCCATTGGGCGACCTGTTTGGCCACGAAACTCTCGGCCGCCGAGTCATTTTCGAACGCTACAACGCCCTGATCGACCCAATGCGGCCGGCTTCCGCCACTCATGTCGGCCTGTCTGACCTCATAGAAGTCGCGGTAGCCACTGTCGGCATAGGACCCCGCCATACTGCTGAACACGGCGCCCACACAGCTGGCCGGCTCGAAGATTCCGCGTGCGTCGGGCCGGGTCCAGACCTCCTCGGTGGCCATGTCGGAGAACTTCAGGACCTGCTTCATCTCGTCGAGGCTGAGTAACAATCCCGCTAGACCGCCGGCCTTCCCCGTCGCGGGTGTGTTATGACCAGGGCTGACGGTCGCGCTTCCGCCGACGGTCGACGTGCAGGCGGTGGCGACCATGCATACCGTCCAGGCCGAGACCGCGATGATGCCCAGCCGCCGCATCTGCCAAGCATATGGCCTCCTAGCAGCTTGTCAGCTGCAGCAGCTCAGCGCCGGACGACCTTGGCCCGAGCGGCTGCCAGCGCGCGATCCCACAGCAGCAGCGTCCCGGCCTTGAGCTGAGCCGGTTTGGCGGCGTCCCTGACCGTCAGCGCGGTGGCCGCCGCCTTGGTCTTCGCCGACGCCTTGGCCACGTGGCCGGAGTCGAACGGCGGCTGGGGATCATATTCAATGGACAGCTGAATGACCTTGGCGCGTTCGTCACCGCCGATCTGGGCGGCCAGCCACAGCGCCAAATCGATACCCGCCGACACACCGGCGCTGGTGACGATGTCGCCTTCGTGCACGACGCGCTGATCGGCAACTGGATTGGCGCCCAACGTTTTCAGCATGGGTAGGGCCAGCCAATGCGAAGTGGCGCGTTTGCCATTGAGCAGCCCGGCAGCCGCCAGGATGATCGAGCCCGTGCATACCGACGCCGTCCAGGTCGCGCTCTGATGCGTCCGACGTACCCAGTCCAGCAGCGTCTCGTCGCGGGCGTGTTCCCCGGTGGTCATGCCGCCCGGCACCAAAACCACGTCTGGCGAAGGGGTTTCGGCAAATGAATGGGTGGCACCGAAAACGAGCACTCCGGAGTCGGCGGTGATCGGACCCGGCTCGTGCCACACGAAGCGGACCTCGGTGTCGGGCAGCCGGCGCAGCACCTCGTAAGGGCCGATGAAGTCCAGCGCGGTGACACCTGGATAGGTGACGATCGCGATCTGTGTCATGCGGTGCTCCTTTTCAGGCGAATGTCTTCCGGTACTGGTCGGGCGACACGCCGATCCGTCGAATAAAGTTGCGGCGCATGGTTTCCGCCGCGCCAAAGCCACAGCGCGCCGCGATCGCTACCACGGTGTCGTCGGTCTGCTCGAGCTGACGGCGGGCCGCCTCGGTGCGGACCCGTTCGACGTAAGCGCCGGGCGCCTCGCCGACCTCGTCGGTGAATACCCGGGTGAAGTGCCGCGGGCTCATGGCGGCGCGCCGGGCAAGCTCGCAGATGCTGTGCACGCCACCAGGTTCGGACTCGATGGCATCTTGGACGGCACGGATCGGTTCGCGTTTGGCCCGCGCCACCCACACCGGCGCCGCGAACTGCGTCTGGCCGCCGGGCCGGCGCAAATGCAGCACCAGGTAGCGGGCCACCGTTTGTGCCACCTCGGTCCCGTGGTCGTCCTCGACCAGCGCCAGCGCCAGATCGATGCCCGCGCAGACGCCGGCGGCCGTCCACACGCTCGGCGAGCTTCGCACGAAGATCGGGTCCGGGTCGACGTCGACCGCCGGGAACTCCCGCGCCAACTGGTCGGTGAAGGCCCAATGGGTCGTCGCCCGGCAACCGTCGAGCAGACCGGTCTGGGCGGCCAGAAAAGCTCCGGTACACACACTCACCACCCGGCGGGCATGTGGCGCCGCCGCGGCGATCCAGTCTGTGACGCGTGCATCCTGCCGGGCCGCATGTACTCCGTAACCGCCAGGCAGCACCACGGTGTCGACCGGTTCACTCGGGTCGGGCAGTTTGACGGTGGCGAAGGTCAGCCCGGTCCCGGTGGCCACCGGCTGCCCGTCGATCGAGGCCACCACCGGCTGGTAACCCTCCTTGCCTTCGGCGGCCAGAGCCAGTGACGCCCCGGCGAACACGTCGAATGGCCCGACCATGTCCAGGGCCTGGACGCCGGCGAATCCGACAATCAGGACTTTTCGCGTCATACCGACAGTGTTGGCGACGAGACGTCGTGTCGTCTACGCCATGTACCCCACAAATCAGGACATCAGCGGGTAGCAGGTTCTGACCCGCTCGATCCACCACGCTCGCCGCTGCGGCGAGGCGGCCAGTGCCTGCAGCCGCGCCGGGTCGGGCGTCACCGAGCCGACCGGCAGGTAGCCGTCCATGGGGACCGCCGCCTCGGCGACGTCTTCGACGAACAGCCCGCCGGTGCCCAGCCCGCAGGCATGCTGCAGGTCGGGTAGCGCCGCCGCGGCAGCCAGGCCGGCGGCGATGCCGACCGCGGAATCCAGCGCGCTGGAGATCACGACCGGGATGTCGATCTGCGCGGCGATCTCGAGGAGGGCCGAAACACCGCCCAGCGGAGCCACTTTCAGTACGGCGATGTCGGCGGCGCCGGCGCGGACCACGGCCAGCGGGTCGCCCGCTTTGCGGATGCTCTCGTCGGCGGCGATCGGCACGTCCGGCATGTCGGGACGGCGGCGCAGTTCGGCGAGTTCGGCGACGGTGCCGCAGGGCTGCTCGAGATACTCCAGCGGACCGCTCGCGGTCAGCGCGGTGGCGGCCTGGACGGCCTGCTCGACGGTCCAGGCCCCGTTGGCGTCCACTCGGACGGTGGGGACCAGTTCGCGCACGGCGTTGACCCGGCCGACGTCGTCGGCCAGGCTCTGCCCGGGCTCCGCGACCTTCACCTTGGCCGTGCGAGCACCGGGAAAACGCGCCAACACCTCGGGCACCTCCGCGGGGGCGACGGCCGGCACGGTCGCGTTGATGGGTACGCGGTCTCGACGGCGAACCGGCGGCGACTCGCGATAAGCGGCCTCGATGCCCGACGCCAGCCAGGCAGCGGCCTCCGCTGGCTGGTATTCCAGGAATGCCCCGAATTCGCCCCAGCCCGTAGGACCCTCGAGCAACGCAACTTCGCGGGTGGTGATGCCGCGGAAGCGCACCCGCATCGGGAGTGCCACCACATGCAGGCGGTCGAGCAGGTCGTCCAGCGCGGGGGTCACTGCTGATACACCTGGCGGCCCGCCAGGAACGTCGCACGGATGTCAAGCTCGGCGATCTTCTCGGGCGGCACCGCCCGCGGGTCGGCGGACAGCACCACCAGGTCGGCGTATTTGCCGACCTCCAGCGAGCCGATCACATCGTCGGCGAACAGCTGCCAGGCGGCGTCGATGGTTTGCGCACGGATCGCCTGCTCGACGGTCAGCCGCTCCTCGGGTGCCAGCACCCGACCGCTCGGTGCGGTCCGGGTCACGGCCACGCTGATGTTGCGCAGCGGCTCCTCCGGCGTGACCGGTGGGTCGTTGTGCAACGAGATCCGCATGCCGGTGGCGACCGCGGATCCCGCTGGCATCCAACGGGATCCACGCTCCGGACCGAACAGCCCGTCGACGATGACATCACCCCAGTAGTGGATCTGGTCGACGAAGATGCTGCAGGTGACGCCGAGCTCGGCGGCGCGCTTGAGTTGCTCGGGCCGGATAGCGCCGACGTGTTCGAGCCGGAGTCGATGGTCATCGCGCGGATGGTGCCGCAGTGCTTCTTCGTATACGTCGAGGATCGTGTCCACGCCGGCGTCGCCCTGCACGTGACAGGCCATCTGCCAGCCCGACGGGTAGTAGGCGCCGACGATCTCGGCGAGCTGCTCGCGGGTGTAGTTGGCGTGCCCGCACGAACCGGGTGTCACCCCGATGGTCCGGGTGGCGTCGGTGTCCAGATACGGGAACGTCAACGCGATGTTGCCGACCCACGGTGAGCCGTCCACCCAGATCTTGATGCCGACCTGGCGCAGCATGTCATCGCCCTGACCGGGTGTGGCATCGGTGGACATCTGCGGGTTGGAGATCTCGTAGGTGCGCAGCCGGACCGTCAGCTCGGGGCGCAGCTGCTCGACCAACGGCCGAAAGGCGGGATCGAACGCCATCTCTGAACAGGTGGTGAGCCCGGCGCGATTGAGTCGGGCGCACTCGGCGCGCAGCATCGCCGGGAAGTCGCTGGGCTTGATGGCACCGCCCAGTAGCGGGAACACCGCGGCGATTTCTTCGGCGCTGCCGTCGAGGTCGCCGTGGGCGTCGCGACCAAGCCGCGCGCCCTTGGGATCTGGGGTGTCGCGGCCGAGACCGTTGAGTTGGGCGGCGTGCGAATTGAAATAGGCCTTGTGTCCGGAGTTGTGGATGATCACCAGTGGCGCATCCGGCGCGGTGGCGTCCAGCCAGGCCAGCGTCGGCTTGGGTAGGCCGGGCTGCAGCAGCGGATCCCAGCCGAGGAGGTATGCGCCGGCCGGTCCGCGATCGGCCACCTCACGTCGGATCGCCTGTACGACGTCGTCGGCGTTGGGCACGGTAACGGGCCGGACATCGACGATCCGGTCGGATAGCGCGAGCGCTTCCATCACCGGATGGCCATGTGCCTCAATGAAACCCGGCATAACGCAGCCATCACCGATATCGATGGTCTGGGTGCCGGGACCGATCAGCCCGGCGACGTCGGCCTGCTCACCGACGGCGACGATGCGGCCGTCAGCGACGGCGAGCGCCTGCGCAGTGGGCCGCACGTTGTCGACGGTTAACACAGTTCCGGTGATGACGAGGTCTGCGTCGGCCATGAGCAGGAATCGTAATGATCGAGGGCGCAGCTGAGCTGAATTGCAACACGTTCTAGTCTTTCCACATGAGTGACGAGACGCTTCGCCTGCCGACGCATAACGGACACCTGTTCGTAGGCGCGCTCAAGCGCCACAAGGACCGGCCGGTGCTGTTCCTGGGTGACACCACGCTGACCGGTGGTCAGCTGGCCGAACGTGTCAGCCAGTACACCCAGGCGTTCGAGGCGCTGGGCGCGGGCACCGGGGTCACCGTGGGTCTGCTGTCGCTGAACCGTCCCGAAGTGCTGATGATCCTCGGCGCCGGGCAGACCCAGGGCTATCGGCGCACCGCGCTGCACCCGCTCGGTTCGCTGGACGATCACGCCTACGTGCTCTCCGACGCCGGCGCCAGCTCGCTGATCATCGATCCCAACCCGATGTTTATCGAGCGGGCGCTGGGTCTGCTGGAGAAGGTGGACTCGCTCAAGCAGATCCTGACCATCGGCCCGGTGCCCGAAGCGCTCAAGGATGTGGCAGTCGATCTATCCGCGGAGGCGGCGAAGTACGAGCCGAAGCCGCTGGTGGTTGCCGACCTGCCGCCGGACCACATCGGCGGCCTGACCTACACCGGCGGCACCACCGGAAAGCCCAAGGGTGTGATAGGCACCACCGGGAACATCGCCGCGATGACGCAGATCCAGCTGTCCGAGTGGGAATGGCCGGAGAACCCGCGGTTCTTGATGATCACGCCGCTGTCGCATGCCGGCGCGGCGTATTTCACGCCGACGTTGATCAAGGGCGGCGAGATGTACGTACTGCCCA
>CAVUOR010000017.1:0-130436 GCA_963743145.1 uncultured Actinomycetota bacterium | reverse complement strand
CGCGATGCCAGCAGCATGGCGTAGGAGCGGCCGAGCCCTCGGCCAGCCCCGGTGACGACCGCTACCCTGCCGTCGAATCTCAAGTCAGCCATCTATGTTCTCAAGTACCAGACCGTCTAGGTCGCCATTTGCACGCCATTCCTTGAGCAAGTCGTCGAACACGTAGAAGCCCGGCATGTAGGGATCGCCGATGGCCGAGCGGATGCCCTCGCCGCCACCGCCACCCTCATTGTTGTAATAGCCAGGTGTGCACGAGACCGCGAATTCCGAGCTGTCTATTGAGGTTTCGCGGATCGTCTTGACCCAGTTGTCCTGAGCTTCCTCGCTCGGCTCGACGGTGGTCGCGCGACGCGCTATTGCTTCGGAAACGATGTAGGCGATGTGCTCGGCCTGTTGCTCGAGCATCGCCGTGGTGTTCCCTGCCACGCCGCCCTGAATGAAGCCGGTGAAGAACTGGTTGGGAAAGCCTCGGCTGGTCATCCCATGGAGTGATTTGTAGCTGTCGCGCCAGTGATCGAAGAGCGACAGGCCGTCGCGGCCCTCGATCACATCGACTGCGTACCGACGGCCGATGTCGGTGGTGATCTCGAAACCGCTGGCGAAGATGACGCAGTCGACTTCATACTCAACGCCGTTGGCGACAATCCCTTTCTCGGTTAGTCGTTCCACGCCTTTGGATTCCGACACATCAACCAGCGTGACGTTCGGGCGGTTGAACGTCGGCAGGTATTCGTCGTTGCTGCAGGGCCGCTTGCACATGAACCGGTAGTACGGTTTGAGCGCTTCGGCGGTCTCCGGGTCGTCGACGAGCTCCTCGACGCGTTGCCGCAACCGCTCCATGACCTTGTAATCCTCTTCTTCGCGGAAGGTCATTATCTGCTCGATGGTCAGTGCCGTGGGATCGTCGGCAGCCGCGATCCGCGCGGTCAGGTTGCGCCCTAGTTCAGTCCAGAAATCGCACACCAGATCTGGCTCGTCGAACACCGCACCTTCCCCCAACGGTGACCAGCGGTGGAAGTTGCGCTTGCGTTGTTCTTGCCAGCCGGGCTGCAGGGAAGCCGCCCACTGCGGGTCCGTCGGCTCGTTGCCTCGCACGTCCACCGATGACGGCGTGCGCTGAAAGACATAGAGGTGCTGGGCGTCTCGGCCCAAGTGCGGAACCAGCTGCACGCCGGTCGCACCGGTACCGACAAGCGCAACACGCTTGTCATGGAGCTTGTGCAGTCCGCCGTTGGCATCCCCACCCGTGTAGTCGTAATCCCAGCGAGCGGAATGGAACATATGTCCCTTGAAGTCCTTGATGCCGGGGATTCCGGGCAGCTTCGGCCGGTTGAAGGAGCCCTGTGCCATCACCACGAACCGGGCACGAATGTCGTCACCGCGATTAGTGCTCAACCGCCAGCGCTTGATCGTCTCGATCCCAGCGCACCGCGCGAACCTGGGTGGAGAAGATCGCGCCGTCGTAGAGCCCGAAATGCTTCGCGATGCGACGGCAGTGCTCGTAGATCTCGGCGCCGTCGGCGAACTTCTTCGACGGAATGTAGTTGAGTTCTTCCAGCATCGGGATGTAGCAGTAGGCGTCGTTGTCGCACTGGATTCCCGGGAAACGATTCCAGTACCAGACCCCGCCGAAGTCCCCGCCCATCTCGATGATGTGCACGTCATCGACGCCGGCCTTCTTGAGGTACGCGCCCGCCAGCAGCCCGGTGATGCCGCCGCCGAGCACCGCCACGTCGATGTCCTCGTCGATAGGCGTGCGTGGTGTCACGGGCGTGTGGGGATCGACCTCGGCGAATTCCGCGAACTCGTCCTTGAGTTCCAAGTACTGCTTCGAGCCCTCCGGACGCAGCCGCTTATCGCGCTCGAATAAGTACTTCTCTCGCAGCGCGTCGATATCGATGTCGTCCGGCGTCTGCGTCGGTCCGCATGTATCGAACATTGTCATCTATCTGAAAGCTCCTGCGGTTCGCCGGTACCCATGTACTTCGACAACTGGTGGTGCAGGTTGACGGTGCTGCGTTCGCGGTAGGGATTGGGTTTGGTACCCGGGAACCCAAGGGATTTCATGCCCTGCTGCACGGCGGCCATGTTGGAGAAGTCCTGCGGCAGAACCGACCGCCACCGGGGGTCACCGACCGGTGTGTATTCCCACTGCGTCTGGGGCTCTTGGCCCTTCGGGTACAGCTCGAACACCGACACCTCGAAGATGCATTTGTCGGGGTTGTAGCTGGGGTGCGGCCGCGCGCTGTAGCACAGCGCGCTGGTCAGGCCCTGCCCGATCTGGAAGTTCGGGAAGATCTGCCACGCGGTGCCGGCCTGCCCGAGAATGTCGGAGGGAATCGTCGGCCAGATCACGCCGCGGGCTTCGTCGTCGCGGCGCGCTGAGGCCAGCCAGTGCTCGAGAACCTTGTCGGCCGGTGTCCCCTCCGGCAATTCGTCGACCAGTCGCTTGGCAGCGTTCACCAGCGTCTGGGTGGTGGTGGCGTTGGTCTCCTCCATCGTGTAGACCTGCATCTCTGCGGTCGACACGCGCGGATCAGCGCCGATGCCGAGACGGATCTTGGACTTGGTGGCCTCCATATCCTCTGGAGCGTCATAGCCGATGTTGCTGTGTTTGCCTTGCGCCTTGGCCCAGCCCTTGAATTCGCCGAACTTGTTGAACTCCGGATGCGTGGTGAAGACGTGGTAGGTCTCGTTGAAGGCCTCCATCGCGACCTTCCAGTTGCAGTCGAACGACAGCCACTTGCGCCATTTGTAGCGCATGTTTTCCAGGCCGAACGCGTCCAGAATCTTCGCGGCGGGAAACAGGTAGTCGGCGAGCGGCTCGCAGTCGGGATCCATGTTGATCCACAACCAGCCGCCCCAGGTGTCGACGTTGACCGGCCGCAGGTGAGTGTTCTCGGGTGTCAGCGCTTCCTGCCAGTCCTGTTGTTCGCGAATGTGTGTGCACGTCCCGTCCAAGCCATAGGTCCACCCGTGGAAGCCGCAGACGAACGACTTACGGGTGCGGCCATAGGCGTTCTTGGCGCCCTCGGGTGTGTCGATCAGCCGGCGGCCGCGGTGCATGCAGACGTTATGGTGGGCCCGAAATCCGCCGGATTCGTTCTCGCCAGTGCGCACCACGATGATTGAGTCGTCAAGAATGTCGTAAGTCAGGTAACTGCCCACCTCGGGTAGCTCTTCGACCCGGCCGATCTGCTGCCAGACTTTTCGCCACAGCTTGTCTCGCTCGGCGCGGGCGTAGTCCTCGCTGATGTACGCCTCGGCACCGATCGTCGTCGGCTTCGAAAGTTCCTCGGCTGAAGCAGAATTCGCATCTTTGGCCAGATCCGTCATCACATCCTCCTAATCGCCGCGCGGAAGGATTCGTCTTTGAGAAACAGCGAGGTGTTGTCGGCGCCGAGATGGCTCCATTTGAGGTCGAGCCCGCCGTCGACGAGCAGCGTCTGGCCGGTGACGTAGCTCGATAGCTCCGAGAGCAGGAAAAGGATGGCACCGGCCTGCTCCTCGGGCCGCCCGCGCCGGCCCATCGCGATCGCCTGCCGATCCCGGTCCGGGTCCTCCTCGACGTAGGTGCGTGAGGCCGCGGTCTCGGTGACGCCCGGCGCCACGGCATTCACCCGAATTCCCGCCAGCGCCAGCTCGAGCGCCATGGTGCGCGTCATCGTGGTAATCGCAGCCTTGGCGGTCCCGTAGGCGATGTGAAACGGCGCGGTGTTCATGCCGCTGATCGAGGAGATCGACACGATCGATCCCGGAAGCTGTTGCGCGACAAGTTCTGCCGCGATGGCCCGGCTCATGAAAAATGCGGTCTCAAGATTGTCGGTGAAGATCTTGCGCCAGTCATTGCGCGTCACCCGAGTCGATGGCATCCACGTCGACGGCGCAGCGCCACCGGCCACGTTGACGAGCCCGTACAAGCAACCGTCGGCGCGTCGCGCTTGGTCGATCACTGCAGCAATGCCCTCGTCGGTTGACGCGTCGGCCGCAACGGGTACGACTGCCAGACCCTGTCGAGCCAGCGGGACGACGTGCTCG
This sequence comes from uncultured Actinomycetota bacterium, assembly GCA_963743145.1. Lineage (GTDB taxonomy): Bacteria > Actinomycetota > Actinomycetes > Mycobacteriales > Mycobacteriaceae > Mycobacterium. Next base: position 126,398 of record CAVUOR010000017.1, on the reverse strand, counting down.
TCGAGATTTTCCTTCGAGCGGCTCACCGCGATCACCGTGGCCCCGGCCCGCGCGGCCATCGCCGTAACGGTCGTGCCGATGCCGCCGCCGCCGGCACCGGAGACCACCACGGTGCGACCGTCGAGCCCTAAGAGACCCTCGCGACCCTCCATGACCTGCTTTCACTGCCGCGGACTCAGTCTTTTGTCCGGACAAAATATTGGGTTCTGTCAGCTGGAAGAATACTATTCCGATCGGTGGATGCCGCTGTCAAGGTCGAGCACAATGCTTTCACAGCTATTGTCTGGACCAGCGGGCTTTGATAACGTCCCGGCCCAGACGGTCGACGGGAAGGATCTCGGCGAGGCATGTCCTTTTCAAAGGTCATCGCGACGCACCCATCGCGGTATGTACTGGCCCACCCGGTCGAAGTCGCGGAGGGCTGGCGACTCGAGCGAGTCACCGCTCCGAGTCGCCTCTTCGGCGCCAACGGTCTGCGCACGGGCCCGGACGGTCGCGTTCACATCGCGCAGGTGACCGGCAGTCAGATCAGCGCACTGGATCCCCGCACCGGGCAACTGAGCACCGTGAGCGCCAAAGGCGGCGCGATCGTGGCGCCCGACGACGTCGCGTTTGACGCGAGTGGCAACCTCTACGCGACCGAGGTAATGGACGGTCGGGTCAGCATGCTCGACAGCGCGGGCCGCACCCGAGTACTGCGCGACGACATTCCGTCGGCCAACGGCATCACCGTCCATCGGGGCCGGTTATTCATTGGTGAATGCCGGGAGGGTGGGCGCCTGCTGGAACTCGATCTGGGCGGCGGCCCGCCGCGGGTGCTGCTGGAGAACGTGCCCTCACCGAATGCGATGGAGGTCGGCCCAGACGGCCTGCTGTATTTCCCAGTGATGGGCGCCAACGAGATCTGGCGCGTCGATCCCGACGGCGGCGAGGCAGAGTGCATTGCACGGGATCTCGGTGTGCCCGACTCGGTCAAGTTCGACGCCCACGGCTACATCGTTTCGACGCAGGTTGCCAGCGGGCAGGTGCTGCGTATCGATCCCCGCAGCGGCGAACAGCAGCTGCTGGCCCAGCTGAGTCCGGGGCTGGACAACTGCACTTTCGTCGGCGACCGGGTGCTGGTATCGAACTTCACCGGAGAGATCACCGAGATATCGCCGGACGGCACAACGCGAACGGTGCTGCCCGGCGGCCTTAACTGGCCGCTGGATCTGGCCATGGGTTACGACGGGCAGCTCTACATCGCCGACGGCACATACTTCTATGTCGCCCTGCCTGACGGGTCGTTGCAGACCATGGGGATGTTGTTCAGCCCGGGCTATCCCGGATTCCTACGCGGCGTTGCGTCGAGCGGCCCCGGCGAGTTCGTCGTGACGACGTCGGGCGGCCAGGTCACCCATTACCAGCCGGCGGCGACCGAAAGCGAGGTGCTGGCAGACGGTTTCGACCAGCTCTACGGTGTTGCCCTGGGTCCGATCGGTGTGGTCTTTGCTGAGCTGGGCAGAGGACGAGTGCTGGCCCTGCGCGGGGGTGGAATTGAGGTGTTGGCGACCGACCTGCGTGACCCGGTTGGCGTCGCGATTGACAACGACGGGGCGTGCCTGGTGGCAGAGGCCGCCGCCGGACGGGTTGTCAGGGTGAAAACACCGAAACTCGAAACCGTCATCGCCGACCTGCAACGCCCGCAAGGCATCCTGGTCCGCAACAACGTGCTCTACATCGTCGACGCCGGTGCCAAGGAGTTGATCGCGTTCGACCTGGACACCAAGGTTCGGTGCACCATCGCGTCCGGGCTACCGGTCGGCCCGCCGCCTGGGGTGGTGCCCAAGCCGCTGCAAGGTATGCCGCCGTTTTCCGGGCCGCAGGGCCCGTTCGCCGGCATCGCCTCCGCAGCCGACGGGACGCTCTACATCTCGGCCGACGGTGACGGCAGCATCCTGGCGTTGCGCCGGTCGCAGGACGGCCGCTGATGTCCCAAGCCATCTCTAGCGAACACCGCTACCTACAGATCGCGCGCACGCTGCGTAAAGAGATTGTCGAAGGCGTGTATCCGGTCGGCTCGCACCTACCAACCGAACACCAATTGTGTGAGCGGTTTGCGGTCAGCCGCTACACCGTCCGCGAAGCGCTACGACGGCTTCGTGAGGACAACCTTGTCGCGTCGCGGCCGCGAGCCGGCACGCGCGTGGTACCCCGGCCAGCGTCCAGTTCCTATGCCCAGGACGTAATGTCGATCGACGACCTGGTCGCTTTCGCGGCAGGCGCCCAGCTGAACATTGAATCCAACGAGATGGTGACGATAGATGACGACCTGGCCGCTCGGACCGGACTGGAGGTTGGCACCCAGTGGCTGTCTGTACGTGGTTATCGGCAAGCCGACGGCGCGTCGGTGCCCCTCTGCCAAACGGAGTACTACATACACCGCGCTTTCGCCGCGGTCGGCAGGTTGCTGCAACGCCACACGGGGCCGATTTTTCCTTTGATCGAGGATCTGTTCGGCGTGAGCATCGAAGAGCTGCACGAAGAGGTCGCCGCGGTGCTGCTCTCGCCCCAGCTGGCCGACGGCCTTGGGGTTGAGCCAGGCACGGCGGCGCTGCGAATGCAGCGCACCTATAAAACCTCTGATGGCGAAGTCGCCCAGGTGACTATCAACACTCATCTGTCGCCGAGCTTCCGGTACGCGATGACGATGAGACGAGTCCGCGATTAGTCTCGAGCTAGATCGGCTTAGGTAAGCAAGGTCCAATAACATGACCGGGAGACTGATCGGTGGGCGGCGGGTCCGCTGGGACGACGAGCGGGCCGCCGAAGCCTATGCGTGCGGATGGTGGGTGCGCGCCACCCTGGCTGATTCGTTGGTCGACGCCGCGCAGCAGACACCGCAGCGCATTGTGCTGACCGACGGCGATTACCAACTGGACTGTCACAGCCTGCACGATCAGGCGACGACGCTAGCGCAGGCGTTACTGACGCGCATGCCGACCGGCAGCGTGGTGTCGTTCATGCTGCCCAATTGGCATGAGGCAACGGTCATTTACCTGGCGGCCACGATGGCCGGAATGGTGGCGAATCCCATCCTGCCGTCACTGCGTGACCGCGAGTTGCTCTTCATTCTCGATGACGCAGACACCCGGATGATCTTTGTGCCATCAGTTTTCGGCCGACACGACTATGCATCGATGTTGGCTCGGGTCACCGCACAACTGGATTCCCCCGCCGAGGTCGTCGTCGTACGTGGCGACAGCGAATCCCCCTACGATTACCCAACCTTTCCGTCGTTGACGCACGATCAGCAGCCAGCGGTCCCGTTGCCGACGCTGGATCCGGATGCAGTGCGGATGATCCTCTACACATCAGGAACCACAGGACGGGCGAAAGGTGTGCTGCACAGCCATAACTCGATGCACGCGCTGATCTGCCAGGTTCGCGACTACTGGCAAGTGCAGCCTGGCGACAGAATCCTGGTCGCATCGCCGATCGCGCACATTGGCGGCTCCATCTACGCGTTCGAATGTCCACTGCTGCTGGGCGCGACTGCGGTCCTGATGGATCGCTGGGACGCCGACGAAGCGGTCAGGATCATGCAGGTGGAGCGCTGCACTCATATGGTGGCAGCAACGCCGTTCCTGCAGCAGCTGCTCGCTGCCGCCGAACGGGCCGGGACCCGACTGCCGGAGCATTGAAGGTGTTCGTCTGCGGCGGCGCGTCTGTGCCGCCGTCGTTGATCCGTAAAGCGGCTGACTATTTCGAGCATGCCATCGTCACCCGGGCCTACGGCTCGACCGAGGTACCGGTGGTGACGATCGGCGCCCCGCTCGACCCTGGCCACGCCGCGGACACCGATGGACGTGCTGGATTGGCTGAGATCACCCTGCACGGCGATGAGGACAGCAGCGGCGAAATTCATGCCCGCGGCCCCCAGATGCTGGTCGGTTACCTGCACCCTGAGGACGAGGTCGGATCGTTCGATGACGACGGGTATTTCCGCACCGGTGATCTCGCCCGCTGGGTCGACGACGACTACCTCGTCGTCACCGGGCGGGCCAAAGATGTGATCATCCGAAACGGCGAGAACATCGCCCCCAAAGAAGTCGAAGATATTCTCATCGGCCATCCCGGCATCGCAGAGATCGCCGTTGTCGGTCTGCCTGACAGCCGCACCGGGGAGCGTGCTTGTGCTGTCATCGTGCCCTCCGGCCAGCCGCAACCCGACGTCGCCACTTTGCGCAGCTTCCTGCACGACCACGGGCTCGCGACGTTCAAAGCCCCGGAGCAAGTAGTCATCTGGGAGCAACTACCGAGAAACGACGCCGGCAAGGTGCTCAAGCATCAGATCCAGGCGGCCCTGACGAAGGCGGACGGATGACATGCAGGTAGCGATTGTGACCGGCGCATCGGGTGGTATCGGCTTCGGCTGCGCGACCAAGCTCGCCGGCATGGGAATGGCAGTGCTGGCCACCGGCCGCAATGAACGGCGGCTCGACGAATTAACCGCAGCCGTCGACGACCCCGACCGTATCGCAACCCTGGCGGTCGATCTGACCGACGACGTCGCGCCGGCGCGCATCGTGGAAACCGCCGTCGAGCGTTGGGGCCGCATCGACTTCCTGATCAACAACGCCGGGGTGGGAAATCCTAAGCCTCTGCACGAAACCGACGACGAGACATTGGATTACTTCCTCAACGTGATGTTGCGAGCGCCGTTCCGGCTCGCTCGCGACGTCCTGCCGCACATGCGCCCCGGCTCGGCCATCATCAACATCACTTCGACGTTCGCTGTGGTGGGTGGACTTCGCGGTGGCCCATACTCGGCAGCCAAGGGCGGACTGACGGCACTGACGACCCATATCGCGTGCCAGTACGGGCCGCAGGGGATCAGATGCAACGCGGTGGCACCTGGGGTGATCCAGACCCCGATGACCGAAACCCGGCTGCAGGACCCGCGATTTCGGCGGATCAACATCGAGATGACGCCGCACCAGCGACTGGGCTCGGTCGACGACGTGGCGAGCACCGTCGCGTTCTTGTGCTCGCCCGGCGGTAGCTTCATCAACGGTCAAACCATTGTGGTCGACGGCGGATGGAGCTCGACGAGGTACCTGTCCGAGTTCGCGCTGACCTCGGAGTGGACGGCCCGGTGAACCTGTTCGCGCTGCTGGATCAGGCCGCGCAGCGCTTCCCCGACCGCGGCGCGGTGTATCACGGCGATCGGCGCTGTTGCACGTGGCGGGAGCTGCGCGACCGCGCGCTGCACCTGGCGGGCTCGCTGCAGCAGCACTGCCCGGCGGGTGCGCGGATAGCGATCGCCAGTGAGAACCGTCCGGAGATCGTTGAACTGCTTTTTGCGATTTGGGCGGCAGAATGCGTGGCGGTTCCGATCAACTACAAACTGCATCCCCGCGAGATGGTGCAGATCTTCGACGATGCGGGCGTCTCGTTGGTCTTCGCCTCCGCGGCGATCGCCTCCCAACTGGACTGCGACTACCCAATCGAAACTCTTGGGGCACAAGGCTACTCGCAACGACTGGCCGCTGCGCCCACGGAGGTGCCGTGCACCGACCCGTCGGAGCTGGCCTGGCTGTTCTACACCAGCGGAACCACCGGGCGGGCGAAAGGCGCGATGCTCAGCCATCGCAATCTCACGGCGATGACCACCGCCCATCTCGCCGACATCGACACACCCGACGAAGGCTGCAGCCTGGTACACGCCGCGCCGATGTCACACGGCTCGGGCCTCTACATCCCGGCCTACGTGCTGCGCAGCGCACAGCAGGTGGTGCCCGAAGGCGGCGGATTCGATCCAACCGAATTTTTGGACCTGTGTGACCACCACCCGGGTTGCAGTGCGTTCCTGGCACCGACGATGGTGCAGCGCGTCGTCGACACAGCCCGAGTAACGGGCCGCGCACGACCGACCCAGCTGCGGACCATCGTCTACGGTGGCGGCCCGATGTACGTGGAGAGCATCAAGAAGGCGCTGGCCGCGTTCGGGCCGGTGTTCGCTCAGATTTACGGTCAGGGCGAATCTCCCATGACCATCACCGGATTACGCCGCGCGGACCACCAGGCGGCCGACGACGCAATCCTGGGTTCGGTCGGCTACCCGCGATCAGGGATGGAAGTCGCGGTGCTACGTGACGACGACACACCAGCAGCGGTGGGTGAGGTCGGTGAAATCGTCTGCCGCGGCGACGTTGTGATGAGTGGCTACTGGCGAAACCCCGCCGCCACCGCGGAGACACTGCGCGACGGGTGGCTGCGCACCGGCGATATGGGTTCTTTCGATGCGCGCGGCTACCTGACCCTGCATGACCGCTCCAAGGACGTCGTCATCAGCGGTGGCACCAACATTTATCCCCGAGAGGTAGAGGAGGTGCTGCTCGAGCATCCAGGTGTGTCGGAAGCCTGTGTGGTGGGGGCACCGGACCCGGAGTGGGGAGAGGTCGTTGTCGCATTCATCGTGGGCGACGTCGACGTCGACGAGCTCGATAAGCACCTACTGCAGCGGATCGCCCGGTTCAAGCGGCCTAAGCGGTACCTGGCCGTGGATCAGCTGCCGAAGAACAGCTACGGCAAGGTCCTCAAGCGAGAATTACGGCAACAGCTGGCGTCTCACAGTAGCGACTGAAAGTGGCTGCGGATGCCCGACAGCATCGCGATGTGCGCGTTGACCGCTTCACGCTGGGTCATCCCGGCCAGCAGTCGGGGAGCCGCAATCCGTAGCCGTTCGGTGAGACGGGTGCCCCCGTCGATCGGCTCGAATCTCACGGTGCCGTTCAGGCGCACCCGCGGGAACTGACGCGCCTCGGTGATCACGTCCCCGTGTACCGGGACCTGCAGCCGCGCAACGTAGCTTATCCGGATCGCGAGCATGCCCACCGGGATCCGGTCGCGCACCCGGTAGGTCTGTTGGTAACCGTCCGCGGTCTGGCTGCGCGATATGGTTTGCACCGAAACAACCAGCGGATGAACGACTTTGATGTTGTCCAGATCCACGTAGAAGTCACGCACTTTGTCGGGCGCCGCGGGGATCTCTTCGGTCAGCGTCTCCGCGGCGTGGGCGGTCCACAAGCTCACAATGGGCTAACTTAGCCGTATTCACAGCTTGTGGGGTGCACAGCAATGACATGGCCGCGCTCGAGCCCGAACGTTTACCTCATCGTGCTTTAGATGTGACGGCGGTCACTCACTCTTGTTGGACGTGACTTGAGTGCCGTAGGCGCACCTGTAAACAGCTGAGGAGTGGGGATGCCGGCGCGGGAGGATCAGCGTTGCTTGATCTCGCGGTCGCGGATATGGCGCCGGCGACGCCTGCTTGCCGCTGGCGGCGTCTGCCTGCTTGTCGCTGGGGGCGTGTGTGTGGCGCGTGCTGCTCCGTGGGCCCCCGGCGCCGTCCTGCTCGTCGGCAGCTACCAAGGGATTCCCGGGCAGTATCCGAGCATCCAGACAGCGGTTGACGCCGCCCGGCCCGGGGACTGGGTGCTAATCGGACCGGGCGACTATCACGAGACTGGCAACCGCGTTCCGGCCGGAGCCGCCGGCGACGACATGGCGGGGGCCGCCGTCCTCGTGACCACTCCCAACATCTGGATCCGAGGCATGGACCGCAACGGGGTGGTGCTCGACGGCACCAAGCCGGGGGTGCCTATGTGCAGCTCCGCGCCGTCCGACCAGAACCTCGGCCCGCTCGATTCCAACGGTGTCCCGACGGGGCGAAACGGCCTGATCGTGTTCAAGGCGTCCGGTGTCAGCGTCGAGAACCTGACCGCCTGCAACTTCATCGCGGGCGACCTCACCCCCGCCGATGAGATCTGGTGGGACGGCGGCGGCTCGACCGGCACCCAGCAGATCGGAAGCTGGCGCGGCGCGTACCTCTCGGCCTCCTCGACCTACAACGGCGGCCCGAACCAGTCCACCCAGTATGGGATCTACGCCTCCAACACCTATGGGCCGGGGTTGTTCACGCAGGTGTACGCGAACAACATGGCCGACGCAGCGTTCTACATCGGCGCCTGCCCGGACTGCAACACGATCCTCGACCATGCCCACGGCCAGAATTCGGCCCAGGGGTACTCGGGAACAAACTCGGGCGGCCACCTGGTCATCCAGAACTCCGAATTCGACCACAACCACACGGGGTTCGCGACGAACAGCCAGAACAACGACGACCAACCATCGCCCCAGTCCGGTCGCTGTCCCCATAACCAGACCGGTCCGACCGGGTCTCATTCGTGCTGGCTGTTCACGCATAACTCGGTGCACGACAACAACAACCCAAACACGCCCTACAACTCCGGCGTCGCCGCATCCAGTCCGGTTGGAACCGGTGTCTTGATCTCCGGCGGCCGGTTCGACACCATCGCTGACAACGACATCCGCGACAACGGCGCATGGGGCGTGCTGCTAGTGCCCTATGTCGACACCGAGACCCCGCCTCCGATCGCCCACTGCAAGGGCGGCTTCGGCCTTTCGGCGTTGTCGTTCTGCTACTACGACGACTGGGGCAGCGAGATCGAGAACAACACGCTGAGCCACAACGGCTTCTTTGGCAACGCGAGCAACGTCGACCTCGCGGAGATGTCGAACCTCGAGTTTCCCGGCAACTGCTGGCACGGCAACGTCGACACCTCGGGCATCGCCCTCCGCCCCAAGCACTTTCAGCTCGGCCGCCCAGGACGGGTCACCAGCGACCCCCTCTTCATCCAGTATTTCCCCCACAACATCTGCGGAATTCCGGACGCGGGCCAAGGGGTGATCAGCATCCTCGGTCTGCAGCTCGTCTGCAACACGCAGGTCCTCGGCTCTTGCCCGGACAGCACCTCGTACGCGAATTATCCGCAGCGGACGGCGGTCCAGATGATGCCGCTGCCCCCACAGCCGAGCATGCCCAATCCGTGCCTGGGCGTGCCGCGCAACCCCTGGTGCCCTAACAACCCAATTAGCCCGCCCCCGTATCCCGTGCCGGGATACTTCGTTTCCTAGGACAACTGCCCTCTCGCTCAGCGGCGGCGCGCGAGCGCCTCGACAAACGCGGCGATACGGCTGCGCGTTTCTTCTGTCATCCAACCGGCCCGGACCTTCGCATCCACGTCCGCGGCGGCATCGATCGCTGCCCGAACCGGCTGGTGCAGTTGCCGCTTGGTGGCCGCGTACACCGCCGGCGAGTATTGACCGAGTTCGCGCGCGATCCCAACCGCCTTGCCAATCAGATCGTCGTTGCGAACAACCTCATCGATCCATCCGCGGGCCAACGCTGTTTCCGGGTCAATCGTGTTGGCCTGCAGCGCTGCCCGACTCGCCGACGGCCCCATCACAAAGCGGCATATCTCCAGCCCGGCCACCGGGAACGGGACCCCGACGGCAAGCTCGGTGAGGCCGATCGTGCCGGCGGACATCAGCCGTATATCGGCACACATCGCAAAGACACACCCGCCGGCAATCGCGTGTCCGTTGATCGCAGCGATCACCGGCGCCGGGTGGTCGAAGACCGCGAGAAACGCCTCGGACAGCGCGGTCACGAACCGCTCCGCATATTCGGGGCCGCCATCGACGATGGCGCGCAGGTCCACCCCGGCCGAGAAACACCGACCAGCGCCGGTGATGACGACGGGTCCCTCGATGCTTCGCATAGCGGCGATGACGACCTCGAGCAGACCCAGGTCAGCAGCGTTCACCGGTGGATGGTCGAATCGAACTATCGTCACACCGTCGGTTACCTCTGGATTTGTCACACATCCTCCGCTCTGTTTGGGGCTTCGGGGCCGAACAACCGTGTGCTTTCCGCACGCATATCGACCTTGCGAACCTTGCCGGTGATCGTCATCGGAAACTCATCGACGACGTGCAGGTAGCGCGGGATCTTGTAATGCGCGACCTTTCCGGTGGCAAACGCCCGGACAGCCGCCACATCGAGCGGAGGCCGTCCCGGCTTCATCCGGATCCACGCGCAGACCTCTTCGCCATACTTGGCGTCCGGTACGCCGACGACCTGTGCCTCGTCGATGTCGGGGTGAGTCGTGAGGAACTCTTCGATCTCACGTGGGTACACGTTCTCTCCGCCGCGGACCACCATGTCGTCCAGGCGCCCAACGATATTGCAGTAGCCGTCGTCACGCATGACCGCGAGATCACCGCTGTGCATCCATCCGTCAGCGTCGATCACCTCCTGGGTCTTGGCCTCGTCGCGCCAGTAACCCAGCATCACCGAATAGCCGCGCGTGCAGAACTCCCCGGGCCGGCTGCGCTCGACGATCTCGCCAGTCTCAGGGTTGACGATCTTGATTTCCACGTGAGGATGCGCGCGCCCGATCGACCCGGTTCGCCGCTCCAAGTCGTCACCGATGCGCGTCTGACAGGAGGCCGGCGACGTTTCTGTCATGCCGTAGGCGATTGCTACCTCGGTCATATTCATCTCGGCGACACAACGTTTCATGACCTCGACGGGGCACACCGATCCGGCCATAATGCCGGTCCGCAGCGACGACAGGTCGGTCTTAATGAAGTCAGGATGACCGAGCATCGCGATGAACATGGTCGGCACGCCATACAGGCCGGTGCAGCGTTCGGTCTCGACCGCGGCCAGGGTACGCCCCGCGTCAAACCCCGGCGCCGGAATCACCATGCTGGCCCCATGGGTGGTGCACCCCAGGTTGCCCAGCACCATCCCGAAGCAGTGGTAGAACGGCACCGGGATGCACAGCCGATCACCGGGGCCCAGGTTGAGTAGCTCGGTCGCGAAGAACCCGTTGTTGAGAATGTTGCGATGCGACAGCGTCGCACCCTTGGGGAAACCCGTTGTACCCGAAGTATATTGAATGTTGGTGGGCTCGCGGCTGTCGAGGGCGGCCATCCGGGAGCGCAGCGCGTCCACCGCAACGAGCTCGGCGCGGTCCCGCAAGCTGGACCAATCGTCGGAGCCGATGAACACAACGTCGGCCAGACCTTCGGCGTTGGGGCGCACCTCGTCGATCATGCATCGGTAGTCCGAGCTCTTGAACGCCGTCGCTGCGACGAGCGTCCGAACACCCGACTGATTCAGCACATAGCCGAGCTCGTGCGCGCGGTAGGCAGGATTGATGTTGACCAGAATGGCGCCGATCTTCGCCGTGGCGTACTGCACGATGGTCCATTCGGCACAATTCGGCGACCAGACACCGACGCGCTCACCACGCTGCACACCAAGGGACATCAAACCCCTTGCTATCAGGTTGATCTCGACGTTGAGCTCGGAGTAGGTCCACCGGCGGTTGCCGATCACGTCGTTCCCCAGGTCAACCAGCGCCTCGGTGTCTGGGTTCTTCGCCACGGTTCGCTCGAAGTTCTGCCCGATCGTTTCTTCGAGGATCGGCGGGCTCGTCGGACCGGCGTCATAGGACTTCATCGATCAGCCAACGAGGTCTTCGTATCGGTATTCCGTCGTCGTCGCCGCGCCGGTTGCCTGTGCGGACGTCTTCGCGGCGGCGTAGCTCCACTCGGCGGATCTTCCCCGAGATCGTCTTGGGCAGTTCGTAGAACTCAACACGGCGCACCCGAAGATGGGGCGCCACCCGGTTGCGCACATACTCCATGATCGCTCTGGCCGTCTCGGCGTTGTCCGGCCAGCCAGCGGCCAGTGCTATATAGGCCTTCGGGATGGCCAGTCGGGTGTCGTCGGGCTGCGGCACGACCGCGGCTTCCACGATCGCCGGGTGCTCGATGAGCACGCTTTCCAGCTCGAAGGGCGACACCTTGTAGCCCGAGGACTTAAAGACGTCGTCGGTGCGGCCGATGTAGGTGATCAACCCGTCGTCGTCGCGGCGGGCGATGTCGCCGGTGTGGTAGTAGCCGCCGGCCATCGCGGCGGCGTTGCGCTCCGGATCATCGAGATAGCCGGTCATCAGGTTGACCGGATGGGCGCTCAGGTCGAGACATATCTCGCCCTCATCGCCGGGTTCCTCGGTAACCGGGTCGACCAGGACGACCGGCACCCCGGGCAGCGGGTGCCCCATCGACCCGGGCTTGACCGGACGGCCCGGCAGGTTGCCGACCAGCAGTGTGGTCTCGGTCTGGCCATAGCCGTCGCGGATGGTCAGCTCCCATGCGCGTTGCACCACAGCGATCACGTCGGGGTTCAGCGGCTCGCCGGCGGCCACGATCTCGCGCAGCGCCTCAGGCCGGGCACCGAGGTCGGTTTGAATGAGCATGCGCCACAGGGTCGGTGGCGCGCAGAACGTGGTCACCCCGGCATGACGCAGGTGACTCAACAGCGCCTCGGCGTCTAACCGCCGATAGTTGTACACCACGATGGTCGCCTCGGCGATCCATGGTGCGAACAAGCAACTCCAGGCATGCTTGGCCCATCCCGGTGAGCTGATGGCCAAATGCACGTCGCCTGGCCGCAGGCCGATCCACGCCATCGTCGACAAATGCCCGACCGGATAGCTGACCTGCGAATGCGCCACCAGCTTGGGCTTGCTGGCGGTGCCCGAGGTGAAGTAGATCAGCATCGGATCGTCGACGGTCGTGCGCGCGGCGAACGGCCCGGCCGCCTCGGCGTTGGCGGCCTCCGCATAGTGATTCCATCCGGCGGTGTCGGCGCCCACGACGATGCGGCGGTAGTCGCCGTCGATGCCATCGAACTTGGTGGTGTCGGCGGCATTCGCGATCACGGCCCGGGCCGCGCCGCGGGTGATGCGGTCGGCGAGGTCTGATCGGCCGAGGGCACTGGTGGCTGGCAGGGCCACCGCCCCGAGCTTGGCGACGGCCAGAGTGGACTCCCAGAGCTCAATCTGGTTACCCAGCATCAGGATGACGCGATCGCCCTTGCCAACGCCGAGTTGCTCCAGCCACGTTGCGACCCGGTCGGACCGCTCGGCCATCGCGGCAAAACTGACGCTCTGCTCGCTGCCGTCTTGCTCGAAAATGCGCAGCGCGGTGCGGTCATTGCCTCGGGCAATGACGTCGAACCAATCGGTGGCCCAGTTGAACGCGCCGGTGAGATGCGGCCAGGAGAACGTGTCCGCAGCTTGGTGGTTATCAGCCATGGCGAGCACCTGGTCGCGCGCGGCGCGGTAACGCTCGGTGTTGCTCGCCATGGCAATTAAGCATCCACCGCCTACCCGCATTGCGTGGCCACGCGGCTGAAGAATAGCATTCTCTCCATCAGCAAATGAGCGTCTCAGGGCTCGCGACGAGGGGAGCTCGATTGACGGTGACCGAGACGTTGAGCGTGCAGACGCCGCGCGCCGGCGTGGTGGTGCTGCAACTCAACCGACCCGAGCGGCTCAACGCGATCAACGAAGTGATGGTCGGCGAGCTGAGGCAAACCGTCGCCGCCCTGGGTGCGGACACATCGGTCAACGCTGTCGTGGTGACCGGGGCCGGGCGCGGGTTTTGCTCCGGCATCGATATGCGCGATTTCGGCCCGGGGCTGCCCGAAGCGACAGCTCCCGCGATCGATCGGCTGCGCTTCCAGGAAGCGATGGCCGCCCTGCCGCAGGCGATTCGCGACATGCCCCAGCCGGTGATCGCCGCGGTCAACGGTCCCTGTGTCGGCGGCGGCTTGGCGCTGAGCCTGGCCGCGGACATCAGGATCTGCTCGACCGCAGCGACATTCGGTAACGCAGCGATCCTGCTCGGCCTGTCCGGCGCCGAGATGGGGATGAGTTACTTTCTGCCACGCATTGTCGGGGGCAGCGTCGCCGCCGACTGGATGCTGAGCGGCCGCATGGTCTCGGCCGAGGAAGCCGATCGTCGAGGGCTGGTGAGCGAGCTGGTGGAGCCCGACAAGCTGCTCGACCGTGCGATCGAAATATCCTCTGGCATCGCTGAACTCGCTCCACTGGGCGTGCAACTGACCAAGCGCGCGATCCAGGTCAACACCGACGCCGCGGGGCTCCAGGCGGCCCTTGAACTCGAGAACCGTAACCAAGTGCTCAGCCACGCCACCGAGGAGGCGGCGGCCCGCAGGCAGAGCTGGCCGAAGTGAGTGGACTGACGACAACTGAGCATCGAAAGGACGCATAGTGGCCTGGGATTTCTCGACCGACCCACAGTGGGCCGACCAGCTGACCTGGGTTGACGAGTTCGTGCGCGCTGAGTGTGAGCCAATTGATCTGATTGTCAAGGAATCTCACGATCTCACCGACCCGGTGCGGCGGGCGCTGATTCCTCCGCTACAGAAGGTGGTCAAGGATCGCGGGTTGTGGGCTACCCACCTGGGTCCGCACCTGGGCGGACCTGGACACGGCCAGGTGAAGCTGGCGTTGCTCAACGAAATCCTCGGGCGGTCGGAATGTGCGCCGATCGTGTTCGGCTCGCAGGCCCCCGACTCCGGTAACAGCGAGATCCTCGCCCACTACGGCACTCCGGAACTCAAAGAGCGTTATCTGGAGCCGCTGCTGGACAACCGGATCGTGTCGTGCTTTTCGATGACCGAGCCGCAAGGCGGCGCCGACCCCAAAGAGTTCACCACCGAGGCGGTACCGGACGGCGACGACTGGGTGATCAACGGCGAGAAGTGGTTCTCGTCCTTCGCGTCCATCGCATCGTTCTTGATCGTGATGGCTGTCACGGACCCCGATGCGCCGCCGTATCAGCGTCATTCGATGTTCGTGGTGCCTGCCGAGACGCCGGGCATCCATGTGCTGCGCGATGTCGGGCTCGGCTACCAACCCCTTGGCAGCGGCGGCCGCGAGGGTTACGTGCGGTATGAGAATGTCCGGGTTCCGGCCGACCACATGCTCGGACCGCGGGGCGGCGCCTTCGTGGTCGCTCAGACCCGACTCGGCGGCGGTCGCATCCACCACGCGATGCGCACGGTCGGGCTGGTGCGCCGGATCTTCGACATGCTCTGCGAGCGCGCGGTTTCCCGGCACACGCAGGGAAGCCTGCTCGCCGACAAACAGCTCGTCCAGCAGATGGTGGCCGACTCGTGGATGGAAATCGAAGCATTCCGGCTGTTGACCTTGCAGACGGCGTGGAAGATCGACCAGCACAACGACTACAAGGCGGTGCGCGCCGACATCTCGGCGGTCAAGGCGATGATGCAAAAGGTATTGCACGACGTGTCGGCGCGCGCGCTGCAACTACACGGATCGCTTGGCACCACGCACGAGATGCCGTTCGTCCAGCACTTGGTGGAGTCCTTCGTGCTCGGACTGGCCGACGGGCCGACCGAAGTGCACAAGGTCACGCTGGCGCGACTGCTGCTCAAAGACCGCAAACCCGCACCTGACATCTTCCCGTCCGAGCACCTGTTGCGGCTGCGCGAGGCCGCCGAGGCCAAGTTCGCCGACAAGCTCGCGGGAATTCCGCGCGGCTAGCGCAGCCAACCGATTTCGCGCAGGAACGGCTGCGTGTGAGCGATGCGCCCGGTCATTGACTTCGGGTCGCCGGTGCACAGCGTGAACGCGGTCTGCGTGATGAGCTCGATGTCTTCGGTGTCGGTCTTGGCCAGGTCGAGTGTGCCGGCGCCCGGGGTGGCGACCGGGTTGGACGGGGCGGCAGCGTTGACGGCGATGCCGTCGTCATAGAGTTCGGCCGCAAGGCTTTTCGTGAGTCGGTTCAGCGCCGCCTTGACCGTGCCGTAGATCCCGAATCCGGCTGTGCGGTCGAATTCGGAAAACGGTGGGCCCTGCGGCAGATCGCCGCCGACCGAAGTGATGTTGAGCACCCACCCGCGGCCGCGCTCGCGCATCGCGGGGATGGCCAGCTGGGTCAAATGCATCGGCGCCAACACGTGCATGTCGATCATCAGACGCACCCGCCGTTCCGGAAACTCGTCGAGAGGACGCAGAAACGTCACGGCAGCGTTGTTGACCAGAATGTCTGGCGCACCGACTCGTTCGACCAGCTCGGCGAAGAGACGCTCCCGGTCTTCGGATTTCGACAAGTCGGCCTGGATGGCGACCGCCGACCCGCCAGCGGCGGTGATTTCCTCGAGCGTCTGGCGAAGCGAGCCCTGATATTTCGGATCGGGTTCCATGGTGCGTGCGGTCAGCCCGACTGTTGCGCCTTCGCCGGCCAATCGCTGTGCGATTGCCTTGCCCAGTCCGCGGCTGGCACCCGTCACCAGAGCGACCTTGTCGGCACAAGCTCCCGTCACTTCCGACCCGCCTCCCACTGCATCGTCACGTGACGCAAGAAAGCCTTCTCCCTGAAGAGAATCCTGTTAGCCACTCGCTGGGAGTATAGGCACCACAGTCGGGCCCACCTGGCGCTACCTTGCAGCACCCGCAGCCGGTCGTCAGACGGATCTCGACGGCTGCGCTCTGTCTGAGCTTGAGGCCAGATTGTCTCTGGCGCGTACTGAACCCAGGTCTAACAAAACCGCAGCTGAAGCGGCGGATCGAGGCAGGATCGCCCCGCTACCTGCATCAACGCTCCAGCGCCAGTCGCCTGGGAGTCCGCTGACAACCTGACATTAGTCCAAAAAATGCATTGACTATCAAAGGAGCACCCTGATGCAACGAAAAGATAGTGACTGTGTTGCCCTTCACCGGAACGCCTCAGACCATCACGTTATACGGTCACAAAGCCGGAACGGCGGCGTCGTGGTCGAGTACACCGACTCAGCGGTTGATCGGCTTTCTATAGACGTCACGCAACGAGAATGCAGCGGACGCCCACGTCTGTTTCGCTGCGCGGCGCGGTAACGCTCGGTGTTGCTCGCCATGGCATTCAGCATCCGCCTACCTCGCGGTAAGCGTATGAAGATGTCATGGATTCTGATGGGGCCGGCGCGGTGGAGCGCTATTTGGCGTGTCTGGCAGTCAACAATTGGGACGACCTGGGCGCCACCATCGCCGACGACGTTATCCGCGACGGGCCTTACTGCGACGTCATCGAAGGCAAGCACCCGTATCTGAAGTTCCTGCGCGGCGTGTTCGCCGCGCTTGCGGGATACCGGCTGGACGTGCAGCGGATCTCGCTTGCCTCGGATCGGGTGTGCTACGTGGAGCTGACCGAGACCTTCGACATCGATGGCGTCCCCACCGAGTACCCGGAATGCCTTGTGTTCGAGCGAAACCCGGACGGTTTGATCAACCGCATCAACGTGTTCATCAAGCAACTAGGTAACTGAGCGGAGCCAGAGCTTTATTGGTTCTCGCCACCCATGACAGCGGCTTGGGCTTGGGTGACCAGCTTGACGGCGTCGTTGCGGGTCAGCGATGCCAGCATCCGCGAGGCGGCGCGCATCATCTCGCCCACCATCAAAGTCGGCCCGTTGGTGAGGTTTTCGAAGGCCTCGGTGATGACCACGTCCACCGCCTCGGCATCCGACGGCGCTTGATCCTCAGAGCTGAGCACCCCGCGGCTGTGTTCCAGACGGCGCAGCGCGGGCGTGTCGGTCTTGCCGAGGATGACACCGAGCACCTCGACACCCTTGTCGTGCAGTTCACTCCACAGCGCCTCGGCGAACACCATGTCGAAGGCCTTGCTGGCGCCGTAGGCCACCATGTTGGGCCCACCAGCAAGCCCGGCGCCTGAGCCGAATATCACGATGCCGCCGCGGCCGCGCTGCACCATCGCCGGCGCGAAGTGGTGGCACAGCTGCATCGGCACTATGCAGTTGCGATGCACCATCGCTTCCGCCGTGTCCACCGGGTTGGCCAGGAACGGCTGGAAGTTGGGATCGGCTCCGGCGCAGTAGACCAGAAAACCGATGTCCAGATCATTGGTGGCCGCTTTGACCGACGCTGCAGCATCGAGGTCAGCGAGATCGATCGCCAGCGCGCGGGTTTGGACACCGGTGCTGGCGGCGATCGAGGCGGCTACCTCGTCGAGCACGGCCTGACGGCGGGCCAGCAACACGACATTGATCCCGCGTTCGGCGAGTGCCTGAGCGAATGCGGCGCCGACACCGTCGGATGCACCGGCCACCAACCCCCATGGGCCGTACTTGGCTGCAAATGTCATACCGGCTCACCCACAGCGGCAACCCGCACCTGGATGAATTGGCGACGGGCAATCCGCCACCCCCGCTCGGTACGGACAATCTCGTCGTCGTAGAACCCGGCCGCGTTCACACCGGAGGTGTTGTCGGCGAGCATGATCAGCGCATCGATATAGGTGCGCGCCTGCGCCGAGTCGCCGTCGACCGTGATCACCTGATTGGTCAGACGGTGCATGGTGTGGCCGGCCATCGCGTGCGCCTGCTGCATGAACTCGGTCACCGCGTCGACCCCCCTCCAGGAGCCGACTTCGCCGTAGTCCAATTCGCAGTCGTCGGTGAAGACGGTACGAAACAGCGGCCAGTCGCGCCGGTCTATCCCGGTCGCGTAGCGCAGCAGGACATCCGAGATGTCCTGGCGGTCTTCTCGTTCGGTCACAGATTGTCTCCATTCGGGTGGACGACGATTCGCGGTGGGCCATCGGACTTGCGGGCCAAGTCGAGGGCGTCGGGGACCTCGTCGAGGCTGACGATCGCCCCGACGCTGGGGAGCGGATCCAGGCGTCCGGAGGCGATGGCGTCCAGGGTGCCGTACCAGTCCTGCGGGTGCGGGCCGCCGCCGAATTGGATAGTGACGCCCTGACGGGTCGCGTCGGTGACACTCAGCGAATCACCGCTGTACCACCCACCGGCGCAATAGATTCGGGTGCTCATGTCGACCGACTCCACGATCTTCTGGATCAATCCCGCGGCGCCGACGCATTCGAAGACGACGAGCGAACCCCACAGTCCACGCTCGGCGCGCAGCTGACGCCACACGTCGAACGGAGACTGCTCGGCCGGGTCTACCGCGATATGCGCCCCGAAGCGGTCACAAGCCAATTGACGGCGTTCGGGCTTGTAGTCCGACACGATGATCGGCTCGATGCCCCGGCCGGCCAGCGCGACGACGGCCGACAAGCCAATCGCGCCGGCACCGATGACCACCGGCACCTCCCCCGCCTCCATCCGCGCGGCGCGCACGTAGAACTCACCGACCGCGAACGCGTCGGTCAGAGCCGCGGCATCACTCGAGACGTCGCCGTCGACGGCCTTGGCCAGTGCCTCTGCGACGACCAGCAATTCGCCGAAGCTGCCCTGCGCCTCCGGGTGCTGACCGATGATCCGAGCGCCATCGGCACCGCCATTGACCAGTCGGATCGGGATGGACGTCACGCGGGTGCCGGCCGGGAACTGATCGGTGCAGCCGGGTCCGTGTCCGACGACTTCGCCGACGAACTCGTGGCCGAGCACGATGTCGCGGTGCTCGTCGTAGAGCGAGCGACCGGTCGGATCGTTGACGCCCATCTCCGGGTGATCCATGAAATGCACGTCCGACGCACAGATCGCGGTGCTCAATGTTCGCAGCAGCAACTCCCCAGGACCGGGAACCGGGTCGGCGATCTCACGGACATCGAGTCGCCCGTCACGCAACACCACCGCCCGCATCCGTACACCTCTTCGTGTTTGGCAGTTCTCGATTATTCGAGATAGCATCTCGATAATTTGAGGTTCACAGTAGGAAGCGCTTCGAGAGGAAGTCAAGCCATCCCACCGTCGGCCCCCACAACTCGCGTGCTCGACGTCGTCGAGCTGCTCGCCGGGCCCGGCAACGACGGGCTCAGGTTCTCCGACGTGGTGCGCGAACTCGGACTTACTCAGGCGACCACCCACGCCATCCTGACCACGCTGTGCGATCGCGGCTGGGCCAGCCGCGATCCCGTCGATAAGACGTTTTCGCTCGGCCCGGCCCTGGCGGTGGTGGCGGCGCGGACGGACACCGCGCGCCCACTGGCGCACGCGGCTAGAACGGCGGCGCTGCAGCTCGCCGCGGAATTCGGCTATGCCGGCTCGGTGGTCGAGCGGTTCGGCGATTCGCTGGTGATCACCGCGTTCGAGGATGCCGATGGTCAGTCCGGCGGCGCACCCGGCGACCGCATCCGCTACGCCCCGCCTTTCGGGGTCGCGTTCGCCGCCTGGGACAGCGACGAGCAGCAGCGGGCGTGGATTCAGCGCAGTGCCGCAACCAATTCCGCGCTGGCACGCCGCCTCGATGAGGTGCTGCGCCGCACCCGCGAACGCGGATTCGACGTGGACTGCACAACGCCGGCGCTAACCCAGGCGGCGCAGGTGGTCGGAACGCTACCCAGCGACGGCCTGCCCGCCCACGTGCGCGAGATCACCGACCAGTTGCTGGTCGAATTCGCCACGATCGGTTTCCTCTCCGATGACGACACCGCGCGTCGAGCGCAGCCGGTGGCCACCATCGCCGCCCCGGTGTTCGATCATCGCGGCCGGGTGTCGATGATCGTGGCGGTCCATCCGCTGCAAGCCCTGACCCGCAAACGCATTGACTCCATCGGACGGCGCCTGGTGGCGGTGACGAGCGCGATCAGCGGCCGCTGATCGCGGGACTGGCGACTAACCACACGGGAGAATCTGGTATGGACCTGCAGCGGATCAGCGATGAACTCGAAATCACCGCGCTGCTCAATCGATACGCCCGCGCCGTCGATACCAGGGACTGGGATTTGTATCGATCGGTGTTCACCGAAGATGCACACATCGACTACTCGTCGGCGGGCGCCATCGCAGGCACTCGCGAGCAGGTGGCCGATTGGTTGGCGAAAGGATTCGCGGCGATTCCCATGTCGATGCACTACATCACCAACATCGAGAGTCAGATCGACGGCTCAGGGTCCGGACGAGTCGCACAGGTGCGCGCGATGTTCTACAACCCGATGCAGCTGCCCGGGATCACCGCGCTCAGTTACTGCGGTGGCTACTACCACCACAGCCTGGTCCGCGGCGATGACGGCTGGCGCAGCCGCAGCCTGCGCGAAGAAAACGTCTGGTTCATTAACTCCCCGGGCTCCTAGCCGGCGCTGGATTGATCGGTGGGCGCGGGCATCCCCGGGCATACGATTGTCAAGTAGCTTGTTATATGGACTAACTACTTGTTATGCTAACTAAGTAACTGCGATCTAACTCAAGGAGCACGAAATGCCGCGCACCGATAACGACACCTGGGACCTGGCGACCAGCGTGGGAGCCACTGCGACCATGGTTGCCGCCGCCCGCGCGATTGCCACTAACGCCGACCAACCGCTGATCGAAGACCGGTTCGCCGAACCGCTGGTCCGAGCTGTCGGCGTGGATTTCCTCACCAAGTTGGCCACCGGAGAGCTGGCCGCCGCTGACGTCGACGACGACGAGTCCGGCTGGAAGCTCGAGCACATGCCGATTGCGATGGCCGTCCGCACCCGCTTTTTCGACGGCTTCTTCCGCGACGCGACGCAGGCCGGAATCCGCCAGGCGGTCATCCTGGCGTCTGGTCTTGACGCTCGCGCCTACCGGTTGGACTGGCCGGCCGGTATGACGGTCTTCGAGGTCGACCAGCCGCAGGTGATCGCGTTCAAGACGACCACGCTGGCCGACTTGGGCGCCGAGCCGACAACCGACCGCCGCGCGGTCGCCGTCGATCTTCGACACGATTGGCCGGCCGCATTGGTCGATGCCGGTTTTGATCACACCCAACCCACTGCGTGGATCGCCGAGGGGCTGCTCGGTTATCTGCCGCCGGAAGCCCAAGACCGCCTGCT
The DNA here is from genome assembly GCA_963743145.1 of uncultured Actinomycetota bacterium. Taxonomy (GTDB): domain Bacteria; phylum Actinomycetota; class Actinomycetes; order Mycobacteriales; family Mycobacteriaceae; genus Mycobacterium. The sequence continues at coordinate 104,885 of CAVUOR010000017.1, read as the reverse complement.
GGACAACATCTCCGCGCTGAGCGCTAAGGGCAGCCGCCTGGCCACCGAGGCCATCCCGGACATGTCGGGGGTCGACCACGACCAGGCGCGCGAGACGATGCGCAAGGCCACCGAGAAATGGCGTGCGCATGGCTTTGATTTAGAGTTCTCCGAGCTCGGTTATGAGGGTGACCGCAACGACGTCGCCGCTTACTTGGACACGCTGGGCTGGCAGTCCAGCGGTAAGCCGATGAGTCAGCTGGTGGCCGACAACGGCCTTCCGCCGATGCCGCAGGGCAACGACTCGGTGTCGGTGGCCGACACGATCTACTACACCTCGATCAAGTGACCGCACCAGCACAACGCCGCGGCCTCAACGACGTCGTCACCCGGTTCTGGAGTCTGGCCGCCCCGGCTTATAACCTGCCGTTTCTACAGCACTGGGTTTACCGACCGGCGCACGACGAAGTGATCGCGCAGCTGCGCGATCACCAGGCCGCGCGGGTGGCCGACATCGCTTGCGGCACCGGGATTTTGGCCGACAGGATCGAACGTGAACTGCGCCCCGACCAGACCTATGGCGTGGACATGTCAGTCGGCATGCTCAACCAGGCTCGGGCCAGATCGACTCAGGTGCAATGGAAACGGGGTCCCGCCGAGCAGCTGCCGTTCGATGACGGGGCGCTGGACGCCGTCGTCACTACCTCGGCGTTTCACTTCTTCGACCAACCCGCGGCGCTGCGCGAATTCCACCGCGTGCTCTCCCCCGGCGGGCTAGTGGCGGTCTCTACTCTCAGCGCCCGACAACCCCTGCTGCAGGGACCCACGGCAACCAAGTGGAAGCTGGCGCACCACCCGTCACCGACAGAGATGCGGCGGTTGTTCGAGGGCGCGGGGTTCGTCGTCGACGATCAGCACCGAGTCCGGCGACCGCTAGTGACCCGGGCCATCTCCGACCTGATCAGCGTCGGCATCAAGAACTGACGACGTCCGATGCGTACAGGGCCTCGCCGAGAGTCCAGATCGCCACGCCCATCAGCACAACGTCTTTGAGCAGAAACTGCCCGGGTAGCGCGGACAGCACCGGGATCGGACCGGCGAACCGGGTGACCACGCCGGGTGTGGTGAACGGAAAGCTCAGCGTCCCGCAGAACAGGACGATCGCCATCGCGCTGCCGAGCGCCGACAACCGCGCCGACAGCGGGCGAACGGAAATCAGGATCGCGGCCGCGATCTCCAGGGTTCCCAAACCCCGCGCCACGGTGTTGGCGCTGAACACGTCATAGACCCAGCTCATCAATGGGCTGTGTTCGATGAGGACCCGGGCTTCCATCTTGATGTACTTGCCGAAACCAATCCACGCCAGCGTCAGCGCCAGTCCATACCGACTGACTGCTTGGCCAATGGAACAGAGCCGCGCCGGCCATTGATCAGTCGATCTTGTCGTCGCCGTGGACAAATCATGCCCGCGTTCGAATCACGGGCGGTGCGTTCGTTCGGATCACGGGCCGCGCCTGCGTTCGGTTCAGCAGAGTTCGTTTACGAACTGGGTGGCCGGCCCGTCCCAATGGTCAAGGTTGACCACCTCGTGCAGCGAGTCGGCGGCGGACCGGGCCATGCCGACCCTTGGGCCAACCCACCACGACATGTCCGGCGAGCATCCAATCGTCGGGCACGCCGACGGCGTCTCGCAGCAGCTGCTCACCGCCGTAGGCTCCCCAGCTGGTCAGACACGCGCCCAGCCCCTGCGCGCGTGCGGCCAGCACGAAGTTCTGCATCGCCGGGAAGATCGACCCTCCGAGTAACAGCTCAGAAGCGGTCGGGAACCGCTTCTGGGTGAACAGCACCGAGGTGAATTCGCCGGCCCGATCGTGCAGCTCGTACGTCGCCCGGTTGGTGCGAGCGCGTCGGCTGTCGTCGTTGTCGGCCGGCCGACTCATGCCGTAGACCGGCTCGATCACCTCCAAGGCGCGCGCCGCCGCCTTGGCCACCACGGCCCGCTGCTCGGGTGAGCGCAACACGACGAAACGCCAGGCCTGCGCGTTGGCCCCGGACGGCGCCCACGTCGCAGCTTGCAGACACCGCGCCAGTGTGGCGTCGTCGACCGCTCGTCGGTGAACCGGCGGATCGTCCGCGCGGTCGACATCGCCTCCCAGACGTCACTGGTTGCTCCCGGCATGCAGGCTCCCTTCTGGTGGCTCCCGGACGAAAACCTACTGCCGCCTGTGCGCCGGGTCAGCGCGCACACCCGCTGGCGGGCAGCACCAGCATCACCGGCCAGAGCGCGCTAGCTTCGCCCAGGGCCAGCAGCTGGTAATTGCTGCCGGCGGGCAAGTGCAGCTGCTCTTCCAGTCGCGCTTGGATGTACTGCACACCGTCGGGGTGAAAAAGCGACCATGCCAGGCCCACGGCCAGGTACCCGGCGGCGAGCCACACCGCAATCTCGGCGAGGGCGGCGACACTCACCCGATAGCTCAGGGCCCTCCGCAGCAGCGTCAACACCGCCGACACCTCCACCCTGGGCGGCGCGCCCGACGGCGATGTTAATCGCCATTCCGCGGCCATTGATGAAGTATGTGCAGCACGCGGTTATTCGCTGCGCGGTGGACGCTTGTCGTTGGGATCGGTCGGGTCGGGGTCACCGAACCATCGCGACGGCTGATGCTCGCCGTATGCGTCGTGCCAGTCCCACCACTCGTAGGGCGGACTCTGCGGGTAGCCCTCGGGCGAGTCTTCCCAGATCTCCTGGCGGCCGAGCGGGGTCATATCCAACAAGCTCCAGGTGTTGCCCAGCACCTCGTCGCCGCGGTTATTGATGAAGTAGGTGCGAAACACCCGGTCGCCGTCGTGGATGAACACGTTGGTGCCATGCCAATCGTCGACACCGAAGTCGGCATCGAAGCTGTCGGTGATCGTGTACCACGGCATCTGCCAACCCATCCGCGCCTTCAGCCGCTCGATGCCCGGCTGCGGCGCACGAGAGGCAAACACCAGCGTGGCGTCGCGGGCGTTCAGGTGGGCCAGGTTGCCGATGTGGTCGGCGATCATCGAGCAGCCTCGGCAGCCGTGATCGGGCCAGCCGTCGACGTCGGGCCCGACGAAGGCGCGATAGACGATGAGCTGACGGCGACCCTGAAAAAGGCCCAGCAGGTCGACCTTGCCCTCGGGCCCATCGAACTCGTACGCCTTCTCCACCGCCAGCCACGGCATCCGTCGCCGCTCGGCTGCCAGCGCGTCATGCGCACGCATCACTTCCTTCTCTTTCACCAGTAGTTGCTGGTGCGCGGCCTCCCACTCCTGTGCCGACACGATTGGGGGTGTGTTCATGGTGATCTCCGCCTTTCGGTTGCAGTTAGTTCAGGCCAGCGCCGACAGGCCTGCGGCTGTGAGGAGGTATGCGCCGTGGTCCCGGCGTTCGCCGCCGGCAATCTCCAGCACCGACCGACCGACTTGCTCGGCGGTCAGCGCGGGTCCGCCAGCCTGTAGGAAGCTGTCGACATCGACACCTTGCCGATCGGCGTAGGCCGCCACCGCTTTGGCGCCCAGTTGGGTGGCCGCCGTCAACCGCGGCAGAACAGATACGAAGCTGATTCCCAGCCCGGCCCGCTCCGACTCGATCGCGGCGTAGTCGGTGATGAACTTGACGGCGGCCTTCGCCCCCGCGTAGCCGCCGCTCAGCGGTGACCCGTTGACCGCGGCGCCGCTGGACATCACGATGACCGAGCTGCCCGGCGCCAGCGGGTGCCGCAATACATGGCGGCTCCAGTGAAACGCCTGCGCGACGTCCACGTTCCAGGTCTGACTGAAGCTTTCCCACGTCTGTTCGTGCAACGGGCTCATTGTCGGGCTCGCCCCTGCACACAGCACCAGTATGTGCGGCCGATGCCGGTCGATGAGCTGACCGGCCACTTTCGGATCGGCGGCGTCAGCGGCCACCGGGGTGAACGTGTCGCCGAGCTGGTCACGCAGTTCATCGAGGTGCGCGCTGCTGCGGGCCACGCCGACCACGTGCGCACCGGCGGCCGACAGCGCCGCGGCGATGGCGCGCCCGAATCCGCGGCTCGCACCGGTGACGATCGCGGTTGTGCCGGCCAGGGCATTGGTCGCTTCGTTCATGGTGGTATCCGCCTTCCGGTGTCGGTGGGTTCGATCACTAATGCAGATACGTGCGGCTGACCGGATTCATCGCTGGGCGACCGATTAATTTTGGCCACAGGGTGTATCTGTACTGAGGTAGCGGCTTGTACCCAGGAGAGAAGCGACCGTGCCCGTCCAGGAAGATTTCATCGCGCAGGCGGCGCCGTTTCGTGCCGAGCTGATCGCGCACTGTTACCGAATGCTCGGTTCGGTGCACGACGCCGAGGATCTGGTGCAGGAGACCTATCTGCGTGGCTGGCGCGGCTACCAGGCGTTCGAGGAACGGGCGGCGCTACGGACCTGGTTGTACCGGATCGCGACCACCGCGTGCCTGCGGGCACTGGAGAACCGCGCCCGCCGGGTGTTGCCCGCGGGCCTGGGTGCCGGCTCAGTCGACCCGAATGCAGATCCCGACGGAGACGGCGGCAGCTATCACTGGCTCGGACCGCTACCCGACACGCTGACGCCCGAGACCGTGTTCGGCACGCGACAGAGTGTGCGGCTCGCGGTCGCCACCGCGCTGCAGGAACTGCCTGCACGTCAGCGCGCGGTGCTGATCCTGCGCGACGTGGTGCAGTTCAGCGCCGCCGAGGTGGCAGAGCTGCTCGAAACGACGCCAGCGGCGGTCAACAGCGCACTTCACCGGGCCCGCGCTCACCTCGTCGAAGTCGCGCCTAGCGAAGAGGACGTGGCCGAGCCGGACGACGCTGAGCGCCGCGAGTTGACTCGACCGCTACTGCGCTGCCTTCGAGAACGCCGACCTCGCGGCGCTCACCGAGTTGCTGCAGTCTGACGTCAGGCTCGAGATGCCGCCGCTGCCGGTCTGGTTCACCGGGCGCGACGCCGTGACCCGATTCCTGGCGCGGCGCGCCTTCGCCGAACCCGGCGACATGGTGCTTGTCCCGACGGCCGCCAACGGTCAGCCCGCCGTTGCCGAGTATCGCCGCGCGCCGACGGGGTCCTGCGGGCCCATTCGATACATGTCCTGGAGAATGGCAGAGAAGGGGTCGCCGCACTGACCGTCTTTCTTGATCCCGGGCTGTTTTCTGCGTTTGGTCTGCCGCCAACCCGGTGATCCGAGTCGGCGCGGATAGCTGCCGTCGGCGGTCACCGCGAGGCCTACTCGGCGCGTCCGTGTGGACAGTTGGTTAAGACGTGGCAAGTATTGAGCGCGTAGACGTTGTTGAAGGGTGAGGAATGAAGGTTCCGGGTGTAGCCGTCGTCGTTGGCGGGATAACCGGCGGAGCAGTGCAGATGTTGCAAGCCGGCGTGCAAAATGTGGCGGACACCGCGGACGCCATGCAGACGCTGGCCGGCCCGGTCGTGGAATCGGTAAGTCAGTCGACCAGCCGATTCTTGGGCATTGGCGGGCTGGGCAATTCGTCTAACGGCAAGCCGGACCGCGGAACGGCGACGGTGCGCTGGCAAAGCGGGCGGCGGGTGCACCTGGACCTGGATCCGTTGCTGCCGTTCCCGCGCTGGCATGAGCACGCGGCGGTGGTCGAAGAACCGGTTCGCCGGATTCCGGGCGTAGCCACCGCACACGTCGAGGGCTCATTGGGCCGGCTGGTGGTCGAACTCGAGGACTTCGACGGCCCCGACGTTAAGGCCGACAGCGACCGCGTCCTGGACGAGGTGCGCGACGTGGTTTCCCAAGTGGCCGACGACCTCGCCGCCGCAGGACCGGAGTCCGAAATCCGAACTGCGCCGTTCGCCGATCCGGGTAACCCGTTGGCGGTCCTGGTGCCGCTGACCGCGGCGGCGTTCGACGCGGTTGCGATTGGCGCCGCCGTCACCGGTTGGGTCGTCAGACTGCCCGCAGCACCGCGGACCACCAGAGCGGCCGCCGCTCTGCTCAACAATCAGCCGCGGATGGTGTCCGTACTCGAGTCGCGGCTCGGCCGCGTGGGCACCGATCTCGCGCTCGCCGCGTCGACCGCGGCGGCCAACGGTTTGACCCAAGCGGTCGGCACTCCGATTTTGAACCTCACACAACGAGTCCTGCAGATCTCCGAAGCCCAAGCGCATCGCCGCCGCTGGCGCGACCGCGAGCCTCAGCTGGCCTCACCCGGTCGGCCGCAGGCCCCGGTGGTCCCGATCATCTCGTCGGCCGGCAAGTCGCAGACCCTGCGGCACAACTGGGCAGCCGCGGCAGCCGGCGAGGCTTCGCACGTCGTGGTCGACGGAGCCATCGACGCTGCCATCGACACCGAGAAGGGATCGATGAAAGGGCCGGTCGAGGAATACGTCGACCAGGCCGCGAACGGTTCGCTGATTGCGGCCGCGAGTGCGTTGGTTGCCGGCGGTGGCCCCGAGGACGCTGCCGGCGCAGTGCTGGCTGGAATACCGAAGGCCGCGCACATGGGCCGTCAGTCCTTCGCCGCGGTGCTCGGCCGCGGGCTCGCCGACGACGGGCAGCTGATCCTCGATCCGGGCGCGCTGCGCCGGCTGGATCGCGTGAAGGTAGTCGTCATCGACGGGGCGGCGCTGCGCGGTGATCACCGCGCCGTGCTAGCATGCGCGCGGAGATGTTCCGGGCTGGGACGAGGACCGGGTCTATGAGGTCGCCGACGCGCTGCTGCACGGTGAGGAGGCGCCGGAGCCCGACCCCGACGAGTTGCCCGCCACCGGGGCGCGGTTGCGCTGGGCTCCCGCGCAGGGCCCGTCGGCCACCCCCGCCCAGGGCCTCGAGCACGCCGACCTCGTGGTCGACGGCGAGGTGGTGGGCCACGTCGAAGTCGGCTGGGAGGTCGACCCCTTCGCGATTCCACTGCTGCAGATCGCGAACCGCACCGGGGCCCGGGTGGTGTTGCGGCATGTAGCTGGCACCCAGGATCTGGCCGCCAGCGTCGCGGCCAGTCATCCGTCCGGTACCCCGCTCCTCAAGCTGGTGCGCGACCTGCGGGCAGATCGTGGACCGGTGCTGCTGATCACCGCCCTGCACCGCGACTTCGCATCGACCGACACGTTGGCGGCGCTGGCCATCGCCGACGTCGGTGTGGCCCTCGACGATCCTCGCGCAGCCACCCCGTGGAGCGCGGACATCATCACCGGCACCGACCTGGCCGCCGCGGTGCGGATCCTCTCGGCGCTACCCGCGGCACGGCAGGCCACTGAATCGTCGGTGAACCTTGCCAAGGGCGGCACCACGCTGGCCGGACTGCTGCTGGTCACCGGTGATCCCGGCGCCGCTACCAACCCGCTTGCCGTGCGCCGCTGGCTCAACCCGGTCAACGCGGCCGCGGCCAGCGCCATGCTCTCGGGAGCCTTCTCGGCCACCAAGGTTCTGCGGCAACCCGATCCCACCCCGCAACCGCTGACCGCCTGGCATGCGCTGGATCCCGAGATCGTCTACTCGCGGCTAACCAGCCGTACCCGGCCGTTGACCGTCGAGCCTGGTGCGCCGACCTGGCGACGCGTTCTCCAGGATCTGTCCTACACCCCACTGTTGGCGCCACTGCGCGAACCAGCAAGTCGAGCGGGCCAGCTGCTGGACGCCACCCGTTACGAGCTCAAGGATCCGCTGACCCCGATCCTGGCAGTGGGAGCGGCGGCGTCGGCGATCGTCGGTAGCAATGTCGATGCGCTTCTGGTCGCGGGCGTGATGGCCGTCAACGCACTAACTGGCGGGGCGCAGCGGTTACGGGCCGACGCGGCGGCCGCCGAGCTGTTCGCCGAACAGGACCAGCTCGCCCGCCGCGTCATCGTGCCGACGGTGGCGACAACCCGACGCCGCTTGGAGGCGGCTCGACACACCGAACGCACGGCCACGGTGGTGGCAACTGCACTGCGTCCCGGCGACGTCATCGACTTAGTCCGCTCCGGACGTGGTGCCCGCTGATGCGCGGCTGTTGGTGGCCGAAGACCTCGAGGTCGACGAATCCTTACTCACCGGTGAGTCGTTGCCGGTCGACAAGCAGGTGGAGCCGGTCGGCGCCACCGACAGAGACCGGGCCAGCATGCTGTTCGAGGGCAGCACAATCGTGGCGGGGCATGCCCGAGCGATCGTCGTGGCCACCGGCGTGGGCACGGCTGCGCACCGCGCGATTTCGGCGGTCATCGACGTCGAGTCGGCGGCCGGGGTGCAGGCGCGGCTGCGGGAGCTGACCGCCAAGGTCCTTCCGCTGACGCTGGCCGGTGGGGCCGCGGTGACGGGTTTGGCGATGCTGCGCCGCGCGTCGCTGCGTCAGGCAGTCGCCGACGGCGTCGCCATTGCGGTGGCCGCTGTCCCGGAGGGCCTGCCGCTGGTGGCAACCCTCTCCCAACTCGCCGCCGCCCAGCGGCTGTCGGCGCGCGGTGTGCTGGTCCGCGCTCCCCGCACCATCGAAGCGCTGGGTCGCGTCGACACCGTGTGCTTCGACAAAACCGGCACGCTGACCGAAAACCGGCTGCGGGTGGTGCGTTCGGTGCCGGCCGCGACCAAGCCGCGCGGCCCGTTCCCGGACGCCACCGACCCCAAGGCCGCTCACGTCTTGCGGGCCGCCGGTTGGGCATCCACCCAGCCAGAGGAGGGGCGAGGTCACGCGCACGCTACCGACGAGGCCATCATCAATGCGGCGGATTCACTTGACGCTAATAGCGATTCGGAGTGGACCGTGCTCGCGGAGGTACCGTTTGAGTCCAGTCGTGGGTTTGCCGCCGCGATCGGCACCCTGCAGCAGCGACCCGTCCGGCCCCGTGCTGATGCTCAAGGGCGCCCCGGAGGTCGTCCTGCCACGTTGCCGGTTCGCTGATCCGGAGGCCGACCAAAACCATGCCGAGTCTTTGGTGCACAACCTTGCCGAGCAGGGCCTGCGGGTGCTGGCCGTCGCGCAGCGCAGCTGGGTACACGACACCGACGACGATGATGACACCGATGCCGATGCCGTCGACGCCGCCGCGCAGGACTTGGAGTTGATCGGCTACGTCGGTTTGGCGGACACCGCACGGCCGTCGGCGCGCCCGTTAATCGAAGCGCTGCTGGACGTTGACCGCAAAGTCGTGCTGATCACCGGCGATCACCCGGTAACCGCGCGGGCGATCGCCCATCAGTTGGGTCTGCCGCCGGATGCTCGGGTGGTCACCGGCGCCGACCTTGCCGGCCTCGACGAGGATGCCTGCGCCAAACTGGCGGCCGACGTGCAGGTCTTCGCTCGGGTCAGCCCCGAGCAGAAGGTGCAGATCGTCGCGGCGTTGAAGCGATCCGGGCGAGTGACTGCGATGGTCGGGGACGGCGCCAACGACGCCGCCGCAATCCGGATGGCTGACGTGGGCATCGGGGTGAGCGGTCGCGGGTCCTCAGCCGCCCGCGGCGCCGCCGACATCGTGTTGACCGAGGACGACCTGGGCGTGCTGCTCGACGCGTTGGTCGAGGGCCGCGGCATGTGGGCCGGTGTGCGCGATGCGGTGACGATCCTGGTCGGCGGCAACGTGGGCGAAGTGCTGTTCACCATCATCGGCACGGCACTCGGTTCCGGGCGAGCGCCGGTGGGAACCCGTCAACTGCTGCTGGTGAACCTGCTCACCGACATGTTCCCGGCGCTCGCGGTTGCCGTCACCCCGCAGTTCGACGAACCCGATGCCGACGAGCACGACACCGAGGAGGAGTTCGACGAAGCCCGGCGTGCCTACCAGCGAGCGGTGCTGACCGCGCCGACACCTTCGCTGGACGCTCCGCTGATGCGGCAGATCGTCAGCCGCGGTTTCGTCACGGCCCTCGGCGCAACGACGGCCTGGGCCATCGGGCGTTGGACTCCGGGCACCGAAAGGCGCACGGCAACGATGGGCTTGACTGCTGTGGTGACCACCCAGCTGGCACAGACGCTGCTGACCCGGCGGCACAGCCCGCTGGTCGTGGCGACGGCGCTGGGCAGCTCCACGGTTTTGGTCGCCATCGTCCAGACTCCCGTCGTCAGCCACTTCTTCGGATGCACGCCACTGGGGCCGGTCGCCTGGACCGGGGTGATCGGCGCCACGGCAGGGGCCACCGGCCTCTCGGTGCTCGCGCCCAACTGGTTGACAAAAACCGCCGGAATGGTCGCGCCGGATCAGGCGTGAAATTCCAGCGCGGGTGACGATTGCCTGAGTTGCATTATTAGATGATTTTGCTCCAGGCGGTCTAGCCTGAAGTTATGCGGCGCGCGTCGTTTGAAGAGTTGAACTGCTCGGTTGCCCAAACCCTCGAGGTGGTCGGCGATTGGTGGTCGCTGCTGATCGTGCGTGACATCTTCTTCGGCGTCGGTCGCTTCGATGACATTCAGCGGCGCCTCGGGATCGCCCGTAACACACTTACCGATCGGCTCAACTGGCTGTCCGACCACGCCGTGGTGACCCGCATCCCTTACGGCGATTCGGGAAACCGGTACGAATACCGGCTAACCGAGAAGGGACGCGACCTGCAGCCCCTCTTGTTGGCCATGGTGGCCTGGGGCGACAAGTGGGGTGCTACAGCCAAATGCCCACCCCTGCAGCCGACCGACAAAAATGGTGACCCCGTCGAACTGCGCATCGTCAACACCAGAACGGGTCGTCGAGTCCCCCGCGACAGCGTCCGTATGTTGTCGAGGAAGGGCGCCACAGATCCGAATATGGTGCCGCCTCGAAACATCCGGTCTCGGGCTACGAACCAACACACATAGCGTCGCCGACACGGGTTTCCCTTGCGTCCAGGTTGGCCGACCGCTAGCTTACGTTGCATGATAAAACTAAATCCGTCCGATGGGCTTCAGTCCGACGTATTGGTGATCGGAGCTACCGGCAGGCATGGAAACACCGGTGCTGGCGTGGTCGGGCAACTTATTGCTCACGGCCACAGCGTTCGGGTGCTGACTCGCACTGACGACGAGCGTGCAGAAGCGTTGCGCCACAAGGGCGCCGCAACGATGATTGGGGACTTGCACCAACGCAGTACGCTGCCAGCCGCCGTAGACGGTGTGTCGGCGGTGTATTTCACGTACCCGATCGCTCCGGGCGTAATTCCCGCCGTTGCGAACTTGGCCTCCGTGCTAGTGGAGTTGGGCCAGCGGCCCCACGTGGTCGTCATGTCGATGGCGGTGTCCTCGCATGACCATCCCAGTGCGCTCGGGCGCGCCCAGGCTATTGCTGAAGAGATATTGATTTGGGCAGGTCTGAACCCGACGATCCTGCGGGTAGCGGCGCTCTTCCATGAAAACGTGCTGATCCTCCACAGCGAGTCCATCCGGAAACACGGTGTTATCACCAACAGCTTCGGCACCGGACGAGCCCCATGGATCGGTGGACAAGATGCCGCCGAACTCGCTGTGCACCACCTTTTGCAACCGCCGCCTCCGACGCCGGTGGTGAGCTATCCGCCGGGAGGCGAGGCGCTCAGCCACGCCGAGATCGCTGAGGTCATCTCGGCACAGACAGGTCAGGAGATCGAATACCGGCCCATCTCTCATGAGCAGTGGCGCGACATGATGGCGAGTCAGGCAGACAGCGGCGGGCCGGTGAACGCCGCGATGGCTCAACATATCTCGATAATCGGCGCGGGTTTTGCCAGCGGCAAGGCGCCAGTAATGCCGGCCGATCCTGACGCGTTGGCCAACACTCTTGGCCATCCGCCGACCACATTCGCCGAATTCGTTCGCAAACACCGCGAAGAATTCGCCGCTGTCCTCACGTAAGGGGAGAAACGGCCGGAGATCGGCCAAGCTCGCTGACATCTATAAGTACCACTGAGATCGAAACGGACGGCCCGTCGCGTTTCCGCCTGGTCCCGCCGCCCCGGCATCATCCCTGGTGCTGGCATACACGGCGTGACAGCCCGCGCCGGCTTTCTGATGGCCGGAAGCCAATCGTCAATCGCACCATAGACTTTGGCGCCAATAATCCGGCGCAGCAGGCAAGTCCGTCGCTCCCCCACGGCCCATGGCGATGCTTCATCCAACTCGGGATTGAACCGCGCAAGCCGCCCGACCGTGTCCTATCTGTTGAGCCGCCGGTCCGAGTCAAGCTGACTGGCTAGTTACCTGAGTAACCAGTTGCACTGTGCGCTGGCGGACGTGGTGCTACCCCAGAGGGCTGATGATGAGTCCAAAGTACAGGAGGAATCGAACATGACATCGACCGTCGCCGACTTGCATCGAGTCATCACTTGTCTCGACGACGACGGTGGTGAGCGGATAAGCCAAAGTGGCTCCGCGCGGACGCAGCCCGGCGCGGCAATCCGGCGAGACAGCCCGCCTCTCGGCCGCGTTCGGATCATCGCTGCTAGTGATGGTGTGCGGCTGTCCGTGCGGGACTATGGGTCTCGCACACCTGACCACACTGTGGTCCTTCTACATGGTCTTTGCTTAGACCAATCGTCGTGGGATATTCAGATCGGTCAGCTGATCCGCGAGTGGGGCAATGACATTCGGATCATCAGCTACGACCATCGCGGTCATGGCGACTCCGCCGACGCGCCCATGCACACTTACCGCATCGAGCAGCTCGCCGACGATCTGGCCACGCTGCTCATAGCGCTTCGCGTTAAAGGCCCACTCACCCTCGCAGGACACTCCATGGGCGGCATGACAGCCCTGGCCTACCTCGCCCGGAGCGCCAGCCATCGCCCCGTTGAACCGAAATCGCTTGTCCTCGTTGCCACTGCTGCAGGCAAACTCGCCAACCGGGGCCTCGGCCGGCTCCTGGCCACCCCCGCCGCGAAGATCCTCCACGGGCTCGTGCAGCACACGCCGCATTCGATGACCGACGAGATAGTTCGGGCTCTCGCCCGCCCGCTGTGGCCCGCCCTGACGAGATATGCCGGCTACGCGGCAGGCAACGGTGCTCGCGCCGCTCTATCCGCCGCGAGCATCAACGCAACCCCATTGCCGACCAAAGTCGGGTTCCTTCCCAGCCTGCGGAACTACGACCAATACCACACGCTTGGTTCTATCTCCGCCGCCACGACCATCATCGCTGGCGGAGCCGACAAGCTCACCCCGCCCGCGCATGCCCACGATCTAGCCGCCGGCATCCCCCGGGCCATGCTCGTGCACGAGCCCGGCGCCGGACACATGCTGCTACATGACGCCCCGCGCCTCGTCACAGACACAATCAGCCGCACCCTCACCCGATCCGGTGAACCCCCGACACCACAGGATGTTCCGGCATGATCGGCCAAAGCGGCCAAACGCCCGACTTCGAGATCAGCACTAGCACCTGCACTGTGTGCTGGCGGATGTAGGCGCGGTCGCAGGCGGCTGATGATGAGCCCAGCACAAGCATCAGCCGACGACCAGTGACCAGTTCAGGAACCAAATTGTGTCGGCCATCACACCGCCGCACCGGATCACATGTCGCGGCCGTCGTTGTTGTGCCCGTTAGGTTGCATCATTCGATCCAAGGGGATTCGCAGATGACTATTGACGTGCGCAGCGAGATCACCAACCCGTCAGATTCGAGCGACACACGAGCGGAGCGACGGGCGCGTCGTATTGCGCAGCTCTACGCCTCCGACCCACAGTTCAGGGCCGCCGAACCGATCCCGGAGGTGATCGATGCGGCGCGCCGGCCGGGACTTCGGCTGCCCGAGGTGATCGAGACGCTCGTCGAAGGCTACGCGGATCGGCCTGCACTCGGGCAACGCGCGCGAGAGCTGGTGCTCGACCCGGCGACTGGCCGCACCACCACGCGGCTGCTGCCCAGTTTCGAGACCATCAGCTATGGCGACCTGTGGGCGACGGTGCGCGCGGTCGCCGCGGCGTGGCGCCGCGACGAGACGTCTCCGGTGAATCCCGGCGACTTCGTTGCCACTGTGGGGTTCGCCGGGCCCGCCTATCTGACTGTCGAGCTGGTGTGCGCCTATCTCGGCTTGGTGTCGGTGCCGCTGCAACACAGCGCCCCGGCATCGGTGCTGAAACCGATCATCGACGAGATCGAGCCGCGGGTGCTCGCCGCGGGCGCGGCATATCTGGATCTGGCCGTCGAGTCCGCTTTGCAGAGTGCGTCGCTGCGCCATCTGGTGGTCTTCGACTACCAGCCGCAGGTCGATGAGCACCGGGAGAACCTCGAGCGCGCGCGGAAGCGCCTCCACGACGCGGGTATGCCGGTCGTCGTTAGCACGCTGGACGAGGTCATCGAGCGCGGTCGGGAACTTCCGCCCGAACCGCTCTACACCGGCGACACCGACCAGCGGCTGGCCATGATCCTCTACACATCGGGCAGCACCGGGGCACCCAAGGGCGCGATGCTCACCGAACGGACGCTGGCCAGGATCTTCACCTCATCGCTCAATGAGACTGAACTCCCGGTGTTCAACGTGAACTTCATGCCGCTGAACCACATCGCCGGCCGGATGCCGTTGGCCGCGGCCTTCTTGACCGGCGGCACCAGCTATTTCGTTGCCGAGTCGGACCTGTCGACGTTGTTCGACGACTGGGCGCTGGTGCGACCCACCGATTTGCTGCTGGTGCCCAGGGTTGTCGAAATGCTGTTTCAGCACTACCGATCCACGGTGGACCGCATCAGCCTGGAGGGCGCCGACATCGCTGACGCCGAGCAGGAAGCCGCCGTCGAATTGCGTGAACAAGAGCTCGGCGGCCGAGTGCTCCGCACCGCCGTCAGCACCGCCCCGCTGGCCGCCGAGCTGAGGGCGTTCCTGGAGTCGTGCTTCGACGTGCACGTCGGCGACCTGTACGGCTTGACCGAGGTCGTCCCGGTGACCAGGGACGGCATCATCGTCCGCCCGTCGGTGATCGACTACAAACTCATCGACGTCCCCGAACTGGGCTACTTCACCACCGACAAGCCCTATCCGCGCGGCGAGCTGCTGGTCAAATCGGAGAACAGCACACCCGGCTATTACAAACGCCCGGAGGTCACCGCCGAGGCGTTCGACGAAGAGGGCTACTACCGCACCGGCGACGTGATGGCCGAGATCGCACCCGATCATGTCGTCTACGTCGATCGGCGCAAAAATGTCCTCAAGCTCGCAAACGGTGAGTTCGTGGCCGTCGCGAACTTGGAAGCCGTGTTCAGCGCGGCGCCTCTGGTGCGACAAGTCTTCGTCTACGGCAACAGCGAACGCTCCTACCTGCTTGCGGTGATCGTCCCTACCGCTGAAGCGCTTTCACAGTTTGGTGACGACACCGCCGCGCTAAGGGCCGCGTTACGCGAGTCGCTCCAGCAGACCGCGGCAGCCGCCGAGCTGCAGTCCTATGAGGTGCCCGCCGACTTTTTAATCGAGACCCAACCATTCAGCGCGGCCAACGGCTTGCTTTCAGGGGTCGGCAAGAACCTGCGGCCCAAACTCAAAGATGCCTACGGTGCGCGCTTGGAGCAGCTCTACGCCGAGCTGGCCGCCGCGCAGGTGAGCGAGCTTCGCGCGTTGCGCCAGGCGGCCGCAGAGCAGCCGGTGCTGGCCACCGTGATCGGGGCCGCGCGGGCGGTGCTCGGATCAGGGAACGCAGACGTGGATTCCGATGCACATTTCACCGACCTGGGCGGGGATTCGCTGTCGGCGCTGACGTTCTCCAATTTGCTTGAGGAGTTGCTGGGGATCGAGGTGTCGGTGGGGGTGATTGTCAGTCCCGCGAGCGACCTGAGCCAGATCGCCGACTACATCGAGACCGAGCGCCGGTCGGGGTCGACGCGGCCCACCTTCGCCACGATCCACGGGAAGGGCGAAACCACCGTCTATGCAAGTGATTTGACACTGGACAGGTTCATCGACGCAGCGACGCTGACCAAGGCGACGACCCTGCCGCGAGCCGCCGAAGAGCCGCACACCGTTCTGCTCACCGGCGCCAACGGCTACCTCGGCCGTTTCGTGACGCTGGAATGGCTGGAACGGCTGTCCCGCACCGGCGGCAAGCTGATCACGATCATCCGCGGCAGCGATGCCGACGCCGCACGTGCGCGGCTGCAGAAGGTCTTCGACAGCGGAGACTCCCAGCTGCTCGGTCACTTCCGTGAGCTGGCCGCCGAGCACCTGGAAGTCATCACCGGCGACATCGGCGAACCCAACCTGGGCCTCGACGACACAACCTGGCAGCGATTGGCTGAAAGCGTGGACCTGATCGCGCACGTCGGCGCGCTGGTCAATCACGTACTGCCCTACGAGCAACTGTTCGGCCCCAATGTTGTCGGTACCGCAGAGGTGATCAAGCTGGCGATCTCCTCGCGGATCAAACCGGTCACCTTCATGTCGACGGTGGCGGTTGCCATGCCGATCGCGCCCGATAGGTTTGCCGAGGATGGCGATATTCGCGCCATCAGCCCGGCGCGCGCGATCGACGACTCGTACGCCAACGGCTACGGGAACAGCAAGTGGGCCGGCGAAGTCTTGCTGCGTGAGGCGTTTGACCTCTGCGGCCTGCCGGTAGCGGTGTTTCGCTCCGACATGATCCTGGCCCACAGCCGATATGTCGGGCAGCTCAATGTAGTCGACAATTTCACCCGGCTGCTCTTGAGCCTGCTGACAACAGGTATCGCGCCCGGGTCCTTCTATCAGACCGACGCGGCCGGGAGTCGGGCCAGGGCGCACTACGCAGGGGTGCCCGCCGACTTCGTTGCCGAAGCCGTCACCACCCTGGGGAAGCAGGTCACCGACGGGTTCCGTTCCTTCGACGTGGAGAATCCGTACGACGACGGCATTTCTTTGGACACCTTCGTGGATTGGCTCATCGACGCCGGCCACAAGATCCACCGGATTGGCGACTACAACGAGTGGCTCACCCGGTTTGAAACCACGCTGAAGGCGCTACCGGAGAAGCAACGACAGCGTTCGGTGCTGCCCCTGCTCGGCGCCTATCGCGAACCCGAAAAGCCGCTGCGCGGCGCTCCCACGCCCACCGAGGTGTTTCAGACTGCGGTACAGGCAGCCGAAATTGGCGCCGACAAAGACATTCCGCACCTGTCGGCGGCGCTGATCGACAAATACGTCACCGACCTGCACCATCTGGGCCTGCTTTGAATCCAATGACAGCTAGTCGGGTAGGCCAGAGACCGCGCTGACAACTTTGACGCTGTTTCATCGTTGTCGATGCGTTCACGGAATCCTGACGGGACGGTCTAACTAGCAGAATGTGGCGATAGGCGTCCGCGAATCCATTCGGCGAGGCTGCAACGCTCGAAAAAGCGGCAAATTCACGTTTTGGCCATCTAACGGTGGGCACTCCCAGCAAGATCGATAGTCGAGATTGCTGAGTCGTAGAGGAAGTTCGATGAGCCAGAGCAGTTCCACCCCGACGGCCAACCAAGCCGCTAATTTGGCGATGCTGTTCTTGCAGCGCGTCGAGGCATCGCCGGACCACGAAGCCTTCCGATATCCCGACGGTAACGCCAGTGGCGGCTGGGCCTCGGTCACCTGGAAGCAGGCCGCCGAGCGGGTGGAAGCCCTGGCAGCGGGATTGCTCGCGCAAGGTCTCGCAGCCGAGGACCGGATCGGCATCGCATCAGCCACCCGGCTGGAGTGGATCTTGGCTGACCTGGCGATCATGTGCGCCGGCGGGGCCACGACCACCGTCTATCCGAGTAGCAACGCCGAGGACACCGCCTACATCCTCGCCGACTCCGACTCGCGCATCGTCTTCGCCGAGGACGACTCCCAACTGGAAAAGCTCAAGGAGCGTCGCGGCGACTTGCCCAACCTCGCCAAGGTGGTGGTGTTCGACGGAGCCGCTGACGGCGACTGGGTGATCAGCCTGGACGACCTCGCCGAACAAGGCGCGAAATACCTGGCCGACCATCCCTCCTGCGTGCGAACCGTCGCCGAGGAGATCCCCACCGACCGGTTGGCGACACTGATTTACACCTCCGGGACCACCGGCCGCCCCAAAGGAGTGCGCCTGCGACACGAAGCGTGGGTGTACACCGGCGCCGCGATCGCCGAAATGGATCTGCTCGGCGAGGACGACCTGCAGCTGCTGTGGCTGCCGCTGGCCCATGCCTTCGGCAAGGTGCTGATCTCCACGCAGCTGGCGTGCGGGTTCGCCAGCGCCATCGACGGCCGCGTCGACAAGATCGTCGAAAACACCGGGATCGTCAAACCGACGTTCATGGGTGCCGCGCCGCGCATCTTCGAAAAGGCCCACTCCCGCATTCTCACCACTCAGCAGTCCCAAGGCGGGATCAAGGCGCGGCTGTTCACCAGCGCCTTTGCGGTGGGTCGCGAGGTGGCTCGTCGCCGCCGCGAGGGCAAATTCGTCCCGTTCCCGCTGAACGCGCTGCACGGGCTGTTCGACCGGTTGGTGTTCGCCAAGGTGCGCGACGTGTTCGGCGGGCGCATCCGGTTTTTCATCTCCGGTTCAGCGCCGCTCAACCGCGACATCGCTGAATGGTTCGATGCTGCCGGCCTGCTGATCCTGGAAGGCTATGGGCTGACCGAGTCCTCCGGCGCGGGCTTCATCAACCGGCCCGACAACTACAAGCTCGGCACCGTGGGTCTGCCGTTCGAAGGCACCGAGGTCCGGATCAGCGACGCCAACGAGGTTCAGTTTCGCAGCAAATGTGTGATGGCCGGCTATCACCACCTGGAGGAGGCCACGGCCGAGGCGCTGAGCGACGACGGCTGGCTGAGCACCGGGGATCAGGGCAGCGTCGACGACGACGGGTTCTTGACGATCACCGGCCGGACCAAAGAGCTGTTCAAGACCTCCGGCGGCAAATACATCGCGCCGCCGGCGATCGAGGCGAAATTCGCGTCGCTGTGCCCGTACGCCAGCCAGTTCATGGTGTTCGGGGAGGGGCGCAACTTCGCGGTTGCGTTGGTCACCCTCGATGCCGACGCGATCGGCGGCTGGGCCAAAGAACACGGGCTCGGTGACGCGTCTTACCCGGAGCTGACCAAATCCGATGCCGTGCACGAGATGATCGACGAGCACGTCAAGAAGCTCAACGCCAAACTGAACCGGTGGGAGACCATCAAGAAGTGGGCCCTGCTTGACCACGAGCTCTCCGTCGATCGCGGCGAACTCACACCGTCACTGAAGGTGAAACGCGGGGTGGTCGCCGACCAGAACAAGGACACCTTGGATGACTTCTACTCCTGAACCCGTCGCTGACGGACCGGCCCAACTGCCCGACGCGACAAACGCGGCCATGCCGGGACATCTGCTGCGCGCACTGGAATGGCGCACAACGCTGGAGTATCTGACCGCCCGCCGCGCCGTGCGGCGCATCAACGACTGGCCGCACGGCGACGGGCATCCCGTGCTGGTACTCCCCGGATTCATGGCCGGCCCACTTTCGACGCAGTTTCTACGTAACCTGTTGCGCCGCTTGGGTTATCGGGTCTACGACTGGGGCCTGGGCTACAACGTCGGGTACCGAGCCTCGATGAAGGAGACGCTGCCGGCGCGGCTGCACCAGATACGCGAACGGGCCGGCGGGCGTCGCGTGAGCCTCATCGGCTGGAGCGCCGGCGGCATCTACGCCCGTGAGTTGGCCCGCGCCTTTCCCGACGATGTCCGGTCGGTGATCACGTTGGGATCACCCTTCCGCGGTAATCATCGCGCCAGCACCGCCTGGAGGGTGTGGCGGCTGATGAACCGCGGCACCGATGCCACCGAATCCGTCTCTGAATCCGCGCTGCTGCGCCGCGCCGAACCGCTGACGGTGCCGACGACCTGCATCTACAGCAAAACCGATGGGATCGTGGCCTGGCAGTGCTGCACTAGCCTGCCCGCTCCGGAGACGGAAAACGTTGAAGTGCGCAGCAGCCACCTCGGCTACGGCCACAACCTGGAGACGCTGTCGGTGATCGCCGACCGGCTAGCGCAGCCGGAAGACGGCTGGCGGCCGTTTCAGCGCGAAAATGCCGATTAGCTCGGCAGCTCCTTTCGCAGCACCTTGCCGGCCGGATTTCGTGGCAGTTTGGCCGACAAGTGAATATCCCTCGGCTGTTCGAAACGGGAGACCCTGCCCTCCAAGTACTCTCGCAGCGCTTCCTCGTCCAGGTCGCTGCCTGGACGCGGCACGACGTAGGCCGCCAGCCGGTGACCGAACCGCTCGTCCGTGACACCAATGACCGCGTTGTCGGCGACGTCGGGATGCTCGGCAAGCGCGTTTTCAACGGCACGCGGGTAGACGTTCTCCCCTCCGGAGATGATCATGTCGTCTTCCCGGCCAACGATGAACAGCCGGCCCGACTCGTCGAGATATCCCATGTCGCCGGTGCTGGTCATGCCGTTGACGATGGCTTTGGCGCCGCCACCGGTGTAGCCCTCAGACGCTAGATCGCCGCCGACGAACACCCGCCCGGTGACGTGTGGTCCGACGGGTTGGTCGTCGTCGTCGAAGATCCGCACCGGGCAGCCGGCGACCGGCTTGCCGACCGTTTCCGGGGCGCACCGCAAGTCGGCCGGCGTGGCCAGCGCGCCAATGCCGACCTCCGTGGAGCCGTAGCCGTTGTAGAGGACGTCGCCGTAGCTATCCATGAACCGTTGCGCGAGGCTGGGATCGAGCCGATCCCCGCTGGACATCACCACCCGCAGTGCCGGCACCGGGTTTCGCGCTCGCACAGCGTGGGGCAGCTCGAGGATGCGCGCCAACACGACGGGCACCGCGGTGAATGCGTCGGCGCGATGCAGCGACGCCTGCGCGAGTACGGCTTCGGCATCAAAACGACGGAGAGTCAGTACGGTGCCGCCGAGGCCGAGGGTAAACATCAGCATGCCGAGCCCCAAGCCGTGAAACATCGGCATTGCCACCGAGATTCGCGAACCGGTAGACAGCCGGGTGCGATCCAGGATGGTCACCCAGACGCCCACCGCTGAGCGCATCCGCGGGGTGCGGGGCACACCCTTCGGTTTGCCTGTGGTACCCGACGTGAGCAGAATAATCCGCCCGGCGGCGGCCACCTTGGGTCGCGAATCGCCGTGGGGCGCCTCGGTCGCCGCCGCGTCGATAACCGTCACCGCGTCATCAGCGGCGTGCACCCTATCGGCGAATTCAGCGTCAGAGACCATCATGTCGATCTGTTGTGTCGCTCAGCGCGGCCGCCAGCGCGTCGGTGCGAAAGTCCGTATTGACCAGCACGACGTCAGCGCCGACCAAGGCCGCGGCGAATACCGCCCGAACGAAGCCCCGCCCGTTGCGGCACAAGACGCCTACCGCCTCACCTGGTGCGGCGCCCTCGTCCAAGAGTTGACCGGCGAGCGCTTCGGTCGCCGACTGTAACTCGCGGTAGCTCAAGGTGCCGTCGTCATCGATGATCGCCGCTCGGTTGGGCCAGCGAGCCCCCGCGACCGCCAGCAGCGTGTAGGGGTTCGTGCCACCTCTGCCTACTTCGCCGATCAGCCGGATCAGTGCCGCCGGGATTAGGCGGGTTGAGCAGTCCAGAACGCAGCAACGCCCGAGCCGCGGTCGTGGTCACCCGTTCGGTCATCGCTGGTCTTCAGCTGTCGGCGGAATCTTTGAAGTATTGGCGATACCAGATCCGCGCGGCACGATCCGCGGGACCCGCCAAAAGCACCGAGGCAAGCTCGACCGGCCCCACCCATGGCGGCGCGATGGTCCGCGGTCGTTGGATGATCGCTTTCGCGATGACGTCGGCGGCTTGATCGGGATCCAGCCCCGGCAGTTTGCGCAGTATCGGTGTGGGCTCGATCATCCTTGTGCGGACCAGCGCGAAGTACACCGAGGTGACGTCGACCCCGTCGGCGTGTAATTCCGGTGCCACGCTGCGCAGCCACCGGTCGAAGGCCCCCTTGGATGCCTGATAGACACCCCACTGCGGACCCGGCGGCACGCGCACACCCACGCTTGAGACGTTGACGATGTGCCCGCGGCCACTGCTCACGCATCGCCGGAAGGACCCCCAGCAGCACCTGGATCGGAGCCCAGGTAATTGATGTCGATCGTGCGCTGAAAGTCGTGTGGCCGGTCGTACTGGTGATGCAGCGAGCGCCGCAGCGACTTACCGGCATTGCTCACCACAATGTCCAGCGCGCCGTGCTCCTCCCCGATCTTCTTCGTTAGCCCGCCGACGGCGGCTTCATCCGTCAGATCCGTCGGGTAGGCAACCGCTTTTCCGCCGCCCGCATTGATCGACTGCCGCCAGGTCGTGCAGCCTGTCCGCCGAGCGCGCGACAACCAGGACGGTCGCTCCTGCCGCAGCTAGCTTGCGGGCGGTCGCCTCGCCGACCCCGAACGATGCCCCGGTCACCAGAACGGTCTTGCCGGAAATCACGCCGCGCAACTTGTCCGGATCCGAGACCCGCGCCGGGTTGGCGAGAAGGTCGATGGCTCTCGCTGCCACATTCATTCCGACGGCTGCCTCCCGAGTCCGCGCTGGCTGCCCTATGGTCTACCCATACGAGACGCGAATACGCAGACACGATCGAGTCAAATTCAGCAGCAGCCAACTCCCGATTTCGCGGGTCGGCAAACCGCAGTCGCAACACGGTCACCAGGCTGCTCCCTGGGACAGGTAAGGGACGCTCATCGCCGTCTGCCCGTGATTCACCCGTCGTTCATCTTCTGTTCATTTAGTGGCCGGGCTGAGGTTGACCAACGTCGGCGCCGCGCATGGCTCCGTTACAAACAAAGTGGCTCGTGTCGCTGCACGCCGCGCAGCGAGTCTCGGACCGCGAGATCTGGTCCTGCTCTTGTGCGGCATGTCGCTCAGATGTCGACAGGAGAATTCCGCGACTACGACCGGTTAATGGCCTACCAAAAGCCTCCGTAGTCAAGCCATTGGCAGCCTGTCGATTGCTTGGCTGATCGCGGCTGCGACATGATCGGGACATGGCCGATATCGATTTTTCGTTACTGGATGTGCCGAGGTCGGCGCCGGTTGACGACCCCGAAGCCTACCTGCGCGCCGCGGTCGCCTGGCACTTCGGCGAAGACACCGGGAGTACGTTCTGGTTGCGGACGGCCCGCACGCTGAACTTCAACCCGTTGACCGACGTGAACACATTCGCCGATTTGGGGCTGTTTCCTAACCTGCTGAACGAGTTGCGAAGCGTGCCGATCGAGGACCTGATCCCGCGCGGGTACGGCTCCCCGCCGCCGGTGCCGCAGATATTCGAGTCCGGGGGCACCACCGGCGCACCCAAGCGGACAGTGCAACTCCCCGATTGGTGCGAGCAGGTGGTCCAGTGGCAAACCGAGGACTTCGATGCCGGCGGTTTCTTGCATGGTCGCGGCTTCGTGTGCATGATGCCCAGCGGCCCGCACGGCGTGGGCTACTTTTCCCGGCTGGTCTCGGGACGGCTGGGCTCGGTGTTCCATGCGATCGACCTGGACCCTCGCTGGGTCAAGAAGATCGCTGCCCGTGACGCCACCGCCGAGGTGTCGGCCTACGTCGACCATGTCATCGAGCAGACCGTCCACATCCTGCAGACCCAGGATGTGGCCAACCTGCACACCACTCCTCCGTTGCTCGAGGCCATCGCCCGCAACGATCGACTAATCAACTTGGTGAACGCCAAGATCCGCTATGTGTTGCTCAGCGGCGCCCACGTCGACGTCGACACCCTGGACTTGCTCCGCGACATCTTCCCGACCACGACGATCACCATGGTGTTCGGCAGCACCATGATCCTTTCCCAGGCGGTCACCCGCAGGACTGCCGACGGGGAGCCGTTCATCTTCGATCCGCGCACACCCTATGTCGTCTTCTGGGTGGTGGATCCCGACACCGGCGACGAGGTGACATACGGACATCGCGGACAGGTGGTCATGCACCACATCAGCAAAGGCATGTTCTTACCGAACAACCTGGAACGCGACAGCGCGCTGCGGATGCCGGGACCCGAAGGCCAAGTGGGTGATTCGCTCAGCGAGGTGAAGCCCGTCGCTGCATTCGAAGGCGAGCCCGTCATCGAAGGCGTGTACTGACATGTCTTCCGTGGTAGGCGAACAATCCACTGCTGCAGCCGATCTGATGTGCATCGATGCACTGGGCCCCAGCGGCGCGTACCGCACACGCACCCGCGAGCCCGTCATGACCACTGCTGGCGTGCCGGTTGCCGAGCTCAGCATCGCGCCGCCGTTGTATGTGTCTCGCACGATCAGCGCTCAACGCAACACCCGACCATTGCCGGTGGAACAACGCCAAGCCGCGTTGGCGAGCGCCGCCGACGCTTTCGCCACCGGCGTGATCGCGGGGCTGGACTTCGACAGCTACGTGCAGCTCGCCAGCCAAATTTCGGGCGTCCCGATCGCGGTGACCCGCTCATCAGCCCGCAGCGTCGCCGACGCTGTCGCCTCGGCATTCAGCGTGATATCACACGCGCGACCGGCAGGCGCGGTGCTGGATTGGCGCGATGGACGCACCGCTGAGGGTGGCGCGGTATGGGTGCGGCGCGGACAGGTTTTCGCCGTGCTCGCTTCGGGGAACGGCCCGGGCGTGCATGGCCTGTGGCCTCAGGCGCTGGCGTTGGGATACCGGGTCGCGGTCCGCCCGTCACGCCGCGAGCCCTTCACCGGGCATCGGCTGGTGCACGCATTGCGGGAGGCGGGATTTCGCCCGGAAGACGCGACCTACCTGCCCACCGATCATCGCGGAGCCGACGAGCTGATCCGGTCAGCCGATCTGGCCATGGTTTACGGCAGTCAGGACATCACCGACAAATACGCCAACGATCCGACCGTGTTCGTCAACGGACCGGGCCGGGCGAAGATACTGATCACCGCCGAACAGGACTGGCGTGACCACCTCGACGTCATCACCGACTCCATCGCCAACCTGGGTGGAATAGCGTGCGTCAACACCACCGCGGTGCTCTACGAAGGCGATCCCACCCCGCTGGCCCATGCGATCGCCGAACGGCTGTCGGCGATCAGGGTGCTGCCGACCAAGGATGAGCGAGCGATCCTGCCCACCCAAAACATCGACCAGGCAAAGGCTTTGGCGGACTATCTGACGAGGGTGGCCGCAGGGACCAGCCCGGTGCTCGGCGCCGATCAGGTGGTCGCCGAGCTCAGCGGCAGCTGCGCCGCGTTGCGCCCGGCCGTGCACCTTCTGACCGAGCCCGACGTCGCCGCGCTGAACGTGGAGCTGCCGTTCCCGTGCGTCTGGATTTCGCCGTGGTCGCGCGCCGAAGGCTTGGAGCCGCTGCGGCATTCGCTGGTGGTCACCGCCATCACCGATCACGACGATCTGATCGACGATCTGATCGCCGAGCCGACCATCGCCAACGTGTATCGCGGCGATCACCCGACGTACTACGCGGCACCGGAAATCCCGCACGACGGGTTTCTGGCCGATTTCCTGATGCGCAACAAGGGCTTTATTCGCGACTGACGCCTTCGGCGTCACGCTGACCGTAACGCCGGTAGAACCTTTCCACCCGTCCGGCGGTGTCGATCGTGCGCCGTGCGCCGTCCAAAACGGATGCGAGTCAGCGGACACCTCGACCACCACCAAAGGGTAGGTACGCACGCCGGTGGAGGTCTTCCACTCGATGGTGCGTGTACTGGTAATCGTGGAGCGAGTGAGAAATTGTGCGCCTGTGGTGGCATCTTGGAATACCACCGGATGGTAGTCGGGATGGATGTCAGGTTTCATCGGGCATCTCCGTCGCTGTTGCGGTGTGCCGAGAATTCGCCTGCCATATCGGGTGTTTCGTAGCATGGATCTTCGTGCCAGTCGCCGAACGGGTCGTCGTAGCGGCTCCAGTTATGCGGGCAAGCCATTTCGTCATCGTTGAGCAGCGCGCCATTTAACGCATCGACGATCTCGACCGGGTCGGCGCCGCACACCAGGATCGTCATCGAGGTGTGCCGATCGCCGAACCGGTGCTCCCACATCAGATCGGCGAACGCCCGCCGTTCCGGATTGACGTATGCCACCTCGGAGGCGGTCATCGCGGCTAACCACTTTCCAGCGGACGCGACGCGCAGTCCGCCGCCCGCTGACTCCAGCCACATGACTTGGTCGTCCCGGTTGGCCAGCCATAGCCGACCACGCGTGCGAACCACTCCATCCAGCAGCAGATCGACCGCCGCGTGCAGGCGTCCAGGGTGAAACGGACGACGCGCAGTGAACTCGAGAATCCCGACCGCACCGTCAGCCGCCAGCGGCGGCAGCCCGGCCAACAACGGAGCGTGCGGATGATCGCTGCGACCCCGCCGGGAATCGGAGTCCAGGTGCGCCAGTGCCAACTCGACGCGGTCGACGCCGACGGTGATGCGCGCGCGGGGAGCTAGGCGCCGCAAAACCGCCAGCGTCCCCGGGTCCGCGTGGTTCAACACGACGAGGTCGGCGAATTCGGCCTGACCGACGACCACCTGGGCGACCGTGCGTCCGTCGGGCAGCTCGTCAGCTCCCAGTGCCTGCGTCAACCATTCGAAGGTCTCCAGGCAGGTCACCACTGCGGCGATCGCCACGTCGCGCGCGGCCGGGCCGTCGGGGTAACCGGGTCCAAGGCGAACACGGACGTGGTTGATCGCCCAGCAGATCGGCTCGGGTTCCAGCCACTGCGCCAGGTGCACGACGATCCGGTCAACGTTGGCGCGACGATGCAGTTTGCGCAGCAGAACCAGCAAGTCGTTGCGGATCGTGCAGGCCACACAGCCGTGAGCCAGCTCCAAAGCGTCCTCAGCGGTGATCAGTTCGCCGTGCCGGAGCGTGACCATCGTCCGTCGCACGATGTGTCCGTCGAACCGGTGCTCGACGACCAGCGTCCCCGGTCGGCGTAACAGGGTGCCGACCACCGCGTCGGTATCGCCCTGGCCCGCCACCACGACTACGGGAGTCCGCATCACCACTCCTTATTGATAACGCTTTTCATTAAGCCCCGGCTCACGCTACAGTGCCAGGCAGAGCTTGTCGAAAATGATTTTCAACAACTCCGAAGGAGGTGTCGTGTCGGCACGCTGCCAAGTCACCGGCCGCACGGTGGGCTTCGGTAATACCGTCTCCCACTCGCACCGGCGCAGTCGGCGACGGTGGTCGCCGAACATCCAGGTGAAGACGTATTACCTGCCATCAGAGAACCGCCGCATCAAGTTGCGGGTCAGTGCCAAAGGGATCAAGGTCATCGACCGCGACGGGATCGAAGCCGTCGTCGCGCGGCTACGCACTTCGGGCGAGCACATCTGATGGCGCGCAACGAGATTCGCCCTATCGTCAAACTGCGCTCCAGCGCGGGCACCGGCTACACCTATGTCACCCGCAAGAACCGGCGCAACGACCCCGACCGACTCAAGCTGAAAAAGTACGACCCAGTGATCCGCCGGCACGTCGAGTTCCGGGAAGAGCGCTGAATGGCCAAGAATCCAAGATCGTCAAGAACGACCAGCGCCGCGCGATCGTCGCTCGCTACGCCGTGCGGCGTGACGAACTCAAAAAGATCATCCGATCGCCGGCCAGCACGTATGAGCAGCGGTTGCACGCGCAACGCGCACTGGCCCGTCAACCCCGCGACGCGAGTGCCGTGCGGCTGCGGAACCGCGACGCCGTTGACGGCCGGCCGCGCGGACACCTGCGCAAGTTCGGGTTGTCGCGGGTCCGGGTTCGCGAGATGGCCCACGAAGGCCAGCTTCCGGGCATCCGCAAAGCGAGCTGGTAGATGGCGCGCAAATCGACAAGTGCCCGCCGGCCCGTCCTGGCCCAGCCGAAACTTGCCAAGAAAACCTGCTCGACAACCTCGGCGTGACTGCGGTCAATGACAAAGACACCGCAACCTTGCGGATGTTCATCTCCGAGCGCGGCAAAATCCGGTCACGTCGTGTCACCGGCCTGACCGTTCAGCAGCAGCGCCGAGTCGCCATGGCGATCAGGAACGCTCGCGAGATGGCCCTTGTGCCGTACCCGTCGACAGCGCTGCGGTGACACGGGTATGTCCGCCCGTCATGTTGCCCAAGTCGTGCACGACGGCGGATAGCACGCGCACGGTATCGGCTGTGCGGTTGTAGTAGTGATGGGGGGTCGCCGGGTCGAACGCCACCGAATCCCCCTGCATCAGCCGCAACGTCTCGAATCCGATGACGGCTTCGAGCTCGCCCTGCAGGACGTAGAGGTATTCGCGGCCGTCGTGGCGGAGCGCCCGCCCGCTCTCGGTGGATTGGCCGCCGGGTTCGTACACAACCTCGATGAAGTCGACCCTGCTGTCGTGGACCGGAGTAAGGCGCTCCCAACGCACACCCGTCGAGAGTTCGATGGTGTTGCGATCGTCGGCCCGCTGCACGATTCCCGCGCCGGCGGGACCGGTGGCGCGACCCCATGGTGTATTGCTCGCCGCCGGGCGTGGCGGCTCCCCAGGTGTGATGTCGTCTTCGCCGAACAAGAAATCGAGGGAAATACCGAGTTCGTTGGCTAGCGAGTACACCACGCCCGCTGAGGGCGCCGTCACCCCACGTTCCACCTGGGAGACCAGGCTTGCCGAGCAACCCGCGCGGCGCGCGAGTTCTCGTCACGGACATGCCGCGCGCGGTGCGGACCTGCCGGAGTCGACCGCCCAGCCCACCTGGCCCGGCGTTGGTCGTGCGGAACTCTGAAGCATCCGTCAAAGTTTCTCCCAGTGTGCAGCACAGCGTACGTATGTTCTGACAAGTGTACACTCAACGGAATGGCTCATCGCGGTTTCACAACCGTTTTCCCTACAGCTTGTGTGATGCTCCGCACTTTGGTTGACAGTTTTACTGTACAAGATGTGCAATATAGTACACAGACTGAGAGGAGCTGGTCATGACTACCAATGGCACCACTACTGGGATCACCGCGACCAACCGTCGCACCACCGATGGAGTGCACGCATTTCGCGCATCCGACACGTTGGTGCAAAACCTGCAGAAGGTACTCGTTGACTTGATCGAACTGCACCTGCAAGGCAAGCAAGCGCACTGGAACCTCGTCGGAACCAACTTCCGCGACCTGCACCTGCAGCTCGACGACATCGTCGACATCGCTCGTGAGGCCGCCGACACGATCGCCGAGCGTATGCGCGCCCTCGACGCCGTTCCCGACGGCCGTACCGACGTCGTCGCTGCAACGACGTCAGTCCCGGCCGCACCGGCCGGACTCGTGGCGACCGCCGAGACGGTGGACACCATCACCGACCGGATCTACGCCGCGGTGGACACCGTGCGCGCTGTCCACGATGAGGTCGACGCCGCGGATCCATCGACCGCCGATCTGCTGCACAGCATCATCGTCGACCTGGAGAAGCAGGCGTGGATGCTGAAGTCAGAAAACGGCAAAGCCTGAGATCGCCTGCATGGCAGGTAGTTCGAGAGTCTGGAGACTATGATGGCCGCGAAAACAGAGGTCCAGGTGCTGACATTCGACGACGTTCCCAAAGAGATCTTCACCCGATGGGACATCACCGAACACCAGATCAACCAGCACTTGCTCAATGAATCGATGACCGGGACACCGGAAATCGTGGCGGACGTATTGACTTTCCCGCCCGGGTTCATCCATCACATGCACCGGCATCCGCACGCCGACATGATCGTGGTCCCGCTCGCTGGAGACCTGCGATTTCTGGGCGATGAGAGCCACGTGGAGGATCTCGAGCCCGGTCAGTTACTCGTCATCCCACGGGACAACTGGCACGAGTTTCGAAATGTCAGTGGCGCACCCAGCACGGTGTTGCACATCTTTAGCGGCGTGGGTGCGGTCGAGAACGTCGGTTACGAGCCCCACCCGAACCAGTTCTCGATCACGGCCTGACCTCTGAAATCCGTTGTAACGAAAAGAGAAATCATGCAAGCGAATCATCGCATCGGCTGGCTCGGCACCGGTCGGATGGGTGCCGCGATGGCCGGGCGCCTGATCTCCGATGGTGCCGCGGTGACGGTCTGGAACCGTACGGCCGCCAAAACCCAACCGTTGGTCGAACTCGGCGCCACCCGGGTCGAAAAGATCAGCGACCTTGGGCATTGCGACATCGTGTTCACGTCGGTGTCCTCCTCGCCCGACCTGCTGGCGGTGACGCTGGGCCCCGACGGCCTATTCGACGCGCAACCCGCTCCGAGTATCGTGGTGGACACCTCCACCGTCTCCGCGGAGGCCGCTGCCGAAGTCCGCGCAGAGGCCACCGAACGCGGCATCGGGTTCCTATCGACACCAATCAGCGGCAACGCCAACGTCGTCGCCGATGGACAGGCATCGATTGTCGCCTCGGGCCCGCAGTCGGTCTTCGACACCGTGCTGCCGTATCTACGCGCTATTGCACCCAGCGTGACCTATGCCGGCGCGGGCCAAGAGGCGCATCTGGTCAAGCTGGCCCACAACCTATTGGTGGGCATCATCACCGAGTCGTTGGCCGAAGCGACGGTGCTCGCCGAGAAGGGCGGCGTGGCCGCATCGGCCTTCCTTGATTTCATCAACGGCTCGGTGCTGGGTTCGGTGTTCATCGGGTACAAGGGCCAAGCGATCCGCGACCACGACTACGAGCCGACCTTCACCACCGAACTCCTGCGCAAAGACTTCGATCTGGGTTTGGGCGCGGCGAGGCAATTGGAAGTTC
This sequence comes from uncultured Actinomycetota bacterium, assembly GCA_963743145.1. Taxonomy (GTDB): domain Bacteria; phylum Actinomycetota; class Actinomycetes; order Mycobacteriales; family Mycobacteriaceae; genus Mycobacterium. Next base: position 74,415 of record CAVUOR010000017.1, on the reverse strand, counting down.
CGATGCCAGTGACAGCGACCACCTACCAAGCCATCCAGACCGCGATCGGCCACGGCTACGGCAAGTCCGACTTCGCCACGTTGTACGAGGTGGCGGCGCGAGCCGCTGCGCTTCCGAAAGGAGATCATCAGTCATGACCGCTGCGATGAATGCGGTCGGCGGCGTATCGCTCGCCGGCGCAAACGTATTGGTAACCGGCGCCAACCGCGGATTGGGCAAAGCGTTTGTGGAAGAGCTGCTCAGTCGCGGCGTGGCGCGCGTGTACGCCGCAGCACGCAATCCGGACACCGTCGCCTTCGACGATGATCGGGTCATTCCCGTTCGATTGGACGTCACCAAGCCAGATGGTGTCCGCGCCGCGGCATCTCGCTGTACCGACGTCACGGTGCTGATCAACAACGCCGGCGCGATGCTGCGGACGCCATTGCTGGCGGGACCCGACCTGAGCGCGGCGCGTAGCGAGATGGAAACCAATTACTTTGGCACGCTGGCGATGTGCCGAGCATTCGCACCGGTGCTGGCCAGAAACGGCGGCGGCGCGGTGGTCAACGTGCTGTCGGTCGCCAGCTGGCTGGCATCGCCATTTAACGGCTCCTACGGTGCCTCGAAATCTGCTGAGTGGTCGTTGACGAACGCGATACGCGTCGAGCTGCGCGCATCCGGAACCCTCGTGGTTGGCGTGCACGCAGGCTGGATTGACACCGACATGGCGGCCGATGTTCCGGAGAGCAAGATTTCGACCGGCGACGTCGTCCGTCAGACCCTAGATGGCGTCCAGCGCGGAGATGAAGAGGTGCTCACCGACGACTCGACGCGGCACGTCAAGGCATCGCTACCCAGTGACCAGACATCGCTCTATCCAGATGTCCAGAAGCGGTGGGATGCCAACGACTGGCCTTGGAAGACGTGAGAAGAGCTGAGAAGAGCTGGCGGGAATGTTTCAGCGGGAAGCCAGTTCGCGGAAGTAGTCCCTCAGCGACCGGGGCTCCCGCCCGAGGATCGATCGCAACACCACGGGATTGCCTCCGGGCAGACCATGCTTGTCGTAGTGGGCCATCATGCGCGTCATGCCTTCGCGGAATGGCCCGTCGGGGAACTGTAATGCGAACTCGTCCAAGGGAATCCGCACCGCGGTGATCGGCCGTCCGAGAACCGCGCTGATCAGCTCCGCGGTCTGGTAGCTGTCCTGCATCCCGGGCGCACTCAATTCGAATGTGCCGTAACTGAGCTCACTGGGGTCACTCCCGGTCAGCGCGATCGCAGCGACTTCTGCGACGTCGCGGTAGTCCACCGAACACATCTTCGCCGACAACGAGTACGGCTGCGCCAACCGATCATGCTCGACGATATCGCTCCACGACCGCTCGAAATTCTGCATGAACCGCGCCGGCTGCAGCACCGTGAAATCCAGCTCAGAGCTGTAGAGCGCCTCTTCCACCGGCAGTTTTGCGGCGGCGTGATTCGTCATCGCCGAGATCGACGGGTGAATAACGCCGGAGAATACGAACTTTCGTACTCCGGCGGCGCGAGCTGCGTTAACCATGGCCACGCCCATCTCCGCCTCGCCGGTGCTATGCGCCGGGCCGATGTGAAAGACACCGTCCATCCCCGCGACCGCCTCGGTCAGGCTGGCCGGTTTCGTCAGGTCCCCGATGGCAACCTCCTCGGCGCCGTTCTGCCGGGCAACCCGTGCCCGGTCCTCATTACGGACCAAGGCGCGCACCGAAACGCCGCGTCGGGTCAGCTCACGCAGTACCCAGTGGGCATGGCGTCCGGTTGCCCCCACCATCAAGACCCGCATCGCTGTGTTCTCCCCTTTTACTGGTCCTGCACCGCGGTCATCGTCTGGTTGAAGGCGGGGTAGATCTTGTCGTAGGTCCCGTCTCGCTCGGCGAAGCGGAATCCCTTGACGCGCTCGACAACGATCTCGTCAGCCTGCGGCTGTGTCCGTAACAGCGTCATCGTCTCGGCGACGTACTCGTCGCATGGCATTGCCCTCGGGTCGAATCCGCGCTCGCCGTGCAACGCGGTCTGCACCTGCGGCGGAATGATTTCGATCACCTGGACCGCGGTCTCGCGGAGCTGAAAACGTAGCGACTGGGTGTAGGAGTGCAGCGCTGCCTTGGTAGCGCAATATGTCGGTGTCAGCGCGCTCGGCATAAACGCCAGCCCGGACGTGACGTTGAGGATCGCCGCGTGCGGCTTCCCGAGCAGCGAATTCAGCAATGTCGCGGTGAGCCGGATCGGGCCCAGCAGATTGATGTTGACCGTCTGCTCCGCCGCGCCGGCGCCGGGGGTGGTGATGTCCTCGACGCGCTGGATGCCGGCGTTGTTGACGATGACGTTGAGGTCGGGATGGTCGGTCGGTCACCTCGATGGCGAATCGCCGGATGTCGCCGGCGTCGCCCTGGTCCAGCGACAGGTACTGGATGCCGGGGTTGGCCTCAGCGACCTCCCGAAGCGGTCCGGGACGTCGGCCCGCGATAACGACCTGGTTGCCCAGTCGGTGAAATGACTCGGCCAAGCCGCGGCCGATCCCGGTGCCGCCGCCGGTCACCAGAATCGTGTTGCCGGTCATCTGCATAAAGTTCTCCTCCGGTCGCTTCCTGCTACCTGCATACCCGTCACCGCGAACCCGCTGCATGACAACCTGATAATCATGTCGGTGCGCTGAACTAGCCTGTAACTGTGGCGCAGTTTCCGCGGACTCGCTACGCCAGTTCCAGCGGGGTCGACATCGCCTACCAGGTCTTAGGCGATGGGCCGACCGACGTGCTGGTGCTGCCGGGGCCGTCCATTCCGATCGACACGATCGATGCCGAGCCGTCGATGTACCGCTTTCACCGGCGGCTGGCATCCTTCAGCCGGGTGATCCGGCTCGACCAGCGCGGGGTCGGCCTGTCCTCGCGCGCCCCCTCGCTCGACGCGATCGGGCCCAGTTCTGGGCCGAAGACGCCATCTCAGTCATGGATGCCATCGGAAGCGAGCGGGCGACAATTTTCGCCCCCGGGTTCGCCTCGATGACCGGACTCATCCTCGCGGCCGACTACCCCGAGCGGGTGAACAACCTGGTCATCGTCAATGGTGCAGCCCGTACCCTGCGTGCGCCTGACTATCCGATGGGGTTCGACATCGTCGACGACGACCCCTACACGACGGTCGCGATGGAGCCGGATGCCGTCGACCAGGGCTTCGACATGCTCGGCTTCATCGCTCCCAGCATGGTCGACGACGACGCATTCCGCGCATGGTGGGACATGGCCGGCAATCGGGCTGCCTCACCGAGCATGGCCCGCGCGATCATCCTGAATGTAAGGCACTGCGATGTCCGCGACACCCTGGCACGCATTACCGCACCGACCCTGGTCCTGCACCGCGCCACCTCGGAGTTCTGCCCGATCGCCAACGGGCGTTACATCGCCGAGCGCATCGCCGGAGCACAATTCGTCGAGCTGCCCGGGGCAGATGCTCTCTACTGGGTCGGCGACACCGCACCGATGGTCGACGAGGTCGAAGAGTTCGTCACCGGCGTGCGAGGTGGTTTCGCCGGCGAACGGGTGCTCACCACAATCATGTTCACCGACATCGTCGGGTCGACCGAGCGCGCCGCGGTGCTCGGCGACGGCCGATGGCGAGACCTGCTGGACAACCACGACACCATCGTGCGCCACGAACTCGAGCGGTTCGGCGGTCGCGAAGTGAACACCGCCGGTGATGGATTCGTCGCGACATTCACCAGCCCGAGCGCCGCGATCGCGTGCGCCGACTCCCTTGTCGACGCGATCCGGGTGCTGGGCATCCAGGTGCGGGTGGGTATTCACGCCGGCGAGGTCGAAGTGCGCGGTGTCGACGTCGCCGGGTTGGCCGTGCACATCGGTGCGCGCGTCGCAGCGTTGGCGGGCCCCAGCGAAGTGCTGGTGTCATCGACGGTGCGCGACATCGTCACCGGCTCGCGGCACCGGTTCGCCGACCGCGGCGAGCACGACCTGAAGGGCGTGCCTGGCCAGTGGTGCCTGTGCGCTCTCGAGCGCACGCTCGCGACGGTCCGGCAGTAGCACCGTCGGCGCGTGACGATTGGACATAGGCTTCGGAGCGAGCGGTTGCTGCAATTTGAGTCGGTTCTGATATTCGGGTATCGACAGATATCCCTGGGTGAACGCTTGACCGAGGCGGGCGATGACCTTCTCCCGCTCACGGTCGCCGACCCGGACGCCGAGGTCGGCATTGGCCGGGGGGTGCGGTCGTCGCGCTGAGACTGTGACTGTGCAATTCATCGTTGCTCCTCGTTGATGGATTAACTGCTGTGGTGGGTCAGCTGACGATCGGCTCGGCGAGCGCTTCCTGGATGCCCCGGGCGCCAAAGATTTTCAGCGATTCGGCGACGAGCTGCGAGTCTTCGTTGGCATCGATGTCAACGACCTTCCCCCAGCTCATCCGGACGATGTGCACGCCGCGATTCTCGTAGGGTGCGCCGTCGGGCAGGGTCTGCGTGCCAACCCAGCGAATGATGACCGTCGTGTTGTGTGGCCAGCCCTTTACCCAGACATCCCGCACGGTCAGCTTCAACGTGGGGCCCAGACGGCCCAGACGCTCAAACCAGCGGCCGAGAGCGTCTCGGTCGTGACGCTCACCGCCGAGCGCGTGATGTCCGGCAAAGCGGTGATGTACGTCGGCGGCGCAGTCCTTGAGAATGGCTCCGTACTCATGCGCGTTGACGCGCTCGAAGTTTTTGGTCGCGACCCGCTTGACGATCGTGTGGTACATCGCCGTCTTCCTTCCCGTTCCGTGTTTGACACTGTCAACCATCTCCAATCAGCATGTCAGACCTGTTTGACACTGTCAAGAGAAATGGGTGAGAATATGCGCATGGCACCCGCCACCCGCCCTCAAGTACGCGAGGCTCTGCTGGCTGCCGCGCGCGCAGAACTCGTCGAGCATGGCCGGGCTGCGATCAGCCTGCGAGCCGTCGCCCGACGTGCCGGCCTCTCGCACGCCTCTCCCAAATACCACTTCGGGGACCGGTCCGGGTTGCTCACCGCGATCGCCACAGAAGGGTTTCATACGCTCGCGCGTCACCTGTCGGAAGTGCACGAATCAGATGCTCAGCGACAACTTGCGGCCCTGGGGCGCGCCTACATTGACTTCGGCCTGTCTCATCCGGCCCTTTTTGAACTGATGTTTGCACCCGGCGAATTGCACGCCACCGACCCGGAACTCATTACGGCACAACAGCAGGCCATCGGCTCCTTGACCACAGCGGTGAGCCGTCTGGCTGGAATCGACGCGACGCCATCAGGCACCCCAAAGCTGGCGCTGATCAGCTGGGCGCTCGTGCACGGCCTGGTGGTACTTGCCCGTGACGGCGCCCTGCAGGCAGCGGCCACGCCACAAGCCACCAACGCCGCCGAACTCGCCCACACCCTCGCCGAGCTGTTCACCCAGTACGTCGGTGACGACCTCGCCGGCGGGAAGACCAATGCCACGGAAACTATTGCGCAGTAACCACTCACGCAAGCGCACCGGCGGCAATCTTCAACGCTGAGCTGCAATAGTGAGCAGCCCCACCATGCCTTCACAGCGGGGTCATAAGTTGCCTCGATACGCTCGATGGCATGCCACCGCGACTGAATCTATTTACTAATCGCCAGCGCGCCAACTCATTTGGCGGCGCCGCTCAGAACTATGACACCTATCGTCCGCGCTATCCCGACCAACTGATCGACGACGTGCTGACGCCAGGTGCTCGCCGCGTCCTCGAGGCAGGTGCCGGCACCGGCATTGCCTCGATGCAGATGATCGAACGAGGCGCCGAGCTCCTTGCGGTCGAGCCCGACACCCGGATGGCCGCCGTCGCCCAAGCAAAGGGCATCCCCGTTGAAATCGCGACATTTGAGCAATGGGATCCCGCAGGGCGCCAATTCGACCGCGTCGTGTTCGCCGCCTCGTTTCATTGGGTTGATCCGGCTGTAGCGCTGCCTAAAGTACGCAGCGTCCTCAACGACGGCGGGAAGTTGGCGCTGATCTGGAACCGGTTGAGACCGACCAACCCCACGCGCGAGGAGTTTGAGTCGATCTATCGGGACTACATGGAGGTCGATCGACGCAGCACCGACGGAAACCCTGACGAAATCGTCGATTTGCTCACCACTGCGGGGTTTAGCGTCACCCAGCGACGCTATCGGCATGACCTGCACTATTCCGCGCAACAGTGGGTCGATGTCGCGTTCACCTTTTCGCGTCAGCTCATATTGGCCGCCGATAAGGCTTCCGAGCTCCGCACAAGGCTGGTCGAACGTATCGGGTCCGCGGGCGTCTCGGTTGGCGGCGACGCCGTGGCGATCTTCGCCACACCGGCATAGCCGGCCACGCTGGAACTACAAGGAAAGCGTTGTCCCGGTTTCTTTTTCGGCGAACTCGAACACCTTGGCAGCTGCCTCGTAATCGCATGCGACAGCGGATCGGCCGATCAGAACCGGACCGCCCTTTAGCCCGAGCCGACCCTCGACACCCACATAGCTGCCCGGCGGGATCGGTTCGCTGATGCAGTACAGCGTCGGAGCAGCGCCCTCTTCGATGTCGTTGCCGAATCTGTTCGCCAACGTCTCGACCACTCGATGAAACCCCGCCATTAATGGCTTGTCGGATACGTTGGACAGATTGGAGGCCACCCATCCCGGGTGTGTGAGCTGGGTACTGACCTGCGACTGCGCCGCCCGCAAGCGGCGGTCGAGTTCGAGGCCCCAGAGCATCACCGCAAGTTTCGAACGCGCATACGCCGGATAGGCAGTCCATCGGTGCGAGCGCAGGTGCATGTCGTCGAGCCGCAGGGTCGCCGTTTTGTGGGCATCGGAGCCGACGTTGATGATCTGCGAACGCACCCGCCCGAACAATAGGTTCGTCAATGCAAACGGCCCTAAAAGGTTTGTGCCCATTGTCATCTCAAAGCCATCCGCGGTGTCGGCGCGATGCTGGCTGACTACTCCGGCGTTGTTGATCAAAATGTCGACGTCGTCGTCAAGCAGTTCGGGGAACGCGTGGACCGTCGATAGGTCGGCGAGATCAAGTTTGGCGACCGACGTGGAGCCGCCGATCTCAGCAGCACGCTGCGCGCCTAGCTCGGTGTTGCGCACCGCCAAGATCACGTGTGCGCCCGCGCGTGCAAGAACGCGCGCGGTTCCAAGGCCCACCCCGTTGGTCGCGCCAGTCACGATAATGCGCTTGCCGGTCAGGTTGCCGAGTCGGCTCGGGGACCACGTCGTCGTCACTGTTTTTCTCCCTCCTCAAGCCGAGCCTAACGTTGCGTAAAGAGCGCGCCACATCGCCGGCGATCCATTAGACGAAGTTCTGGTCGGTCCGTCCAGCACCGCTTGGCGCCGCATGCCCGGTGACCATGGCCGAGTCGCCTACGTGACGACCGACGGCGGCACCACCGCGTCGCCCGACGGCATCATCCGCAACGCCGCACTGCTGCGTCTGGACCTGCAACCGCAGCTGGCGTGACGTAGCGAAGGTGGCACCCACTGACGGCCCGGCGTAGGCTGCGAACGGATGCGAGCTATCTTTGGATAACATGCATCCGACTCGTAAACACTTGTGAAACTTGATATTTCGTTGAAGGAATATGGATGACCGACGTGAACACGAAGTTGCCTCCTGCGTTGGCTAGGGCGCTGGACCTGCTCATCGATCCGCCGACCGAACCGGACGTCAGCAAGGGCTATCTCGACCTGCTGGACAACACAGCCGAAGATGCCGGCCCGGCCAAAAACACCGGTGCCATTCAGGCCGCGTGGGCGTCGCCGCTCGGGTCGATGCTTTACGACAATGCACAGGCCATATCGCGCAGGTTGTTGGCGGCATGGCACCTGCCCATCGACTGGTTGAACATCCCGCCAGGCGGAATCGCGCTGGATGTCGGCTCCGGTCCAGGCTCCGTCACCGCGTCGCTGGCCCGCGCCGCCGGACCCGACGGCCTCGCGTTGGGCGTCGACATCTCCGAGCCAATGCTGGCGCGCGCGGTGCGTGCCGAAGCCGGACCCCAGGTCGGCTTCCTGCGCGCTGATGCACAGCGGCTGCCGCTGCGCGACGAGACCATCGATGCGGCGGTCTCGATCGCCGTACTGCAACTGATACCCGACCCGGCCGCAACACTGTCCGAGATCGGCCGGGTGCTGCGACCAAGCGGACGGCTGGCACTGATGGTCCCCACCGCAGGGCGTGCCGCCCAGCTGTGGAAGTGGCTGCCCAATGTTGGGGCCCACGCGTTTGACGAGGACGAGATAGGCGACATCCTGGAAGACAACGGCTTCGCCAGCGTGCGGACCAAGAACGTCGCCAACTTTCAGTGGGTGCGGGCCAAGCGCGGGTGACGCAAGTGACGGCATGGGCCGTCACGGCTCGTCATCCCAGCGGGCGGTTTTCTCGCACACCGCGGTACATGCCCCAGCGGACGATCAACGGCATCACCACCCGTTCGACCGACCACGACGGGAACCGCAAGGCATGGCCGGTGGGGAAAAACACCTCCAGCCCGTTGGGCTGTATACCCAGTAGCGAACCCCACCTTCGTCCTGGGGCCCGGTAGGTCCGCAGCGTTCGACCGGCGAACTCGGCGCGAACGTTGCGCGCCACCAATGCATCCCCACGGTTGCGGGCGGAGCTACGAAGCGGGTCGGTTGCCGCGACGTCCCCAATCGCGAACACCCCTGGATGATCGGGCACTCGCAACTCGGGCGTCACGCGAACGAAGCCGTGCTCGTCGAGCAGCTCCCGCGGCAGCCATTCGGTATTGGGTTGCACCCGACCGATCGCCCAGAGCACCGCGTCGGCCGAGGCCGTGGGTTGTCCCGTGCTCCAGCGGACCGGTTCGCTGGTGATCTGGTCACCGGCAAAGCCGTTGGCGATCACGGCACGATGCCCTGGGTGCAGGCCCACACCGAGACCGAGAAGACGCTCTTCGATGCGTTTCCAAATCCGCGGGTGATATCCGACCAACGCACGCTCTCCGGGGAAGTACAGGTCGATCCGCTTGTCCGGCCAGGTGGTTGCCATGTTGGCGGCGCTGCTGACCGCCGCTGCGCCACCGCCCACGATGATCACTGATTCGGCGGCAGCCACGCGGCCGTGTGCAGCGCGCAGATCGGTGCCGATCTCGGCGGTCGACTGCATGGTCGGGCGACGCCAGAAGCCGTTGCTGACTCCGGTGGAGATGATCAGCGCGTCGTATTCCTCGACGAATGTTCCGCCGTTGTCACGGTGGCCGAACAGTTTTCGGGCGGGGAGGTCGACTCCGGTCAGCGTGCCCTGGATGACCCGTACCCGGTCCAGCCGGCGGAATCTGTCGAATGGGATCCAGTAATCACGGGCCCAGTCCTCGGGGCGCGACAACCGGATGCCGAGCTCTTGGCCGCTCACCAATGCGGGCTTGGCCGAGATGCCGACGACGTCGGCCTGACGGGAGAGCCGGATCGCGGTGAGGACACCGACGTCCCCGAGTCCGGCGACGACAATGCGTTTGCGGCTCATATCGCTGGCGACAACCGGAAACGTGGGGCCACCATCGGCAAACTGTAACACGTTCTAACTAACTACTGATCGACGACGAAGCCGCCACGTTGGCAACCGACCGGTGCACCGCGGCCGTGACGTTTTCCGTCATCCAACCGCGGATTCTGATGAGTTTCCTTCATTTTGGCAGTCCGCCGACCACCGGCTTCATCCTGACTGCGATAGCGCTTGTCGAGAGGAAGCCGGACCATGACTGATACAGCAGAAGCGGCGTCGACGAGTGACACGACATTCGATCCGACCGTCGCTCTCAATGCTCTACTCGCCGATGTTGGTTTGTCGGTCGCTGATGCCGGTGGTCAGGTGACATTTGCCGGACAGGATCCGATCATTGCCGCTCGCCATCGACTCGCCGCCGCAATCGGTATCCCGATGATGGGCAATGCGATTGCCGCCGCGGCGATGCACCGTCATCGCGGCGGTCCGGGGCAGGACCTGCACCTGGATCTACGCCAGGCGGTCCATCACATCAATCCCAGCTTTGCCTGGAAGCCCACCCTGGCCGGGGAATTTCCCTCGATCGCACTGGTGATGGATAACCCGTTTGCACTGATTCCGTACCGCACCCGTGACGGGCGCACCGTCATGGCCTCGGCGGTGTATCCGCATCAGGCCGCCCAGTGGTGTCGCTTCCTCAACGTGCCACCCGACTTCACCAAAGTCGCTGACGTGTTCAGCAATTGGGACGCCTTTGAGTTGGAAGAGGCCGCCAATGCGGCCGGCCTGCCTGCGTGTGTGGCGCGAAGCCCCCAGGAGTGGCTGGCTCACCCGCACGGCGCATTGCTGGCCAGCCAGCCCGTCATCGGGTTGACGCGCATCGGTGACGCGCCGCCACGCGAGCTGGGCCCATCCGATCGGCCGTTTGGCGGGGTGCGGATGCTGTCGTTCACCCATGCCATCGCCGGGCCCACGGTGGGGCGTGTGCTGGCCGAGCAGGGCGCCGACGTGCTGGGTGCTACCCGTCCGAATGATTTCGAACATGATTGGGTGTATTTCGAAGCCAACATCGGATCCCGCAGCGCCTGGCTGGATTTGACCAAAGAGACCGGAAAGGCAAACGTCGACCGGCTGCTCCGAGACGCCCACGTCGTGATCAACAACCACCGCGACCTCAAACTCGAGAAGCTGGGCATCGATCCTCATGAGCTTGCGCAAACCCATCCCGGGCTGGTGCACGTCTCGCTCACGTGTTACGGATCAGCAGGTCCATGGGCCCGCCGCGGCGGCTTCGACATGAACGGCTCGGCGGCGTCCGGATTGATGGTGATCGAAGGAGATGCCGACCATCCTCAGCTGCCGCCCACCGGGCTGATCAACGACTTCGTCACCGGCTACATGGGCGCCCTCGGGGCAGCTGCCGGGCTGATCAAGCAACAGACCGAAGGAGGCAGCTGGCACGTCACCGTCAGCCTCACCCGCAACGCCATGTGGTACCAAACATTGGGGCTGGTCGAACCCGCCAACGCCGGTTGCGACGACCAGCACACCATCGGTGTCCCCGACGTATACGACGCTGACACCCCGATAGGGCGGGTGCACATGCTCGCCCCGCCGGTCAGCTTCACCCACACCCCACCTCGCTGGACCGATCCCATCCTGGTCCCGCGTGGATCCAGCCGGCCCGAATGGTCGAACACCTCTCCCTCAAACGGGTGACATCGGGCGACAATTGTCGCGTGGCCGAAGGCGTAGACGAGCTGGATATCGCATTGCTCGACGCGCTACACCTCAATCCACTGGCGAGCTTTGAAGAACTAGGCACGGTGCTGGATGTTTCGCCGGTCACCGCCGCGCGGCGCTGGCGTCGGCTCGTCTCTACCGGCCGAGCATGGGTGTCCTCTGCGCCCGGCCCCCAGCTACCGATGAAGGCAGCGCTGTTCGAAGCCGAGTGCCTGCCCGGCGCCGCGCCTGCCGTGACGAGCGAGTTCGCCGCGATACCACAGGTTTTCAGCACCAACATCACGACAGGTGAAGACGACCTCTACGCCCTGATAGTTGCCGCCGATCAGCCGTTGTTGGCCGAATTGGTCGTCGACACGCTCCCGGCGGTCGCTGGAGTGAGCCGGGTCCAATCGGCGCTGCTCACCCAATTGTTCAGCGGCACGCGCTGGCGGCTGGGCGGTCTGAGTCCTGATCAGGTTCGGGCGGTAACGCCCGAGCCTGCAAAGACCAATCCACCGCATGAATTCGACGCGTTCGATCGCGAGCTGTTCTTGGCGCTGCAACGCGACGGCCGACTCAGTTTCCGTGATCTGGCCGCGGCAGTCGGAAGGCCGGAACCAACCGTACGTCGGCGCATGAGCCTACTGACCAAGGCCGGAATGCTGGTCTTTCGAACGGATTTCGCACGGGTACAAGCGGGTTGGCCGACAGCGGTGGTACTCAAGCTCGGCGTGACGGGGTCAACGGTGGCCGAGGTCGGCCGCACACTGGTCCGATATCCGGAGACCCGATTCTGCGCCGCAATCACGGGCGGCGGAGCGGCCGACCTGTTCGTCACGATGCAGCTGCACAAGGTATCCGACCTTCGAGCCGGTGCTTCATCGATTGTCGGTCGAACACCCGGGCGTCACGGTGCTCGACAACCGCGTGGTGCTGCGCTCCGTCAAGTCCTGGGGGCGGCTACTCGGACTCGACGGCCGCGCACGGGACGTCGTCCCGGTGGATCTCTGGGCGCCGGTGGTAACGGCTGACCCGTGAACCCCGCGACGGCCGCGCCCTGCGGTCGTTCCCTTGTTTGCAAGCGCTTAGCCTCGCGGGTAGAGCCTCGCCGCTCGGCTCCGACGCGAACCGTCCGGCTTCGGGCGGGCTGCGATGCACATTTCTGTCCATCCAATCGGCCGGAACGTTCGGATATTAGACACAGGTGAACTACAATCCCGCGTGTGATGACCCCGTCGAATCCTTGGGGGGACGAACGTGGGCATCTATCGCTGCGGTTGCAGGTGCGAAATCAGATTCTTGGCCGCAGGCAGGCGCGGCGACTGAGTCGGCGCTTCGAGCGGGTCGGGGTGACCACGCCGCCGCAGCGGCTACAACAGATGCTGGCAGGTGCGCCGGTCGCCGATGACGAGGTGGCGGATGTCAACTTCGCCTTGATTGCCACCCAGCTCAGGCGTGAACAGCTCGTCGCGAAGTTCGAGCGCCTAAAGCGCCGCGGCGCGCGGTCGCTCATCTTTGTGGGTTTGGTGCTTGTCACGCTGAACTTTCTGTTCTGCATGGCCTACGCCTTGTTCAGCTTGACCCTCGAGACCTCCCCTTTGTGAGTTCGCGCGGCTGACCCAATAGAGCCGGTCAACCGACGGCATCGGCGAACGTGGCGGCGGCGAGCTCAAGGATTTCCTCGCGATCCGCGGCCAAGATGAATCCCGACCGAATCGTTGAGTCAAGCGAAGCGGTGAAGCGTTGCAGATAGTCCGCAGCCGCGCCCGGGTAGAGCCGATGCAGCGTGTCGGCACTGAAGGGCTCCCCGGAGCCAAAGATCGCCGACATGATGTTTTCCTCAGAGCCGACACCGGATGTCCGGGCGATCGGCACGTCCACCCACGGTGTCCGCACGCCGCCTCGCACGAGCCCATTTGCGTCTAGAACGGGCTGGGACGGCTCGGCATTGCTGAGCTCAATCGGTGCAGCGCTGAGTGCCGGTCGGCCCGTGCGGAGCCATTGATCCAGCTGCGCCAACGCCGCCTGCAGGACGTAGTGGTGCTGGGGCGCGAAGTTGATGAAGTGGTCCAGTTGCTGACCCATCAAGACATTCGTCGGCGCGTACGCCGCCACGATATCGGCGAGTGCGGCGGAGCCGGTGTCGATTGGCGCTACCTGAATTGTGTAGTTGTCGGCATGTGCCGTACCGGCAATCTCCCACACCCGCAGCCGTTGGTTATCTGGCTGTCGCGCACTGTAATAGCCTTGTCGCGGTCCGCCGAAGAGATCTGTTTCGGTGATGATCGTGACGAGCGGGACGCGCAGGTCGGGACGAAATGCGATTCCTTCGGGAGCGTGGGTCTCGAGCAGGTCGAATATCGAGCTGCCGTCTAGCGGCGCCGCGGGCCCGAATCGCGAATGCACCAAGAAGCCGTCGTAGACCTGAGCGAGCGGGTCGATGGCGTTGATATAGGTCGTCAGAAACATTGCCGATTGGGACTCGCCTAAAGCGACGACGTGTTCGGCGCGCAGTCCGCGGAGAACGCCATTGTGCTGCCCATCCCGGATGATTCGGCCAGCCTGCGAGAAGATGTCGTAGGAGTAGGCGTCGCCGGGATGACGCAGGGCGGCATACCGTTTCGGATCCTGGCTTTTCAGCGACATGTCTATGCCCATGAGGTTCACGCCGCCTTCGACGCCGACCTGTTGGCTCGAGACCGCGACGTACACGTAGCCGGCGCGAACCATTTCGCGATGCGCCATCATCCAGACTGCCGGAGCATCGATGCCGCCGCTGACATTGAGCCACTCGACGAGTACCGTGCCGTTGAACTGGCTCGGATCCGCTGGCGTCACCACCACCATCCGAGTCGTGAAATCGGCCGTATCTGACGGTGTCACGCTCCACCGACCGTCCGGACTGAGCTCAGTCGCGGAACTGTAGGACGATGCTGTTCCGGAGATGAAAAACTCCTCGGCGACATACCCCACGCTGGCTATGTCGAAGGCGCCCAACAGGAGAGCGGGTTTCCCTGGCACCGCGCTAACGGTTAGCTGATCCGTCACGCTGTCACGCCACTGCTCGGCACGTGCGCATCATAGCGTCAACCGCCGGTCCTGCGTTGTGGCACAGTTGATGCCGACGTGATTGTCATCATCGGCGCGGGGATATGTGGGCTGGCGACTGCCTACGAGCTGTCGCGCCGCGGGGTGCCGGCGGTCGTGATCGAGCGGGGTGAGCCGTTCGGCGAGCAGTCCGCAGGACTAGCGCGGATCTTCCGCATCGCTCACCGGCGTCCACAGCTATGCGAACTGGCTATCCGGGCTCGGGCCGGCTGGCAGCGTTGGGAGGCGGAGTTCGGCGCCGGACGACTGCTTGGCTCTGAGGGATTCATCGCCGTCGCTGGGCGCGAGGATGTCGCCGCGGCAATGACGGACGCCGGTGCCAGGTTCTCTTGGCTCGAGCGCCCCGATATCGCAGCCAAGATCCCGTTTGCGGCTGCGCCATGGGTGGGCGGAGTCTTCGATCCGCTCGGCGGCAGTCTGCGTATCCGCCGTGCGCTGACCGCCTTGGCTCAGCGGGTCGCTATCCGGCGCGCCGAAGTCGACTCGGTCGACGACGATGGTGCGACGACACTGACCGATGGCACCATCCTGCGAGGCGACCGCGTGCTCATCTGCGCCGGGACCCAGACACCGGCATTGTTCGGCCCACTCGGCGTCGAGTTCGCCCCGCACACTCGCTTCACCTACCAGGGGGCCGACGCGGTTGGCGCGGCATGCGTGTCAGCGCCCGAGGGCTACGGGTTGCCCCTCGGCAGCACTGGTCGTTGGGCCTTCGGCCAGGAAGTGTCCGATCCCCCGACTGTGCGCGCGCTGTTTCCGTCGCTATCACCGCTGGGCCGGGTGGATTGCTTCAGCGTCCGCGCCCCGTGGCTCGATGCCGGTGGCGATGGGTGGAAACTGGCGCGCCGCGGCCGCGTCGTCGCGTTCGTCGGCAGCAACCTGATGAAGTTCGGCCCGCTGCTGGGTGAACTGCTCGCCCAGGCCGTGCTGAGCGACGGGCTGCCCCGCGACCTTACGTGATCGCCCATCGGGAAGGAATCCAGATCGTATTGCGTTGATGCCGGCGTATCTGGTCAAAGCGTGCGGGACCGATACACCAGGAGGTACCGGTCATGAACGCAGAGCAGCCGCTGCTGCAGCCATGCCGGATGGGTCAGCTGCAACTGGCTAACCGGATCGTAATGGCACCGTTAACCCGCTCGCGCGCAACCGATCCCGACTTGGCGCCCACTGATCTGCATGTGCGTTACTACGCTCAGCGTGCGTCGGCAGGTCTGATCATCACCGAAGGCACCTGGATCAGTCAGCAGGCGATCGGATGGCATGACGTTCCCGGTCTATTCAGCGAGACACAGGTCCGCAGGTGGGGCGCCGTTACCGATGCCGTCCACGATGCAGGAGGCGTGATCTTCGCTCAGCTTTGGCACACTGGCTCGCTGTCGCACCCCGACTTCTTCGAAGGTATTGCGCCGCTGGCGCCCTCGGCCGTCAATCCGCAACTGCGTTCACCCACGGCCACCGGCAACATGCCGACCGTGGTACCGCGGGTCATGTCCAAGGCCGACATCCGCAGCACCATCAACGATTTCGCTTTCGCAGCCGCCAACGCCATCCGAGCCGGATTCGACGGCGTCCAGCTGCAAGCGGGGTTCAACTACCTGATCAGTCAGTTCCTCAATCCGATGACCAACCTCCGCGACGACGAGTACGGCGGCTCAATCGCCAACCGGGCGCGGTTCCTCTTCGATGTCCTGGATGCCGTGGGAGAGCGCATCGATATCGGCCGCGTCGGGGTCAAGGCAGGACCGGCCTGGGGCGAACGCGGCGCATTCCGTTCCACCGCGGACACATTGGCGACGAGTGAATATGTCGCCGAACGCCTCAACGCCTACCCACTTGCGCACTGGCTGCTGATGGGCGCGATGGCCGACCTCGACGGCGGCCCACTGACCTCCGTGCAGGGTAACGGCATGTTCGCCCACTTCCGACCACGGTACGACGGCACGCTCATCGCGAACGTGGGTATGACCCGTGAACGGGGCAACCAGCTCATCGAGGACGGGCTGGCCGATCTCGTCGCCTTCGGCGAACCATTCATCGGCAACCCCGACCTGCCCGCGCGTTTTGCCGCTCTCGCCCCAATCGAACGCTCGGATCGAGACTCTCACTACACGCCCGGCGCTCGGGGATACACAGACTATCCGGTCTATGATTCAGCGGTCGCTAGCTGAGTCTCTGACGCCCCTTATGCCGCTACCACTTTGCGTTGAACAGAATTCGCGACCGACATCGGGATGTTACTGACAACACTCAGTCCAACCATCCGGCGCCATGATCGGATGGCGTTGCGTGTCACTTCCACGATCCGAGCGGCTCCGGCATCCCCGTTTGCCAGTCTGTGCGCGCGAAGGGCGTTGCCGGTGACCGCGTCCAACGTAGCCCAGTCGTCGGTCTCAACAAGCGCGGTCGATTGGTATGCCGCGCGGACGGCATACAGCTCGGCGCCCGTCACGGTCTCACTGACCGCCCGAGCGGCGCGGGCGGCACGGTCCCAGGAGGCGATGTCCGGCGTGTCGCCAGGGGAGAGCCTGCGATGCAGCTCGGCGATGTCGGTGATCGCCTCTGCTGCCGCGTTCTGTGCGTACCGAACGACGCCCCACGGTGGGCTGGTCAGCAGTTTGGTCACCCAGAGGTGAATGATGCTGTCGGCGGCATCGGCGGTTCCTACCGTCAGCCAGCCCAAGTCGAGCACGAGAAAACTGTCTTCCGGCGACAAATAGCCGTCAGGGCCGGCCAGCAGGTCATTGCACAACTGAACGAATGAGGCCAGCGGGCGGGCCGATGTGGCCGGGAAATCGGTGATCTGCTCATCGCCGTTGATGTATGAAATCGCGTTCATAGCACACCCTTTGCCTGATCCCGGCTGGTGGGATCCCCGGGCCAGTCTCAATGGGTGAGTGATGCGGTCGAGGTCCATTTGAGCTACTTCCTGCGGGTTTTGGCCCGTCGTGATTCCGGCTGATCGCCAGCGATCCATTGTCGGTGCAGCGCAAGGCATTTTATGGCAGGCGAAGTCATGGCCGTCCGCGACACGACGGACGGCCTAGCTCGAATCCGCGGACCGCGATATCTTCGGGAGGGTTACAGGTCGCCAGAGAAATCGGCGGTGAGCCAACGGTCGGGGCGGACAGTGAATAGGACGCTGTCCCGACCTTCAAGACTACGGACGAACGCGCGTCCACCTTCCTCGCCGAGGTAGCGGATAGCGATGGCTTCCCGCACATCCAGCGGAGTCGGCTTGGTCGTTTCGACGACCGTGCCCTCCACCACCACGTATTGGTAGGGCGGCTCTTCACGCTGCACGACCAGCGTGACCGCGCCGGCCTGCTCGATGAGTTTGGCCTTGCGAGACGACGCACCGGTGTTGATCCGGATCTGGCCGCCGGGGGTGTAGTCGTACCAGATCGGGACGCCGGCCGGCGGGCGGCCGTCGGCAGCGACGGACAGCACGCCTACATGCAATGCGGCGAGGAACTCCTGACCTTCGGTCTCCGTGAAAGCTTTCATGTGGGCGCAAACGCGTCAGGCCCGACGGGCTATTCCCGATATTCGGAACCGGCGGGCGCTGACGCAGGCTAGGAAGCACCGCGGCCTTGTCGAACGCGCGGCCAGCCGCACGCTGGGACGCGAACGTGCGGCCAGCCGCACATTCGGGCGCGGTGCTGCATCTGTATATCAGCGTCACGCGATCCCCGAGATCGGTCGCCCAGCGCTCAGTAGGATCCTTCAGTATTGGGGTGGTCACCGGAAGCTGGGGAGTCGAAATGGCCGACATCACCATGTTGATCCTCGCTGACCACGACTGGTTCCGAGAACGGTTCGCCAAGCTGGACTATCTGCAAGCGCAGACGCCCGTCGACCCGGCCGCGTTCGCGCGGGTATGGCGCCCCCTTGCCGAGAAGCTCGACGTGCACGCCTACATCGAAGAGAAGATCTTCTACCCGCAACTGCTGAATCGGGGCACCGACGATCCCGAAGGCGAAACGCTCGATGCAATCGGCGATCACAACGATATTCGCGACGGAGTACGCGCCGCGAACGCATGCCAAGTCGGCACTGAGGAGTGGTGGGCGGCGGTCGGCCACACCCGAGAGGCCAACGACGACCACATGGGCGAAGAGGAACGGGAGGGACTATCAGACTTCCGCCGCCATGCCCCGATCGGCCTTCGCGAAGCACTCGGGCGGCAATACCGCGACTTCATGACTCAACACGCGACCACCAAGGGCTTGCTGATCGCCGACCGTGACCCCGAAGACTACGTCGCGCAACTCGAGAACACCGCGCAGGTCAAACGTACGGACTTTTCCCTTCGCATCGGCAGCCTGAAAGGCGAATGAGCCGATGGCGAACTGGGACAGCGACGTCGTGGCGATCACGCAGCTGGTCAATCTCTACGGGCTGGCGGTCGACAGCCAGCGGTGGCAGCTATTCGATTCGATCTTCACCGCCGATGTCGACGCTGACTACGGCGCCTCATCGCATTGGAGCGATCTTGCCCGGTTCAAATCGGACTTCGCGGTATTCCACGATCCGTTCGATTCCACTCAGCACACGATGTCCACTCACGTGGTCCACGTCGACGGAGACCACGCGCACAGCTTTTGCAACGGCGGCTGGCGCCTAGTGCGCAAGGCCGCCGATGGCAACCCGCTGTGGGATGGCACCGGTTGGTACGACGACACCTTGCTTCGGACCGCCGACGGTTGGCGGATCAGCCATCGGAAGTGCCGCATTACCTGGTGGACCGGTAATCCGTTTGTCAACGAAACGATCCCGGGGGTCAAGTTCGACCTGGCCACCAGTGTGTTGCACGACGAGGCTGACGCCGGACACGTCGGCGGCCTCACCGCCGGTCACCGGAACAGAGACGCCCCGACGGTCGACCGACGTCCTTGACGGTCGACCGTCGTGGCGAATCGATTACGCGATGTCTTTAGCCGTGACCGGAGCCGCAACCGACACCGGGCAGACAGCCGTTGCCGCCGGGCACCCCGCCCGGACCTGCGAACTGGCCACCGGAGCCGCAGCCGACGCCCGGGACGCAACCTTGCCCGCCGGGACCGCCGCCGGGCCCGCCGTTCTGGCCGCCAGAGCCGCAGTTGCCACTGGGGTCGCAGCCGCTTCCGCCCGGGTCTTGCTTGAAGACCGAATGCGTCGGTGCACCCGTCGCCGGGCCAGCCACGTACGCTTCAGCTGCCGCCACCGGGGTGACCGCAATCGCTGCAGCAACCGCGCCGCCTACTACGAATGATTTCGTTAGCTTCAATTTCCTCAACATGCAAACCCATATACCCCCTTCCACACACGTGCAAAACCTTCCAAAACGGGTTGTCGATGACGCAGCCGCAGGATGCCGCGCGGCGGCGGAAAGGGTTGCAGCCTCGCAACGTCGTGCGCAAAGGGAACGATCAAACCCAGCCTCAACTGAAAAGCGGACGACAGGCGTTACCCTGGCCGCTGTGAGCAGCCATCGAGTGCCCGGTGGGGTGGTGCACAAACTGCCCGCAGACCTGCGCGCGGCACTAATAACGAACTCCACGGCACTCGCTGCCTGGAAAGACATCACACCCCTGGCACGCAACGAGTTCATCTGCTGGGTCGAGGATGCCAAGCAAGAGGTGACCCGGAAACGTCGCATTCGCCGGACCCAGGAGGAACTGGAGGAAGGCCTGCGCCGGCCCTGCTGCTGGCCTGGGTGCAAACACCGCGAGCGCACCGGTAGATAAGCACCCGCGACATGTCCAATCGATCCCTTTACCCGCAGCTGATGTAGTACTACGCTTTGTGGTAATACGTATGCTTCCCGTACACCGGCCGCCTCGGCCGTGAGGGGATGATCGTTATGAGCGTCAGGCTGGGGAATATCGCGGCCCCTCAAAGCCCGCGAAGTGTTAGGTGGCGACGCTTCCGTTGGCTTCGATCTGCTGATGCAAGCTCACGCGGCTTGTCACGATTTGGCGACGGTCGGCGCCGACGTCGAAGAACTCGAGCCTTATCTGCTCGTGTCGGAAGTCGCCACTTCTAGTCCATCCGCAGCGACTCCAGCGATGAGGGTATCCGGGACTGGCCGCGATGTGTCAGTCAGCGCCGCCGCTGAAGGTTAGCCGGCTAAGAGTGCGAAACCGGTCACGGAGATCCCGGCGGGAGCTGCTGCCAGCCGTCCGCGTCGGAATACGTCCAGCCGCAGGGCACATATTCCGTATGCATCCACCCAGACGGGGTCGGCTCCCAACACTTCGGCCCGTTCGGGTCAGGAGCAGGAGCGGGGTCCGCATAGGCAACGCCACTGCTGGAAAGCGCACCAGCTGCCAAGGCCGCAGCGATCATCAGTTTCATCCTCATCAGTCAATCTTTTTCCGCCCCGCGTGGTTCGTCAAATCGAAACGGCATATTGCTACAACTATCGCCGGACTTACGCCACGAGTGGCTTCGGATTGTCGATCACCGAGTAATCGGTCGCGTCGCCGGAAACGACCCGGCTGTGTTCACCGTTCACACTGACCGGGATGTCGCCGGCCAGCGTGATCCGGTGCATGCGTCGACGCTGGTCTCCGTAGTCCGAGACTGCGTAGTGTTGGGTCGCGCGGTTGTCCCACATCGCGACATCACCGAGCTCCCAGTTCCACCGAACGGTGTTCTCCAGCCGGGTGATGCGGTCTTGGAAAATCCGGAACAGGGCCTGTGACTCGCTGCCGGTGACGTCCAGGATGCGCTTGACGAAGGCGCCGAGGAGCAGTGCCCGCTCGCCCGTCTCGGGATGGACCCGCACCACCGGGTGATGCACCTCAAAGTGGGTTGAGTGGAATTCGGCGGCGTATTTCAGCACCGCGTCGCGGTTGGCTTGCAATGCCGCTAACTTGGCCGGATCGATTTGGGCATAATCGAATTCGTTGCTGTGCATGGCCCACAGGCTGTCCGCGAGCTGCTGCAGAGCCTGCGGCAACTCCTGGTACGCGGCTACCGTGGAGGCCCAGGTGGTGGTGCCTCCGTAGGCAGGCAGCTCGACGGCACGCAGAATAGAGGCTTTGGGTACCCGGTCGACAAAGGTGACGTCGGTATGCCACTGGTTGGCGCCGCCACCTCCCACGGAGTCCAGCCGCATGACCCGGCTACCGTCAAACCTCAGCGTCGGGTGTGGGCTCGTGGGTACGCCGAGGCTTTCGGCAAAGGCGAACTGAGATTCGTCGTCGAGGTGATGCTGTCCGCGGAAGAACAGCACCTTGTGGGCCCCGAGCGCTTCGTTAACGGCGGCCGCGGTCTCGGCGTCGAGTCTCCCCAATCGCACACCGTCAACACGCGCACCGATGTTCTCCCCCAGCTTCACCACGCGGAGATCACTAGTCATGGTTGCCCCTTCCGGCTGTAGGCAGATGACTACACCCTGATATTCCGATACTGTACACAGATGGCTACGTCGCACGCAACGGTTGCCGACACCGCTAAGCCGCTGGGCAAAGACGAGGTGGTTGCCGCCGTTCTTGTGGCGGCCGGCGAGCTGTTCGCCGAGAAAGGGCCTGCGGCAACGTCCATTCGGGAAGTCGCCGCACGGGCCGGGGTAAATCACGGCCTGCTACATCGCCATTTCGGAAGCAAACGCCAACTGCTGGCGGCGACTCTGCAGCATCTGGCCGACTCGGCGATGGCACTCCGCGAGTCGGGCGCGCCATTAGAACAGTTGGAGGCCGCACACGAGCGGCAGCTGCGTGTCATGGTGCGTTCTACGCTTGACGGATTTCCCATCGCAGAACTCCAACAGCGCTACCCGGGCATGGAATGGTTCCTGGAACAGGTGCGGCCCGGGCATAGCGACGAACGCCAGGCACGGCTCTTGGCGGCGCACGCGATGGCACTTCAATTCGGATGGGGGCTCATCGGACCATCCCTGCGGGTGGCGTTCGGTCTGCAAGACTTAAGCGACG
Source organism: uncultured Actinomycetota bacterium (assembly GCA_963743145.1). Taxonomy (GTDB): domain Bacteria; phylum Actinomycetota; class Actinomycetes; order Mycobacteriales; family Mycobacteriaceae; genus Mycobacterium. The sequence goes on along the minus strand of CAVUOR010000017.1, from coordinate 52,156 downwards.
CCCAAATCCGCGCCGCAGTCGCCGAGCAGATCGCTAAAATTGTTGCACCGCAATAAGTTAGCGGCGGTCAGTCATCCGTGCGGTGCCGGATTCGTGGTGGTGTCCCGTCCCGGTGCGGGTAACACCTCGCGGCCGATCGCACGGGCGGTGTTTGCCGCCGGGAAGCCGGCGTAGCCGGTGATGTGGTAAACGACTTCTTCGAGTTCCTCGACGGTCACGCCGTTACGCAACGCGATAGGGAAGTGGAACTTCAATTCCTCCTCGGCCCGCAGCGCGATGAGCGCACCCAGGGTGACCAGGCTGCGGGAGCGGCGGTCCAGTCCGGGCCGAGTCCACAACGATCCGAAGACATGATCAAGGCTGAGTTCGAACATTTCGTCGGCAAAGCTGCCGTCACGCAGACTTTCCATGTTGTCGGGCACGATGCCGGGCATCATCTCCTTGAACACGTCAAGCCCCTCGGTCCGGGTTTGGCTCATCGGTCTAATCCTTTCGGTGCGGGGGTTCACGCGAGATCTGATACTCGAGGTAGCCATCCCAGTCCTCGACGCGGCGGCGCAACTCGTCGACGACCTGAGGATGGGTTGGCACGAAGAAGCGGTTGTGCAGAATGGCCTCGGCCACCAGCTCACCGACCAGTGCAGGGTCCAGCAGTTCGAACTGGTCACCGGGGACACGCAGTGGTGCTCCCGGCCCGAACGTTGGCACCGACGCGGCGATGTTCGTCAACACCGGTCCCAGGGCACAGCAGGGTGACGCCGATGTTCCTGGGCCGCAGATACAGTGCCAGGCCCTCACTGATTTGGACGATTGCGGCTTTGGTCGCCGCATAGGGCAACCGGTCGTAGGAGTAGGTGAACAGTCCGGCCAACGAGGCGGTGTTGACCAGATGTCCACTGCCTTGGTCAAGTAATAACGGCAGGAACACGGCGTTGCTGCGCACCACCGACATCAGGTTGATCTCGAGGATGCGTTGCCACTCGCTGACCGGAATATCCTGCGGCAGACCGTTAGTCAGCACACCGACGTTGTTGACCACGATATCGGTCCGGCCAAACCGCTCCAGCGCAGCGTCCCGAATCTTCTCGAAGGCGTCGGGATCGGAGACATCGGCGACATAGCCGAACGCCGCTAGCACCCCGGGCCGATAGGTCCTCGATCAGGGGGTCGATGCCGGCGTTATTGATGTCAACGGCGAAGATGTGGGTGCCGCGGCCGGCCAGAGTCTGCGCGATCGCGCGGCCGATGCCGCTGGCCGCTCCGGTGATGACGGCGACCTTGTCGTGCAGGGTGTCCATATGCCGATGCTGTTAGCTGCCAGAAGGCCGAGTTTTCCACGCCCGCAGGCATGCTCGTGTCCGCTGCCCTCCCTCGGGCGACGGGTCAAACGGGATGCAGACGAACTCAGCCACGCCGGCGTCGCGAAGCTCGTCGAGGTGCTGCCACACCGTGGACTCGTCGCCGATCAACGCGGCATCTTCCGGGCCGGCATAGCCCTCGCGGTCGAGCATCGCTCGGTAGGAGGGCAGGTGACCGTACATCGCAAATTGTTGGGCGGCGCGTGATCGGACCTCCTCGACATCGTCGGTCACGCTTACCGGCAGGGCCGCCGCGACGGCGACCGACCCCTCCGGGCGTCCGGCGTCTGCGGCCGCGCCGCGCAGCGTCGGTCCGATGTGCTCCCGCAGCGTTTTTGGTCCCGTCATCCAGGTGATGGTGCCCGATGTGCGTCGACCCGCGACCCTCAACATCTGCGGACCCAGCGCGGCGACATACACCTGCGGGGTCGGCGCATGCGGGATCTGCAGCGCTCCCCTGGTCGTGACGAGCTCGCCGGACACGTTGGCCTGCTCCTTGGCGAGCAGGGGCAGCAGACCGTCGAGGTATTCGGAGAGCCGCTTCACCGACCTGTCCCAGGAGATGCCCCACATGCCCTCGGTTACGGCCCGGTGGGTCACGCCGATGCCGAGCGTGAACCGGCCCTCGCCAATGATGTTGAGCGTCAACGCTCGCTGCGCAAGCAGCATCGGATGTTGATTCTGGATCGGTACTACGCCACTGGCCACATCGATATCAGGAACTTCACGCAACGCCGCGGCCAGCACGGTCAGCAGGTCAACATCGAAGGGCATCTGGGTTAGCCACAGCCGCGCGAAGCCCTCGTCGCGCGCTTCGGTCAAGTCGCGGATACAGGATTCGACGGGCGACTCATTGTTGAGGCCGGTGATCAGGCTGATGCGCATGGGCTGACCTTTCGCGCGGTGTGGATGAAGCGTATGCCAGGGCGATCGGCGGCATTTCATCGCGGCGAGCGCTGGCGTTCAGGAAACTTTACGGATTGCAGTACCGCGGGTACGCATAAGCGGCTATCGGGATGGGTACAGGCCAGTTGACGGTCGTTTGGAGCGCATCCGGCTCATGGTGCACATCGACCGGGGAGGGTTTTATGCCAGAGATCCAACTACACCACGAGGGCTATCCGAAGTATCGGCGGATGGTCCGTTTCGACTGGTCGGACACACCGCTGCACTGGGTGCCCGACGATCCGTTCTCGACGCACATGATGAATGTCTTGCATCTGTTGTTGCCCGAGGGTGAGCGGCACTTCATCAAGGCAGTCTTGGAGGCCTCCTCGCTGGTCGATGACCCGGAGTTGGAGGCGGCGATCAAACCGTTCATCCAACAAGAGTCCTGGCATGCCTGGGCGCACCAGGTGGTGCTGGACCATCTCGCCGAACAAGGCATCGACACCAAGCCCTACACCGACCGGTTGGGCAAGACGTTGTCGTGGACGCTGGGCGACCCGCCGAAATTCTTTCCGCCGGCGTTGCGGCGTTGGTGGCTGTACAGGCGCTTGGCAGACGTGGCCGCACTGGAACACTTCACCGCGATGTTGGGCCAATGGGTCTTGACGAACCGGGGTCTGGATTATGCGCGCACCGACCCCATGATGCTCGATCTGCTGCGCTGGCACGGAGCCGAGGAGGTCGAGCACCGCTCGCTGGTGTTCGACGTCTACCAGCACGTCAGCGGCAACTACTTCATCAGAGCGTTCTCGATGTTGATGACCGCGCCGCTGTTCGTGGGCTGGTGGATCGCAGGAGCGCGATACCTGATGGCCCAGGACCCGACCATCGACGCCAAGTGGCGCTGGCGGGACTGGCTCTGGGCTGCCCGCGAGTACCGGTTGCCGGGCCCATGGAAGCTTCTGGTGACAACGCCCGTCCGGTATATGCGGCCCAGCCATCATCCAAACGAAGAGGCGTCCACCCAGATGGCGATCGACTACCTGGAGTATTCACCTGTAGCGAAAGCCGCTCGCGAGCGAGCGCAGTCGCACGGTAGCTCACCTGATCTTTCTCGAAGAATCGAGACACCCCGCGCGGAAGCGAAAAGGGTCGAGGTTCGATGAAAGTTTCGGTGGACCTTGACACCTGCGACGGGAACGGCGTGTGCATGAGCATTTGCCACGAGGTGTTCGACGTGCAAGAAGATGGACTTCATCTGCTCCAAGACACGCCGCCGGCGGAGCTGCGGCAGCAGTTGAAGGGTGCCGAAGTGTCCTGTCCCACCCAGGCGATCACGGTGGAGGACTGACCTGTGCCGACAAGTCGTCAGCTAGAACAGATCGTTGTCGTCGGTGCCGGGGTGGCGGGGACACGGGCAGCCGAAACGCTCCGACAGGATGGCTACGACGGTGACCTCACCATCGTGGGCGCCGAGCGGCACGCCCCCTACCACCGGCCGCCACTGTCTAAGAAACTGCTGACCGGGAAAATACACCGCGCAGGAATCGACCTTGCCCCGCAATTCGATTTCGAGGCGCGAGTACTGCGAGGAGCATCTGCACTTGGGCTGGACATGTCTTCGCGCAAAGTGCAGGTCCGCGACGGCGACCGGGATCTGTCCCTCGCGTTCGACGGTCTGGTGGTCGCCAGCGGCGCAGTCCCACGGGAATGGCCGGGCGGGCCGGTTCCCGATGCGGTGCTGCTGCTTCGCACCGTCGAGGACTGCTTGGCCATCCGGGAACGACTCGGTTCGCATCCTCGGGTAGTGGTAATCGGAGGTGGGTTCATCGGCGCCGAGGTTGCCGCCAGCTGCAGCTCGATGGGGCTCGATGTGGTGCTGATCGAAAAGGCCGAGGGCTTGTTAATTCAAGCGTTGGGCAAGGAGCTTGCGCCTCGTTGGGCGGAACTGCATCGTCAGCATGGGATTGACCTGCGTTTCGGGGTGGGCGTCGACGCATTCATTGGTAACGGGCGGGTGGAAGCGGTACGGCTCACCGATGGTTCGCAGCTTCCGGCGGACCTTGTCGTCGTTGGCCTGGGCGTGGCACCTGCCACCGACTGGCTGGCCAACTCCGGTTTGCGGATAGAGGGTGGCGTTGTCTGCGATGCCACCGGTGCGGCCGAAGGCGGGATCGATGTTGTTGCTGCCGGTGATGTCGCGCGCTGGTGGCATCCGCTGTATCAGCAGCACCTGCATGTCGAGCACTGGGACCACGCCGGGCGTCAAGGCGAAGCTGCGGCTCGGACCTTGCTGGCAGGCAAAGACCGCGCGGAGCAGTACGACGAACTACCGTATTTCTGGTCTGACCAGTATCACCTCAAGATCCAAATGCTCGGCGTGACAACCGATTATGACGCTTTCGAAATCATCGAAGGCGATTCCCACGCAGAGGGATTCGTCGCTGCATACGGGCGTGACGGTCGCATCATCGCGGCGGTTGGCACGATCCCAGACCGGGTCTACTCCTATCGCGACGCCATTAGTAAGCGTGCTGAGTTCCCGCCGAGCCGACCAGATTAGCTGACGGTCGATCAATAACGTGGGCTATGCCCAACGGGGCAGACCCCAAGCGGCGCTGGCCGGAACCGAGGCACGCATGGCGTCGGCGAGCGCGGCGGGGCTGGCACGGATCATCGACCGGATCGGGGAGTTTTGTCATGAGCGGGCACCTGGCGGATTTCACGGTTGATCGACGGATGTTGCTGACGGCGGCGCTAGCGGTTTCCGTCGGTGCGCTATCGGCTGACGCGGCGTGGTGCCTGTTACGGCGGCCGATCGGACTGGTCACCAACCTCGTCTTCTACCAGCGCTGGGCCGTCGACCTGATCGCACCGCGAGCACAGCACCAACGCGGACATTGCTGACCTCGCGGCGGTCGAAGCGCGTCACCTCCGTTAACGGCCAGATTTCGACCAGCGGCTGCGACGCTTATTCACAGAAATGACAAAAAGGTCTCTCTCCGAGGAAACACAGCCCTGCGATGCTGTCAGCTTCCCGCCCGATCTAATCACCGGCTAGGAAGCGTGGAGCAGGCAAATGACCGACCTCGTGCACAGGCTGGCCGATGACGTCGAGACCCCCGACCGCGGCAACCGAACCGCCGTGCGCACTGGGATGTCGGCCGATGCATTACGCCAGGCCGTCAGCGACCACCTGATCTACTCGATCGCGAGGCCACCGGCGGTGCTCACGCCAGATCATTACTACCGCGCGCTGTCACTGGCGGTGCGTGATCGCATGCAGCAGCGCTGGATGGCCACCACGCAGGACTGGCTGGAGCTGTCCAACAAGGTCACGTGCTATTTGTCGGCCGAATTCCTGATGGGACCGCAACTAGGCAACAACCTGCTCAACTTGGGGATTGAAGACGAGGCGCGCCAAGCGCTGGCGAAGCTGGGTCAGGATCTCGATATCATCCTTGCTTGCGAGAAAGAGCCTGGACTGGGCAATGGCGGCCTGGGTCGGCTGGCCGCCTGCTACCTCGACTCGCTGGCCACGCTCGAACGCCCGTCCATCGGCTACGGCATCCGCTACGAATTCGGCATCTTCGAGCAGGAGATTCACAACGGCTGGCAGGTCGAAAAGACCGACAACTGGCTGGTCTACGGCAACCCGTGGGAAATCGATAAACCCGACGCTAGCTACATCGTGAATTGGGGCGGCTACACCGAGGAGCACTCGGACGGCGCGGGTCGCGTCGTTGTGCGCTGGACACCGCAGCAGGTACTCAAGGGCGTCTCCTATGACACCCCGGTCCAGGGCTACGGCGTCAACACCTGCAACACCCTGACGCTGTGGAGCGCACGTGCGGTTGAGTCATTCGCACTGGAAGTCTTCAACACCGGTGACTTCTACAAGGCGGTCGACGAAGAAGTGATCTCGGAGACTGTCTCCAAGGTGCTCTACCCCAATGACGAGCCCGAAGCCGGCAAACGCTTGCGGTTACTGCAGCAGTACTTCTTCGTCTCCTGCTCCCTGCAGGACATCCTGCGCATCCATCAGGAGCGGGCCAACCAGCCGCTCGTGACGTTGCCGCAGAAATGGGCGATCCAGCTCAATGACACCCACCCGTCCATCGCCGTCGCCGAACTCATGCGGCTACTCGTAGACGAGCACTACATGGAATGGGACGAGGCGTGGGACATCACGGTGGCCACCTTCGGTTATACCAATCACACCCTGCTGCCTGAGGCGTTGGAGACTTGGCCGCTGTCGATGTTCAGTGAGGCACTGCCCCGGCATCTGCAGATCATTCTTCGCATCAACGAACATTTCCTCGATGAGGTGCGTGGCCGATTCCCTGGCGACGACGATCGGGTGCGTCGGATGTCGCTGATTGGTGAAGACGGCGGTAAGTGCGTGCGGATGGCGCACCTGGCCACTGTCGGCAGCCATGCAATCAACGGTGTGGCGGCTCTGCATTCGGAACTGTTGAAATCAAGTGTGCTCAAGGACTTTTACGAGATGTGGCCGCACCGATTCGGCAACGTCACCAATGGTGTCACGCCGCGACGATTTCTGGCATTGGCCAACCCCGGCCTGCGGCGACTGCTTGACGAGACGATCGGCGGTGGATGGCTGGTCGACCTCGACCGACTGCGCGGGCTGGAGGATTACGTCGACGACCCGGGGTTCCGTCAGCGTTGGCGAGAGGTCAAGCGCGCCAACAAGGGACGGCTCGCGGAGTATCTGCACGCGGTGACAGGTGTCGAGCTCGACTCGACCTGGATGTTCGACGTCCAGGTTAAGCGGATCCACGAGTACAAGCGGCAACACCTTAATGTGCTCCACATCATCACCCTCTACAACAGGCTCAAACAGAATCCCAGACTCGAAATCTCGCCGCGTGCGTTCATTTTCGGCGGCAAAGCCGCGCCTGGATATTTCATGGCCAAACGCATCATTAAGTTGATCACTGCCGTCGGCGATACTGTCAACGCCGACCCGGACGTGAGCCGATTCTTGAAGGTGGTGTTCGTTCCCAATTTCAACGTGAAGAGTGCGCATCTGATCTACCCGGCCGCCAACCTGTCCGAACAGATCTCCACCGCCGGTAAGGAAGCCTCGGGCACGGGGAACATGAAGTTCATGATGAATGGCGCGCTGACGATCGGAACGCTTGACGGCGCCAACGTCGAGATGCGCGACGAAGCGGGTGCGGAGAACTTCTTCTTGTTCGGATTGACCGAGCAAGAGGTGGAACAAGTCAAGGCCGAAGGTTACCGGCCCGCGACGTATATCGAGCGTGATCCTGAACTGGCCCAGGTGCTGGACCTGATTGCCGAAGGGCAATTCACCGACGGCGATACTGAGACCCTGCGCCCCGTGGTCGATTCGCTGCGCGACCACGACCCTTTCCTGGCCCTTGCTGACTATCGGTCCTACATCAACTGCCAGGACGGGGTTGGTGCCGCCTGGCAGGAGCCTGACACCTGGGCACGTATGTCGATCCTCAACGCCGCACGTTGCGGCAAGTTCTCCTCGGACCGGGCGATCGCCGAGTACTGCGATGACATCTGGAACGTAGGCCCGATGACGGTGAGGCTGTAGCAGCAACGACTTCGCTGAGGCTTGTTAGCGCGTCTCCGTAATCCGGTCGCGGCCGCTGCGTGAAAGCGATAAGTTGCCTTCGCCACACAATTGGCGGGCGCGTGCAGCTACCGTTGTTCCCGTTTGTAAGCGGCGAGAAGTCCTATTTCGGATCGTTCTGGGCATCTACAACGACCTGACCGAAGTTCCGGCCCTCGCTGACGCGGGATTGATCAAGCACAACGTCGTCCCGGTCAAGATCGACGACATCAACAACAACCTTGAAGCACTTGGCCGCGGCAACATCGTCGGGCGTGCGGTGATCGTCTACGACTGATCCGCCTCCTCTAGACGCGATGGGTCACTTCGAAGACGCTGACGGGACTTCCTCGCGCCCAATTCGACCCGAGCCGGTGTACGCCACCATGACCGCCGTCGCTGCAGGCGAAATAGACGCCTACCGCAAGCTGGAGCCCAAGTCGATGCTTGACGAGACCAAGCGGCTCATCGAAGCTCCATGGACGAAGAAGATCAGAGGCGGTCTGGGTACTCGACCGGCCAGCCTTCAGAAGTCTTTCGAAATGCAACCCGAAACCCCCGTGGCTGAGTGAGGATCTGTCAATGTCTGACGAGGAACGCGGACAGGCCAAGCTGTTCGACGCATTGACGACCAAGGGCACTGCCTTCACGCTCGACGAGCGCCGCAGATTCGGTCTGCTGGGCCTGTTGCCGACCGCGGTGAAGACACTTGAACAGCAAGCCGAGCATTGCTGGCATGAATTCTCCACTCGCCGCGATGATCTCGACAAGCACATCTACCTACGCGCGCTGCAGGACCGCAACGAGACGCTGTTCTATCGCGTGTTACGCGACCACATCCCCGAGACCCTGCCGATCGTCTATACCCCGACGGTCGGCGAGGCCTGTCAACGTTTCGGTGAGATCTATCGTCGCCCTAGGGGATTATTCGTTTCCTATCCCGACCGCGACCGCCTCGACGAGGTGCTGCGCAATCGGCCCCAATGCGATGTCGACGTGATCGTGGTAACCGACGGCCAACGGATTCTCGGATTGGGTGACCAAGGCATCGGCGGGATGGGCATCCCGATCGGAAAGCTCTCGCTGTACACGCTCATCGGCGGCATCGACCCGGCTCGCACACTCCCGATTGTGCTCGACGTGGGCACCGACAACGTCGAGCTTCTCGACGACCCGCTTTACCTGGGCTGGCGCCACCGGCGCATCGACGACGACGCGTACTACGCCTTCATCGACCAGTTCGTCACGGCCGTGCGCGCACAACTGCCCGATGTGTTGCTGCAGTGGGAGGACTTCGCCACTGTGCACGCCCAGCCGATCCTGGCCCGCTACCGCGACACGCTGCTCACCTTCAACGACGACATCCAGGGCACCGCCGCTGTGACCCTCGGTGCACTGCACGGCGCCGCAAAAGTGGCGGGGCGCCCGCTGTCGCAGCAGCAGGTCGTCATGCTCGGCGCGGGCTCAGCCGGCATCGGTGTCCTGGACATGATCCGCCGCGAAATGGTGACCGAGGGACTATCTGAACAGGCTGCCCGGGAACGGATCTGGGTAGTTGACGTGGTGGGGCTGCTCACCGACGACCGCACGGACCTTTCCGGGACACAGCGTGAATTCGCCCAACCCGCTGGCCGGGTGGCCGACTGGGGCTTGTCCGGGCCCGCACAGCTCGCCGACGTCGTCCATCATGTCGACGTGGGTGTGCTACTCGGTCTATCCACTGCCGCCGGCGCATTCACCGAGAGCATTGTGCGTGAGCTCGCCGGTAAATCCGAGCGGCCGATCATCTTCCCGTTGTCTAATCCGACCAGCCGCGCCGAAGCGCATCCGGCTGAATTGGACAAGTGGACCGACGGGCGTGCGTTGATCGCCACCGGCTCGCCGTTCGCACCCCTGGTGCGTGACGGCGTGGAGCGCCCTATCGCCCAATGCAACAACGTCTATATCTTCCCCGCTATGGGGCTTGCTGTGACGGCCGCACAAGCCACCAGGGTCACCGACGAGATGATGCGGGTCGCCGCGGCGACGCTAGGAGACGCATCGCCCGCCCTCGCCGACCCAGACCAGCCGCTGCTGCCGGCGTGGTCGGACGTGCCCGAGGTCGCTGTGCGCATCGCCCACGCCGTTGCTGCGCAGGCCGTCGCAGACGGTGTCGCGCCGAATCGCACCAATGACGAACTCATCCAACGCATCGCACAGGTGCGGTGGATGCCCGACTACCCCGCGACGCCGTCTAGCTACTTCGACCTGAAAAAGTCGGGGCGTGGCGATCCCTGAGCTGGGGGTGTTTGGACGAGAAGATGGCCTCAACCCCTTGGGCTAGAAGGGATCGAGGCCATCGTGTTCAGAACTGTAAACGACCAGCCGACGTTGTGGGACGCGATCTTGCCTGCCGAGCTGTTGGTGTTGCCGGTCGAGTTGGCTCGGGTGGATGCGCTGCTGGACGATCCGGCGTTCTTCGCGCCGTTCGGCGGGTATTTCGACGCCCGGATCGGTCGCCCGTCGATTCCGATGGAAACCTATCTGCGGTTGATGTTCTTGAAGTTCCGCTACCGGCTGGGCTATGAGGCGCTGTGCCGCGAGGTGGCCGATTCGATCTCCTGGCAGCGGTTCTGCCGGATCCCGTTCGGTACCCGAGTGCCGCATCCGACCACGTTGATGAAACTGAGCAGCCGGTGCGGGGACGCTGCGGTGGCCGGTCTTAACGAGGCGCTGTTGGCCAAAGCTGCCGGCCAGAAGCTGTTGCGCACCGACAAGGTCCGCGCTGACACCACGGTGGTGACGGCTGCGGTGGCCTATCCGACCGACTCGGGTCTGCTGGCCAAAGCCGTGGGCTCGATGACGCGCACCATCGGCCGTATTCAGGCCGCCGGTGGGGCGACTCGTACCCGGGTGCGTGATCGCCGTCGCTCGGCGGGTCAGCGTGCTCGCTCGATCGCTTCCAAGCTGCGGCTGCGTGGTGCGGCAGCACGTGAGCAAGGCCAGACTGCGGTGCTGCGGATCACCGGGGAACTGGCTGGCATTGCTGAATCGGTGATTGCTGATGCCCAAGCTGTGGTGCGCAATGCCCGCCGCAGGCTGCCCACCGCGACCGGCAGACGTCGCGGACAGCTGCACCGCGCACTCAATGACCTGGCCATCCTGCTGGAACGCACGCGCCGCGTGGTCGACCAGACCCGCCGCCGACTGGCCGGGGTGATGCCCGATTCGGCCACCAGGATGGTCAGTTTCCACGACGTCGATGCCCGTCCGATCCGCAAGGGTCGGCTCGGCAAACCGGTGGAGTTCGGTTACAAAGCCCAGGTCGTCGACAACGCCGACGGTGTCATCCTCGACCACAGCGTCGAAATCGGTAACCCTGCCGACGCGCCACAGCTGGTGCCGGCCATCGCACGCATCACCGGCCGTGCCGGTCGTGCCCCAACCGCGGTCACTGCTGATCGCGGCTACGGCTATGCCGCGGTGGAAGCCGATCTGCGCGGCCTCGGCGTGCGCACCGTGGCCATCCCTCGCGCCAGCAAGCCCACCGCCGCCCGACGGGAGCTCGAACACCGAAAAGCCTTCCGGTCCAAGATCAAATGGCGAACTGGATGCGAAGGACGAATCAACCACCTCAAACGCAGCTACGGCTGGAACCGCACCGAACTGACCACCCTGACCGGCAGCCCGGACCTGGTGCGGACACGCGAGTATTCGCCCATAACCTCGTCAAGATCAGCGCCCTGACCTCATAACGGCAGACCTCGCCGGACCGGACCCACAACCACCGGCACTGCCACTAACTGGCCCCTCACCATCAACCCTTTTTCAGGTCGAAGTAGCTAGCCGATTTGAGCACCCGGCCGTGGCCTCCCACAGCCGTGCTTCGCGTCCCGGATCCCTGGCGAACGGCTGCACCTGCGCATCATGATTTACACCGCCGGACCTGACACCGACGACGCGGAGCGCCTCGCCCTCGCGATCATTCTGGGGACCCAATCCTTGATCGACTAAAACCACCGATGAACTGCGCCGCAAGATTCCAACAAGGGCCGCGCTAGATCCTGTGTTTCGACCCACCACGCCCTCAGACAGGCGCGAGCCGAAAAGGAACCACCCATGAACAGCCCCTTGACGGTCGCGACAGTCGCGACCGCGGCCGCCGCGTTGGTCGCATTGGCCGTCGCGGTTGAACCGGCCCGCGCCGCTGCGAACCCGATCGGCCTCGGCGCCAATCAACAGACTGGGACGTTCGGTGACCCGGCCGCCGCCGCGCCGTTCTGGCGCCTGCAGCACAGCAGCGACTGTGGCGAAATGGCGGTAGCCGATGTGGTCGGCCAGATCACCGGCAACGAGCCCACCGAGCGGAAGATCACTTCCCTGGCCAAAACCAGCTCCGGCATCACCGGCGCCGGACCGATCTACCGCCGCCGCAAGGGCACCGATATCAGAAACTTGCCGGTGCTGCTGGCGCATTACGGCATCCAGTCCTCGCTGGCTGGATCAAGCCTCGGCGGGCTCGAGCAAGATCTGGCCCAAGGGCACAAGGTGATCGCGGCCGTCAACGCCCAGACCATCTGGAATGCCGCCGGCGACCGTGACACCGACAACCACGTTGTGGTGGTCACCGGCATCGACCCCCAAACCGGTGTGGTGCACCTCAACGACAGCGGAATCAAGACCGGCCGCGACGAGCGAGTCTCCCTGGCTACCTTTGAAAAGGCCTGGGCCACAGGCCAGGACCTTGCCGTCGTCACCAACTAAAGCAGGAAGTCGACGACGACAACGGCCATGGCATCGATCGCACTGCGGGCGATGACTTCGAAGCCGTGGGTGCTCAACGTGGGCAGGCACAGCAGCCCCGCGCATGGTGCCAGCCCGCTGGCCTTCGAGTGGGAGGCGTCGGACATGAACGCGCCCAGGGTCGCCGCTTGCGGCCCCAGTCCCCGATCGGTGGCGATGCTCAGCAGCCGGTCCGCGACATCCTTGTCGTATACACACAAGGCGTCGCTGTAGGCGACGATCGGACCACCGGTGACGGTGGTCGCATACTCCCGCTCGGTGGGCCCAACCTCCAAAGCCAGCGTGAGCGTGCCGGGCAGGGAGGCACTGGCATACGAGCCACCTACCCCGCCAATCTCTTCGTTGGTCGTGAAAACGAGGTAGACGTCGTTGGCGGGTCGTTGCCCGCGGTCGCGCAGCAGGCGAGCCGCGCGCAGCAGCGCGGTCACCGCGGCGCGGTCGTCAAGGAAGTAGGCCCCGATATAGTCTCCGAATTCCACCAAGTCCCTCTTGCTGCGGTCGATGCATACCCGGCTGCCGGCGTGCACACCCGCCGCGTCAAGCTCATCGGGGCTACGGCCGGTGAAGACATAAACGTGTTGCCAATCCAGCGCCTTATCGCCCTGATCGGGTTTGGTCTCCCAGATCCGCGGGCTCTCAATGGTGGTGTGTTCGGAGCCAAGCGTGAGCACCGCAGTCACCGTCTGCCGGTCGCCGAGCACTGCGACCGGGCCAAGCCCGAAATTGCCGGGATACATCACCCCGAGCTGAGTCATGTGCAGGGTGCCATCGGGTTCGACCCGCTTGACCAGCATGGACAGTTCATCCATGTGCGCCATGACCCGCGTCGCATTGCCCGGTCCAGCGGATGAAGCCGATCGGTGGCGATGCGCCTGTCCAGCAGCGTTGTTGCCGGAGCCGTCGGTGGCGCCGATGTAGCCGATCAAGTTGCCAGCCTCGTCGGTCCACATGTCATCGACGAGGGGTTGCAGTTCGCGGGCACACACGGCCCGCACCGCGTCCTCTTGGCCGCACGGCCCGTAGGTCCACAGCAGCTCCTGCAGCAGGTCTTCGGTGGAGTCGTGGTCGCGCTGCGCCATCAGGTTCCTTTCCGTCACTGACCAACGTATCGGTGGCGACTCCGCCTCAGGACCGAAGCGGTTTACCGGCCTGTCCCAAGTGGTAGCCGCACGGGGTGCCGGTGCGTGATGCTAGAAGGCCTAGAAGGCCAACGACCGGGCAACTGAGGAGGGACTGGAGTGAACGAAGAACAACGCAACGTGATGGCCTCAGGGCAGGGCTTCATCGCCGCGCTCGATCAAAGCGGTGGCAGCACCCCTAAGGCTCTCAAGCTTTACGGGATCCCTGAGGATGCCTACGGCAACGACGAGCAGATGTTCGACATGATCCACCAGATGCGTGAGCGCCTGATGTCGAGTCCAAGCTTCTCCGGCGACAAGATATTGGCAACGATCCTTTTTGAGCAGACGATGGACCGTGCCATCCACGGCGAGGACACCCCGGCGTTTCTATGGAAGCAAAAGCACATCGTGCCGTTCGTGAAGGTCGACCAGGGCCTCAGCGAGGCTAAATATGGCGTGCAGCTCATGAAGCCGATGACCAAGCTCAACCCGCTATTGGACCGAGCCGTTGATAAGGGCATTTTCGGTACCAAGATGCGCTCGTTCATCCAGGAGCCGAACGCGGCGGGGATTAAGGCCATCGTCGAGCAGCAGTTCGAGTGCGGGCACACAATCGCCGACCGCGGACTCATGCCGATCCTGGAACCCGAGGTGAGCATCAAATGCCCCGACAAGCTCAAAGCGGACAACCTCCTCGTGGAAGGGTTAAAGACCAAGCTCGACGAGCTCGACGAAGACGGGCAGGTAATGCTCAAGCTGACTTTGCCCGACGAAGACGACCTTTATACGCCGCTGATCGAGCATCCCCGCGTGCTGCGTGTGGTCGCGCTGTCCGGCGGCTACACCCTCGCGGATAGCTGCGAAATCTTGGAGCGCAATCACGGCCTCATCGCCAGCTTCTCGCGAGCGTTGACCGAGGGGCTCACTATCGACCAGACCGATGCGGACTTCGACGAGAAGCTCAAATCGAACATCGACCAGATTTACGCCGCGTCGCTGACCTAACCGCGGCGCGCGGCTGCTCGGATCCCTCGGTGTGAAGAATGTCAGGACAATGTGGCAGTTGACTGCCATACTGGCATATGCCCCGCAGCGGAGCTTGCACCACGAGCGCGGCGATGTGCGCCACCGCGCTCGGCACTGCGGCGCTATCGGGCACTCACTGCGTGGAGGACGACATGCTGCGTGCGAACAGGCTTGCCAGTGATGTCCGCAGGTGGTCCCCGCCGTAAGTCCAATTGGGAGAAGGCGATCGCGCGCAGCCGACAGGTGAACTGACGTTGCTACTTTGATCTGCTGGTCAGATTTTGATTGCGGGCAGCAGTCTGGTCAGGTTCCACAGCTGGTTACGTCGGGCGGATAGGGACGAGACCGTCAGCGCCAACGCCCAGATCCCAGTCAGCGTGATGATCGCCTGCCATAGCCGGTAATCGATGCCGCCCAGTATGAGCTGTCGTAATCCGTTGACTCCGTAGGTCATTGGGTCGTAGTTGTGTAATACCTGGAAGGGCCTGGACGTGGTCTCCACCGGGTACATGCCACCGGCGCTGACGAGTTGCAGCATGAGTAACGCCATGATCAGCACTCGGCCCACTGCCGGGCCGACGAGTGCGTTGATCGCCTGCGTGGCGGCGATGAACGCGCACGAGATCAAGATCATGAACACCAACATCGCGGCGGGATGCGCGACGTGCATCCCGAGGGCAAATCGCACCACGCAGTACAGGATGGTCGCCTGGAACACGCCGATCGCTGCCGCGGGCAGGTAGCTGGCGAGCGCCACCCGGACCGCGATCACCTCCGCGGCAATCGCACGGTTTTGCAACGGCCGCAATACCATCCAGAGCACGAGTGCGCCGAAGAACAACGCGAGCGTGAGGAAGAACGGCGCCATGCCGGTGCCGAAGTTGGGGGCGGCGTTCTCATGTGAGGTTTCGAGGTGAACCGGACCGCCGATCGTGTTGGCGATCGCATCCTTCTGTCGAGTAGTCCAGGTGGGCGCCTGGTTGGCGCCCTCGGCGAGTTTTGTCGCCAGCTCGGCCGAGCCCGTCCTGAGTTGCCCAGTACCCGATTTGAGCTGTTGCGCCCCGTCGTCCAGCTTGGCTATACCGCTTGCTAATTCGGCGTTGCCGGAGGCAAGCTGTTGGGCTCCGCTGCGCAGTTGGGTCAGCTTGTTCGTCAGGTCCTGTCCCTGGCTGCCGACTTGGTCGAGGGCGGATTTCAGCGGGCTGCCGGGTGCACGCAGCGCTTGGGTCATCGAGATCGCGGCGTTCTGGGCGTCGGTGAGCTGTTGGCGGATCTGTGGCGTGAACTGGTGCTGACGGAGTTGGTCTTGTATGCCGCGCAGCGTCCCGGCGGCGTTGTTCGCCACCGGGTCCTGACTGGTGGAGAGCTGGTTGATCACACCGGCGAGCGAGTTGGCCGCAGTGTCCTGCGCCGTGGCGATGGCACCGATCTGGTCGGTGGCTTGCTGGAGCGCCGTCGCGCCCTGCTGTAGCTGGTCGGTGTTGCCGCCGATGGCCGATAACGCCTTTGCCACCGCCAGCAGTGGGTCGGTGGCCGAGTTGATTCCGTCAGAGAGCTGCTTGGCGCCGGTAGCAAGCTGCGCCGAACCGGACCGAGCGGTGTGCAGACCGGCAGCCAGCTGCCCGGCGCCATCATCCACCTGCGCTGCACCGTCCGCGAGCTCTCTGGCGCCCGCGGCGGCCTGCTTGATCCCCGCACCCGATGAGACCACTACGGACAGAACCTGATTGACCGCCTCGCCAGAGATCCGGGTCGAGACTGCGTTGAGCACCTGGTCGATAGCGGTGCGACCGATGCTCGACGAGATGTAGTTGTTGGCATCGTTATATACCGCGATCAGGTTGGCCTGTTTCGGATGACCGGTCGTAGGCGACGCGATCGCTGCACTGAAATCCGGGGGCAATTCGAGCATGAAGTAGTACTTGCCGTGTTCGACCCCATCGCGGGCCTCCTTGGCATCCACCACATGCCAGTCCAAGCTGTGGTCGGCGGTCAGGCTCTTGGCGATCTCGGCTCCGGCGTTGAACTGCTGGCCGGAGACGACGGCGCCGCGGTCGGCATTGACCAGTGCTACCGGCATCTTGTTGACGTGGCCGAATGGATCCCAGTACGCCCACAGGTACAGCGCTCCGTACACCAGCGGCAGCAGCATCAGCACCACAATCGCGGCGCGTGTCATCCGGCTGCGGCCGAAACGCTTGATCTCCGAGCCGAATGCGATTCCAGCCAGCATTGTCAGTCCCTTCCGATCGAGTCGCGGTGATCGTGCAGGTCGTGGTCAGGGGCGTTGCTGCCAAGCGGATTGGTCACCCCGACCACGACAGTGCGCTGGGTGGCGATGTCACCAAGTCGGTCGACCGCGATTTCCCGCCGGGAGTTATCGCGGACCTGCTCGAGATCGCCGACCACCAGGATCGGGCGATCCGAAAACAGCGCCAACGTGATCCGCAGTAAGAACAGCTCCAGATCGGACAGCTCGACGATGTACGTGTTGCCCGACGGGGACGGCGTTTCACCGAACACCTCAGCCAGTTCGGTCTGTCCTGCGTCGATCGGCACCGGCGAGTACCACGGCGCCAGCCAGCGGCGCTGCTCGGCGAGCACCGTCTGCACGGTCACCGACTCCTCCAGCTCATCGATGTCGGCGAACGCCGCAATCGAACAGTGCCGGCGTATCGCGCGGGGTTGGGTATCGCCGAGCACCCTCAACGTGCCGTGGCTGGGTTTGAGCCGGCCTGCCAGCGTCAAAAGCAAGGTGTGTTGTGCTGGGCCGCCGGGCATTTGGACGGCATGGAAACCGGGCGTAATGGTCAGATCGATGCCGGAGAACAGCGGTCCGTGTTCGCCGTCCAGCCCTAGACCGGACGCGGTAATCACTGCCTGTGCGGCGGCGTTCGGCTCGTCCGGCGCGCCGGCGTCGGGCTCGTCCTGTACCTGCATCGGCCTAGTCTCCTCCCGGATGTCACCGGGCAACCCATGTTTTCTGGGGACTTCTACACCCGTAGATTTTCTACAAATGTAGACTACGCCCATGGTGACCGCAAGACGGGCGTCGGCGGCACAACGCCGGACTGCGATCGCCGACGCCGCCATTGCACTGCTGGCCGAGGAGGGCTCCCGGCGATTGACCCACCGCGCTGTCGACCAGCACCTCGGCATTCCAGAGGGTTCGACAAGCGCCTACTTCCGCACACGCGCCAGCTTGCTGGCCGCCGCTACGCAACGGCTCGCCGAACTCGACCGGGCTGCCTTAGAGCAGGTGATGGCTCAGGTGGTTGGTAGCGCCGAAAGGGCAAGCCCGGCAGAGCTGATAGCGGCGATAGTCAACGACTGGACTGCGCCCGCAGCCGCGCCGCGCCAGCTCGCCCGCCTCGAGCTTCAGCTTGAGGCACTGCGCAGCCCGCAACTCGCCGACATGTTCGCCGAGCGCCTAAAAGTTTTCGTCGAGCTGGCGCGGAAGTTGGTGACGAACGCGCACACCGCCGAGCCAGTCGAGCCTGATTTGCTGGCCCCCACCCTCACTGCGCTGGTGAACGGCCTCGTCTGCGACCGACTCCTCAATCCCCATACCGCAGTGCCCTCCCAGGACCTCCCCGAAGCCATCGCGCAACTGCTGACGGGAGTTCGCAATCAACCGCTGTAGATTTGCCCCAAGCCCCGAGCCAGACCCGGTGCTAGGTTCGACGTCATGATTTCGGGCTTATGGGCTCTTCTGACAGTAATTGCACTCGCGCTGGCTCTCGTGGTCGCCATCATTGCCACTGTTTACGTGAGACGGTTGGAAGACCGGCCCACACTGCCGATCAGCGAAGAAATAGGCAGCACCAAAACGGTGATACGCAAGGTACGTAAACGCCAGCCGATGTCAGCAGACGAGGTGCAGTACGCGAGGCAAGTCATCGTGGACCGCGGCTCGCTGCTGACGTTGTGCATTCCGGGCGCACTCTTCTTGATGTCGTTGTATTACGTCTTCGGCAGCCTGGAGTACCTACACGGAGCGACCCCGTCGGAGCGGACGTTTCTCGGCGTTATCCCGATGCTGACCTCCACCAACCTCGGCATCCAGATCCTTCGCCACATTCGGTTGAGATCGCGTGTGCGGAACATGGCTTGAGCGGCAGCACATGGGCACCTCGCGAGTAGACGCGACCGTTCATGCTGCCTACAACGCCGACAGATGATAACGTCCGTACCTGGGTGTTCGTGTCCCGGCGATGGTAACGGCGCCTGCGCGCTCATATATCAACCTTGTTGATATTTGAGACGTCGCATTGGCTGGACCAGAGCTAGAACGCCCGGTGTGGGATCGGCTTCCGAAAGGTGATCGAGTGAGCCCTCGTTCGGTCGGCAGGACGTGGCTGGCGCGGATCTGGATGCCGTTGGTCGCTGTCATCGCGGTCGGTGTGGGCCTGCTGGGCATGTACAAGGTGCATCAGTTCTCCGAACCGGAGCCGGTCATCACCGTCAATGGTCCGCAGGCACCTGAGGAGTTCAATCTCAAGCGGCTGACCTACGAGGTGTTCGGTTCCGTCGGGGACGGGCGGGAAGCTCGTCTACGTGGACATCGACGGACATCCGCATCCGGTGGATATCACGACTCTGCCGTGGTCTCACACGGAGACCACCACGCTCACGGTGGCGTCCGGCAGCATTTCGGTGCATGTTCACGGCGGTCAGGTGGGCTGCCGGATGCTGGTGGATGGCGTAGTCCGCGATGAACAGTCGGGTAACCACGAGAATGCCGACGTCGAGTGCAGGGTGAAATCGGCATGAGCGAGCACCGCCTTGACGAGCCCCGCATCAAACGCCCCTTTATCCCCCGGATGGTCCGTGCTTTCGCGATACCGATCATCTTCTTCTGGTCATTTCTCGCGATCACCACCACCGCCTTTATGCCCAAGGTGGAGGACGTCGCAGAAGAACTCGCCGGACCGATGGTCCCGCATTACGCGCCCTCACAGCGGGCGCTGCTGCACATCGGCGCAAAGTTCCACGAGTCCAACTCGACCAACTTGACCATGGTCGTGTTTGAAGCCGTTGGCCGAGAGTTGGGCGACCAGGACCATCAGTATTACGACGGATTGATGCGCCGGTTCGAGGCAGACCCCAAGCATGTGCAGTACGTGATGGATCTGTGGGGCAAGCCGTTCACTGCGGCCGGAGCGCAGAGCGTGGATGGCAAGTGCGCCTATGTGCTGTTGCGCCTTGCCGGCGACATTGGCCAGATCGAAGCCAACGCCTCCGTCGACGCCGTGCGCGACATCGTCGCCAAGGACACCCCGCCGCCCGGGCTCCACGTCTATGTCAGCGGCGCGGCGCCACTGGCCTCCGACACGCTGAGCATCGCCAACGCGAGCCTGAACAACGTCACGATCGTCACGATCATCCTCATCCTCGTGATGCTGCTGCTGGTATACCGCTCCCCGCCCACGCTGCTGGTGCCCTTGCTCGGAGTCCTCATCGAAATGCTCGTCGCGAAAGGCATTATCTCGACCCTCGGGCATCTCGGCTACATCGAACTCTCGTCGTTCGCCGTGAACATCGTCATTGCACTGACCCTGGGAGCGGGGACGGACTACGGCATCTTCTTGATGGGTCGCTATCACGAGGCGCGGCAAGCCGGTGAAAGCCGGGAGGACAGTTTTTACATCGCATACAAAGGCGTGACCCCCATCATCATCGGCTCTGGGCTGACGATCGCCGGCGCATGTTATTGCTTGACGTTCGCGCGCCTGAACTACTTCCACACCATGGGGCCAGCTGTTGCCATCACCATGCTGTTCACCATTGCGGCAGCGATGACGCTGGGCCCGGCGGTGTTGACCGTCGGCTCCCTGTTCGGAATGTTCGACCCGAGACAGGCGGCGAAGGCGCATCTGTATCGGCGCATCGGGGCGAGCGTGGTGCGCTGGCCGGTGCCGATCCTGGTGGCCAGTTCGGCTGTCGTGATGATTGGTGCGATCTTCGTACCGAGCTACCGGCAGAACTACGACGACCGGCAGTACCAGCCGGCCAATGCCCCGGCCAACTTGGGTTTCCAGGCAGCCGATCGACACTTTCCCAAGAGCAAACTGTTCTCCGAGATGCTCATGGTCGAGACCGATCACGACATGCGCAACTCGGCCGACTTCATCTCACTGGACCGGGTCGCCAGGGCTCTGATTCGCCTGCACGGGGTGGCGATGGTGCAGGGTATGACCCGGCCCTTGGGCCGTGCGCTCGAGCACGCCAGCATCCCCTATTTGTTCACCACACAGGGCAGTGGCAACGGTCAACAGCTGCCATTCAACAGGGAGCAGAACACCAACACCGATCAGCAGGCGGATATCCAGGCGGACTCCGTCGCGGTCCTGCGCAAAGGAGATCGGCTTTTTCCAGCATGTGTCCGATGAGCTACACAAGACCGCTCTCACCATCGAAGATCTACAAAAGGTCAGCGACGACGTAAGAGACGACGTATCAAATCTTGACGATTTCTTCCGTCCGATCAAAAGCTACTTCTATTGGGAGAAGCACTGTTTCGACATTCCGATCTGCTGGACTTTCAGATCGGTATTCGACACGGTCGACCAGATCGACAAGTTGGCTGACGACATCCAAGACGCCAAAATGTCCATCGAGGAGATCGACAAGACTTTCCCGCAAATCATCGCGCAGCTGAAAGCCACGGCCGACGACACGGAGGCACTACAGCAAAAGTTGGTCAACTCGTACGGGTCAGCGGATCTGCAATCCCTTCAGACAGAGCAGACCTTCGATGACTCGATCAACGTCGGGAACGACTGGGACAAGTCGCGCAGCGACGACTTCTTCTACATCCCGCACGAAGGTTTCGACAACGAAGACGTCAAGACCGGTATGAAGTTGATGATGTCGCCGGACGGCAAGGCGGCACGCTTCATCGTCACCCACGAGGGTGACGCCATGGGCCCTGAAGGCGTGGAGCACGTCGAACAGTTCCCCGACGCGATAAAAACGATCTTGAAAGAGACCTCGTTGGCGGGTGCTCGGGTGTACATCGGCGGTTCAGGAGCCAACGACAAGGACATCAAAGAATACGCGATGTCGGATCTGCTCATCGCGGCCATCGCCGCGTTCGTGCTGATCTTTTTGATCATGCTGTTCATCACGCGAAGTCTGGTGGCGGCCTTGGTCATTCCCGGCACCGTGGCCTTCTCCTACGCCGGGGCGTTCGGGCTGTCCATCTTGATGTGGCAGCACCTGATTGGCCTGCATCTGCACTGGCTCGTCCTGCCGCTGACGTTCATCATCCTGGTGGCGGTGGGGTCGGACTACAACCTGCTGTTGATCAACAGGGTCAAAGAAGAGATTCACGCCGGACTCCACACCGGTCTGATCCGCGCACTAGGAAGCACGGGCGGCGTGGTGACATCCGCAGGATTGGTGTTCGCGTTCACCATGCTGGCCATGCTCACCAGCGACCTGCGGACCATCGGCCAGGTGGGGTCGACCGTATGCATCGGCTTGCTGCTCGACACGCTGATCGTACGTTCGTTCGTCGTGCCGTCGATCCTGAGCATTCTCGGGCCGTGGTTCTGGTGGCCAACATTGGTGCGTCGTCGCCCGCTTCCGCAGCGATAATCCTTACGCGTACGCGCGAAAGCAGCCTTCGAAATGACCGTTTTCAATCCCGACGGTCTGCATGAACGAGTGGGCGACCACTGGGCCGACCAGACGAAACCCCGCTTCCCGCAACGCTACCGACAGCTGGCGGGATTCTGGACTTGTCATCCGGCCATCGGCCCAGCTCCGTAGTCGATGGTGCTTGCGCGGTTGGTGCTGCCACGCCAGTTGCGACAACGAGCATTTCGAAAGCAGACGCGCGTTGTGCAGCGTAGCTTCGATCTTTCGCCGATTGCGGATAACAGAAGTATCGGTCATCAACCGTTCGACGTCGTCGGTTGTCATCGCGGCCACAGCCGTCGGGGTGAATCCGTGAAACGCCCTGCGCAGGTTGTCTCGCTTATCGAAGACAGTCGCCCACGACAGGCCGTTCTCGAAGTAAGTGAGTGCAAGCGCTTCGAAGAGCGTGGCCTCGTCGTGTGTCGGCGTTCCCCATTCGTCATCGTGATAGGCGGTCAGATCGCGTCCGGTCTCGGTAGCCCAACGGCAGCGCGTGACGCCGTCCGGGGCGGTTACCACGGTGCCCAGATGCGGCGCCATGTCGACACCGGCCATCGCCTTCACTCCGTGGCCCTCCCAACTGTATATGGCTGTAGTCGTTAGGCTTTCGTCACAGTGCTTGCGGGTTCTCCAAGACTAGCGCGATACCCTGCCCTGAGCCGATGCACACGCCTATTACCCCGTATCGCGCGCTGCGTTCACGCAGTTCGGTAGCCAGGGTCAGCACGTACCGGGTGCCTGAGGCGCCGAATGGGTGGCCGGTGGCGACCGCTCCCCCATTGGGGTTCAGTTTGTCATCGGGAATGGTGAAACCGCCCAGTTGGTTGGGTAGTTCACGCAAGACGCCCAGTGCTTGAGCGCTAAATGCCTCGTGCACTTCCCACACGTCGACTTGGTCGGGAGTGAGTCCGGCGCGCTTGAGCGCCAATGGAATCGCCCACGCCGGCGCGAGTCCCATAATCAGCGGATCGAGTGCGTAGACCGCCGATCGACACCACCCTGGCCAACGGATCGATCCCGAGCTCGGCGGCCTTCTCGCCTGATGTGATCACGATCGCGCTTGCCCCGTCCGTGAGCGGCGATGAGTTCCCGGCGGTCATCTGCGTGGTGCCGGACTGGGCCGGCAGGGCGGCCAACCGTTCGGCGGTGGTGTCATCGCGAATGAATTCGTCGTGCTCGAACACCCGCGCGGGAGTTGTCTTGGTTGCCGGGATCGGCACGGGCATGATCTCTTTCGCCAGCCGGCCGGAATCGCGAGCCGCTGCGGCATGGTGTTGAGACCGCAATGCGAACGCATCGATCTCTTCGCGCGTCAGGCCGTAACGGTCTGCCACGTTCTGCGCTGTCTCGATCATCGAGATGTAGGCGTTGCGTGCCAACAGGGTCGGGTTCGGTGGGCCGCCGGCACCCGCCCACATCGTGTCGAGCAGGAAAACGGGGCCGCGCGGGGAGAACGGTGCGTCCCCTTTCATGAAGGCCCAGCCTGACCGCGACATCGATTCCACCCCGCAGGCGATGCCGACATGCAGGTCACCGGCCATGATCGCGTGGCTGATGTGGGCCGTCGCGCTCACCGACGAACCGCAGAACCGGTTGATCGTGGCGGCGGCGACGCTGTCCGGGAAGCCGGCCGCCAGCGCAGCCCAGCGCGCCACATCGCCCAACCCCTCGTGGGCCACGTTGACGCAGCCGGCGATGATGTCTTCGATCTGCTCGAGTGGTACCCCGACGCGC
Organism: uncultured Actinomycetota bacterium; assembly: GCA_963743145.1. GTDB lineage: Bacteria > Actinomycetota > Actinomycetes > Mycobacteriales > Mycobacteriaceae > Mycobacterium. The sequence goes on along the minus strand of CAVUOR010000017.1, from coordinate 27,992 downwards.
TCGCAGGCGCCTCGCATGGTCGTACCCAGCAGATCGTCGACCCGCAGATGCGACAGCGATCCCCCATAACGCGCGAACGGTGTGCGTATCCCGCCGAGAACGAATGCATCAGTCATATCTGTTACCTGTCCGACGGCACCTCAGCGAATCCCGGTTCGCCGCCGTCGGCAACGGAATTGAACCGGATTCGAGTCTCGAGACGTTCGCTGATCTCTCGCACCGCATCATCCGGAAGGGCAGTGACATCGAAGTTCTCCCTGATGCGTGACGGCGTGACGGATCCGGTGAGAACTGCGGTGCCGCGCTGAATGCCCCAGGCCAGAAGCACTTGGGCAGGGGTCTTTTCAACACGCTGAGCGATCGAGACGATGAGAGCGTCGTCAAGCAGTCGTGGTTCCAGGGCGTGTCCCAGCGACGCGAACGCCAACAGGACGATCCCATGTGCGTTACACAATTCATGGAGTTCCCATTGCGGGTGATACGGGTGCGACTCCACCTCTACGACCGCCGGCTTGATTCGGGCGGAATCGATGATCTCCCGGGTACGTTGAGCGTCGATGTCGGACAGACCAATCGCCCGCGAAAGTCCTTCGTCGACAAGGGCCTCCATCGCGGCCCAGGTTTCCTCTAACGTCACCCCGTCGTCATAGATGACAGCTCCATGCGGGTGACGGGGATCTTGGTCGTCTCCGGGCTGAAACGCAAACGGGGTGTGCACCAGGTACAGATCGACGACATCGAGCCCGAGCCTGCGCAGGCTGGCTTGCAACGCGGGCTTGACCCGTTCAGGTCGATGGTTGTTGTTCCACAGCTTTGTGGTCACAAACAGGTCCTCGCGGCGCACGGTCCCGCTAGCGAACAAGTCTTTGAGCGCCGCGCCGACGTCCGCTTCATTGCGGTATCGCTCGGCAGCGTCGAGGTGGCGGAAGCCCACCTCGACCGCTGTCTTGACGGAATCTCGAGTCTTTTTGTTGTCGGAAAGCGAAGTCCCGAACCCGAGGGCTGGGATCTCACCGCTGCCGTTGTTTAAGGCAAATCTTCGCTGAGTTAGATCTTCGTTCGATGCCATGGCTTTCGCTTTCATTGCGCCGATGCGTAGATGGCGTCGGCGGGTATTGACGTCTTGCCGAGTTCGGCTGCGACCGCATCGACCGCGGGCCGGGCCACCTCGAGGTTCACCCGGCCGTCGGAGGTGTAGTACGGACGGATGTAGCGCTCGTAGTAGCGCTGCACCTCGTCCCGTGTCATCCGGTTCAGAAATGTCGCGATGTAGCCGATGGCCAGGTCGGGTTGATCCGCCATCGTTTTCAGCGCCCGCTGGTTGGCCCGTACCAGCGCCTGCACCGCCGGGCTGTCGATCGGATGGTGCGTCTGATCCACGGCAATCCCCACGGTGGGAATCTGGAAGTGATCGCCCACCCAGGCCAGCACATGGAAGCCCTCCTCCTCGGCGACCTGTTCGGGTCCCATGGTGCTGCCGACGTAGGCGGCGTCGATGGAGCCGTCGCGAAGGTGCCGTAGGTCCATCTGGTAGTCACCCGGATGGCGCACCACACATTCCACGTCGCGGTCGGGGTCAAGGCCGTGCTTACGCAGGACGATCCGCGCGAAAGTACCGGGAGGGTTATCGGGAGCGTGGACCGCTAGCCGGCGGCCGCGAAGGTCCGCCATGGACTTCACGGCGGGCGTTGCCTAGGAACCAGAACAGCGGACGGTCGGTGTTGACGCTCAGCACGGTCCATTCAAAGCCGTCGATCAGCCGCGACAGCAGTCCCCGGCCGAGCCCAATGGTCGCACAAGACCGCAGCCGTGTTGTGTTCCAGCGGGTTCCATCCCGAAGAGCAACGTGGACACCCTCATCTTCGAAGTACCCCTCCTGATCGGCCACATAGGCCACCAGCTCTTCGTGAATACCACGCCCGACATAGGCCAAGTCGATCGTGTGCATGGCGAGACCTTCCTTCGAGTTGAGATCCGACATAACGCGTCCGTTTTCAGTCCATCGCAAGGCCCCCGTTGACCGGGAGATAGTGCCCAGTGGTGAAACCTGAATCCTCACTTGCCAAGAAAGCCAACGTCTTGGCCACCTCGTCGGGGGTGACGAGTCGGCCCATTGGCGTGGCCGCACCGAGCGCGTGCAGCTGCTCCTCGGTCAACTTCTGGTTCATCGTTGTTCCCTGCACCGTCGCCGGTGCGACGAGGTTGGCGGTGATTCCGTGCGGCGCCAGCTCGAGTGCGATGTACCGGACGAACTGATCCAGGGCCGCCTTGGCGACACCGAGGTTGATCATGCCGTTGCGCGGATGCCGCGACGGCTCGGCGGTGAGATAGAGCAGACGGCCATAACCGCGCGAAGTCATTCCCGGCACAACAGCTTTGGTGAGAAGAAATGCGGCGTGTAGCTCTCGGTCTAGCTTTCCGCCCAGCTGTTCCCAGCTCAGATCGGCGAACGAGGTGATGTCATAGGGGATCAACGCGTTGTGCACGAGTACGTCGACCCTGCCCCACCGCTGTTCGGTTTCGCCGGCCATAGCGGCGACATCGTCGGCAACGGTGACGTCGGCCCGAACCGCCACCGCCTCACCGCCGGACGCGGTGATCGCCCCGACCACCGCATCCGCCTCCTCTGCGCTCGAGTGATAGTTGACCACCACCCGAAATCCGCGTTCGGCAAGAACCCGTGCAGTCGCCGCACCGATTCCTCGGCTGGCTCCAGTGATCACCGCGACTCGTGACATCAGAGTTGGCCTCCGTGTGAAGAAAGGAAATCTTCGATCAACAGGCGATGACAACTCCTACGGCCGACCACCCGGTCCACACCGGCGGATTGGGCCGTAGGTTTGCTCCCGTGCGCCTCAGTAGCATCCCTGACCACCTGATTTCTTCAGGACGTCTCCGGGAGCATTTCAAGATCGTACGGCTAGACGCGTTGCTGGTATAGAGGTCGAACCGTGCTCGTTGCTTCCCATGTTGTGCGTACCGTCGAGTTGCCGGATCAGGGTGTTCGGCGGACGCGAACGGGCGACTCGCGAATCTGAGCCGTCTCAGGCCGGTCAGCCCAATCGCGTGATCTTGGTCTGTGTGGCGCGCACAATGGTGCGACATGATTGCCACCTACGCCGGCGGCGGCACGCGACTGTTTCGCATCCCAATTCTGACGGCGGTCGGGTACCGGCCAACCCACAAAGGAGCCTGCGCATGACAACATCCGACCCACTTCGCCATTCAAGGATTCGGCTTGTCCACGGACACGGTGCGATGCCCGCTGTCGGGTTTGGCACGCTTATTCCGGACCTTGCTGAAACCCAGCAGGCTGCCAAAACCGCTCTGGAAGTAGGTTTTCGACACCTCGATTGCGCAGAACGGTACCGCAATGAACAAGCGGTGGGTGATGCGCTGCGCGAGATGCTCGAGGCCGGAAGGGTTGCGCGGGAGGACGTATTCGTCACCACGAAGCTGTGGAACACCAATCATCGCCCAGAGCGGGTTAGGCCTGCCTTCGATGCGAGTCTCCGCCGGCTTCAACTCGACTATGTCGATTGCTATCTGATCCACACGCCCTTCGCGTTCCAGCCCGGCGACGACCAAGATCCGAGGGATGAGAATGGCCAGGTAATCTACGACAAAGGTGTCACGTTAGCGGAGACGTGGGCCGCGATGGAGTCGCTTGTCGACGACGGCCGCTGCGGGTCGATCGGTCTATCGGACATCACGCTGGACAAGCTGCGAGAGATCGTTGCGGTTGCGCGCATCAAACCGGCCGTAGCGCAAGTCGAATCACATCCCTATCTTCCCGAATGGGAACTACTCTCGTTCTGTCAGGAGCATGGGATCGTGCTGCTGGCGTTCGCGGCGCTGGGACATTCATCGGTGCCAAACCTGTTGCAGGACCCGGTCATTACCGCTATCGCAGCGCGGCTGCACATGACCTCAGCTCAGGTGGTCCTGTCCTGGGCCGTGCAGCGCGGCACTGCTTTCCTGACTACCTCGACCAAGGCTGCGCGTATCCGGGAGAACTTTGAGCTTTCGACACTGCCCGAAGACGCTATGCACGAAATTCGAAACCGCATCACCACGAATGTACGGTTCAACGCCGTTATAGGAAGCGGCGTGCCCGGGTTCATCACTCGGAGCGAGTGAACCGAAATCCCGAGTACGGTCACCCGTTGCAGGCGGTGATGAACCGCCCGCCGGCGTGCACGGCGAGCGGTCGGATCGCGTCAGTACCCGGCTCGCACATCGCTTGTCGGCCGGTGTGCGGATCCCATCGCCCCAATTGGCCATTGCGATACCCGACCGCCAGTCCGCCGTCCGGCAGCGAAGCCACCGCCGTCACCGCCGCTTCGACCAGAGGTCTGGGGTCAGGGTCTTCCCACAGCAAAGCGCGTTCACCACCCTAGGCGATCGGCACGCCCCGCCAGCAAGCGATCTCCCAATGGTGAAGGTGGCCGTCCAGCAACCCCTGACCATCTGAAGCGGTTGTGAACTGTTCCCAAATTGCGGGTGTCAATTGCACCGGGGTTGGCGGCAGAACTGTGAAAGTGCGCGCCACCCGCGCATCTCTGTGATACAGAGCTAACTGTGACTGGCGCACTTCTGGGCACCCTGGGAGGAACATAACTCTGACTTCGCACCAAGCTTGGCTGTCGCCATCACCGATGGCGCAGACACGAAGCCACACCCGTTGCGTCGGGGCGCTGCGAAGCTTACGGGCAGCGGCAACGACCCCGCTCCAAGAAACGTGAGGAAAAATATGAAGATCACCCACGGTTTATCGGTTCTTTTGGCCGGTGCGGCAGCGACAGTGGCAGCACTGGGTTTCGCGCCAGCGGCCAGCGCCACCGTCAGCTGGGTCGCGATAAGTGCGTCCCCCAGCAGTAACAAGTTCGACGTCGCCCCGGGCTCCACTTCCGATGAGGCGCAGCAGAATGTGATGTCCTTCTGCCAGAGCAAAGGTCACCCGGATTGCATGTTTGTCATCAGCGGCCAGCAATGCGTCGCCGCCATGGTGGTCAATAATCAGGCTTTCGGTGGCGTCGGCGGGACCAACAAAGACGCGGAGAAGGCCGCGGAGAACGCCGCAAACGCGGCGACGGGTGCGAGTGAGATGGAAGGCGACTCGGGCTGCGTCACCGACTTCTAGGGCCGGGATCCGACACGAGGCCCGCCCGAGAGGCTTGCGGCGCTGGCCAGCGTCGGCCGACGTGTACCTAATCTTGCTATTCGGCTGAGTCATTCCTCTTGCCACGGGGCTTCGCCCATGACTTCGCCCGGTTAGCTGATCATCACGCTGCGCGTGGTAGCTGGATAGCCAGTCAAGCTGGCCGCTGTAGGCGCCGGCCGCGATGGCCGACCACATCGTTACTGCGCGCTGCACCCGCCGATCCTGCGAATCGATTCCCCCGGTTTAGCGATCGGAACGGTGTTCGGCACGTGACGATTTCGGTTGAGACCGATGTACCTCTGTTATCCGAACGTGGCCGACACGTACTAATTGTTGACTAGCTTTACGACTCGACTGGTGTAGTGCCTCCTTGCATTGCGGCGCGACGACGTTATTTGTGCGCTGCACGTGGCAATGAAGGCACTGGAACTTATTCGCAGCGAGGGGGAATGGATGGATTTCGAGGGCGGACATACCCGGGACCTCCTGATGCAGGCTCAGTTGGCATTACAGGGCGACAACGTGAACAAGGGAATGCTTTGCGCGGCCGCGATCCGGGTCATCGATGACCCCCCTCGAGATGGCATCCTGCGCAGTCTGGCCGACCACGTGTGTCAGGCGGTTTTCGACTGGGCGTGCTTCGACGGCTCCCCTGCGCGTCTTGAAGGCGTCGTCGAAAGCTACAAGACTGCCGCCAGCGCCTTAGAGGTCGAGGTAGAGCTCAATAAGCTGTGACAGCAGCGACTTGAACTTTCGCCGAGCCCCGCTCACGGAGTGGCCGCACGACGCCTTCCCGCTCCACACCACCGGCAGCATCGAAACGGACCTGCTCGCTCTCGGCAAACAACTGGCCGAGGCGCTGAATGGGGGCGTCGGGCGCCAGATTGTCGCGTTGGTCCTTAGGGCCGGCCTGCGATCTGCTCCGCTCCGCGAAACAACCCGGCGTTACTTCGACCACCAGCCGGAGCGGGCAACCTAAACCGTGACCTCAGTTCGACACTGGCGGCCTGGTTGCGAATCGCAGAGGTCCGACGTGTATCGCTGACGGGTCCGCGCGTTAGTGTGCTGTGATCGGTCTCAGCGAACAGGCCTATAGAAAAGTTGAGCAAATCTATGACTGCACCAGCAGAAACTTCGGCGATCGAATCGCGGGTGGGCCACTACTACCAGATGGACGGCACCTACCTCGTCGGCCGCGAGAAGGTCCGCGAGTACGCCCGTGCAGTGCAGGACTATCACCCCGCGCACTGGGATGTCGCCACCGCCGCTGAGTTGGGTTATTCGGACCTGGTCGCGCCGATGACGTTCACCTCGACCCCGGGCATGACATGCAATCGACGCATGTTCGAGCAGGTTGTCGTCGGCTACGACACCTACATGCAGACCGAAGAGGTCTTCGAGCAGCACCGCCCGATCGTGGCTGGCGACGAACTGCACGTCGACGTGGAACTGACGTCGGTGCGCAGATTCGCCGGCAGAGACCTGATCACCGTGACCAACACCTTCACCGACACTGCCGGCGAGCGGGTGCACACCTTGCACACCACCGTTGTCGGTCTCACCGCCGAGGACATTGATCCGGCGATCAAGACAGCCGTGCAGAAGATGATGATGCACGACGTAGACATCTTCGCAATCGGCGAATCCGAGTACCACAAGACAACGCGCCCTGAGGGCGAAATTCGCATCGCCGAGGGCGGGACGACCCGCACGCCGGGCACGCCGCTCTTCGATGAGGTGAAGGTCGGCGACGAGCTACCGGTCCATCACGCCCGACTGACCCGTGGCGACCTAGTGAACTATGCCGGCGTGGCCGGCGACGCCAACCCGATTCACTGGGACGAAGGCATCGCCAAGCAGGCTGGCCTGCCCGATGTGATCGCCCACGGAATGCTCACCATGGGTTTGGGTGCCGGCTTCGCCTCCGCGTGGTCGGGCGATCCCGGTGCAATTACCCGCTACGCGGTGCGACTGTCTGCGCCCGCGATCGTGTCGGCCGCCGAGGGCGCCGACATCGAGTTCAGCGGCCGGATCAAGTCGCTGGACCCCGACACCCGCACCGGTGTCGTCATCGTCGCCGCGAAGTCCGGAGGCCGGAAGATCTTTGGCCTGGCGACGTTGAACGTCCGCTTCCGCTGACGAGCAACCTCGATTTGGCGGGCGCGCAAGTGGTTATTTCAAACTATTACCACTAGCCAATCGTGCTGCTCAGCTTTCGCGAGCGAGTGACGGGACTCGAACCCGTGTATACGGCTTTGCAGGCCGCTGCCTAGCCGCTCAGCCACACCCGCACAAGACACTAGCGTGGCAGCTTTGATCGCTCGCGGCCCAGTATTTCGCTCAACCCGATCATTTGGCGCCGGTCGCGCCCGCCCCTGACTGAGTGCAGCGCGGTGCTCCTAGAAGAGAGCTATTGGTTCGCTGATGAAGCCGCCGATCCTGGCCGCAGAACCGGATTCGTCACCCAACAGATTGACGATGGCCGCTTGATCGCCGCCACTACTCACATGGCATAGCGCGTGCCGATCTGACGTAGCGTTATCGACACTGGCGCCGCCCACAATGGCGGATTTACGATCGTCGTGTGTTCGCGGTCCTGTCAGTGGGAATCGTGATAGCGGCGGTAATCATGGCCTTACTCCTGCCTTTGGCCATCCCCTACCAGCGGCAGTTGAGACAGCAGCTACGTTTGACTGCCGTTCGTGCGGCGCAACGGCCACCGGTGTATTGGCAGGCCGGTCGATTGGACACCGATCCCAGCCGTGGCTATGTCGCGAATATCGGGGACGACACCGCCTACGAGGTCAGCGTGACAGCCTATGGCCGCGTCATCGGGCGAACGCGCAGCGTTCCCCCGTGTCGCGCCGATTGGATGCTCGAATCGTCGGATCTCCCCTGCTATGTGACTTTCCGCGTTGATCAGTGGTCTAACCGACAAGTTTCTCTCGGTGTCCTGGCCTCGCACGGCGTACCGGACAAAGCTGTTGATCCCGATAGACCTGGCGTGACTGTCCGAGTCACCTGGCGGTCGGCGAACGACGACTGGTTCACCCAAACCGTCCGCGCCGACGGACCGATCCCAGCCCAACTTCGATGAGCGAGAAAGTTGCCGAGAACCTGTCCCTCTTTCACTTTTGCGTTGATGCTCGATGGTCTCGAGAATGATTGATAGGCCCGGCTTTTCCAGTACCTCAGGGCTACAAGCGAATGCGCCAGTGGGCCTCAGACCAATGGTTTCTCTGCGTCAAGCCTGGGACCGGGAAGTCGCAGAAGTAGTCGGGTGCCGCCCAGCGGGCTGTCCTTCAAAGACGCAGTGCCACCGTGTAATTCAGCCTGTTGGGCTACGAGCGCCAGACCTAGGCCCGAGCCCGAATGTGAAGCACTCGATCCTCGGGTGAAGCGTTCGAACATCGCGGCGCGTTCCTCTTCGGGTACACCGGTGCCGTTGTCGTCCACGACGATCTCGACGCCCGCGCGCGAGGTGACCGCTGAAAGTTGCACTTTAGTGGCCCGGCCATGTTTAGCAGCGTTGGCGATGGCGTTGTCGATCACCAGTCGCAGCCCAGTCGGTAGGCCCAGCATCAACACGGTGGGCGACGGCATCAATGTGATGGTCAGGTCAGGGTAGATCCGCATGGCGTCATGAGCGGCCCGGTCGAGAAGCTCGGTGATGTCGAGGGGTACGTGGTCGTCAGCGGTGCTGAGTTCGCCTTGTGCGAGCCGTTCGAGGGCAGCGAGGGTGGCTTCGATCCGGGTCTGGGTGCGGATGGTGTCTTCTGTTACCTCCTTGCGCTGCTCGGGGGGTAGATCGAGTGTGTGCAGTACTTCCAGGTTGGTACGCATCGCGGTCAGCGGGGTGCGCAGCTCGTGGGAGGCGACGGCGGCGAAGTCGCGGGCGGATTCTAGTGCGGCTTTGGTGCGTTGTTGCTCGGTGCCGATTCGAGCGAGCATGCCTTCGACCGCTTCGGCGATTTCGACGGCCTCCCATACCCCGTGCACCTGAACCTCGTCGGGGTTGGACTGGGCGTTGATGGCGCGGGCATGCTGGGCCAGCAGGCGGAACGGATTAATCATGACCGACCACATCAACGACCCGACGATGAAGGTGCCGATGATGAATCCGCCGCAAATCAACACCACCCGCAGGTGCAGCTGTTTGATCGCCTGGCGGGCTTCGGTGATCGGGGCGCCGATTGCGATGGAGGCCTGGCCCGAGGTGAAGGTATGGACCCGGTACTCGACGCCGTTGACGGTGGCGGTGGTGTAGCCGTTGTCGAATTCCGGAAGGACGACAGTGCTCGGCTTAGATACCGTCCTGCCGCCAAATCGTACGGTGCGCACCATCCCGTCGGGCATCGGCTGATCGGTGTTTCCAGGCGGTGCGTTGCCCAACCTGCCGACATCACCCAGAACACTTACCGAATCCAGCTGCCGATCAAGTTGGCTGTATTGATTGTTGGTGATGCCGACCCATACCCAAGTGCCCAGAAAAATGACGACGGCGACCACCGATAACGCGGCGACTACGACGATAGTGCGCAGTGAAGCCACCGGCGTCGGTAGCCGCAACACCCGATAGAAGCGGTTGGTAACCGTCACTTATCGGCCTCCTGACAACACCTGCACCCGGCGCGGTATACAGCATTGGACCACCTGGATAGCTGCACACCATGCCGGCAGGTCTTGACAATTCCTCCGGTTCAGGCTTCGTGGTGGCCAATATACCGAGCACGGGCTCCAATATCGTCCCGTGTGAGCGGAGGCCCCAGCCCACCCGATACCCTCTCAGTGCTTTTAGTTAGATCGCATGAAGGAGCCTTCCATTTCGATTCCCAGCGACAACTGGCGTTTGGGCTCATCGTTCGCCGAGGCGCTTGTCCAACGTGATGCCGCCACGCTGGCGGGCTTGATCAGTCCGCACGCGGTTTGGCACTTTCCAGGCCGCGACCACGCCCTGGCCGGAGACCACGAGGGGCTCGCGGCGATCGCTGAGTTCGCCGGGAAAGTCGCTGAACTCAGCAATGGGACGTTCGACATGGACGTTCACGAGATCTACGGGTCGGAATCTGGGGCCGTGATTGCCTTCACCGGTCGCGCCGCTCGCCGTGACGGACGACTCCTGAACAATCCGACGCGGCTGGAGCTGCGCATCGCCGACGGGCACGTCACCGAGCTTTGGGAGTTCGTGTGGGACGGCGAGGCGGTCTCGGCATTCTGGCGATGAACCGTCCGTCGGCCGACCCCTCGCCCAGATCACGCTCGCTTTGACGCCCTAGCCGTCAACATCCGAGGCGGCGTGAACTACTGCGTATTCGCAAACGCGTTGCTGCGCAGAATAATTCCGCAACACCATTACGCTTTAGGGCCGCGAAGAGTAAAGACACTGTCCTGCCGCATGATTGGGCGATTTTGCCTTCTTCGGTATGCGTGGCGTTGCTTCGTTGGATGGAGCAGGTTGGCGCGAACTGTGAAGCATTGCTGCTGGCCACGCAGACATCCTGGTCGAGCAGATGCGGTAAGCCATGCATGAGTTGGATTGCAGTGTGTCACAACACTATTGAGAGAATGTGCAGTATTTTACTGGTAACCCTGCATATTCAATTCCTGTATTATTCCACCGGGACGCGTACTTCAGGCGGTTTCCCGATTAGATGGCCCGGGCGAAGAATCGGACACCGCTCACCGGATCCATCATCCCGGCTGACTTCAGTTCGACCAGGGGTACGCAAACAATGGCCCGGTGACTGCAGATGTGAGGAGCCACACCAGTGCGCACAAGATCAAGAGCCAGATCGCCCGGGCGAAGGTCCGGAACTGGTTCGCCGAGGCCAGCTCCGACCGGATGACGGTGCTTAGCCGGTCCAGATCGCCGGCAGTCAGGAACGTGCTCCCTGTTCCGACTCTGAGCATGTAGCCGCGCGTCCCGTTGGGTCGGTCCAAGCGTAGGAGAAGGAGCCGATCCCCGTCGCTGTCTCGCAGGCCGATGAGGCTGGTTAGCTCAGGTTGTCGCACGGTATTCCCCTTTGGTGGGTTGGCACTTCCTGTGCTTGGGGCGCTTACGTTACTCGCCGCGATGATTACGCACAATACTGTCTCTCACAAGCGATTTCGTATTGCCGCGATGGTTTGATGAGGTTCCAGCCCGGCACGATCGAGAGGCCGGTCACGACGTAGCCGGACACGCACATCCATGCCGTGTTGACGTCGTTGTCGAAGGCCTGCATGGGATCGGTCGCGACCGTTGACCGGCTCACCGACCTAGGCGAAGAGTCGGCCTAGTCAACTTTGGGACTTCCTCCAATCACTATCGAGACTACTGTCGCCGTCGCCTCAAGAAGGCCCGCATGACGACTTCCTCGACATCGTAATCGGTGTCGTCCGCGCGTTGATTGGTGGGTTTCTGCTCAGCTTCGTCGTCGAACCGCCAGCGGCGGTTGGTGGTTCACCCTCTTCACCGCGATCCTGGAAGCACTCATCCTGCTCGGGCTGCTGCAGCTCGTTCGCCGCGCCTAGCCAACTCACTCAGGAAGTTCTCTATCCCCCTCGACGAGGGCTGTTACGCCACCGGGGATGTAGCCCGCGCCGCCTAATAGTTGACGTTCACGAGACTGGTAGTCGTGTTCTGTCGATCGTTGCTCGTGACGGGCCCCTGCGCCTAGGTTGGCCGGCTTCCTCACATTCGGGCTGATCGGCGGACCCTGGGGCGGAACGCGATTCGCCGTCTACCTGTCGATGTGGCAATCCCGGTTATGTGGCCGGACTGCCCGCCCCCGGTGAAAGCGCCTGGATGGGGCGTTGGTGGGTCCTCCGCTGGGCGGGGCGCACCGTGTTTGTGGCCGGGGGCGGGCCGCTCGGCTATCTCTGTTGTGATGCCATCACCTGCCTTTCGGATTTGCTGACCTTCGTCGCGGGCCAGTCTGGGACCGGAGGGCTGCGTTGCGCGGCGTGCACGGGTTGCACGGGTCCACACCTGATGGCGAACCGCCCCACCGCAGGACCGACCAGCCGACCAGGCCTCACGAAGGTACATCCGGTCACCGGTGGCGTCGGGGGCCGGCGGGCAGGGGTTAGCGCCGCACACAAGATGGCATCGACCTCGGCGATCAGCGCCGCTACATCAGGGTCCAGATCCAGAATCTCGAATTCCAGACCGCCGATAGTGTCGCTTGCCGCTGGCAGCGCCGCAGTGCTCAACTGTGTCATCATCGGCCACCCCTGTCCGCACTAACCGGCCGATCAGGCGTTGATGACTTTGTGGCCGTTGTGGCCGCCGATCGCGATCTTGCGGGGCTTTGCCTTCTCGGCCACCGGGATCCGCAATCGCAGCACGCCCCCGTCGTAGGACGCGTCGATCTTCTCGGTGTCCAGGTTTTCACCCAGCACCAGCTGCCGACTAAACACCCCCCGGGGACGTTCGGTGGCCAGCATCTCCCGGCCTGGATCAATGTCGGGACGTTCGGCGCGCACCGTCACCACGTTTCGTTCGATATCCAGTTCCAGTGAATCGTCCTTGATCCCAGGCAGATCGAACTCGACGACGAATTCCTCGCCCTCGCGCCAGGCGTCCATCGGCATGACGGCCGGACGGGCCGCGGTCCCTAACACGTGCTCGGTGAAGCGATCGAGGTCACGGAATGGATCGGTTCGCATCAACATGGTCGCCACCTCAACTCTCTCCAATCTGGTGTCAGTGTCATGGTTATTCTCTGCCTTTCGGCATAGGTTTTATATAGCACTCGCGTCCGTCCTGGGCAAGGGAACAGACCAACATTTTTGACGCGGCACACAGAGGGGCACGCGACTCCCCCGACTGGCCAATGGGCCGCAAGTCTTAACCGACATCGGTGCGACGGAACCCTCAGGATCGATAGCGCTTCATCGCCCGACGAATCAGACAGTTTCCTCCATCTCGGTCTGCGTGTCGGAGCGTCGGACATAGGCCGCGCCGCGCACCGCATCCTCAGTTTCTAAGGCCGCACCCAACGCACCCCCGATCATCGCCAAAGAGCAAGTCAACCAAGCTAATTCGAAGTAGTCACGGAGGGATGCCGGGTGGCCGACGGCGCTGGTGAAAACTTGCGGCACCACAAACCAGAACGCCGCACCCAGTGCCAGCAGATACAGCGCCGCATAGAGCACGGTCACGCCAATGACGACCGTCACTACGGTCGCGACGTTGAACAACAGCACTTGCTTGCGCACTCCGGGCGCGCCAGTGCGTTCCCAAAGCTCAGCTCCGACGATCAATGTCGCCGCGGTAGCACCCACCGATAGCAGCGCCGTTCCGACAAGGCGCTGCCATCCAAATGCGTCGGCTAACCGCCAGACATCCGAGTACACCAGCCCGAAGATCCCGACAGCCACCGCGCCAGTCAGCGCACGCGACAACCGCAGTGACAGTCGCCACGGCTGGTTGGCCGCCACCATCCCGCCTAACAGCACCAGATTGCCCGTCAGCACGCGAGCGGTGAATGCGAAAGCTCCGTTGGCGGTGTCGGTGCCCAGTTCTCGTACCCGCTGCACCAACAACCGCCGCGGCGGAGCGACCACTCCCCGGTCGTCATGACCGCGTCCGTGGGAGCCGATCAGCCGCTCCAGCAGGCGCACGATCGCCTCGCGAATCCGTTGCCGCGGGCCCACTGCACCAAAAGCGGGCACCGACACAATTGCCACATTCTGGACCGGGTTCGCGTGAGCTACCACCGGGCGTCGGTGCACGTGCAACGGAAGATCGGTCAGACAAACCACCACATCCCAACCACTGTCCAGCAGCAATCGCCGCGCCGCGTCCACGATCACGGAATCGGTGGCTGGCGGCTGCACCAGGCGACCCTCCACCACCTCAACCCGCCACTTGGCTCCCGGCAGCCGTCGCTCGAGTTCCGCACTCAAACCCGCATCGGCCAGGTCGCGGGCCAGTGAAAAAGCCACACCCGGCGCCCCCACAAGGCCCAGCACGATCTGTGGACCACCGTCGGCGTGTGGATGATCTGTCATAGATTCCATGCGTCGATCGTCACATCCGCTACGGATCCTTTCGATAGGCAGCCTTCAGGCCGAGATCCCAAGTGGTGTGACTAGTTCGGCCTACCACAATCGACTACTGAAAAGCCGGAGCCACGCACGCCATGCCACGGTCGGAGAATTTCAGAGATTTGCGTTGATTCCAGATTTTTGCCGCACGCCGCTGATCAACGATCGAAGACACCCCGGAGAACCGGTGTGGCTAGGCGCCTGGCCATCCTCCTAGATGGCCGTTGACATTGAACACGTATGTCCACGTTGAGTATTGGCTGCCTTGCGTCGTGTGCAGATGCATTGTCAAAAAGCACCGGCAGCGGCTTCGGCGACAGTCTGGTCCTGTTTGCCGCTCCCGCCGCTGACGCCGACGGCACCTACTATCTGGCCGGCCCGCTGTAATGGGATCCCTCCCGCGAAAATCATGACTCTGCCCCCGTTGGAGGCGTGGATGCCATAGAACTGACCACCCGGACCGGCGTCGGCCGCCAGTTCCTCGGTCGCTATGTCGAATGCACGGGCAGTGAAAGCCTTGTTTATGGAGATGTCGATGCTGCCGATCCAGGCGCCATCCATCCGAATGTGCATCACCAGGTTGCCGCCGACGTCGACGACCGCGATATTCGACGGGGAAGAGATCTCATTGGCTTTGGCCCGGCCCGCGGCAACCACTCGCTGTGCATCGTCGAGAGAAACCGACGTCTCATTGAGTGTCATTTCATACCCGATCCGTCAATCAACTTGCCCTGAAACGTGTTCAACACCGGACTTCGTCCTTTCACACCGACGCGAGCTGCGGCTTGAGCACCACCTTGGTCCAACCGTCGTCGCGGTCGTCGAAGTGCTCGTACGCGCTCGGGGCCTCAGACAACGGCAGCTCGTGAGAAATGATCCACGATGGGTTGGCCTTACCTTCGTGGATCAGATCACGCAACTCACGGTTGTAGCGCTTGACGTTGGCCTGACCAGTTCCCATCCGTTGGCCTTTAAGCCAGAATTCGCCCATCTCGAAAGTGATCCTGCCCTTTTTCCGTTCTTCGTCCGGCGCGCCGGGATCCTGCGGCAGATACAAGCCCACCACGCCGATTCCGCCGGTGAACTTCACTGCCCGCACGAGATCGTTGAGCACCATCGAGGGATCCTCATGGCCCTGGGGGTCATGTGCCTGATAACCGATGCAGTCGCACCCGCAATCGGCGCCAGCGCCGTTCGTTTGCTCCAGGACCTGCTCGACGGCAGATCCCTTCGAATCGTCGATCGCAATCACGCCGATTTGTTCGGCCAGCTTGAGCCGGTCGGGGTGACGATCGACGATCATCACCCTGGCCGCGCCCTTGATCATTGCCGAATGGGCAGCCATCAAACCGACCGGGCCGGCGCCATAAACCACGATCTCATCGCCGGGCTGCAATCCGGCAAGTTCGGTACAGTGCCAGCCAGTCGGGAAGATGTCCGACAGCATGACGTAGTCATTTTCCTTCTCCTGGGCGTCGTCGGGCAACTTCAGACAGTTCGAGTCGCCGAACGGTACCCGCAGGTACTCCGCTTGGCCGCCGTTGTACGGGCCCATACCCGCGAACCCGTAGGCCGCCCCAACCATGTCCGGGTCGGGGTTGGTGGTCAGGCAGAAAGCCGTCAGTCCTTTCTCGCAATTGCGACAGAAGCCGCAGCTGATATTGAACGGCAGGCAGACCCGGTCACCTACCTCCACCGAGGCCACGGCGGCTCCGGTGTCCACGACTTCGCCGAGGTTCTCATGGCCGAGGACCCTGCCAGTGTCCATCGCGGTCCGGCCCTCGTACATGTGCAGGTCGGATCCGCAAATGTTCGTGGTGGTGATCCGGACGAGTACATCGGTGGGCTCTACGATCACCGGGTCCGCAACATCCTCGACGCGGACCTGCCTGGGCCCTTCGTAAACAACAGCTTTCATGACCTCTCCAATCGCAAAACCGACGCCGCCCCGGCTATCCCGAGCTATCCCGAGAGGCCGACGCCGCACTGTCGACCGAATGCGCAGACGATGCCGCAACATCCAGTGGCTACGCTCCCAGAGCGCGGTTCTGACATCTTCGTCCTGCCAGGTCGAGTTCGCGGTGCCTCTTTAGCTCCCGCGAGACGCGGGGCCCTGCAAGTCGTCACTGACCGGCGTAGCATGCGTATGTCGGGGGTACCTGGGCTCCCATGGGTCAGCCGTCATCAGCCACCCGTGGTGGCGAACGGGGGACTGACACGAAGTCACCTGGCGTTGACGGCGCCGGCTTGGCGGCGATGGACAGCGCGGGCAAGGCCCAGCTGTCTAATATGTATGCCCTTTTGGTCATCTCATCGCTGATGTTCGATGGCCGCGACTCAAACGACATTCTCGAGCTGGCTGCCGACTCGGTGTCCTCGCTGACCCGATCCACTACCGACGCCGCCTACCGGATCATCGCCGGCTCGCTGACGGACAACCGCGATCCTGGACGGCCGTTAGGGAACGAGCTCGATACAGCCGTCGAGCAAAACCTCGATGTCGATCGGGAAATTGCCTTGGCCGACGGAATTTGGCGGTTACGCGCTGATTCTGCGCGCATTGAGAGGCATTACCGGGGTACTGGTGGTGCGCGCTGCGACTGCGCTGTCACCCGACGAGCTGTTTTTGCTCAAGGCTCTCGCGCAGCAGACCGCCGCCGCGATGACCGCTGCCGCTCTCATCGCACAAGAGCGCGATCAGCAGCTCCGACTCCAGCACCTGATCGAGGAACGTAACGAAACGATCGAACACCTGGCTCGGGTGGTGAGCGACCTTGAGCGACACGAGCGGATACACGAGGCGCTGACCGCCCTGTCGGCCGCTGGAGCCGGTGAAGAGGGGATCGCCGCTAAGCTGCATGACCTCACCTCGCTGGCAGTCGGCGTCGAGGACGCGTTCGGCAACCTGAGGGCGTGGTCCGGCGCTGAGGAGCCGACGGACTACCGGTGTATCGGCGGCGCGAACCGTGAAGAGGTGCTTCGGAGCGCCGCGGCTGGCGGACAGCCGGCGCGTGAGGGAGACCGGCTATTCAGTGTGGTTCGATCACGCGGCGACCTGCTTGGGGTGCTGCTGCTGTGCGACCCGGATGGGCGCGCCGGCACCCTGGACAGCTTCACACTCGACTACGGAGCCACCGTGCTCGCGCTTGAGCTGTCCCACCGCAGGGAATTGGCACAGGCCGAGCTTCGCCGCCGCCGTGACCTAATCGACGATTTGCTGACCGGTACCGATAACGAGAGCGCTTACGCTCGTGGCGAGGCCTTGGAACATGACTTACGGTCTGCTCACTGTGTCGCTGTACTGCATTGGGAGAACATCGGTTCCGGTCTTGTTGCCAAGGCGGTGGCGCACTGGTTCAAACGCATGGGACAGGATTGCCTGGTCGCTCGCCGACACGCGACGACGATCCTCGTCAGCTCCGGAGACCTGGACCACACCGACCTGTATCACGCGATCTCGGCCGACGTGAGTTCCAACCGCGGTTCGATCGGGATCGGCTCGCTGGTGGACGCTCCCAGCGCGCTTCCACAATCCTTCTCAGAGGCGCAGCGCGCATTCAAGATCAAGCGAGCATCCCCCACACCGTATGGCAGCCGACGGTTCGAAGACCTTGGCGTGTATCGCATCCTAGATCCGGGCGATCGGCGGCCCGAGGTCCGCGGTTTCGTGCAGGAATGGCTGGGGGCGTTACTCGACTACGATCGCACCAAACGTGCCGAGTTGGTCAAGACTCTCGCGCACTACCTCGATTGCGGCGGAAACTACGATCTGACGGCACAATCGCTGCAAATTCATCGCAGTACGCTGCGATATCGGTTGGCGCGGATCCGCGACATCGCCGGCCGTGATCTGCAGGATGTGGACACGCGCCTCAACCTTCACTTGGCTACCCGGGTGCTCGACGTCCTCGGTGGAACCGATTCGACGAAGACGGCCACGGGTATGGTTGAGCTGATGCTGAAACCCGTAGGTGCTACTGGATCCAACGATGCCGGGAACGGCATTGCTCAAGACCCATTCCTACGGATGGCTGTCTTGTATACGGGTCGACAACCCTGTATTATCTGACACCTGATCAATTCCTCACCGGTCAGTCAGTTCAAAGCGAAACTCCCACTGGCGCAAGGCCTTCGCAGCCTTGCTCTTATCGCCACGCCGGGGAGCATGCAAGCGTGACCAGGCGCCGAGTGGCTATGGCGTTTGGCCCCGAAAGAGCTACATTCGTCGCGCAGTTGTGCACTCCCAGGCCGAAGTGCGGCGCGTGATGCCGCCTGCAGAATTAGGTCAATCCGACGGAGCGGTCGATTTCCCGTTCAGCCGGGACCTTCGAAAAGGCGGTTGAAGAATGCACCCAGGTCGGTCTATGCCGTTGCCCTCTGGCGAGAAGATCGCCGCCCTCGGCCAGGGGACCTGGCATTTTGCCGAAAGCCCGGCGAGGCGGGCCGAAGAGGTCGCCTCGATTCGGCTCGGCATCGACTTGGGGATGACGGTGATCGACACTGCGGAGATGTACGGCGACGGAGCGGCGGAAACCTTGGTCGGCGAGGCGATCGCCGGACGGCGCAGCGAAGTATTCCTTGTCGACAAGGTGCTCCCACACCACGCGACCCGGGTGGGCACCGTTCGCGCGTGCGAGGCAAGCCTGGGCAGGCTCGGCGTTGACTACATTGATCTCTACCTTCTGCACTGGCGGGGCAACATCCCGCTGGTGGAGACGATCGAAGGCTTCGCTCAATTGAAGCTGGACGGGATGATCCGCCACTGGGGCGTGAGCAATTTCGACACCGACGACATGATCGAACTGTTGGGCGTCCCAGGCGGTGACGAGGTCCAGGCGAATCAGATCCTCTACAACCTGACCCGCCGAGGCCCGGAGTACGCGCTGCTGCCGTGGCTGGCCCAACACGGCATCCCGACCATGGCCTACTCGCCGATCGAGCAGGGCCGGCTGCTCGATCACCCAGCGCTGCAACCGATTGCGCTGCAGCACAACGCCACTCCGGCACAGGTCGCGCTGGCGTGGGTGCTTCACCACGACGGCGTCAACGCTATCCCACGCGCCGGAACACCTTCCCACGTTCGGCAAAACGCAGCCGCCCGCGATATCGAGCTGACCCGCGAAGACCTCCATACCCTCGACCGAGCGTTCCCGCCGCCTACCCGGCCGAGTCAGCTCGAAGTTCTGTGACAGCGTGGCCTTTTCAGGTTTCTCCGCTGTGGCCGTGGCTGTCGGCAACGGAGTTCAGATCATGAGATAGTTGTTGACCTGCCGGATCGACATGGCCCCCTCGCCGACCGCGGACGCCACTCGCTTCACCGACCCGCTGCGCACGTCTCCGGCGGCGAAGACACCGGGCACGCTGGTTTCCAAGAAGACCGGGCGGCGGTCCGTGGCCAGCCCGTCCGCGCCGGCAATGTGATTCGCTGCGTCCCGCCCGGTTTCGATGAAACCGTGGTCGTCGAGCGCGACCGCGCCGGCCAACCACTCGGTGTTCGGGTCCGCCCCAATGAACACGAATAGTGCGCGCGCCTTGATAGACTCGCGCTCGCCGGTCTGACTGTTCTCGGCCACAACGCTTTTCAACGCTTCGTCGCCGTGGACTTCGCGGACTTCGGTGTTGAGACGGACCGTCACGCGCGGCTGCTGAACTATCTGGTCGACGAGGTAGCGTGACATGCTCTTGCCGAGGTCATCCCCCCGCACCAGCAGATATACCCTCGACACCTGAGTCGCCAGGAACACCGTCGCCTGCCCGGCGGAGTTACCGGCCCCGACGATAACGACCGGGCCGTCACCGCACAGCAGCGCTTCCTGATAGGTGGCGGCGTAATACACGCCGTTACCGTGAAACACTTCGATCCCCGGGACGGCCAGGCGGCGATAACGTGCTCCGGTGGCCAGCACCGCGGAGCGGCCGACGGCCACGGTGTCGTCGGCGAACACGATCTGGAGCTGTCCGCC
Organism: uncultured Actinomycetota bacterium; assembly: GCA_963743145.1. Lineage (GTDB taxonomy): Bacteria > Actinomycetota > Actinomycetes > Mycobacteriales > Mycobacteriaceae > Mycobacterium. The sequence continues at coordinate 7,832 of CAVUOR010000017.1, read as the reverse complement.
GTCGGATTCCAGTCGGGTGGCCTCCGCGGACACTGAGACTCGAGCGCCGAATTTATTGGCCTGCAGGAACGCCCGTTCGGCGAGGTCAGATCCGGAGATTCCGGCCGGGAAGCCCAGGTAATTCTCAATGCGCGACGACGTGCTGGCCTGGCCGCCAACGGCGATTCGCTCTAGCGCTGCAGTCCGCAAGCCGTCCGAAGCGCCGTACACCGCAGCGCCCAGACCGGCCGGACCGGCGCCCACCACGATCAGGTCGCATTCGTCGCTGATGACGTCCGGCACGGTGAGCCCGACCACCCGAGCGAGCTCGACATTGCTGGGATTGCGCAGCACGTTGGTCCCCCAGATCACCACCGGCGTGTCCTCGGGCGGAATCCCAAAATGACGCAGCAGCCGTTCAGCGTTACGGTCACTTTCCAGATCCAGCCATCGGTGCGGTAATCGGTTGCGGGTGGCGAACTCTCGTAAACGGGTGGAGTCGGGCGAGAAGCACGACCCGATAATTCGGAACCCGACGCCCTGCCCGATCAATAAGGAGCGGCGCACCAGGTATGCACGCAAAACCAGGTCGCTCAGAATCTGGTCGTGGGCGACCAGAGCACGCACGCGGCCGGTGGGAACCGCCAACACCTCACCCTCGACCACGACGATCGCGGTGTAGAACGCCGGCTGGCCTTCCAAATCACCGAGCTCCCCCAGGAATCTACCGGGTCCGTGTACACGCAGCACCCGCCTCTCACCGGACTCGTCATCGGTGACGATTGCGACTTTGCCCGACAAGATCACAAACAACTCGTCGGATCGCGTCCCCTCGCGAATCAGGATTTCGTCAACCCCGACCGGCCGCCTGCTGCCTCCGGGAAGCAGTGTCGCGATCTGGTCCTCGGTCAACCGTGGGTATGCACCGAACAGGTCCGGGGTCTCCTCCCACTCCTGGGTGGCCGCGACCGACGGCTCAACGGAGGTTACGTCAGACATCAGTCACCTCAGACGTAGATTTCGTGGACATAACACCAACGCCACGATTCGCCGGGCTCGAACGATTGGACAATGGGATGGCCCACCGTGTGGGCGTGTTTGCGGGCGTGGCGCATCGGAGACGAGTCGCAACAGCCGACGTGCCCGCAGCTCAGACACAGCCGAAGATGCAGCCACGGGGTATGCAGACGCAAACATTCCTCGCAGCCATCGGGAGTTCTGGGAGTGACACGGCGGATGGCCGCCAAGTCGGGGTCGACGAATACCGACGTCATGAGTGTTCCTCCTTGGTTGTCGTTGATAGCGCCTGGTCAACCCAATCACGCAGTGCGGCAACGGGTGCGGCGCCCGACTGACGCGCCAACAGCTGACCGTGGTCGATGAGCAGTAGGGTCGGAACCGCACGTACGCTGAAGCGCTGCGAGATCACCGGTGCCGAGTCCACGTCCACCTTCACGAGTTTGAGGCTGCCTGCCCGCTCGCGGGCCAGCTGTTCCAGCGCCGGGCTGACCATCCGGCACGGCCCACACCACGTGGCCCACAAGTCGACAACCACTGGAACCGCGGACTTCTCAACGATCTCAGCGAAATCGAGGTCACCCGCATCGACCACCCACGGCAGCCAGTGATGACAGTTGGCGCAGCGCGGTTTACCGTCGGCGGCCGCCGGCACCCGGTTGCGTTTTCCGCAATTCGGGCACACCACCGTGCGTGCTCTTCATGACCTGCCGCCTCTACGCCGCAACGGCGCTCTCTGTGTAACTGACCGCGAGTTCGCCGCCGTCGACTGCTGACCCGGATCTTGCCGCCGGCGCCGATGTCGCCGCGCATCAACGCACGACCGATCTTGGTCTCGACCTCGTGCGCGATATAGCGACGCAGCGGCCGTGCGCCGTACACCGGGTCGAAGCCATGTTCGGCGATCAGCCGACGAGCTTCCGGTGTGATCTCCAACTCGATCTGCCTTTGCGCCAAGCGGTCTCGTAGCTCCTGCAGCTGTAGCTCAACGATTTGTTCTATCTGGGATAGCGCCAACGGCGTGAACAACACAATGTCATCAACCCGGTTGAGAAACTCGGGCCGAAAGTGCGTACGCAGGTCGGCCATCACCAGGTCGCGGGCGTCAGGCTTGATCTCGCCGTCGGCGGTTACCCCGTCGAGCAGATAATGCGAGCCGATATTGGACGTCATGATGACGACGGTGTTGCGGAAGTCAACCTGGCGTCCCTGCGAGTCAGTGAGCCGACCGTCGTCAAGCACCTGCAACAGCGCGTTGAAAACGTCGGCGTGCGCCTTCTCGATCTCATCGAAAAGCACGACCGAGTAGGGCTTGCGCCGCACCGCCTCGGTGAGCTGGCCGCCCTCGTCGTATCCGATATAACCCGGTGGTGCACCGACCAAGCGGCTCACGGTATGCCGTTCCTGGTATTCGCTCATGTCCAGGCGCACCATGTTGTCCTCGCTGTCGAACAGAGCGGCCGCCAGCGTCTTCGCCAGTTCGGTCTTGCCGACACCGGTGGGCCCGAGAAAGATGAACGAGCCGATCGGCCGGCGCGGGTCCCGGATTCCCGATCGGGCCCGGATCACCGCATCGGCGACGAGTTGCACCGCCTCGTCCTGGCCGACCACCCGTTCGTGCAGGATTTCGTCCAGCCGCAAGAGCTTCTCGCGTTCGCCCTCCTGCAGGCGGGCCACCGGTATCCCGGTCCAGGCGGCCACGATTTCGGCGATCTCCTCGGGTGCGACGACTTCACGCAACAGCGGCCGCTCCCCCTGCTTGGCCTTGAGTTGGTCTTCGGCCGCTTGCAGCTTACGTTCGAGGTCCCTGATCTGCCCGTACCGCAACTCGGCTGCCCGGTTGAGGTCGTAGTTGCGCTCGGCTTCCTCGGCCTCATGCCGCAGTTGCTCCAGCTGTCCGCGCAATTCCTGCACCCGGCGGATCGCCTGTCGCTCGGCATCCCACTGCGCGTGCCGCGCATCGGCCTCCGCCCGCAGATCGGCCAGTTCTTTGCGGAGTTCCTCCAGCCGGGCCTTGCTGGCCGGGTCGGTCTCTTTCGCAAGTGCGGCCTCTTCGATCTCCAGCCGAGTCACCCGCCGGGTGATTTCGTCCAATTCCGCAGGCATGGAGTCGATCTCGGTCCGCAGACGCGCACAGGCCTCGTCGACCAGGTCGATCGCCTTGTCTGGAAGGAACCGGTCGGTGATGTAGCGGTGCGAGAGCGTCGCCGCCGCTACCAGCGCACCGTCTTGGATCCGCACACCGTGGAATACCTCCAGACGTTCGCGTAGGCCCCGCAAAATCGAGATGGTGTCCTCCACATCAGGTTCGTCCACCAGCACCGTCTGGAACCTTCGCTCCAGAGCGGCGTCGTTCTCGATGTGCTTGCGGTACTCGTCGAGAGTAGTGGCGCCGATCATGTGCAGCTCACCGCGGGCCAGCATCGGCTTGAGCATGTTGCCGGCGTCCAGGGACCCTTCCGCGGCGCCCGCACCGACAACGGTGTGCAGCTCGTCGACAAACAGCAAGATGCGGCCCTCGCCGGCCTTCACCTCCGCCAGCACGGCTTTGAGCCGCTCCTCGAATTCGCCGCGGTACTTGGCGCCGGCCACCAGCGAGCCCATGTCGAGTCCGAAGATCGTCTTGTCCCGCAGGCCTTCCGGCACGTCACCACGCACGATCCGCTGAGCCAGTCCTTCGACGATCGCGGTCTTGCCGACACCGGGGTCGCCGATCAAGACTGGATTGTTCTTCGTCTTGCGGCTCAGTATCTGGATAACCCTGCGTATCTCGGCATCGCGTCCGATCACCGGGTCGAGCTTGCCCGACTGGGCCTCCGCGACCAGGTCGCGGCCGTATTTCTCCAGCGCTTCGTAGGACCCTTCCGGCGTCGCCGAGGTGACCCGCTGGTTGCCGCGCACTTTGGTCAGCGCCCCAAGGAACGCGTCGCGGGTCACGCCGTGGGACGCCAGAATCCGTCCGCTGGCCGTGGAACTGCCCTCTTCGGCGAGCGCGATCACCAGGTGCTCTACCGAGACGTATTCGTCCTTGAGCCGCTTGGCTTCTCGTTCGGCCGCCTCCAACACCTTGGCCAGTCTCGCGGTGATCGAGACCTGGCCCGGGACGGCGCCCGGGCCGCTGACCTTGGGCCGGCGGTCGAGCTCACGTTCCAGGTCGGCGCGCAGCGCCTCGGTGTCGGCGCCCGCCTGGTCCAGTAGCCGCGGCACCAAGCCCTGCGGCTGGTCGACCAGTGCCAACAGCAGGTGCTCACCGTCGACCTCGACGTGGCCCATCCGGGTGGCCAGAGCCTGCGCCTCCTGCAAAGCGTCCTGCGACTTTTGGGTCAGCCTGTTGATGTCCACAGCGATGTCCTCCTTTGGCGGGCCCCAGATTCCAGTTCCTCGATTCGGTCTAACAAGTCGAGCACCAGCCCGATCGCCGCATAGTTGAGTCCGAGGCCTATTCGGAGCCGCTGAATGCGGGCGACGATGCGCAGCGCCGACGCGTCGAAGCGAAGCTGGCCACGGGTGTTTCGTTGACAAGGCAGCAGCCCGAGCGCGACGAACCTGCGCACCGTGTCGGGGTGCAAGCCGGAGTGCCGGGCAAACATGTCCAGATCCATTCCGGGTCGCCGTGCCAGCGCGTAGCGCCCCGACGGGGCCGTTGCGGTCATCGCCCGCTCCTCGGGTCGAATGTGGACACCGTGGCCAACTGCTCGAACAACTCGCGTTCCTGCTTCGTGGGTTTCGGTGGCACGACGATCTTCACCTCGGCGTAAAGGTCACCGGATTTGCCGCGCGGATTGGGCATCCCTTCGCCGCGGAGCCGCAAGCGTCGGCCCGTCGACGAACCCTGCGGCACCTTGACTTTCGCCTCGCCGCCCGGGGTGGGGACGGCAACGGTGGCACCCAGCACCGCTTCCCACGGCGACACGGGCAGATCGGTCGCGATGTCGCGTCCGTCCAGCCGAAACCGACGATCCGGTTTGACCCGCACGACCAGGTACAGGTCCCCGGCCGGCGCGTCGCCGCTGCCCCTGCCGCCCTCGCCGGCGAGCCTGATGCGCTGTCCGTCGATCACCCCCGCGGGGATGCTCACCTGATAACTGCGACCGTCCAGCGTGATCGAACGCCGACCGCCCCGATAGGCCTCCTCGACAGTCAGCTCGAGCTCGGCCCGCTGGTCGGCACCGGGAATCGGCCCGAATCCGCCGCTGCCACCGAAGAAGTCGCCGAAGAGATCTTCGATATTGACGCCGCTGCGGCCGCCGACGCCCTGACCGAAGCGCACCCCGGTACCGGACGGCGCGTCGGCACGGAAGCCGCCGAACCCCGCGCCGACCCGCTCGTCGTAATCCTCGGGCACCCGGCGGAAGTCTTCACCGAATCGGTCGTAGCGTTTCCGGGTGTCCGGGTCGGAGAGTACGTGGTAAGCCTCGTTGAGCTCCTTGAACCGATCCTCGGCGCCGGGGGCGGAGTTGACGTCGGGATGGTATTTGCGCGCCAACTTCCGAAACGCTTCCTGGATCTGCTCGTGGGTCGCATCGCGCGACACCCCGAGAACCTCGTAATAGTCACGCGCCACGGCGCTTTCACTCCTCGCGGCCGCTGACGACCACGGACGCCGGCCGTAGCTGCTGGGATCCCTTTCCGTAACCCGGGCGCAGTACCCCAAGCACCGTTCCCGGTGCGCTGCCGCCGTTGTCGGTCACGTTAACCACTTCGTGTCGCTCCGGGTCGAACGGCACACCTGTCTCGGTGTCGCGCGGGTAGCCGAGGTGGTCCAGCACCTGCACCGCCTGGTCGAGGATGGCTCGCACGCCGGCGATGACCGAGTCGGCATCGCCTCCCGAATGGTGCAGTGCCCTTTCCAGATTGTCGACGACGGGAAGCCAGGCCCCGGCTACCTTGGACCGTTCGAGTTTGCGCTCACGGTCGAGTTCACGGGCATACCGCTTGCGCAGGTTGTCCAGGTCGGCGAGTGCGCGGCGCCAGCGATCCTCGAGCCGCGCCAGCTCGACATCACGTACTCTGCGGGCCAACGGTTTCAGGCGATGCATCAGCCGGCGTTTCGACTGGGTCGTCGCGGCTCTCCTGAGTTGTCGACTGCTCTGCGGGGGTGCCCACAGTAGTTCAGCCCCGGTCGAATTCGGCGTCGACCACGTCGTCGTCAGCTGCCTGCGAACCCTGGCCGTTACCGCCGGCGTCGCCGTTTCCCGCAGTTGCCGGCGCCGGTTGCAGCCCGTAGAGCACCTGCTGCAGCTCCGACGTCAGCGATTGCACCCGCTCCAGTGGCGCCTCCTCTTTGATCGCCTGCCGCGCGTCGCCGACCAGCATCTCGGCGCGCGCCCGCTCGTGCGGCGGCGCCGAGTCGCCCAGCTGGGTCAGCCTTCGCTCGACCTGGTAGGCAGCCGAATCGAGTTCGTTGCGTGCCTCGACCGCCCTGCGCAACTGTTCGTCCTCGCGGCGGTTCGCCTCGGCATCCGAGACCATCCGCTCCACCTCGGTTTTGTCCAGGTTCGACTGCTCGCTGATCGTGATGCTCTGCTCGGCGCCGGTGTCTTTATCCCGTGCCGTCACGTTCAAGATGCCGTTGGCGTCGATGTCGAAGGTGACCTCGATTTGTGGCTCACCCCGCGGCGCCGGGCGGATGTTGTCCAACTTGAACCTGCCGAGCACGCGGTTGTCTCTGGCCAGCTCACGCTCGCCCTGCAGCACAACGACATCGACTGCGGGCTGGTTGTCTTCGGCAGTGGTGAACACCTCGCTGCGCCGGGCCGGGATCGTGGTGTTGCGTTCGATGAGCTTGGTCATCACCCCGCCGCGGGTTTCCACTCCCAGCGACAGCGGTGTGACGTCGAGCAGCAAGACGTCGGACACCTCACCCTTGAGCACACCGGCCTGGACCGCGGCCCCCAGCGCGACCACCTCGTCCGGGTTGACGCTCATGTTGGGGTCCTTGCCGCCGGTGAGGCGACGGACCAACCCCTGGACGGCGGGGATACGAGTCGACCCGCCGACCAGGAGGACCTCGTCGATGTCGTTCGCCGTGACCTTGGCGTCGTCCATCGCCTGCTTCACCGGACCCATGCAGCGTTCCACCAGATCGGCCGCGAGATCCTCGAACTTCGACCGCATGATGGTCGTCGTCAGATGCTTCGGACCGCTCGCGTCAGCGGTGATGAACGGCAGGTTCACCTGAGTCTGCGCAACCGAGGACAGCTCTACCTTGGCCTTCTCGGCCGCTTCGAACAGCCGCTGCAACGCCTGCGGATCCTTGCGCAGATCGATGTTGTTGTCGCGTTGAAATTCGTCGGCCAGGTAGTCGACCAGTCGGCGGTCGAAGTCGTCGCCACCGAGGTGGGAATCACCAGCGGTGGCACGCACCTCGACCACGCCGTCGCCGACGTCGAGCAGGCTGACATCGAACGTGCCGCCGCCCAGGTCGAAGACCAACACGGTCTCGTGGCCTTTCTTGTCCAATCCGTAGGCCAGCGCCGCGGCGGTGGGCTCGTTGATGATGCGCAGCACCTGCAGGCCGGCGATCCGGCCGGCGTCCTTGGTGGCGTTGCGCTGGGCGTCGTTGAAGTACGCCGGAACGGTGATCACCGCTTCCTTGACCCGTTCGCCGAGGAACTTGCTGGCGTCGTCGACGAGCTTGCGGAGCACTTGTGCGCTGATCTCCTCCGGCGCGTATTTCTTACCGCGTACGTCGAAACGGACAGCATCGCCGTCTCCTTGACGACGTCGAAACTGACCGCTTTCGCCTCTTCCGAGATTTCGTCGAAGCGCCGGCCGATGAACCGTTTCGCCGAATAGATGGTGCCCTTGGGATTCATGATCGATTGCCGTCTGGC
>CAVUOR010000016.1:0-161258 GCA_963743145.1 uncultured Actinomycetota bacterium | reverse complement strand
GTATCGGACAAGTAGGCGTGCGCCTCCTGTCGATGCACACTACTTCTTGGACGGAATCACAATCACCACGATCAGCGTCAGAGGGCTGAAGAAGAATCCGAGGATGCCCCAACCGAATGGGTTGCGGCCCTTCATCGCGATGATACCTCCGATGAAGAGGAAAATGAGCTTGATGCCGTGCAAAATGAAGCCTGCGGCCTCCGGCTGGCTCTAGCGGCCAGCACCAATTGATGGAGAATGATGACCTCCTCTGCGCCAGAAGGGATCTCACCGCCGTGCTCCGGACTTGGATACCCGCGAAAGCGAGAATCAAACCGATTGTCTTGTAGCGCAAGAAAGCCATCCGCACGCCCTGCGAGATCCGAGCAAGGCTGACTTTGCAGGCGGGCGCCTCGCTGTCGGGGGGACGTTAACGAAATCGCCCCTGCCGCGCTGGCGCCCATTGCTCGCCGTCCCAGTACCGCTTGTCCGAGCCACCGGTCGGATCGGGGTACCAGCCCGCAGGTGGCAAGCTTCCCGATTGCTGTCCCAAGGGGGAGGCAGCCGTAAGGCCCGGCGTCCCGCGCTGAGTCATCGCGGTCAGCGCGGCATCTGCGGCCGCGACGTCCTTATGGAATCGCCGCCTCCGCACCCAGTATTCGGTGTTACCAGCATGAACTTTCCAAAGAGCCCCGACAGTTGGCCGAAGTAAAAGTTGCGCGGATGGCGTAGGCGCGACCGGGTCGGAAAGGTCGCCCACCACCGGGAGGCATCGAGCACCGTGATCGCCCGATCGGTGACCACGAAGTGGTGAGTGCGAGTAAACAGCGTCGACCACGCCACGAGGGTAACGACCAAGATAAGCAACAGCACCAGCCCCACGGCAGTACTCTGCAGCTTGAGGGCATTAATCATAACGACGGGAATGAGAGCCAAGAAGCCAATGAGATTAGTCAAATAGGGCGATACACCCGACTGCGCCATAAAGACCGCTTGAATCTGCTCACCCGGCTCTAGGTACGGGCGCGCCCGCTGTGCCAACTTGTCTCGAAGACTCACCGCGCAACCTCCGTTCGACGCGCCACATCAGCGTCACGGGGAACGAAGCGGAAACCCCCGACGCGCCGGAATTGGCAAAGCGTATCCCCGGTCCGGCAGATGCGAAGGGGAACAGCCATCTCCGATCCGCACGTCCACCGCGGTTCTAGTTGTCTCCCAAGCCTTTGATGAACGCTTGGGCCTCTTCCCAACTAGGCAGTAGACCGGCCGCCCGGACCTCGTCGAGAGTAGGTGCGGCGGCGTCGCGGTCGGATAACACCAATTCGTGGCCGCTCGGCCAGTCGATGGCCAGAGCTGGGTCGGTCGCTGCAATGGTGTGCTCGCGGTGCGGGTTGTATTCCGTCGAGCACAAATACATCACCGTCGAGTTGTCCTGTAGCGCAAGGAAACCGTGCGCAAGGCCTTCGGAGATGTACACCGTTCTATGGTCACGGTCGTCGAGCAGCACCGAGTCCCACCGCCCGAAAGTCGGTGAGCCCAAACGGATGTCGACGACGACGTCGAAGACCGAGCCGGATAGGCAGGTCACGTATTTGGCTTGGCTCGGGGGTACCTGGGTGAAGTGCAGGCCGCGCAGCACACCGGCCGACGACACCGAACAGTTGACCTGCTGAACGTCGAGCCGATGACCGGCGAACCCGGAGAACCCTCGGGCAGTAAGCCACTCGAAGAACAGGCCACGCGAGTCGGGATGCAGCTGGGGAGTGATCTCCCACGCGCCGGTGATATCGAGCTCACGGACCTTCATGTCAATGACCCCACTCCTCATAGCGGGCCTCGACCGCCGCTTTCAACGGACCCCACCATGGTTCGTTTTCCCGGTACCAGTCGATGGTGGCGCGCAAACCCTCTGTAAAATCGGTATGCTTTGGCGCCCAGTCTAATTCGTTACATAGCGCGGTCGGGTCGATGGCGTAGCGCAGGTCGTGGCCGACCCGGTCGACGACATAGTCGAAGTCGTCGGGATCGCGACCCATAAGCTCCAGCAACGTCTGCAGCACCGACAGGTTGTCCCGCTCGCCCTCGGCGCCGATCAAGTAGGTTCGGCCGACCTGGCCGCTGTGCAGGATCCGCCGGACCGCGTCGTTATGGTCCTCGACGTGGATCCAGTCCCTGACGTTGGCCCCCTTGCCGTACAACTTGGGCCGCCGACCGGTGAGCACATTGGTGATCTGGCGGGGAATGAACTTTTCCACGTGCTGATAAGGCCCATAGTTGTTCGAGCAGTTGGAGATGGTCGCGCGCACGTCGTAAGACCGCACCCAGGCCCGTACCAGCATGTCGGAGGCGGCCTTGGTCGACGAGTACGGACTCGAAGGGTTGTACGGCGTGGACTCGGTGAACCGCTGCGGATCGTCGAGCGCGATGTCGCCGTAGACCTCGTCGGTGGAGACGTGATGCAGTCGCACCCCGTGCCGTCGTACCGCCTCCAACACGGTGAACGTCCCGATCACGTTGGCCTGCAGGAACGATGCCGGGTCGGCCAGCGAATTGTCGACGTGAGTTTCGGCCGCGAAATGCACCACGGCGTCGCACTCGGCGACCAGTCGGGAAACCAGCTCGGCGTCGGTGATATCACCCTGGACCAGCCTGATGTCGCTTTCGACGGGAGCCAGCGATTCCCGGCTGCCGGCATACGTCATGGCGTCCAGCACCGTCACCGCGTCCTCCGGATGCTCGCGCACAGAAGTGTGCACAAAGTTGGCGCCGATGAAGCCAGCGCCGCCGGTGACCAGCAGCCGCATGGTGGCACCTTAGCCGACCAGTGCAATCAGCCTGCGGGCATCAGCCCCAGCGGCCCGGCCAGCTCGCTCAGTACGGGCAGCAGTGTCTCTTCCGTCCAGCCGCCCAGCACTTGGATCGCCACGTGATCGGCGCCGGCCTCCAGATGCTCGTTGAGCCGCTGCGCGATGGCCTCCGGGGTGCCGTAGGCCACCACCGCGTCGATCAGCCTGTCGCTGCCGGGCTTGCGCACATCGTCTTCGCTGAACCCCAGCCGCAGCCAGTTGTTCACGTAGTTGCTCAGGCCCAGGTAGTGGTCGACAGTTTCGCGGCCGATCCGGCGGGCCTCGTCGGCGTCGGTAGTGAGCACCACCTTGTGCTCCGGCGCCAAGAACACCGATGGGCCGATCCGTTCGCGCGCTTTGGCTGTGTGCTGCGGCGTGGTCAGATACGGATGCGCGCCCGCACTGCGCTCGGCGGAGAGGGTCAAGACCTTGGGGCCGAGCGCTGCGAGCACTCGACGACTAGTCGGCACCATGGCGGCGTCGAGTTCGTCGAGGTAACCGACCAGCGCATCGTAGGGCTTCACGTACTCCTGGGTGTGCTCGCGGTGGCCTACTCCGATGCCCAACAAAAACCTTCCCGGATGGGCGCTTTCGATGCGCTGATAGGACTGGGCGACCGGTTCCGCCGGCGCAGACCAGATATTGACGATGCCGGTCGCCAGCTGCAGCGAATTGGTCTGGGCCAGGGCTGGATCGACCCATTCGAGTTCCGCGTCGGGCGAACCGCCGATCCAGGCCGCGCCGTAGCCGAGCTGTTCGATTTGCGCGGCCAGCTCGGGTTTGATCGAGCGGAATGCCAGAAACACGCCGTACCGGCCCAGGTCAGGCTTCAGTGATGCTGCGTCGGTCATCTATGTCCCCTCTGCTTTATCAAGACTGATTCAGTCCAAGCGGCCCGGCCAACTCGGCCAGCGCCGGGACCAGGTTCTCAGATCGAGTCAGAACCTGAACAGCGACGTGGTCTGCGCCCGCGTCGAGGTGCTCGTTGAGGCGGGCAGCTATCGCGTCGGTTGTGCCGTAGGCCACCAGGGCATCGACCAGGCGGTCGCTGCCGGGGCGGGCGATGTCGTCGTCGGTGAACCCCAAGCGCCGCCAGCTGTTCAGGTAGTTGGCGAGGTTGAGGTAAATGTCGAGTGCCTTGCGGCCGACGGCACGGGCATTGTCCGCGTCGGTGGTGAGGACCACCTTGTGCTCGGGCGCCAGGAACGCCGACGCGCCGATCAGTTCCCGGGCGTGCGCCGTGTGCTCCGGAGTGGTCAGGTAGGGATGCGCCCCGGCGCTGCGCTGCGCTGAGAGTTGAAGCACCCGCGGGCCCAGCGCGGCAACCACCCGGCGCTCGGCGGGCACTCCGTAGTCGTCCAGGCGATCGAGGTAGTCCACCAGCGCGTCGTAAGGCTTGCGATATTCGCTGATTGCCTCGGGATGCCCGACGCCGATACCGAGCAGGAATCGGCCTGGGTACGCCTTGTCGATGCGATGGAAAGACTCGGCCACCGGCTTGGCCGGCGCCGACCAGATGTTGACGATACCGGTGGCCACCTGCAGGGTGGTCGTCGCCTCGAGGATGGGTTCCACCCATTCCAGCTCCGCTGGCGGTGAGCCGCCGACCCAGACGGCGCCATAGCCCAAGGCTTCGATCTCTTTGGCCTGTTGCGGGGTGACGCCGCGACCGAACGATCCGAACCGGCCAAGATTGGGTTTACCCGCTGCATCAGTCATGGTGGCTCCAACCGGTCGGGTGACACCGCTATTCCGCCAGCTCTGCATCCAGGTCGGGATCCGCCAAATCCGCTAAATCCTCGGTGGGCGGTTTTTCCAGCGGCAGCAACACGATGAAGCGGGTATTGCCCGGCACAGACTCCACGCGCAAATCCCCGCGATGTTTCTTCACGACGATGTTCCACGCCAAATCCAACCCGAGGCCGGTGCCCTCGCCGACCGGTTTGGTGGTGAAGAACGGCTCGAAGATGTGCTCGCGTACCTCCTCGGGGATGCCGGGCCCGGTGTCGCAGATCTCGATGCGAGCCAGCTTCTCGCCTTCCCTACCAGTGCGGACAGTCAGTGTGCCGCCCTGGTCGCGCATCGCTGCCAGCGCGTTGTCAATAATGTTGGTCCAGACCTGGTTGAGATCACCTGGAAAGCAAGGGATTTCGGGAAGCGACTGGTCGAATTCCTTGACCACTGTGATCGCGCCGGTGTGCTTGTCGCTGTCTTTGCTCAATCGGTCGGCGAACATCACTAGCGTGCTGCGCAGCAGTTCGTGCACATTGGCCACATCGAACGAGGCCCGGTCCATCCGGGAGTATTGCTTGGCGTCGGCGACCAACGCCGAAATCCGCTTGCTCGCCTCCGAAATCTGATTCATCAGAAGCTCGCTCTCGATGGTGTAGCTGATCCAGCGGACCGCCTCCTCCAACGAGGCCGAAGCATCCAATTCCTCGGCGGTCGCGGCAATCCGCTCCAGCCAGTCGGTGTCGACGCCGCCTTCGACGAGTGTCGGTGCGATGTCCCACCCGCCGTCGATGTCGTGGTCCTCCAGCCACTCGCCGACGGCGTCCTCGCGGTCGGCGGATTCGAGCGCGGTCAGGTGCTGCGACGCCGATTTGGCGACCTGCTCGGCGACCGCCTCCTGCAGCCGCACCAATGCGTTCAGCGTTTCAGCGCTGACGGTGCCGTCGGCGAGCATCACCAGTTTCCCGCGCATGCGGGCAATCCGGCCACGCAGCTCGTCGGCGGCCCGTGCGATGGCCGCGGCGGGATTGTTCAGCTGATGGGTCAGCCCGGCCGACAACCGGCCCAGCGCGAGCAGCTTCTCCCGGTTGTCGATGATCCTGCGGGTCCGGTCGGTGCCGACGGCGATCCCGTCGAGCAGGTGAACCGCCATCGGAAATTGGTCCTTCATGAACTTGGCGAACACCGGGGCGTCCATGACGAAGAACCGTGACGGCTTGGTCACGTGCACCGACGCGTCGTAGCTCTTTTGATTTCCGCCGGTGAACGCCCGCCAGGCACCGCAATACACGCCGCGCTGTGATGTCCGGTTCGTTTCGATGTCTTGGCCGCCGGAGAGCTTCGACATCATCAGTTCGCCGTCAATCAGAACGTAGAAACAGGTCGCCGGCTCACCCTCGACGATGATCGGTCCCGGCTCGTAGTTCTGGATGTGGCCGTTCGTGCACAACACATCGAGCTGCTCGTCGGTCAGCGCCTCGAACAAGAACAGGGTGCGCAGCTCGTCGGCATCACACGGAAGCTGGTTGGCCATGATGCTATGACTCCGCCAGGTAGCGGTGGACCAGCATCACGGCCATCGATCCTTCGCCGACCGCAGCTGCGACCCGTTTGGCGGAATCGGCGCGCACATCGCCGGCCACGAATACGCCCGGCACGCTGGTTTCCAGGTGGTGCGGTGGACGGTCCAGCGTCCATCCGCAGACGTTGCGTAGGTCCGGCCCGGTGAGGATGAAGCCGTGTTCGTCGCGGGCGACTACTCCGTCAAGCCAGTCGGTGCGCGGTGCGGCGCCGATGAAGATGAACATCCGGCCGCAGGTGACATCCTCAGTAACGCCGGTCCGGTTGTCGATCAGGGTCAGCTTCTCCAGGTGATCGTCTCCGGTGGCGCACTGAACTTCGGTACAGGTGCGCACGGTGATCTTGGGGTTTTGCTCGATCTGCTGGATCAAGTAGTACGACATCGACGCCTCCAACGACGGGCCACGCACGACGATGGTCACCGAGTTGGCCTGGCGGGACAGATACATCGCAGCCTGGCCGGCGGAGTTGGCGCCGCCGACCACGTAGACCTCTTCGTCCTTACAGTCGGACGCGATGGAGACGGCGGCCCCGTAGTAGATGCCCCGGCCGGTCAGCTCGTCACAGCCGGTTGCCGCCAGCTGCCGGTATGCGACGCCGGTGGCCAGGATGACCGCATGCGCGTCGACTGAGCCCCCGTCGGCGAACCGCACGGTGCGCTTGGGCCCGTTGACCTCGAGGGCGGTTGCGGTGCGGGCGGTGATGAGTTCGGCGCCGAACTTCTCCGCCTGTCTGCGTGCCCGATCGGCCAGCTGGCCGCCCGACACCCCGTCCGGAAAGCCGAGATAGTTCTCGATCCGTGAGCTCTGGCCGGCCTGGCCGCCGGTCGCGGTGCGCTCGATGAGCACCGTGCGTAGCCCTTCGGAAGCGCCGTAGACGGCCGCCGCCAGGCCCGCGGGCCCGCCGCCGACCACGATCAGGTCGTAGAACTCCTGCGACGGCGTGGTGGTGAGGCCCAACGTGTCGGCCAGTTCGGCGTCGCTGGGTTCGATGAGGGTGTCGCCGCGTTCGGTGACGACGATCGGCAAACGCAATCCGTCCTCGCCCGCCGCCCGCAACAGCTGTTCGCCGTCGGGCTCGTCGGCCATGAACCAGTTGTAGTAAAGCCCGTTGCGGGCCAGAAAATCGCGGACCTGCCAGGACCGCGCCGACCAGCGGTGCCCGATCACCTTGGTGTGGGGGATGGGGTGTTCTGGCGCCCGCCTCCAGGCGTCTAGCAGGCCGTCGATGACGGGGTAGAGCTTTTCCTCGGGCGGATCCCACGGCTTGAGCAGATAGTGGTCGAGGTCGACGACGTTGATTGCGTCGATGGCCGCGTGGGTGTCGGCGTAGGCGGTCAGCAGCACCCGCCGTGCCGCCGGATACAGGTCCATCGCTTGCTCGAGGAATTCGATACCGGTCATCTGCGGCATCCGGTAGTCGGCGACGAGCGTTGCGACGGTCTCACCGCGCAGTTTGAGCTGCTTGAGGGTTTCCAGCGCATCCGGGCCCGACTCCGCCCGCACGATCCGGTGGGCCTCGCCGTAGTGGCGACGCAGGTCCCTGGCAACCGCCCGGGACACCGCGGGATCGTCGTCGACGGTCAAGATCACCGGTTTGCGGGTCTGGGGATCGGAACGTGCGGGGTTTGCGGGACTGGTCATCGGCGTTAAGTATGCGCTTGTCAGGGCGGGTGCGCGGGGTCGGGTCGGCCAGTCCGATTCCGCTGAGAGCGATTTTGGCCAGCAGGAATAAGCGGGTATCGTGGAGCAACGGTGCGTCATCGCGCTGGTTTCTCTCGTGCCCAGTCCTAGGAATTTCCTGTCACCGGCTCACGTTGCAAAGCCAGCCAATGCTGCGCCCATCCGGGCTTAGAAGCAACGAAACTAAAGACGAGGATTTCTGGAAAGTTATGGCCAAGAAGGACGGCGCCATAGAGGTCGAGGGCCGCGTGGTCGAGCCCCTGCCCAATGCGATGTTCCGCATTGAGCTGGAGAACGGCCACAAGGTGCTTGCCCACATCAGCGGCAAGATGCGGCAGCACTACATCCGCATCCTGCCCGAGGACCGGGTGGTGGTGGAGTTGTCTCCCTACGACCTGTCGCGGGGCCGCATCGTGTACCGCTACAAGTAAGAACCCGACAACGCCAACGAACGTCAAGACAGGATCCAAACAGCCGTGAAGGTGAACCCGAGCGTCAAGCCGATCTGCGACAAATGCAGGGTGATCCGTCGGCATGGGCGGGTCATGGTGATCTGCTCTGATCCGCGCCACAAGCAACGACAAGGCTAGGCCGAGATATAGCAGTCAGGGCTAGACCCGCCGAACACAACTGAATGCAGACCTCCCAGCACCAA
Organism: uncultured Actinomycetota bacterium; assembly: GCA_963743145.1. GTDB lineage: Bacteria > Actinomycetota > Actinomycetes > Mycobacteriales > Mycobacteriaceae > Mycobacterium. Next base: position 152,784 of record CAVUOR010000016.1, on the reverse strand, counting down.
TGAACGGCTGGCATCTGTAGAGATGGGCCAGTTCATCTACGTCCGGAACGGAGGCCGGACCCCGGAGCATTCGGCTGGGAACGGACTGGGATCAGACCTCCGCGAACAGAAGGAATGCCACCCATGGCTCGAGTTGTGGGCGTTGACCTCCCGCGCGACAAGCGCATGGAGGTCGCGTTGACCTACATCTACGGCGTTGGCCGTACCCGGTCCCATGAGATCCTGGCCGCCACCGGGATCGACAAGGATCTGCGCACCAAGGACCTCACCGACGACCAGGTGACCCACCTGCGCGACTACATCGAAGGCAATCTCAAGGTCGAGGGTGACCTGCGGCGTGAGGTGCAGGCCGACATCCGCCGCAAGATCGAGATCGGCTGCTACCAGGGGCTACGGCACCGCCGCGGCCTGCCCGTGCGCGGCCAGCGCACCAAGACCAATGCGCGCACCCGCAAGGGCCCCAAGCGCACCATCGCCGGCAAGAAGAAGGCCAGGTAAGTCATGCCCCCAGCCAAGAAGGCCGCCGCGGCGCCCAAGAAGGCTCATCAGAAGACCCGGCGGCGGGAAAAGAAGAACGTCCCGCACGGTGCTGCGCACATCAAGAGCACATTCAACAACACCATCGTGACGATCACCGACCTGCAAGGCAATGTCATCGCCTGGGCATCGTCAGGCCACGTCGGCTTCAAGGGTTCCCGGAAATCGACGCCGTTCGCCGCGCAGCTGGCCGCCGAGAACGCCGCCCGCAAAGCCCAGGAGCACGGCGTGAAGAAGGTCGACGTGTTCGTGAAGGGCCCGGGCTCGGGCCGGGAGACCGCGATCCGGTCGCTGCAGGCCGCAGGCCTGGAGGTTGGCGCGATCTCTGACGTCACCCCCCAGCCGCACAACGGCTGCCGTCCGCCCAAGCGGCGCAGGGTCTAGCAAGGGTCGAGGGAGAAGAACAGACAATGGCTCGTTACACCGGACCCATTACCCGGAAATCACGTCGGCTGCGCACCGACCTCATCGGCGGCGACCAGGCGTTCGAGAAGCGCCCCTACCCGCCCGGCCAGCACGGCCGGGCGCGGATCAAGGAGAGCGAGTACCTGCTGCAAATGCAGGAGAAGCAGAAGGCTCGCTTCACTTACGGCGTCATGGAAAAGCAGTTCCGCCGCTACTACGCAGAGGCTGCGGGCCGTCCCGGCAAGACCGGTGACGAGCTGCTGCAGATCCTGGAGAGCCGGCTGGACAACGTGGTCTACCGCGCGGGGATAGCTCGCACCCGCCGGATGGCCCGCCAGCTGGTCAGCCACGGCCACTTCACGGTCAACGGCGTGCACGTCAACGTCCCCAGCTACCGGGTGTCGCAATACGACATCATCGATGTGCGGGACAAGTCGCTGAACAGCGTGCCGTTCCAGATCGCACGAGAGACTGCCGGTGATCGTCCGATCCCCAGCTGGCTGCAGGTGGTCGGCGAGCGGCAACGCATCCTGGTCCACCAACTGCCGGAGCGGGCGCAGATCGACGTGCCGCTCACCGAGCAGCTGATCGTCGAGTACTACTCGAAGTAGACGCAGTTTTCCGCCGCTGCGACCGCAGCGGCGGGTCTTAACGGCATCAAATAGCGGGTGCCGAGAAGGAGAAGAAGAAACACCATGCTGATCTCACAGCGACCCACCCTGTCCGAAGACGTCGTCAGCGATAACCGTTCGCAGTTCGTCATCGAGCCGTTAGAGCCAGGATTTGGCTACACGCTTGGTAATTCGCTGCGCCGCACGCTGCTGTCGTCCATCCCCGGCGCGGCGGTCACCAGCATTCGTATCGACGGCGTGCTGCACGAGTTCACCACCGTGCCTGGCGTCAAGGAAGACGTCACCGACATCATCTTGAACCTCAAGAGCCTGGTGGTGTCGTCGGAGGAAGACGAGCCGGTGACGATGTATCTGCGTAAGCAGGGCCCGGGTGAGGTTACCGCCGGTGACATCGTGCCGCCGGCCGGCGTCACCGTGCACAACCCTGAGATGCACATCGCGACGCTGAACGACAAGGGCAAGCTCGAGGTCGAACTCGTCGTCGAGCGTGGCCGCGGCTACGTCCCGGCCGTCCAGAACAAGGCGTCGGGCGCCGAAATCGGCCGTATCCCGGTCGATTCCATCTACTCGCCGGTGCTCAAGGTGACCTACAAGGTGGACGCCACCCGTGTCGAGCAGCGTACCGACTTCGACAAGCTGATCCTCGACGTCGAAAGCAAGAGCTCGATCACTCCTCGTGATGCGCTGGCGTCGGCCGGCAAGACGCTGGTCGAATTGTTTGGTCTGGCACGCGAACTCAACATCGAAGCTGAAGGCATCGAGATCGGGCCGTCGCCGGCCGAGGCCGACCACATCGCGTCGTTCGCATTGCCGATCGACGACTTGGACCTGACCGTGCGGTCGTACAACTGCCTCAAGCGCGAGGGTGTGCACACGGTGGGTGAGCTGGTGTCGCGCACCGAGTCCGATCTGCTCGACATTCGTAACTTCGGTCAGAAGTCCATCGACGAGGTGAAGGTCAAGCTGCATCAGTTGGGTCTGTCGCTCAAGGACAGCCCCGCCAGCTTCGACCCGTCGGAGGTCGCCGGCTACGACGTTGCCACCGGCACCTGGTCTAGCGACAGCGCTTACGACGACCAGGATTACGCGGAAACCGAACAGCTCTAACGGCTTGTCCGGACAGGACTCAGCAGAATTAGACAGGAGCGTCAGCAATGCCCAAGCCCACCAAGGGCCGTCGCCTCGGCGGGTCGTCTTCGCACCAGAAGGCGATCCTGGCCAACCTGGCCACGGCGCTATTCGAGCATGGCCGGATCAAGACGACCGAGCCCAAGGCTCGGGCACTGCGGCCCTATGCCGAGAAGCTGATCACCCACGCCAAGAAGGGCACGCTGCACAACCGACGCGAGGTGCTCAAGAAGATCCGCGACAAAGACGTGGTGCACAGCCTGTTCGCCGAGATCGGGCCGTTCTTCGCCGACCGCAACGGCGGCTACACCCGCATCATCAAAGTCGAGGCACGCAAGGGCGACAACGCCCCGATGGCAGTGATCGAGTTGGTGCAGGAGAAGACGGTGACGTCGGAGGCTGACCGCGCACGTCGGGTCGGCGCTTCGAAGGCCGCGCCAAAGGCCGCTTCGAAGTCGGCGCCGGTGGCGGCCGCGGCCGCTCCGCAGGCCGCCGTCGAGCCGGAGGCGGCAGTTGGTCCGGAGGCATCAGAAGTTGCGGCCGAGACCGCAGAGGCTGCGGCCACCGATGAAGCCACCGACACCGAGGCCGAGACGCCTGAGCCGGAAGCCGCTGAGCCGGAAGCCGCAGAGAAAGAAGCCGAGGACGCTGACAAGTCCTAGCAGTTCGGCTATGAACGACGTGCCCGCCATCGACGCCGATGGCGGGTTCGTTCGTCTTCGGCTCGATATTGCATATGACGGTACGGATTTCGCCGGCTGGGCAACGCAGTCAGCTCAGCGCACCGTCGCGGGCATTCTCGAGGAGACGCTCTCGACGGTATTCCGGACCCCGGTGCGGTTGCGCGCGGCCGGGCGCACCGATACCGGTGTGCATGCCACCGGGCAGGTAGCGCACGTCGACGTTCCGCCTGATGCACTGCCCAAGGCTTATCCTCGTTCACCCCGACCAACTGAGCCGGAATTCCAGCCGCTGGTTCGGCGTCTGAGCCGGTTGCTGCCCGCCGACGTTCGGGTGCGCCGGATCGTGCGCGCGCCAGCGGGTTTCGACGCTCGATTCTCGGCGCTACGCCGCCACTACGTGTACCGGATCTCGACCGCGCCCTACGGGGTGGAGCCGCATCAAGCCCGCTACATCACCGGCTGGCCGCGCCTGCTTGATGTGGACGCGATGAGCCTGGCATCGGGACACCTGTTGGGACTACACGACTTTGCCGCGTTCTGCCGTCAGCGCGAGGCTGCTACCACCATTCGCGACTTGCAGCGGCTGGACTGGTCCCGTGATGGCGACCTGATCACCGCACGCGTCACCGCCGATGCGTTCTGCTGGTCGATGGTGCGGTCACTGGTCGGCGCGCTGCTGGCCGTCGGCGAACACCGGCGGACCGCCTCCTGGTGCCGTGAGCTGCTCAACTCCACGCACCGGTCCAGTGACTTCGCCGCTGCGCCGGCGCGGGGTTTGACGCTGATCGGCGTGGATTACCCGCCGGACAGCGAGCTGCAGGCGCGCACCCTGATCACCCGCGAGCTACGCACGCGGGACTGAGCGATCTACAGCTTGCCGGCGACGAAGTTGGCGGCCTGGTCCACCAGGCCCGAGTCGATGTACGACGGCTGCAGATGCGAGTGCCAGTGCAGGTCCTGAATGCCGCCGGTGCAGATCGGGTCGCCCGCCGCGCACAGGTCGACGATCTTTCCGGCGAAGGCCGGCCTGGGACCGGGGATGTCGCCGACCACACGTTGGGTGGCGTTGCCGAACAGCGCGACCGCGGCGACGTGCTGATCCATTGCCGGCGGCAAGGGATCGGTGTAGCCAAAGCCCGGCTGGTTCATGGCGATGACGACGTCAGCCGCGGCGGCGCCCAGCGAGTAGCCACCGAGCACGAGTTTGGTGTTGGGGCAACTCGCTGCCATGGATTGAACGTGGGCGCTCATATCGTTGGAGCCCTTGGTGACGCTGACGTCGGCCGGATAGTTGACCCCGTAGGCGCCAATCGACATGTGCGGCACCTTTGATTGCAGCGAATTGATGAAGGCCTGCCCGACCTCGCCGACGCCAGGGGACTCTTCTCTGCCGCGGGCGAAATCCACTTCGGCATCCGGGCATCCCGCCGACGCCCTGGGCAGGGTCCCCGCCGCCGGACCGGGTGCCAGTGCCGGGGCGATCAGTAGCCCCGCGGCGAGCAACACGGCGACCGCCAGGCCTGCTACTCGGTTTGCGGTACTTGACCTGCGCAGCCGGTGTGGCCAAGAGCCGATCGGAGCAAACTTCATAAGCGGGATATTAGCGAGAGAATCTAATGAGTCCCTGAGCCAACCTGCAGGGTTGGCTTACATCTCTCGCGGCCTCCCGGCCCTGGGAACGATTACTGCAGCTTGCCCGCGACGAAGTCGGCGGCCTGATTGACCATGCCGTCGTTGATATAACCGCTGGCAGCGTGCTGTGGCCAGTTGTCCGACCAGGTGTGTGGGTCAGCGGGGTTACAGATCGGGTCGGTGCCGTGGCACATATCGATCGTTCGGTCGTTGTAGGCCGGGTTGAAGTTGGTGATCGGCCCGACCCACTGGCTGCCGTTGCCGAACAGTGCGACCGCCGCGATGTGCTGATCGGCACCCGGCGGCAGCGGGTTGGTGAAGCCGAATGCCGCGATGGGAGCCGCCACCACGACGTCGGTGACCGCCGCGCCGAGCGAGTATCCGCCCAGCACAATCCGGGTGTTCGGGCAATTGTCGATGTCGGATTGGACGTGGGCGCTCATGTCGTTGGCGCCGACGTCGACCTGATTATCGGCGGGGTAGCGCACCGCGTAGAGACTGACGTTGCGGTGCACCCGCGACCGCAGCGCGCTGACGAAGGCGTTGCCGACGGTGCCGGCGCCCGGCGGTTCTAGTCGTCCGCGGGCGAAGGCCACGTCGACATCCGGGCAGGACGCCGATGCCTTGGGGATTGAGGCCATCAAGTTCGGGGCGGTCGCCGGCGCAAGCAGCATCGCAGAGGCGAGCAATCCTGCCGCGGCGAACCTGGCTGGACCCGACTGTGACGGTTGAATTATCGGGCGCAGCTTCATGGGCCGATATTAATGCCCCGACACGAGATCGGCGTAGTGGGCGATTGATCAGTGAAAAATACCGCAGGCTGAGTCTGATCGACCACAGTCGGACTTGGGCCGCCAGACCCAGGTGCTGCGCCAGGCCCAGGCGCAGGGCCTGGACCAGGCGCAGGGCCAGGTCCAGGTGCCGGACCCATGGGACCCATGGGGCCCATGGGACCCGTTTGCGGTTGGAGCTGGGTGGGCGGCATGACCGTCAACAGCCTGGTCTGGATGAAGCTGGCCGCTTGGCTGGTGTAAACCGGCACGTAGCCCTTGGTGTGCCCGCTCCACTGGTTGCCGGGGCCGGCGTGGCAGATCGGGTCTTCGGGGTTGCAGTAGTCGATGGCTTTGGCGCCGAACAGCTGGCTCTGGGCTGAGATCGGGCCCCCGCTGCGGTCGGCGGGATTGCCGAAGGTGGTCACCGCGACGATGTTGTTGGCGTATTGGGGCGGCAGCGAACTGCCCCAGCCGATGCCGCCGATGGGAACCCCAGTGACGATGTCGATCACCGATGCGCCCTGCGAGTATCCGCCGAGCACCTGCGGGGTGCTGGGGCACTTGTCGGCCACGTCTTTGATGTGCTTGATGGCGTCGTTGGCGCCGTCACCGCCGTGCAGCTGCAGCAGGCTGGCCTTGTAGTTGACCGGGTAGGCGTCGATGTTCTTGCCGGTGTCCTGGCGCAGCGAATCGGCGAGGGCCTGCCCGACTTGGCCCAGGCCGACCGGTTCGTCGGTGCCGCGAGCGAAGGTTAGCGCGACATCTGGGCAGTTGTCGGCGTTGGCGGACGGGACGCCGCGGGGAGCGGCGCTCGGCGCCACCAGCAGGACACCGGCGGCCAGCAACGCGGCGGCGCCCGGAATGGTCCAGCGCAGGCCACGTGACCAGCGACGACGGGACGCGGCACGGCGAAGCAGGTGGGTAGGCACCAGGCGATTTTACCGAGAACCGGGCCCTTGGTCACATCCAGCGCAGATCAGCGCACATCGGTGCACATCGGCGGTGGTCCGGGGCATCCGCTGTGGATCGATGAGACGCACTTGTGTGACCACGGCCTACGGTGAAACCGTTGGACCCAGGGGGCTCGAGGTGGCAAGGCAACCGACCACGCGGCTGCAGGTCAGCGGACATCGCTTTTTGCTGCGTCGCATCGAATGCGCACTGCTGGGCAGAGACATCCGCGCCATCAATGAACCGATCCGCGCGCCGATGCAGTCGCTGCTTGCCGGGTCACTGTTGGCGATTGTCGTGCTTGCTGGGGGTGCGGTGCTGGCTGTGCTGCGCCCACAACCGGCATCGGCAGACGCACCGATCTTGATGGGCAAACAGTCCGGGGCGCTTTATGTCCGAATAGGTGAAATCCTGCATCCGGTGCTGAACCTGGCCTCGGCCAGGCTGATCATGAAAACGAACGCCGACCCGCTGCCGATACCTGAGTCCCAATTGAGCGCCAGTAAAAGGGGCCCCATGCTGGGCATTCCCGGCGCGCCGCAATATCTGGGAGCGCCGCTGACCGACGACGAATTGCAATGGACGGTCTGTGACAGCGGTGGCGGCGCCTCGCAGGGTACGACGGTAGTCGTCGGCCGGTCCGAGGGGCCGCTGTCGCATCGCCTGGCAAGCGGACAATCCGTGCTCGTCACCCCGGCCTCCGGTGGATCGACCTATCTGCTTTACGACGGTCACCGAGCGGTCGTGAACTTGACCGAAGCTGCGGTTGTGCGGGCGTTGGGAATAGACGGTCGCAACCCGTTGGCGGTTTCACCGGTACTCCTTAATGCAGTACCAGAGGCGCCGCCCATCACCGCGCCCCGGATTCGCAATGCCGGCGGCCGCGGACCGCTCCCGGGGTTTCCGATCGGAAGCGTGCTCCGCATGGCTCGCGCGGACGGCGATGAATATTACGTCGTACTCAGCAACGGGGTGCAGCGAGTCGGCCAGGTTGCTGCGGATTTGGTGCGGTTCAACGACTCGCACGGCACCCGCACTGCCATTTCGGTGGCACCCGATCTCATCCGCGCCACTCCAACCGTGACCGAGCTGTCTGTCGACACCTTTCCCGACCGGGTGCCTGCATCGGTAGATGTCAGCGGCACGACGGTATGCGTCGGCTGGACCCATAGGACGTCGGGCGGCAGAGATTCCCCGGAGATCTCGTTTCTGACCGGCGGGTTACCCATTCCGACCGGCCAGGAGCCGGTGACGCTGACGCAGGACGACGGAAAGGGCCCCGCGATCGACGCCGTCTATCTTCCGCCCGGGCGCAGTGCATATGTGCGTGCCACCGGCCTGTCTGGCGACAACGCCCGCGCCGGCACCCGATACCTGATAACCGACACGGGCGTGCGATTCGCCATCCACGACGACGATGCTGCACACGACCTCGGCCTACCTAATACGTTGATACCCGCGCCGTGGCAGGTGTTAGCGAAACTGCCTGCGGGGCAGGAATTGAGTAGGGCGAACGCGTTAGTCGCGCAAGACGCTCTCGTCGGGGCGAGCCGGGCGGTCGGATCGACTTCGAGCTCGCCGTAGCCGGGCCCACAGTGCGCCAGTGGTCAGCACTACCACGAGCACGCCACCGCAGGCGGCCGCGCCGGTGAACGCCGTGTCTCGCGCGCCATGGTCGGTCGGTGCAGCAGGCGGTGGCGGCAGGATCGGTATCGATGTGCGTGCTGGCCGTGGAGGGCTAGACGGGGGGTCTGTGCTGACGGCTGCAAGGAAGTCCACAACGCCCGCGCCGACGCGCGGATCCCATCCGCCGGGCGGATGGTGCGCGGTTGCTTTGATGCGCTGGATCACCTGGCGCGCGGTTAGTTTGGGAAACCGGGACCGGATCAGCGCCGCCAGCCCGCTGACTACCGGAGCGGCGTAACTGGTGCCCGATAGCGAAGTCGAACCATCTGGTTCACCAAGGGTATTCACCAGCCCGTCGCCCGACGAGCTCAGCGAGGTCACTGCCTCGCCGGGGGCAGCGACGCCCACCCATGGTCCGGGCAGCGTGAATGACGATGGATCGCCGTGGACGTCAACCGAACCCACGGCGAGCACGTAGTCGTCATACCAAGCCGGACTGACTGCAACCGTCACGGTGTCCCATGTCGCTTGGGCCTGCTGAGGGGGGCACTGTCCCGCGCCACTGTTTCCGGCGGCGACCACCACCACGACGTCTTTGACGTCAACGGCGTAGGACAGCGCCGCGCCGAGCGTACGGTCATCGAGCGTCGACTCGGTGCGAATGCAGGCAACCGAGGAAATATTGATCACCGAAGCGCCCAGGTCCGCCGCGGTCCGCACCGCTCGCGCCATGGTGTCGACATCACCGAATCCGGATTTGGACGGATCTGCCAGTGCGCTGAATTTGGTGCTGGACTGGCGGATACTAATCAACCTGACCCCGGGGGCCACGCCGCTGAAACCATCCACCCGACGGGGATCGGGTGCGGCGGAGATGATCCCGGCCACCGCGGTCCCGTGTCCGTCGCAATCCTGCGTGCCGTCGCCGGTGAACACGTAGTCGCCGCCTGCCGTCGTATCGGGCAGCCGTGAGTGCGGTGAAACCCCGGTGTCGATGACAGCGAGTCGTTGGCCCGAACCACGTGTGAGTTTCCAAACCTGTGGCAGATCAAGGCCGGAGAGTTGGCTGGGCTCGCCGGGCCGGTCCGCATTGGATGCCATGGACGGCACAGCGCAAATCTCCCGCTGCACGGTGGGCTGTGGCGGCCTTGCCGGCGCCGGATCGGGTAGCCGGCTGCTGTCGATAGGCGGTGGCGAGACCGCACGCGCCGCGGGCACGCCACACTGCGCTAGTGCGACGAGGAGCGCGGCCATCGCGCAGCGCAGCGCTTTGGACTGCGCCCGCGTCATGTGAGGTTCAAGCCACGCGCAGCGCTGTAAAGCCCGCAGATCCAGCATGCCAGCGGCGCGATCACGGCCAACGCGACATACTCGAACAGCTCTACGCTTCGTCGCACGATGGGGGAGAAAACCATGGCGTGGGTGATGAATCCGAGGCAGAGTGTGGCGGCGGACAGCATCGTCAAGCCCGCGGCTACCTGCAACGCATGTTGTGGATAGGTCGCGGCGGTGATCACGAGAGTGACGCTGAGCGTGGCCATTCCACTGACGATGGGCGGCACAGATCTCGCGAGGTCATGGTGTGCGCGAGAGCGCAACAACAGGATACCCCCGGTCACCGTCGCGAACGTGATGCCAAGCGAGCGCGAGCCGCCCGCGGTGTACGGTGCGCCCGCAGCGACGATGGCTCCCAGCGCAGCGGATGCGGAGAACCCAGCGAGCAGGCTAGTTAGCCAGGTGTTCGCGCGGATCGCTTTGGTGTTCAGTTGATGTGGCGTTGGCATGTCGTGGACGCTCTCGGGTTCCGAACTCAGCTGCGGGGACAACCCCGCTAGCATGATCGACACTGGCGCGGACGCTTCGACCAACACCAGCGATATCACCGCGGATCCCGCGCCGACCGCCTGTAGCGGGACGGCGGATGCCGCGGCTACCAGCGCCGCCGCCGCAGCGGCTGCCGTGAAACAGCACAACGCAGTGAATACGACTGCACAACAACCCATCACGCGTAACGAGGTCGACACCGCCGCCGCAGCAGCCATCGCAAGCAGCGCGTTCGCTGCGCCCGGCACGCCTGGAACGACCAGCAGTCCGGCGAGTGCGGTGAATCCAGTGGCTACCAGACCCAACGTCAGCCCTGCAGTCCTGTCGCGAAATCCACGATGCGCGATGGGTGCCGCCAGCAGAGCGATGAAACCAACCGCTGCGGCTACGCCGGCCTCGCCGCTGTGCCGGGCATCGTTGGTATCAAACGCTGTTCGCATCAGTACTGCTGCGCCCATGCCGGCTAGCCAGCTTGCCAGCAGCGCGCCGATGAGCCGGGCCGCCGACCGAGTCCAAGGCCGCATTGCCGCGGCGAGCGACGCCGATACCCCCTCTGCTGTGTCATCGAAACGCGGCGCCGTCAGCTCGGTCGACGAGCTGGTCAAAATCAGCGTCGTACCATCCCGGATTCCATTCTGGAGCAATGTTTTCGACGGGTTCAGCGCAACATTGCCGGGAAGCGACAGCTGGTGGCGGATAGCCATGGGTTCAGCCCTGAAGCCGCATCGAGCAGCCAAGACGTCCACGATTACCGGGATCAGCGATCCAATGGGCACTTCCGCCGACAGGACCAAGTCGACGTGCGCGGAGTCGGCATAAACCGACACTCGGCGCAATCCTCCGTCGGCCGGGGCGGGTTGGCCCAATTGGGGGCGTGCTCCCACTGCTTCGCGCACCGCAACCTCCGTTCACCAATGCGGATGCTGACCCGGACGCTAACCGGAGCAGCGCTACGGCGTATGCGTTGATCCACAGCTGACTTGCAGCCGGTTGCGCTCCCACCTACGGTGCCAATCGCATGGGGCACTGCGACAGTTCTGCGACGGTGGAATTCACCCCGCCAGCGCGGCTGCCTCCTCCGTCGTTTGAGACCGCCGACATTGTTGTCACGGCGCCGCCGGAGGTGACGCGAGCGACCCGGACGCACGTGGTGGCCCGCTTGGTGCCGATCGTCATGGCCATCGCGACCGTGGGGGTGATGGCGCTGGTGTTCTCTTCACGGTCGGGAATGGCGCGTAATCCGGCGCTCATGACATTTCCGCTGATGATGCTTTTGTCGACGGTGGCAACGGTGGTGTCCGGCGCTGATCGGCTGCGCGGCGAGATCAACGCAGACCGCGCGGAGTATCTCGCCTACCTCTGCGACCTGCGGGCTAAGGTCGTCAAGACAGCCGCGGCACAACGTTTGTCGCTGGTTTGGTGCCATCCGGGTCCCGATACGCTGTGGACGTTGGTGGGTGGCTGCCGGATGTGGGAGCGGCGAGTCGCGGACGCGGATTTCTGTCAGGTACGGATTGGTGTCGGGGCACAGCGTCTTGCCACCCGTTTGGTACCCCCGCAGATCGCGCCAGTGCGCCGGCTGGATCCGGTGACCGTGACGGCGATGCGCCGTTTCCTGCGGACACACTCGACAGTTCCCGACTCACCCATGACAATCGAGCTACAAGGGCTAGCGGCCGTGAGCGTCGGCGGCGACACAAAGCACACCCGTGCGCTGTTGCGCGCGATGATCTGTCAACTAGCCGTGCTGCACAGTCCGAGCCTGCTTGTGATTGCCGGCGTGATCGCCGACCGCAACCGGGTCCACTGGGACTGGTTGAAATGGTTGCCGCACAATCAACATCCGTACGCCAGCGACCAGCTTGGCGCGGCTCGGATGGTGTTCTCGTCGCTGGCAGAAGCCAAGCGGGCACTCGCCAGCTTGACGGTTGGTGACGCGACCGTGCCTCCTTACCGGGTGGTCGTCGTCGACAACGACAGTGTCGGTACCACTGAGTCGACGATCGCAAGCACCACCAGTGGCGTGACGTTGTTGCAGATCGAGGTCGCTGGTGATCGCCCGGCCGGCGCTGGGGTGCTGCGGCTGCGGGTGAGTGCAAACGAGCTAACTAGCTCGTTATCCGGCGGACCGGCCAGTGACGAGTTATTCGCACGCCCGGACCGGATGAGCTACATCGCTGCACTGACATGTGCGCAAAGATTGGCCGGCTACCGCGCCGGCCGACCGGATGCGGCCGCGGGGACGTCGAGCGGCGGCTTGGGCTGGCTGGATCTTCTCGGGATCGGCGATCTTGAATCGCATACGCCTACTGGTTGGTGGACCGGCGAAAGTCCACGCGATCGGCTTCGTGTTCCGATCGGCCTGACGGCGGCGGGGGCAGCGCTGGAACTCGACATCAAGGAGGCTGCCGAGAACGGTATGGGGCCGCACGGCTTGTGCATCGGGGCGACCGGATCAGGTAAGTCGGAGTTCTTGCGCACGGTCGCGCTCGGCATGATGGCCCGTCATTCACCGGAAACACTCAACCTGGTGTTGATCGATTTCAAGGGTGGTGCAACCTTTCTCGGCTTGGAGCCGGTACCGCACGTCGCAGCGGTCATCACCAACCTGTCTGATAAAGCGGCGCTGGTCGCGCGGACGCGAGATGCCCTGGCTGGTGAGATGAACCGCCGTCAGGAAGTGCTTCGGGCGGCCGGCAACCTCGACGGCATTGCCGCTTACCGTCATGCGCGGCGAGCGGATGCCCGATTAGCTCCTCTTCCGGCGCTGTTCATCATCGTCGACGAGTTTTCCGAACTGCTCAGCCAGCATCCGGATTTCGCTGATGTCTTCGTGGGAATCGGCCGGCTCGGCCGGTCGTTGGGGATGCATCTGCTGCTCGCCAGTCAACGTCTTGATGAGGGCAGACTGCGCGGGCTGGAGACGCATCTGTCCTATCGAGTCTGTCTGAAGACATTGTCAGCCAGTGAATCGCGGATAGTCTTGGGAACATCCGATGCCTATGAATTGCCCAGCACGCCGGGCGCCGCTTATCTGCGCTCGGGGACGGATGAGTTGGTTCGCTTTCAGACCGCATATGTCTCCTGCCCTTACCACAATGAAATCTATTCTCCTGAAATGGGTTCCAACGCAAACAGGCGGGGCGAGGCGCCGACACCCGTCCGATTGTTCACCGTTGCGCCGACTGGGCAGGTTACAACGGCTGGTGCGGCCCGCAGGGACGCGGCGGATCGGCGCACCGTTCTTCAGGCAGTTGTGCAACGGCTGTCCGCGGTTGGCCCGCGAGCCCACGAGGTGTGGCTACCACCGCTCGGGGCTGCACCGGCATTGGACACCGTGCTGCGCGAAACCGAGCCCGCAGCGGCGTTGAACGTGCCCATCGGTATCGTCGATCGCCCCTTCGAGCAGCGTCGCACGCCACTGGTCGTCGACTTATCCGGGGCCGCAGGGAATGTGGCTGTTGTCGGCGCACCCCAGTCCGGCAAGTCGACAGCATTGCGTACGCTCATCGCGGCGTTGTCCGTCACCCACGATCCGAGCTTGGTGCAGTTTTACTGTCTCGATTTCGGCGGTGGGGCATTGGCATCGCTGCGATCATGGCCGCACGTCGGTTCGGTCGCCGGTAGAGCAGACCCGCAGTTGGCTCGGCGCATGGTCACGTATCTCGAAGCGATTGTCCGCTCGCGCGAGAACGTGTTCCGCGACCACCGGGTCGAATCGATGGAGCAGTATCGCCGACTCAAGGCGCAGGCTGATCCGGCATGCGACCGCTTTGGTGACGTTTTCCTGGTTATCGACGGGTGGTCGCGGCTGCGCCGCGAGTTCGAAGCTCTCGAGACATCGATCACCGACCTTGCCGCTCAAGGGCTGTCATTCGGCGTCCACGTGGTGGTCTCAGCATCCCGATGGGCCGAGATCCGACCTGCGCTCAAGGATCAGATCGGAACCCGAATCGAGTTGCGGCTGGGCGACCCCGCGGATTCCGAGCTGGACCGCCGGCGGGCCCAGCAAGTGCCCGAAGGTAGACCGGGTCGAGGGCTCTCCCACGACGGGCTGCACATGGTGATCGCTCTGCCCAGGCTGGACGGTTCCGATTCAACCTCCGGACTGGCCGAGGCTGGTGCCCGGGTCGGAGAGATGCTGCTGCGCCGTCATCGCGAATGCACCGCAACGCCGATACCAGTACTGCCGGCGCGCGTCGACCACCTCTCCGTGGTTGAACAGGCAACCGGCGGGCTGGGCGCGGATATCCTCATCGGACTTGAAGATACTGAACTACGGCCGCTAGCAGTCGATTTCGCGCGGCAGTCGCATCTGCTGATTATTGGCGACAGCGACTGCGGAAAAACAGCCGCGCTGCGCACACTGTGCCGTGAGATCGTGCGGACCACCACTGCTGCGGAATCGCAACTGTTCATCGTCGATTTCCGACGTTCCCTTCTGGGTGTAGTCGAGCCCGACTCTGGACAGCTCGGGGAATACCTTGTCTCGGCGGATGCAGTTGGCGCGCAATTGCCGCGGCTAACCGACCGGATGCGTGGACGAATGCCGCCTGCGGAAGCCACCCCTACGCAATTGCGCACCAGATCTTGGTGGGCGGGCCCAGAGATATATGTCGTGATAGACGATTACGACCTCATCGCCAGCGCTGGAGGCAACCTGCTGATGCCGCTGTTGGAATTCGTACCGCTGGCCAGGGACATCGGTTTGCACCTACTCGTGGCACGCCGCAGTGGCGGTGCGGCCCGCGCCATGTTCGAGCCACTGCTGGCCGCACTGCGCGACGCGGGCTGTATGGCTTTGCTGATGAGCGGTAGTCCCGACGAGGGTGTGCTGATTGGGTCCGTGCGCCAGTCGCCGATGCCACCCGGCCGTGGCACGCTGGTCACTCGTGCAGGCAAGGCGCAGCTGGTGCAGGTTGGCTGGAGCCCGCCGCCGTGAGGACACACGTGGTCGAGGTAGGCCCGTGTGCGATCCGCCAATTATGTTGCGGCGAAGATGCGGTCGCGAACGGTGAGATGGTCAGGGCCGCGCTGCACAGCATCGACGATCCCATAGCCCTGCTCGACTTCCGACCGGTCACTGTCGACTCACTGTGGCAGGGTGTGCTGGAGTCGGTGGACTGCCGGAGCGCCGAACGCGTGGTCGTCGTTCACCCGTCCTGGTGGGCGCCGTCGCGTATCGATGTAGTCAGCGCGGCTGCCCAGATCATCGCCGACGAGGTTGTCACGCGACCCCGATCGTGGCTGCTGCGGCTGGCATCGCCGTTCGGGCCCGAGCACGTGACGGTCGTCGTAGAAATCGCCGACGAGCTTCGTGGTGATCAGCGGTTCCGCCGTAGTGGCCGAAAGCCGCCGTGCAGAACCGCGGGCTGTTGTTGAGGCGGTCGTGCGTTGCATCGCCGAGATGACGTCCGATTCGACTGCGGTGGTGGTCATTGACATGCCGAGCGCCGTGGGCGATGCTGAAGCGCTGGCGATGATGATCGCCGATGCAGTGCGCTCAAGCGGTGACATGACGCCGGTAACGGTTGACGACTCACAACTGAGAGACCTTGCCGCAGTTGTCATTCCGAGTAAACGACAGCGTTCGCGAGTCGCACTACACCGACGCCACCGAGCACCACCATCGCGGGCCGTGGATGGTTACACTACTGCTATTGCTGATCATCACCGTGCTCGGGCTGAACGTCTTGAGTCGTCGCGCTGCACCCGTGGGCGGCGGCGTGTCGACAACGTTTCTGGTGGAAGGTCGCGTCGCTCTGGAAGTTCCAGTGCAATGGCCGATGCAGCGTGTCGTTGCCGGGCCCGGTTCGGCGCGCGTGCAGGTGACCTCGCCTTCGGACCCGGAGGTAGCGTTGCACGTGACGCAGTCGCGGGTCGTCGTAGCAACCTTGGGCGCCACCGCGGAGTCTTTGAAGAATGTCATCGACGCGGAGCCCGCTGGTGTCTTCGTCGACTTCAACCCGGCGGGCCTCAGTGCCGGCCGGACCGCAGTGACCTACCGGGAGGTCCGTGCCAGCCATGACATCCGGTGGACGGTATTGGTCGATAAGGCTGTCCGGATCAGCATCGGCTGTCAGAGTCGTCACGGCCACGAACACGCGGTGCAGCAGGTATGCGACCAAGCAGTGCGGTCTGCTCGGGCCTTGAGCTGAGTTAGAGCTGAGCTATCCGTCCGCCGAACTGGCGGGAACCGAACACGGCCTCACCAGGAGTCCTACTTGTCATTAGCGCGGCTAGGCCCGCGGCGATTGAGCATAGGGGAACCCGTGAGCGCACCCGCAGGCGGCAACACACTCAGTACCGATTTCGAGCTGATGCGTTCGGCCGCAGCGGCAACTGACACGTGCAACGAAGAGATCCGCGCGATGCTTCAGTCGTTTATCGGTCGTATGAGCAGCGTGCCGCCGTCGGTATGGGGCGGCGTCGCCGCTGCGCGTTTCAAGGACGTGGTGCATCGTTGGAACGCGGAATCGATGAAGCTGCACCATGCGCTGCACGGCATCGCGGAGACCATTCGTCACAACGAATCCGCGCTGCGCGAGGCGGCTGACAACCATGCACACCACATCGGCATCGCCGGCGGGAACCTCTGAGGCCGTGACCGATGGACTCGACGCTTTCGTACAACTTTGACGAGATCGAATGCTCGGTTCGCCAGGACATTCACAGCACTTCGGCCCGATTCAACGCGGCGTTGCACGAGCTGAAGTCTCAAGTCGCGCCGCTGCAGCAGCTGTGGACGCGGGAAGCCGCGACTGCATACGGCCTCGAGCAATTGAAGTGGCATCAGGCGGCGACTGCGCTCAACGAAATCTTGGTCGACCTCGGGAATGCAGTGCGCGACGGTGCCGAAGACATCGCGGCCGCAGACCACCGAACGGCCGGCGTGTGGGCTCGCCAGCGCCAGTAATCACCGAAGACTCTGCGCGGTCCCGACGGAGGGAGAGGCCGCGGGACCGCGCAGTTAAAGACCGCGGCACTTACGTGCAGCCGACCTCCCGGCCGCCTTCTCAACCATTGCGCTACAGGTAACTTCATGGGGTGACAGCGTCACCTGAAATCCAAGAGATCGCCGTCATCACCGGTACTTCTACCGGCATGGGCGCGGCCACCGCACGCGAACTGGCCCGGCGCGGTTTTCACGTCCTCGCGGGCGTCCGGCGCGACCGGGACGCCGACGCAATCCGGGGGCCGGGTATCGAGCCGCTGATCGTCGATATCACCAACCCGGACCACATCCGGGCGCTGGCTGCTCGGGTGCACGGGGACCCGCAGGGCCGGGCAGTGCGGGCGCTGGTCAACAACGCCGCCGTCCCGGTCAACGCACCGATCGAGGCCTTCGCGATCGACGAGTGGCGACGCCTGTTCGAGGTCAACCTCTTCGGCCACATCGCCGTTACCCAGGCACTGCTGCCGGACCTGATCCGCAGTAAGGGTCGCGTGGTCAACATCAGCTCGGTGGGCGGCAAGATCGCGATGGCCACCTATGGTCCTTACGCAGGCACGAAGTTCGCGCTCGAAGCGGTCAGTGACTCCTTGCGACGTGAAATTGCGCCGTTCGGCGTCCAGGTGGTCGTGGTCGAACCGGGCGCCGTGCGTACCGAAATGGCCGACCGGGCGATCGCCGCCGCACGTGAGCTGGTGACGACCATGACGCCCGAGCAACGCCAGCGCTACGACGGGCTGGTGCAAGCGATCACCGCGCAGTCCGCGTCGCACACCAAGTCGGGCTTGTCCGTTGACGCCGCGGCCAAGGTCATCGCCAAGGCAGTAACAGCGCGCAAGCCGCGCACTCGCTACAGCATCGGCCGCGACGCCGCACTGCTCACCCGATTGACTCGCATCCTGCCCGACCGGACACTCGACCGCGTCCTTGCCGCCGCGCTGCGGCCCCACTTTCCCAAGGAGGGCACATGAGCACCACGATTCGGCTTTTCGCGGTTCACCCGGAGAGTTCGATCACCGAAACCGTGTTGTCGCCGCGATTCGCCGTGTAGGCCACACCAGTGCCCGGATCCACTGCTATCGCATTTGGCTTGCTGCCGACCCCGATGGTGGCGATCACCGTGCGAGTGTCCGCGTCGATCACCGACACGGTGTTATCGCCGAGGTTGGTGACGTAGACACTACGGGCACGAATATCCATCGCGACCCCGACCGGCTCCTTGCCGACGCCGATTGTCGCGGCCACCCTGCGGGTTTCGGTGTCGATCACCGACACCGTGCCGTCCCGCGAATTCGTGACATAGATGGCACTAGCTTTGGGATCAACCGCCACCCCCACCGGTCTGCTGCCGACGCCGATGGTGGCGGTCACTCTGCGGGTGTCCGTGTCGATGACCGACACGGCATTGGTGCCGATGTTCGCGACGTAGACAGTGCCGGTATCTGGGCAGACCGCTATTCCACGCGGTTTGCTGCCGACGCGGATGGTGGCGGTCACTTGGCCGGTGTCCATGTCGATCACCGACACCGTGTTCTCACCGTGGTTGGTGACATAGGCGGTGCGGGATTTCGGATTTATCGCCACCGCCGCCGGTTCCCGCCCGACGCGAATTGTGGCGGTCACTTGGCGGGTGTCCATGTCGACCACCGACACCGTGTCCTCGCCGTGGTTGGTGACATAGACGTGGCCGGTGTTCGGATCGACGGCCAACCACCACGGCAACTCGCCCACCGAGACTGTGGCGATCACCGTGCGGGATTGTGTGTTGATCACCGACACCGAGTTGTCGCTCGCCTTGGCGACGTACGCGGTGCCGGGGTTAACCGCCACCCCGAAAGGCCTGGCGCCAACGCGGATACGCGCGGCCGTCACGAAACTCCTTCGCCGCCAGCCGCCACGTGTGCGGGCGGGTCGTGACGGGTGGACGGTGGCTCGGCTGGCCCGGGCGGCATCGTCGTCGATTCGCTGTGCGCAACGATGCGGTCGGCCTGAGTCTGGTCGGTCGCCGTCAGCGCGTTGTGCGCGGCGCGGCCCAGATCACCGGCACTCGCGTAACGGTCCACCGGATTTTTAGCCATGCCTTTCGCGATGATTCGGTCGAAGACCACCGGGATCGTCGGTTGCGCCTGGCTGGGACGAGGGATCGGCTGATGCTGGTGTGCCATATATGCGGCTTCGATGCTGTCGATTCGATACGGAGGCGAGCCGGTCAAGCACTCGTAAAGCACGCAAGCCAGCGCGTAGACATCGACACGCGACGTCATCTCGTCGGTGGTGAACCGCTCGGGGGCCATGTATCCCCACGTTCCCAACGTTCCGGTGGTCAGGCCGAAGTCGCTGGCTGCACGTGCGAGACCAAAATCGACCAGATAGGCAAAGTCGCTGTCGGTGACGAGGATGTTTCCTGGTTTGACATCGCGGTGGATCACCCCACTTTCGTGCGCGGCGTCGAGCGCTTCGGCGATCTGGCGCACGATTGCTACCGCTTTCGGTGCGGGCATCGCCCCGTCGCGGGCGAGCACCGCGTGCAGATCGTGTCCATCGATCAGGCGCATGTCCACATACAGCTGTCCGTCGATCTCGCCGTAGTCATGGATCGGGACCACATGGGGCTCGGTCAGCCGACCAGCGGTGTACGCCTCCCGCTTCATCCGGGCCCGAAAGACCGGATCTCGAGACATGTTCGGTGACATCAGTTTCAGCGCCACCAAGCGTTGCCGCACGGTGTCCTCGGCCTCGTATACCTCGCCCATCCCACCGGCGCCGAGCAACCGCTTGAGCTGGTAGGGCCCAAACCGGGAACCCACCCGCCAGCCTTGCTCGGCGTCGCTCATGCAACCCCTCTCGCAGATCCGTTCCGGCCAGACTCTTGAAGCGGTCGAGTGCCCAGCGCGGCGCAGATTTTAATGGTCCCAGTTGGCCAAGTCGGTCACAAGCAGAGCGAATTTCCCACAGCGAACACCAAGTGCGCCCGGATTGCGGCGAGATCGGCCCGAGTGGTGCGGCGACTCGGGCGTACAGTGCGGTATTAGGCCACTTCAGTGCGCTGCGATCGGTCTCGACGAGCCGCCGGCATGGTGCACTCGTTTATCGGACCGGCAAAGCTCGTTAGCAACGCTCCGCCGGAGCGGCGCGACCCGGGACGCCCCCCTCAGCATCCACAATTGGAGTCGAGGCCTCCGACGGCTGGAAGGGCAGGTAGCGCGATGGCGGACACGGTGCTCCAGTTCGGCGTACTCGGACCCTTGCAGGTCACTATCGACGGAAACGCCCTGCCACTAGGTACGCCCAAGCAACGTGCGGTGTTAGCCATGCTGGTTATCAACCGCAACCGGCCGGTCGCCATCGAAACATTGATTGCCGCCGCCTGGGAACAGTGGCCGCCGCCCGGAGTGCGGGCCAGCTTGCACACTTACGTTTCCAATGTGCGCCGGCTGCTGACCAGCGCGGGGGAGAGCCGTCAAACGGCGTTGGCCAGCGCGCCGCCAGGCTATCGGCTGACCATTCCCGACGATCGGTGTGACCTGAGCAGGTTCATCCTCGACAAGCGCGCAGGTGTGCAGGCTGCGGCGGCCGGCCGATTCGAGGAAGCGAGTGACCATCTGTCCGCGGCACTGGCCGAATGGCGCGGGCCGGTGCTGGATGATCTGCGCGAATTTCAGTTCGTCGAATCTTTCGCGAGCGCGCTCACCGAGGACAAGTTGATGGTGCACACCGCGCGCGCTGAAGCTGAGATCGCCTGCGGACGCGCCGCCATGGCGATCAGCGAGCTTGAAGCGCTGACGATCGAACATCCCTATCTCGAGCCGCTGTGGGCTCAGCTGATCACCGCCTACTATCTAGCCGATCGTCAATCAGACGCTCTCGAGGCCTACCGTCGCCTGAAAACGGTCCTGGCCGACGACTTGGGTATCGATCCCAGTCCGAGGCTTCGAGCCCTGCATGACCAGGTCCTCGGCCAGAAACCGGTAGACGCCAAGCAAGCCGCGCAGACCAGCGCTGCGAGCTCCGCGACGGCGATCGAGCAGCGCACCGCCGTCACAGACCGGGCGGCGATCGCCTGGCTGCGCGACAGCTCTGGGCGCCGCCTTCCGCTTCAGGCCGTCGCGACCCGCATCGGGCGGCGGCCGGAGAACGATATTGTGCTCAGCGACGCCAATGTCAGTCGGCACCACGCCGTCATCGTCGACACCGGAACGACATTCATCATCACCGATCTGCGATCAGCGAATGGCGTCGAAGTCCAACATCAGCGGATTCGACCCACCGCCACCCTGAACCACGGCGACCACATCCGCATCTGCGACCATGAGTTCACTTTCGAAATGCCTACGCGCACCGAAGATCCCAATATCGCCTGATTTCGGCGTAGGGGTTGGTAGTTCAGCCGCCCGCAACGACACGCCGTCGTTGAGAATCTTTTGAGGATCCGCCCAGGGGCGTTGGTAACGGTGATGTCGCTCGCAAAGCACGCAACACCGAAAGGAATCTCTACCATGTTCGCACACACTTCGGCACGTCAGCCGAAACGACACGCCGCGGCAGCCGAAGTCATCCCGTCGACTTTTCGGCGTATGACGGTCGCAGTCCTTGCCGGCCTCGCCGCGGTCATGTCCATGATTGCCGTGATGGTCAGCGCGTCAGCGCCGGCCTGGGCGGATACCGCCGGCCCCAACACATTGGCCGGCTTGGAGAAGTCGCTGGTGATTCTCCAGACGAAATGGACTGGCGAGATCTTTGTTCCCGCCTCTGCCACCAGCGACGGCGTGGCCTTCTGGACCAAGCCGCTCTCGGCTTACACGACCTGCACCGGCTGGTTCGCCAGCAAGACGGGACAGATCGTGACGGCCGGTCACTGTGTCGACCCCGCGCAGGGCCGGAAGGTCCTCATCGAGAGCATGTTGCAGGACGCGAACGCAACCGCCCTCACCCAAACGGCTCTAGTGAACTGGACTGTTGACGGTGGCACGGCCGGATCACCGGTAGGCGCCAGCGTGCAGGCCATCCAGCCGCCGGGTGTCGACGGTGCGGTCATCACCAGCTTGACCACGGTGCAAGTTGTGGACTTCAAGCCGACCGACAACGGTGACCTCGCGTTGCTTCAGGTGCCTGACATGACGAAGGAAACCCCACCGTTGATCGTCGGTAATGCGGCTCCTCAGGTGGGCGATCCGGTCACGTCGATCGGTTTCCCCGGTGACGTGCGGGACATCGGCGACCAGAGCCAGCTCGCTCGGGCATCGTTCAAGTCCGGCACCGTGTCCAGCCTGCAGGTCACTCCGCAGGGCGTGGCGATGATCGAAGTCAGTGACCCGCTCAGCGGCGGGATGTCGGGCGGCCCCACCGTGGACAACGATGGTGTGGTCATCGGCATCAACGACATGAGCCTGAATGGCGATGCCAACTTCAACTTCGTCACCAACACTCCGGACCTCAGGTCGTTCCTGCTCTCGCACGGCGTCGTGCTGGCTGCGCCCGCCGCCCCGAAGAGCGGAATTAACGTGCTGTGGTACGCAATAGGTGGCGGTGTCGCGCTGCTACTGGCGCTGAGTGTGTCGGCGCTCGCGGTGATCCTGCGACGGAAGCGTCGACGTCCCGCAGCCGAGGATGCCGCGTCAGCTCAGACAGTGCCGGCGCAGGTTCCCGCGCCCCCCACGAGTGCAGGGGTCATTCTGCCGCCGCCGATCGCCGCGAACGGGTATCCGTCAGTGCCGGTCAACGACGGTCAGGCAGCGTCCGTGCCGAGCTACCCCACTGATCCCGCAACGCGGAACGGGGTGCCGGTCGGAAATTCTGCAGCCTGATTGATAGGGGGACTATCCCGGCCCGGGACACCACTCCGGGCCGGGATAGCTGCTGTTCACTATGGAACACAATCCATCTCGGGGTCATGGAACGAAGTAACCGCGAATGCGGTGATATCTGCCTCGGCCCAACAACGCATTGGCGGCCTGAAACCCGGACAACACCGCCGCCTCGATAAATCCCGCGTTCAGTCCGGAGTCGGTCCAGTCACCCGCCAATACCAAGTTGTCGTAACCGCTTTCGTCCGGGCGCAGGCGATATTGCTCGGTTCCCGGAATCGACTGCACATACCTATCCGACGGATCGACGTTGACGCTGACGTGTTGGGTGGCCAACGCCGCAGCGGCCCGTTGGCCGTTAACCCCACTGAGCAGATGCCACATGAAACCGTCCTCGTTGAACGCACGGGGGAAGTAGAGCTCAAGGTGGCGGTCGATATAGCTGACCGCCTCGGCATGCACCTTCGGCGCGTAACGGCGAAGGTAGTCAGCCCCTTTCTCCTCGGTCGGCCATGCTGCGTCGACCGTGCCGCAGAAGTACGCGACGGCACCAGGTCGATTGTCTTCGGGCCAGTCTTCGGCCCACAGCGTCTGCGGCATCGACGCCCAGGTTTCGAACGGACGATGGTAGGCGCTGATCGTCACGCCCGGTCGGTCCCAACCCAAAGCGGGCTCGTCCGGACGCAGCCACAACTGAAAGGCCTGGGTGGCGACGGTGCGAACATGCGTTGTCATGTCCGCCCACTCCGGCCGATCCCGAATGATCTCACCGGCCACCACCGGGATCATTCCGAGCGACACGGCCAGCACGACGTGATCGAAGTCGTTGCCGCGCCGCAATATCCGGGTCTCGACGTCGCGGTGGTCGGCCCAGTGGGTTTCGAGCGCATGCCAGTCATTGCGGCCGTCGGAATCCGATGCCGCCAGCTGATCGGTCAGCGGAGCGCTGGGAAACACCGGCAGTCCGCGCACGGTGGTCAGCGGCTGGTAGTGCTCGACGCCGTCGGCCAGGCGCACCTGTCGAGCCATCGTGATGGAATCGACGGTGCGACGGCTCGCATCCAGGTGCAAGGCCTCCAGGCGATGGAAGAACTCGAACTGGACGCCGCGGCTGACGCAGGACCTGATAGAGCGGGGCGATGACGATGTCGCCCATTCCTGCGGTCATCTTCCAGAAGATCGCGCCCCGATATTGGAACATCACCAGACCGGTGAGGAAGACCGCGAGCCCGGCACTGAACGCGGGCCGCTCGGGGTCAGCATCCTGGTAACCAAAGACCAAATCGTAAAGGGCACGCACCAAGGGGAATTGAAGAACATCCGGGTCTGCGCCGTGGCGGAGGATCCACTGACCGAAGTCCTCGTCATTGATCGCCCGGAATCCCGTGGGGTCGGTGATCAGGTTGTCGGCGAGGATGCCGCGGATCACCGCGGTCAGTAGCGACATCAACAACCACGAGCGTTTGTGGTCGGCGCGGTGTTCGTAGTCGAGGTTGACACGAATGGCGTCGAGTGCCTGCTGGAGCAGATCTACGGGTGAGCCGGCGTAAGGATCGATCAGCACCGCCAGAACCGCGAGCATCGCCTGCTGGACCGTCTCGTACCACCTGGTCCTTGGCGGGGGCTCGGCAGAGGACGACAGCACCAGCCCCACCGTCGGTGCATCGCGCAGTGACGCAGCGAAATCGAAGACCAACTGCGCCGCACGACGAAGGAAGAAAGGCACCGTCATCTCGCGTCCGGTGCCGCCGGGCTCGCCGGGCTTCTCGTCGTTGCGGGCGAACATTCCCAGCCAAATTAGCCATTCGCTGCCCATCTGCTCGGCCAGCCCGAGGTCGTCGGCCGGGATGATCGCTTGATCCCAGGTACGAATTGGCGCCGCCGGATCGGTCGCGGCTCGATCTAGTTCGGCGTAGCACTCGCGAAGCAGCCCAAAAGAATTCTCGTAAGAGCCCAGCCAGATGTGCAACCCGTGCTCTTCGATGCGTCCGTTCTGGCCTCGGCTAGAAGCTGCCTTCCCGCCGAGGCGCCAGCCGCGTTGGTAGACGGTGATGGAGTCGAAGTGATCGCGCCAACCCGGCTCGCTGAGTCGCCATGCCGCGCTGAGCCCGGCCATGCCACCGCCGAGGATGGCAACCTTGCCGCCCGGGCGCCTCACTCGACCAATGACCGGGCGCGTGCCAGTTCCGGCCAGGTGCTGTTATCAGGAAAGCAACTGATCGCGTCGGCCAGCATCTCACCGGCTAGCTTTCCGCTAGCCTTGCAATACTCGACTGCCGAACGTAATTCAAAGATCCGCGCATCCTGCCGGTGAGCAAGTTCGATTGAAGACCTCAGATCGGCACGCCGCGAATCGATGTCATCGGTGGTGTACGCGCGCAGTCTGATGAGCTCGGCGTCGTAGAAGTGCATTCCGGTCTCGTCGGCAAGGTCCAGCGCGATCTGCAGCCGGCGACGTGCGTCCTCGGTCTGTCCGGTGGCGATCAGCAGGCGGGCGATCACCGCGTCATAAAAGGTAATGAGCGCTCGCATGTCCAACGCTCGCCACTGATCAACGAACCCCGTAATCGATGCGATGTGGTTCCTTATGGCGGTCACGTCGCCTGGGTTCTCGGTCAGCGCGCACAGTGCTTTCACCGTTTCCTGTTGTGTTGCTCCGACCATCACCCATGCGTCGAACCCGTGTTGTTCGCCGAGCTTGCCGATATTGATGGCGACGTTGCCTGCACGCTCGAGCTGACCGGCCTCGATACGGATCAACACCTCCATCTGATGCGCGTAGGCCAAGCTGAATGGGCCTTGCGGGAACGGTAGTTGCTCGCACCAGCGTTCGGTGCGCAGCAACTCTTCTTCTGCCCCTGCCAAATCGCCTTGGATGTAGCGGGCCAAGGCGAGATGCGTATAGATCGATGCGGTTGCATCGTTGGGCATGAACCACATCGCGCTGAGTTCGGGCGGCGCTGGGCTGTGTGACGTCGCCGCATGTTCCAGCCGAGCGCGCGAATCAGCAAATTCGCCGCGGTACCAACCCAGCATCCCGAATGCGGCTTCGTTCGAGGGTCGTAACGACTCATGAGCGCCGGCAAGGGCAGCGCGGAGGGAGTCAAGCAGCCGCTCCAGACGATCAAGGTCGGCCCGCATCGCGTAGTACCCATAAAGCGCGACCATGGTGGAGTAGAAGGCCAGGCCAATTTTGTCCCGGCTGGATAACTCAAGACACCGTTCGAAGTCTGCGGCGACATTGGGGCTCGATGGACCCTCTGCCGCGTACGTGAGAAATCCTCGGCGCAGCCGGAGCGAGGTTTCGCGCCAGTCGCGTTCCCGACCCGCCTGGATGCGTTGAATGTTCTCGATTGACTGGCCCAGACAGGCCCGGGCCTCGTCGAGCGCGCCTCGTTGGCGCGCTTCGGTTGACGCCTGCTGATACGCCTTCGCGGCTTCGTCGAACCGCTCGGCCTCCTCGTAGTGCAGCGCCACCAGGCGCCATTCGGGGGCACCGTTGCCGGAGCTCCCGACCAAAGCGTCAGCCACCCGGCCGTGTAACGCTCGGCGCGGTCTTGGCGGTGATAGCTCGTAGGCGATCTCGCGGTACAACTCGTGGCGGAAGCGCCAGGCGTCGGTGCCCGTCGGCTCGAAGACGAGAGCATCCTCGAGCTCGTCGATGACGTCGTCGATGTCGACTTCATCCAAATCAAGCACCGAAAGCAGCAGCGGGCGATCGACTTCCCGGCCGATGGTGGCGGCCGCCGCCACCACGGGCACAGTATTTCTGCTCGTGCGCAGCCGGGCGAACAGCGAATCGTAGAGCCGGTCCGGGACTTGAAGCTGACCGGATTCATCGGCAGGTGCTTGGCGACGACCGGTCACCACCTCCTCGATGTACAACGGCATGCCGTCGCAGCGACTCCGCACGGCGTCTCGCTCCGCCGCCGAAAGTTCAGGGCCCAGCGCAACAATGAGCTCCTCGGCTTCCCCGTCACTCAACGGTTGCACGTCAAGCACCTGTACGCCTGCCGCATCGGGCAGCTTCGTGTCGTCGCGTCCGGTGATCACGATGAGCAGCCGGCCCAGGTCCGACATGAGCAGCCTGTTGACCATGTCGAGGGTGGAGGCGTCGAACCAGTGCAGGTCCTCGACGACGATCAATCCCGGCCCGTCGCCGCCCTGGGCGACGAGGTACTGCTGAACCGCAGTCGCGATCTGCTCGTAGAGCTTGTTGCCCTGCACCTGGACGGGCTGGTAGCCGCATTTGGCCGGAATGCCCAGCACCGGGGCCAGCAGCGGAATGGCGGACGCGGGATCCATTGAGCGCCTGCGGAGCTCGGCTTCGAGCAGTCGAAGGCGTTCGGTGTCCTCGGTGAGGCGCCCGATGCCAGCGGACCTTTCAATCAGGGTTCGAATCGGATGCAGACCAACGTTGCTGTGAAACGGCGACCCGAACAGCCAGACAACAGGTGCGCCGGACTCTTCGACAAAACCAGCCACGGTGGCTACCAGTCGGCTCTTCCCGATGCCCGCTTCACCCAGCAGTGCGACGCCCGGTGCCTTTAACGTGCCGGCCTGCGCCTGCGACCAAGCCTTCCTCAGACAAGACACCTCATGTTGGCGACCTACCAAAGGGCCCAGCGGATTTCGCGTCGGCACAATCCGCTCGCCGAGCACCTGGTGATGATTGACCAACCCTTGCACGCCCTTGACGGCCTTCGCCGGAAGGGTTTCCAGTTCATAGGTGTCGCGGACAAGCGGTGCGACAGCATCCGAGACGACAAGTCCGCCGGGGGGAGCGAGGGCCGATACGCGTGCGGCTAAATTGGCGGCGAAGCCATAGACGTCGTCATCGGTCGTGTCGAGGTACACCAGCCCGCGGTGCACGCCGACCCGGACGCTGACCTCAACGCCGAATCGGCGCCGCGCCTGCTCGCTGAGCCGGGCTACCTCGCGGGTGATCTCCAGGCCCGCCTGCACGGCCCGGCGGACATCGTTTTCGTGGGGTCGTGGGTGACCGAAAAGCGCGAGCAGCCCGTCCCCTTTGGTACTGCTGATATGACCGCCGTAGTGGTCGACGATCCGCAGCACGTCCTCGCGGTATCGCCGGACAACGGTTCGATAGGCCTCCGGATCGGTGCGGGTGGACAGCACGGTGGAATCAACCAGATCGCAGAACAAGATGGTGAGACGGCGTAACTCGCCGCCCTGAGTCGGAGGCCCGAGTAGATCCTGGGCCTCCGGGTTGTCGTGGTCGACGGCCAGCACCCGTCGGGCGAGTTCGGCCGCGCCGGCTCGATCTCCATCGCTCATGGCGTGGACCGCTCGATCGAGCAGTTCATCGATGGTCGGACGGTCTTCGGGATCGCTCACCATATGACGGGCACGGTCACCCGGGGGTCCTTCGGGTCAGGGTCCGCGGTGTGCCCTCGAACCGCGACCGTGCCGATATAGGTGCCGCCCGGGCGGCCCTCGAGGCAGGATCTCAACCTGGAAAGCTTGCTGTTCGGCGGACAACCGACCGAGCGGGTTCGACTTCGCATCGTGCCCGCCGGCGGGGACGAAGCTGACCAGGTGGCCGGGGACACTGGTCGAGCTGCCACGCAGTTTGAAGTCCTCAACGATGTACAAAATTCGCGGCGTGGTTGGCTTTGGACAGCAGTCGTCACGGCCGAAGTCACGCTTTTCGGAGCGGTCTGTGCTCCTGGGCCAGCCGCGACAGTCGTCGCGAGGGCGGTGCTATTGATCGCAGCGATATCCCAGAGCTGCGTCATCGACCGGAACCACTCCTTCGCCCCGAAGTCGCCGCGGTCGACCTCACCGGCGACCCGGCTAGCGACCCCACCATATTGCTGGATCGCGCCAAGGACGATTGCTGCGCACTGGTCGACGAACAACTTTGCGCGTTCAGACGCAGGTGTGCTCATGGGGTACCTCCGCCCTGCTGATTCGGCTGCGGCGTCGGCGGCGTCGGCGGCGGCGTTACACCGGCACTTCCCATCACCCGAGCGAGGAATCTCCAGGGCTCACTGGCCCAACGAGCGCTCATCTCGCCGTAGTACCGGATGAAGTCGTCAGGTTGCAGTTCGCCTGCCAGCCATCGGCTGGCGTACTTGGAGGTCGTCTCGGTCGCGTCCTTGAGGTAGTTGGTCATCATCGCTACTGATTCCTCGACGAATTCTTGTCGCACGCCCGCCGGCAGCGTCGGCACCGGCACCGAGGTACCCGTGCCCGTACCCGGGGTGGGCGGTATGGGCGCGCCGTCTCCGTCGGGCGAGTTGCCCCATGGCGCGTCTCGCGCGGCGCCGCCGAAAAACATCAGTTCGCCGTATTCATTCCACCCGTTGACGCACGCCCACATCGCGGTCGCGGTCACGCTGAAGCCGGTGATCTTCACATGTTTGGTGCTTTCCACCTGCACGGCGCCGTCGGGGGTGTTCGAGACGAATACGGTTCCGCTGTCGACGACCACGAGTAAGTTGTCGGCGGTTTCTGTCCGGTTGTCGTCCAACTCATAATTCACATAAGCCGCACCGTCAGGAGTTTCACCTTTCCAGTACTTGATCGCGGTCTTCAAATGGAATTGATCGCAATCGGTGCTGATGTGCTCGAGCACACGGCTCCATCCCTGGCTGGGTTGCAACGGCTGCATTTGGCAGAAGAACTTGTTGTGATTGGGCCAATTGATGGGGTTGGCAGCGTTTTTGACATCGTCGATTGTGACGGCGCCCGGGTCGCTCTTGATGACACTGTGGAGGACCACGCACGATTCGGACCCGCTTTGCCCGACCGCGCCCGCGCAGGGTGGCCCCAATCGCTTCAACACGTCGCTGACAAGTCTCGGGTCGACCTTGTCGAGAGCACTGCCGTACTCGTCGTAACTCTGGAAATACGAGGTGAAGGTTCTCCGCAATTTTGCACCGACCGTGGCTTTGGGTGCTTGATCGTCGGATGCGGCCAATGACAGTGCTCGGTTGAGCAGGGTGGTCGTGCTTCTCGATGTGTCAGGTAAGCCCAACTGCGTGAGCACTGCGGTGATGTAGAGAAACCGCGCCTGCTGGCCGCGGGTGAACAGCGGCTCATCGGAATTATCGGCGCCTTCGCGTGGCGTCGTCAGCACGTTGAGAGCCGTGAGGATGTCGGGGAACGTGGCAGTGGATGGATCTCTCGACAAGCGAGCGATTACCGCCTCGATTTGTTTCGACCATCCCCGCTGACCGAGACCTGTTGTGCCGGGCAGATACCGCTCGACTTCTGTTGCTCGGCCCGGATTATCCAACACGTGTTTATCGAGCGCGGCATACAGCGCCAGGAGACAATGCTTACGAGAATACTGAGGCTGCTCGGGCGTCGTCATTCGGACCATCTCCCAGGTTTCCGTCGTTAGCATACCGTGGTGCGGTTGTGCGCGCCCGGCGTTTTGGGAGGAGTCATCAGTGGATCGCACCGAAGCTGCCAGCAACGGAAGCGTTAACGATGTGCCCTGGGCATCGGTATTCGATCCAGCGGCCAATGCGCGGGCACTTTCCGTCATCCAGGCCGAGGGTTTCCGCGCCGCGAGCGAGATCCTCGACCGGTTTGTCGGCATGGTTGGCGACGGCGCCGGAAACTCACCGGCAGCTGACGGCGCAGCAGATATCAGGACTGATACGTATGGCCCAGCCGTCGGGGCCGTCGGGGCGCTAGAACAGCTGACGCGTGCCTGGTGGGCGACGATCGGTCAACTGCTCCTGCGGCAGAGGCCCGGCGCGGCGCAGACATCCGGAGATTCGGCCACGTTGGACCTGAGCAATCCGAACACGAACGGCCAACTGCGCGTTGCATCGTCGGGGCCCGGCGAAGCGTCCGGCGAGCTATGGCTACACAATCGTGGCCATAGCGATCTGGGGTCCGTGCGGCTGCGCTGCAGCGATCTGTTGACGCACGAAGGCCATCAAATCGACTCCGGCGCAGTGCAGTTCGATCCTAGCATCGTTCCGATGCCAGCTCGGTCCAGTCGCGGAGTAACAGTCAAAATCGTTGTGCCACAGGATATTCAGCCTGGACTATACCGCGGTACGGTACTGGTTACCGGCCATCCCGATGTCTGGCTGCCGATGGTCTTTACGTCAAGTCCAGTCACATGACCACCGCGGAGGTGGTATCGGCGGTCGATGATCGACTTCGTCAGGTGGCAAAACAAATTCGCCGATCAATGTTGGACGCGATGCCCGATGGCGAACCGTCCGAATGGCTTTACGCGCCGATGCGTGAGTACCCGTCACGGCCGGGAAAGGCTTTGCGGCCCGCGCTATGTCTAGCCGCCGGTCGGGTCTTCGGCGCCGACACCGATGAGCTATTGGGGATTGCTGTTGCAATCGAGCTGCTGCACAACGCCTTTCTGGTGCACGATGATATTGCTGACGGCAGCTTGATGCGTCGGGGCCGCCCAACCCTTTCGGCCACCCACGGAGTTGCGGCGGCCTTGAACGCCGGCGATGGCCTTGGTGTCATCGCCGGCCAGGTTCTTCGGAAGGCGACTCGTCGACTGGACCGAAACCTCGCCGACCTCGTATGGGCCGAGTTCGACACGATGGCAATGCGCACCCTGGAAGGCCAGGCGACTGAAATCGGCTGGCGGCAGAAAGACGTTGCGGATTTGCGGCCCGAAGATTACCTGCAGCTGATCATGCATAAGACGTGCTGGTACACCACCATCCATCCGCTTCGGGTAGGTGCGATCGTCGGGTCGAGTGGCACCGTGGAGTTGGGCCCGCTCGTCCGGTTCGGGTTCCATTTCGGGGCCGCGTTTCAGATCCGCGACGACGTGCTGAACCTCATTGGCGATGAGCGTGATTACGGCAAAGAGATTTTGGGCGACCTTTACGAAGGTAAGCGGACGCTGCCGCTGGTGCACTTATTGGCTAACGCGCAAGGGCCAGACCTCGCCCTGGTTCACGACTATCTGCGGCGCAGCCCGGCCGAGCGGTCGACAGAACTTGTCGGCACTGTGCGCACCCTGATGGACGACTACGGCAGCATTGCCTTCACCAGTGAATACGCCGAGGGCATTCTCCTTGTGGCCCAGGAGTATTTCGAACACGCCTTCGCGCAGGCCCAGCCGGGGCCCGACCTCGACTTCCTCCGGGCGCTAGTCCCGTATGTGTGGTCGCGCTGGCGCTGAGCTCAGCATTGACCGCTCGACGAGTCGGTCTGCCGCCTTACCAAGATTTCGTTGAGAATCCGCCAAGGCCTCAATCGCACGCTGGTTTCGGCGAAGAGCTCGCCAGCATCCGAAGGAGGAAAAGAGTGTCCGAACTGGCAATGGCAACCGATGAGTCGCAGCATCTAGTTGACGACCAGGAGCCGACACCGCAAGCGGAGATGATCACCGAGCCGTTTGCCGTTCCGACCGACGCCTACCTGCGGCCAGCGCCGACGCTCATCACCGAGCAAGAGGTCATGTTGGGCACTGCGGCCGCCCAAAGAGTGCAGCCGACTCGATGGTGGACAGCAGCGACTCGGGTTGTTGCGGCGACTTTTCGTCGCGTCGTCCCGTCGCCGTCAACGCAGCCCCGGCCGAAGCGACGGCATGTTCCTCCGCGAGCCAGCTACCTCGAGCACTCGCGCATGGAACGTGAGATGCATCGACTCTGACCCGGCGGTGAGCCCCGGCGTCACGCGGCGCTAGAGCCACGCCACGGCGCGGGTGCCGATGGGCGTCGAGGGGTCGCCCAAGCCGACTTCGCGTTGTTGCTGTGCTCTAGTTCCGTGTGATGCGGGACCCTGCGGTGGGTCCACCAAAGCGCCGTAACCGCTGCAGCCGCGAAGGCAAGAGCCAGCAGGGTCAGCGGGTCCACGAGGACGAGGAGCAAGACGGCGCCGGCGAGGATCCAGACCGTCTCACCGCGCCAATCCCAGAGCGTCTCGGCGATCGAGTAGCCAGTTCGGTGCTTACCGGTGATAGCGGTCTGTGGCATCTTGACCTCCCAAGAATTAGGGTCACCATGGTTTTTAGTGGCTGTCCGTGGAACGCGAGAGGGATAAAAAGGCTGCCCAATCTGCGGCGATCGTGACCCGTTTCACTAATGGGGGTCTCGGATTCTGCTCGGATGACCGCCGGCCAGGCCTCCAGCGGTGTCCGATCCGGCGTTTTGACCTGCGTGGATGACCGCCGGTAAGCTACTCCGTTGGCGTGCGGTACGCCGGGACTCGGGTCAAAGTCGGTCGCCGAGGTCATCCCTTGCCGCGGACGCCTGACCGGCACCCGGGTCACACCGGGATCCAACCCGAGAGAAAAGGTAAGCGCTGTGCCTACATACGCGCCGAAGGCGGGTGACACCACCCGGGCGTGGTACGTCATCGACGCCACGGACGTGGTGCTCGGCCGCCTTGCCGTCGCGGCAGCCAACCTGCTGCGCGGCAAGCACAAGCCGACATTCACCCCCAATGTTGACGGTGGCGACTTCGTCATCATCGTCAACGCCGACAAGGTCGCCATCAGCGGCGACAAACTGCATAACAAGCTGGCCTACCGCCACTCGGGTTATCCCGGCGGGCTGCGGAGCCGCACGATCGGCGACCTGATGCAAAAGCACCCCGACCGTGTGGTGGAGAAGGCGGTCCTTGGCATGCTGCCGAAGAACAAGCTCAGCCGCCAGATCAAGCGCAAGCTGCACGTCTACGCCGGGCCGCAGCACCCGCACACCGCCCAGCAGCCGGCTCCGTTCGAGATCAAGCAGGTGACCCAATGACTGACACTGCCGCCGAAGCCGCCGCCGAGACTGCGGAAGCCCCCGCGGCTGCCGCCGAGACGTCGGCGGGCACCCGCACGGACTCCTTCGTCATCGAGCGTCCGATCCAGACCGTCGGGCGCCGCAAGGAGGCCGTGGTGCGGGTGCGGCTGGTGCCCGGCAGCGGCAAATTCGAGCTCGACGGCCGCAGCCTGGAGGCTTACTTTCCCAACAAGGTGCACCAGCAGCTCATCAAGGCGCCGCTGGTCACCGTCGACCGGCTGGAAGCCTTCGACATCTTTGCCCACCTCGATGGTGGCGGCCCGTCCGGCCAGGCCGGTGCGCTGCGGCTAGCCATTGCGCGGGCATTGATCCTGGTCACGCCGGAAGACCGGCCCGCCCTGAAAAAGGCCGGCTTCCTCACCCGTGACCCGCGAGCCACCGAGCGCAAGAAGTACGGCCTGAAGAAGGCTCGCAAGGCACCGCAGTACAGCAAGCGCTGATCTAGGCGGGGATCACAGCCGGGTGTCGATTGGGTGGCACTACGGGTAATCCTCTTGTCACGTACGTGCAACGCCGTCAACTGTGAGAGGTTTGTCCGCATGGGTCGACTGTTCGGCACCGACGGCGTCCGCGGAGTCGCCAACCAAGAGCTCACTGGTGAGCTTGCGCTGGCGCTGGGCGCGGCAGCGGCTCGGCGGCTGAGTGGCCGGGCCAGCGCGCGTCGGCGCGTCGCGGTGATCGGCCGTGACCCGCGAGCCAGCGGCGAGATGCTGGAAGCGGCGGTGATCGCCGGTTTGACCAGCGAGGGCGTCGACGCGCTGCGTGCCGGCGTGCTGCCGACTCCGGCGGTGGCCTACCTGACCAGCGCCTACGACGCCGACTTCGGCGTGATGATCTCGGCGTCGCACAACCCGATGCCCGACAACGGCATCAAGATCTTTGGTCCGGGCGGGCACAAGCTCGATGACGCCACCGAGGACCAGATCGAAGATTTGGTCGCGGCCGGGCCGGGGCTGCGTCCCGCGGGTGCGGGGATCGGCCGGGTGATCGAGGCCGAGGACGCGCTGGAACGCTACCTGCGCCACGTCGGCAAGGCTGGCACCGTCCGTCTCGACGGGCTGACCGTGGTGGTGGACTGTGCGCACGGCGCGGCGTCGGCGGCTGCACCTCAGGCCTACCGCGCAGCCGGCGCCCAAGTCATCGCGATCAACGCCGAACCCAACGGGCTCAACATCAACGACGGCTGCGGGTCGACACACCTGGATGAGGTGCGATCCGCGGTGATCGCCCACGGTGCCGACCTCGGTCTGGCGCACGACGGGGACGCCGACCGATGCCTGGCGATCGATGCCACCGGCGAGGTCGTCGACGGCGACGCGATCATGGTGATCTTGGCGCTGGCGATGCAGGAAGCCGGCGAACTGGCCGACAACACCCTGGTGGCAACCGTGATGAGCAACCTCGGCCTACACCTAGCAATGCGTGCGGCCGGGGTAACCGTGCGCACCACCAGCGTCGGGGACCGCTATGTGCTCGAAGAGCTGCGATCCGGTGAGTACAGCCTCGGTGGCGAGCAGTCCGGCCATATCGTGCTGCCGGCACTGGCCACCACCGGCGACGGCGTGCTGACCGGCCTGCGGCTGATGTCGCGAATGGCGCAGACCGGTTCGTCGCTGGCAGGCCTGGCCTCGGCCATGCACACCTTGCCGCAGGTGCTGATCAATGTCGGGGTCGCCGACAAGGCCACCGCCGTCGCCGCGCCTTCGGTTCGCGCGGCGGTTCGGCAGGCCGAGGACGAGCTCGGCGATACTGGGCGAATCCTGTTGCGCCCCTCGGGAACTGAGCAGATGATTCGAGTCATGGTGGAAGCCGACGACGAGCGCGTCGCTCACCGGCTGGCCACCCATGTCGCCGAGACGGTGCGCGCCCAGCACTGAGCGCGGAACCCGCGGACGGCGTGCTACGTCGAAGCCGTTATGGGACAACGAGATGCATTCGTCGACGCTGCAGCGGTGCGCACGGTCGCGAACCGGTTCGACGACGTCGCACAGCTCCTCGACGGCGCGATAAGGACCCACTTCTGCAGGCTGGCCTTCGATGGGGCCATCGCGGGGCGGGCATACGTTGGGCACGGCGACGCGCTCCGGCTAGCCCTGAATCGGCTGACCGGTGAGCTTGCGCAATGGGAGCGGGCAACGGTGGAGGTCGCCGCCGCGCTGCGGGCCAGCGCCGACCGCTACGGCGAGGCCGACCTGCGCGCCGCCGCGCGAATCGGCTGATGAGCGCTCGGTTTGACGTGGCCGCGCGGCTGGCCGAGGGCCAGCCGGCCGTGCAGCACACCCAGACCTACGTGCAGGCCTGCCATGCGCTCGGGTATCAGCATTCCGACTTGACCGCGCACGATTCACAGGTTCAGGACTGGTACGACACCGAAGCCGGACTTGACCTGCGGGTACTCGACAACGATACCGGCGAGCTACGGGCTGCGGTCAACGCGATCGAGGAGGTGCTGTGGCTGCAGCGTGCGCAGCTAAGCCAACTCGCGGCGGCCTGGACCGGGCCGGGGGCCGACTCCGCGACCGGTTTTCTGCAGCGCCACGTTGACGCCGCAGCGGAGGTGGCCAGGCGAGTCCGCGCGGCGGCCGACGGCTGTGCAACGCTGCATGACAACCTGTGGCAGATGGTCGACGATAAGGTCGCGACGGCCATCGCCATCGATGACCGCAGCCAGGCGCAGCGGTCGGCTTGGCTGGCCGCAGCACACGCGGTGGTCACCGGAGCGGGTGACCGTTCAGAAGCCGAAGAACTGATCCGCCGACAGGTTAACCCGTACGTGGACAACGATATTCGCGCCGACTGGCTCACCGCGATGCGCTCCACCGTGGCGTCGGTGTCGGCGTCATACGACGGGGCCATCGAAGCGTTGACCTCGGCACCCGATGTGTGCTTCGAGGTTCCCGGCGAGCTGGGGCCGAGCTGGCAACCGGTAACCGATCAGTCGGTCGGCCCAAGCCCGACCATGCACACCATGCCGGAGATAGTATCGCCGTCCGACATCGCGCCCGCTGCGCCGACGCTGCCCGCTGCCGACCGATCGCCGCCACCACCGACAACCGAAGCACCGCAAACAATTTCGGCGAGCCCGCTCGATAATTGGCCTTCCGTGCCCCCGGACCTGGCGGCCCCGCTGGGTGATGCTGCCGACTTATCCACCGGCGCAGGCAATCTGGGCGGCCTCGGTGGTCTCGCCGGCAATATCGGTGGCGTCGTCGGCAAGATTGTCGACGGTATCGGCGCTCTGGTGGGTTCGCTGGCTGACGGATTCACCGATCCTTCGGCTTCCGAGGATCCGCTGTTGGACGATCCGCTGGATGCTGACGATCCACTCGGCGCCGACGACCATGACGACGAAGACGACAACACCGACGACACCGACAAGGTCGATGCCCAGCCAGCCGATGCCAACGTCGACGTCGGCGTCGAGTCGCCAGCCGAGAACCAGCCAGCGCAAGATGATGCCGTCGACGAGCCGGCAGCCCAACCGATCGCACCGCCGCCTGCCGAGGCACCGCCTGCCATACCGCCGCCAGCCGACCCACTGCCCGCTGAAGCGGCGCCGTCCGAACCGCAGCCGGACGGGAAAACCCCGTGCGAGATCGCCGCCGACGAACTACCGCAGGCCGGGCAGTGACGGCTCAGCCGGGGTTGGTTGCTTCAGTCAGCCCTTGAGCAGCGCGACGATCTTGTCTTCGGTTGTTACCGGGGCCGCCTGGTCCGCCATGGCCACGGTCTTAGGTAGCACGACGTCGGGATCAGCGAACTCGCGGTAGGTCTTGTCACCGCCCAGTGCGTACAGCAAATACCCCGTCAGCAGCGCACGGACCGCCCTCTGCGTCTTGCGGTCCGGACCGCCCAGGCCGAACGCCGTCGTCAATCGGCGGCCCTCGGCGAGGCCGGCGGGCTGAGCCTTGCTCACTACTCGCAGCGTCGCGGTGTCCCAGGCCTGCCAG
This sequence comes from uncultured Actinomycetota bacterium, assembly GCA_963743145.1. GTDB lineage: Bacteria > Actinomycetota > Actinomycetes > Mycobacteriales > Mycobacteriaceae > Mycobacterium. Next base: position 115,127 of record CAVUOR010000016.1, on the reverse strand, counting down.
AGGTCAATGGCGTTAGAACGCAACTTCTTTTCATCCCCGGGAGCGCTGAACACCACACCGGGCACAGTCAACGTCGTGGCCGGCTGCTCGGCTGGTGGGCTGGTCACGGTCGGAAAGATCGCCGCCACCGCCTTCGGCTTGACGTTCATGCCCGCCGCCGCAAACACCGCGGCTGAGCCGCCGAAGCCATGACCGATCAGGCCGAGTTTGTTGGGATGCACGCTGATCTTGCCCGGGCCCAGCCGCACGCCCGCGGCGATATCGAGCGCGGTACCCAGATCGAAGGCCAGGTTCAACACCGAGGGCGCCAGTCCTCGCTCGGTGTCGGGGGCTGCCGCGACGATGCCCCACGAGGCCAGATGCTCCAGCAGACCCGAATAGCGCTCGATGCCGGTGAGCCAGTCGTGGCCGAAGGCGAGACCGGGCAGATTGAGGCCCGCCTCGGGCGTGTAGACCACGCCCGGCAAACCCGCGAAGGCCAAGTCGCCGCGCAAAACGCGGTGCGGCCCACGTCGAGTCAGAGCGGCAACAAGCTTGCGGGTGCGAGCCACCCGTTGACGGTAGCGCATCGAGGTGGCGCGCCGAACGGGCGAATTGCGGCGCGACGCAATTTGATGGTTGCGCAAACATGTCGGCGAACAGCGTAAACTAGCTCATGCCAAGCTAATTGACAGCAAGTCGCAAGAAGAGGACACGCCGAGGGGATGTTTGGTCCGCCGTGTCCGGTGGTACGTCGGAGGCCGTGAGAAACATCAAACGCGTCGCGGCCGCGACAATCATTACCACCGCGGGTCTAGGACTCGCCGGTTAGGGTGCGGCGAGCGTCGCCGAAGCCTTCCCCGGGCCGTTCCCCGACTATCACTGGTGCCCCGGCCAGTTCTGGGATCCCGGTTGGGGTAACAACTGGGACTGGGGCCGCTGCCACGACGACTTTTACTATGACGGCGAACCCCACGACCAGGGCCATTGGCACGGCCCTGGCCCGTGGCACCCCTGATCCGCTAACCACAGCCAGTGCAGCCGTCCCGGTGGGGCGGCTGCACTGGGTTTCCGGGTTACAGCGCGTAGAGCTCAGGCAGATTGACCACGATCGCCTCTTGGGTGCTGCGAGCGATCACAACGGTGGCCGGCTCATCCGGACTCGGATTCTCTTCCCGATGCGGCACATACGGCGGTATGAAGACGTAATCGCCGGGATTGGTTGCGATGCGCACCTCGTGTTCGCCGTCATGGAAGACGAAGTCGGGGTGGCCGCTGCGGACAAATATTGCCGTTTCCGATTCGCCGTGGTGATGGTTGGCCGACACCGTCCGCGGGTGAACATGCGTCTCGCCCATCCACAACTTCTCTGAGCCGACCGTGCGTCCACTGATCGCGGCAAAGCGCTGCATGCCCTCGCTTTGCGCGGTGTCGGCGTCGATCTGAGACGACTTGACATGGTGCACTCGATTGCCAACTATCCGTTCGCTGTGCGGCAAGTTGGGATGAAACCCGTCATCGGGCATTGCTGGCTCCTTCCTGCTCAACACGACGGCCCCACGCCGGCCGCATACTGCCGGGTAAGGCGGCTTCCTGGGGCAACGCGCCGGTTGGCCGCTTACGTCGGTGTCAACTCCGTTGACTCGCCGGACTGAAACATAGTTGATACCAAGGTGATTCATAGCAATTCATAGGAAGTCACCGAATCGTGATGTTTGGTCGCCTGTGTTTGCAGGGTATTAAAACACGGTGAAAAACATCAAACGAATTGCAGCCGCGACTGCTCTCACCACAGGTCTCGGACTTGCTGGTCTGGGCGCGGCGAGCGTTGCTGAGGCCTTCCCCGGGCCGATGCCCGACTATCACTGGTGTCCCGGCCAGTTCTGGGACCCAGGCTGGGGTAACAACTGGGACTGGGGCCGCTGTCACGACGACTTCTACGGCGACGGCGACCCGCACGACGCGGGCCACTGGCACGGTCCCGGTGGCTGGCACCCTGACGGTGGTGGTCCCGGCTGGGACCATGGCCCCGGCTGGAACAATGGCCCCGGTGACCGGGATCACTGGCACTGACTCCCGGCAGTGAGTCGACGCTGAGATTAGCGCGGCTCTCAAGTCACCAAAAATCAAGATCGGATAGCGCCGCGTGACACACGATTGTCAGCCGCTCGCGCAGGTCAGAGAGTGCAGCCGTCCCAGCTGGGGCGGCTGCACTACCCTGATTGGCTATGTGCGGAATTGTCGGCTACGTCGGGCAGCGGCAGGCCTGTGAGGTCGTCGTCGATGCGCTGCGCAGGATGGAGTATCGCGGTTACGACTCCGCAGGCGTCGCGTTGATCGACGGGGACGGCAGGCTCACCGTCCGTAGACGTGCCGGTCGGTTGTCCAACCTGGAGAATGCACTCGAGCAGACCGACCCGTCGGCGCTGGCCGGTAGCACCGGCCTGGGGCACACCCGGTGGGCCACCCACGGACGTCCCACCGACCGCAACGCGCACCCGCATCGCGACGCGGCCGGCAAGATCGCCGTCGTCCACAACGGCATCATCGAGAACTTCGCGACGCTGCGCCATGAGCTGGAGGCCGCCGGCGTGGAGTTCGCCAGCGACACCGACACCGAGGTGGCTGTGCACCTGGTGTCGCAGGCGTACCTGCAAGGAGCAACGGCTGGTGATTTCGCGGCCTCCGTGCTCGCGGTGCTGCGCCGTCTGGAAGGCCACTTCACGCTGGTGTTCGCCAACGCCGACGAGCCCGGCACCATTGTCGCGGCGCGCCGGTCCACGCCGCTGGTGGTGGGGATCGGCGACGGCGAGATGTTCGTCAGCTCCGACGTGGCCGCCTTCATCGGACGTACCCGCGAGGCTGTCGAACTCGGCCAGGACCAGGTCGTGGCGATCACCGCCGACGGCTATCAGATCACCGACTTCGACGGCAACGACATGACCGCACTTGCTCGGACCTTTCATATCGACTGGGACCTGGCCGCCGCCGAGAAGGGCGGCTACGAGTACTTCATGCTCAAAGAGATCGCCGAGCAGCCCACCGCGGTAGCCGACACGCTGCTCGGGCATTTCGTCGACGGCCGGATCGTGCTCGACGAGCAGCGGCTCTCCGACCAGGAATTGCGGGAGATCGACAAGGTTTTCGTGGTGGCCTGTGGGACCGCCTATCACTCCGGCCTGCTAGCCAAGTATGCGATCGAGCACTGGACTCGGCTGCCCGTCGAGGTCGAGCTGGCCAGCGAGTTCCGCTACCGCGACCCGGTGCTGGACCGCAGCACGTTGGTGGTGGCCATCTCGCAGTCCGGTGAAACCGCCGACACCTTAGAAGCGGTCCGGCACGCCAAGGAACAGAAGGCCAAGGTCCTGGCGATCTGCAACACCAACGGATCCCAGATCCCGCGCGAATGCGACGCGGTGCTCTACACCCGCGCCGGACCGGAGATCGGCGTGGCGTCGACCAAGACATTTTTGGCGCAGATCGCCGCCAACTACCTCGTCGGTCTGGCGCTGGCACAGGCCCGCGGCACCAAATACCCCGACGAGGTCGAACGCGAATACCGCGAACTGGAATCGATGCCGGACCTGGTGGCTCGGGTGATCGCCGACATCAAGCCGGTGGCCGTGCTGGCTCAGCGGTTCGCTCAAGCGTCGACCATCCTGTTCCTCGGCCGCCACGTCGGCTACCCGGTGGCACTGGAAGGCGCGCTGAAACTCAAGGAACTGGCCTACATGCACGCCGAGGGCTTTGCCGCCGGTGAGCTCAAACACGGCCCGATCGCACTGATCGAAGACGACCTACCGGTCATCGTCGTGATGCCCTCACCCAAGAGCTCGGCCACCCTGCACGCCAAGCTGCTGTCCAACATCCGCGAAATCCAAACCCGTGGCGCGATCACCATCGTCATCGCGGAGGAGGGCGACGACACCGTGCGGCCGTTTGCCGATCATCTGATTGAAATCCCGGCAGTATCAACACTTTTCCAGCCACTGCTGTCGACTATACCGCTTCAGGTTTTCGCCGCCTCGGTGGCGCAGGCGCGCGGCTACGACGTCGACAAGCCGCGGAATCTGGCCAAGTCGGTCACGGTCGAGTAAGCGGCTAGTTATGTGCGGTTTATGCGGTGAAATCCGTTTCGATGGGCAGGTGGCCGACGTCGACGCCGTCGCCAGGATGACCGGTGCAATGACGTCACGCGGACCCGACGCCGACGGCGTGGTGGCGCACGGACCGATCGCGTTCGGGCATCGGCGGCTATCGATCATCGACCTTTCCTCCCGCGGCGCCCAGCCGATGGTGGACAGTGATCTCGGGCTGACGCTGGTGTTCAACGGCTGCATCTACAACTACAAAGAGCTGCGCAAAGAACTTCAGGACGCCGGATATCGGTTCTTCTCGACTGCCGACAGCGAGGTCGTGATCAAGGCGTTTCACCACTGGGGAGTGCGCTGCGTCGACCGCTTCAAGGGCATGTTCGCGTTTGCCATCGCCGACCGCGACACCGGGGTGGTGACAATGGCCCGCGATCGGCTGGGCATCAAGCCGCTGTATCTGGCGTCTTCGCCGGGCCGACTGCGGTTTGCATCCACGGTGCGTGCGCTGCTCAAATCCGGCGGCGTGGATACCGAGCTGGATCGTCAAGCGCTGCACCATTACATGACATTCCACTCCGTGGTGCCGGCGCCGCGCACCGTTTACCGCGGCGTGCAGAAGCTGCCGCCGGCAACCGTGCGGGTGATCCAGCCTGACGGTGCGCACACGGACACCGTCTACTGGAACCCTGAGTTTCGTCGGGATCCGGACAAGGCATCTTGGTCGGCCCGCGACTGGCAGGCAGCCCTGATGGACGCGCTGCGGACCGGCGTGAGACGCCGGATGGTCGCCGACGTGCCGGTCGGTGTCTTGCTGTCGGGTGGCATCGACTCCTCGGTTGTGGTGGCGCTGTTGGCCGAGCAAGGTCAACATGGGCTGGCCACCTTCAGCATCGGCTTCGATGCTGCCGAGGGCGAATCCGGCGACGAGTACTTCTATTCCGACCTGGTCGCCAAGACCTTCGACACCGACCACCACAAGATCCACATCGACTCCTCGCTGCTGGTCCCTGCAGTGCCGAAAACCATTGCCGCGATGAACGAGCCGATGGTCAGCCACGATTGCGTGGCTTTTTACCTGCTGTCAGAACAAGTCAGTAAATCGGTGAAGGTGGTGCAGTCCGGGCAGGGCGCCGACGAGATCCTGGCCGGCTACTTCTGGTACCCACCGCTGGCCAACATCGCCCGCGAACAGACCACCGAGGCCTACGCGAAGGTGTTCTTCGACCGCGACCACGACGATGTGCTGTCAATCTTCGCTCCCGAGTACGGGATTGACGCTGACGTGAGTCGCGAGTTCGCAACCGAGCATCAGGCGGCGGCGGGCGCCGACTCCGCGGTGGACGCCGCGCTGCGCCTCGACACTCAAGTCATGCTGGTCGACGATCCGGTCAAACGTGTCGACTCGATGACGATGGCGTGGGGTCTGGAGGCCCGGGTGCCGTTCCTCGACCACGACTTCGTCGAGCTGGCGGCCACCTGCCCGCCCGACCTCAAGCTGGCCTCGAACGGCAAAGGTGTGCTGAAGGATGCGTCGCGTGCGCTGCTGCCGTCCGAAGTAATCGACCGGACCAAGGGCCACTTCCCGGTGCCGAGCATCCGCCATCTGCACGGCGAACTGCTCGACATGGTGCGTGACGCGGTGACCAACGATGCTGCCCGCAGCCGCGGGCTGTATCGCGCCGAGTGCGTCAAGGCCCTGCTGGCTGCGCCGAACGAGACCCGGACCAGGCTGGACGCCAACACACTCTGGCAACTTGGGGTGCTCGAGATGTGGCTGCAGAGCATGGAGGCGTAGGCGCATGGGACAGCAGGTGCGCATGCTCTACGGCGCATCGCTGTCACCGGACGCCACCGCGTTCGCACATCTCGTCGACGACGACGGCGGCTATCCGCGCGCAGTGCAACGTTTTCTGCGGGGCTGGCGGGCCAGCTCGTCACGCGATGTCGAGCTGCCGGTCAAGGGGCCGGTCTCTCGCGTCATCCATTCCGCCGACGGCCACTGGCTGGCCTGCGAGGTGGCACCCGATGGGGGCACCCGCAGGCAGATCTGGGTCGTCACAACGGATCCCGACGATCGGATGGCCCGGCGTATCGACCGTGAAGACGCCGGAACCGCGGAGCTGATTGGATGGGATGGCATCCGAGTAGCGGCCATCCTGACCGGTGAGGACGGGGTAGGCCGGTCCTGCCTGATTGATCCGGCCGACGGGCATTGCACGGTTCTGGACCGCCGATCCGGCGGCCGGCTGGTCGACGCGTGGGCCGGGGCGTCGTTGATCCGGGTCGGGCCGCGCGGTTACCACGAACTGATCATGCTCCACGGTCAAAGCGAAATCGCATTGCTGCCAGCCGATCCTGGCTCGACAACGGCCGATGGGGTGATCCTCGACGACCACCATCCGCGTCGGCTCCGCTACGGCCCGAACGGCGATCAGACCAAGCTGTACTACCCGGCCAACAAGTACTTCGACCGGGGATACGTGCGGGCGCTGATCCGCAGCGAAAACGGCTGCGAGCACGCCCGGCTGCTGGAGGTGACCGTGACCCGGGACGGCGTCAGCTACCTCGTGGTCGCCGAGCGTCCGGATTGTGACCTCGACGAGTTCGCGGTCAGCGACGACCTGTCAACGGTCGCATTGCTGTGGAACATGCAGGGCTGCAGCGAGTTACAGATCCTCCATTACACCGACTACACGCTGGACGAACCGATTCCGTTGCCGGGCATGGTCGCAAGCGAGTTATCGATCAGCGCGTTTGGTTCGATGGTCGCGATGACCGTCGAGGGACCTTCGATGCCGCGAACCGTCGAGCTGGTCGATCCGCGCTCGCGACAATGGGAACCGATCGATCGTGAACCCAGCCGCGGCCCAATCCTTCCCGCTGCCTCCGTCGGCACGTGCCCGGAGACGATTACGGCGCGTGACGGGCTAAGGCTGAACGCATGGCTGTACCGGCCCACCGACGCCGCGACTGGTACCGGTGCTAAAGGTGCGGTGATCTATTTGCACGGCGGGCCCGAAGGCCAGGCCCGGCCAGGTTACGACGAGATTTTTCCGCAGCTGGTCAACGACGGGATCACCGTGTTGACGCCGAATGTCCGCGGCTCGGGCGGCTTCGGCCGGCACTTCGGTCACGCCGACGACAAGGAGAAGCGGTTTGCGGCCATCGACGACGTCGCCGACTGTGTGCGTTTCCTGATCGACAATGAACTGGCCGATCCGCATCGCATTGCCTGCGCGGGCTGGTCGTACGGCGGCTATCTGACCATGGCGGCCATGACATTTCACCCGGGGTTGTTCGCGGCGGGCATCACCATCGGCGGGATGAGTGACCTGACCACGTTCTACCGCAACACCGAGCAGTGGATTGCCGATGGGGCCTATACCAAGTACGGCCACCCGGTCAGCGACCGTGAGCTGCTCGAACGTCTTTCCCCGCTGCGGCATTTCGACGCGCTGACGGCACCGCTGCTGGTGGTGCATGGCGCCCACGACACCAACGTGCCGGTCAGCGAATCGGAACAGATCGTCGACGCGCTGCGCGAGGCCGGTCGCGAGGTGCGGTACTTGCTTTTCGGCGACGACGGGCACGAGATCGCCAAACGCGAGAACCGGGCGACGCTGGCAGCGGCGATCAGGGAATGGCTCAATCGGGCATTCAGCGAGACCGACCGTCGATCTGCCGAGGTGTCATAGTCGGCGCAGTTGCCGGAGAATCCTCATCAACGGAACGGTTGCGGCTAGACCGCGGCGCAGGCTCGGCTGCACGGCGCTGACATTACAGATCACCACGTAATTCATGCCGTGGTCGCGCCATTCGGCGGCCTGCTCGATCACCTGATCAGGGGTGCCGCTGAGAAGGCCTTCCTTGAGGAGCGACGGTGGCACGCGCGCGGTGTAAGACAGTATCGACTCTTCGTCGATGGTTTGCGGGATGAACTCTTGGAAGCCGGTGAAGTCGTCACCGAGCGGATGGTTTGCTCCGTGACGGGCCCACTCCTCGGCGGGTAGGTTGAGCGCGAACGCTTTCATGGCGGTGGATTCCAACGCCTCATCGACCTCGCCGCGGCTGGTGCCGGTGACCACGAACAGCCAGTTGGCGGCGGTAATGGACAACGGATCTCGGCCGGCGTCCGACGCGGCGGCTCGGACCTTGGCCAGCCCGGCCGCGTAGTCCTTTGGCCGGATGGTCACCGCGGGAAACCACGCGTCCGCGTAGCGGCCGGTGGCCCGCAGCATGCGCGGCCCGTGGGCGGCGATCCAGATTTCCGGCCACTTGCCGCGGTAGGGCGGCAACGCGAATGCCGCGTTGTGTAGCGGGAAAAACGGTGAGTCGCGGGTAACGAGTTCACCACCGGAGTTCCACAGCGCCCGGATGGTCGCCATCGCTTCTTCGAACCGTGCCACCGGCTTGGACCAGTCCACGCCGTAGGGCTCGTTGCCTTCGCGCTCGCCGGCGCCGATTCCCAGAATCGCCCGGCCGCGGGTGAGCAGGTGCAGCGTCGCGGCGGCCTGCGCGGTGACCGCGGGATTGCGCCGACCGGTGTCGGTGACACCAATGCCAAGGCGCAGACGTCCCAGGCGATTTCGCGCGGCAAAGTTCCCGAGCACCGTCCACGGTTCGAGTTGCGCGTCGACGTCGGGTGTCAGCCGTGCCGCCCCCACGTACTTGGGTGTCATTGCTGCCCGCGGGAACAGCGAGTTGAGGTGGTCGGGCAGCCAGAACGAATCCATTCCGGTGGCCACCGCGGTGAGATAACTTGCTCGCGCGGTCGCCGTCGGCAAGTAGCGAGTGTTCATCAGCTGCTCTGCGAGGCCGACCTTGAGCATGGGCTCTCCTTTGCTCGGATGCCTCCCATTCGCGGCATAGTCTAGGCCGAGCTGGTCACCGTCGAGTGGTTACGACGAACTGTGACCAGTCGGGCTCGCGTGTCGCTGTCCAGTATTCGTTGAGTCGCCACGGGCTGACCGTGTGAATCTCGCCGTCGGCGTTTTTGAAGTAGGAGTGTTTGACCGCTGGATGCGACCACACCATCTGTTTGATTTCGGCCTGGTGGCGCTGGTGCCATCTGGCCGCCGCTTCTGCGGTCGGTTCTATCGCGTGCACATTCGGGTCGGCCAAGCGCTCCAGACAACTGCTGATGTAGCGCATTTGTAGCTCGGAGTTGAAGATCAGGCTGCCGCCGTGGGCCAGATGAGCCCCCGGTCCGTAGATGACGAAGAAATTAGGGAAGCGCGGAACGGTGATTCCCAAATAGGCGTAGGGGCGTTGGCCCCAGATGCTGCGCAAGTCGGTTCCGTCCCGACCGGTGATTGTCATCGGCCAGAGCACGTCGGTGTGCCGAAACCCGGTGGCATAGACGATCACGTCGACATCGTGAGTAGCACCGTCGACGGTGACGACGCCATCAGGAGTGATCCGCTGGATGGGGGTGCGCACCAAGTCGACATCGTCGCGGCGCAGCGTGCGTAGCCAGGTGCCGTTGTCCTGCAGCGTCCGTTTCCCGGTGGCCGGATAGTCCGGTAGCACCTTGGCCAACAAATCCTGTTCCCCGTCAACCTGATTGGTGATCCAGTCGGTGAACATTACCCGCGCGATGGCGTTGATCTCGCTGACCGCGTAGTCCTGGTCGGGGTAGGCCGGGTCAACCCGCGCTGCGTCCAGTCCTTTGTCGGAGCCCGGCCAGAGCACCAGGAATCGGTACCAGCGACCGTAGAACGGCAGGTGGTCCATCGCCCAGCGGACGCCGTCGCCGACACGCTCGTGGTACATCGCGTTGGGAAACATCCACTGAGCGGTGCGCTGAAAAACGGTGAGGTGCTCGACGTCGTCGGCGATTGCGGGCGCGATCTGAAAACCGCTGGCGCCGGCTCCGATCAGCGCGACGCGCTTACCCGTCACATCGACCGAGTGGTCCCATCTCGCGGAATGAAACGACGGCCCGCGGAAGCTCGCAGCACCTTCCAAGTCGGGCAGATAAGGCCGGTTCAACTGGCCGACCGCGGTGATCAGAGCACGCGCCCGCATCGTGGTGAGCCCCTCGTCGGGCTCTTGCACCGTGACTGTCCACATGCCGTCATCGTCGTCCCACTCGGCAGCAACGACCTCGGTCTGCCAACGTACATTGTCGCCGAGACCGTGCTTGTTCATCACCGTGGTGAAGTAATTCTGCAACTCGGGCTGTTCGGCAAAGAAGTGCGTCCAGTCATTGCTGGGCTCGAAGCTGTAGCAATAGAAGTGGTTGGCCACATCGACGCGCGCTCCCGGATAGCTGTTCTCCCACCAGGTTCCACCCGGACCGGCGTTCTTCTCCACGATGGTGAACGGAATGTTGGCTTGTTTCAAGCGAATTCCGGCAAGGATTCCCGATTCACCGCACCCGACAACGACCACCGGCAATTGTTCCGCGCGGTCGGGGTCCAGCCGCGCCGGGCGGCGCGGATCGACCCCCTCGAGGTCCATCTCTTCGGCGAGCAGCGCTAGATAGGCGGCGGGCACGTCCTCGCAGACCGCCCAATCCATCATCTCCTTGATCACCTCGCCAGACAGCGGCGCGGGCTCGGGGCAGCCACGGTCGCGATAGTCGGTGATCACCGACAGCGCCTCGGCCCGAGCGCGGGTCTTGTCCTCCTCCGGCATGAATCCCTGGACCTCGTTGAGAAAGATTCCGGCGGGTTTGAAGTCCCGGATGTAGCGGGCGTCGCCGGTGATGTGCACCAGCGAGAGCAGCAGCGTCGGGATGCTGACGTCCTCGAGTGCGGCGGCGATATCGGATGTGGAAGTGGTGAAGGGTTCGCCGGCGTAGCGGCTGCGCATCGAGGGATTCCTTTCGCGTCATCGCGGGAGCGCCTGCGACGTCGGCTTAATTACGATACGTATGGTTTCGTAATTGCGATGAACGATACGCCGGGCGTCGTAGTGGATCAAGATATCCTCTGGACACCAATCCGTGTGCAGCGCTCAGTCGTGCCAAGCTAAGCGCTGTGGCCGACCACTCCGTCCAAGCGCGCCTGACGGGCTGGCTTAGCGCGGTGTGGCGATTCGTTAGCAGCGCGCCGTTGACGTACCTATGGCTGATCGTGCTGCTGATCACCACAATGATCCAGCGCAATGTGAACCGCCGGGAATTGCGCACCCTGCTGGTCCACCAGTCGACGAATATCCACCACCTGGCCGCCGAACCGCTTCAAGTGCTCTTTACCAGCCTGGTCTGGATCGATGGCCGCTACTGGACGCCGTATTTGGTGCTGTTCACCTTGTTTCTCGCTCCGGCGGAGCGGTGGCTCGGCGAAATACGTTGGCTTATCGTCGGATTGACATCGCACGTTGGTGCAACGTACATCAGCGAGGGCCTGCTGTACCTGGCGATCCACCTTCACTTGGAGCCCCAACGGCTGGTCTACGCTCGCGATATCGGGGTCAGCTACTTCATGGTCGGGGTGATAGCGGTGCTGGCCTATCACGTCTCCCCGCCATGGCGCTGGGGCTACCTCGCCGTTTTGATCACCGTTTGCGCCGTGCCGCCGCTCATCCGTCTGAACTTCACTGCGATCGGGCACTTCTCGGCGATCTTCATCGGCCTGTTGTTCTATCCAATGGCCCGCGGTCGGGGCCAGCCACCGGTGAACCCGGCAAAGCTGCTCGGCCGGGCACCGCCTAAGTCCGGGTCGCGGTGACGTAGCCGAGTCTGGCGAACCGCGCCGCCTCGTCGCCGGTTGTCTGGACCGAAAGGCCATGAGCGGCAAAGAGTTCTGCGGCACTGCTGACGGCGACGCTCCAGCCGTGGCTGTCCAGATAGTCGGCCACATCGTGGCGGTCGCCGCCGTACCACAGGTCGGTCATCTCGACGTCGAATCCGTGGTCGCGCCAGCGTTCGGTGACCTGACGCATCCGCTCTGCCATCATCGGCACGGCCTGGCTGGCGTCCGGCACGTCCTCAGTGGCCAATTGACTGCCCGCCGCGCTGAGCATGGTGATGTTATTGAGCAACTCATCCTGGGCCTGCGGCGGCAGGAACGGCATCAAGCCTTCGGCGCTCCACGCAGTGGGTTGGGTGGGGTCCAGACCGGCCCCCCGCAGCGCGGTCGGCCAGTCGTGGCGCAGATCCATCGCTACCGAACGGCGGTCGGCGGTAGGCGTGGCGCCCAGATCGTTAAGCGTGGTGGTCTTGAACTCGATGACCGCGGGTTGGTCGATTTCATACACCGTGGTCCCGTCCGGCCAGCGCAATCGGTAGGCGCGGGCGTCCAACCCCGACGCCAGGATCACCGCCTGGCGGATTCCCCGGTGGGTCGCCTGGATGAAGAAATCGTCGAAGAAGCGGGTGCGCACGGCCATCATGTCGCCCATCCGCTGCATGCCCCACTCGCCGTTGTCGTCGACTTCGGCCGCATCCAACTCGCCGCTGGCCAATCGGGTGAAGAAGTCCACGCCTACCGCGCGGACCAGTGGCTCGGCGAAGGGATCGTTGATCAGTGGGTTGGCCGCCCGGCTTGCCAGCGCGCGTCCCACCGCGACGCCGGTCGCAGTGGCGCCCACACTGGTGGCGAGGTCCCAGGTGTCATTGTCAGTACGTGCCATTTCCGTCCTCCTGTCTGCAGCGCCCTGAAGGATAATTAGCTTGTTTAATCGACTGTACCCGGGTTCCGGGACACGTAATGTTGGCAGCGCGCGGGCAGGACGGCTGCGACCGGCGACGATGCAGAGCGCGCTGGGGTACCCCAGCTTTTGCGAGGGGACGCGATGAGGAGCCGGTCAATCAGACCAGCGGAGGACATGCGGGCCAATGCGGCACTACTACTCGGCTGACGCGATCCGCGAGGCCGAAGCGCCGCTGCTGGCCAGCCTGCCTGACGGCGCGCTGATGAGGCGCGCGGCCTACGGATTGGCCACCGCGATCATCAGCGAGCTGACCGCCCGCACCGGCGGGGTTGCCGGACGACGAGTGTGCGCGGTCGTCGGCTCGGGCGACAACGGTGGTGATGCGCTGTGGGCGGCGACTTTCCTGCGTCGTCGCGGCGCGGCCGCCGACGCGATCCTGCTCAAACCGGAACGTACCCATCAGAAGGGGCTGGCGGCATTCCGGAAAGCCGGTGGCCACGTCGTGGACAGCGTCGCCGAGCCGACCGACCTGGTGATCGACGGCGTCGTCGGTATTTCCGGTTCGGGGCCACTGCGGCCGGACGCGGCCGGCGTCTTCGAGGCTGTCGATGCCAAGGCGGTCCCGGTCGTGGCTGTCGACAGCCCCAGCGGGATCGATGTGGCGACCGGGGCGATCACCGGTCCGGCCGTGCACGCCGCGCTGACTGTCACCTTCGGCGGGCTCAAACCAGTGCACGCGCTGGCCGACTGCGGCCGGGTGAAGCTGGTGGATATCGGCCTCGCCCTGCCCGACACCGACGTGTTGGGTTTCGAAGCCGCAGATGTGGCGGCGCGCTGGCCGGTGCCGGGCCCCCACGACGACAAGTACACCCAGGGCGTGACGGGGATCATGGCCGGCTCGTCGACCTATCCGGGCGCGGCGGTGCTGTGCACCGGTGCCGCGGTCGCGGCCACCTCCGGGATGGTCCGCTACGCCGGCAGCGCGCATAGCGAAGTGCTCGCGCATTGGCCCGAGGTGATCGCGTCGCCCACCCCGACCGCGGCCGGGCGGGTGCAGGCCTGGGTCGTTGGACCGGGTTTGGGCACCGACGACGCCGGGGCTGCCGCACTGTGGTTTGCGCTAGAGACCGATCTGCCGGTGCTCGTCGACGCCGACGGGCTGACCATCCTGGCGGCGCATCCCGACTTGGTCGCCTCGCGTCGCGCCCCGACCCTGTTAACGCCGCACGCCGGTGAGTTCGCCCGGCTGGCCGGCTCTCCACCCGGCGACGACCGGGTCGGCGCCACCCGCAAGCTTGCCGACGCGCTTGGCGTCACCGTGCTGCTGAAGGGCAACGTCACCGTCATCGCCGAACCCGACGGACTGGTCTACGTAAATCCGGCCGGGCAGTCCTGGGCTGCCACCGCCGGGTCCGGCGACGTGCTGTCCGGCATGACCGGCGCCCTGCTGGCCGCCGGGCTGCCGGCAGCCGAAGCGGCGGCGGCCGCGGCCTTCGTGCATGCGCGCGCCGCGGCGCTGTCGGCCGCCGACCCGGGGCCGGGTGATGCGCCGACGTCGGCGTCACGGATCGTCCCGCACATCCGAGCGGGCATCGCCACTCTTTAGCCGCCCAGCAAGCCACCCACCGAAAGGATCCATCGTGACCGTCAGTCGCCCGTCCGTCCCCGCACACTCGATCGCGCCCGCCTACACAGGCCGCATGTTCACCACCCCTGTGCCGGCATTGCGATTGCCCGAGGAGTCGATGGATCCCGACGCCGCCTACCGCTTCATCCACGACGAGTTGATGCTCGACGGCAGCTCGCGGCTGAACCTGGCCACCTTCGTCACCACCTGGATGGACCCCCAGGCGGACAAGCTGATGGCCGAAACATTCGACAAGAACATGATCGACAAGGACGAATATCCGTTGACCGCGGCGATCGAGCAGCGATGCGTATGCATCGTGGCCGACCTGTTCCACGCCGATCACCTGCGCGACGACGACCCGTCCAGCGCCTGCGGGGTGTCGACCATTGGCTCCAGCGAGGCCGTCATGCTCGGCGGGCTGGCGCTCAAGTGGCGGTGGCGGGCAAAGGTCGGCAAGGGCTGGGAGGGCCGCACTCCCAACCTGGTGCTGGGCTCAAACGTTCAGGTGGTCTGGGAGAAATTCTGTCGCTACTTCGACGTCGAACCCCGCTATCTACCGATGGAGGAAGGGCGCTATGTCATCACCCCTGAGCAGGTCGTCGACGCCGTCGACGAGAACACCATCGGGGTGGTCGGGATCTTGGGGACCACCTACAGCGGCGAGCTCGAACCGATTGCTGAGATCTGCGCGGCGTTGGACAAGCTCGCCGCCGACGGCGGCGTGGACGTTCCGGTGCACGTAGACGCGGCCAGCGGCGGCTTCGTGGTGCCGTTCCTGCACCCGGAGCTCAAGTGGGATTTCCGGCTACCCCGGGTGGTGTCGATCAATGTCAGCGGACACAAGTACGGCCTGACCTACCCCGGCGTCGGGTTCGTCGTGTGGCGCAGCCAGGAGTACCTGCCCGAGGACTTGGTCTTCCACGTCAACTACCTCGGCGGTGACATGCCGACCTTCACGCTGAACTTCTCCCGCGCCGGCAACCAGGTGATCGGTCAGTACTACAACTTCCTGCGGCTGGGCCGCGAGGGCTACTCGCAGGTCATGCAGAGTTTATCGTCGACTGCCCGCTGGCTAGGTGAGCAGTTGCGCGAAGCCGACGACTGTGAGCTGATTTCGGACGGCTCGGCGATCCCCGTTGTCGCCTTCCGGCTGGCCCGCGGCTTGGGCTATACCGAGTTCGACGTCTCGCACGAGCTGCGGACTTTCGGTTGGCAGGTGCCCGCCTACACCATGCCCGACAACGCCACCAACGTATCTGTGCTGCGCATCGTGGTTCGGGAAGGACTCTCCGCCGACCTGGCCCGAGCGCTGCACGACGACGCGCGCACTGCGCTTGCCAACCTGGACAAAGTCAAGCCGGGCGGACACTACAAAGCTGCGCATTTCGCGCACTAGCGATAGCGTCGCGAGCGTAACGCCACGGATATTTTCGGCGCGTTTTTTCGCCGTGGCGCTACGCCCGCGGACGCGTGACGCGGTTCTGGGACAATGGCCGCCGTGGCCGTTACCCCGATATCCCTGACGCCGGGCGTCCTCGCTGAGGCGGTGGTCGACCTGGGTGCCATTCAGCACAACGTGCGGGTGCTGCGCGAGCACGCCGGCGGCGCACAAGTGATGGCCGTCGTCAAGGCCGACGGTTACGGCCACGGCGCCACCCGGATCGCCCAGGCCGCGTTGGCCGCCGGTGCCACCGAACTGGGCGTCGCCACCGTCGACGAGGCACTGGCGCTGCGCGCTGACGGCATCACCGCCCCGGTGCTGGCCTGGCTGCATCCGCCCGGCATCGACTTCGGGCCCGCGCTGCTGGCCGGCGTCGACATTGCGGTGTCCTCGGTGCGTCAGCTCGACGAGCTGTTGGACGCGGTCCATCGGACCGGCCGCACCGCCGCCGTGACCGTCAAGGTGGATACCGGCCTGAACCGCAACGGGGTCGCCCCGGAGCACTACCCCTTGATGCTGACGGCGTTGCAGCAGGCCGTCGCCGAGGACGCCGTGCGGTTGCGGGGACTGATGTCGCACATGGTTTACGCCGACCAGCCTGACAATCCCATCAACAACGTTCAGGCTCAACGGTTTACCGATATGGTGACGCTGGCGCGCAGCCGGGGGTTGCGGTTTGAGGTGGCGCATTTGTCGAACTCGTCGGCCACGTTGTCGCGTCCCGACCTGGCCTTTGACATGGTGCGGCCCGGTATCGCTGTGTACGGCCTGAGTCCCGTCCCTGCCCTCGGCGATATGGGCCTGATACCGGCCATGACGGTGAAATGTACTGTTGCACTGGTGAAGTCGGTTCGAGCTGGTGAGGGTGTGTCGTATGCGCACACGTGGATCGCGGACCGCGACACGACGGTGGCGCTGATGCCGATCGGCTACGCGGACGGTGTGTTCCGATCGCTAGGTGGACGACTCGACGTGCTGATCAACGGCAGGCGGCGCCCCGGTGTTGGGCGGATCTGCATGGACCAGTTCATGGTTGACCTGGGGCCAGGGCACGTCGACGTCGCCGAAGGTGACGAGGCGACCCTATTCGGGCCGGGCACCCGCGGTGAGCCGACAGCGCAGGATTGGGCCGATCTGCTGGACACCATCCACTACGAAGTGGTGACCAGTCCACGAGGACGCATCACCAGAACCTACCGCGAGGCCGGAAATCGTTGAGCGATGAACATAGAGACGGCTTCCACACGGACAGGGTGGGGCTGGCGCGGTGGCTGGCAGGTGCCGCGGGTGTGGGCGCGGTCGGCACGATCGCGGGGGTAACGCTGGCCCGCTCGATGACCAGGCGAGGGGCGGCGATCGATGATCCCTATGTCAATGAGGATTTCGAGACGCTGGACGGCGACCGCAGCTACCTGGTGACGACGCCCGATGGCGTGCCGCTCGCCGTGCGCGAGGTCGGGCCCACCGACGCCCCATTGACCGTCGTGTTCGCCCATGGATTCTGCCTTCGGATGGGGGCCTTTCACTTCCAACGCATGCGGCTGTCCGAGGAGTGGGGCCCGCAGGTCCGGATGATCTTCTACGACCAGCGCGGGCACGGCCGGTCCGGCGATGCCCCGCCGGAAACCTACACGGTGCCGCAGCTGGGCAAGGACATGGAAACGGTGCTGCAGGTGATCGCGCCACGCGGCCCGATCGTGCTGGTCGGCCATTCCATGGGCGGGATGACGGTCTTGTCACACGCCCGGCAATACCCGCGCCAGTATGGCAACCGCATTGTCGGCGCCGCGCTGATTTCGTCTGCGGCCGAAGGGGTGGCGAAGTCACCGCTGGGCGAGATTTTGAACAACCCTGCGCTGGAGGCCATTCGGCGGGCCGCGCGGTCGGCGCCCAAGCTGGTTCAACGCGGTCGTAACGCGACGCGTTCGCTGATCGGGCCGATCCTTCGGGCAGCCTCCTATGCCGACGTGTCCGTCAGCCCGAGCATCGTGGCGTTCTCGGAGAAGATGATGCTCGGTACGCCGATCCCGACCATGGTGGAGTTCTCGCATGCGTTGCAGGTACACGACGAAACATCGGCGCTACCCACGCTGGCAAAGATCCCCACGCTGATCGTCTGCGGCGATCACGACCTGGTCACTCCGGACAAGTACTCGAAGAAAATCGCTGACGCGCTGCCGGAATCCGAGCTGGTCATGGTTTCCAAATCAGGCCACTTGGCGTTGCTGTCCAAGCCGGATCCGATCAACGACGCACTGGTGCGGCTGGTGAGGCGGGCTGCGCCGGGCCGACTGGCGGCGCTGAGTCAACGGTTGCGCGAGCGGGTCTGGCGCCGTGGCTGAGGGCGGGTCCGGCATCGCGACGCTGCCACGCGTCGAAGACACCGTCGCCTTTGGGTCGCGGCTGGGCGGCCAGCTGCGGGCTGGCGATGTCGTCGTGCTCTCCGGTCCGCTGGGCGCTGGAAAAACCGTGCTGGCCAAGGGGATTGCCGCGGCGATGGATGTCGACGGGCCGGTCACGTCGCCGACATTCGTGCTGGCGCGGGTGCATCCGGCGCGCCGGATTGGCGCCCCCGCGATGATCCACGTCGACGTCTACCGGCTGCTGGACCACACCGGTGCCGACCTGCTCGACGAGCTCGAATCGCTGGATCTCGACACCGAACTCGACGATGCCGTGGTGGTAGTGGAGTGGGGTGAGGGCCTTGCCGAACGGCTGTCCGAGCGCCACCTGGATGTCCGCCTTGAGCGCATCAGTCGTTCCGATGTACGCACCGCGACATGGCGATGGAGCTGTTCATGAGCCGCGCCGGCGACGATGCGGTGGGGGCACCACCCGCTTGCGGGGGAGAGCGGCGCAGATGAGCGCAGCAGTCGGCTCGCTGGTGCTCGCCATCGACACCGCCACCCCCGCTGTCACCGCCGGGCTGATCCGACGGGACGGCGATCGGCTCGAGGTGCTGGCCGAGCGGGTCAGCGTCGACGCCCGCGCGCACGCCGAACGGATCACCCCCAACGTATTAGCCGCGCTCGCCGATGCCGGGCTGAAAATGTCCGAGCTGGACGCGGTGGTGGTGGGATGTGGCCCCGGCCCGTTCACCGGCCTGCGGGTTGGCATGGCGACCGCCGCGGCCTACGGGCACGCACTCGGCGTGCCGGTGCATGGAGTCTGCAGCTTGGATGCCATCGGCGGGCAGAGAACCGGCGAGACGCTGGTGGTCACCGACGCGCGCCGGCGCGAGGTCTACTGGGCCCGCTATCGCGACGGTGTCCGCATCGACGGCCCGTCGGTCAACGCGCCGGTCGACGTCGACCCCGGTGGCGCGCGGGCGGTCGCGGGCTCACCTGAGCATGCGGGGCTGTTCGGGCTGCCGCTTTGCGAACCCCAGTACCCCACACCGGCCGGGCTGGTAGCCGCGGTGGCGGACTGGTCGGCGAAGCCCGCCGCGTTGGTGCCGCTGTATCTGCGGCGGCCGGACGCTAAAACGCTGGCGGAGCGGGCGGCGTCGCGATGACCGCGTGCAGCGAGCCGGTCACCTTCGGCGCGTTGACCGCCGCCGACGCCGCCCGGTGTGCACAGTTGGAGACCCTGCTGTTTCCCGGCGACGACCCGTGGCCGAAGGCCGCGTTCGTCCGCGAACTGGCCGCCACGCACAATCACTATGTGGCCGCGCGCAGCGCGGAGACGTTGGTCGGCTACGGCGGCATCTCGCGGTTGGGCCGCACGCCGCCGTTCGAATACGAAGTGCACACCATCGGCGTCGACCCGGCTTACCAAGGCCGCGGCATCGGCCGCCGGCTGCTGGACGAACTGTTGAACTTCGCCGCGGACGCCGTCGTCCACTTGGAGGTCCGTACCGACAACGCGGCGGCCATCGGGCTCTACCGCAGTGTGGGATTCACCGAAGTGGGCCTGCGCCGACGGTATTACCGGGTCAGCGGCGCCGACGCCTACACCATGCGGCGGGAGGCTTTATGACCGTAATCCTGGCCATCGAAACCTCCTGCGACGAAACCGGTGTCGGCATCGCCCGGCTCGACGCCGACGGCACCGTGACGCTGTTGGCCGACGAGGTTGCGTCCAGCGTCGACGAACATGTCCGGTTCGGCGGTGTGGTCCCCGAGATCGCTTCGCGGGCACACCTGGAGGCGCTCGGTCCGGCCATGCGCCGCGCGCTGGCCACCGCCGGCGTGCACAAGCCCGACATCGTCGCGGCCACCATCGGGCCGGGGCTGGCCGGCGCGCTGCTGGTGGGCGTGGCTGCGGCCAAAGCCTATTCGGCGGCCTGGGAGGTGCCGTTCTACGCCGTGAACCATCTGGGCGGGCACCTGGCCGCCGACGTCTACGAACACGGGCCGCTGCCCGAAAGCGTGGCGCTGCTGGTCTCCGGCGGACACACCCACCTGCTGCATGTGCGTTCGCTCGGCGAGCCGATCGTCGAGCTGGGCAGCACCGTCGATGACGCGGCAGGCGAGGCTTACGACAAGGTGGCCCGGCTGCTGGGGCTGGGCTATCCGGGCGGCAAGCTGCTCGACGAGTTGGCGCGTACCGGTGACCGAGACGCGATTGGGTTTCCCCGCGGCATGACCGGACCGGCCGATGACCCGCACGCGTTCAGCTTCTCCGGGCTCAAGACCGCGGTCGCACGCTACGTCGAGAGCCATCC
The DNA here is from genome assembly GCA_963743145.1 of uncultured Actinomycetota bacterium. Lineage (GTDB taxonomy): Bacteria > Actinomycetota > Actinomycetes > Mycobacteriales > Mycobacteriaceae > Mycobacterium. Next base: position 94,716 of record CAVUOR010000016.1, on the reverse strand, counting down.
GGAGGCGGCGACCGCCGACATCGCCGCGGGTTTCCAGGAAGCGGTGGCCGACGTGTTGACCATGAAGGCAGTGCGGGCGGCAACGGGGCTCGGGGTGTCGACCCTGCTCATCGCCGGAGGCGTGGCCGCGAACTCGCGACTGCGTGAGCTCGCCGAACAGCGTTGCGCACAGGCGGGACTGTCGCTGCGGATCCCCGGGCTGCGACTGTGCACCGACAACGGCGCGATGATTGCCTCGTTCGCCGCGCAGCTGGTGGCCGCCGGTGCGTCGCCGTCCCCGCTGGACGTGGCCAGCGACCCGGGTCTGCCGGTGGTCAAAGGACAAGTCGCCTGACCCGATCGTCGAACAGGCCAGAAGCAGCGGGCCGACCTTGAGTGTTAGCACTCGCGTGTATAGAGTGCTAGGTGGCAATCGGACGAACCCCTGCGTCGGCACCCGCGACGACGACGCGAGGGCGCGGACGAATGCCGAACACCTGGTAATCCCAAGGTTCGGGACCGGTTCTTGTGGCCCCGTGCCCCTACCAACAAGTGGAGGACTCCAATCGTGGCGAGCGTGAACATCAAGCCACTCGAGGACAAGATCCTCGTACAGGCCAACGAGGCCGAGACCACGACCGCATCCGGTCTGGTCATTCCCGACACCGCCAAGGAGAAGCCGCAGGAAGGCACTGTCGTCGCCGTCGGCCCCGGCCGGTGGGATGACGATGGCTCGAAGCGGATTCCGCTGGACGTGTCGAAGGGTGACACCGTCATCTACAGCAAGTACGGCGGCACCGAGATCAAGTACAACGGCGAGGAGTACCTGATTCTCTCGGCCCGCGACGTGCTGGCTGTCGTCTCCAAGTAACGCAGAGCGTGTTCCGCCCCGGCGATCCCCACGTCGACACGTGGGCGATTTCCGGGGCGGACCGTTTTCCAGACGGAACAAGAAAGACTTATGAGCAAGCAGATTGAGTTCAATGAGACCGCACGGCGCGCGATGGAAGCCGGCGTGGACAAGCTCGCCGACGCGGTGCGGGTGACGTTGGGGCCGCGCGGTCGGCATGTGGTGCTGGCCAAGGCTTTTGGTGGGCCTACGGTCACCAACGACGGTGTCACCGTCGCCCGTGAGATCGACCTGGAAGACCCGTTCGAGAACTTGGGCGCCCAGTTGGTCAAGTCGGTGGCCACCAAGACCAACGACGTCGCCGGCGACGGCACCACCACCGCCACCGTGCTGGCGCAGGCAATCATCAAGAACGGGCTGCGCAACGTCGCCGCCGGCGCCAACCCGATCGCGCTTGGGTTGGGGATCAGCAAGGCCGCCGACGCGGTGTCCGAGGCGCTGCTGGCATCGGCCACCCCGGTGTCCGGCAAGAAGGGCATCGCGCAGGTGGCCACCGTGTCGTCGCGCGACGAGGAGATCGGCAAGCTGGTCGGCGAGGCGATGACCAAAGTCGGCCACGACGGCGTCGTCAGTGTCGAGGAGTCGTCGACGCTGAGCACCGAACTGGAGTTCACCGAGGGCGTCGGCTTCGACAAAGGCTTCCTATCGGCGTACTTCGTCACCGACTTCGACGCGCAGCAGGCCGTGCTCGACGATGCCCTGATCCTGTTGCACCGCGACAAGATCAGCTCGCTACCCGACTTCCTGCCGTTGCTGGAGAAGGTGGCCGAGGCGGGTAAGCCGCTGCTGGTGATCGCCGAGGACGTCGAAGGCGAGCCGTTGTCGACGCTGGTGGTCAACGCGATCCGCAAGACGCTGAAGGCCGTCGCGGTCAAGGCGCCGTTCTTCGGTGACCGCCGCAAGGCGTTCCTCGATGACTTGGCCATCGTGACCGGCGGCCAGGTGGTTAACCCCGACGTCGGGCTGACGCTGCGTGAGGTGGGGCTCGAGGTGCTCGGTTCGGCCCGCCGCGTGGTGGTGAGCAAGGACGACACCGTGATCGTCGAAGGCGGTGGCACCGACGAGGCGATCGACGACCGCGCCAAGCAGCTGCGTTCCGAGATCGAGAGCACCGACTCCGACTGGGACCGCGAAAAGCTGGAAGAGCGGCTGGCCAAGCTGGCCGGCGGGGTTGCCGTCATCAAGGTCGGCGCCGCCACCGAGACGGCGCTCAAGGAGCGCAAAGAAAGCGTCGAGGACGCGGTTGCCGCTGCCAAGGCCGCCGTGGAGGAGGGCATCGTCGCCGGTGGTGGATCGGCGCTGTTGCAAGCTCGCAAGGTGCTTGCTGACCTGCGTGCGTCGCTGTCCGGTGACGAGGCCGCTGGCGTGCAGGTGTTCTCCGACGCGCTCAGCGCGCCGCTGTACTGGATCGCTGCCAACGCCGGGCTGGACGGTGCGGTGGTGGTCAACAAGGTCGCCGAACTTCCCGTCGGGCACGGGTTCAATGCGGCAACGTTGAAGTACGGCGACTTGGCCGCCGACGGGGTTATCGACCCGGTCAAGGTCACCAGGTCCGCGGTGCTCAACGCGGCATCGGTGGCACGCATGGTGCTGACCACCGAAACCGCGATTGTCGAGAAAGTAAGCCACGACGAGGACGAGCACGCCGGCCATCACCACGGCCACGCTCACTAGGTAGTGCCGAAGAAACACCCCCGGTTCATCGCCGGGGGTGTTTCGTTATTGGCATGGATCGCATCTGGCAATCGGCCTGGGATCGGTACAAATCCAGGTATTCGTGGGCATGCTGGGCGCTCATGCTCCCCCTGGCACTCCCGGTTTATCTCGCCTGGTCGCTAGGCATTGTCGCTTTCGAGAGGTCTGACCACTACACCGAGGCGGCTGCAGTGACCGTGGTCGCCGTGCTCGCGTACCTGTTGGTGCTGGTAGGTCCCGGCGGAAGGGATCCCCGCCTCATTGAACGGTGGGCCGCTGGCGACGACGTTGATCGAGAGAGCGCACTGCGCGCCACCTACAGCTACGGCCGGAAACTGATTGCGAGGGGGGTGGTCGTCACCTTTGTTTGGGTCGCTGCACTGTTCGTTGGTATCGGAATGATTGCCGGAGCGAGCGGGTCACGGCTCATCCAGTACGCGATTCTGGGCTCCATTGCCGGAACTGCCGGCCAGTTGATCACTGTGCACAGCCTCGTCGAAGCAACCTTGCGGCCCGCCAGGGCTGCGATCGCCTCGGATACGGAGATCGGCGATTCCCTGCCTCACTCTCGCCCGGCGTTCGCCACGTGGACCAACGTGGCCATGCTTGCGGTGGGGTTCGCGTTTGCCGTCGCGGGCGCGATCCTGGGAGCCGTGTTAGACGTGGCCAGGCACGGCCCTGCCCTCCCCATGGTGATCGGTGGTGTACTGGTGGTCGTCATCGGGCCGTCGCTCTGGGCCGCGTACTCCCCACTCCTGCAACCCATTCGCGACCTCGCCGAAGGAACGGAACGGGTTGCAGCCGGTGACTACAGCCAACGGCTGCCCGTAGTTCAGGACGATGACCTTGGTGCGCTGGCGGCGTCATTCAATCGCATGCAGGCAGGATTGGTTGAGCGGCAACGACTTCAAGCTGCGTTCGGCACCTACGTCGACCCGGCGTTGGCGGCGCGGCTACTCGAGCAGGGGGACGATGTCTTCACCGGGGAGCGCCGCGAGGTGACGGTGATGTTCGTCGACGTGCGAGACTTCACCCCGTTCGCCGAAGCGAACACCGCCGAAGATACCGTCGCCCGGCTCAACGCCCTCTTCGAAATCGTTGTGCCGGCGGTCGTCGAGGCCGGTGGGCATGTCAACAAGTTCCTCGGCGACGGCGCGCTGGCGGTGTTCGGTGCCCCTAATGATCTCGCGGGTCATGCCGATGCCGCGCTGAGCGCAGCGGCGCTGATTCATCGTCTCGTCGCCGAGCGCTTTGACGGCGCGCTTCGGATCGGCATCGGGATCAACACAGGTCTGGTGATCGCCGGCACCATCGGCGGTGGAGGCAAGCTCGAGTTCACCCTGATCGGCGACACCGTCAACGTTGCAGCCCGCGTCGAGCAGCTCACGAAGACCACCGGTGACGCAATCCTTCTCACCCAGCAGACCGTCGACACCCTCGTGTCCGGTCCATCCGGACTCACCCACCGCGGATCGCATGCGCTGAAAGGAAAGTCAGCCCCGGTAATGCTTTTCGGGCTTGACTCAGCGGTGGCGCATTGATGGCTTACATACGACACCACCGAGACGGCGATCGTTGACAAACCCGCCGACGACGACGAGCACGCCGGCCACCACCACGGCCACGCTCACTAGAGGTACCTGCACGGAACACGCTCGGCTTCTCGCCAAGGGTGTTCCGTCTTTGCAGGGGTTTCTCGCTTGTCGAGACTGAGGCCACTGCGGCCGTTCTCGGCATGTCGTCGCAGAGGTTTAAGTGTCGGGGTGGGGGAGAGTGCGGCGATGCCGGCGCAGGTGCTCTGCCCCGGCGGGGGAAACCGCAACTCGGGCGCCGCCTTCCGATGCAGGTTGGCGGGCAATGAAGCCACGTTCCTCAGCGGTTTCCCAAACCGCCAAGCGCGGACACGACGTCCGCCAGGCCTCGAGGACCTCGCGATAGGGGCGTGGGCGCGAGCCGATCCATTCGAGGAGATCGAGGACGAGGGTGTCGACAGTGTCGGACATGATGGCCTCTCAAAGCGGGGATGAAGTCTCCGGAGTTTCATGCAAGCCACGTTATGCGTAACCGGTGTGCTCGCCGGCCTGCAAGTCAGCGTAGTTCCCGGCCTGGGGAGTTGGAACTTCTTCCTCATGCCGACCCCTCACTTCCTCATGCCGACCCCTAACCCTGGGAATGGCCAGGGACAGTGAGATGTTCAGACAGGCATGACGGACCAAATACAGCTCAGCACCACCGATTGGGTGCGAGAGCAGACCGAGCAAATACTGAAACAAGGCACTACGGATGGGGTCCAGATCCAGGATCGCCCGGTCGTCCTTTTCACGGTGACGGGCGCAAAGTCTGGGCAGAAGCGGTACGTGCCGTTGATGCGGGTGGAGAACGACGGGCGCTACGCGATGATCGGTTCCATCGGAGGGCGCCCGACGAACCCCTCCTGGGTCTACAACCTCCGTGCCAACCCGAAGGTCGCGGTTCAGGACGGCAACAAGGTGTTCGAGCTGACGGCCCGTGAGGTTCATGGGGCCGAGCGAGAAGAGTGGTGGCAGAGGGCAACCGAAGCTTATCCCCACTACATCGAATTGCAGTCGCTGACGACGAGGAAGATCCCCGTCTTCGTCTTGGAGTGACACGGTAACTCGAAAACGACGAAGTCAGGGGCCTTTAAGTCCTATCCCTCGCTCGCCGCGTCGCGTCGTTCTGAGTTGGTCGTCATCGCCCGATATCTGTGTCAGGGCAGTACAGCAGGGACTGCTATCGGCAGATGGACCGCTCACTGTTAACAGGGCTCGCATGGCTTACATCCGACTCCACCGAGACCGCGATTGTCGAGAAGCCCGCTGACGAAGACGAGCACGGCCACGGCCATCACCACGGCCACGCTCACTAAGTAGTCGACGCGAAGCGCCCCCGGTCATTGGCCGGGGGTGTTTCGTTTGGTGATCTAGTCCGGAAGGGCAGCCAGGCACGCCAAGGTCCTCAGATTTATTGGGTTAAGTCGTTGGAGATGTGCCAGAGGCGGTCGGCATTGTTCAGGTCAAGTGCATAGGGTGCAACGCCGCCCGTGTGAGTGGCGCGCTCAGTGGCGACCGTCGCCTCAGCGCAGTCCTCGTAGTAGCGGCCGGTGACCCCTTCGACGTCGGGACTGGCTGCCAGTAAGACCGAAGTAGCGGCGCCTTGCTCGATCGTCTTCACCGGGGGCAGGCCCAAGGCGGTGGTTTTGCCGAAATCGGCAAGATCGTTCGCGCCCATGTGCCGGGCGAGCGCGGTACTGGCAACGTTGCCGGGCATGAGGGCGTTGACGGCGAGGCCGTCGTCGGCCCAGCGTTGCGCGGCGCCCACGGCGAAGAGCACATTGGCTGACTTGGACTGGCCGTAGGATGTCCACTGGTCGTAGGGGCGGAACCGATAATGCAGGTCATCGAAGACCACCGGGGAGAACAGATGCCCGATCGAAGCGACGGACACCACGCGGGCATCCTTTGCCGCGGCCAGCCACCGATGCAGGCCTGTGGCCAGCGCGAAATGACCGAGATGGTTGGTGGCGAACTGTATTTCATAGCCAGCGGCCGTGTGGGTGAGCTGTGGTAAGGCCATCACGCCGGCATTGTTGACGAGGACCTGCAACGGCTCGTTCCATGCGCGCACAAAGCTGGCCACCGAGGCCGGATCGGCCAGGTCCAGTCGGGCCACCCGCAACGCGCCTGCCCCCGGTGGGAGGTCAGCGGCTATCCCGTCGGCGACGTTTGTGCCGGCCTCAACGTTGCGAACCGCCAGGGTCACCTCACCGCCGGCCGACGCGAGCGCGCGCGCTGTCTCGGTGCCGATCCCCGAACTGGCGCCGGTCACGATGACGCGATGCCCGTGCAGGTCCAGTCCGTTGACGATCTCGGCCGCGGTCGTTGTTGGCCCGTACGTGCGAATAGGCATGCAAATTCCTTCATAAGGCAGCGACGATAGCCAGCTGGCCGCTCATTGCGACGCGATCACCATGCACCCTCACGCACCCGGGTATCCAGGCCACGTCGTTACTGGTAATCCCGGGGTCACCCTTTCTCCGTCTCGGCGCCCTAACCTTGATCGATGGAAACATCCCGTGGGCTGGCGGGTTTCCTGCGGGCGCGCCGGGAGTTGCTCAAGCCCGGCGATGTCGGCCTGCCGGACAGCGAGCGCAGACGCGTCGAGGGTTTGCGTCGCGAAGAAGTCGCGATGCTCGCCGGCATCAGCACCGAGTACTACCTGAGACTTGAGCAAGGACGAGACCACCAGCCCTCCGACCAAGTTCTTGACGGCCTCGCCCGCGCGCTGCAACTCGACGAAGACGCCGGCACTTACCTGCGCGAGTTAGCGCGTCCGGCACCGCGTCCGCGTCGACGGTCGGTCTCCGAAAGATTGGACCCGGCCGTGCAAACACTCATCGACAGTTGGCCGCTTACCCCGACGTTCGTCGTCAACAGGAACATGACGATTCTGGCGTCTAACCGCCTGGCCCAAGCGCTGTCACATTTCTTTACACCGGGCGAAAACATCCTGCGCGCAACATTTCTCGAGCCCGAAATACGCATGCTCTACCGCGACTGGGACAGGTTTGCGGCTAGGATCGTCCCGTTTCTGCGAGCCGTGCTCGGCGCGGAGCCGCCCGATCGCGAACTCGTCGAGCTCATCGGCGAACTCTGCATCGCCAGCAAGCGTTTCGCCACATTGTGGGCGCGTCACGACGTCAAACATCGAAGCATCGGTCCCACCGCATTCGAACATCCCCAGGTGGGGCCGCTCGATCTGCAGTACACCATCCTGCACCTACCGGATCAACGCCAGATGATCGTCACTTACCACGCTGAACCCGGCTCACCATCTGAGGAAAGCCTGCGTCTGCTCGCCAGCCTGACACGCTAAAGACGCAACCCCGACTTGAGCCGGTCAACCGGCGTCAGTGCGAGCATGGCTTTCATACAGCACCTGGGTGCCTCCGTTTGTTGGGCGTTGGAGCGGGCCGCGGTCGGTTAGCTCGCCCCGTCAGGGTTGACGCGCTGCCGCACGCGGGTGCAATGTGATACTCGTCATATGACCGCTGGTCACACGGGCAGAAAGGCGACAGCTCATGACCACGAGGGACAAGTACACGGACGTGCCCGCGCCCTACTCGTGGGAGGTCCCCAGCGCCGGCGACGCGCGCTTCACGTGGGAGTACGACGAGGGGCGCGCCCGGCTCCTTTCCCTCTATCAAAAGGGAAAGGACAAGCAGTGGGATGCCCAGTCGCGCATCGACTGGGCGCAAGACGTCGACCCGAAGAACCCGGTCGCGCTGCCCGACGAGTTCCATCCGCTGTTCGGCAGCCCGATGTGGGACGCCGCAGACGACGCACGTCGCGCCGAGATGCGCCTTCACTTCCAGGCCTGGCAGTTCTCGCAGTTTCTGCACGGCGAGCAGGGTGCGATGGTGTGCGCGGCCAAGATCGTCGAGGTCGTCCCGGACCTGGACGCGAAGTTCTACGCGGCCACCCAGACCATGGACGAAGCCCGGCACGTCGAGGCGTTCTCGCGGTTCCTGCAGGAGAAGGTCGGCCTGGTCTACCCGATCAACAAGAACCTGACCGCGCTTCTGGACGACACCCTGCGCGACTCGCGCTGGGATATGCCCTACCTCGGCATGCAGGTCCTCATCGAAGGGCTCGCACTCGCCGCCTTCGGGGTGCTGCGGGACATGTCGGCTCAGGACTCGCTGGCCAAGCAGGTGCTGGCCTACGTCATGCAGGACGAGGCCAGGCACGTCGCCTTCGGCCGAATCTCGCTGAAGGACTACTACTCCGCGCTGACCGAGGCCGAGCGGGGCGAGCGTGAAGAGTTCGTCGTGGACGCCTGTTACCTGATGCGCGACCGGTTCCGCGGCGAAGAGGTCTTCGAGACCCTCGGCATGGACGTCCAAGCCTGTGCTGAGTGGGTCGACACGTCGCCGCTGATGATCCAGTTCCGCTCGCACCTGTTCAGCCGCATCGTGCCGATCGTCAAGGACATCGGGTTGTGGGGCGACAAGGTGCAGAAGGCCTTCAGGGACATGGGTGTGCTCGACATGGCCGGCTCCGACATCGAGGCGCTGATGAAGGCCGATGAGGATCAGGCCGACGCGCTGGACAAGGCACACGCCGAGATGGCCGACCGAGCTCTCGAGGTGGACGAGGTGATCGCGGCGGGCGCGAGCTAACCCGATGGTCGGCCGCGTCGGGCCCTGGCCATCCTGACGGCGGAGACCGCGGTCGTCGACTAGCCCGCAGACCGCGGACATGGCCGTGGACACTCTCGTCGAAACGTACGCCACGCACACCCGTCCCGGCGTGTCGTGTGCATGGTTTACGTGTCGCGGTGGGCGCTAATCGCAAACATGGCCTGGCCACTCACCAACACGTGTAGCCGCCGTCGATCACGATGTCGGAACCGGTCATATAGCTCGATGCGTCGCTCGCGAGATAGAGGTATATGCCGACGAGTTCCTCGGCCCGGCCCAAGCGTCCGAGCGGAATCTTCGGTTCCCACAACGCGTGGTACTCGGCGTAGGGCTCCACCAGTTCGGTGAGGATGTAGCCGGGGCTGACACTGTTGACCCGGATGTTGTAGGGCGCGAACTCCACAGCCATAGCCTTGGTCAGCTGGATAACGGCTGCCTTCGAGGCGCAGTAGTGGCCCACCGGCTGCGGGGTGTTGACGATGTGGCCCGACATCGATGCCGTGTTGATGATGGATCCGGCGCGTTGCTCGCCGATCATGGCCTTCGCCGCGGCCTGTGCGGTGAGGAAGACACCGTTGAGATTGGTGTTCTGGATTCTCTGGAACTCGTCGGGCGGCATGTCCAGCAGGCTGTTGAGGGCGATGATCCCGGCGTTGCATACCGCGATGTCGATTCCGCCCAACTCGTCGTTGACCCGGTTCACCATGGTAGCCACCAGCTCGGGTTGAGTGACATCGCAGGTGATGGCGACCGCCGTCCCACCACCGGCAACGATCTCTGCGGCCACTTCCTGCAGCGGCGCCTCATGTCGGGCCGTGATCGCCACTGCGGCCCCGGCTTGCGCGTAGGCCAGCGCCACTTGCTTGCCGATGCCGCTCGAGGCGCCAGTCACGAGAGCCTTCTTGCCATGAAGCTCAAAGAGACTCGCTACGTCCACGCTCGCTCACAACCCTTCCCGGCCTTCCCGGCGACCCAGGGGAAACGATATCGCCACGGCCACGGCTCTCACCCCAAGGATGTGGCGACGTCGACCTCTGAGGTCAGGGTCTGATGAACGGGGCAACGCTCGGCGATGTGCAGCAACCGTTGCCGTTGAGTGTCGTCGAGGTCGCCGATTAACTCGACGTTGCGATCAATATGATCGATCCAGCCGTTGCGAGTTTCGCATTCGGCGCAGTCTTCCGCGTGAATGCGCGAGTGCCGCAACGTCACTCGAACTCTGTCGAGCGGCCAGCCCTTGCGGTTGGCGTACATCCGCACCGTCATCGAGGTACAGGCGCCTACTGCGGCCAGGAGCAGATCGTAGGGTGTTGGTCCTTTGTCGTCGCCAATGGGTTGTGGCTCGTCGGAGACGAGCCGATGGTTCCCCGCGGTGATCTGCTGCGTGTACGTTCCCGTACCTACTTCAGTCACCGTCACTGTGCCCTCGGCCGACGCCGCATCGTGGCCCATCTGGTGTGTTGTCATTTCGCTCTCCTTGGCGGTCTGATCAAAATGATGGCGCCATGCTGGGGGTTACGCGAAGACGGCCGTTGACCGGACAGCACGTTCGCTGTGGAGATTATTACGGCGGTGGGTTGTTGCACTGACCGCTCCGATGCTCCGAACTCGTGATTCAATCACGCCGAGGACATCGAGGCGTTCCAAGGGATACCGTCGAATACACCAACGATGGAGGTGCGCATGGCCGGGCAGATCCCGCTGGTCGACTATCTGGTGTTGGACGGAGACCATCCGCACCTGGTTGCGCAGGAATGCGTCAGCTGCGGTTCCCGGTACTTCGACCGACGAAACGCGTGTGCCAAGTGCTTCGCCACCGAATTCGCGACCGTCCCGATCGCGACCGAGGGCACGGTGCGCGCGTTCACCATCGTCGCATTCGCAGCACCGGGGATTCCGACGCCGTTTGTGGCGGCTGTGGTCGATTGCGATGGAACCCAGGTGCGCGCCAACCTCATCAACATCGAGCCCGATCCCGAGCACGTGTTCGACGGCATGAAAGTGCGGCTCGCGACCCAATCGATCGGCACCGACTCTGCAGGCACTGAGGCGGTCGGTTTCGGCTTCGAGCCCGTCGAGTGAACTGCTCCACAAGACACGCAACCGTACTGTGACGAAGGAGTCGCGATGAGCGCAAGCGATGAGGTCTGGATCCTCGGCATTCATATGACCAAATTCGGCAAGCACCCCCAACTCGACACCGTCGACTTGGCGGCCGAGGCCGCCATGGGCGCGCTTGCCGACGCGGGCGTCACGATGGCAGACATCGGAGTTCTCGCCGCGGGCAACCTCATGAACGCGAATGCTGGAATCGGCCAACAGCTTCAAAAGCAAATCGGCCAGACCGGCATCCCGGTGTACAACGTCGCCAATGCCTGCGCCACCGGCGCCACCGCGCTACGCACCGCGATCATGGCGGTCAAGGCCGGGGAGGTGGACTACGGCCTGGCGGTCGGTGTCGAAAAGCTCGCGGGCGCCGGTCTGCTGGCAGGTGGGGCGAAGAAGAAAGACGCCGACACCTGGACACCGGCGGGACGCTACGGAGCGGTGGCAGCGATTGACGGCAGGATCGGCACAGAGACGATGCCGGGGGTCTTCGCCCAGATCGGCGTCGAATACGGACACAAATACGGCGGCACCAGCTTCGAGTTGTTCGCGAAGATCAGCGAGAAGAACCATGCCCACTCCACCCTGAATCCGCTTGCGTCGTACCAAAAACGGTTCACCCTCGAGCAGATTATGAACGACGTCATGATCGCGTACCCCAACACGCGCCCGATGTGCTCGGCGAATTGCGATGGCGCTGCGGCTGCCGTGGTGTGCAATGGCGAGACGCTGAAGTCGCTGTCGCTTGAACACCGCAGGCGCGCTGTGAAGGTGTCGGCGTCGGTGCTCACCACCGACCCCTACGAAGAAGGCTGCCAGGTGTTGCCGAACGTCAACACGCTCACCCGAAAGGCCGCATCGATCGCGTACGAACAGGCCGGCATCGGGCCGGCCGACCTCGATCTCGTCGAATTGCACGACTGCTTCGCCACCGCCGAACTGGTGCACTACGACAACTTGATGCTGTGTGAAGAGGGCGGAGCAGCCGATTTCTTCAACTCGGGTGCGACCTGGCGTGACGGCTCGACACCGGTGAACGTGTCAGGCGGGCTGGAGTCCAAGGGACATCCCATCGCGGCCACCGGCGTCGCAAACGTCTGGGAGATCTGTCACCACCTCCGCGGCGAGGCCGGCGAGCGTCAGATCCAGGACGCGAAAGTGGGCCTGGCCCATGTGATAGGCCTTGGTTCCGCCTGCGGCGTGCATGTCCTTGAGAGGTCCACGGCATAAAGTCCAACGGCGCCGGGGATGTCCGGGTTTAGGTCGGGTTCGTCGACCAGGCGCCGATCTCCGAGCGGCCTACGAAGACGCTGCCGCAAGCGGCGATGTCAGCCAGGATCCGGTCGGCGAGGGTGGCGGGATCGATTTCCCCCGGCGCGACGAGACCGAGCCTTTCAAGCTCGGGCAGCAGCGTCACGAGAACATCGGTGGTGAAGTGCACCTGCTCGGCGCCGCCGGCGCCGGCGCCGATCACGGTCTCCATCGCGAGTTTTGGTGCGGGAAGACCGGCGGCGGCGTACACGGCTGGCAGTTTGGCGCCCATCTCTGTGTCGGCACCCCCAGCGGTGAAACCCTCGACCAGGAGCCGACAGCATCGCTCCCAGCTTGGCACGTGCGGAGCAGAGTGTGCGCGCGCCCACTCCGGTTCCTGGAACACGACGACGCCACCAGGGGCCAGATGCGCCAGCAGTCCGCGCACCCAGGCCGCCGGATCGGGTTGGAACACCAGAATGTAACGGCCAACGATCGCGTCGAATGGGCGATCAAACATCAAGTCAGCCGGGTCGCCGTCGAGGAAGGTCACGTTGCACGTAGCCAGCGAGCTCGCTCGTTGCCGGGCAACCTTGAGCGCCGCTGGAGCGCGCTCAACGCCGATGACCTCGCCGGCGTCTCCGACCAATTCAGCCGCCAGGAACGCGACGTCGCCGCTACCGCTGCCGACGTCGAGTACCCGCATCCCGTGCGTGATCCCTGCCGCCGAGAAAAACCGGCGCGTGATCGGCTCGATCATGCGCGCCTGGATCGCTAGTCGATCAAGCTCACCGTCCGAGTGGCCAAGCACATACCTGGACATCTCGCCAGCACCAATCGCATCCGGATCGACCACATTGCGTACGGTATTCGGCCTGTTCACATGCGCACAAGCTGGCACGGTTCCACAGGCCTAGTCGACATGGCCTGCCGCACCAACGACGTTCTCCGTCGTAACTAGCAATGTCTTGCTGCCTGGCGCGCGATAGCTGGCCCGACCAGCTCCGGCTAACGTGACAGGCCAAGCGGCCCAGCGAGTTTCGACAGTGTCGGCAACACCTTTTCCGGCCCGCCGTGCACGAGGATCGCGACATGGTTGGCGCCGGCGCTCAGATACTCGCCTAACCGCTTCGCGACGTCTTCAGGCGTGCCGTGCGCAACTACGGCATCGATCAGTTCGTTGCTGCCGGGCGGGGCGACGTCGGCATCGCTGAAACCCAGCCGCTTCCAATTGCTCACGTAGTTCGTCAGGTTGAAGTAGTGAGCCAGCGCCGTGCGGCCGATACCGCGCGCCTCGTCGGCGTCGCTGCTCAGCACCACGTTGTGCACGGGCGCTAGTAGCGCGTTCGGCCCGATGATCGCGCGGGCCCGTGCGGCATGTTCCGGCGTGGCGTTGGCCGGGTGCGCCCCGGCGGTCCGCTCGGCCGACAGCTTCAACACGCGCGGTCCGAGCGCGGCGAGCACACGTTGATTCGCCGGTACGCCGTATTCGTCGAGCTCGTCGAGGTATGACACCAGCGCCTCGTAAGGTTTGCGGTATTGCGCTTCGGCTTCGGGATGGCCGACCCCGATGCCGAGCACGAAGCGGCCCGGGTAGGCCGTGTTGATGCGGTGGAACGACTCGGCGACCGGCTTGGCGGCTGCCGTCCAGATGTTGACGATGCCGGTGGCCACCTTCACCGTGGTGGTCGCTTCTAAAAGTGGCTCAACGAAGGACAATTCGGCCGGTGGCGAACCGCCGACCCAAATCGTGCCGTAGCCTAACCGTTCGATTTCCCGAGCCTGGTCAGGAGTGGCGCCGAGTCCGAAGAAGCCGAATCGGCCGAGGTCGCTTGTCGCGGTGTCTGATGCGGTCACTGCCCTTGCAACTCTGGCACCCCGCGCAGCTATTCCGCCGCCGGCGAGATTTCTGGCGGCAGTATCGCACCGAGTTATTGCGGGTGGGTCGTTAGATAGTCCCGCACCGGGATCGGTGACGTCGCGGCGTAACCGATGGGCAGTAACACGTCGCCCGCGATTGTGTAGCAATAGACGTCCCACCGGTAGTAGCCGGCAAACGCGGCTGGATCGGCTGCAATCAGCGCTGCGTATTGGTTGACCGCCCGCACGTATTCGCTGGCGTGGTTGTACCGGTAGATGGCGTGATCACGATCGTTGGCAAAGCCATTGGCGGCGAGGTAGCGGCCCGCTGCCATGATGCTGTCACGGGGCGAGTGGATATCGCCGCCCTCCGCATAGGTGGCGAATGTCGCGGGCAAGAACTGCATGGGTCCTTGCGCGCCGGCGGTGCTGACGCCGTCGATGCTGCCGAGGCGGGTCTCGATGAGGTTGATGGCTGCCAGGTAGTTCCAGCCGACGCCGGATTCCGACTCCGCCTGGTGGTAGTAGCTCAGCAGTTCGTCGGCCGGAGCTGGTGGCTGGATGCGCCATGCAGGCAGCGTGTCTCTCACAGGTGTCATCGCGGTGAGCTGTCGACGGGCATCGACATTGCCGTCGTAGACCCCGAGTAACGACGCCGGGACTCGCGGGCGGGTAATTGCGTCCCATTCCGGGTGCCGCCCGATGGCGCGGTAGGCCGCCTGCTGGCGACGCGCCGCGGCCTCCAGTGCTGGCTCCGCCGCCGACCCGTTTCGCAGCGCTTCCTCGTCGGCGATTAGATCGTCGGCCAGCTGCGTGGGATCTGATGACAATTGCGGCTGCGCGCCCGCGGGACTAATGGTCGCTCTAGCCGGGCCCCTGGTGGCCACGGTCCCAAGGGTTGATGTGATCACCGTCATGGCGGTTGGCGGCGCTGTCGGCACTGTACAGCCGACGAGGGCGAACGTGATCGTGGCCAGCAGAAGCGGCGCGCCGCGCCCTATCCCCCGAGCGCGCGTCAGAGGCGGCCTTCGGTCACGGCTCACAGTGTTCACTTCCGTCGACGGCGGCACTTCCGGTAAGTGCGGCTGGTTGAGCAGTAATGAGTCTTTCGTACCAGATGCAGTCAACCAACCTTCGCCTTCGCCGCCGCGGACTTCAGGCAAGACGTCGATAAACTGTCCCGACCGAAATGGAAAGAAAAACCAAAGCCGAGCAGCGGCGCCGGGACCTCGGCGACGCGGCAATCGCGATATTGGCCGCGGACGGCGCACGCGGGCTGACCCACCGCAGCGTCGACCGGCGGGCGGGCTTCGCCGAGGGGACCACGTCGTTCTATTACCAGACGAGGGCGGCTTTGCTTCGTGCTGCGATGGATCGAGTGGTCGAACTTGACGTAGCCGATTTCACTGCGGCGCGTGACGCAACAGGCGGCGGCGAGGTCGATTCATTGCTTGCCACGCTCGCTGTTCAGGCTATGCGCACCGCAGTCGAGCCAGAGCGTTCGCGGGCACGGGCTCGGTTCGAACTCATGATGATCGCCTCCCGTGACCCCGACCTCGGGGTGGTATTCGATGGTCTGATGGATCAGTTCGTCGCGATCAGCGAAGCGGCTGTCGCGCAGGCCCAACCCGTTGGCGCGGCGCCCGACCGCGAACTGGTCAAGGCGCAGGCATTCGCCGTGGTTACCTTCCTGGGCGGATTCCTGTTCCGGCTGGCCTACGGACTGACTGATATGGACAGCGCCAAGAGCCTGGAACAGTATCTGCATTCGGTGATCGCAGGTGTGGCCGCCGACCACGCGGGACGGAAACATTAGATCGCGTAGGGGCGCACCGATACTCTGCCTTGCACCCGCGCCTCGCGCACCGCAGCGAAGGCTTCGGCGACCTGGTCTAATCCGAATGTCGGCCCGACGGCGGGCGCCGGGTCAATGTCCCGGGTGCTGAATGAGGTGACGACCTCGTGGAATTCGTCGACCGAGTAGGCGACGGAGTACCGCACGGTGAGTTCCTTGAGCAGCGCCGTGATGGGCTCGATGGCTGTCGGCTCGGCGCAGGCTCCAGAAACGACGAGCCGACCACGTGGCCGCAGCGCCGGCTGGCAGGCCTGCACGAGCTCGGGATGTCCGACGCATTCGACGACAGCGTCGTAGGCCCCGGGTTCGGCCTCGGACACGGACGCGAGTTCATCGGTGGCGCCCATCGACCGGGCTGAATCACGCCGTCGGGGATCTGGATCGGCCACTGTGACTCGGCCACCGCCCTTGTGCAGTGCCCAGATAAGCGTGGTCAGGCCAACCCCGCCCGCACCGACGATGAGCACGTCGTCGCCCGGACCGATCTCGGCGCTGTGCACACCGTGCAGCCCGACAGCGAAGGGTTCCACCAACGCCGAGTAGGCCGCGGGTACTTCTGTGGGGAGGGTGAAGGAGTGACGCGCGGGGACCGCGGCGTACTCGGCGAATCCGCCCGCGGGGCCCATCCCGATGTAGCGCGCCTTGGGGCAGTGCGCTACCACGCCTGCCCGACAGTACTGGCACGAACCACACGAAACTACCGGCAGCACAGCGATGTTGGTCCCCTCAAGCCCGCCGTCGGTGTCTGAGCCGACGGCGACGACTTCACCGCCGAGTTCGTGGCCCATCACCATCCCAGCCGGCGCAAAGGGCTGAGCCTTGATGTCGGACCCGCATACGCCACACGCCTTGACACGAATGACCAACTGGTCGGGTTCTGGCGTGGGATCGGGAAGGTCGACGACCTCGAAACTCTGATCGCTGGTTGTCACGGCCGCCTTCATTACGCGTCGTCCTCCAGTTCGATGTCGAACACCGAAATGTATTCGTCGAAGATCGGCTCGAGATCGGCACGGGCCACGCCAGACCCTTCCAGCGAGTACGGTGCAACTCCGTGGCGGTCCTGCGGATGAGCAGTGAGCCAGTCGAGCATTGCCTGCTCGGTAGACGAGGTCAGGTCGTCACCGGCCCAGTCGTAGAGCGCCCGCATCACCGCGAGGGGGTCGCGCATAAGCTCGGCGTAGTGCAGGTCGAAGAATCGGTCGTCGCCGATCCGGCGCCTCGTCGCCAGCGGACGGTCGACGTGTTCCTTCAACTGGCGCAACACATTTACCGCGATCATCCCGGCGTCGATTGTGGCACCCGTCGCCGCACGCGACAGGTAATTCAGCCGCAGGAACGAAGCGGTCGACTTGAAGGGATCGCGGTGTGCCCACACCATCCGCACGTCGGGATAGGTCGCCAGCAGGGTCTCGATGTGCACTGCGTGCGACGGCATCTTCAGTGACCACGTGCCGGGTGCGCGAGACTGCAGAACTTGCAACACCATTCGCTCGTAAGCGTAAGCACTCGACATGTCGGTCCGCAGCAGCCAATCGGCGTATGCGGAAGTAGGCATGAACGCTTCCCACAGGTAGGCCTTGAAGTCTTGGTTCTGCACAAACAGGCACTCAGTCGGCCCGTCGGCCTCGTCCCAGTGGACCAGTGGAATGTTGGCCGCCTTGAGCCCTTCTGCGAGCACGTCGAGTTCGGCCTTCTTCTTCAGACATCGCGCATCGGTGCGCAGCGTGTCCGGGGTTGACGGTGGCACCGAGTCCTCGGCCTCCCACGTCAACAGCGAGCGCCGCATCCGATCCTGGTCGAGCAGATAACTGGCCAGCGATGTGCCCGTGCGTGGCAGTCCGAGCACGACCAATGGGCGTTCGACTCGCTGATCGAGAACTTCGGGGTGGCACTTGACATAGTCGACCACGCGTAGCCGGTTCCACATCGCGTCGACGAACTGGCCGTAGACGAACTCGCGCCCACCGGGATTCCCGCCCGGCGCCGACTCGCAGGATTCGACCAAGAGATTAAGGCCCTCACGCCAAGAGTCGCCGCCGAAATCGTCGAGGCCGGCTCGTTCGCACGCGCGGGTAACGAGCTCGTCCACGCCTACCGAGGACCGTGGGGATATTGGCGGCACGCCAGCTGATGCTATACGCCTGTAGAGAACAAATGTTAGGTTGAGTGAAATTAAGCCGAGCTGGGAGGCTTCCCGTGTCGCCATCGCTGGATGAACTCGTCAAACAAGGGGAGGGCTCCCAGGATGCCGTCGACCTCGGCGACGGCATGTTCATGTCCAGGAACATCGCCAACAGTTATCTGGTAACGACCCCCGACGGCGACCTGATCATCAACACCGGAACCGACTTCGAGGCCGCTGAAATCAAAGCCCGGTTCGCACGAATCAGCCAGGGCCCGCTGCGAATAATCACTTTCACGCAGGGCCACCCAGACCACGTCAGCGGGTGGAGCCTTTTTAACCAGCCCGGTGTCGAAACGATCGCCCAAGCCAACCATCCGGACGTCCGCGAGTACTGGCGCCACCTGCACCCCTTCTACGTGCGGCGGATCATGAAGTTGTGGGGCGCCTTCATGGACGTCGAAACCGTGGCGGCCACGCTTCCACCGGAGCCGGTGCTCACCGAGTCGTTCATCGACACCCATGCGTTCGAACTTGGTGGTCGGCAGTTCGAGCTGTATTCCACGCCCGGCGGGGAGACCACGGACGCCCTCGTGGTGTGGATGCCGGAACACCGCACTGTGTTCATTGGGAACTTGATGGGGCCGTTCTTCGGCCACGTCCCCAACCTCTACACCCTGCGCGGCGACAAGATTCGTAGCGCGATGACGTTCATCCACTCCCTCGACAGGGTCATCGAGCTTCGCCCCGAAACGCTCATCAACGGCCATGACGTGTTCCGCGGCACCGACTCGATCCTGACAACCATGACCAAGGTGCGCGACGCGACGGCCTACCTTCGCGACCGCACCATCGACGGCATGAACTCCGGCGCCGATCTATGGACGTTGATGCGTGATGTCACCCTCCCACCGGAGCTGGCGCTTCCCCAGGTGCACGGCAAGGTCGACTGGATTGTCCGGGCCATCTGGGAGGAGCACGCGGGCTGGTTCCGCTACGAGTCCACCACCGAGCTCTACGACGTGCCACCGTCGTCTGTCTGGTCGGACGTGGTGGACTTGGTCGGCGGCACGTCCTTGCTCGCCGAGCGAGCCGAGGCCCACGTCAAGGGGGGCCGTCCGCTTCACGCGCTGCACCTGACCGACATCGTCTTGGCCCACGCCCCAGCCAATTCCGACGCTTTGAGAGTGAAACGCCAAGCGTTGGAGCAGCTTCTGGCCGCCAGCGGTCGGGAGAACCACAGCGAAGTGCAGTGGCTCGAACAAGAGATCCAAAGCAGCACGGTCAAGGAGGACTCATGAAGGCCGAAGACCTCTACCACACCGGCATCGTGGTCGACGACATCGAGGCGACCATGGCCTGGCTGCAGAAGGTGGCGGGCTACACCTGGACCGACATCGTCACCGTGGACCAGCAGGCAGTCACCCCGGACGGTGACGTGACCATCCCGATGAAGATGGTCTACTCCGGCGCCGAACCCAGGCTAGAGCTGCTGCAGACCGTTCCGGGCACCGTGTGGACGCCTGCTGACTCGGGGGTACACCACATCGGCTACTGGTCCGACGACGTCGAATCCGATTTGACCACATTGGTATCCAACGGCCTGGCCGTCGAGGTCAAGTCCTACAACCCCGACGGTTCCGGCACACTGCTGTGGGCGTATCTCAAGGGGGCCAAGGGCTCCGTTGGACCGCGCATCGAACTCGTCAGCCGCAACATGGAACCGTTCATCGCCTATTGGTGGGGGACGGCGATCACAGCGACAACATGACTCGCGGTGCCCGACGCCTGACGTACTCGTTCGTCACTACCGTGGCGGCGCGAACTGCGGATAGGGATGAAACCCGTAGAGGTCTCGGCACGACGGCGGCTGTCGGTCGTCTTCATCCTTGATGCCATAGCGCGCGGCGAGCTCGGCCCCAATAACCGTACGGCCGCTGATTTCCATCAGTTGCGGATCGTTGTAAAGCGCCCATATCACCCGACCGGTGAGTTCCGGAGTCTCGGCATTGTCGAGGACGTGGCCGAGTTTTTCGGGGGCTGAGGCGACGATGTGGCGGACTCGTTGTGTCAGTAGGGTCCCCATCCAGATCGAGATCGCAGCGATCCCATGATCTTTGAAGTCGACGGCCATGTCGGCGGCCATCTTGTCGGTGCCCGCTTTCGCTACACCGTAGGCGGGGCCGAACATGTAGTGCACCGATCCTGATGCAGATGTGAATGCCACGAGTCCCTTGCCGTTGGACACCATCAGCGGAGCGGCGAAGACGGTCGCGACGTAGCTGCTGCGCAATCCAACGTTTAGCGTGTCGATGACGTTGAGGGGCTCTTCCCAGAATCTCGTCGGCCCCATCATCTCGTCGCGGATGATTGCGGCGTTGTTCACCAGGATGTCAATGCGGCCCTGCTCATGCGCGACTCGCTCGAAGAGCCCCCGCACTTGCTCATCATCGGCATGATCCACCGCCACGGCGATGCCTTTGCCGCCCGCGGCGGACACCAACTCCGCGGTGTCGTGAATGGTGCCCGCACGTGGGGATTGATCTGCCCGCTCGGTGCGACCTGTGACGTAGACGATGCACCCACGGCGTCCCAGGGCGTGGGCGATCCCTCGTCCGGCCCCGCGGCTGGCGCCCGTTACGACGGCAACCGCTGCACTCTTCGGCACGACATCCTCTTTACCGCAGGATCGGTTGTATCAGGCGGTGATGTCGACGGAATCTCGCCTACTGCCGCATTGAGAAAGCCCCGCCCCTGGCGAACCGGGGCGGGGCTTTTTCGAGTTGTCCGGCAGTCCGGTGTGGACTACGCGGTGCGGCGAATGCCGCGGGTCCTGCCAATCTCACGCTTGAGCAGCAGCTCGCGCTCCGTTTCCGACAGGCCGCCCCAGATCCCGTAGGGCTCGCCGACCTCCAGCGCATGAGTCCGGCACTGCGTCATCACCGGGCAGCGGCGGCACATTTCTTTGGCGCGCCGCTCACGCTGCAAGCGAGCCCGACCGCGCTCGCCGTCCGGATGGAAGAACACCGACGAATCCACCCCACGGCAAAGGCCTTGTAATTGCCATTCCCAAATATCAGCGTTGGGGCCTGGTAACTGCTCCGGCTGTGGCATTGAAGTCCCTCCTTACACGCCCATGTTCAGGCCAGCTTGCGAACAGGTAAGTCGACAACTGAGTCGAGCGCGTCCTCGGTGACTACTCGTCGCCCTAAAGGTAGGCACGCTAGGGAAATTCCGTCAATACGGTGTGATCTTCCGAATATTGAACTGGGGCTTGACAATTTACCCCGCGTTCATCGACGTGGGAGGTGCGTCGGCCCTGGCTGGGGTCCGGCGAAGTGGATGTATGGTGGATTTCCCAGCTCGCAACCGCGTCGTGTAGCGGGCGCAGTAAATATAACCAGGCCTAGGTTTAATATCGCCGTAACGCAGAGCCCATCAGCATTTAACTATTGCGCACAGTGATCAATATGCCTTGCGGTCCGATAATCGAGTCCGATCTCGCGGCTGCCGCCTTCGGAAACCAGCCCGGGCGCTGGCCGCTGCCGTCGGCGGGCACACCGGATCAGCTGTGGTTGCGCGCAGTGGCAGCCGGGGGCCAGGGTCGCTTCGGCAGCGCTCGCAGCGACCTCGCGATGCTGTTACGCAGTGCGCCGGGCGATCGGCTCGCCTCGCTTGCACACAGCACGCAGGCGTCGTTCCTGCGCCAGTTGGGCTGGCACCAGCTGGCCCGCGGCTGGGATGGTCGCGCGTTGGCGCTGACCGGCGACGACCCCGAGTCCGCTGCCGATGCGTTGGTGGGGCTGGCGGCCGACGCGCTCGGCATCGGTCGCCTGGGCGCTGCCGCGGCGTTGCTGAGCAGGGCGGAGCCCAAAGTGGCGGAGGCGACGGCGCACCGGGTATCGGTGCGCCGGGCGTGGGTGGCCGCCGAGCTGGCGATGGCGGCCGGCGACGGTGCCACGGCGGTGCGCAACGCGGAGCTCGCCGTTGACCTGGCAGCCGCCCCGGGCGATCAGCAGGTATCTACCCGGCACTGCGCCAAAAGCGACGTGGTGTTGGCCGCTGCCCTGTGCAGTGCCGGCGCCCTCGACCGGGCCCAGACCGTCGGCGACGCGGCGCTCGAGCTGACCGGCCGGTTAGGCCTTGTGCCGCTGCGCTGGGCGGTGGCCTGCCTACTTATCGATGTCGGCAGCTCCGAACTACCCTGTCGAAGAGCTGCGCGGGATTCGCGACGAGTGCGCCCGCCAACTGCGGGATCGTGGCGGAACCTGGTCATAGCGCCGACGCCGGAGAGGTGCCGCGGGGTATTTTCTAACTATGTGCCGCCGCGCCGGGCGATGCTCGGTTCGTAACGTTGGAGATGCCGCAGTCGATGACTACGCAGGAGGAACGTCTCGACGCTGTTGTTGCTGAGGCGGTGGCAGGTGATCGGGACGCTCTTCGAAAGGTGCTGGAGACGATCCGCCCGATCGTGATTCGATACTGCCGGGCACGTGTCGGGGCGACCGAGCGGAGCGGCCTTTCGGCTGATGATGTCGCGCAGGAGGTTTGCTTGGCCGCCGTCATGGCGCTGCCGCGCTACCGTGACCGCGGGCGCCCGTTCCTCGCTTTCGTATACGGCATCGCCGCGCACAAGGTTGCCGACGCCTACCGCGCGGCCAGCCGCGATCTCGCCTATCCCACCGAGTCGGTGCCCGAGCATCTCGCAGCTGAGCCCGGTCCCGAGCAGGCTGCCCTCGAAGCCGACTCGGTCAGCAGGATGAGCCAGTTGCTCGAGGTTTTGCCCGACAAGCAACGCGAGATTCTCATCCTGCGTGTGGTGGCCGGTTTGAGCGCCGAAGAGACCGCCAGCGCTGTCGGCAGCACCGCGGGAGCGGTGCGAGTAGCCCAACACCGGGCGTTGGCCCGGCTGAAATCCGAGATTGTCGCTACAGGACGAGACTATGTCTGATCAATTCCACCCACCCTTTGACCAGCCCGATCTGGGCGCGGTGACCCGCACCGACCGGTTCATCGACGCGCTCGCAAAACGTGAGCCGGTCGATATCGAGGACAGGGCACTGGCCGGTCTGCTGGAGGACTGGCGCGACGAGTTGAGAGCCCCGACGTCGATCGCGGTTTGCCCGGACACCGAGGCCGTCGCGGCGTTGAATCGCGGGCTGGCAGAGCTGCGTCGCAGCCGCCGCCGTATGGCACTGGTAGGGGCGGTGGCCGCGACCGTGCTCGTCATCAGCGGCTTTGGCGCGATGACGGTCGAGGCCGAGCCCGGCAGCACCCTCTACGGCATCCACACGAAGCTGTTCGGGGAACCGCCGGCGGTACACGATGACCGGATCGCGATGTCGGCCAAGAACGACTTAGATCTGGTTGAGCAGATGATCACCCAGGGCCAGTGGGACCAGGCGCAGGACAAGCTGGCCGCCGTCAGCGATCGCGTGCAGACCGTCAACGACGACGATCGCAAACAGGATCTGATCGACCGGGTGAACCAATTGAACGTGAAGGTCGCCAACCGTGATCCCAAAGCGACGGTGCCGCCCAGCTCGCTACCGGGCGCGGCGCCGGCGGTCAGCACGAATCAGCAGCCCAGCCCCATCGGTGGCTGAGGCGAAGAACCGCAGCTAGCGGCGGCCGTGAAATCCCTCGGTATCCGAGGTCGCTTCGTTGAGCGATGCGTCGGCATACCCGCGGCAGTAATCCCAGGTGACGTAGGCCTCGGGTTCGGGGTCATAGGCCGGCTCGTGCGGACGTACCGTGCCGTCGACCAGCAACTGCAGCAGGTTTGCGCGCAGCATGTCCCAGTCGTGATAGTGGTCCTGCTGACATTCGTCGCAACACACCACCAGGCCGCGAATGCCCTTGTGCGCTAGCAAGGCCTCGTATACCGCGAGGTCGGCCAGGTCGGCTTCGACCGCCATCCGCTCCTGGGGGTCGAGCGGTTGACCCGGCTCGACGGCGTCCAGCGCTGCGGACGGATCACACGGGTCGTCGGCAAAGGGATCGGGCGGCAAACCCGGCGGGAGGTAGTCGCGCACGGGTCCACATTACGCAGCCGGGCAGCCTTCGCGCCAGCGCTGGACCCGCTGTCCAGCTGCCGTGTCGGTCCCCCGCAAGCTGGGCGAGGGGCGGGGGCACCCCAGCCGCGAAGCGGCGAGGGGGAAGCCCCGGCCCGGCGCGCATGCGCACCGCGGTCGTGGTGAGCCGATAAGATGGCATTCTCACTCCGCATGCGTATGGGAGGGCCCCCGCGATGTCATCTGGCTTGTCCCATCTTGAAGGCAACGGCGACCTGATTGTCGAACCATACGTTCGCCTCGGCGGGCTATCTGAAGACGCCGTTGCCACCGGAGGCGATGATCCGCACAAGGTCGCGATGCTCGGGCTGACCTTCGATGACGTTTTGCTGCTTCCGGCTGCCTCCGATGTGGTGCCCGCCACGGCGGATACCTCCAGCCAGCTCACCAAGAAGATCCGGCTCAAGGTCCCGTTGGTTAGCTCGGCGATGGACACTGTCACCGAGTCGCGGATGGCGATCGCGATGGCCCGGGCCGGCGGGATGGGCGTACTGCACCGCAACCTGCCTGTCGCCGAGCAGGCCGGTCAGGTCGAAATGGTGAAGCGCTCGGAAGCCGGCATGGTTACCGATCCGGTGACCTGCCGGCCGGACAACACGTTGGCGGAGGTCGACGCCATGTGCGCCCGGTTCCGGATCTCCGGGCTGCCCGTCGTTGACGCGCTGGGCTCACTTGTCGGCATCATCACCAACCGGGATATGCGCTTCGAGGTTGACCAGACCAAGCAGGTCGCCGAGGTGATGACCAAGGCGCCGCTGATCACCGCCCAGGAGGGTGTCAGCGCGGATGCGGCGCTGGGCCTGTTGCGCCGCAACAAGATCGAGAAGCTGCCCATCGTCGACGGCCATGGCCGACTGACCGGGCTGATCACCGTCAAAGACTTCGTCAAAACCGAACAGCACCCGTTGGCCACCAAAGACAGCGACGGCCGGTTGCTGGTCGGCGCCGCCGTCGGTGTCGGCGACGACGCCTGGGTGCGGGCGATGACGCTGGCCGACGCGGGGGTCGACGTCCTGGTTGTCGACACCGCACACGCGCACAACCGGCTGGTGCTCGACATGGTCGGCAAGCTCAAGGGCGAGGTCGGCGACCAGATCGAGGTGGTCGGCGGCAATGTCGCCACCAGGTCGGCGGCCGCGGCGCTGGTCGAGGCCGGCGCGGACGCCGTCAAAGTCGGCGTGGGCCCGGGTTCGATCTGCACCACCCGGGTGGTGGCCGGCGTCGGGGCGCCGCAGATCACCGCGATCCTCGAGGCCGTCGCGGTCTGCGGCCCGGCCGGCGTGCCGGTGATCGCCGACGGCGGACTGCAGTACTCCGGTGACATCGCCAAGGCGCTGGCCGCGGGGGCATCGACCACCATGCTGGGATCGCTGCTGGCCGGCACCGCCGAAGCGCCCGGCGAGCTGATCTTCGTCAACGGCAAGCAGTACAAGAGCTACCGCGGGATGGGGTCGCTGGGTGCGATGCAAGGAAGAGGGACTTCGGGGGAAACAGCCAAGTCGTACTCGAAGGACCGCTACTTCCAAGACGACGTGCTCTCCGAGGACAAGCTGGTGCCAGAGGGCATCGAGGGTCGGGTGCCGTTCCGTGGCCCGTTGTCGTCGGTGATCCACCAGCTCAGCGGCGGATTGCGGGCTGCCATGGGCTACACCGGATCGGCAACCATCGAAATGCTGCAGCAGGCACAATTCGTCAGGATCACAGCGGCGGGTTTGAAAGAAAGCCACCCGCATGACATCACCATGACCGCCGAAGCGCCCAACTACTACGCGCGGTAACCGATCGAGAAGGGTCGCTCATGCGTGACATGGTTGAAATCGGCATGGGCCGAACTGCCCGACGCACCTACGAACTCGACGAGATCAACATCGTGCCGTCACGGCGCACCCGCTCTTCGCAGGACGTGTCGACAGCCTGGCAGCTCGACGCCTACCGGTTCGAGATCCCCGTCGTTGCCCACCCGACCGACGCGCTGGTGTCGCCGGAGTTCGCCATCGAGCTGGGCCGGCTCGGCGGCCTGGGAGTGCTCAACGGCGAGGGGTTAATCGGCCGCCACCCGGACGTGCACGCCAAGATCGCCGAAGTGGTAGAGGCGGCGGCCAAGGAACCAGAGTCGTCGGCGGCCATCCGGTTGCTGCAGAAGCTGCACGCCGAGCCACTGGATCCCGAGTTGCTGGCCGCCGCGGTGGCCCGGATCCGTGAGGCCGGGGTGACCACCGCGGTGCGGGTGAGCCCGCAGAACGCCCAGGCCTTAACGCCGGCGCTGGTGGCCGCCGGCGTCGACCTGCTGGTCATTCAGGGCACGATCGTTTCTGCCGAACGCGTCGCCAGCGACGGCGAACCGCTGAACCTGAAGACCTTCATCTCCGAACTCGACGTTCCGGTGGTGGCCGGCGGCGTGATCGACCACCGCACCGCCCTGCACTTGATGCGTACCGGGGCAGCGGGCGTCATCGTCGGCTATGGCTCCACCCGAGGCGTGACCACCAGCGACGAGGTCCTCGGTATCAGCGTGCCGATGGCCACCGCGATCGCCGACGCCGCCGCAGCCCGCCGCGAATACCTCGATGAGACCGGCGGCCGCTATGTGCATGTACTCGCCGACGGGGATATTCACACCTCCGGCGACCTGGCCAAGGCCATCGCCTGCGGCGCCGACGCGGTGGTGCTGGGCACGCCATTGGCCGAGGCCACCGAGGCGCTGGGCGACGGCTGGTTCTGGCCAGCCGCGGCCGCCCACCCGTCGCTGCCTCGCGGTGCGCTGCTGCAGGTCGCGTTCGGCGAACGGTCACCGCTGCGGCAGGTGCTCACCGGCCCGTCCGACGACCCATTCGGGACATTGAACCTGGTCGGTGGCCTGCGTCGCTCGATGGCAAAGGCCGGCTACTGCGACCTCAAGGAATTCCAGAAGGTCGGACTGTCCGTCGGCGCCTGATGCGTCGACTCGCCCCGTCGAATGTGAAGCCAGCCGCACGCTCGGGCCGGCGAGCAGGCACGCTGATGCGGTCGGCCGACTCGCTAGATTGTTACCGCCGGGTAAGTCCATACTGGTGCGGTGAAACCGGATTACGACGTCCTGATTATCGGTTCGGGTTTCGGGGGGAGTGTCACCGCGCTCAGGTTGACCGAGAAGGGTTACCGCGTCGGGGTGCTCGAGGCCGGCCGCCGCTTCTCCGACGAGGATTTCGCCAAGACCTCCTGGAATCTGCGCAAGTTCCTGTGGGCGCCCAACCTGGGCTGCTACGGCATCCAGCGCATCCACCTGCTGCAGGACTGCATGATTCTGGCGGGTGCCGGCGTCGGCGGTGGCTCGCTGAACTACGCCAACACGCTTTATGTGCCACCGGATCCGTTCTTCAACGACCGGCAGTGGTCGCACATCACCGACTGGCGCGCCGAGTTGACTCCGCACTACCAGCAGGCGCAGCGGATGCTTGGTGTGGTCACGAACCCGACCTTTACCGACGCCGACCGCATCATCAAGGAAGTCGCCGACGACATGGGCGTGGGCGACACGTTCGTGCCGACACCGGTCGGCGTGTTCTTTGGGCCCGACGGCAGCAAAACACCAGGCGAGACGGTTCCCGACCCGTACTTCGGTGGCGCGGGACCGGCCCGGACCGGCTGTCTGGAATGTGGATCCTGTATGACCGGCTGCCGCTACGGCGCTAAGAACACCCTGGTGAAGAATTACCTTGGTCTCGCGGAATCTGTTGGAGCGCAAGTACATCCGATGACCACCGTCACCGCATTCGAGCAGCGAACCGATGGGCTGTGGGAGGTTCACACCAAGCGCACCGGCCGCTTGCTGCGCCGGAAGAAGCACACCTTCACCGCCGCCCATGTTGTGTTGGCCGCCGGCACGTACAACACGCAGAAGCTGCTGTTCAAGATGCGCGACACCGGCAAGTTGCCGGGGCTGTCGGATCGGCTGGGCATGCTGACTCGTACCAACTCCGAATCGATCGTTGGAGCGGGCCGTTTGAAGGTCAGCTCCGATCTGGACCTGACCCACGGGGTGGCGATCACCTCGTCCATTCACCCGACATCGGACACCCACATCGAGCCGGTCCGCTACGGCAAGGGCTCCAACGCGATGGGGCTGCTGCAGACGCTGATGACCGACGGCCCCGGTCCAGAAGGCACAGAGGTGCCGCGCTGGAAGCAGCTGCTGCACAATGCCGGCGACGACCCGCGCGGGACGTTGCGCCTGCTGAACCCCCGGGCCTGGAGCGAGCGGACCATGATCGCGCTGGTGATGCAGCATCTGGATAACTCGATCACCACCTTCACCCGACGCGGCAGGTTGGGCAGACGTCGGTACGTCAGCAAGCAGGGACACGGGGAACCGAATCCGTCCTGGATCCCGGTTGGCAACGAGGTGACCCGGCGCATCGCGAAAAAGATCGATGGCGTCGCCGGCGGCACCTGGGGCGAGCTGTTCAACATCCCGCTGACCGCCCACTTCCTCGGCGGCGCGGCGATCGGCGACAGCCCCGAACACGGGGTCATCGACCCCTACCAGCGGGTGTACGGCTATCCGACGCTGTCGGTGCACGACGGCGCCGCGATCTCGGCGAACCTGGGCGTCAACCCTTCGCTGTCCATCACGGCGCAGGCCGAGCGGGCGGCGTCGCTGTGGCCGAATAAGGGCGAAGCCGATCTGCGTCCGCGCTCAAGGCGAGTCGTACCGTCGGCTCGACCCGATCACGCCGCAGCACCCGGTGGTGCCGGCCGACGCACCCGGCGCGCTGCGCTGGCTCCCGATCCAGCCGATCAGCTCGGCTGGCTGACCGAAACTTTCGCCGTCGTCAAGCCGCTGCGCCGGTGCATCGGCTCGCGGCCCGGCGGCTGCGGCGGTCGGGGCAGCAGCGGCTCACGTTCACACAGCGGGACCGTCGTTGGCTCGCTGGTGCTCAGCGTGAGATCCTCGCCGGCGTGGCGGATCGTCAGCTCACCGTCCGGCCCGTCGCGCAGCGTGTAGGTGACGTCCTCGTGGGTGACGCAGACAGTCAATCGGTATCCCCGCCACATCAACCGGAACCGCAAGCGTCCGAAACTGTCTGGCAGCTGCGGATCGAGCGACAGGATGCCCTCGTCGTCGCGCAGGCCGCCGAAACCGTTGACCAAGGCCATCCATGCGCCGGCCAGCGAGGCCATGTGCAAACCGTCGCGGGTGTTGGAATGCAAATCATGCAGGTCGATCAGCGCCGCCTCAAAAGCGTAGTCGTGCGCGAGCTCCAAGTGGCCGACCTCGGCGCACATCACCGCCTGGGTACATGCCGACAGCGACGAGTCGCGCACCGTGCGCCGCTCGTAGTAGTCGACGTTGCGAGCCTTCTGCTCGGGCGTGAATGCGTGGCTTTGCCACTGCATCGCCATAACCAGGTCGGCCTGCTTGATGACCTGCGCCGGGTACAGCCGCACATAAGGCTCGTGCAGCAACAACGGATAGTTGTTTCTGTTTTCGAAATCCCACTCCGCAAAGGTGGTGAAACCCTCGCACTGCTGGTGCACGCCGAGTTCTTCGTCGAACGGGATGTGCGCCGAGTTGGCTGCATCGCGCCAGGCGGCCATCTCCTCGGTGCTGACACCCATCGCCCGTGCCTGCTCAGGATGGCGGGCACACGCCTCAGCGGCTACTCGAAGGTTCTGCGCTGCCATCAGATTCGTAAAAACGTTGTCGCGGACGATCGCGGTGTATTCGTCGGGACCGGTCACCCCGTCGATGTGCCAGACGCCGTGACGGTCGTGGTGTCCCAGTGAGCGCCAGAGCCGTGCCGTTTCAATGAGCACCTCCAGCCCGCAGTCCTTCTCCAGCGAGTGATCGCCGGTGACGATGCGATAGCGCTCGAACGCCATCGCGATGTCGGCATTGATGTGGAAGGCCGCCGTGCCGGCCGGCCAGTAGCCTGAGCACTCCTGACCGCGAATCGTCCGCCAGGGAAACGCCGCACCTTCTAGGCCCAGTTCGGCTGCACGCTCCTTGGCCAGGTCAAGTGTCGACGCCCGCCATCGCAGCGCATCGGCGGCGGCACGCGGCGCGGTGTAGGTGAGGACGGGCAGCACGTATCCCTCGCTGTCCCAGAAGACGTGGCCGTCGTAACCGGTGCCGGTCAACCCTTTGCTGGCAATTCCGCGGCGTTCGGCGCGCACACTCGACTGCAACAGGTGGAAGAGCCCGAACCGCACCGCCTGCTGGATAATGGGGTCGCCATCGACCTCGACATCTGCGCCGTCCCAGAATTTGTCGAGGTATTCCCGCTGCGCATCCAAGAGGCCCTGCCATCCGCTGTAGCGGGCACCGGCCAGTGCGCCCGCAGCTTGATCGCGCAGAGCGGGGCGGGAACGCAGGCTTGACCAGCCATACGCCAAATACTTCACTATCCGCAGTTTCTGGCCAGGGCGCAGTCCGCAGATAATGGTGGTGCGGGCCAGGTCCGGGCGAGCTTCGGTGGTGACCTCGACCCGCCCCGGGACATCGATCTCGTGATCCATCGCGGCCGACATCATCAGGCCGCTGACTCTGGTGCGGTGCATCAGCACTGCCCGGTTGTCGGTTGTCTCGTGGTCGACCGCCTCCAACGGGTTGTCCAACACCGCCGAAACCCGCGGATCGGCCGAGGTCTCCGGCTGATCCTCATTGGTGACGAGTTCGGATTGCACTGTGATCCGGACGAATTCGTCGATCGCCTCGACAACGTACTCGATGGCTGCGACGCTGCGATGGGCCAGCGACACCAGCCGTGTCGACACCACCTTCACCTGTCTGCCTGCGGGCGAACGCCAGTTCACAAGCCGGACCAGCGTGCCAGCGCGCAGGTCGAGCATCCGCTCATGGTCGATCAGTTGGCCGTAGCGGACGTCGAACAGCTCGTCGTTGACCATCAGGCGCAACACCTTGCCGTTGCTGACGTCGACGACGGTCTGGCCGGCTTCCGGATAACCGAAACCTGCCTCGGCATACGGCAGCGGGCGGACTTCGTAAAACGAGTTGAGGTATGTGCCGGGCAGGCCGTGCGGCTCGCCCTCGTCGAAGTTGCCGCGCAGCCCGATGTGCCCGTTGGACAGCGCGAACAGTGACTCCGATTGGGCCAACATGTCCAAGTCCAGCTTGGTTTCGCGGACCTGCCAGGGTTCGACGGGGAAGGCATCCTCACTGATCATGGTGGCGTCCTAAAGCAGATCAGCGAGATCGGTGACAACTACATCGGCGCCGTGGCTGCGTAATTCATCGGCTTGGCCCACCCGGTCCACACCCACCACGAAACCGAAGTTTCCTGCCCGCCCGGCCTCGACACCGGAGAGGGCGTCTTCGAACACGGCTGCTGCGGCGGCGGGGACGTCCAGCAACTGGGCAGCACGCAGGTAGGAGTCGGGTGCCGGCTTGCCCGCGATGTGTTCCTCGCGCAGCGTGACGCCGTCGACTCGCTGCTGAATGAAGCGGTCGAGTCCGGTGATCTCCAGCACCTCGCGAGTGTTGGCGCTCGACGACACCACTGCAATGCCCAAGCCGGCCTCGGAAACTGCCTCCAAGTAGCGCCGCGAGCCGTCGAACACCTTGACGCCGTCATCATGCAGGGTCTTCTGGAAGGCATCGTTTTTGCGGGTGCCCAGCCCGTAGACGGTGTCCGCGTCGGCCGGGTCGTCGGGGTCGCCCTCGGGCAGTTCGATGTCGCGGCTGGCCAAAAACGATCGCACTCCGTCCTCACGCTTCTTACCGTCGACGTACTCGCGGTAGTCCTTGGCCGGATCGAACGGGACAAACTTCTCGCCGGTCTTCTCGGCCCGTTGGCGAAGGAAGTCGTCGAACATGACCTTCCAGGCCTTGGTGTGGACACTCGCAGTGTCGGTCAGTACACCGTCGAGATCGAACAGACAGGCGTGCACCGCTTCGGGTAGACCCAGCACGGCAGACCTCGCTTCCGGGTGATTTCGGCCAGGGGTGCTTATGGCACTTACCACCTCACCATGCCCGATGCGGGTCTGCCATCGGTTCCGGCTGATCGACTGCTTTCGGAGTCGATCAGCTCGCGGCGGCCTGCACGGCTTGCAGCGGAGCCCCGCTGATCACCCGGCTGCGTTGGCCGTGCACGTCGACGGGAACATCGCCCATCACGGTAACCCGGTGCATGAGGCGATATTGGTCGTCGTAGTCGTCGATCGCCCGGTGCTGGGTGGCCCGGTTGTCCCAGATGGCGACGTCACCGGCCTCCCAGTTCCATCGGATGGTGTTCTCCGGCATGGTGATTCGTCGTTGCAGCAGCTCCAAGAGAATCTGCGACTCGTAGCTGTCCAGGCCGACGAAACCGCGGACGAAATCCCCGGCCACCAGGGTCCGTTCACCGGTCTCCGGGTGTACTCGCACCACCGGATGCTCGGTGCGAAAGTCCACCTTTTCAAAGCGGTCCCGATGCGCTTTCTGCTCTTCGGTCTGCATCGCCGCCGCCACGACATAGTCGAAGCGGTTGCTGTGCATCGCCCAGAGATTCTCAGTGAGATGTTTGAGCGGCTCAGGCAGCGCCTGGTAAGCCGCGGCGGTGGAGGCCCACAGCGTCGATCCGCCGTAGCTCGGCAGGGTCACGGCGCGCAGGACCGACGCGGCGGGATAGTTCGCGACGAACGTGACGTCGGTGTGCCAGCGGTTGGCCTTGCCGTAGTCGGAATTGATCGGCGTGATGATCGGCGCGCTCTCGTGCTGCACCGCGGGATGGGCGATCGGAGTGCCCAGGCGCGCGGCGAAAGCCTGCTGCTGGGCGTCGTCGAGGTGGTGCTGGCCGCGGAAGAAGATCACCTTGTGGCGCAGCAGCGCCGCGCGGATCTGTTCGACCGTGGCGGCGTCGAGGTCGCCGGCTAGTTGTACGCCGTCGACGCGGGCGCCGATGTGGCTGCACAACTGCGTCACGGTCAGGGTGGATGTCGACGGAATCGTCATTGCCATAGTCCTTTCGACTGAAGGTGTAGTCATATGACTACACTGGCATGGCAGCTAACTGTAGTCAATCGACTACAGATCCGTCAAGAGGGGCCGTACCGGCGCGGGTTGCCCGACCGCACCGACGGGCCGCGCCGGACCGGCAGCCAGCACGCCGCCAGCGGGACGGTGGAGATCACGCCGAGGGCGAGCACTCCTGCGATGTGCTGGTGCTCGTCGGGCATGGTCACCGCCATCGCGAGCATGACGACGAAATGGGCGCCGTTCGCGGTCAGATTGAAATCGAGGAACAGTCGGTTTGCGCTCGGGTCGCGCGCGGATGCGAACAGGAAGATCGCCCAGGCTATGTAGACAGTGCGAGAACATCACGGCTACTTCGTCGCCGCCCCGCTCCCCAGTCGAACAGCCTGCCAAGCACCGGCGGCAGCGTGCCGATGTGATGGGTTGCAGCGAGGATCAGGTTGGGCACGAAGAAGGCCAAATACCCGACTGCGGTGAGTCGAATTATCACAGGCAGCCATGCGGCCGCACCGCGCTTCACGGCGAGCTGATTGCGCGGGCGACGCCTTGGATCACCCGGAGTCGTCCGTCGGTGAGGGCGGCGGTGAGGTTCGTGGCTTTGGCCGTGAAGTCGGTGACGAAGGCGTGCAGCCCGAGCGGGTTGGCGGGCAGCGTCAAGAATGTCTGCATCAGCGCGGTCGCCTGGTCGGTGTGATCGTTCCAGTGTTCGATCGTGAACCCCGAGCCCTCGATGACGCTACGTAACTCGTCGGAAGCGATCAGGTGGCTGTACTCGGGTTTGTCGGCCCAGGGGAGTGGATAGTCGGGCTCACCACGATCCGCCGAAAGTGATGTCCCAGATGGCGATTCGGCCGTCGCTCAGCCAGGACTCCGGCGAGCTTCGGAATACAGGCGGGTCTTGTCGGCCACGTTCATCTGAACGTGTTGGCTGAACACGACATCGAAAGTGGCTTCTGTGAAGGGTAATTCGGTGACATCTGCTTGACGAACGTGAATCCGATCGCCCAGCCCGACGAGTCGATTCAGCCAACGGTTGACGTCGCAGTACTCTTCGGTCAGGTCGACGGCGGTCACGCGACAGCCGCACTGGTCGGCGACGAAGCGGGCGGTGCCGCCGATCCCACTGCCCGCGTCGAGTACCTCATCTGCACTTGTGATTTCGAGTAATTCGACCAATTCGGTTGTGGCAAAGCGGCCCATCGTGTGGAAGTCCTCCAGTGGCGCGAGGTCGGTGGGCGCAAGGTGATCGAGGTCTTTTCCGGCGGCGACGAGGGCCCGCTCGATATTGGGCCGAGACAGGCCGGTCGTGTACTGGTCATGGATCCGGGAGTCGGTCATTTTTGTCCCTTCGGGTATGCCGACGCGGTGCTTTTCTCGGTCGCGCCGACGTGCTCGTTTCGCCAGAACGTGGACTGGCCTGACAGCCGCGGATGCGTGGGTCGCGGATGTTGCTGCCGTCGCTCGAAGCGGTCCAGGCGGTGCATCGGTACCAGGCCGGTCAACAGGAACTGCCAGGAGTAGCGGATGAGATTGCCTGCGCTACGGCGGGCTTCCGGCCCAGTGGCGTAGCGGCGTGCGATCGTCAGAAAGTCCTCGGGTTCGACACCGGCGACATCGCGGACCGCAGTAGTGGGTCCGCCCATCGCCCAGGTTCCCAGCGCGTACTCCGGTAGGTAGTGGCGCAGGCTGGACTCGAAGAACAGGTCGGCGCCGAGTCGCTTGGCGTTAACGCGCACGGCGCGCATAAACATCCACGGCGGGATGTCGATGTGACGTACCTTTCGGCCCAACGCCTCCCCGACCGCGTCAGCGATCTCGGCTCCGGACAGCAGCGTTGGTCCGGTCGGGCGGTAGGCGCGACCGTCGTGACGGTGCGGGTCGAGTAGCGCACCGACCGCAACCCGGGCGATGTCTTCGTTGGAGGGGGGCGCGTTTCGGCCCGCCCCGGTCGGAGTCGGCAACACTCCCAGCTGAGCGGCCATCGGGACCAGCTGTAGATAGTTGTCGGCGAAGTATCCCGGATCGACTGCGACATGAGCGGTGTCCGGCAGTAGCTCGAACAGCTTGTCGGTCAGCCAGGCGTGCCGGGTCATCAGCGACGGGTGCTCCGGGCTGGCCAGCCATTGCCCAAGTGCCACCACCGCTTCCACCCCTGATCGCCGCGCAGCCACAGCAAAGGCGACCGCGCTGTCAAGTGCGTGTGGATGGTACGGGGGGTTGAAGTACAGCCGGTCAACCCCGTCCACAGCTGCCTGAACCTGGCGGATGTCAAACATATCGCCGACCACGACTTCCGCGCCGGATGCCCGCAACCGAGCGCTGCGTTCGTCGTCGCGATGCACCAGAACACGAGTCGAGATGCCCTGCTGCAAGAGTTGTGCGGCGACCGCGCTACCGATCCTGCCGGTTGCGCCGGTTACCAGCACGCGAGGGTGTGCCATCGGATTTCCTTTCCTAGTTTGATAATTCGAGCGATTCGGCCAGCTCCGCTGTTGTGGCGGAGGCTGATGCCTGCCGAGCCCGTGCCGGCAGCAGAACGGCAACGACGACCGCTGCGGTCAACGCGATGCCGGCGCAGACCAACGATCCGAGCCGAAGGCCATCGAGGAATGCGTGGTTGACCGCATCCCGGATGGGGGCGCCGCCCGCGACGCGTCCTGCCGGCAACTGTTCGATCACCTGGTGCGCCAACGCCATCGAATGCTGCATCGCCGAGCGGATATCGACCGGTAATCCAGCCAACGCCGGCGCCGAGCCGAGGTGGCCGGAATACACAGATGCGAAGACGCTGCCCACGATGGCAACGCCCAGTGTGCCGCCGAGTTCGCGGGTGGTGTCGTTGATGGCCGAACCGACCCCCGCCTTGTCGGCTGCTAAAGACCCCATGATCGCTTCGGTGGCCGGCGCGGTCGTGAGCCCAAGGCCGGTACCGAGCAGAAGCATCTGCATCGCGATCTGGCTGTACGGCGTCACCGCGTCGACCGTGGATGCCCATGCCAGGCCGGCCGCGAAGACCGCCAGCCCACCGGTGACGACGGCGGTGGTGCCGGTTCGTTCGACCAGTCGCGGGCCCAGGACGCTGGCCACCGCGATCGAGACGGCTACCGGCAGCAGGCGCACGCCGGCACCAAACGCGCTGTAGTCCTTGATGAATTGGAAGTACTGGGTGATGACGAAGATGAATCCGAACAAGGTCAGAAAGCCAGCGGTCACGGCCAGGCTGCCGCCCGAAAAGCGACGGTTGACGAACACGGTCACATCCAGCATCGGATGGGTGCTCCGTCGCTCCCACAGCGCGAACGCGGCGAGAACGATTGCGGCCAAGGTAAATCCAGTCGCGGTTCGGGCGTTGGTCCACCCCCATGTGGGCGCTTCGATGACGGTGGCGACCAACGCCGTGATTCCGGCTGC
Source organism: uncultured Actinomycetota bacterium (assembly GCA_963743145.1). GTDB lineage: Bacteria > Actinomycetota > Actinomycetes > Mycobacteriales > Mycobacteriaceae > Mycobacterium. The sequence goes on along the minus strand of CAVUOR010000016.1, from coordinate 58,274 downwards.
CGACAGGATCAAGCCGGGGACGTCGACGCGCGGCGCCGCTGGGTCGCGCGATGTCGGAACGAACGCGACGCCGCCGATGATGGCCAAGGCCGCGACCGGAATATTCACCATGAAAATGGCGCCCCACCAGAAGTGTTCGAGCAACCACCCGCCGCTGATCGGTCCGACGGCGACCCCGACGCCGACCATGGCCGCCCATACGCCGATCGCCTTGGCGCGAGGCACTGGATCGGTGAAGATGTTGGTGATCAATCCCAGGGTGGTCGGGAAGATCACCGCCGCGCCGACGCCCATGGCGGCGCGTGCCGCAATCAGCTGATCTGCCGAATTCGCCTGTGCTGCGATGCCTGAGGTGATCGCAAACAGTGCGAGGCCCGAATTCAACCAGCCCCGCCTACCGAAGCGGTCGCTGAGACTGCCGGCGGACAGCAGCAAGCCGGACATCACCAGGGTGTAGGCATCGACGATCCACTGCAGCTGCGCGGTGTCTGCGTGCAGTTCGCGAGAGAGCGTAGGCAGTGCGACATTGACGATCGTGGCGTCGACGCTGATGACGAAAAGCCCGAGGCAGATAACGGCAAGTGCGGCGATTGGGTGATTGCGGAACCTAGGGGCCGTGGACATGGACAAGACAATAAAGCAGTAAGACAAATAAATCAAGTACTAGGTTGAAAAAGATGTCTGGCGCTGCTACGTTGGGTCGAGTGCCGACCCGCAGGAACTACAACCAGAACTGTCCGATCGCGCGTGGGCTCGACATCCTGGGCGAACGGTGGACACTGCTGATCCTCCGCGAGTTGCTCGGAGGCCCTCGTCGCTACGGTGACCTGCGTGCCGAGCTCCCCGGCATCGCAACCAATCTGCTCGCCGAGCGACTCAACGAGCTGCAAGTCGCTGGTCTCGTCGACCGCGCCGACCTACCGGCCCCGATCGGCCGTACGGTCTACACGCTTAGCGACGTGGGCTGGCAGCGCGTACTGCCCATCCTGCAGGCCGTGGCATGGTTTGGCCTTGACCGGCTCGACCCGATCGACACGCGTCCGGTGTCGCCGCTGACCGGGTTCCTTGCCGGAATCTTGCTCGGCTTCGACCCAGGGCAGCGCCGCCGACCTAGATGCGACATGCCGAATGGAGATCGACGGACGCCGCTTCGAATTCGCGGTGAAGCAGGGCCATCTTGCGGCCGCTCAGGGTGAGCCTTCCGTGACGATAACCGCTAGCGCGGCAGATCTGGTCGCCACTCGTCTCGGCTCCAGCGAAGCCGAGCGGAAGGCAGCGCTGAGGCGGATCAACTTCGAGGGCAACCAGGACGCCATCGATGCACTGGGTGCGGCGTTTTCACTGTCGGCATCTCCATGGAATTGACGTCGCCGGTCAGGTCGGCCAGCGAGGTTGGGAAGACCACTACACTCACTGCCGTGGCCGAACGTGCTGACCCAGATGCAACCGGAGCATCGCCCCGCCCCGTGTTGGTTGTCGATTTCGGTGCGCAGTACGCCCAGTTGATCGCCCGCAGAGTGCGCGAGGCCCGGGTGTTCTCCGAGGTGATTCCGCACTCCGCTTCGGTCGACGAGATCAAGGCCCGTGACCCGCAGGCGGTGGTGCTTTCCGGTGGTCCGGCCAGCGTGTACGCCGAGGGCGCGCCGCAGCTCGATCCGGCGCTGTTCGACCTAGGCGTGCCGGTGTTCGGTATCTGCTACGGATTTCAGGCGATGGCCCAGGCCCTCGGCGGCACCGTCGCGCGCACCGGCACCCGCGAATACGGTCGAACTGAGCTGAAAGTCGTTGGTGGTGAACTGCATTCGGATCTGCCTGATACGCAGCCGGTGTGGATGAGCCACGGCGACGCGGTGACATCGGCGCCGGACGGGTTCGAGGTGGTGGCCACCAGCGCGGGTTCGCCGGTGGCGGCCTTCGAGAACCGGTCGCGGCGGTTGGCCGGGGTGCAGTACCACCCCGAGGTCCTGCACACCCCGCATGGGCAGCAGGTGCTCAGCCGGTTTCTGCACGACTTCGCCGGTATTGCCGCGGATTGGACGCCTGCCGGTATCGCCAGTGCACTGGTTGAGCAGGTGCGCAACCAGGTTGGCGATGGCCACGCGATCTGCGGGCTGTCCGGTGGGGTGGATTCCGCGGTGGCCGCCGCACTGGTGCAGCGCGCCATCGGGGACCGGCTGACGTGTGTGTTCGTCGATCACGGTCTGCTGCGCTCGGGCGAGCGCGCTCAGGTGCAACGTGACTTCGTGGCCGCGACTGGCGCCAATCTGGTCACCGTCGACGCGGCCGCCACCTTCCTCGAGGCGCTGTCGGGGGTGACCAATCCCGAAGGCAAGCGCAAGATCATCGGGCGTCAGTTCATCCGTGCTTTTGAGGGCGCCGTGCGGGATGCCCTGGGAAATAAGGATATTGAGTTCCTGGTGCAGGGCACGCTGTATCCCGACGTGGTGGAGTCCGGCGGCGGCAGCGGCGCAGCGAATATCAAGAGCCACCACAATGTCGGCGGCCTGCCCGGTGACCTGAAGTTCAAGCTGGTCGAGCCGTTGCGGTTGCTGTTCAAAGATGAGGTGCGCGCGGTCGGGCGGGAGTTGGGGCTGCCGGAGGAAATCGTTGCGCGCCAGCCCTTTCCGGGTCCGGGTTTGGCGATCCGGATCGTCGGTGAGGTCACCGCAGCGCGGCTCGAGACGCTGCGGCGTGCAGACGAGATCGCGCGCGAGGAGCTGACCACGGCGGGTTTGGACCAGCAGATCTGGCAGTGCCCGGTGGTGCTGCTGGCCGACATCCGTTCGGTGGGTGTGCAGGGCGATGGCCGCACGTACGGGCACCCGATCGTGTTGCGACCGGTGTCCAGCGAGGACGCCATGACCGCCGACTGGACTCGGGTGCCCTACGAGGTGCTGGAGCGTATCTCCACCCGGATCACCAACGAGGTCGCCGAGGTCAATCGGGTGGTGCTGGATGTCACCAGCAAGCCGCCCGGGACCATCGAGTGGGAGTAACCCGCAAAGTTAGCTGGCCAGGTTGACTCTGCGCTTTCTGCGGGTGCTGTCGCTTGACGTTGTCGGTGGGCAGGTGTTGACTAATTCTATCGAACATATATTCGAACATCAGTAGTAACACCCGTACCGCAGGAGTTGGTGATGACGGCTATTCTCGCCTCCGACGAGTCTCACCAAAACCGCGCTGAGCAGCTAAAACAGCTGCGCCGCCAGATCGCGGCGGTGTCCGGGAAGGTCGGTTCCGGTCGGCTTAATCATCAAAGCCATGCTCTCAGTCACACCGGCCCGGATGACCTGCTACCGGATTCGGAGGCCACGCTGCCGGTTCCGCAGCTGCTGGCCGATGTGCTGCCGAACGCGTTGCCACGCGGAACGGTGGCGGTGCTGTCGGGGGCCCGGTCGCTGCCGCTGAGCGTGGTGGCCGCGGTGACGGCCGCCGGTGGGAACGTGGCCATCGTCGGCCAGCCGGATATCGGACTGCTGGCCGCGGTGGAAATGGGAGCAGATCTGAGCCGGCTCGCGGTGATTCCGGATCCTGGGACCGACCCGGTGGAGGTGGCCGCGGTGCTGATGGACGGCATGGATCTAGTCGTGCTGGCGCTGGGCGGGCGCTCGGTGCCGCTGACCCGGGCGCGAGCGGTGGTGGCCCGCGCTCACCAGAAAGGCTGCACCCTGCTGGTCACCGATGGTGACTGGCAGGGGGCGTCGATACGACTGGAGGCCCGGGTCTGCGGCTATGAGACCACCCCGTCAGTGGCGGGTACGCCCGGTTTCGGACGGATCAGCAAGGTGCGGCTCCGGATCAGCGGGGTGTGTGCGCGAGGGCGGGCGATCAGCCGGGTGCGAACAGGGTAGCTCCCATGGGTTCTCGGGTACTGGCGATTTGGTGTATGGACTGGCCCGCGGTCGCCGCGGCGGCGGCCGCAGGCTTGCCCGCGACCGCCCCGGTGGCCGTTACGTTGGCCAACCGGGTGATCGCCTGCTCATCGGCTGCCCGTTCGGCGGGGGTGCGGCGAGGACTGCGACGACGGGAGGCGGCGGCCCGCTGCCCGCAACTGCACGTCGTGACTGCCGAGCCCGACCGGGATGCTCGCTTCTTCGAAGGGGTTATCGCGGCGGTGGACGACGTGGTGCCCCGCGCCGAGGTGCTGCGTCCGGGCCTGGTGGTGTTGCCGGTGCGTGGGGCGGCCCGCTTTTTCGGATCCGAACAGCAGGCGGCCGAGCGGCTGACCGACGCAGTGGCCGCAGCAGGCGCGGAGAGTCAGGTCGGGATCGCCGACCAGTTGTCCACCGCGGTCTTCGCCGCCCGCGCGGGCCGTGTCGTGGAACCTGGAGAAGACGCGCGATTTCTGTCGGCGCTGTCGATCCGGCAACTCGCCACCGAGCCCAGCCTGTCCGGTCCCGGACGGGACGATCTAGCGGATCTGCTGTGGCGGATGGGGATTCGCACTATCGGGCAGTTCGCCGCACTGCCGCGCACCGACGTGGCTTCCCGGTTCGGGGCCGACGCGGTGAGCGCGCACCGGTTCGCCTGCGGTGAGCCGGAACGCGGGCCGTCCGGGCGTGAGCCGCCGGCCGAACTCGACGCCGTGCTGCATTGCGATCCGCCGATCGACCGGGTTGACGCCGCGGCATTTGCCGGGCGCTCGCTGGCCAGCGCGTTGCATCAGACGTTGATGGTAGCCGGGGTGGGATGCACTCGGCTAGCCGTGCACGCCGTCACCGCCAACGGTGAAGAGCTGACACGGGTGTGGCGATGCGCCGAACCGTTGACCGAGGATGCCACCGCCGACCGGGTGCGCTGGCAGCTGGACGGATGGTTGAACACCCGGACGGTCGTGGATCGACCCACCGCGCCGGTGACGCAGTTGCGGCTGCAGGCGGTGGAAGTGATATCGGCTGGGGCGCTGCAGTTACCGCTATGGGGTGGCCTCGGTGAAGAAGACCGGATGCGGGCCCGTCGGGCGCTGGTGCGGGTGCAGGGTCTGCTTGGGCCGGAGGCAGTACAGGTGCCGGTGCTCAGTGGCGGTCGTGGGCCGGCCGAACGCATCACGTTGACGCCGCTGGGCGACGAGCTGGTGCCACGTGCCGACCCGCGTCTGCCGTGGCCCGGTCAACTGCCCGAGCCGTCGCCGACGGTGCTTCTCGATGATCCGGTGGAGTTGCTTGATGCCCAAGGTAACTCGATCCGGGTGACCAGCCGTGGGCTGTTCTCCGCCGACCCGGCACGGCTGACCTCCCGTAGCCGGGACGACCGGCTGTGTTGGTGGGCCGGACCATGGCCGGTCGACGAACGCTGGTGGGATCCAACGGCCGGTTCGGGCGGTCGCACTGCCCGTGCCCAGGTCTTACTGGAAGGCAGCCAGGCGTCCGACCCCGGTACCGCGTTGCTGCTGTGCTATCGCCAGCGCAGGTGGTATCTGGAGGGAGTTTACGAGTGAAGAATCCGCGTCATCGGCCTGCTGCGCGATAGTACGATCACCCTAATATGCCAGCGCCAAGGGGAACGACGCGTCTTGTCTGACAATGAGCCTGACATTAAACCTGACCTTGAAGAGGAACTACTAAGCGTCTGGCAACGTCTCTCGCTGAAACAGCTGAGCTGGATATTTGTTGCCGTGGTCATGGTGATCACGGCGGCGTTCGGTGGTTTGCAGACCGCCCATCATGTCACGCCCGTCTCGTTCGGCCAGACATACGACGACGGGCCGTTGCGTATCACCCCGCATTCGGTCGCGATCACAGATCATCGGGCTGGATTGGTGCCCCTGTCATCAGAATGTCGCTACCTGGTGTTGAATGCGACGATCCAAAGCACCGCAGACGATTCCGTACCGTTTCCGCTGCCCGGCATATTGCGGGGTGCCGCCAGTGACTGTGCGCCGCACACCGTCGGGCAAACCCAGATGTTCGGAATCGCCGGTATCGCTGGCCAATTCGCTGCGACATTCCGCGGTCACGATTCCCTTGCCATCCCGAGCATCGAACCCGGATTCACTTATGACTATTCGGTGGTGTGGGTGGTGTCTCAGGCCGATTTACGCCGTCACCCCCAGGTCAGCATCAACTTTTACCGGATGGAGGAGTTCGTCTCAGCATTCCGCATAGACCGCTTTTGGACCGGCGACGCAGATCATTACGGTGAGCTGCGGATCACCGACCTGGAGTCGTCATGACTGCATGGAAGGCGCTTCGGCCGGCGGCTCACATCGCACTCGCCGCTGCGTTGCTGGCGGCCGCAGGGCTGATGTGGTCATGGCTGCCGACAAAGCTACAGTCCTGGGCGCCGATACCGGTGTACGGCACCGTCGGACAACGCGTCACCGGCCGTGACCTCGCTGTCACGGTCTTCGACACCTACCTCGCTCACGAGGTGACCGCTAGGAGTTTCGATGGGCTGAATCGCTTGCCCTCCAACGGGATATGGCTCGTCATGGTGCTCAGCTACCAGCCATTGTTGACTCCGGAAGTGCCCTCCTTCGAACTGCAAGCTGACGGAAACACTTTCAGCGCAAACCTCACTGGATTCCGTGGACTGGTCCAACCTGGAATCCCGATGCGCGGCCCGCTGGCGTTCGAAGTGCCCAGAGTTCCACAGAGAGTCACATTGCTGGTCTCTAATGAGCGCACCGACGAAACCATGGGAAAGATAGACGCCCCTCTGGATTCACAGCTCGTTATCACCATACCGCTGGCCGGCTGCGTGCCTCGGACCTCGCTGAACCTTAGTGAGCTGAGCCACGGATGAAAATGTGGATCCGTCGCAACGGCCGAGCCCTGCTGATCATTGTTCTGATGATCGACTTGATCGGAATCACGGTTACCCGCCCGGCCTGGCAGGAAAACATCGGATACCTGCACCCTAAGCGCACCGTGCCATACGGGCACGCCATCGACCTCGGCGGCGTACGGTGGCAGCTCATTTCAATAAAACCGCCGAGTAAAGTTGCGTTGCAGAGTGATCCGCTGCTGCCGGCCGACAGCTTCCCGCCGAACACCCGACTGGTGACCTATCTCCTGCAGCGAGATGGGCACGGCAAGCCCGGAGGTCTTCCTGCGGGATATTCGGGCTGTCAGCCAATTTTTTGGGCGGGCAACCGGCAATGGTGGGCCCTGACGATGCCACTCAGCGTGCAGTTTTGGGGCGATCGCATGGGCTACTCGACTTTGTGTGGACCCGGGCACGATGGGCCGTTATTGGTGGCTCGGGTCGTACCCATCGATGCCCAGATCAGCTCAATCGACGTGAAATTCCTGCCGAACTCGTGGAGCGATACCAAGCGATTGTCGACCGCGACCGATTTACTGGTGGTCCGCTTCGACACTGGCTAATTCATCGCGAGCCTGCTCGGCGCGAGCACGGTCGACGCAGAACCAGTATGCCGCCGCCACCAGCGAGATGCGAAGCGGCTCAATCACAGCGCCGATCAACGCGCGAATGATCTGATCGTAGGTCTGCCACCACGGCCAGTCGTGGGGGCCGATCAGCAGTGCCACAACGCGCCAGAGGTAGCCGTCGGTCACCGTTTGTTTGAAATAGGCATCGTTAGGCGCCAATAGCACCAACGCCGTATAGGTCAGCACAAAGAACGCAATCGGAAGGGCGCCTGCATGCAGAATCAGCCGCCAGGCATCCGCAATCGGACCGAATCGGCCCACCTGCGACTGGGCGAACTCGATGATGCGGCGACGGATCCGGGCCGGCACCTGCTCCCAACGCGGTTGCGCAGCTACTCGGCCGCGGTCGATGACTACGCCGACGGCAGCGCCGGCCCGCTCGCCCAGTAGCACCCGTCGCGCACCGGCCCAGGTGGGAGTAAATGGGGTCCCATAGACCACGCTGGCGACGGCCAGCCAGGCCAAAGCCAACGCCAATACCGATGCCGCCGAGCCCACAATGCTGCCCGCCTCATTCCACCATGGTTGAAGCCAGGTCAGATGGGAGAACACCTCATCGCGAACGCTGTCCAACCACACCACGATTCGTCGCTCTTCAATCCACTTGGGAGAACCGAACAACACGACGAATGACGCTTTGATCGCTAAATACAGCCACATCACCTCCAGATAGGCGGCGATGATCATCGTCCAGCGCGGCAACCGCTCACGGAAGCGAGTCATGAGTTGACGCAGGATGAATGCGATCATTATCGCGGCCCAGAGTTTCGGCCCGATGGCAGCGCTGCTTATCTCTCTGGCCGCGGTAAGGTTCCAGTCGCTGAGCAATTTGTGGCTCACGCTGGTGATGTAGACGTAGTAGTCTTCAACGACTAACTTCCACACCGTGTAGATCACCAGGAACGGCAGAATCGCCGTCATCACTACATCGAAGACACGCTTTGCCTCCTCCCCGTCGGTTTCGATTCCCTGCAATCCTGGTGCAACGGAACGGATTACCAGGAACATTGCCAGATAGGTCGATAGTCGCAGCAACGGCGCGAGCGGCAAGATCAGGCTTCCCGCGAAGTCGCCGTGAGTCAGGCCAATGTAGATCGCTAGGTGTAGCGCCCAGTACCGCAGGAACCAGCCAATCAGGTAAATGGCGGCAAGCCAGGGCCAGGTCTGCCACCACAGGCTGACCGCCCGTCGCAGAATCGTGAGCACCGCACCTCCCCGGCCAACCTTAGCCGGATGGCTGGCTGGCAGCCGACGATTTCAGCCCAGTCGGCCGGCGAACGGTCCAACCCGATCGATGAACCGGTCGAAGAACAACGTCGGATCCACCCCAACACCCACCAGAGCGTTGGGCTTTCGACCCCAGCGACCCGACCAGTCGGTCACGGTCATGCCCCGGGTCAGCGTCCCGGTCAACTCGACATCGACCGTCGCCGGTTGGGTCGTGACCAGCGGCGGATCGAGGGCCACCGCGGCCGCCAGCGGATCGTGCAGATGCGCTTGATATCCGTGGCCTAAGTCGTGATACGACTCCAGGTAGAACCGGATCGCGTCCTCGATCACCCGAATCAACGGGTTGGACGCGGACGACCGGGTGCCGTGTTGGTCCTCAACGCTCATTGGGGTCGTCGTCGAATCCGCAGCGGCTGCCAGCCGCACGAGTATCTCCGGTGTTATCGACACGTTCCAGGTGACGTCGAGGCCACACAGAATCGGAAGGGTCTGCGACTCAGCCGCTTCCGTCTTTTCTGTGGGCCAGGCCGCAAACACTTCGGCTGCCGCCTCGGGATCCACCAGAATGTTCCATTCGGCTACCGGATTGGTGTTGCCGCGATAGTCATAGGCACCGCCCATAATCACCAGCCGACGCAGCAGTGTGGGTAGCGCGGGTTCTTGGCGCAGCGCCAGCGCCAGGTTGGTCAGCGGACCGGTGGCCACGCCGATCAGCTCGCCTGGATGGGCATGCGCCGCCTTGACCCAGGCTGTCGCGGAGTCATAGTCGGTGAGCTGGCGGTGCGTCGGGGGCAGATCGGCATACCCTAAACCCCTTGGCCCGTGCACTTTCCCCGGCGGAATCATCGGGCAACACAATGGCTGCTCGGCACCCTTCGACACCGGCAGGTGATCGGCCCGGCACAGGTCGAGCAGGCTTAAGTTGTTCTCGCAGACCTGGTCCACACCGACGTTTCCGCCGGTGGAGGCGATGCCGACCAGTTCGGCGTCTGGGCTGGCCAGCAGATAAACCAGCGCCATCGCATCGTCGACGCCGGTGTCGACGTCGAGGAAAACCGGTGCGGCGGTCACTGCGGCAACGATACCGGGCACCCACGCGGCTCAGGCGATGTGCAGGATTACCAGTGCACCCCAGGCACCAGCCGCACCGCGCGCTTGACCGGTCCGGGAACCCGCATACCGGCCACGGCGCGGACCGGGCGCTTCGGCCGACGCCTCGATGGTGGCTGCGCGACAAGGCCTTTAGGGGTTTCCGGCGCTGTGATGCCACGCGCTGCCGCAGAATCGGGATAGCCCAGGTAGAGCTGGTGCAGGACGCGTCGCGACAGTTTGGGGGCGAAGTAGAGCCCGGCCTCGGCGAGCGTGCCCACCGGGGTGTCGATACGCGCCGGCTTATCGACCAACCCGCGCACTACCATTGCCGCGGCATGCTCGGCAGTGATCGGCGGAACTGGGTTGAGCCGCCGCGACGGCGTGATCATCGGTGTGGCCACCAACGGCATGTGGATGTTGGTGAACGTGATGTGATCGGACAGTGTCTCGGTGCCGACGACTTCAGAGAAGGCGTCCAGTGCAGCCTTAGTCGGCAGGTAGGCGCTGTACTTGGGGTTGTTGGCTTGCACTCCTGCGCTGGACACGTTCACGACGTGACCGAACCGGCGCTCGCGCCAGTGCGGGAGCAGCGCCAACACCATCCGCACCGCGCCAAAGTAATTGACAGCCATCACCCGTTCGTAGTCATGCAGGCGTTCGGTCGAGTTGACCACCGACCGCCGGATCGACCGGCCGGCGTTGTTCACCAGGTAGTCGACGTGGTCGAAGCGCCCGAGGATGTCCTTGACGGTGTGCTCCACCGATGCGGAATCGGTGACATCGCAGCTGAAGGCGTAGGCCTGACCGCCGTCTGCGCGGATCTCGGCGACCAGGTCGTCGAGTGCTTTGCCGTTGCGGGCCAGCGCGAAGACCGTCGCGCCTCGCTCGGCAACCGCGATGGCCGATGCCCGGCCGATGCCGCTGGAGGCTCCGGTGATGACGACGTGCCTACCGACCAGCGGTCCGGCCGGATCGTCGCGGCGGGCGCGGTCGGGGTCCAAATGTTCGGCCCAGTATCGCCACAGCGCCGGCGCATAGTCGGCGAACTCCGGTACCCGGATATCAGGGCTTCCAGTGCCGCGCAGAGCATTCCGGGTCTGATCGGAGGTGAATGTGGGCGCCAGGTCGACGACGTCGAGGACCTCGGCAGGAATGCCCAGTTGGGTGGCGACCATGTTGCGCCACACCTTGGGTCGGCCGCGCACCCTGAGCACCGGTGCTGCCATCGACCGCGGGAGTGATCCACGTAGCGGCGGCAGTCCGGCCGCGGGGGCGATGCCGCGGTAAATGCCACGCAGCCCAATGGTTTTCGGTGCGGTCAGGTGGAACGTGTGGCCGTCGCGACCGTCGGCATGCAGCAGTGCGACCAAGACCTCAGCCACGTAGTCGACTGGGACGATGTTGGTCCGCCCGATGTCGGGCAACATGATCGGGGTAAACCGAGGCAATACCGCCAGCTTGGCCAGCACGCCAAAGAAGTAGTAGGGCCCGTCGATTTTGTCCATCTCACCGGTGCGCGAATCGCCTACCACCACCGCCGGACGGTAGATCCGGTACCGGAGGCCAGGCGTTTCCCGGACCAACAGCTCGGCTTCGAACTTCGTCTGGTGATACGGCGTTGGCAGCTGTTGCCCGACGTCGAAATCGGCCTCGGTGTATTCGCCGCGGAAATCTCCGGCCACCGCGATCGACGAGACATGATGCAGCGTCGCATCGAGCCGGCGCGCCAGCTCGATCACGGCGCGGGTGCCGTCCACGTTGGCCGTGCGTTGCTCGGCCTCGGCCGCGGTGATGTCGTAGATCGCCGCGCAGTGCACCACATGCTCGACGTCGCCGAGCTCGGTGATGGCTTCCTCACTGAGCCCCAGATCCGTCTCGGTCAGATCGCCGACCAGTGCTTTTGCCCGTTCACTCCACTGGGCGGCCAGGTGTTCGAAGCGGCCCAGCGACGGGCGGCGGACCAGCACCCACACTTCGGCATCGGGTCGGGTGTCCAGCAGACGCGACACCACGCGCCGTCCGATAAACCCGGTACCGCCGGTAACGACATAGCGCATGTGAGCCATCGTGGCCGCTCACCGGGGCAACGTCAACTAGGTGTGACGCGATCGTGGGACTGGGCGTGTGGACTACCCGGAAGTAACCGCCGTGGCGGGCTCGTCGGAGTCGGCGGGGTCGTCTTCGTCGTCCCACAGCAGTAGTTGGCGAACCGCGGGGCGTGACCCGTAGGGCCGAAGCATTTCACTGGCCGGGCGCGGACGGACTCGTTGCGGCCACCAGAACCAGCGGCCGAGAAGGGTAGCGATGGAGGGCGTCAAAAATGAACGCACGATCAAGGTGTCGAACAGCAGGCCAAGGCCGATGGTGGTGCCTATCTGACCGAGCACCCTCAGATCGCTGAACACGAACGCGCACATGGTGATCGCGAACACCAGGCCGGCCGAGGTCACGACCGAGCCGGAGCCGGCCATCGCACGGATGATGCCAGTCTTCAACCCGGCGCCGATTTCCTCCTTGAACCGGGAAATCAACAACAGGTTGTAATCGGATCCCACGGCCAACAGCAAGATGACAGCCAACGCGAGTACCACCCAGTAGAGCTGGATGCCAAAGATGTACTGCCAGACCAGGACGGACAGCCCGAACGAGGCGCCCAATGAAAGCGCGACAGTGCCGACAATCACGAGCGCGGCAACCAGGCCTCGGGTGATGAGCATCATGATCAGCAAAATCAAGCTGAGCGCGGCCAGTCCGGCGATCATCAGGTCGTATTTGGCCATGTCCTGGATGTCTTTGTAGGTGGACGACGTGCCGCCGAGATAGAAGTTCGCATTGGCCAAGGGGGTGCCCTTTACAGCCTCGTGTGCGGCGGTGATGATCGGGTCGATGTGCGAAATGCCTTGCGGGGTGGCGGGGTCGCCTTCGTGAGTGATGATCATGCGAGCGGCCTTGCCGTCCGGCGAGAGGAACAGTTTCAGGCCGCGCTTGAAGTCGGCGTTGTCGAAGACCTCTGGCGGCAAGTAGAAGGAGTCGTCGTTCTTGGAGGCGTCAAAGGCTCGTCCGAGCTCGGTCGCATTTTGTAGCGCGGCCGACGTCTGAGCGTAGATCCCGGACTGGGTGGCGTAGCTCGACAGCGTCAGTCCCCGGTTGGTCTCCTGACTGGCGATCTGGGGCGGAATCAGGGCCACCAGTTGTGGTTGCAGCGCATCCAATTTATCCAGAGTTGCGGTGAGGTTCTGGAATTTCTCGCTGAGCTGGTCGATCCCGTCGATCGTGTCCCAGACGGATCTCAGCGCAAAGCAGGCAGGAATGTCGTAGCAGTGCTTTTCCCAGTAGAAGTAGCTACGAATCGGCCGGAAGAAATCGTCGAAATTCGCGATCTGGTCTCGCAGCCGGTTGATCGTGGCGATGGTGTCGTGAAAGGCCTGTGTCTCGGCGTGAGTATCGGCAGCCAGCTGCTGTTGGAGAGCATACTGTTGCTTCAAAATGCCGATCGTTTTTGCCAATTCGCCGGACTGCTTCAGCAAGTCGGCCGCGCGATCCTTCTGGTACTTCAAATTTTCGATCTGGCTAGCGCTTTGCGCGCTGATCTGAAACGGGATCGAGCTGTGGTCGATCGGCGTCCCCAACGGCCGGGTCATCGACTGCACCTGGGCGATGCCGTGTACGTGGAACACCGCCTTGGCGACCCGTTCCAAGATCAGCATGTCGGCAGGATTACGCAGGTCATGATCCGCCTCGATCATCAGTAATTCGGGCTCCAGCCGGGACCGAGAGAAGTGCCGCTCGGCGGCCGCATAGCCGATCTTGGACGGAGCACGGTCAGGCATGTAGGGCCGAATGTCATAACTCGTCTTGTATCCCGGCAGGGCGAGCAGACCGATGAGCGCGACTGCGGTCGCCACGACAAATATGGGTCCAGGCCAGCGGACGATGGCCGTGCCGATCCGCCGCCAGCCCCGAGTTCTTAACGCGCGCTTGGGATCTAGCAGACCGAAAGAACTACCGATGGTAAGCACGGCAGGACCGAGGGTGAGTGATGCCACGAGCGCAACGAGAATGCCCAAGCCGGCCGGGACCCCTAGGCTTTGAAAATAAGGCATCCGGGTGAAGCTAAGGCAAAACACCGCACCGGCAACGGTCAGGCCCGACCCCAAGACGATATGCGCGGTCCCGCGGTACATCGTGTAGAAGGCCGTCTCCCGATCCTCCCCGGCACCACGCGCTTCTTGATATCGGCCGACGAAAAAGATCGCGTAGTCCGTTCCCGCGGCGATGACCAGTAGCGTGAGCAGATTAGTCGAGTACGTCGAAAGTCCAATCAACCCGTGGTAGGCCAAAAACGCGACGATTCCCCGAGCCGCGGCCATCTCAATAAGGACAGTGAGAAGCACCAGGATCATCGTGAGAACGGAACGGTAGACAAAAAGCAACATCACCGCGATCACCAGAACGGTTATCGAGGTGACCTTCGCGGTGCCCTGACTGCCCACTTCGAATTGATCCGCGGTTAGCGGCGCCGCGCCGGTGACGTAGGCCCTGACGCCCTTCGGGGCCTGCGTGTGATCGACGATGCTGCGGACGGCTTCGACGGACTCGTTGGCCAGGGCCGAACCCTGATCGCCGGCAAGATCGACCTGCACATAGGCGGCCTTGCCGTCTGCGCTTTGCGAGCCGGCCGCCGTCAGGGTATCGCCCCAGAAGTCTTGGACGTGCTCGACGTGCTTCTTGTCCTGTTCGAGTTTGCGGACCAGGGTGTCGTAAAACCGATGCGCGTCAGCGCCCAACGGCTTGTCGCCTTCGAGGACGACCATTGCCGTGCTGTCGGAATCGAACTCGTGGAACACTTTCCCGATGTGTTTCGTCGCCTGAAGTGACGGTGCATCGGGTGAGCTGAGCGAAACGTTGTGTACTCGTCCGACCTCCTCCAGTTGCGGGACAGTCGAATTCGTGATGCCGGCCAGCGCGACCCACACCAGCAGGATCGGTACCGCAAGCCGGCGGATGGTGTGCGGCACCGAAGGACGCCGGGTGTGGTTGCTCATCCGGACTTGTCCAGGCAGAAGGTGTAGGCGTTCACTGCGTTGACGGTCCTTTCGTCTTTGACGACGCCGTTGACGGTGATGCGGCAGCCGATGGTGTCACCGTTGCCTTGCGCCACAACGTTGCCCACGATGGCTGGCTCTGTGCTCGTGATCGTGAACGACCACGGCAGGCGAGCGTCCAGGACTTGCTGTGGCTGAGCGTTGACGTCCAGATAGTTGATGGTCGCCACCGTTCCGGGGGCGCCGAAGACTTCGAGGATCACCTGCTTGGGGTTGAACGGGATGATCTCATTCGAGATGCCCTCGGCGGCGGAATTGCTTTGGTGAGAGCCGAAGATGCTGTGCAACCGGTAGACGCCGAAGGCGGCGACGGCGATGACGACCGAGGCGACCAATGCCATCCAACCTCGTCTGACCACGCTGGACAGTGAAATTCCTTTCACCTGTTGGCCTTTCGGTAACCGGTGGGACGATCGTCTGGCGAGTTTGGTTGCGCTTCGAGCGGTCGGGTCAGACTTGGGATAATGACCTCGTCGACGAGGGCTTCCACGGTCTGCGGGGTCGGCGGCCGGCCGGGAAAGATGGACCGGAAGATCAGATAGTGCGGCAGCAGATCCCAGAGTTCGTCGTTGATGGCGCCTTGGTCGATCTCACCGCGGTCAACGGCCTGCTGGAGGATCTGGTTGAGCAAGGTCTTCCGCTGCTCGATGAACTGGTGCTGGATGACGTCGTTGAGTGCGGGGTTGCGCCCTACCTCGACAAGCACCGCGCGGATGGTGCCGGCGTGCTGCTGACCCTGTTGACAGATCAGCTCTCCTACGCGCAACAAATCGCCTCGCAGCGTGCCCGTTTCGGGTGGCACCGCGACTTGGCGGATGCCCTCGATGAACGCGGCCAACACCAATTCGGCTTTCGACGGCCAGCGCCGGTAGACGGTGGCCTTGCTGGCGCGAGCGGTGGCCGCCACCGCGTCCACCGTCAACCGGTCATACCCGTGTTCTTGCAGCAGCTGCAACGTCACCGCAAGCAGCTCGATCTCCCGCGGCGACCACGGTGACGACTCCGCGGCGGGATCGGCAATCTGGGTCACGCGCTCAGGATAGAGCCGCTAGGGCAGTACAGTCCAGTACCGTACCGTCAGTCGGGGGACCCAGACCTGCGCGGCTTAATAGTTGAAGTCGCGGATGCCGTCCCAGTCCACCAACGTCCATCCCATTGCCGGGCTGCCGGTGATCACCACGCGGCCCAGGTTCGGCAGATGATGGCTGGTCACCAGGCTGTCTTTGGGGTTTTTGACGTTCATCAAGGTCCAGTACATGATCGACTCGGCGTGCGAGAACGCCACCGGTTTGCTGTTACCGCTGTCGTAGATCGTTTGGACGGCGGCGGTGAATTCATCATTGAATTTCGTACCGCTGATCGACCCGGGCACGGCGTCCTTGAGGTCGCCGTTCAGCCAATCCGCCGGGGCAAGCAGGTACGTCGAGGCAGCCCTCTTCGCCGGCGTGTCGTTGTACCAGCCGGCGTCGATTTCCCGCAGGCCGGGCAGGACTTGGACGTGCTTGCCGAGTGCATGGGCCAGCGGCGCCGCGGTCTGCTGGGTGCGGACCATATCCGAGGCGTAGACGCCGTCGAAGTTGTTGCGGGACAGCTGGTGGGCAAGCTGTTCGGCTTGGCCCTGACCTTCCTCGGAGAGACTCGGACCGGGCACATCGGTGTTGATCATGTGGTGGGCGTTGCTCTCCGACTCCGCGTGCCGGATGAAGGTCAAGGTAATGCTGCGCACGTGCGGCGATCCCGAGCAGGCGCCCACGAAGATGACCGCTGCCAGTGCGGCAGCAAGCTTCCAGAAGACGGAACGGGTGCTGTTGGCCATGGTGATAAGCCTGCCCTGCCGAGAGCGTCGATGTGAAGCGTTTGCCAGGGTTGGGGTCAAGAAAATGGTGTCGAATGATGCAATGGCGTGGGATGCCAGGATGCCCGAATCAACGCGATCGAGAGGAGACCCGCATGGCAATCGACCCGAATGCCGTCGGCGCGACAACCGAACCGATGCTTTTCGAGTGGACCGACCGCGACACGTTGCTCTATGCGCTCGGTGTCGGCGCCGGAATCGAGGATCTGTCTTTCACCACGGAGAACAGCCATGGCATCACCCAGCAGGTGCTACCCACTTATGCGGTGATCTGCTGCACCGGCTTCGGGGCGGCGGCCAAGGTCGGAACCTTTAACTGGGCCATGCTCTTGCACGGTTCGCAGGGCGTGCGGCTGCACGCACCGCTGCCGCCGGCCGGAAAATTATCGGTGGTCTCCGAAGTCGCCGACATTCAGGACAAGGGCGAGGGCAAGAACGCCATCGTCTTCCTGCGTGCGCGCGGTAGCGATCCCGAGTCAGGGGCACTGATCGCGGAGACCCTCACTACCTTCGTCATTCGCGGCGCCGGCGGCTTCGGCGGATCGCCAGGGCAGCGCCCCGAGTCGCCGGAGATCCCTGATCGGCAGCCCGACGCGCGGGTCGCGTTCCCCACCCGGGATGATCAGCCGCTGATCTACCGGCTCTCCGGCGACCGCAATCCACTGCACAGCGACCCATGGTTCGCCAAGGAAATGGCGGGGTTCGCCAAGCCGATCATGCATGGTCTGTGCACCTACGGGTTCTCCGGCCGGGCGTTGGTCGCCGAACTCGGCGACGGCGACGCCAGCGCGGTCACCTCGATCGCGGCGCGGTTTAGCTCCCCGGTCTTCCCGGGTGAGACGCTGACTACCTCGATCTGGCGCACCGAAGCCGGCAAAGCGGTGTTCCGCACCGAAGCTGCCGCGGCCGACGGCAGCAACATCCGAGTGGTGCTGGACGACGGCGCGGCGGAGTACCAGACCTGAACCCTGGCCCAGCGGGCAAAGAAATTTGCCTCAGGCGGTTTACCGGAGGCTCCACCGTGGCAGCCTGCGGCATGGCATTCAAACTCACCTACAGCGACGGGCACGAGACGGACTACGACGACAGCACCAAGTGGGAGGTGGAAAACGGCGTCGTCAAGCTGGGAAGCGACGAGGGGAAGTGGTCGGTTTTCATCTCGCCGAGCCACTGGGCAACCCTGGAACTCGGGGCCGGCAAAGATAAAGACAAAGGCAAGAAAGAAAAAGGCAAGAAAGACAAGGGCGACGACAAAGGTCAGGACAAAGACAAAGACCAGGACGAGGACGAAGCCCACGACAAGGACGAAGACGACGACAAAGACGAAGACGACGACAAAGACGACTGACCTCCGTTAAGGAGGCAATGCCGTAAGTGCCCCGGGGCTGCGCGTCGTCGATTACCCGTCAGGTAATCGCACCAAGGCCGCCCGGGGCATTTTGCTCATATTTGAGGCTTGCATCGGGGCTCACGGTTAGTCAATCCCAGCAAAGCACTCGGGCCGCCACAGAGAGAGGTTGGAGCGGGCCGATACCTGTTCTGACGTTGCTCCGGGCGAGTCGGTTCCCGACGGCGCGTTCCAAGTACCGGTGCCCGGGTCGTACCGGAACCCACAGCTCAACGGGGCCACCAGGCAGTGGGGTTGATAGGTCTGCACGCCCGGGAACTGCGGCCCAGACGGGCCCGGGACTGGTATCCGGGTCCGGGTGAAGGTGTCGGGTCGGCGCCGGCCGTACCGGGCGCCACGACCACCATTGCCGCCACGGCGACAGCCAGCACGGCCACCGTGACCCTCATGGCTCTACCGTCCCCTGCCCTTGTAGGCCTTTAACGCATCGATCTCGGCCTCAGCCGCGCCGATCTCCGTGTGCAGCGTGTCGAGCACACGCTGTAAGTCATCGGTCGTGAACTCCTCGATGGACTTGTGGCCATGAGCCCGCGCGGCTAAAGTCGTGGCGATGACGACCCTGGCCCGCCCGGCCCCGGCAACACCCGCAGTCGGCCAGCTGCTGCGCGAGTGGCGCGAGCGGCGTCGAATCAGCCAGCTCGACCTGTCCATCCAGGCCGAGATCTCGGCTCGGCACCTGAGTTTCGTGGAGACCGGACGGTCACGCCCGACTCCGGGGATGATCCTGCGGCTCAGCGAGCAGCTGGACGTGCCGCTGCGTGAGCGCAACGCGCTGCTGCTGGCCGGCGGTTACGCGCCCGCCTATCCCGAACACTCGCTCGACGAGCCGGAACTGACCAGGCTCCGGGCGGCACTGCGTCAGATCCTCACCGGACACGAGCCGTACCCCGCGCTGGTCGTCAATCGATGGTGGGAAATGCTCGACGGCAACGCGGCCGTCGCGGTGCTCACCGAAGGATGCGACCCGGCACTGCTGACGCCGCCGGTGAACGCATTGCGCACCTCGCTGCACCCGGACGGCATGGCGCCGCGGATTGCCAATCTCCCCGAGTGGCGTGCGCATATCCTCGAACGGCTGCACCGCCAAGTGCAGGCCACCCGCGATCCGCGGCTGGCGGAGTTGCACGCGGAGTTGTCGGCTTATCCGGGAAGCGTGGCCGAGCGTCCCGAGCTCACCGATGTTGCGGTGCCGCTGCGGCTGCGTCACGGTGACCGCGAGTTGGCATTCTTCAGCATGACGGCCGTCGTCGGCGCGCCGCTGGACGTCACGGTGGCCGAAGTAGCGATCGAGTCGTTCTATCCCGCCGACGCGCAAACCGCCGAAGCGCTGCGCGCCATTGGAGGGCGAGCGATTACCTGACAGGCAATCGACTCCGTGTCGGCGCCCGACCACGATGAGGTTATGACCGACCCCGCCGCCACCGAATTGATCCACAACCAAATCCCGCTGTGCGCGATCCTGGGCATCACCGCGGACACCTTCCTGCCCGACGAGGTGGTGCTGAGCCTGGATTGGACCCCGACCCTGTGCGCCAGCAACAACGTGCTGCATGGCGGGATCGTCATGACCCTGGCTGACTCGGCGGCGGGGGCGTGCGCGTTTCTCAATCTTCCCGACGGCGCGGCCGGAACTGCCACCATCGAATCCAAGACCAACTTCTTAGCCGCCACTCGTTGCGGCACGGTGAAGGCGCACAGCCATCCGCTGCACATCGGAACACGCACCATCGTCGTCGAAACGGAGGTCCGCGGCGACAACGGCAAACTGGCCGCCAAAGTGCTCCAAACCCAAGCGATCCTGTGATCAGCCAGCGAGCTGGTGTGCCAGCCGCTCGGTGAATTCGCGCACCCGGTCGGGATTGTCCAATGCGTACCTCGCCGCGGTGGCGCGGTCCCCGTCGTCGGCGTGCCGCACCACGATGCCGATGCCGTCATCGCGCACCGCGTCGAACGCATCCTCATCGGTGATGTCGTCACCCAGGTAGACCGGTAACAGCGGACCTGATTGTTCGTCAGTGCGAACGTGGTCGATCACCCAGCGAAGCGTCTTGCCCTTGTCCCAGTCCACGTTTGGACGAAGCTCGATGACCTCGCGACCGGTTGTAACGCGAAGCCCAGAGCGTTGTCCGGCGCGTCGTACGGCCGCAGCCACCTCGCCGACTCGCTCACGGGCGGCGTTGCGGAAATGCACCGCGACACCAAACCGCTTGTTTTCCACCACGACTCCGGGGATGTGACCGAGCTGGTCGGCTAGCCCGGCGGCCGCCTCCGCCAGCACCGGGATGCTTGCTGCCGCGTCGGCGTTCTGGTGGTGTGCGCCGTCGGGTCCGGTCAGCTCGAATCCGTGACTGCCCGCGTACCAGATGCCGGGCAAGCCGATTCGCTGTTGCACGTCGGCGAGGTCGCGGCCGCTCAGTATTGCGACCGGACAGTGCGTAGTCAGCGATGTCAGCGCATCGGCCGCGCCCTCGACCAGGTGAGCCGAATCAGGTTTCTCGACGATGTCGGAGAGTGTCCCGTCGAAGTCGAAGAACACCGCGGGGTGCCGGCCGGTCACGATGCCGAGGGCCTGTAGCCCGTCTGGGAGCTCTGACATCCGTCGGTCGCCGGTGCGAACGCGGATTTGTCGCAGATCCGTGATCACCGCGTCGGCGCCGCGGCGACGCAGATCGTCGGCGTGCCCGGTGTTGTCGATCCCGATCACCAAGGCGAAGCCGCCGGCCCGCGCGGCCTCCACACCGTCTCCGGTTGCCGTGACGACGGCGCAGCGGCCTGGTCGGACGGCCAGCCGCTCCGCCGCCTCGATCAGTGCGGCGGAATCGGAGCGATGGAGCTCGCCGGAAACAACGCCGGCGTCGTGCAGTTGCTCCACGAGTGCGTTGTCGGTCGCCAGGTCGCCGAGGTCGAGCAGCACAGCGTCGTGGCGGCGCGGGTCGATGCTGACCGACAATTCGCCTTCCCTGCCTTCCGGCACGCCGTTGCGATGCCGGTAGCCAGGTTAGTCAGACCGATTTGTTGGCGAACAACAAGACCGAGTCTTGGCTGAGCATTTCCAACCGCGCGATGGCCATCGCGATCCCTTTGGCCAGTTCGTCGACGTCGGCTGCAGCGTCGTAATCGGCGGTGATACCGAACACCAGGTCATTGGCGTAGCTCAACACCGCGACACCCGTGCGTAGCCGCAGCGCGATCGGTGGAATCGGCAGCAGGCGCGCTACCTTGCGGCCCATCATCTCCAACTGGCGACGCGGTCCCGGCACATTGGTTGCCAGCGTCACGATCCCGCGCTGCGGCAGACGGGTGAGCAGCCGAATCACCCACGAGGACAACATAAACGGGATGTGGTTCGTCGCCGACACCGCCATGTTGCCGGCCTGCCGCTGACCGCCTTGCTTGGCCCGGCTCAGCCGGCTGTGCACGACGCGCAATTGCTGGATCGGGTCGTCCTGGTCGACGGGGAGATAGGGCAGCATGACTGAGAGCCGATTGCCCGGCTTGTCCAGCGTGTCGGGAGAGCGCACCGATACCGGCACCAGGGTGCGCAGCGAGTCCGGGCGGGGTTGCTCGCCGCGATGCAGCAAAACCGAGCGGAAGCCCTCGGTGATCGCGGTGAGCGCAACGTCGTTGATGGTTACGTCGAACTTTCGGCATACCTGTTCGACCTCGGCGAGTGGGACGCGTACCGCCCGATAACACCGCATCGCGGTGACCGGCCCCACCAGCGACGAATCGGCGGCAGGTCGGAGCAACCCGCCAGCGATTTCGGCGGCGCCGTTGACCGTTCGCACAGCGGCACCGGTGATGCTGCTGGCCGTCCGCCAAAGGTTGTCGAGCGGATTCCAGAGGGTCTCCAGCGGGTTGCTGCGTGGGGCGGGCGGCGGCACCGGCTTTAGGCGTGGGTGTGCTGCGGCGGTCCGCTTGGCGGCAGTGGGTCGAGCGAATGCGTCGCCCTCGACGTCATCGCACAGTTGGGTCAGGATGCGGGTCGCCGAGATGCCATCGGCCATGCAGTGGTGGATCTTCATCAGGATCGCCCAGCGATTGCCCTTCAGACCCTCGATGACCGAGCATTCCCACAGCGGGCGGTCCCGGTCCAGGCGGCGCTCCAGCACATCGGCGATAACTCGGAACAGTTCGGCGTCGTCGCCGGGTCGGGGAACTGCCACCCGGCGGACGTGGCGGCTCAGGTCGAATCCCGGATCGTCGACCCATTGTGGAGCACCGACATCGAAGGGTTGGGTACGCAACATCTGCGTGCACCGCGGTATCGCTCGGATCCGTTCTCCCAGAATGTCCTTGAACTCACCGTAATTCGGGGCGGAACCGTCGATGATCGCGATTCCGCCGATCGCCAGGCTGACGTTCCGGTCCGAATCTTCGGCCATAAGGAAGCCAGCATCCAGCGCGTTGAGTTGCTCCACGAAATGTCACCGCCGTTCACCCCTGGGACTTCTCACGAGTATCCGCTGCGGCTACCGGTGGCAGGTGGCCGCCAGATTAATTCGTGTAAACAACTGGGGTCGATTGTGTGGCAACGCATTCAAGAACGTGCACGCGTGTAATAAAAGACAGAATTTCGCGTCGTTGGCTGAGAATTTCTGAGTATTTTTTCAACACCCGGTGACTCCACAAACATTTCAGTCGGCTGACTTGTATCTGTGTTAGCGTGAATGTTGTGAACCCATCTACCCGGGTGCGCCGCCGGACCCAAGCGGAGCGCAGGGAATCGACACGGACGGCATTGCTCGACGCGGCGGTCGAGTGCCTGATCGAAGAGGGGTACGCGGCGGTGACGACCCGCGGGGTTGCTGAACGTGCTGGGGTCTCCCAAGGAGCGCAGCAGCATTACTTCGATGGACGCGTCGACATGGTCGTGCAGGCCGTCGGACATCTGTCGCAGCGATTGGTTGAGCAGTCTCGGGAGCAGATCCGCGCCAGTCAGCGCGACGAGCGTCGCCGCATGCAAGCCTTGCTGGATCGAATGTGGGACATCCACACCGGTCCTGCATTCCAGACCGCGGCTGAACTCTGGGCCGCCGCCCGCACTGATCTCGAACTGCGTGAGCCGATCGAAAACCTCGGCCGAGACCTGGATCGCCAGCTGGCCCGGATCGTCGCCGAAGTGCTCCCCACCCTCGCGAACAACGACGACGGGCGCACGCTGCTCGACGTCGCTATGGCCACCGCCCGCGGTCTGGCGCTGCGTCGGCTGCCCGGCCTCGAGGCGACTGTCGACCGGCGCTGGCGCGCCGCGAAATCCCTGCTCATGGCCACATATGACACCGTCGACAGGAAGGCATGACGGCATGACTGTGCCCACCCCCGTTCTGGTCGAGCACCGCGGCCCGGTCGCCATCGTCACCCTGAACCGGCCCGACCAGCTCAATGCGCTCGCCCCTGACCAGGCGCTGAAGGCGTCAACGCCGCGCTTCAGCGCCGCGTACCCACCTTCAGCAACAGGTGACGCACCCTAGCCCAGTCGAACATATATTCGATAGACTGGCAGGATGGGCTGGAGTAACGGTCCGCCGGGCTGGGCGGAAATGGAGCGGGTACTCGCCGGTAAGCCGCGCCGTCCCGGCACGCCATCTGTGTGGGGACCGGCCGATGACGTCCCACTGTCGCGCAAGCGGGTGAGCTACCAGCCTCCGGATGACAACCAGACGGTTCGCTCATCCATTGCGTACGCCGAGTTGCACGCGCATTCGGCGTTCAGCTTCCTCGACGGTGCTAGCACACCGGAAGAACTAGTCGAGGAGGCGGTGCGGCTGGATCTGCGCGCCATCGCGCTGACCGACCACAACGGCCTCTATGGGGCGGTGCGGTTTGCCGAAGCGGCTGTGGAATTGGACATGCGTACCGTATTCGGTGCCGAAGTGTCGCTCGGGCCCGGCGCCCGGACCGACGAGCCCGATCCGGCGGGCCCGCATCTGCTGGTACTGGCTCGCGGTCCGGAAGGCTATCGGCGATTGTCGCGGCAGCTGGCCGCGGCACACCTGGCCGGCGGCGAGAAGGGCAAGCTGCGCTTCGACTTCGATGCGCTGACCGACGCGGCGGGTGGGCATTGGCACATCCTGACCGGTTGCCGTAAAGGTCATGTCCGTTCTGCGCTGGCCACCGGCGGACCGGATGCGGCCTCGGCGGCGTTGGCCGATCTGGTGGACCGGTTCGGGCGGAGGCGGGTCAGCGTGGAGCTGACCCAGCATGGCCATCCGCTCGACGACGAAACCAACGCTCAACTAGCCGAATTGGCAATGCGATTCGACCTGCGTTGCGTCGCCAGCACCGGTGCGCATTTCGCTGCGCCGTCACGTCGTCGGCTGGCGATGGCCATGGGTGCGATACGGGCCAGGCAGTCGCTGGACGAGGCGGCCGGTTGGTTGGCTCCGTTGGGCGGTTCTCATCTGCGGTCGGGTGAGGAGATGGCGCGGCTGTTCGCGCAGCGGCCCGATGTGGTGACCGCTGCGGCCGAGCTCGGCGAGCAGTGCGCCTTCGGTCTGGCGCTCATCGCCCCGCAGCTGCCACCGTTCGACGTCCCGCCCGGCCATACCGAGGACAGCTGGTTGCGCGAGCTGGCGATGGCGGGGGCGGAGCGCCGCTACGGGCCGCGAACGCGGGCGAGGCAGGCGTACGCTCAGATCGAGCACGAGTTGGAAATCATTGCCCGACTGACATTTCCGGGCTACTTCCTGGTGGTGTACGACATCACCCGGTTCTGCCGAGAGAACAACATTCTGTGCCAAGGCAGGGGATCGGCGGCCAACTCGGCGGTCTGTTATGCCCTCGGTGTCACCGCGGTCGATCCGATTGCCAACGAGTTATTGTTCGAGCGGTTCTTGTCGCCGGCCCGCGACGGGCCACCCGATATCGACATCGACATCGAATCAGATCAACGCGAAAAGGTCATCCAGTACGTCTACGACAAGTACGGCCGGGACTACGCCGCTCAGGTCGCCAACGTGATCACCTACCGCGGGCGGATCGCGGTGCGCGACATGGCCCGCGCTTTGGGTTTCTCGCAGGGGCAGCAGGATGCTTGGAGCAAGCAGATCGCGCACTGGAACGCGCGGCCGTCCGATATCGAGGACATTCCCGAGCAGGTAATCGAGCTGGCCACCCAGATTCAGAACCTGCCGAGGCACATGGGCATCCACTCTGGCGGCATGGTGATCTGTGACCGCCCGATCGCCGATGTCTGCCCGGTGGAATGGGCGCGCATGGAGAATCGCAGCGTGTTGCAGTGGGACAAAGATGACTGTGCGGCAATCGGATTGGTGAAATTCGACCTGCTCGGGCTCGGCATGCTCTCGGCGTTGCACTACGCCATCGACCTGTTAGCCGAGCACAAAGACATCAAGGTCGACCTGGCCAAGTTGGACCTGTCCGAATCCGCGGTGTATGAAATGCTTTCCCGCGCCGATTCCGTCGGGGTGTTCCAGGTGGAGTCCCGCGCGCAGATGGCCACCCTGCCGCGGCTGCGGCCCAGGGTGTTCTACGACCTGGTGGTCGAGGTCGCGTTGATCCGTCCCGGGCCCATCCAGGGTGGCTCGGTACATCCGTACATCCGGCGACGCAACGGCGTCGACCCGGTCGTCTACGACCACCCGTCGATGGCGTCGGCGTTACGGAAAACGCTGGGAGTGCCGCTGTTTCAGGAACAGCTGATGCAGCTTGCGGTGGATTGCGCCGGCTTTTCTGCCGCCGAAGCCGATCAGCTACGGCGTGCCATGGGGTCCAAGCGTTCGGCGGAACGCATGCGACGGCTGCGCGGCCGGTTTTACGACGGCATGCGGCGGATGCACGGCGCCGCCGACGAGGTGATCGACCGGGTATACGAAAAACTAGAAGCCTTCGCTAATTTCGGCTTTCCGGAAAGCCACGCGCTGAGCTTCGCGTCACTGGTGTTCTACTCGTCGTGGTTCAAGCTGCATCACCCGGCGGCGTTCTGCGCCGCACTGCTACGTGCGCAGCCGATGGGCTTCTACTCACCGCAGTCGCTGGTAGCCGACGCTCGCAGGCACGGCGTGATGGTGCACGGTCCGTGTGTGGCTGCCAGCTTGGCGCATGCCACTTTGGAGAACGCCGGAACGGAAGTGCGGCTGGGGTTGGGCGGCGTCCGTTATATCGGAGACGACCTGGCTGAAAAACTGGTCGAGGAGCGAAAAGCCAACGGCCCGTTCGCCTCCCTGCTGGATTTGACCTCCCGGGTACAGCTTTCCGTGCCGCAGACCGAAGCCCTGGCCACCGCAGGAGCGTTGAGCTGCTTTGGGATCTCCCGGCGGGAGGCGCTGTGGGCAGCCGGGGCGGCCGCCACGGGGCGGCCGGACCGGTTGCCCGGTGTGGGCTCGTCGTCCCACATACCGGCGTTACCAGGGATGACCAAGCTGGAATTGGCCGCCGCCGATGTGTGGGCCACCGGCATCTCCCCGGACAGCTATCCGACCCAATTCTTGCGGTCCGATCTCGACGAGATGGGGGTGTTACCTGCAGAGTCCCTGCTTTCGGTGCCCGACGGCGACCGCGTGCTGATCGCTGGGGCGGTGACTCATCGACAGCGGCCGGGGACCGCGCAGGGAGTGACGTTTATCAACCTCGAGGACGAGACCGGGATGGTCAACGTGCTCTGCACACCGGGAGTGTGGGCGCGCCACCGCAAACTGGCGCAGACGGCGTCGGCGCTGCTGATCCGGGGTCAGGTCCAAAACGCCAGCGGTGCCGTCACCGTCGTGGCCGAGCGGTTGGCCAAGCTCACCCTCAAGGTCGGATCCAAGTCCCGGGATTTTCGGTGAACGTTCTTCCGTCGAACGTGCGCAGAATGCCAACTCACGACGGCGTGTCTTGCACAAGCACGCACACTCGCGCCCCATCTCACTGCGGCGGGGTTATGTCGGCGACAAGCACCCGGTACAGCTCCGAACCTTGCTCGGTGCGGTGTAACCCGTTAAGAAGTTGCCGGCCAGCGTCTTTCGTGGATATGTCGCTACGGATTTGGTAGCCGCGGTCACGGAAATACTGGGATGCCGCATTCGGGTGCAGGCCGAACGTCCACGGCTCACCCACACTACCGACTGCCTTGGTCCACCGCCGTGCCTCGGGAAAGGGGCTGGGGTCATTGAGCGCTCGGATATCAACATAAGTAGCGATCAGCGCTGCGTGTGGGCTACCCGCCAGCCGGCGAATGGTGGCTAGCGTGTCGTCGACGGCCTCGGCGCTCAGGTAGTTCGTCACTCCCTCCCACACGAACACGATCGGCGAATATGGGTCGATTCCCGCGCTCGTCAACACGTCGAGCAAGTCATCGTCTTCAAAGTTGATCGGCGCGTGGGTGACGCCGTCACGTGAGATGCCCAGCCGATCGATCACCTTGCGTTTCGCCCGTTGCGTCGACGGATGGTCGAGCTCAAAGACGCGTGCGGTAGCCAGAGCGTTCAGCCGGTAGGCGCGGGTATCGAACCCGGCACCTAGAACGACGACCCGGCTGCGTTTGTGTGGATCGACGGAGGTGATCCGGTGGTGATGATTAACGATGTCGAGCAACGCGTCATCGATGACGCGGGTACGAATGATCGCTGACGGGCGAGGCCTCGGGCCGGTTTTCGCGTCGAACAAACGCGTCGCGACACTCCGCAGGATTGGAATGGCGCTGGCGGCGGCCATCCCTCGCATCCAGGGCCGCAAGAACGCGTCGGCGTAGGGGTCAGTGAAAAGCCGTGACTTCGCCGGGCGATGCGACGCGAAGGCTCGCTGGAGGGCCATCGTCTCGGCGGTGAAACTCGCTCGCGCGTCAGCATCCATCGCCCGTGTCCTTTCCTGCTGGATCGGCCCGGGAATAAGCGGGGCAGGGCGACTGTAATCTCCACGCATGACCCTCAACCTGTCTGTCGACCAAGTCCTGACCACCACCCGCTCGGTTCGTAAGCGACTCGATTTCGACAAGCCGGTATCCCGCGAAGTGCTGATGGAATGCCTCGAATTGGCGCTGCAGGCGCCGACCGGTTCCAACTCGCAGGGCTGGCAGTGGGTGTTCGTCGAGGACCCCGACAAGAAAAAGGCGATCGGCGAGATCTACCTGTCCAATGCTCGGGGCTATCTCAGCTCGCCGTCACCTGACTACCCCGAGGGCGATACTCGAGGTGAGCGAATGGGCGCGGTGCGAGATTCCGCGACTTATCTTGCCGAGCACATGCATGAGGCGCCGGTACTGCTGATCCCCTGCATCGAAGGTCGGGAGGAGACGTCGCCGCTGGGCGGCGCCTCGTTCTGGGCGTCGCTGTTCCCGCGGTCTGGAGTTTCTGCCTTGCGCTGCGCTCTCGTGGGTTGGGCTCCTGTTGGACGACGCTGCACCTAGCTCGCGGCGGTGAGAAAAAGGCGGCCGAGGTGCTGGGCATTCCCTACCAGCAGTACAGCCAGGGCGGGCTGTTTCCGATCGCCTACACCAAAGGCACCGACTTCCGGCCGGCCAAGCGGTTACCCGCCGAGAAGCTCACGCACTGGAACGCTGGTAGATCTCTCGCCGAGCGGCCAGTTACGTCGCGGTTCAAAAGGAGTCGGGTGTATTAGGTGGCCATTCGGCGCGCGAACACCCCGAAGGCTTAGACCGCGCCAGCGAACCCCTGTTGACGCCACGCTTCGTAAATGGCGACCGCGGCGGCGTTGGAGAGATTGAGTGAGCGTCGTCCGGTCAGCATGGGGATGCGGATGCGTTCGGTGATGTGGCCGTCGGCCAGTGTCGTCGAGTCCAGTCCGGTGGGCTCCGGGCCGAACATCAACACGTCGCCGGCCTGATAGCTCACGTCGGTGAACAGCGACGTGGCATGCGCCGTGAAAGCGAACACCCGCTGCGGTGCCAGCGCCTGCCACGCGGCATCCAGTGACTTATGCACGGTCACCGAGGCCAGGTCGTGGTAGTCCAGCCCGGCTCGGCGCAGCTTGGGTTCGGACAGATCGAAGCCGAGCGGCTCGACGAGGTGAAGTTCGGTGCCGGTGGCCGCCGCGGTCCGGATTGCATTGCCGGTATTGGGTGCGATACGCGGGGAGTAAAACAGCAGCCGGAACATCTATCGATGATGACAGTTGTCGTAAGACAATTTGCTCAGCTATCCTTCGCGGTGTCTGGTGCGAGCCGGCGAACTCTGTCTGTTCAGTAAGAATTGTGGTCAGGGTAGCCGCAGGCTGGCATACTCGCAGAATTGCCAGGCGTATATCGCTCGCCCGTCGCTCGGGGTGGGTGCAATTAGCAGGAAGTCTCATGAACCTCGCGCTAACACTGCGATTCAGCGGAGCGGTCGCAAGCGCGGCCGTCGTCCCGTGACCATGTTTGCTCGCGTGACGCGGGCGGTCCTACCGGCCAAAATTAACACCGCAGGCAGCGCCGGCGCCGAATCCGCATCGGCGAAACGGCCCGCGTCGTGGTCGCCGCGCAATTGGCCGGTCCGCTGGAAAGTCGTGGCAATTGTGGCGGTGCCTTTAGTGCTGGCAATGGTTTTCGGGGGATTGCGTATCTCGGACGCGTTCACCGAGGCGCACGACCTCCGGTTAGCCGCTGATCGCGCCGAGCTGGTTCCGGCCATTACCAAATACATGTCGGCCCTCGACGTCGCATTGCTGGCGAGTTCCGCCGGGGGTGACGTCGAGGGAGCGAAGAAGAACTACGACGCCCGCAAATACGAGCTGCAGGCTCGGCTGACCGGCACCGACGTAGTCCCCGATGTGAAGGCGGGCGTCGGCGCCATGCTGAACGGTGGCCAGGCGTTGCTGGACAGGGTGGCGACGAACTCCATCGGTTTGCGGGAACGGGTGACCACCTACGCGCCGATCTTGTTGACCGCCGAGAATGCGATCGACGGGTCGGTGCGGGTGGACAGCGCGCAGACCCGCGCCGCAGCTCAGGGACTGAGCCGCGCGATCGGGGCCCGCGGCCAGATGATGATGCAGCAGCTGCTGGTGACCCGCGGCGCCGAACTGCCCGAGCCCGAGTTGCGCACATCGATGATCACCCTGGCCGGTACCGAGCCGTCGACGTTGTTCGGCATGGCTGAAGTGCTTGGTGTCGGCTCAGCCGAAGCCAAGACGCTGCAGCAGCAGATGGTGACCCGGATGGCGATCATGTCCGATCCGACCAGCCTGCTCGTCAACAACCCGGCGCTGCTCAAGTCGATACAGACCACCGACGCGATCGCCGCCCAGGTGATCAAGGACACCACCGCGTTGGTGACGAAAGCCCTGGAGGATCAGGCCCAGAGTCGGCGTGCTGCCGCGATCCGCGACACCTTGTTGGTGTTGGCGGCCCTCGCCGCCGCACTCCTCATCGTGTTGCTGGTGGCGCGCTCGCTGATCCAGCCGCTACGTGTGCTGCGGGACAGCGCTTTGAAGGTTGCTCACGAAGATCTCGAGCGCGAGATCACCCGGGTGCGGGCCGGCGACGAACAGCCTCCCGAGCAGGTGCCGGTGTACACCACCGAAGAAATCGGTCAGGTCGCGCACGCGGTCGACGAGTTGCACACCCAGGCGCTGCTCTTGGCCGGCGATGAAGCCCGGTTGCGGCTACTCGTCAACGACATGTTCGAGACCATGTCACGGCGAAACCGTTCACTGGTCGACCAACAGCTCTCGCTGATCGACCGGCTGGAGCGCAACGAAGAGGACCCCGATCGGCTCGACAGCCTGTTCCGGCTCGACCACCTTGCCGCGCGGATGCGCCGCAACGGCGCCAACCTGCTGGTGCTGGCGGGCGCGCAAGGCGTGCGCGGAGAGCAACGCGCACCGGTGCCGCTGTCGTCGGTCATCAATGCGGCCACCTCCGAGGTCGAGGACTATCGGCGGGTGGAAACGTCGATGGTGCCCGACTGCACGATCACCGGCCCAGCCTCCGGCGATATCGTCCATTTGATCGCGGAGTTGATCGACAACGCTTTGCGTTACTCGCCGCCGCCGTCACCGGTGCGGGTATCGGCCGCACGGCGCAGCGACGGGGCGGTTCTCCTCGAGATCGTCGATGTCGGGTTGGGCATGACCGACGGCGACCGGCGGATCGCCAACATGCGGCTGCGCTCCGGCGGAGACGTCACTCCCGACAGCGCCCGCCATATGGGTCTTTTCGTGGTGGGCCGGCTGGCCGACCGGCATGGCATCCGGGTGCGGTTGCGCGGCTCGTCGATCGAGCAAGCACGCTCGGGGACGACGGCCGAGGTGTATCTGCCGGCGACGGTGCTGGCTGGTGCGGACGGAGGCCCCGCTGCACCGCACGAAGGCGTGGCATCCAGCCCAGCGGTTTCGGCAGCCGCCGACCAATCGGCCGCTGCAGTGGATTACGGCGACCCCGAAGACCGTGGAGATCTTGCTGCGCTGGCCGACACGACAGAGCGCAATGGCTCCAGTGGCTCTTACGCGACCGAATCACCGATCAGCTTGTTGCCCCGGCGCAGGCCAGGGTCCAGCGGCATCGCCGGTGTCCCGGCCGACCGACCCGAGCGGCCGTCTCTGCGAGAGCGTCTGCGGCCCCGACGGGAAGAAGTCGTCGAGCCGACTTCGGAACCCCCGGCAGCCCAACCGGTGTCGAACACCTCGTCGTTCTTCGGCTCGCGGGCTCGAGTCAACCGTGATGCCCAGCAGTCCGCCGAAACGGAGCCCGCAGCTGCGTCTGACCCGCTGGAGACCGAGGATGGTTGGCCCGCCGAAGTCGCCGCCCCGTCGAGCAAGCCGGCGGACGACGATCTGATCTACCAGCGGATGCTCTCCGAGTGGCTGGTTGACCCGCACGATTTGGCGCGTAGCGCCGATCTGGATTGGCAGACGGTGTGGGACCGCGGCTGGTCAGCGGCCGCTGAGGTCGAGAACGTGCCCGTGCAGACGCACACCGATCAGGGCCTGCCGGTACGCGAACCTGGCGCCCGGCTGGTGCCGGGCGGGGCCGCTGCCGAGCAGAATGGCATCTCGCAGCATCGGGCGGATGAGGACAACGGGGTAGCATCGAACGGCGGATTGCATTCCGGCCAGTCCGGCTGGAACACCGAGCAAAAGCCTGCACCTGAGGCACCAGCGCGCGACCCGGACGCCATCCGCACCTCGATCAGCAGCCATTTCGGCGGCGTTCGCGCAGGACGATCGCATGCCCGCGACACAGACCAAGGACCCGATCACGAATGACGTCTGGCTTTGAGTCACCCCGTTCCGACAACGAGCTGGACTGGCTGGTGTCGAACTTCGCCCGGGAGGTTCCGGGCGTGTCCCACGCGATTCTGGTTTCCGTCGACGGGCTGATGATCGCAAGCAGCGAGCACCTGCCGGCCGAGCGGGCGGATCAGCTCGCCGCGGTGTCCTCAGGTCTGGCCAGCCTGGCCAGCGGCGCCGCGCAGCTGTTCGACGGCGGCCAGGTGCTGCAGTCGGTGGTCGAGATGGAATACGGCTATCTGTTGTTGATGCGGGTCGGTGACGGCTCACATCTGGCAACGCTGGCCGCAACATCCTGCGATATCGGTCAGATCGGCTACGAGATGGCCGTCCTTGTTGAGCGGGTGGGCAACGTCGTGCAGTCGTCCCGACGCGCTCCAACACACTCGTGAGCCGCGATGGACAGTCGCGAGCCACCGGGGCGGCCGGATTCACACGCAGCTGAGGCGAGCCTGGTTCGCCCCTACACGCTGACGTCCGGGCGGACGAAGAGCAGCGTCGATCTTCCACTGGAGGCGCCGGTGCAGACGTTGCAGTCCGCACTGTTTCACCGCTGGCCATCCAGCGACGTGCGCGGCAGGATTGTTCAACTGTGTGTCAAGAGTCCATCCGTTGCCGAAATCTCGGCCAGGCTGGATTTACCGCTGGGTGTTACGCGTGTGCTGGTCGGTGATTTGGTGACTTCGGGCTACCTTCGAGTGAACCGGACGTTGACCGAGAGCTCGACCCGCGATGAACGCCGCGAATTGATAGGAAGGACGCTGCGTGGCCTACGAGCGCTCTGAAGGTGCAGCCCGACCGCGCCCGAAGTCGCGAGAAACCGCCTCCACGAAGATCGTCATCGCTGGCGGGTTCGGCGCGGGTAAGACCACGTTCGTCGGGGCGGTTTCGGAGATCATGCCGTTGCGAACCGAGGCAATGGTCACCGATGCTTCCGCAGGCGTCGACATGGTGGAGGCAACTCCGGACAAACGGACTACCACGGTGGCGATGGACTTCGGCCGGATCACCTTGGACGAGGACCTGGTGCTCTACCTGTTCGGTACTCCGGGCCAGCGCCGATTCTGGTTTATGTGGGACGACCTGGTGCGCGGCGCAATCGGCGCGGTCATCTTGGTGGACTGCCGGCGCCTGCAGGACAGCTTCGCCGCCGTCGACTTCTTCGAACATCGCAACCTGCCGTTTCTCATCGCGGTCAATGAGTTCGACGGTGCCCCAAGGTATCCCGCTGCCGAGGTACGCAAGGCGCTGGCCCTGCCCGAAGACGTCCCGGTTATCCCCATCGATGCCCGGGACCGCAGATCGGCCACTGACGCGCTAATCACGGTCAGCGAATACGCGCTGCAGAGTCTGAGCGCGACCGGTTAGTGCCGCAACCGAATGTGCCAGCGTACAAACAGCGAGTAGAACAACGACAACAGCGCCAGCATGCCCATGTCGAGCAGGAAAATGTGCTTTGAGTGCTGCCAGATCGGGTCGTTCGTCGGAATCTGCTTGACCTTGACAAGGTCCGGGAAGTCGATCGACGACGCACCCGCTGCGTAGCCCCACCGCGCGGGCGTCAGCCAGGACAGCTGGTTGAGGCCGGCCCGGCCGGTCACCGGGATCATCCCGCCGGCGAGGACCAGCTGCGAGATGATGGAGACCGCCAACAGCTGCATGATCTGCTCGTTGGACGTAGCCACCGCCGAGAGCACCAGTCCCAGGGTTGCCGAGGCGACGCAAGTGCCGGCCACGGTGACGAAGAGCGAGAACGTGGCGTTGTCGAAGAACGGCGGGTGCGCGGTGGGCGCGCCCTTGCCGAGCCTGACGATGAGGGTCGCGATCGCGGCCTGGATGGTTGCGAAAACGAAGAAGACCGCGATCTTGGCCAGCAGGTAGGCGGTGGTCGACAGGCCTACCGCCTGTTCTCGGCGGAAGATCGGGCGCTCGCCGATTAGGTCGCGGATGGTCAGCGCCGTGCCCATGAAGACGGCACCAAAGTTCAACAGCACCATGATGTACTGCGGTTGGGTGGGCGCGGCACCCAGCGGATCGGCTGGGCCCAATCCCGGGTGAGGGCCCTTGACGGTCAACGCGATCGCGCCGGTGAGGAACGGCAGTAACGCCAGGAAGACCGTGTAAAGACGGTCGGAGACGACCAATCGGACCTGGCGGCGCGCGATTGTGGAAAGCTGGCGCAGCACGTCGGTGTGCACCGGTTCGCCCAAGTCGGCCGGACTTCCCGGCGCCGGTGCTTGCGACTGTTGGCTTCGGCCCTCTCTTTCCATGAAACGGCGATTGGCTTCATCCGGGTCGGCGCCCACGTTGGCGAAGATGTCCGCCCAATTGGTGGTTCCCAACGCTTCGCCGACCTGGCTAGGCGGCCCGTTGAAGGCGGTCTTGCCGCCCGGGGCCACCAGTAAAATTTGGTCACACACGTCGAGGTAGGACACCGAGTGCGTGACCACCAACACCACCCGACCGGCGTCGGCGAGCTGCCGCAACATCAGCATGACCTGTCGGTCCAGCGCCGGGTCCAGACCGGAGGTCGGCTCGTCGAGGAGCAGCAGCGACGGTTGGGTGAGCAGCTCCAAAGCGACCGAGGCGCGTTTGCGCTGCCCACCGGAGAGCTTGTCCACGCGGGTGTCGGCGTGCTTGGTCAGGTCGAGTTCCTCGAGCACCTGGGCGACAACCTGAGCGCGCTCCTGTTTGCTGGTGTCGGGGGGTAGCCGTAGCTCGGCGGCGTAGCCGAGCGCCTGGTTCACCGTCAGCTGGCGGTGTACCACGTCGTCTTGCGGAACCATCCCGATCCTGCTGCGCATCGTCGCGTACTCGGCGTGGATGTCGTGGCCCTCGAAGGTAACCGAACCGGCGCTGGGGCGGGTGTATCCGGCGATCAGCCGCGACAGCGTGGTTTTGCCCGCACCGGACCCACCGATGATCGCGGTCAGCGTGCCGGGCCGAGCGGTCAGCGAAATGTTGTCCAGCAGTTCCTTGCCGTCGATCTTGAAGTGAACGCCGTTGACCTCTAGGCCACCGGTGCGGGTCGCGGCTTCGGTGCGACGGATCAGGTTCCCGTTGGTGAACACCAGGTCGACGTTGCCGATGGTAATCACGTCACCCTCGCTGAGCACCGCCGAGCCAACGCGTACGCCGTTGACGAAGGTGCCGTTGACGCTGCGAGCGTCCCTGATCTCGGTCCCAAGCGGCGACTGAACCAAGAACGCGTGATGACGCGACGCCAGAACGTCCTGGATGACGATGTCGTTGTCGTTGGCGCGACCGATCGTGGCCGATCCGGGCGGCTTCTCCGGAGTCGCAGCTCCGGGGAGGATGGCCTGAATCATCTTCGTCGCGAGGTTTCCCACCTCGGGTGGTTTGCTGGCTGGCGGCGCCAGCTGAGTTTTCGGCTGAAAGTTCGCCGGCGGCGCCGATAGCGAACCGGGCCCGGCCATCTGGTTCGCAGGTTGCCGAATGGGCGGCGGCGGTTGGTACGCGGGGCCAGCCGGATAGCCCGACGGCCGTGGCCCGTTGCTGCCTTGATATATCGGCTGCGGTTGTGCCGGGGGGGCTCCCGGATGCGGCCGCGACGGCGCGGGGGGCCTGGGCCCGCCTGCCGGGGGCCCGGCCGGCGGACGCGCCGGCTGCGGAGGCTGGGGAGACTGTGACCACGCGACTGGCGACTGTTTGGCGATGGGCATCGACGCGGTCTGCGGCGGCCGGCCGGCCATCCCCGCGTGCCGACCGACCTCGAAAGCGAGCTGTGGCCCGTCGGGATTGCCGATGTTGACGGTCTGGCCGTCGTGGATGTCGACCACCGGCACCCGACGCCCGTTGACGTAGGTCCCGTTCAGCGACCCGTTGTCGATGGCGATCCAGCGTCCCTGGTCGAAGCGCAGCAGCAGATGCGCACGCGAGATGAGCGGATGCGTGATGCGCAGGTCGGCGCGCAGATCGCGACCGACGACCACGTCATGGCCCGCTGCGAAGGTGCGTTGGGATCCGTCGTATCGGACGGTCAGCACGGGCGGTGCTGCTTGACTCATCGCCCCAACCTTAGCTGCTTGGCTCACTGCACCGACTTTATCGGCTGTCGCACCATCGGCTCTGACCGACACGGGCCGCCAGCCCGAGCACAGCCCGATGATCAAAGTCGGTGCCAGGCAACGACAAGTCGACGACGCCGGGGTTTCCGGTCAGCGCTTGAGTCGAATCTCCCACCGCACCACGGCGGCGTAGACCACGAACAACACGGCGAGCATGCCGATGTCGAACAACCACACGCCGGGCGTGTGCTGCCAGTGCGTGTCCTGCGCGACGAGGTTCGGCGATATCAGACCCCGCAAGTCGACCGTCGACGCTTCCGCGGCGTAACCCCAACGCGCGGGCGTCACCCACGACACCGGGTCAAGCGTTCGGCCGGTCACCGGTACGATTCCGCCGGCGAGCACCAGCTGCGACATGATCGCCACCACCAGCAGCGGCATGATCTGCTCATTGGAGCGAGCCAGCGCCGACAGCAGCAGACCCAGCAGGCCCGAGATGACACAAGTCGCGGCGACCCCCACGAACAGCTCGATGCTGGCATCTAACTTCGAGGAACCGAGGAGAACGGCTCCTTTGGTGGGCGCGCCCTTACCGAGCACGACTATCGTGGTCATGACCGCCGACTGGACGATCGCGAACACGCTGAACACGACGATCTTGGCCAGTAGATAGGCGCTGGTGGACATGCCGACCGCCTGTTCCCTGAGGAAGATAGGGCGCTCGCCGATGAGGTCACGAATCGTCAACGCGATCCCCATAAAGACTGCACCGACGTTGAGCAGGGCCAGTATCTGCGCGGGCTGGGTCGGCGCGACACTCAGTAGGGGAGCGACGTCGAATCCCTTCCCGCTGGTGCCCGGAATGCTGCGAACGGTCAGCGCCAGCGCACCCATCACGAACGGCAACAGCGCCAGGAACGCAAAGTAGACACGGTCGGAGACGATCAGCCGAACCTGGCGGCGCGCGATCGTGGAAAACTGTCGCCACGCGCTGATGCGCACCGATGGGCCCAGCTCCGCCGCCTTCTCGGCAGCGTGCACCGCGAGCGGCTTCGGTCGGTTCTGAGCCAGGAAGCGTCGATTGGCGGCATCGGGATCGTCACCCACATTGGTGAAAATGTCCGCCCAGTTGCGAGTTCCCATCACGGCCTCGACCTGGTCGGGTGGGCCGTTGAACGCCGTCTTGCCGCCGGGCGCCAGGAGCAGGACGTAGTTGCAGAAGTCGAGGTAGGTCAACGAGTGTGTGACCACCACCACCACGCGGCCGGCGTCGGCGAGCTGGCGCAGCATCATCATGACCTGACGGTCCAAGGCGGGGTCTAGTCCGGAGGTTGGCTCATCGAGAAGCAGCAGCGACGGCTGGGTGAGCAGCTCCAGCGCCACCGAAGCGCGTTTGCGCTGGCCGCCAGACAGTTTGTCCACCCGGGTCTCGGCGTGTTTGGTCAGATCGAGTTCTCCGAGGACCTGGGCGACGACGTGTGCGTGCTCCTCCTTGCTGGTGTCGGGCGGTAGCCGCAGCTCGGCGGCATAACTCAGCGCCTGGTTCAACGTCAGCTGGCGGTGCACCACATCGTCTTGCGGAACCATTCCGATCCTGCTGCGCAGCAATGCGTACTCAGCGTGGATGTCGTGGCCCTCGAAGGTCACCGATCCGAGGCTGGGGCGGGTGTATCCGGCGATTAAGCGAGAGAGCGTCGTCTTGCCTGCACCCGAGCCGCCGATGATCGCGGTCAACGTGCCGGGTGCGCAGTTCAGGCAGATGTTGTCTAGCAGCTCTTTATTGTGGATTTTGAAGTGAACCCCGTTGACCTCCAGGCCACCGGTGCATGCCGCGGCTTCGGTGCAGCGGACCAGGTTGCCGTCGGCGAATGCCAGGTCGACGTTGCCGATCGTGACCACGTCACCCTCGGTGAGCATCGCCGACTCGACACGGACACCGTTGACGAAGAGTGAGCTGCCGTTGGCGCCTTGAGCTTGGCGGATCTCGGTGCCCAGCGGCGACTGAACCAAATAGGCGTGATAGCGCGACGTCAGCACGTCCGGAATGACGATGTCGTTGTCGCTGGCCCGACCGATCGTGGTAGACCCTGGCGGCGGCTTCTCAGATCTCGCCGATCCGGGCAGGATGGCCTGGATGAACCTCGTCGCCGTGGTGCCCGCCTCGGGAGGCTTGCTGGCCGGCGGTTCCGCCGAAGGAGGACCGGCTATCTGTGTCAGGGGTTGCCAGTTTGGTGGCGCGGGCTGGTGCGGCGAAATGGTCCAATAGGCCGACGGCTGCGTCACCCCGCTGCCGGGATAGACCGGCTGTGGCGGTGCGGGCGTGGCACGCGGGGCGCCAGGATGAGGTTGATCTGACCCCGGGGGCCGGGGTCCGCCCGCCGGGGGCGCTGTTGCCGGGCGGGCCGGCTGCGGCTGCGACGGCTGGGGGGCTGGCGACGGCTGGACAAAGCGCGTCGTCGCGCTTTGCGGTGGCCGGCCGACTGTGCCGGTGTGCATGCCGACGTCGAATGTCAGCTGCGGCCCTTCGGGATTGCCGATGTTGACGATCTGACCGTCGTGGATGTCGACCACCGGCACTCGGTGTCCGTTGACATATGTCCCGTTAGACGAACCATTGTCGATAGCCAGCCAACGACCCTGCTCGAAGCGCAGCATCAGATGCGCGCGAGAGACCAGCGGATGCGCCACGCGCACATCGGCGCGCGGATCACGTCCGACGACCACGTCATGGCCTGCTGCAAAGGAACGTTGTGATGTGCCGTATCGAATTGTCAGCGCGGGCGGTGCTGCCTGACTCATCGCCCAACTGTAGCTGCTGAGCGCACTGCAATTATCGGTATCGGGTGCGGCGCAGCTGGCCCCGAACGACACGGGCGATCATGACTCGGATGGCCTGTT
Source organism: uncultured Actinomycetota bacterium (assembly GCA_963743145.1). Lineage (GTDB taxonomy): Bacteria > Actinomycetota > Actinomycetes > Mycobacteriales > Mycobacteriaceae > Mycobacterium. The sequence continues at coordinate 19,095 of CAVUOR010000016.1, read as the reverse complement.
ACACACTGGTTTAGGCCGTTCCTGCGGGTGTCGTTGATTTACTGCATTTTAGCGGGCGAGAGCGTCGGGGGCGCCGGTTACGACGCAGCGAGTGCGACTGTAGATAGTGGGCATGCACTGGTTGCAGTGCGTACACGCCGAATAGACGGTGTGCGCGGCCCCGTCGGCGGCGATCCGGTTGATCAGATCCGGCTCGGCCAGCAGTGCCCGGCCCATCGCGACGAAGTCGAATCCCTCCGCCATGGCCAGGTCCATCGTTTCCCGATTGGTGATGCCGCCCAACAGAATCAGCGGCATCGACAGCTCGGCGCGAAACAGCTTCGCGTCCCGCAACAGATAGGCCTCACGGTAGGGGTACTCACGGAGGAACCTCTTGCCCGTTATCCGCATGCCCCAGCGCAGCGGCGGTTTGAAGGCACCTGCGAATTCCTTGACAGGAGCGTCGCCGCGGAACAAATACATCGGGTTGACCAACGAGCTACCGGCGGTGAGCTCGATCGCGTCCAGTCCGCCGTCGTCCTGCAGCCATTTGGCGGTGATCAGCGACTCGTCGGTACTGATGCCGCCGCGCACCCCGTCGGCCATATTGAGTTTGGCGGTCACCGCGATGCGGGCCCCCTGCTGATCTACCGCGCGGCGAACGGCCATCACCATCCCCCGGGCGACTTTGGCCCGGTTCTCCAGCGATCCGCCGAATTCGTCGTTGCGGCGGTTGATCAGCGGACTGAGAAAGGAACTGGCCAAATAGTTGTGGCCCAAATGGATTTCGACGGCATCGAATCCCGCGTCCACCGCGAGGCGGGCGGCATTGGCGTGCGCGGCGATCACATTGTCGATGTCGTCGCGGGTGGCCTTCTTGGCGAACCGCATACCAATCGGGTTGAAGAACCGCACCGGGGCCAGCGCGGTGGCTTTATTGGAGCGAGCGTTGGCCACCGGACCGGCGTGGCCGATCTGCGCGCTCACCGCCGCGCCCTCGGCGTGGATGGCTTCGGTGAGCCTGCGGAACCCGGGCACGGCCTCCGGGCGCATCCAGATCCCGTTGCCTTCGGTGCGGCCACCCTGGGAGACCGCGCAGTAGGCCACCGTCGTCATACCGACGCCACCGGCAGCCGGCAGTCGGTGGTATTCGATCAGGTCATCGGTCACCAGCGCGTTCGGCGTGCGGGCCTCGAATGTGGCGGACTTGATGGTGCGGTTGCGCAGGGTGATTGGGCCGAGTTTGGCCGGTGCGAACACGTCCGGGACGGCAGACATGCACGCAGCTTAACCAGGCGCCTGAGCCCGCAATGCGGATTGGTGCCAGACTGTCAGGCGTGGGTGCGATTACGTTGGACGGCAAAGTCACGCGCGACGAGATCTTCGTCGACCTCAAGCAACGAGTGGCCGCTTTGACCGCAGCAGGGCGGACGCCCGGCCTGGGCACCATCCTGGTCGGCGACGATCCCGGGTCCCAGGCCTACGTTCGTGGTAAGCACGCCGACTGTGCCAAGGTCGGCATCACGTCGCTGCGCCGCGACCTGCCTGCTGACATCAGCGAGGCCAAGCTCAACGAGACGATCGACGAACTCAACGCAAACCCGGAGTGCACCGGATACATCGTGCAGCTACCGCTGCCCAAGCATCTGGACGAGAACGCGGCGCTGGAGCGGGTCGACCCGGAGAAAGACGCCGACGGGCTGCACCCGACCAACCTGGGCCGGCTGGTGCTGGGCACCCCGGCGCCGCTGCCGTGCACCGCACGCGGCATCGTGCACCTGCTGCGGCGCTACGGCGTCGAGATCGCCGGCGCGCACGTGGTGGTGATGGGCCGCGGTGTGACGGTTGGCCGCCCGCTGGGCCTGATACTGACCCGTCGCTCCGAGAATGCCACCGCGACGTTGTGCCACACCGGAACTCGCGATCTGGCCGCGCTGACAAAGCAGGCGGACATCATCGTGGCGGCCGTGGGCGTACCGCATATGCTCACCCCCGACATGGTGCGACCGGGCGCCGCGGTCGTCGATGTCGGCGTCAGCCGGACCGACGACGGGTTGGTCGGTGACGTGCATCCCGATGTGTGGGATGTCGCCGGTCACGTGTCACCGAATCCCGGCGGTGTCGGCCCGCTCACCCGAGCATTTCTGCTGACCAACGTCGTCGAATTGGCTGAGCGGGGATGAGCGTGCGCCAGCGGGTCCGCTCGCAGTGGCCGATCTTGACGGTGGTGCTGATCTTCGTCGTGGCGTTCACACTGGCGGCGGCGAACTTCTGGCGCCGCGGCGCGCTGCTGATCGGCATCGGTGTCGGGGTGGCCGCAGCGTTGCGACTGACGCTCACCGAGGACCGTGCCGGACTTCTGGTAGTGCGCAGCAAGGGAATTGACTTCACTACGACGACCGTCATGGCGGCGGCGATGGTCTATATCGCCTGGACGATCGACCCGCTGGGCACCCGTTAGATCCCCGGCATCCCCGGCATCCCCGGCATGCCGGGGAGCTGCTGCAGACCAGATACATTGCCGCCGAGTATGTTTGCCATCTCCTCCGGGCAGTAGGTCTGTATCGCGATGGTGGTGAACATCTGGGCAATCTGCGGCGACATGCCCCGGTGGGAGACGCCCGACGCGGCAGCGGCGAAGCTGCCGCCCGGCTGGGCCAGCATCGGGCAGATGGACTGGCCCACCGCCATCGCGTTTCCTGGTTCGCCGTACTCGATGCCGGCGTGGCTGAGAGCGTCGATGAAGTTGTCGTCGTTGGGGTCTGCGTCCACCGGAGGCGACAAAAGTGCTGCCGCGCTGATCAGAAAGCCAGCGCCCACCAGGACGCGCACGGTCAGTGGTTGACCGGCCAAAAACGCAATCCAGTTGCGCCTGATATCGAGCGTCGCCATGTTTTGCTCCTCACAGGGGAGTGCACACGCGGCACTCAAAAGTTCTGAGTTAGAACCTTGGTTCAACGCTGTCACGTTCACAACACGGTGGGGTAAAGGTTCGTGCACGTTTCGGTTATCTTGCCGACACGTCATGCAGCACCACGGTTTTTGGCATCCCGTGGCTGACAATGCGGGGCGTGACGCAATCGTGGGAGCCCGACGTTGGCGCGTGAAATCTCGCGCCAGACGTTTATACGGGGAGCCGCCGGAGCGTTAGCTGCCGGTGCGGTTTTCGGATCCGGCCGGATCGGCTCGGTCCCGGCCACCGCCGATCCGCTTGCCTCCGGCTGGGATCCGCTAGCCGCCGCCATCGGCGGGCAAGTGATACGACCGGACAACGGTCAATTCGCCGCGGCGAAACAGGTTTTCAACACCAACTACAACGGTTCGACGCCTGCGGTGGTCGTTGTGCCGACATCGCCGGCAGACGTGCAAAAGGCGATGGCGTTCGCTGCTTCAAACAACCTCAAGGTTGCTCCGCGCAGTGGTGGACACTCCTATATAGGTGCGTCGACGGCCAACGGAACTATGGTGCTCGACCTGCGTCAACTACCCGGGGACATCAATTACGACGGTGCCACCGGGCTGGTCACGGTGACGCCCGCAACCCAGTTGTATGCGATGCACCAGGCGCTGGCCGCGGCCGGCCGGGGGATCCCGACGGGCACCTGTCCGTCGGTCGGTACCGCGGGGCACGCCCTGGGCGGCGGGCTTGGCGCACATTCCCGGCACGCTGGCTTGATGTGTGACGCATTGAGGTCGGCGTCGGTGGTGCTCCCCGGCGGCCAGGCGGTCACCGCGTCTGCGACTAGCCAGCCCGACCTGTTCTGGGCATTGCGCGGTGGCGGTGGCGGCAACTGCGGGGTGACAACCTCGCTGACCTTTGCCACCTTCCCCACCGGTGACGTCGACGTGGTGAACCTCAATTTCCCGCCGCAGTCGTTCGCGCAGGTGCTCGTCGGTTGGCAGAACTGGCTGCGCACCGCCGACCGAAGTAGCTGGGCACTGGCCGACAGCACGACCGACGCCATGGGCACGCACTGTCGCATCATGGCAACGTGTCCGGCCGGGTCGGGTAACACCGTGGCGAGCGCGATCACTTCGGCCGTTGGACTGCAACCGAGCGGGACGGAGAACCACACATTCAACTACTTGGACCTGGTGAGGTACCTGGCCGTCAATAATCTGAACCCGTCGCCGCTTGGATATGTCGGCGGATCTGATGTTTTCCCGACCATCAACGCCGGCGCGGCTCAGGGCATCGCCGCGGCCGTCGCCGCCTTTCCCCCTGGCGCGGGCCGCATGTTGGCGATCATGCACGCGCTCGACGGCGCCCTGGCCACCGTGGCACCGGGGGCCACCGCGTTTCCGTGGCGTCAGCAGTCCGCTCTGGTGCAGTGGTACGTCGAAACATCCGGTGACCCGTCGGCAGCGGCCAATTGGCTCAACACGGCGCACCAAGCGGTGCGACCGTATTCGGTTGGCAGCTATGTGAACTATGTCGAGGTGGACCAGCCGCCGTCGCGCTATTTTGGCCCGAATCTATCCCGGCTCAGCGCAATACGGCAGAAGTGCGATCCCGGCCGGGTGATGTTCTCCGGGCTCAACTTCTGACCATCATGGCCGCAATGCCGATAAGTAGCAGACGGCGATGCGTCGCTTGCCGTGGCCCTGCTCGACGAGAGGTTGCAAGTGTGCGCTTAGGCATTCGACCTCGTCGGGAGTGAGCGCTTGGCTCATGGCCTCAGCCAGGGTGGGCAAGCGCGGGTTCCCGGCGATGTTCAGCATGGCAGTCCAAGGAAGCGGTGGGGACGGACGGACGTCGATCGTCAGTTCGAGGTGTATCTCGTCGAATCCGGCTCGCTCAGCGAACTCGACGAGGTCTCGCTCATCGAAGTTGAGCATCGGATCTGACTCGGCCGGCTGGATGGCGTAGTAGATCTCTCTCACTTTGGCCGCGAGTTCGGCTACCGGGCCGAGGTCATAGCCGCCGAAGGGCTTGGCGGAGCGGTTGATTGGTTCGAACAGCGACAGCCGCCCACCTGGACGTAGTACCCGGTAAAACTCGGCGAAGGCGGTGGCTTTCTCTGCCTCGTAGATCAGCACCGATCGGAGCGTGACCGCATCGACGGCTTGGTCGTCGATCCCCGATAGGTGGCTGGCAGGTGCCTGTACGAATCGGCAGCGATCGAGCAGCCCACGTTGGGTGGCCAGTTCTCGACACCTGTCGAGCAGGTCAGACGATATGTCGCTGAAGATCACCTTTCCGCCTGCGCCGACCGCGTCGGCGGCAGCGAAGGCGATCAGCCCGTCACCGCACCCGACGTCGAGCACTTCGTTTCCGCGTGCAAGGGCGGCGTTGGAGATGACTTTGTCGCAGACCGGCGCTAGGGCTTCCAGCTGGTGGCGGAGCAGTTCTGGGTCGCCGCCGTGGCGGCGCTGGAAGAGCCAAGCCGCCCACTGGTCGTGTTGCGGCCTCGTTGTCACGTCGCGCTCAGCTGTAGTTCTCCGCTGAACACGCCTTGGAGGCCGTCGCCGATGTGGCGGGGATCGGCCGCGACGATTTGCGCGCAGGCGGCGGCCAACTGCGGGTCGTCCGAGCAGCGGGTCAAATCGGCATCGCCGCGCACGTTGACGATCCTACCGGGCACTACCCCAGGTGGGTGTCCGATCGAGGCCGCCACGTGATTCGCCTGGCCCGGGTCGGGCTCTATCACTCCAAGCGATTGGCGTTGCCTGGACAACGAATTGTGTTGTACACCAAAGATTATTCAGGTGATGCACTCTTATGGCTGCGTTAGCTTTACCCGCCTAGGTCGGTGTAGCCGTAATACTTCTTCTCCAGTCCATCGGCACCCGATTGACGCGCGGGCTGAGGTTTCGTTTGAACGTAAGTGCTCAGCTGAATTTCGCGGATATCGCGCTGGTAGCGGGCCTCAGGGGTGCTTAGGCGGCGCTTGCGCCGCACCAGTATGAACACCGTGATCACCAGAACGATGACCAGCGCAACGCCAAGCACGATCGCCACGGAACCCGTCATATGCAGAGGCTACGCCGGTTTCCTCGCACGCCGAATGGAGCGACCGGAACCGCCTGCCAGCCAGTGCATATGTCTGCTGACCAAGGTTCGTGGGTGCTCACGGCCGACGTCAACCATCTGACGCGGCTAGGTCGACAGCGTCGCTCGTACACACACCGTCACGTAGGGCAGGGCGAGGCCGCCCGCGTTAGCCAAAGCCGGATGGGTCGCCAGCAAGTCCCGTACCTGGTCTAGGGTCTTGGTGCGCACCTCGGTCGGCGAGGTGATGCAGTAGCTCCGAGAAGCGACCAAGTCGATCAATGCCTGCGGCGTAAGGTAATTCGTCCACTCGATCTGATGACGCTGCAGCCCGGTGAACGGCCCCGGCAGTGTCACTTTGTCGCGCACCGGGTCCCCGTCGCGGCCGATGATGCGACCCAGCTCCCGCACCCAGCCGAGTCGTTCGTCGCGGGTATTCCACACCAGACCCAATCGTCCGCCCGGCCGCAGCACCCGAGCCACTTCGGGAATCGCTCGCTGCGGATTGAACCAGTGCCAAGCCTGTGCGACGAGCACCGCATCAACGCTGTTGTCCGCTAACGGAATTTCTTCGGCAGTGCCGAGCAGCGCCGGTGTGTCTGGCAGCGACTTACGCAGCATTTCCAGCATCTCGGCGATGGGGTCGACGGCTACCACGTCCAGTCCGCGTTCCACCAGCCGGGCGGTCAGCTTCCCGGTCCCCGCGCCGAGGTCCAACACGTCGCGAGCCCCGGCCGGCAACAGCCAGTCGATTGCCTCCGGCGGGTAGGACGGGCGGCCACGCTCGTAGGCGGCCGCTTCAGAGCCAAACGACAACGAGCGGGCCTGCGGGGACTGGGTCACCGCGGACACACGCCTTGGCTGGTGGCCAGCTCGAGGGTCTGCCGCACCAGTTCCCCAACGGCTTCGGATTCCACCAAAAAGCCGTCATGCCCGTAAATCGAATCAACGATGTGCAGCCGGCTACATCCGGGCAGCAGCTCAGCCAACTCCTCTTGCAGCCGCAGTGGGTAGAGCCGGTCGGACGTGATTCCGCCGACCACAACTGGCACCGGGCAGCCGCGCAACGCCGCGGCGACACCGCCACGGCCCCGGCCGACGTCGTGACGGGACAGCGCCTCGGTGAGTAGCACATAGCTGCCGGCATCGAAGCGGGACACCAGCTTGCTGCCTTGGTGTTCCAAATAGCTTTGCACCGCGTAGCGGCCGCCAGTCATCGGATCCGCTGGGTCTTCTGCGCCCTGTGGGTCGTTGGCGAAGCGGGTATCCAGCTCGACCTCGCCCCGGTAGGTCAGATGCGCGAAGCGGCGGGCGATGTGCAGACCAGCATCGGGGGCGTGGTCGGTGCCGTAGTAGTCGCCGCCCTGCCAGTCCGGATCGGCCTTGATGGCCGCGATCTGGGTGCACTGGGTGCCGATCTGGTCGGCGGTAGCGCGCGCGCCCACCGCCAGCAGCAGACCCGAGCCCACCCGATCGGGGTGGCTGACGATCCATTCCAGCGCCCGGGCTCCGCCCATCGACCCGCCCACCACTGCGGCGACGTCGGTGATGCCCAGCGCCGCCAGCGCCGCCACGTCTGCCTCGACCTGGTCGCGGACAGATATCAGCGGAAACCTTGAGCCCCAGGGTTTTCCATCCGGGGCGGTTGAGCTCGGCCCGGTCGAGCCGCGGCAGCCGCCCAGCACGTTGGTGGCCACCGCGCACCAGCGGGCGGTGTCGATCGGTGCGCCCGGGCCTGCGATGCCGTCCCACCAGCCTGGTGTCGGATGTCCGGGCCCGGCGGGTCCGGTGATGTGGGAATCTCCGGTGAGCGCGTGCAATACCACTACGACGTTGTCGCGAGCAGGCGATAACTCGCCCCACCGCTGCACCGCGATACTGACGTCGTCGATCACCGCGCCGCTTTCCAGCGTCAGCGAGCCGATGTCGACAATGCCGACCTCGCCTTCAGTGGGCAGCGTCTGAGTCGGCACATCAGAGATTGTCACCTCAGGCCTCCTCAGAACGCCGCCACGGCGTGCGGGTCGCTGCCGGCTGTCGCGCTGCCGTACTTACGAGCCGCCGCGAAGCCGAGCTCGAGGTCGGCCAGGATGTCGTCAATGCCCTCGATGCCGACGGCCAGCCGCACCAGCCCGGGGCTGACGCCGGTGGACAGCTGCTCGGCGGGGCTGAGCTGGGAATGCGTCGTCGACGCCGGGTGGATGACCAGCGATCGCACATCACCGATATTGGCGACGTGGCTGTGCAACTTCAGCGCGTTGACGAACGCCTTCCCCGCCTCGACACCGCCAGCCAGCTCGAAGGACAGCACGGCGCCGGCTCCCTTGGGCGCCAGCTTCTTCGCCCGCTCGTGACCACGGCGAGCTGGGCAGGCCGGCGTAATTGACCGACAACACATCGTCGTGGCCGGCGAGGTATTCGGCGACTCGCTGGGCGTTGGCGACATGGCGCTCGATACGCAGGCTCAGGGTTTCCAGCCCTTGCGCCACCAGGAACGCGTTGAACGGCGACGCAGCCGACCCGTAGTCGCGCAGCAATTGCACCCGGGCTTTGACCGCGAACGCCGGCGGCCCCAGCTCGGCGTACACCACGCCGTGGTAGCTGGGGTCGGGGGTGGTGAAGCCCGGGAACCGTTCCTGTGTCCAGTCGAAGGTGCCGCCGTCGACGATCACACCGGCGATCGCGGCGCCGTGTCCGCCCAGGTACTTGGTCGCCGAGTGCACCACGATGTCGGCGCCCTGCGCGATCGGCTGGATCAGGTAGGGGGTGGCCACGGTGTTGTCGACGATCAGCGGCACGCCATGCTCGTGGGCCACCCCGGCCACGCCGGGGATGTCGAGCACGTCGATCTGCGGGTTGGAGATCGTCTCGCCGAAGAACGCCTTGGTGTTCGGCCGCACGGCGGCCCGCCACGAGTCCAGTCGTCGGGGTCCTCGACGAAGCTGACGTCGATGCCCAGCTTGGGCAGCGAGTAGTGGAACAGGTTGTAGGTGCCGCCGTAGAGCCGTGGGCTGGACACGATGTGGTCGCCGGCGCCGGCGAGGTTCAAAATCGCGAACGTCTCCGCGGCCTGGCCGGAGGACAGGAACAGTGCGGCCACGCCGCCCTCCAGCGCGGCGATGCGCTGTTCGACGACGTCGGTGGTCGGGTTGCCGATGCGGGTGTAGATGTTGCCCGGGACCTCCAGCCCGAACAGCGCCGCGGCGTGGGCGGTGTCGTCGAACACGTAGGACGTGGTCTGGTAGATCGGCAGCGCGCGGGCGTTGGTGGTCGGATCCGGCTGTTGGCCGGCGTGGATCTGCTTGGTCTCGAACGACCAGTGCGCGGTTGGATCGGACTCGGAATTGCTGTCAGCGTTGGTTTCGGAACTCACGTGGGTTGCTTTCTCAAGGAGTGGGTCGGGTCGAGTGCTGGCAGGTGCGCGGGACGCCATCTCACGACGACGTCAACCGGCACCCAAGCGTTCAGCAACTGCGACGCATGATGGGCCAGCCCAAATAGGTGCGCATCAGGTTTCCCTGTCTACTCGGGGGGCCCGTTCACGACGGACCCGCGCTTGCCGCGTAGCCGGTGGTGGCTACTCAACCTGGTCATCACCCGGGGCACCCCACCGCGGTTGGAGGGTTGCCGGCCAGCAAGCCGGGGCTTGACGCTGGCGCTCATGACCTGCCACAAGCCTATCGCATATCGCCGGGTCGCCGCCATTGGGCCTAGCGGGCGCTGGGGAACGTCCGTACGGGATACTGATTGGCATGTGCGCCGACCAGCCGACCATCATCTACACGCTGACCGACGAGGCGCCGCTGCTGGCGACCTACGCGTTTCTGCCGATAGTGCGAGCCTTCGCCGAACCGGCCGGCATCGAGATCAAGACCAGCGATATCTCGGTGGCAGCACGGATCCTGGCCGAGTTCTCCGATTGCCTGACCGACGAGCAGCGCGTACCCGACAACCTTGCCGAACTGGGCCGGCTGACGAAGCTAGCCGACACCAACATCATCAAGCTGCCAAATATCAGCGCCTCGGTACCCCAACTGATCGCCGCTGTCAAAGAATTGCAAAGCAAGGGATTCAAGATTCCGGACTATCCGCAAAGTCCGAAAACCGACGAGGACAAGGAAATCCGCGACCGCTACGCCAAATGTCTTGGCAGCGCGGTGAACCCAGTTCTGCGGCAGGGTAATTCGGACCGCCGCGCGCCGCATGCGGTCAAAGAGTACGCACGCAAGCACCCGCACAGCATGGGGGAGTGGTCGATGGCGTCGCGCACTCATGTCGCGACCATGCGGCACGGCGACTTCTACCACGGCGAGAAGTCGATGACCGTGGACCGCGCGCGCAACGTCAAGATGGAACTGGTGACCAAGAGCGGCGAGACGATCGCCCTCAAACCGATGGTGTCGCTGCGGGAAGGCGACGTCATCGACAGCATGTTCATGAGCAAGAAGGCGCTGTGCGAGTTCTACGAGGCGCAGATGGAGGACGCTTACGAGACCGGCGTGATGTTCTCACTACACGTCAAGGCGACGATGATGAAGGTTTCACACCCCATCGTCTTCGGCCACGCCGTCAAGGTCTTCTATAAAGACGCCTTCGCCAAGCATCAGGCGCTCTTCGATGAACTTGGCGTCAACGTCAACAACGGATTGGTCGATCTGTACAGCAAGATCGAGTCGCTGCCCGCATCGCTGCACGACGAGATCATCCGCGACCTGCACGCTTGCCATGAGCACCGGCCCGAGCTGGCGATGGTCGATTCGGCCAAGGGCATCACCAACTTTCATTCGCCCAGCGACGTGATCGTGGATGCGTCAATGCCGGCAATGATCCGCGCCGGCGGCAAGATGTACGGCGCTGACGGGCGGCCGAAGGACACCAAGGCCGTCAACCCCGAATCCACCTTTTCCCGCATCTACCAAGAAATCATCAACTTCTGCAAGACGCACGGGGCATTCGATCCGACGACGATGGGCACTGTGCCCAACGTCGGCCTGATGGCGCAGCAGGCCGAAGAGTACGGCTCGCACGACAAGACTTTCGAGATCCCCGAGGACGGGGTGGCCAACATCGTCGACCTGGATACCGGGGAAGTCCTGCTGACTCAAAACGTCGAAACCGGCGACATCTGGCGCATGCCCATTGTGCGGGACGACCCGATCCGCGACTGGGTCAAGCTGGCTGTCACCCGGGCGCAAAACTCAGGCATGCCGGTGGTGTTCTGGCTGGACCAGGAGCGTCCACACGAGAACGAACTGCGCAAGAAGGTCAACACCTACCTGGCCGACCACGACACCGAGGGCCTCGACATCCAGACCATGTCGCAGGAACGAGCCATGCGGCACACGATCGAGCGCGCCATGCGCGGACAGGACACCATCGCCGCCACTGGAAACATCCTGCGCGACTACCTCACCGACCTGTTCCCGATTCTTGAGTTGGGCACCAGCGCCAAGATGCTGTCCATCGTGCCGCTGATGGCCGGCGGGGGAATGTATGAGACGGGAGCGGGGGGTTCAGCGCCTAAGCACGTCCACCAGCTCGTCGAGGAGAACCACCTGCGCTGGGATTCACTGGGTGAGTTCCTGGCGCTGGGAGCGTGTTTCGAAGACATAGGTATCAAGACCGGTAACGAGCGGGCCAAGGTTCTGGGCACGACGTTGGACGACGCGATCGGCAAGCTACTGGAGAACAACAAGAGCCCGTCGCGCAAGACCGGTGAGCTCGACAACCGTGGCAGCCAGTTCTACCTCGCCATGTACTGGGCGCAAGAACTGGCCGCGCAGACCGATGACAAGGAGCTGGCCGACCATTTCGCGGCGTTGGCCGATGCGTTGACCAAGAACGAAGAGACCATCGTGCGAGAACTCGCCGAAGTGCAGGGCGACGAGGCGGACATCGGGGGCTACTACGCGCCGGACAACGAGAAGACAACGGCGGTGATGCGGCCGAGTAAGACGCTCAACGCTGTGCTGGCCGACACGCAAGGCTGACGCGGAGTGAGCGATCAGCGATTCATTAATCCGGCTCGTCAATTTCGAGGGTCGCAAGATTTTTAGCTCGAATCCTTTTAGAATTCGCCAAGGCTCGTGCTCCAACATCGCGAACAGCAGGACGCGTTGCGCTCCGACGACCGTCGACACCCTTACCTGAGACGAGGACAAACAGATGACCAATGCGCCACAGGGACCCGGATGGTGGCAGGCGTCGGACGGCAACTGGTATCCACCGGAGCAAAATCCCAGCCGCACGGCTCCGCCCCCGCCGGCGCCGGCGGGTCCGCCTGGCTATCAGCCTGGCACGCAGTCAACGGGAACGCCGGCGACACCGGTTGAGCCGCAATCGTGGTCCCCTCCTCCTGCTGCCCCCCAATACCCGGGCCCGCCTGGATACCCAGCCCCTGGCGGTCAGACCTTCGGTAACACGCAGGCAGGATTCACGGCCGGCCTGGCAAACGTCCCACTCGGCGCCTGGCTGCTCTTCGGGGGATTTGTCGTCGCGGTGATTTCGCTCTTCTTCCCGCTTGTGACTGCCAACTTCAACGGGCAAACGGGCAGCGCTTCGTTCTGGTCGGAGGGCGGCGTGGTGTATGTGATTTTCCTGCTACTCGTCGCGGGCGCGGTGTTGTCAGTGACAACGTTTGTCCGCCCTCAGAGCCAACGCCGCACCCTCATCGGGCTCACTGTTCTGATCAGCTTGCTGGCCATCCAAGTGATCTACAACTGGACCACGTACGACTCGCAGATGGCGGAAGTGAAGCGCGACAACCCTGACATATCTGACGTGAACTTCTCTCCTGGGTTCGGGCTCTTCTTGTACACGGCGGCAATCGTTTTCTTGGCGGTGCGCATCGTTATGTACTGGACGGGCCGGTCAAAGGCGCAACCGCAGGCGTTTTAGTCGAGCAGCCCGCGAAGCGTCTCGATGAGCTTGATCCGGTCGGCGGCCGTTTCGGCGAGCGGTACCACGTTCAAGGTGGTCACCCCGGCCTCGCGGTAAGCCGCTACGCGTTCCTTGACGAACCCGGGTGGTCCGATCAGCGAGATGTCGCGCACCAGTTCGTCGGGCACCACCTTGGCGGCGCCCTCTTTGTCGCCGGCTAGGTAAAGCTCTTGGATGCGATCGGCCGCAGCGCCGTAACCGTATCGGGTGGCCAAGGTGTGATAGAAGTTCTTGCCCTTGGCGCCCATCCCGCCGATGTAGAGCGCCAGATTTGGTTTGACGAATTCACGTAGTGGTTCGACGTTTTCGCCGATGGCCAGTACCGGGCCTGCGTACACGTCGAGTTTTCCCAACCCGGGATCGCGCTGGGCCTGGCCGGCGGCCAGCGCCTCGCCCCAGACGTCTTGCGCCTTCTCCGGCAAATAGAAGATCGGTTGCCAGCCCTCGGCGATCTCGGCGGCCAGCTCGACGTTCTTGGGTCCCAGTGCGGCCACCAAGATTGGAATACGTTCTCGGACAGGCTTATTGATCAGTTTGAGCGGTTTGCCAAGCCCGGTGCCCTGTTCAGCGGGCAACGGGATCGTGTAGTGCCTGCCTTGATGTTTCACGGTTTCGCGTCGCCACACCTGGCGGCAGATCTCGATCACTTCGCGGGTGCGTGCTATCGGGGCGTCGTACGGCACGCCGTGAAAGCCCTCGATGACCTGGGGACCGGATGCGCCAAGACCGAGGGTGAACCGGCCGTCGGAGACGTAGTCGAGCCCGGCCGCGGTCATCGCGGTCAGGGTGGGTGTTCGGGTGTAGAGCTGCAGGATTCCTGAGGCCAGCTCAACCCGTTGGGTGCTGGCCGCCAGATAGCCCAGCGCGCTGACGGCGTCGAACGAATACGCCTCGGCGACAAAGACGATGTCCAATCCGGCGCGCTCGAGGTCGGCCACTTCGGTGGCCACTTCCTTGAAGCCGCCGGCGTAATTGATGCCCAATCCGATCCGCATGATCTATCTCCCAGTCGGCGCTACACGGTGCTGAACGATGTGGCGAGTTCGAGGGCTTCTTGCTGGATCCGATCGAACTGGGCGCCCATCGCCTCGGACAACGCGGTCGCACCCGACAGCGGCCGCACCATGACCGTGAAGTCGTCGATCAGGCCCTCGTCGTTGAAGTGCAAGAAGTCGCAACCGGTGATCTTCTTGCCCGACACGGTCGTTTCGAACACCAATGCATGGTCACGACCGTTGCTGTCATGGATCTCACGCACGTAGTGAAAGTCCTCGAAGATCCGTAAGACACCGCGCAGGATCGCCGCTGTTATCGGCTTGCCGACGTAGGGCTTGAACGCGACCGGGCTGGTGAAAACCACGTTGTCGGCCAGCATCGCCTGGATGGCGGCCTCGTCGCGCTCCTCGACCGCCGTGCGGAACGGATGCTTTGAACTCATCAGCCACCTCGCCGGCGTCAACTTGTTGAGTAGGTGAGACCGACGTTAGAGGCTGACGCTGCGCATGTCTATAGGTGAGTAATCACTTTTTTGATTAGTCGCATGTTGTACCATTGGGCGATGTCACTGCGCGACGCGGTGTTGGCCGCGCTTCTGGAAGGTGAAGCCTCGGGGTATGACTTGGCCAAGGGGTTCGATGCCTCGGTGGCGAACTTCTGGATGGCCACCCCGCAGCAGCTGTATCGCGAACTCGACCGGCTCGCCGGCCAAGGCCTGATCCAAGCGCGCATCGTGCACCAAGACCGCCGGCCCAACAAGCGGATGTTCTCGTTGACAGAGGCGGGTCACGACGCGATCTGCCAATTCACCGCAAGGCCACCGAGACCCTCGGTGATCCGCGACGAACTCATGGTCAAAGTCCAGGCTGCCGATGCCGGTGACACGCAGGCCGTCCGTGACTTCATCGTCGAACAGGTGCAATGGGGCAGCGCCAAACTGCAACGCTACGAACGGCTTCGGGCTCGCCTCCTGGACGGGCGCGGCGAAGAGGAATACCTGGCCCAGGCCGAACGGGTGGGTCCGTACTTGACCCTGCTGCGCGGAATTTCGTTCGAAGAAGAAAACATTCGGTGGGCCGAGCGGGCGCTGGCAATCCTTGAACTGCGTCAGGGCGCGCGGTCTGCCAGGTAATGGGCGAGCACTGGCCGTAGCCACTCGACCAGTTGCGAGTCGTCCATGCCGACCAGCGGTGGGATGCCGAGAATATAGCGAGCGACGGCGAGACCAAGCAGCTGCGAACCCACCAGCGCGGTCCGTTCGGGTGCGTGATCGGGAACAACCGCGGATAGGGCAGGGGCCACCTGGTCGACGAAAACCTCCAGCAGAGCATCGGCGGCGCTGCGATTTGTGGCGGCCGCCCGCAGCAGCGGGAGAAACGGTCCCTGCGGTCCCCAAACGGCGATGAACATCGGCAGCAGCACGTCGGCAATCCGGTCGGGCGCGACATCTGAGAGATCTGGGAACGTGATGTCGAATCGGGAGGCCGCGGCGAAAAGTTCGGCCTTGCTGCCGAAGTAGTGCATGACGAGCGCCGGATCGACGCCGGTCTCCGACGCCACTGAACGGATGGTGGTCCGTTCGAAGCCGTGGTTTCCGAATTGCGATCGCGCGGTCTCGAGGATCGCCGCTCGGGTGGCCTGTCCGTCTCGTCCGTCACGCGCTGTGGAAGGCATACCGACAAGTGTATTCAACAACTGTTGACATAGGTTGCATTCACGCCTACCGTCGAGTTCAACAGTTGTTGAACTGACGGGAGGTGGCCATCATGACCGTTAGCGCTATCCAGATCGGACTCGACCCTGAGGTGATCGACTGCTCCTCGCCGGACTTCGCGCAGTTCCCCGGCCTATCGAGGGACAAGCTGCGCGCCGCCAACGCTGACAACGTGGCCGCGTTGCGCGCCGCGGGATATCACGTCGACAACTGCCTCATCGACTTCGGTGATGCGGGCGACCCACATCCGGAAGCGGTGGCGTGATGAGCGATTTCGAGGTTGATGTCCTCGTCGTCGGCGCCGGCCCGACCGGTCTGACGGCAGCCGGCGACCTGGCGCGAGCGGGTCGGTCGGTGACCGTGCTGGAGCGCTGGCCCACGATCAACCCGTCCAGCCGAGCGTTCGCCACGATGGCGCGCACGCTGGAGGTTCTAGACGCCCGCGGAATCGCGGACGACCTGTTGGCGTACTCACACAAGGCGCCGGGCGTCACGATTTTCGGCGGCGCCCGCATCGACCTCACCCACCTCGACTCGCCCTACCAATTCGCGATGATCACTCCGCAGACCAATGTCGACCAGGCACTGGGCGCCTACGCCGGCGCGCAAGGAGCCGATATCCGACGCGGCATTGACGTTGCCGCCCTGAGCCAAGACGCCGATGGCGTGACCGTGACCGCACAGCCGCATGGCGCCGTCGCGGCCCGTCAGACCTACTGGCGGGCAAAGTATTTGATCGGCGCCGACGGGGCGCACAGCACGGTCCGCACGTTGCTGGCTGCGGATTTTCCGGGTACGACGATCTTGTCCTCGATCGTGCTCGCTGATGTCAAGCTGGCGGACGGTCCGCCCGACAGCGGCCTGACGCTCGGCAGCACCCGCAACGAGTTCGCGTTTTTGGCTCCGTACGACCGCCACGACGGTGACGGATCGTGGTACCGCGCGATGGTATGGGACCGCAACAATCAGCTTCCGGACAGCCGGCCCGTGGACTCGGAAGAGATCACCGGAATCCTGGCCCGCGCGATGGACGCCGACCTCGGACTGTTGGAGGTCGGGTGGAAGTCGCGATTCCATTGCGACGAAAGACAAGTCGTCCAATACCGGCATGGTCGAGTGTTCTTAGCCGGCGATGCGGCGCACGTCCATTCGCCGATGGGCGGTCAGGGCATGAACACCGGCATTCAGGATGCGGCGAACCTCGCTTGGAAGATCGACGCGGTACTCGCCGGTGCAGATGACACGGTGCTGGACAGCTATCACGACGAGCGCCATCCGATTGGCAAGCGAGTCGTGCTGCAGTCCGGTCTGATGGCCCGCGGCGTTACCCTCCATCCGCGGGTCGCGCGCGGGCTGCGAAACTTGCTGGTGCCGAGGCTTCTTCGCATTCCCCGGGTACGCGACGAAGTAGCTGGGAGCTTTGCCGGCACGACGCTGCGGTATGCCCACCGGCCAGGTGAGGGCGCCCTGGTGGGCACCCGCGCGACGCAGATTCCCCTGACGCGCGACCGCCTCACAGAGCTGCAGCGCGAGCCCGGCTTCGTGTTAGTTCGCGAGAGCGGTAGGTCCCCGTTCGACGTGACCGATTTGCACCAAGCCGAGCGGGCCGATGCCGGCCCGGCGGTGTTGGTGCGGCCCGACGGTTACATCGCTTGGGCCGGCGACTCGGCCAACCGGGCGGAATGGCTTGACGTACTTGCTCGGTGGACCGGGTCGGCCGCGCGCGTGAGCAGTGAAACAGTCTGGTCGGGACGTCCCTTGTAGTCTGGGCAGATGTCCAGCGGAGGAAAGATCAAGGTCAAAGGCACGGTAGTAGAGCTCGACGGCGACGAGATGACTCGCGTCATCTGGCAGTGGATCAAAGACCTACTCATCTTTCCGCACCTCGACATCAACCTGGACTATTACGACCTGGGCGTCGAACACCGCGACGCCACCGACGACCAGGTGACTATCGACTCGGCGTATGCCATCAAGAAGCACGGTGTCGGTGTCAAGTGCGCCACGATCACCCCCGACGAGGCCCGGGTCAAGGAGTTCAACCTCAAGAAGATGTGGTCGTCGCCCAACGGGACAATCCGAAACATTCTGGGCGGGACGATCTTCCGCGAACCGATCATGATCTCCAACGTCCCCCGGCTGGTTCCGGGGTGGAAGAAGCCGATTATCATCGGCCGCCACGCATTCGGCGACCAGTACCGTGCGACGAACTTCAAGGTCGACCGGCCCGGGACCGTCACAATCACCTTCATCCCTGCTGACGACGGTGAGCCGATCGTGCACAAGATGGTGTCCATCCCCGAAGACGGCGGCGTTGTGATGGGGATGTACAACTTCAAGGATTCGATTCAGGATTTCGCCCGCGCGTCGTTCGCTTACGGCCTGAAAGAGAACTACCCGGTGTATCTGTCGACGAAGAACACCATCCTCAAGGCCTACGACGGGATGTTCAAAGACGAGTTTCAGCGGATCTACGACGAGGAGTTCAAGGACAAGTTCGAGGAGGCCGGGCTGACCTACGAGCACCGGTTGATCGACGACATGGTCGCCGCCTGCCTCAAGTGGGAAGGCGGCTACCTGTGGGCGTGTAAGAACTACGACGGCGACGTTCAATCCGACGCGGTCGCGCAGGGGTACGGCTCGTTGGGTCTGATGACGTCGGTGCTGATGACCGCGGACGGCAAGACGGTGGAGGCCGAAGCCGCGCACGGCACGGTCACTCGGCATTTTCGGCAGTACCAGGAAGGCAAGCCCACCTCCACCAATCCGATCGCGTCGATCTTCGCCTGGACGCGCGGACTTCAGCACCGTGGCGAGCTGGATGACACACCCGAGGTCACCGACTTCGCCCAGAAGCTGGAGGAGGTTGTCGTCGCCACCGTCGAGAGTGGTCAGATGACCAAAGACCTGGCCCTGCTGATCGGCGAAGACCAGGATTGGCAGACCAGCGAGGAGTTCCTCGATGCGATCGCGGACAACCTCAAGAAAGCGCTCAGCTCGAGCTAACAGCTCTGATCGGCGGGCTGTGCTCGTCGAGGAAGCCGGTGATGACCTCGGTTACCCGTCCCGGCGCCTCAAACATCGGAATGTGTCCGACTCCGTCGAGTTCGGTTACTCGCGTGTCAGCGGGAAGTTGGGCCCTGAAGTACCGGTGGGACCTTGGTCCGGGGAAGACCCGGTCCTTCCCACAAATCACCAGGTGCGCCGGCACGGCGGTTTGCGCCAATTCCACCAGTCCGGGCAGCAACATCGATTTGACCAGCAGCTGGAAGTAGGCCGGGCAATGTCCCACATCATCGACGATGGCCTCGAGTTCACTTTCGCTGACCCCGTCGGGCGACGCGCTGATCGGCAGCGTGGACAGCCGGTGAGTGAGCGGCAGGCGCAACGCTCGGGGGCCCAGCAGGCGGGCCAGTGCCCAGAAGGGCATCCCGCTGACGAACTTGGCGATCACCTCGAACTTGGTCGGGGCCCA
>CAVUOR010000015.1:0-78223 GCA_963743145.1 uncultured Actinomycetota bacterium | reverse complement strand
TCGACCTGCAGCTGCGCCAACGGCTCAAGGCGTTGCCGTTCGTCTCAACGTCGGCGGTGCTGCTGTTGGTAACGGCGAACGCCGATACGCATCTGGTCGCGGATCCCAGGCGTCATCCCGTATCGAACGTACGCTGGCAAACCTGTCGACGACCCATGGACGTGGCTTTGCGCGGAGCAATCAGGCCGCACGATGGACGTGCGACGAGCCTGCGGTCAGCCGAACAACCTTGTCCGGTGGCGCAGTACAACGTCAAGGCCACCGGGCACGTGGCGAAACTGCGCCGCGACCTGTCAGTCCAAGGCCCTAAGCGAGATTCGCCAGCAGCAGCGCCTCGGCGGTCGCGGCGCGTTCCAGCACACCCAGGTGCAAGCTCTCGTTGACGCTGTGTGCCTGCGTCGCCGGGTCTTCCAGGCCGGTGACCAGGATCGCGGCCTTCGGGAACGCGGCAGCGAACTCGGCGATGAACGGGATCGAGCCGCCCATCCCCATGTCGACCGACTCGGTGCCCCACGCTTGCCGGAACGCCGCGCGGGCGGCGTCATAGACCGGGCCGCTGGCGTCGATGGCGTAGGGCTGACCGATGTCGCCGGGAGTCACCGTCACGTGTGCGCCCCACGGAGCGTGCTGTTCCAGATGGGCCGCAGCGCCTTGAAATGCGCGGCGCCGTCGCCGCCGGGCGCGATCCGCATACTGACCTTGGCGCTAGCGCGCGGGATCAGGGTGTTCGACGATGCCGCAATCGATGTGGTGTCGATGCCGAGCACGGTGATCGCCGGCTTGGCCCACAGTCGCTGGGGCACCGAACCCGAACCGATCTCGGTTACCCCGTCCAGCAGTCCCGACTCGGCGCGAACCCGCTCTGCGGGGTAATCCACTGCGGCGGCTGTGCTTTCGTGCAGGCCGGCCACCGCCACGTTGCCCTCGTCGTCGTGCAGGCTGGCCAGCAGCCGAACCAGCACGGACAGCGCGTCTGGAACCACCCCGCCCCACAGGCCGGAGTGCAGCCCGTGGTCCAGGGTGGCGACCTCGACCACGCAGTCGGCCAGACCGCGCAGCGATACCGTCAGTGCGGGGACCTCGCGTGCTCCAGTTGTCCGAATCAGCGATGACGATCACGTCGGCGGCCAACGTGTCGCGATGCTCGGCCAACAGACGGCCCAGCGACGGGGAGCCGGACTCCTCCTCACCTTCGACGAACACCGTCACCCCCACCGGTGGCTGGCCGCCGTGCGCCCGAAATGCCGCCAAATGCGTTGCAATACCAGCCTTGTCGTCGGCGCTACCGCGCCCGTAGAGTCGCCCCTGGCGTTCGGTCGGCTCGAAAGGCGGTGACGCCCACTGGGCGTGGTCGCCTTCGGGCTGCACGTCGTGGTGGGCGTAGAGCAGCACAGTGGGCGCCCCCGGGGGAGCCGGATGCCTGGCGATGACGGCTGGTGCGCCACCTGCGCTGACGATCTGCACATCGCCGAAACCGGCCTGCGACAACAGGTCCGCGGTGGCTTGGGCGCTGCGGTGCACCTCAACGCGACGGGCCGGATCGGCCCACACCGACTCGATTCGGACCAGGGCCTCCAGGTCACGGCGCACCGACGGCAGTACCTCGCGAACGCGATCGACCAGATCACTCATGATCTCGAGGTTAGCGGTGACCGGATAACGCCGAGCGACGCTGCGCGAAAACGAGACGGCATTGACGTCGATCTCGGTGCACCCGCCGCGCTTAGTCGGCTTCCAGGATGGCCACGGCGGCCGCCGTATCGCCTTCGTGTGTCAGAGATACGTGGATCGTTACGTCGGCCAGATGCTTGGCGATCGCCCCGGTCAGCCGCACCCGTGGCCGTCCCCACATGTCGGTCACCACCTCGATGTCCCGGTGGATGTCTTCGCGCAACACCGGCCGCTGTGAAAACCGCGACCCGGACCAGGCCTTGATCACGGCCTCTTTGGCCGCCCAGCGCGCCGCCAGGTGGCGCGCCGCCGACGAACTTTTGTCCGAGGCGTCGCGGCGCTCCCCGGGCGTGAAAGTCTCGGCGAAGACGGTTCCGGGCTGGTCGACCTGTTCGGCGAAATCCGGAATCGAGACAAGGTCTATCCCCACACCGACGATGCTCATGGGTTGCGAACCTATCGGATGGTCAAAGGAGGTGGCTAAGGAAGGTAAATGTCGCCGTCACCCAGCCGCGCCTCCGCGTCTAGGAGCATCTTCGCTTCCTGCCGCTTTTCGGACTGCTCGTGGTCGAAGCGACGGTCAGCGGGCCGCTCGTACATCGGACGCCCACCCGCGATCGCCGAGGCGAGCCGGCGCTGACCGGCCAGCAGGCGAGCATCGGCCCGTCGCTGGTAATCGGCACGCTGATCGGCGTCCAGTGTCGCCAGGAAGGCTTGCGGGTGCACAAGCGCGACCAGGCCGGAAACGTGACCGAACCCGAGGCTGGTCAGCATCGCTGCCTTCAGGGGGAACTTCTCCCCGAGCCGCAACGTGTCGCGAACCCAGACGAAGTGCGCCGATCCGGCCAGCTCGTCGTCGACACAATCCAGGCTGCGGTTGGGTGGGATCACGCCGTCGCGCAGGATCTGGCAGAGGCCCATCATCTGGAAGACTGCCGCGCCGCCCTTAGCGTGCCCGGTCAGGCTCTTCTGCGACACGATGAACAGCGGGGCGCCGGCCGAGCGGCCGAGTGAATCAGCCAGCCGCTCATGCAGTTCGGTCTCGTTGGGGTCGTTGGCCAGCGTCGAGGTGTCGTGTTTGGAGATCACTGCGATGTCGTCGGCGCCGACACCCAACTTGGCCAGCGACCGGGCCAGCGGAGAATCCTTGCCGCCACGTCCCGCGCCCAGTGCGCCCAGGCCCGGAGCCGGGATCGAGGTGTGCACGCCGTCGCCGAACGACTGCGCGAAGCCCACCACAGCCAATACCGGCAATCCCATCTTCACCGCGAGGTCCCCGCGGGCCAGCAGGATCGTTCCACCACCCTGGGCTTCCACGAAGCCCAGCCGGCGCCGGTCGTTGGGCCGGGAGAACTTCGAGTCCGCGATGCCCCGGCCGCGCATCATGCCGGTGTCGGCGGTGGCCGCCATGTCACCGAAGCCGATGATGCCTTCCAGTGTCAGGTCGTCGATACCCCCGGCGACGACCAGCTCGGCCTTGCCCAGCCGGATCTTGTCCACACCCTCCTCGACGGAGACCGCGGCCGTCGCGCAGGCTGCGACCGGGTGGATCATCGCCCCGTAACTGCCGATATACGACTGCACCACATGCGCTGCAACGATATTGGGCAAGACTTCCTGGAAGATGTCGTTGGGCTTGTTACGGCCCAGCAGGTTGCCGTGGTACATCGTCTGCATTGACGTACCGCCGCCCATGCCGGTGCCCATGGTGTTGGCCACCAGGCTCGGGTGCACGTAGCGCATCACCTCGGCTGGGGTGAACCCCGCGGTCAGGAAGGCATCGACAGTCGCGACGATGTTCCACACCGCGAGCCGATCGATCGAGGTGGCCATGTCCGGGCTGATGCCCCACACTGTCGGGTCGAAGCCGGTCGGGATCTGCGCGCCGACTGTGCGGGACAGTGTGGTCTTGCGCGGCACTCGGATTTCGGTGCCCGCCTTGCGGATCACCTGCCAGTCGGTGGAGTCGGGCACTGGCCGGACGACGGTGTGCTCGGGGTCGAAATCGACGAACGCACGGGCGTCGGCCTCGCTGGATACCACAAAGCTGAAGTCCTTATCCAGGAACACGCTCACCAGCAGCGGCGAGGCGTGATCGGGGCCGATCGCGCCGTCGTCGACGAACTCGCGGATGCCGACGCGTTCCACCACGGCGTCGTGGTAGCGCTCGACGAGGTCGGCTTCATCGACCAATTCACCGGATTCAGTGTCGTACCAACCGGGTTGCGGGTCGTCTTCCCACCGGATCAGCCCAGTGGTCCAAGCCAGCTCGAGCACACCGGCGGCTGACAGCTCGTTGTCGACCTCCATCTCGAAGCGGGTGCGTGACGAGCCGTACGGACCAAGTTCGGCACCGCCGACGATGACCACCAAATCGGCGGGGTCGACATCGAGGTCGTCCCATTCCGGCGGCGGCGCCGGGGTATAGCCACGCGGCGGAGACGGCAGTGCGGCGATGGTGCCGTCAGCATCGGTCTCGTCGGACGCGGCTTCGGCCGTGACCTCCTCGCGAGCCTTGGCGGCCAGCTCAGCCATGTCCAGGTCGGCGTCGCCGAGCCCGCCGGTCAAGTCGGCCTTGAGCGGCGCGCTGGCGGCAGCGGCCTTGGACTCGATGTCGCAGAGCCCTAGCAGCATCCCGGCCATCTCGTCGGTGGAATACGTTGTCACACCGGCTTCTTCGACAGCACTGACGATCGCGTCATTGTGTCCCATCAACCCGGTGCCACGGGTCCAGCCGATTAGTGCGTGCGCCAGGCTGACTCGCTGCGCCCATGACGACTCGGCCTGCCAGCGGGTCACCACGGCGTCCAACGCCGACTTGGCTTCGCCGTAGGCGCCGTCGCCGCCGAACATGCCGCGGTTTGGCGAGCCGGGCAGCACCACATGCAGCCGCGAGGCGATGTCACGCTCGGCACCGATTCGAGACAGGCTGCCAATCAGCCGTTGCACCGCCCACAGCAACACCTTCATTTCCATCTCCGAGCGCGAACCGGCCTCGGACAGGTCGCCGGCCACCCGCGGCGCGGCGAACGGGAACAGCAGTGTCGGGGTCTGGGCGTCCTTGATGTGAATCGACTGCGGGCCAAGGCTTTCGGTCTGCTCGG
The DNA here is from genome assembly GCA_963743145.1 of uncultured Actinomycetota bacterium. Taxonomy (GTDB): domain Bacteria; phylum Actinomycetota; class Actinomycetes; order Mycobacteriales; family Mycobacteriaceae; genus Mycobacterium. Next base: position 73,448 of record CAVUOR010000015.1, on the reverse strand, counting down.
TGCCGACCCACTCGGCTAGCGCGTCGATGTCGGAGTAGGACGCCATGTTGGCCGCAACCACCCACAGGGCGGCGCCGTAGCGGGCGTGATCGCGGTACAGCGCCCGGTAGAAGGCCAGCCGATCGTCGTCGAGTTTCGACGTGGTCGCGATGACGGTGGCACCGCCCTCGAGCAGCCGTGCCACCACTGACGCGGCGATCGATCCTTTCGACGCACCGGTCACCACCGCGACTTCGTCGGTGTAGTGGCCTTTGTCCGGGTTCTCCGCGCCCGCGGCGATCCGGCCGTACAGCGAGGCGTGGATCTGACGCCCGGCGGCCAGCGCCCTGCCCTGCCACCAGGTCGCCTGGGTGGCCACGACGTGGCCGGCGCCCTCGAAGCGCTCCGACAGGCGCGCCCAGTCGGCGTTGGCCTCGTCTTCGTCGATCAGCCACAGCTTGACCAGGTCCTCGCGAGCGCTGGCCCAGCGGTCGTCGAACACCACGGCCTTCTTGCCGTTGAACACCGGGGCCACCAATCGCGGCCAGTCGGCGCCGAGTTCGGCGGTGACCAGGTCGATCAGCTCAGCGTCGGTGGCGGCCGGTGGCGCGCTGATCGGGTCGTCCAACCCCAGCTGACCGAGCACCAGGCGGGCCGCCGAGGCAAGCACCCCGTGGCGGCCGGTGATCTGTTCGGTGAACTCACCCAGCGCAGCGGCATCGACGGTGGCACCACCACCCCCACCGGACGACGGCAGCGCCACCGCAATCCCGCGGCGCGCGGCCACCGCCCCGACCGCAGCGTCGATCACCTTGTCGACGGCAGCGGCGTCGGCCAGCGCGCCCTCGTGCAGATTGCCCATTGAGCCGCCGCGAACGCTGGTTCCTTCGCGAGTTCCGAGCGCGACCTCGACCGTGACGTGTTTGACCCATCCGTCGCCGAGCTCCCACGTCTTCTTCACCCGCTCGGCGATCGCCGCGGGCCGCTTGCCGGACGGTCCGAGCACGGTCCGCAACTGATCGTTGACCGCGTCGGAAAGCACCGGCCCGTAAGGCTTGTAGGTGCGCGCCAGCTTGGTGACCTGCGACCGCAGCCCGGCCAAGTCGGCCTCCGCTGCGCCGTCGATGGCACCCAGGTTCAGCTCGGAACCCAGGTCGACCAGTAACTGGTTGCGCCGCGACGACGCGCCGTCGGTTATCGATTCGATGGAGTCCAGCTCCTCGATCTGGTCGATGCGCATCTTGGCCGAAAGCGCAATCAGCGCCAAGGTGGCGTCAGCCGCGTCGAATGCAATGTCATCGGGGCGCGGAGTACCTGACGGAGCTCTGGCCGGAGCCGGAGCCACGGCAGGGACGACATTGGAGCTGGATGCGCCCTCCGGCGAGACAACAGCCTCGCCGGAATCGTCCGGCAAATCGTCCTCGTCGTCAGGTTCCGGGTCGGTGTCGGTGGCGAACAGCACCGCAGCGTCGCGCTCGGCGTTGAGCACTTCGACTGTGCTGTGGGCATATTCGGGCATCTTGAGTGTGTTGGTGGCCAGCCCGGCGACGGTCGGCGCCGACTTCACGCCGATCTCGACGAACCGCTCCACGCCCAAACCGCCTGCGGCCAGTTCGGTGAACAGCAGGTCCTGGGTTTCGATCCAGCGCACCGGGCTGGCGAACTGCCAGGCCAGCAGCTCGATCAGGACCGTCCGCGCCGTGTCCCGGGGCCGCTCGCGGCGCCAGGTGTCGTAGTCAGCCAGGATCTCGTCGAGTGGTTCGGCCGGCACCAGATCGCGGATCTCCTGGATGAAGTCGCGCTCGAGGCTGAACGGCCGCGGCACCAGGTTGGGGATGTAGCGACCGATGATCAGATCGGGGTCCTTGTCGCGCGGCATGACCCGCTCCAGCGATCGGCGGAACTCCGCCACACCGACCCGCAGCACCTCGGAATGGAACGGCACATCGATGCCCGGCACCAGGATGAACGACCGCCGACCCCCGGCGAGTTCACGCCGCCGCTCTACCTCGGACTCCAGCTCCTGAAGACCGCGCACCGTGCCGGCGATCGCGTACTGCGAGCCGCGCAGGTTGAAGTTCACGATCTGCAGGAACTCCCCGGTGCGCTCCGAGATTTCGTCGATGAACGCAGGCACGTCGGCGTCGTCGAGATCGATCTGCGACGGTCGGATCGCCGCCAGCCGGTAATTCGAGCGGCCCAGCTCGTCGCGCGGCACGATGTCATGCATTTTGGATCCACGTTGAAACACCGTCTCCAGCAACGCTTCCAACCCGTAGATGTCGCTCACGCAGGCCAGCGCCGTGTACTCGCCGACGGAATGGCCGCAGGCGATGGCGCCCTCCACGAACGCACCCTGCTCCCGCATCTCGGCGACTTGAGCTGCTGCCACCGTCGCCATCGCGACCTGGGTGAACTGCGTCAGATACAGCACGCCTTCGGGGTGGTGGTAGTGCACGCCGCTGGCGGTGATGCTGGTCGGGTTGTCGCGCACCACGTGCAGCACGGAGAAGCCCAGCGTGTTGCGGGTGAACTTGTCCGCTCTGTCCCACACCTTGCGGGCCGCCTTCGAGCGGGCCCGGACTTCCATACCCATGCCCTTATGCTGGATGCCCTGACCAGGAAACGCGTAGACCGTCTTGGGCGCGGCTAGCCGCGCCGTCGCCGACATCACCAGATCTGAACCGATTCGGGCAGCAACCTCCAAAATCTCTGCGCCCTGGTCGATTCCGACCCGATCGACTCGGAAGTCCACCTCGTCGCCGGGGCGCACCATGCCCAAGAAGCGGGCCGTCCAGCCGATCAGACGAGCCGGCGGGCGGGCCTGGCCGTCGGTGGCGGTGACCGCGTGTTGCGCCGCCGCGGACAACCACATTCCGTGCACGATCGGCGATTCGAGACCGGCCAATAGTGCAGCAGACCGATCGGTGTGAATCGGGTTGTGGTCACCGGAAACGACCGCGAATGGTCTCATGTCGACCGGCGCCGTGAGTCTGACGTCGCGCCGGCGGCGACGCGGGGTGTCGGTGGCGTTTTCGGACACCGCGCCACCGGCCCGAACCGGGTCGGTCAGTTCGGCGGGACCGGTACGGCCACGAATCGCGAAGCGCTCCTCGAGGGTGGCAAGCACGGTGCGGTCCGCCGCGGCGACCGTCACCGAGATCGGCACCACTCGGCCGATTTCGGTGTCGGTGGCCACCGAAGCCGTTGCCGTGACCGTCAATTGGGCGGGCACGGTGGGCAGCTTGCCGACGAGGTGGGCGGCATGGTCCAGGTGCACCAGGCTCAGTAGCCCTTCCACCACCGGCACGCCTGTGCTGGTGACTGCAGAGCCGATGGCCGCGAAGACCGCGGGCCAGCATCGACCGACCAACGCGTCGGGCACGGTGGTCAGGCCGGGTGCCAGCGGATCGCCGAAGATGGCGGTGACCCCGGTGTGGTCGGCCACCTGCTCGGGGTCCCACGCCACGGTCACAGTGGCGGTCCCGTTGTGCACCCGAGGCAGCGTGTCCGGGCCCTCGGCTCCGGCGGCGATCGCGAGCACCGAGCGCATGGCTTCGATGGCGTCTTTGGTGCGGATCAGCGGCAGTCCGCCGTCAATCGTGCTGACGGGCAGGCTGAACCGGATGTCGATCCAGGTGCCCGCGATCGGCACACTCAAGACCACCTGGTCGCCGTCAATCTGCAGCCGCGCCCCGGTGGATGAGTGGGTGGCTCGCGGCTCCTCCGGCCCGCTGAAGTCACCGTGCACCTGCCATTCGGCGGGATCGGCGATGCGGTGCACCGGGTTGGTGGCGATGCGGCCGGCCCACAGCACGTCGGGTGAGTCGAGCACAATTGCCAGCGGCCCGGCCACATCGAGGCGACCGCGCCTGCGGGCAATCACCGGCGTGGGCTTCAGCCCGGTCGATAGGGCCTGATCGATCGCCGCTTGCTCGAAGCGGTCCAGCAGCTCGCCGACAGGTTCGTCGAGTCGGGTGATGCCAGCGACCGCGGCGGTGCCGGGGATGATGCACACCTGGTCGGCGTCGTAGCGGGCGTCGTGGGCTTGCCACAGCGAATCACTGCGCCACCAGCGCCGGACGTCTTTGTCGATGACCGGCACGAAGTTGACCGGCTTGCCCAGCGTCTTGCACAGCGTGACGAAGAACGACACATCGGCCGGGTGCAGTTGCACGGTCTCGGCATCCGGATAGCGGGCAAGCAGGGCGCCGACGGCCTCGTCGGGGTTCTCCAGCAACCGCACACCCGTGTCGTCCGAACTGGAAAACAACGTCTCGATCGGGCCGTAGTCCTGCGGGTGCAGCCGCGCCTCGGCGCGCTGCAGCATCTGCTCGAACCGGTCGCGCCAGGTGTCGGCCAGCCACGAGCTGCCCGGCGCGGCGGTGTCGGCCGTGCTGCCGCCATCGCCGATGGTCAGCTCGACATAACGCTGCAGCCACTGCAGGTAGGTCATCTCGCCGACGTCGCCGAAGTATGGCTTGGCGGTATTGGCCATCGCGGCGATGAGCTCGTCGCGGCGCGCGGCGACCGCCTCCGCATCGCCGGCTACCTCGTCGAGCAGCCGGCCACAGCGGGACGCGGTGTTGTCGATTTCGTGGATGTCGGCGCCGAGCTGGCTGCGGCTGGAAGCCATGCCGCCCTGGGCTTTTCCGGCGCTGATCCAGTGGTCGGTGCCCTGCGTTTCGACCAGCATCCGCTTGACCGACGGCGACGTCGTGGACTCTTTGGTCGCCATCGCCGCGGTGCCGACCAGAATGCCGTCGACGGGCATCAACGGGAAGCCGTAAGACTCGGCCCAGCGTCCGGACAGGTATTCGGCCGACCGCTCCGGGGTGCCGATACCACCGCCGACGCAGACGGTGATGTTGGGCCGCGAGCGCAATTCCGAATAGGTGGCCAGCAGCAGATCGTCGAGGTCTTCCCAGGAATGGTGACCGCCGGCGCGTCCGCCCTCGATGTGCATGATGATCGGCTTGGTCGACACCTCGGTGGCGATGCGGATGACCGAGCGGATCTGCTCGACGGTGCCGGGCTTGAACACCACGTGACTGATCCCGACTTCGTTGAGCTCGTCGATCAGCTCAACGGCCTCTTCCAGCTCCGGGATGCCTGCACTGACGACCAGCCCGTCGATCGGCGCACCGGACTGACGGGCCTTTTGCACCAACCGCTTTCCGCCGACCTGCAGCTTCCACAGATACGGGTCGAGGAACAACGCGTTGAACTGATAGGTCCGGCCGGGCTCGAGCAGCCCGGAGATCTCCTCGATCCGATCGTTGAAGATCGGTTCGGTGACCTGCCCGCCGCCGGCGAGTTCGGCCCAGTGCCCGGCGTTGGCCGCAGCGGCGACGATCTTGGCGTCGACGGTGGTCGGGGTCATGCCCGCCAGCAAGATCGGTGACCGGCCGGTCAGCCGGGTGAATTTCGTCGAGAGCTTGACCCTGCCGTCGGGCAGGCTGACCAACGACGGGGCGTAGCTCGACCAAGGCCGGGCCACCTCGGGGACAGCACCGATCGTGAAGAGGTTGCGTTGACCGCCGCGGGTCGCGGCGGGCACGATCCCAATGCCGAGCCCGCGGATCACCGGAGCAGTCAGCCGGGTCAGGATGTCGCCGGGCCCCAGGTCGAGAATCCAGCGGGCGCCTGCCTCGTGGACCTTGACGACCTCATCCACCCAGTCGACCGGCTGCACCAGGATGGAATCGGTCATCGCGCGGGCCAATCCGACATCGAGGCCCACCTTCGCCGCCCAGTCAGCGACGATGTCGATGCCGTCGGCGAGGCGAGGCGTGTGGAAGCCCACCTCGACCTGTACCGGCTCGAAGACCGGTGCGAAGACATCGCCGCCGCGGATCTTGTTCTTGCGGTCAGCCTCTTCCTTCTCCGAGATCTGCTTGCAGTAGAGCTCGAAACGGGACAGCTGCTCGGGGGTCCCGGTGATGACCACCGTGCGCCGGCCGTTGCGGATCGACAGGACGGGCGGCAGCACCGTGCGGACATCTTGGGAGAACTCTTCTAGCAGCCGGTAGATGCGCTCGGGGTCGGCGTTGCTGACCGACACCATCGGCGACCGATCTCCGAGGACCGAAATGCCGCGCCGGCGGGCCACCAGCGTTCCGGCGGCGCCGAGCAGCTGCGCCAGCGCCAACAGCTCAATATCGCGCTCGCCACCGGCTTTCAGGGCCTCCACGCCCAGCACCCCTTGCGAATGCCCGACGGCGGCCACCGGCCGGGTGGTCCGCAGGTCCATCCCTTGGCGCGCCAGGGTGCGCATTGCGGCGATCTGGGTCAGCAGGACGCCGGGCAACGAGACTGCGGCCGAGGTGAGCTGCTTGGCTGATGGGATCGGGTCCTCCGCAGCCAGGGCGCGTACCCAACGCAGCGGCTCAAAGCCGATGGGGCGCACCACGACGAGCTCCTTGGCGACCGGCTCAAGCAGCAGATCCACCTCACCAACCAGTGTCGCCAACTCGGACTCGATACCGGACGAAGACACCAGCTCCTCCAGCGTCTCCAGCCACGCACCGCCTTGCCCGCCGAACGCGACGGCATAGGCCTCGCCGGAGGTCAGACGATCGACCAGAGCATGAGTGCCCTGCTTGCCCTCCGCGGTGGTCGCGTCGTGGTCAGCGGACACTCGGTGGTGCTCGTAGATCGTCACGTTTGCGTATCTCCCTAAAAAGCCTTGCGTGTCAGAGCCGCGATGCCCTGCCGGATGTCGTTCAAAACCCGATCAATCCCGCCGATGCTCCCGTCCAACCCGTCGCATCGCGACTGACCCGGCTTCGGCGAAGCGACTCGAGGGGGTGTCATCGGCTGCAATAAGAGTGTCATAAGAACTTGTGCGATTTTCGGCGCAGATTTGTTACTGGTGAGTTCTACGCGCGGGTAATGGTGCGCTGGGTAACACTTCGCTCGACGGCGGCCGACGGCGTCTGGAACAAACCTGCTGCGTGGGAGTGGTTACGGTCGAGTAGCTATAACAGTGCAGATCAAGGCAGTATTGTTACGCAATCGTTATATGAAAAATCTGCGCTCGGTCGGCTACGACGGTCCACGCGTGGAACTGCGTCGCGCCGCGACTGACGAAAATCACGCCGCCAGACCTGTCAACAGGAGTTTGCTGGAACCTTACCCGCGAGTAGCCTCAGGCCCACTGGCCGAACTGTGGCTTGATGATGTTGTTGATGTCAACCCCGACTCCGCCGACGTGGCGCTTGTCGATCTCGACCTGGTGCAGGTTCGCGGCGGGATGGGTGTATCCCCCCGGTGAGCCCCAATTGTGCTGCCAGAAGTAGGAGCCCAAGCCGTCGTGCAGCGCCCAGTCGATCGTCTTGGAGTTGGCGTACACACCGACCCGTTGGTGGCCGAGCACCGACTCCCAGCCTCGAAGGTAGGGAGCCACCTGCTGCTTGTACTGCTCGTAGGACGGGTCGTCGTCGATCGAGGCGTAGATGGGGGCGCCGGCGGGACCGCCCGCGGCGGTGTGGAGCTGCCAGCCGCGCTGGGCGTGTGAGACGCCCGCGCTTTGACCGCCGAGCCAGTCCGCCGAGCTCTGCTTGCCGTACTGGTAGCAGGAAACGATCTTGAGACCGTTCTGGTTGAGATCGCGGGCTTCGGTGATTTGGATCGGCTTGCCCAGCATCCAGGAACCCCCGGCTCGGCGATCCGATACATAACGGATGGCGCCCAAGGCGCCAGCCGCCCTGATCTCGTTGGCGGGTATCACTCCGGCCGCGTAATCCAGCAAGACGCCCAGGCCATCCGCTGAGGCCGACGGGGCGCACAGCGACTCCGCCGCGACACCAAGACCGATCAGGGCTGGTGTCGCTGCCGCGAATTTCAACACGTCGCGCCGCGACATAAGCGGCACGCGTCACAGAGTACGACAAATGCACCAATTACCACATCAACGCCACCGGTCACATCTGTATCAAGATCAGCCGACGTGTCTGCCCATCACCTCCGCTAAGTGCCGATGTCCGAACAGTTCGAAACTTGCGACGATCGCCGCCGGCGCCGCCATGACCACCAGCAAACAGACCGCCATCGAAACTCCAGCGGTCGCCAGCCCTACCGCCACGCCCAACGTCACCAGGCCTATCAGCACGTCAGTCGCATAGAACGCGTCCCAGGTTCGCACCAACAGCAGGTAGCTCCCGAACACCACAACGATGTAGACGCCAACGGGTGCCGCTACCGCTACCACCGTGGCAATCGAACTCAACTCCGACCGATGTTGGATGAAATACGCGGCCGCATGCAGCCCGGCTCCTGTCGCGACGATCGAGCCGAACAGCACGATATGGGAGTAGCCGTAGCCGAACGAGCGATCCCGATGAGCGTGCAGCAGATCGGCAGCCGGCACCACGAAATAGACCCACCACATGCCGAAGGTCAGACCGGTTCCGGCTACCGCCACCAACGCTGCATCGGCCGTCCAACCCTGCTCAGCGACCACCGCCGAGAGTGAGGCAACCGTGCCCACCACGCCTTCGCCGAGCGCGATGATCGTCAGCAGCCCGTTCCGCTCGACAATGTGGTGTGCATGCCACGGCGTTCCACCCATGCGTTTTTCGGCGAGCAGCGGACCCGTCAGCTCCACGCCAATCATCACTGCGATCAGGATGAAAGTGACTCGCTCCGTGTTGTGGGTGACGGCAACGGCTATCCAACCGACCTGTGCGACGGTGATGGCGATCGCGTACGCAAGGCAGGCGGACCGCCGATCCGGGTCTTGCTTCGCCGCCCGCAACCACTGGATCACCATCGCAATGCGCATCACCACGTACCCGGCGACCAGGACTCGGTTGTTGAGGTGCTCGCCGCTGGCAAGCGAGGTGAAAACCTGCGGGATCCCCAGCGCGAGGACCAAGACGCCCACCATCTGCAGCATCGTCGTCAGCCGGTACACCCAGTCGTCGGTGTCATATGCCGAGGCGAACCAGCTGAAGTTGATCCACGCCCAGCTAACAGCGAAGGTGGCAAATAAGAAACCGGCCAGCCCGGCTACGGTGTGGCCGCTGATCAGCATGTGCGCGAATTCCGACGCGGCCACGCCGAAGGCGATGACGAACGTCAGGTCGAACAGCAGCTCCAGCGGCGTCGCCGCTCGATGTGCCTCGTGGGTGTCGCGGCCCGACATCCGGCGGAGCCGGTGTGCGAGGGCCGCGTCGTTATGGTCGCTTCCAGGTTCGCTCACCCGGACATTCTCACTCCGCCGGAATCGTGGCTTCCCGCGCCAGTCTGTACGATCCTCCCCATGCCGCTGGTCAGAGGAGCAACGGCCGCCGGGTTGCATATCGTTCGGTTGCTCGGGAGCGGACAGATCGGTGAGCTCTATCTGGCCGAGCACCCGAGGTTGCCGCGCCAGCTCGCGCTCAAGGTCGTGTCGGAGGAGTTGTCAGCCGACCTGGAATATCGCCACCGATTCAACCGGGAGTCCGACGTGGCAGCGGCGCTGTGGCACCCGCAGATCGTCGGCATCTACGACCGGGGCGAGTTCGAAGGCCGGCTGTGGCTTTCAATGGACTACGTGGACGGCGTCGACGCGGCCCATCTGCTCAGCGACACCTATCCCAACGGAATGCCGCCCGACATGGTGGTCGAAATCGTCGCCGCGATCGCTGACGCCCTCGACTACGCTCACGACCAAGGGTTGCTACACCGCTATGTGAATCCCAGCAACATTCTGCTCGCCAAATCCACATCCGATAGACGACGGATTTTGCTGACAGGCTTTGGCATCGCCCGGCGCCTCGACGAATTCAATAATTTGACTCGCGCCAACATGGCTATCGGCACCGCAAGTTATACGGCGCCCGAACAGCTAAAGGACGAGGAGATCGACGGCCGTGCTGATCAATATGCCTTGGCGTGCACTGCGTTTCACCTTCTGACTGGGTCGCCTGCATATGCGCACATTAACCCCGCCGTGGTGATCAGCAAGCAACTCAACGAGTCACCGCCGCGGCCAGGAGATGTCAGACCCGAACTCACCCGCTTCGGCGGGATCTTTGCCCGTGCACTCGCCACAGAACCGGCCGACAGGTTCAGGCGATGTCAAGACTTCGCCAGAGCCCTTGGGAGGGGCGCCAGCAACAATTTCAACGTTGTCGATGCTGGCGCCACCGCCGTCCCCAGCGTGTCGCGGGGCAACGGCGCGGCGCCGACCCAACCAGCTATGCCCGCTGCTCCAGACGCTGACGTTGACCATGTCCACGATGTCATAGCGCCGCCGGATGTCCTGCCAGCCGCAGCCGCCCGCGATGCCACTAAGCCTCCAGAGCCTCCAGAACGTTTTGAATCTAGTACTTCAAGTGACAACGCACTGATCACATCGCGCCGTCGCAGGTTGCTGCACACAGCAACCCTCGTCCTCCCCATCACGGTGGTGGCGGTAGGGGGGATCGTGATCGTCATGAACTTGCGCTCGGCATCTGAATCCCCGGACACGCCGACGAATGTCGAACCCACGTCCTCGGTGACCCCGATCGCGCCCGCACCTCGGCGGCCGGCGAGTGCCATCCCGCCGCCCGTCATGACCGCCCCGCCGCCTCCGACGGTCAGGCCGCCGGCGAGCACAACGCCGTCACCGTCGACCACCACCGCGGTAACGACCTCGACGTCGCCGCCGCACACGACCGCGCCGCCCACAACCAGGGCGTCGACAACCAAGCGCCCCAGCGTCGACACCGACGTCATCGACGCCGGCAGCCGGCCCGGATTCTCGGCCCGCGGTCGGGATGCCGTGTGGCCCCGAACAGAGCGGCACGGCGACCGTCGGGAACACCGGCGGACCCGTCAACTGCGTGCAAACGCCCGGCGGGTTCGCCTGGGAACCCCCCGGTGGCTGACGCTCTCTGCTGATTACTTCTTGTCGTTGCTCACTATCCGGGCCATCATTTTCCTCTGAGTCGCGTTGCAGGTCGGAGCGCTATAGTTCCAAGGTCGTTGCGGACGCTGAGGAGAAGCCGATGGTCCCGGACCGTCTGAGCAGTTTCGTCGGTTTGTGCGCCGCGTCGCTCGCAATCACCTTGTCGCTTGCCCCGACTGCCTCGGCCGACCCTCCATCCTGGAACGGCAAGTACGCGATCACGTTCATCGTTGGTCCCAAGGATGGGACGAGCGTGGCGGCCAGTCAGGCTGAGGTGCAGTACACCGATACCTACGGATTTCAGTCGAGCTGTGCGAGCGGGAAGTGCATCGCCACGATCATTAGCGGCCCTCCGCCAAGAAACCCGACGGTTCCGCAACCGGTTCAATTCACCTGGGATGGGTCGTCATGGACGCAAGCCAGCGAATTCCAATGGGACTGCATGATGCCCGACACTACGATCGAATGGGATCCGGCCCGAGCCGACGTGCGCTACATACCGCAACCCGACGGGACGCTGTCCGGGACCATGCACACCGACATCTTGAGCGGGACGTGCCAGGGCACGCTTGAAATGAATATGACGGCCGAGCGCGTATAACGATGTCGTTGCTAAGTTTATAAAGTTACCGTCGAGGAGAGTGTCTGCCCAGGCCTGGCAGCACAATGATCGACGGTGGAGGACCGCGATGGAACGCGACCAACTCATCGACTTGACCCGACGTGCGGTGAAGCTGGCACGTGACAACACGACTGACCTGGCGCCGGCCGAGCATACCGTCCAGGCGGGCGAGTACACCTCGATCGAGCGCCACCAGCGTGACATCGCGATGCTGATGGCCAGCCCGCAGCTGGTCGGCTATGTATCGGAGTTGCCCGAGCCGGGTTCCTACTGCACCAAATCCGTACTGGGGCGCTCGGTTCTACTGACCAGAACCTCCGGTGGCGCGGTCAAGGCGTTCAACAACGTCTGCTTGCATCGGCAATCGCAAGTGGTGACCGGTTGCGGGAAGGCGAAGCGATTCACCTGCCCCTACCACGCATGGACCTATGACAACACCGGGCGGCTGGTCGCGCTACCCGGCCGGGAAGGCTTTCCGGGCGTACAGCCGAAGTCCGATGGTCTCACCGAGTTGCCGGCCACCGAGTTCGCCGGATTCTTGTGGGTGGCCTTGGATCCCGACGCCACACTGGATATCTCCGCACACCTCGGTCCGCTGGCCGAAGAACTCGACTCGTGGGGCATCGGGCGGTGGTCTCCACTGGGCGAGAAGGTTCTCGATTCGCCGATCAATTGGAAACTAGCGGTCGACACCTTTTCGGAGAATTACCACTTCGCCACCGTCCACCGGGAGACCTTTGCGCGAATCGCGCGCAGCAACTGCACGGTGTTCGATGCGTTCGGACCGCATCACCGGTTGATCTTTCCGCTGAATTCCATCCTGGAGCTGGAAAGCGTTGACGAGGACCAGTGGGACCCATTCCAAAACATGGTGGTGATCTATGCCCTGTTTCCCAACATCGTGTTGTCGGTGACCATCGCCAACGGCGAGCTGTTCCGCATCTATCCCGGTGATGAGCCAGGCAGATCCATTACCGTGCACCAGAATTCGACGCCGCTGGACATCTCGGATGAATCCGTGGCTGCCGGCGCCCAGGCGGTCTTCGACTACGCCCATGCCACCGTGCGTGACGAGGACTACCGGCTGGTCAGTGGGCTACAGGCCAACCTGCAATCGGGGGCCCGCGATCACCTGTTATTCGGACGCAACGAACCCGGGCTGCAGCACCGCCACCTGTCGTGGGCGTCTTGGAGTCCGGTCTCTACCGAAGCGTCGTCAGCTGTCGGCGGATAACGTCTCGGTCAGCGCATCCACCACGTCTCGCCAGCCCGCTTGATCCGCAGGCATGGCTTGCAACAACTTTCGGGCCTCTGCGCGACGACCCGATGCCACCAACGGTCGGACCTGGTCGACGACGCTGACCAACTGCGGGTTGGCCGGCCTGAGATTCTCGACGGTGCTGGCCAGCACCTCGATCAGCTCCCAATCCCGGTAGAGCGCCAGCGACCGCTCGTAGAATGCGAAGCCGCTCACTGGTTCTCCGCGTAGGGTTCCGCGGTAGCGATACGGCCCTTCCATGTATTCGATCGGCAGACCGTGCGCCGGGGCGGCCACCAGCGGCTCTCCGGTGAGATCCAATTGCAGCGTCGCACTGCGTAACCGGTGGCGGTCGGGCATGAACCGGACCTGGGCCAGTGGCCGCACCAGCGGCCGAATCGGATCCGGCCACCGGACGAAACTGCTGACCGTGACTTCGACGTCTTCGGCGCACTCCGGAGTCATTGCGGGATCGGGATAACTGACCGTCGCTCCCGAGAAGGGCTGCAGCGCGTTACCTTGGTTACGATCAAACTGCCGCCAGATGCTCAGGTCGACGCCGTTGTCCAGGTTGATCGTCCGCCATTCGTGTGAGCGGGCACGCGGGTCTCCCCCGGTTCCCCCGCCACCGGCGTATTTGGGAAACCACTGCCGATCGACGTGTCCCGCACCGCCGCGGACCTGTTCATCGAGCTCACCCCAGCGCAGCGTCCCGCTCATCGCCATCCCGGTCTGAAAATACGAATAGGTGTCGTGCTGGCCGAAGCAGACGATCTTCCCGTTGTGAATATTCGCGCCGACCGGCACCGGCGGGCGGGTCGGCGTCACGGTCAGGTCAAGCTCCATCGATTGACCTGCCTGATCGACACCGAACAGGTTGACACGATAGGTGTAGGGCAGCAGTTCTCCGTCGTCGTCGCGGCACGTCTTCCACGACAGCTGTTCCGGCGCTGCTTTCGTAGTGGATGTCCAGGTGGCCGGCGGCCATGGACAATTTGGGCCGCGCGTCCGGACGCATGTTCTTCGGCGGCATGTCGTAATCGGTGTAGGTGCCGTATGCGCCGGTATCGCAATCGAATAGCGCGATCGTGTAGAAGTCCGCCACCACCGTCCCGCCTGGTCGGTTTTTGTTGAAGATGGTCAAGAACGCGAACGAGCGGCCCGTCGTGGCGGTCAGCTCACCGGCGATGAACCAGGTGTCGGACTCCTGGTCGGGATGTTCGCCTTCGGCGACAGGGAAATTCAGCGCCTCGTCGTCGAGCACGAGCCGGAACGGATAATGACGCCAATCCGTGTGCGCTGTCACGCGAAGTTCGTCGCTCACATCGGCCTTTACTATCGACCCGCGGCCGGCGCTCCGGCTTTTTTGCTATGTTAGCATCAATAGTGAAGTTGCCGAATCGCCTTTTCAGAGGTGGTGTCTCCGATGCCGGAAACCCGTGACCACCGTTGCTATGACCGGCTTTTCATCGGCGGCCAGTGGCGCGAGCCGTCCAGCCAAAACCGGATAACGGTCATCTCCCCGCATACCGAAGAGCCGATCGGCGAGGCTCCCGCCGCCGCCCCAGCGGATGTCGACGCCGCGGTCGCCGCTGCGCGGCAGGCATTCGACCACGGTCCGTGGCCGCGCCTCGACCCGAGTGAGCGCATGCGCAAGGTCGAAGAGCTGGCGACGATCTACGCCGGCCACCTCGACGAGATGGCCGACCTGATCACCGACGAGATGGGTTCTCCCCGCAGTTTCAGTCGGCTGGGTCAGGCGGCGGCGGCGGTATCGCTGATGCATCTCGCGCTGGCGGTCGCCCGCGACTTTCGTTGGGCCGAACGCCGCCAAGGCGTGCTCGGCGAAGTACACCTGCGCCGAGCTCCCGTCGGCGTAGTCGGGGCGATTGTGCCCTGGAACGTGCCGCAGTTCCTGATCATGCCAAAGTTGATCCCCGCCCTGATCGCCGGTTGCACCGTGATCGTCAAACCCGCACCCGAAACACCTTTGGATGCTTTGTGGTTGGCCGAAATGATCGAACAGCTCGACTTGCCTGACGGGGTGGTGTCCGTACTGCCCGGGGGCACGGATGTCGGCGAGGCGCTTGTCCGCCATCCCGGTGTGGACAAGATCGCCTTCACCGGATCGAGCGCCGTTGGGCGCCATATCGCTGCGCTGTGCGGCGAGCAGCTCAAGCGCGTCAGCTTGGAACTCGGCGGCAAGTCGGCGGCGATCATTCTCGACGACGCCGATATCGACAAGACGGTCAAGGGACTGAAGAGCGCCAGCCTGATGAACAATGGTCAGGCCTGCGTCGCGCAAACCCGTATTCTGGTTAGCGAACGGCGTCGCGACGAAGTCGTCGATGCGCTGGCCGAGATGATGTCGGGTCTGCACGTTGGCGACCCGGCCGACGAAGCAACCGACGTCGGACCCCTGGTCGCCCAACGGCAACAGCACCGGGTGCAGGACTTCATCAGGTCCGGGGTGAAAGAGGGCGCCCGCGTCATCTTGGGCGGCGAGGATCCGCCGGGCGGCCGGGGTTGGTACGTGCGACCCACTCTGTTCGCCGACGCCACCAACGACATGCGTATCGCACGCGAGGAGATCTTCGGGCCGGTGCTGAGCGTGCTGACCTACCGCGACGAAGACGACGCGCTGCGTATCGCCAACGACAGCGACTATGGTTTGGCCGGGTCAGTGTGGACCGCCGACGTTGCCCACGGCCTCGAGGTCGCCGCGGGTGTGCGCGCCGGCACCTATGGCATTAACATGTACACGCTCGACATCGGCAGTCCGTTTGGCGGTTTCAAGCAATCGGGCATCGGCCGCGAGTTCGGACCTGAGGGCCTGCACGAGTACGTCGAGCTGCAATCAGTGATAAGCAAAGGGGCGATGCCGCCGTTGCCCGGTTAGCCTCAGGCGGACCCGGAAACTTTCGCGGCTGCCAGCGTCTGAGCTGGCCCACAAACTGGGCGCACATCACTACATCGACTCCACGGCCAGCGATGTGGCCACCGAGCTGCAGAAGCTGGGCGGGGCGCGCGTCATTGCGGCTACCGCCACCATCGCCGGGGCCATCACCGTCGCGCTCGGCGGGCTGGGACTGCACGGTGAACTGCTCGCCCTGGCCGCCCTCACTGACCCGGTGCAGGTCAGCCCGACACAGCTGATCACCATCTCGGGCACCGTGCACGGCCACCCGGCCGGCGCATCTTCGGACCTGCAGGACACCCTGGATTTCGCTGCACTGCAGGGCATTAAGCCGATGGTGGAGGAGCTGCCGTTGGAGAAGGCGGCCGATGGCTACCAGCGGATGATGGCCAACCAGGCCCGCTTCCGGGTAGTGCTCACGACCGCGTCTTGAGCCAGCACGTCGTATACGTCGTGCTGCGATCGAGGTGGATGTCAACGGCCTACCCGACGAGCTATCCCTATGGGACGCGTCCGAATAAAGTTGCAGCGATCACGGTCAACGAGAGTCCGATAAGGAGAATTACCCATGACTGAGTCCGCTAAAGTCCGCACAGCAGGACGGCCGATCCCCGAGTCACAAAGTGCTGACCGAGACTACCCGCAGGTGGTGGGCGAACGCGGCCTCATTGAGCCCGCCCCACGGCGGGTGCGGGGCTACTTCGACGGGACACTGGTATTCGACACGACCCGCGCACATTACGTTTGGGAGATCGCCTACTATCCGCAGTATTACGTCCCCGTGGGCGACGTCCGCATGCAACATCTGCACGACGAGAGCCACGTCCAGAAACTGCAGCTCGGCTCCTCCCGGCTGTTTTCGTTGATATCACCCGAACAGACACACAAGTCGGCTGCCCGGCTGTACGACTCGGGTCCGGTCGCAGGCAGCGTCCGGTTCGAGTGGGACGCACTCGAGTGGTTTGAGGAGGACGAGCCGATTATCGGGCACCCGCGCAACCCCTACGTCCGTGTCGACGCGCTGCGTTCTCACCGCCACATCAGGGTCGAACTCGACGGGGTGGTGCTGGCCCAGACGCACAGCCCGGTGCTGCTTTTCGAGACAGGTCTGCCGACCCGGTACTACATGGACCGCACCGACGTCGATTTCGAGCACTTGGACACAACCAGCACCCAGACCGTTTGCCCGTATAAAGGATTCACGTCGCAGTACTGGGCGGTCAGAGTCGGCGACGCGGTGTATCCCGATCTTGCCTGGACCTACGATTACCCGCTGCGCGAGGTCGCCCCGATCGCCGGGATGATCGCGTTCTACAACGAGAAGCTCGATATTTTCGTCGACGACACCCGCTTGGCCCGGCCTTCCACCCATTTCAATTAGCAGCGGGGCCGT
This sequence comes from uncultured Actinomycetota bacterium, assembly GCA_963743145.1. Taxonomy (GTDB): domain Bacteria; phylum Actinomycetota; class Actinomycetes; order Mycobacteriales; family Mycobacteriaceae; genus Mycobacterium. Next base: position 56,400 of record CAVUOR010000015.1, on the reverse strand, counting down.
CTCGATCGACGCAGCAGCGCCAACCGTCAGCAAGGAGCGCACCGTGATCGTCGACCATCGCACATACGGTCTTCAGCTATGGCCATGACCTCGCCCAAGTAGTCCTGCCACGCTGGGTCGGCAGAGAGCGCATCCCGGCGCGCTTCGCAGTCTACGAATCTTGGTCGTTCGGCGGTTGCCAACCGGGGTTGCGGCCCAGCCGGGCAAGAAGTTTCGATTGCACGTCAGTGCGGTCACTCACCGCGACGGGAACGTGGAACATCCCGGAAATACTCAGCGCCTCGGGAGCCCCGGCAAGACCGCGTAGACGTCCTCGCACCAGCGGAGTTCCAGCCGGTCATCGACGCCCACCGCCCGGGCGAGGTCCCAGGTGTGTACCAACACGTCGCGGGTCAGGTTTGGCATCAGCGCGCGGGCGTCACGTCGCGTCGCCGGGTTGCCCGGTAACTGCGGAACGTCAACGACGCGTCCGAACAGGTGGCTGTCGGGTTCGAACGCCTTCTCCAGCGCCGCGTAGGTCAGCTCCCACCGGATCTGTGGATCGTCGCGCGGTCGCTCGGGCTTGAGCCCCAGTGGTCGCAGCAGCAGCACGTCGTGAAATCCGATGACGTGTTCCAGGACTCCCCTGGCATCCCAGGCGTCGCAGGGCGAGCGACGATCCCACTTTCCGTTCGCCGCGCGAACAGCCTCGCCGAACCTTCGGCACACCGCGAGGTGTCGTTCGCCCAACTCATCGGCCATCGCAATTACCCGGTAATTGCAGGGTGAGCTCGACCGGGCAGCACAGCTCACCGCGCTGGTTGAGCACCTCGATCTGGAAATCGAGCAGGTAGCGCGGCGGGTCGACGGTGGTTTCGCAGCGCTTGGCGACGACGCGTGCTCGGCCCACCATGGTGTCTCCGGCATAAATCGAGCCGGTCAGCCGCATCTTCCGCCGCACCACCCGGCTCTCCGGCCCGGCCCAATCGGTCGCGATGCGGTCGGCGAAACCGGCAAGATGCATGGTGTTGACGAAAATTGTTGGCTGGCCTTGGCTTTCGGCATATGCGGGATCGAAGTGGCCCGGAAAGTAATCCCAGGTCGCTCCGGAATTCATCACCACCCGCTGGTAACTGATCTCGTCTGCTACCTCAGGCAATTCCACGGGAACGGTGATCCGGTCCCAGTCCACGCGCGCGGTCACGGCGGCGTACCGGGGGTGAAGCGGAACAAGGTGTTCCGATTTTTGGCCACCACCACGCGATCTTGGCGGGTGAAGGTGTCCAACGTCTCGACAAAATGGCCGACACCAAGCCTGGTCTGCTTTTCCGGTGAGACCGATACCACTTCCTCGACGATGGTGAGCCGGTCACCCTCGACGATGGGCAGCAGAAACTCGGCCTCGTTGGCCGCATTGATGAAAGTAGTGCCGGGCAGCGGCACCCTGATGGCGATCGCCGACACTGGCGGCAACCCACTCGGCTCCCACGGCGGCGGCGTCAGCCACCCCATCAAAAGCCCCGGCGGCGCCAACAACCCGCCCCACGTCTTGGCGGCGAACTCTGGGTCCCAGTAGGACGCATTGCCGTCACGTACCGTGGCGGCGAACATCTGGATCCGAGCCGCACTGACCACCGTGCCCGCGGTCCTCGGCTCGCTCGCCACCCCGACCATGCGGAGCGCGTCCTGGTAGGTGCCGAAAGCCAGCGGATAGATGATGGGAGTCGCCAACGTGCCGCTTCCGTCACACCGTGAGCGGATGCCCGTTGGACACCGAATCCCATTGGAGCTCGCGGGAAGTGAAGTACCAGCCGCCCCGCTCGTAGATGAGTCGATCCCGGTAGCTTCCGGTTGCACGCAATGCGGTAGCGCCATCGGCGGTGGTAGCGAATAGCAGCGCGACGCACCGCTGGGTTGCGTTGACGCCGTCGACGCTGATCTCGTGATCGACGCTGACCAGCCGTTGTCCGCCGCCATCGAAGGCCGCCCGCAGATCGGTGAACTCCTCACCGTCGCGGGTGAAGCTGGCACCCGAGTGGCGGAATGTTGCGATCCAGCCGCTGCGGTCCCCGTCGGAATAGCACCGGTTGTGCCGTGCGGTCAGGTTCAAGATGGCATCGCGCCCCGCCGCACCGTCCAGTACGTACTGCTGCTGGTAGCTCATGCCCATCTGAATCTCCCTACCTTTACCGACTAACGATGTATCCGTGGCTTTCTCGGTCCCATGCGCCGACTCCGACACCTCGGGCGCGAAGGATATCCTTGCGGATCCGGCCGATGATGGTCTTCGGGAGTTCGTCGACGATCTCCACGTATCGCGGCACACAAAAGTACGGCATCCGGGCCGAGCAGAAGTCCAGCAGCTCGGCGCAATCCAGTGCGGAATCCGGCCGCACCGTGACAACCAGCAGGATGTCGTCCTCACCCAGGTCGCTGGGCACACCGACAGCCGCAGCCTCGAGTACCGCCGGATGGCCCACCACAACTGTCTCGACTTCGAACGACGAGATGTTCTCGCCGCGGCGGCGCAACGAATCTTTCACCCGGTCCACATAGGTCAGGTTCTGGTCGTTGTCCAGTACACCGAGGTCCCCGGTGCGGAACCACTCCGGGTGCGAGTCGACGTGCAGACCAGGCGTGTCAGCAGGCGCGCTCACGTAACCCTGGCTCATGACGTGCGGATAGCGTGGCCGACACGCGATCTCGCCCACCGATCCGTTAGCGAGCGGCTCGCCGGCGGGATCGACGATCCGCACGTCGAAACTGGGGTTGGGCCGACCCGACGTTCCCGGCACGCCGTGGTCGGCGACGCCTTTGACCGCGATCGGAAAGGCTTCGGTCATCCCATACATTGTGACAATCCGGCACCCGTAACGCTTTTCGATGTCGTGATACACCGCAGCGTCGATCGGCGCCGCGGAGATGAATCGCAGCGGCAGCAGCGCATCGCGCGGGTCTGGCGGTTGGCGCAGCAGCATCGACACCATCGCCCCCGCGCCGGCGAAGCCGACGGCGCCGCAAGCGCGCACCTCATCCCACACCGCACCGGGGTGGAAGGCCGGTGCCAGTACGGTTGTCCCGCCGACAAGCATCGGCGCCAAAATCGACGGCGCAGCGCTGAGATGGAACAACGGCATCGCGGTCCACAGCACCTCGCCGGGACCGAATTCCCACGCCGACGCGGCCGTCGCGGCCGTACTGAACAAGTAATGCCACGTGGTGGCAACCGCTTTCGATGACCCGGTCGTACCCGAGGTGAAGAACAGCGCCCCGGTGTCACCAACCTCGCCAAGGTGCTCCCCTACGCTGCGGGCAGCTTGGTCATTCAGATGTCATTCAGTACGTCGATGTGTGAATAACCTCGAACCACGATGTTACTCAGCTCAGGAAGTCGATCAGCCACCTCAGCTACCCGCGAGCGCCGTTCGGTGTCGGTGATGATGCCTTTAGCCCGTGACAATCGAAGCGCGTGCAGCAGGAAGTCGCCTTTGCTGGCGGCGTTGACGGCTGCGGTGACCGCGCCAACACGCGCGGCGCCCAACCAGAAGTAGATCCATTCCGGGCAAGTCGCCGTGAACAACGCGACGCAGTCCCCCGGTCCGATGCCCAGGTCCAGCAGTGCGTTGGCCGCCGCGCAGGACCGTCGGCGCATCTGCTCGAAGGTCACTTGTGTACCAGCAATCGACATCATCACCCGGTCGGGGAACTGCTCGGCGCGACGGTCGAGTACCGCCGAGACGGTGAAGCGCTCGACACCGAAATCCACTGGTCCGATAGGCTCTCCCGCGCAAGCGGTTGCCGTGTGGGCCGGCACGCGGGGCATCAGGCTTCCCTTAAGCTTTGGCGGCCGCCGGGTCAGGCTCGCCGTCGGCGGTGTAGCCGAAGTCGTCGGGCGAGCGTTCCTCGCCCGGGTAGAAGCGGTGAGCCCAGCGACGCAGGGCCGCGTAGTCATGCGCCTCTTCCGGCGCCAGGTTCGGCTTCTCTAGGTACTTCATGTTCTCCCATGTGAAGAAGTCCTGCTTAATGACTTCTTGTTGCAGTGCAAGGAACTTGGCGGCACGGCCAGTGGGAGCATCGCCGGTATCGCCCGGCTCCCGAATAGACGCCTGGGTGTAGAAGTAGTCGGTGTAGTCCTCGTCGACTGGTGTTTGTCCGGTGACTTCGATAGTGGCCACCAGCTCGCTGGGAAAACGCACAATGCCCAACCCGAGCGAGTAGTTGTCGTAGATGATCTTCGCGTCGACCGGCCCATTCGGGGTCAACCAGGTCTGCGCCCGCCCGCCGCCGAAATGGGCATTAACCGTGGCGTGCAGGTGGTATCCGGCGACCTCGAACGATGTTGTGGTGGCCGGGTTGGCGGCCTTATGCACGTATTGCACGTGATACGGGTCGGCGGCGTTCTCGATGATCATCTGGGCGTGCACCTTGACCCGGTTGAGCATCCTGCTGTGCGGGTGCAGTGGGTAATACTCGTCGGTTTCCAACTCGGGCAGCACCGGCGGCTGCCAGTACGGCGATCGGCCGTGGCGCTCGTGCCAGATCAGGATGAACCCGTACCACTCCGTGCTCGCATACGTACGGATGCGCACGTTGTTCTTGCAGCCGATCTTGCTGTACGGAATCAGCGCATTGGTTCCGTCGCCACGCCAACGCCAACCGTGCCATGGGCAGACGATGTTCTCCCCTTCTACCGTTCCGCCGACACCCATGTTGGCACCCAGGTGCTGGCAGTAAGCGTCCATCACGTGTACCTGTCCAGACTCGGTGCGGAATATCACCAATTCCTCACCGAAATAGTGCGCACGCTTGACGTCCCCGACGGCCAGATCTGAGGCGAAGCCAACAATGAACCACCCCGTCGGGAATCGGTACGGGGACAGCCCGATGCCGCTCGCCCCGAACTCCCGTTCCGACGGGTCAATGGAGGAGTCAGAAACCGTATCCGTCACTACTCATCCTTTTACGTCCATTTCCGCGCCAGCCATGTGGAGCGCGGGAACGCTTGACGCACTCCGCGCTGCAAGACTTGCGTCTATTTTTACTATTTTAAGCATTGAACGTCAACGCGCGCTGCCGGCCGACGGTAGTGTGAGGTCAACACCACAGCGCTCTGCGCGGTTTTGACGGCCGAGTGAATCGAGGTTGCCGATGACGGCTGCGGCAGTCGATCTGTCCGATTTTGCTCTCTGGCGCAACGGCTTTCCTGATGAGGTGTTCGCCGAGTTGCGCCGCACGAAACCGCTGTTCCGCCATGGCTTGACCGCGGGAGTCGCTAGAACCGTCAAGCGGGATTTCTGGATGGCCACCAAACACCGGCACGCCGTACGGCTCCATCGCGATGCCGATTCATTCACCGCCTCCGACGGACCGCTTATCCAACCCGCCGACCTGTTCGCCTCGTACCCAACCATCATCAACATGGATCCGCCGGGGCTCAACAAGCGCCGCAAGCTCATCTCCAACGCATTCAACCCGCGAGCGATCGCCAAGCTGGAGGACGGCATCAGGGCCCGCGCGGCGCGGATGATCGACGACCTGCTGGCCAAGGGCCAAGGCGACTGGATCGAGGACGTGGCCGATGCGCTGCCGATGACGGTCATCGGCGACATCATCGGCATACCGGATGAGGATCGGCCGCGGGTCTTCGATTGCTTCGACCGCCTCCTGAAATCGCAATCATCCGGGTCGCAGAAGAACCAGGGACAAGATGTCGATTTCTTCGCCTGGATCTTCAGTTACGCGATGGAGCTCACCGCAGAGAAGCGGCGCAATCCGACCGACGACATCTGGAGCACGTTGGCATCCGCGGTGATCACCGGCGACGACGGCGAGCAGTTCAGTCTGCCTGAGAACGAGTTGGAATTCTTTTTCTTCGTGCTGGCGTTCGCAGGCAGCGACACAACAAAGAACGCTCTGGCGATCGGGCTGCAGGCATTCGTCGCCAACCCCGACCAGATCGAGCGGTACCGCGAAGAAGAGACGCTGCGGCCCAGCGCCGTCGAGGAGGTGCTGCGCTGGGCTTCACCGGTGGCGTACTGGACGCGCACCGCCAAGGTCGACATCGAGATGGACGGTCAGCACATTCCCAAAGGTGATCGGGTGGTCTCGATGCTGCGGTCGGCGAATCGCGACGAGGAGGTCTTCGAGGCGCCGTTCACCTTCGACATCGCTCGCCAACCCAATCCGCACGTGGCGTTCGGCGGTGGCGGCCCGCACCATTGCCTGGGCGCCATGCTGGCCCGCGCCGAGCTTCGTGCGGTGTTGGACGAACTGCTGTTGCGTGCTGACCATATTGCCCTTGGCAAGGCCAAAGTGGCCTATCCAAACCTGACCACGAACATGTCGATCTACGACGAGATGGCCATCTCACTGACCGCGCGCTAAACGCAGGGACTCAGTCCACAATCCGCAGCGCAGCTTTGGGACACTGGTCGACCGCGGCGCGCACATCAATCTCCCGGTCCTCCGGAACCTCGCCTTCCGCGACGTGCACCACGTCGGAATCCCCGATCTCGAATATGTCCGGTGCCAACGATTCACAAAACCCGTTGGCCTCACACAACGTCTCGTCGACGATTACTCGCATCGAACACCCCTTCCGAATTGCTACAAACCCTTGGGCCGGGTACCGATCACCCCGGCAGACGCCAAACGCGCGACGTCTTGATCGCTGAGCCCGCACAGATCGCGCAGTACCTCTTCATTGTGCTCGCCGAGCGTGGGCGGCGGGCGCATCAGCCATCTGCTTCGTCCGCCGAGCGGGGCGAACGGCGGACGCGGATAGCGGCCCGGACCGGTACGCGGATGTTCCAGCGGCTCGAAAAACCCGCGGTCACTCAGTTGCGGGTTGTCGGTCACCAACGACGGCGACACAACCGGCGCGGCGGGAATGCCCGCGCCGGCAAGGTTATCCACCACGCAGCGCAGATTTTGACCGCCGAACCAGTCCTGCAGCCGACGGTCGATATCGTCGGCGGACTCTCGCCGTCCGGCGACGGTGTCAAAGCGGCGATCCTGCATCCAGGATGGCCGTCCCATCAGACCAACCAACGCGTGCCACTGGTCGTCGGTGCGCACGGTGATCGCGACCCAATCGTCGTCGCCCGCGCAGCGGTAAAGGTTCTGGATAGCCCAGCCGTGACCACGGTTGCCCTGACGGCTCAGCGTGACCCCGAATACCTCGGCCTCCATCGGCTGAATTGCGGTGGCGTTCAACACCGATTCGATCATTGGCAGCTCGACGAGCTGGCCCTGCCCGCTGCGCTGCGCGAACTGCAGCGCCGCCACCACAGCGAATGCGGCGTGAACACCAGCCAGCGGATCGCAGGCTCCCCTCGGCGGGACGGGCGGACCATCGGGCAAGCCGGTCACCCAGGCCAGGCCGGCAATCTGCTCCATAGTCGGCGCGAAACCAACCCGGTCGCGCCATGGGCCGTCCAAGCCGAATGCCGGCATCCGCGCGATCACCAACCGCGGGTTGACCGCCAGTAACGCCTCCGCGGTCAGCCCGAAGTGGTCCATCACTCGCGGAGAGAAATTCTCGATCACCACGTCGGCGCCGGCGATTAACTCAGCGAACAGCCGGCGGCCTTCTTCGGACCCCAAATCCAGGGTCACCGACCGTTTGTTGGTGTTCATGGCATGAAACACCCAGCCGTACTCCCACCAGTCGTCGACATCCCTGCGCATGCCGCCCGAATACCGGATGCCGTCGGGCCGCTGGATCGACTCCACCTTGACGACGTCGGCGCCGAACGCCGCGAGCAGGTGCGTCGCGGCCGGCCCGGCCCAGAAAGCGGTCAAGTCGACGATGCGAACACCCTCGAGCGGCAGTTGAGGAGCTGACGACGGCGACCCGGGCTCGCGCTTCGACCACCTCTCGGTGTCGTTGGCCTCGCCGAGGGCGGGAGCGCTGCGCAGCGATGCCGGTCGGCACCGCGACATCAACCATGGGGTACGGGGCTGGTGAAACCCTGCCGGATTGCGCACGAAAACCCCACGTTCGGTCATGTAGGCCAGGTCCCGGATGGTGGCACCATTGCCCAAGCCGGCGATCGGCAGCCGGAATAGCTGCCCGAGTTCGACGATCTCCCCGACGGTGTGTTCGGCCAGCCAGGGTCGGATCCGGTCGCGGATGAAGTCGCGGTACTCCCAGCGACCGATTTGAAAACTCAACTGGGGAATCTCGGTCAGCTCGGGACAGTCGACCATCGCTGCGAAGTCGAGCCATTGCTGGCCGGTGACCATGGTGAAGCCGACGTAACCGTCCTTGGCCGGCTCGATCGAGGGCACTTCGACGGTGCGCGAGATCGGCGGCACTTGTAACAGCTGGGAATGTAGCCATTCGCCGCTTTGCATCAGCGTGATCGCTTCCAGCATGGACAAATCCAGGTGCTCACCGGGTCCGCCGCTATCGACGCGGCGACGCAGGGCCAGCGCACCGAAAGCGGCGAACACGCCGCCCATGTACTCCCCGAGGTCACCGCCGATCGCGATCGGCGGTCCGGCCGGGTCACCCCGGAAACCGGTTAAGCCCGACCAGGCCTGCAGCGTGAATTCGCTGGCGGCGCGGTCGGCGTACGGACCGGTCCAGCCGAAGTCGGAGATCGTGACGACGATCGCCCGCGGATTGTCCGCCAGTAACCGCTGCGGATCGATGCCGAGTTCGGCTGCCTGCCGCCGGGTGGCCGTCGCCACGACGATATCGGCCCCGGCAAGCTCGTTGCGGTAGCGCTCGTCAGCGCACGGCCCGGCACCAGACCAGGTCAGGCTGCGCTTGCCCGCGTTGAGGTAGCCGAACATGGGTGAATCCACCCCGTCCGGCACCGGCGAACAGCTGGCGCTGAACCGCCTAAGCGAATCCCCTTGGGGTGGTTCGAATTTCCTGACCTCGGCACCGGCATCGACCAACAGTTTGCCGCAGTAGCTGCCGGCGATCCGGTCACTGATCTCGACAACACGGACATCCTGCACCGGCGTGGGTCTGCTGTCGCGTCCGTCGCTCACCCTGTATCCGTCTGATATCCGTCGGGTTGTTGTCTATGCCATCTTAGTAACTTTGCCGGTCATAATTCGATCGCACTCAACCCCGGCGCTCGACCAGCGCGGCTATTATGCCATTACTGCTAAGATTGCATTTTACGGAGTTCGCGGGCGCGGCGACCGCGGCTCTGTCCGGCCATCTCGCTGCTGGAATCGGATGACTGCGCTGGGAATTGGCCCGGAGGCCCGACGCCGTTTGTCGGCGCCGAGGATCGCCGAGATCGTCGCCGACGAATTGCGGCGCCAGATCATCGACGGCGAATTGGCCGACGGCGATTTGCTGCCCCGCCAGGAAGTGCTCGTCGAACAGTTCAACGTCAGCCTGGTATCGCTACGGGAAGCGCTGCGGATCCTGGAAACCGAAGGCTTGGTATCAGTCCGCCGAGGCAACCGGGGCGGTGCCATCGTGCACGCTCCGGCGAAGACCAGTGCCGCCTACATGTTGGGTCTGCTGCTGCAAAGCGAGTCGGTTGTTGTCGCCGATCTGGGGACGGCGATACTGGAACTCGAACCTGCCTGCGCCGCGTTGGCGGCTCAGCGACCCGACCGCGCCGACACCATCGTCCGCGAGCTTAAAGAGATCAACGATGCGATGGCCGCGCATCTGGAGGACGGGCCCGAATTCACCGAAATCGGCCGTAAATTCCACGATTCCGTCGTGCGTGGCTGCGGAAACCGCACGATCATCGCCGTGGTCGGCACCCTGGAGACGCTGTGGACCAGTCATGAACAGCAATGGGCTGACGAGAGCGCGGCTAAAGGCACCTACCCGTCGCTGACCAAGCGTCGCGCCGTTCTCAACACCCACGTCAAGTTGGCCGAGATGATCGAGGCCGGTGACGTCGACCGGGCACGTCGCATCGCTGCCCGGCATCTGTCCGACACGCAGAGCCATGTGCTAGCCGCCGGGCCCGACCAACGGATCTATGCGTTGTCACCGCAAGCGCTGTCGCGCCCGCGGGACACCCGCCATCTGTAGATCGCGGACGAGCGTGCGAACCGCACTCGTCACCGGCGGCAGCGGCGGAATCGGCAAGGCCTGCGCGGCAAAACTGTGCGAACTGGGTTACGACGTTGTGCTGTCAGCGCGACGTGTTGATCCGCTGCGCGCAGCGGCCGAAGAGATCGGTGCGCGTTACCTCGTTGCCGACGCCTCCGATCCAGTCGGTTTTGCCCAGGCGATCAGCCCGTTGGAGACAATCGATTTGGTGGTGCACGCGGCCGGAACACTCGGTGGAACCTACGCACGCAAGCAGACGTTCGAGCAGTGGCAGGCGATCATTTCGGCGAACCTGGATTCCTGCTTCGTGGTGACCGCGGCGGTGCTACCGCGGATGCGTCCCGGCTCGCGACTGGTCTTCATTTCGTCATCGGCGGCGCATGAGCCGATGATGGCCCGGACCGCCTACTCGGCGTCGAAAGCCGGGATGAACGCGTTCGCCCGAGCGCTGGCGCTCGAAGTCGACCGCGACGGTATCGCGGTCCATATTGTGACGCCCGGCCCGGTGGAAACCGAGATGCTGCAGGACGTTCCGTTCGAGATGTACGCGATTCAGGTCGCCGACGTCGCCGAGGCTGTGGCGTGGCTCGACACCGTGGATCCGTCGGTGGACCTGCCAGAGATCCGGCTTCAGGCGGTGCGACGCGGCCCGTTCGCCCGCGAACCTGTTGTGCCCACCGAAGCTCGCCGCCGGGCCACGCAGCATCGATGAACGAGCGCGTTATCCGGGAAAGGCTTTGATCACCGTTTCGCCGAATTCGTGCAGCGATTCGGGGACGGCAAAATCGGCGAACCAGACGTAGAAACGTTCGACGCCCTGGTTCGACAAGCCGGCGAAGTGGCCGATCAATTGCGTCGGCGTCACCGCACACCAAGCCTGAGCCGAGATTGCCGAATCGCCGGGCACTCACCTCGCGCACTGTGTTGGGGTCGCTGCCCCTGCGGACGAAGCCCACCATCTGCTGCACCGACACCCGCGCCGACCCGGTGGTGGGGGCCAACCGCGCCAACCGATCGAGATGGTTGGCTGGTATGTTCCACCAATCCGCGTATCTGCGAACAAGTTCCATCATCCGGCGCCCCGTGCCACCCAGGATCAGCGGTATCGGATGCCCGGGGAGTGGCATTTGGCTGCCATCCGGCGTCCCGCCTTGCCCCCAGTACTGGGTGATCAGGCCCAGATGGCGCTCCAGCTGCTCGACTCGGGCCACCGGATCGTCTTGGCCAACATCGAATCTGGCCAGCTCCGCCGGCCACGAGCCAGAACCCAGGCCGAGTTCGAACCTGCCGTCCGAGGCCTCCGACAAGGTCACCGCCTGTTTGGCCAGCACGGCCGGATGGCGAAACGCGTCGCAGAGCACCAGGTGGCCGATCCGCAACCGCTCGGTCTTGGCGGCGACCCAGGTGGCGACGCCCATTGCCTCCCAGATGCTTTCATCGGGCAGCCCGGGGGCCTCGAGATGGTCGATGAACGCCACGCCGCTGAACCCGCTGGCTTCGGCATGGCGCGATCGCTCGACGATGTCGGCTACCAGCAATCGAACTTGCGGCAGGAACAGGTACCACTCCGCCATAGCTGACCACCATACGGAGTCATCCACCAGCCGCCGCGCCGATTGACGTCCGTCGCGCTAGTTTACTATTTTTACTATGTTAGGGGCCTTATGGATGTCGGACTGAACTCCGGTCAGTTGGCGCTGCGCGACAGCGTGCGCGACGTCTTGCGCGCCGAGTGCCCACCGGCAATCGCCCGGCAGGCGATGACGGATCCGGAACGCTGGCGCACCGTGTGGAAGACGGTCGTCGACCTCGGCTGGACCGAACTCGCCGCACCCGACGGCTCCTTTGGCCGCGTTGAGCTCGCGGTTGTCTTGGAGGAATGCGGTGCAGCCATCGCCCCCATTCCATTGCTGTGCAGTGTCGGTCTGGCGGCAGGGGTGCTCCGTGTCGCCGGTCCTGCGGTCGACGACGTGCTGGCCGACATCGGCGGCGGCGTCGTGGCCGCGCTGGCCGTTCATCCGCCCGGCTGCCGGCTGCCCGATGTGCCAATGACACTGCAGCGCGGACGTCTGCAAGGACGCGCGGTCGCGGTCACCGGTCTGCCCCGCGCGGAACTGATCGTCACGTTGGCCTCGTCGTCGGACGGCCCGGTCGCCGCCGTCGCCCGGGTCGGCGATGGGGTGGCTGTGCACGGAGCGGAATGCACCGACCCCACCCAACCGGTTGCCGACGTCGACATCGACACCGATCCCATCGTCACCGCGCCGGTAGACGTGGAATCGGCGCTGGCCACACCCCTAGTCGCGGCGGCCGCCGACCTGGTCGGCGTCGCGGGTGCAGCGCTGGCCCGCTCTGTCGAGCACGCGAAGTCACGACAACAATTCGGCAAGCCAATCGGGGCTTTTCAGGGGATCAAGCACGCGTTGGCCGACAACTACGTCGCCCTCGAGCGCGCCCGCAGTCTCACCTACGCGGCAGCCGCACGCCTCGACGATCCCGCGACCTCATCGTCGGCCGGCTGGACGGCCGCGGCGCTTGCCAAGGCGGCGGCAGCGGAAGCGGCGGTCAGCTGCTCGCGCACCGCGGTTCAGGTCCACGGCGCGTTAGCGCAGACCTGGGAACACGACATGCACTTGTATCTGCGGCACGCGTGGCAGGGCGCATCGACGCTGGGAGATAGCCGCGCGCTCTACCACGCGATTGGCCGTCGGTACGCCGGAGGTGCCCGATGACGGCGTCCAACGTGGTGACCGAGTTCTCGGCTTGGCTGACGGACTTTCTGCCCGACGACTATTACCAGCGTTACAGCGAGTACCGCTGGGATCTCGAGCTTCGGCGTGGCTACCAGCGGGCGGCGTTCGAGGCTGGGCTGGTTGCAGCCGACCTGGCCACGCGAGCACGGCGGTCGATCGCTGGGTTTGCGCGATGCGATGGAGATCCGGCTCGAGGCGGCGATGCGGTCGGCGCCCAAAATGCCCAACATCGCCGGCCCCAACGTTGCCGCGCCGGCGATCCGCCAATTCGGCACCGCCGAGCAGGTCGACCGCCTGCTGGTCCCGCTACTGCGCGGCGACGAGTGGTGGGCGCTGGGCATGTCGGAACCGGAAGCCGGATCCGATTTCGCCGGCCTTCGCACCCGTGCCCAGCGTGACGGCGACATGTTCCGGATCAAGGGCCGCAAGATCTGGACCACCCAGGCGCACCTCTCCCGGTGGTGCACGCTGTACGCGCGAACCGACCCGGACGCACCCAAACACCGCGGCATCTCCTGCCTCATCCTCGATCTGGAATCTCCCGGGGTGACCATCGAACCCATCCGGATGGCGTCGATCTCGGACGAGACGTTCTGCGAGGTCATTCTCGACGACGTCGAGGTGCCGGTAGCCAACCTGCTGGGACCCTGCAATGGCGGCTGGCAGGTCGCGTTGGCGTCGCTGAATCATGAGCGCCAGATGATTTGGATCATGAATTACGTTGAGATCCAGCGTGGACTCGATTCCGTTCGGGCATCCCAGACCGTCCACGGACGACGATGACGCCTGTGCCTCCGGCGACGTCTTCGCGGAGCTCGGCTCGCTGCTCGCCGACGCCGAAGCGCTCCGGGCGACCGGGTACCGGGCTTTGTACAACGAGCTCGCCGACCGGCCGAGTCCGGAAGCTGACATCCTGAAACTTCTCGGTTCGCTGACAATGCAGCGGGTTTGGGAGCTTTCCGCGGCAGCCGCCGGGCCGCGTTCGGTCGAGGATGCAGACTTGCTCTTCGAACGTCAAGACTCGTTGGCGGCGACCATCTACGGCGGAACATCTGAGATCCAACGCAACATCATCGCCGAGCGGCTGCTCGGACTGCCGAAGGGATGACGATGGATTACGACCTCGGCGCCGACGCCGTCGAACTCAGAAAGCGCCTGCGGGAGTTGATTTCCGCGCAAATTCCTGCGGGCTTTCTTGGTGCCTGTACCGACGACCCGAAAGACCTCGCGACCACCGAGTCGTTCTGCAAGCTGCTGGCCTCCGACGGACTGCTGGCCCTGGCCTGGCCGAAAGAACACGGCGGTGGCGGCGGTTCGGTCTGGCAGCAGACCGTGTTGCGCGAGGAGATGTGGGCGCACCATGAACCCCGTGGTGCACAGTACATGGGTATCAACTGGGTCGGGCCCGCGGTGATGCGTTACGGGACGCCCGAGCAAAAAGCCCGGCACCTGTCGGCGATCGCTGCCGGCGACGTTATTTGGTGTCAGGGGTTTTCCGAGCCGGAAGCGGGAACGGACCTCGCGTCGCTGCGCACCCGCGCCGTTGCCGACGGCGACGGATGGCGCGTCACCGGCCAGAAGGTCTGGACGTCTTATGCGCAGATGGCCTCCTGGTGCGTGCTGGCGGCATGCACCGACACCCACGCCCCGAAGCCCAAGCGGCTCAGCCTGTTTCTGGTTCCGATGGACCGCCCCGGTATCACCGTGCGGCCGATCCGCTCGATGCTTGGACCACACCACCTCAACGAGGTATTTCTCGACGACGTCCAGGTGTTCGCCGACGAGGTCCTCGGTGAAGTCGGCGACGGCTGGCGAGTGATGCGCGAAGCGCTCGCCTTCGAGCGAGTCGGAATCGCCCGGTACGCGCGGTGCGAGTCGCTGCTGGACCGGATGCAGACCGAACTCGGCGACGACTGGGACCGGTTGCCGGAGTCGATCCGGGCCCGTTGGGTGCGGGCACTTCTCGACCTGCGGGTGGCCCGGCTGCTGGCCTATCGGGCCGTGTCGCTGCAGGACGACCCGTCGGCAGGCGCGGCAGCCAGCGCCGCCCGCATCGCGACTACCACCTGCGATCAGCAGGTCGCTGAGTTGCTCTTCGATGTGCTTGGCCCGTCGGCCCTGGACAGCGGTACTTGCGCGCGACTACACGGGGCGGTTGAAGACCACTGGCGTTATGCCCAGGCGGCCACCGTGGCGTCGGGAACGATCGAAGTGCAGCGGATGCTGGTTGCACGCGAAGCCTTCGGAGATCACCGGTGAAGACCGCTCTGCCAGAAGACATTACCGAGTTCGCCGCTGTCGCCGCCAAACGCTTCGCCCGGTTCGGCGGCCCGCAGGCTGCGCTGCGCGCTGAAACCGATGACCACCTCCGTCACAACGCGCGGATCGCGCTGGCCGACGTCGGCGCATTCGACCTCGACGTCAGATCCTCCTCTGAAGATCTGCTGGCGGCCGCGGTGCTCTGCCAGGCGGCGGGCGCAGCAGCAATCCCCTACCCGCTCGTCGAGGAGTTACTGTCGATCGATGGCGCTCGACTCGCCCTGGTGAATCCCGAAGCGCCGCGTATCGACCATGGCGACCTGGCCGGCGATTGGATCGCCACCGACCTCGATGGCGTGCGATACCACCCGCGGCCGTCGACGCGAACCACTGCCAAGTTGGGGCCATTTCTGGTACCCGCGGCGTTGAACGAGCCCGAGGGCACCGTGTCGGCAGCCGACGTCGATTTGCACCTAGTGTTGGGATCGTGGCGGATTCTGGGCGCGGTGCACCAGGCATTGGAGATCACCCGCCAGCACGTTGTTGCCCGAATGCAATTCGGCAAGCCGCTGGCAGAATTTCAGGCTGTCCAGTTCACCATCGCCGACGCGTCGGTCGCCGTGCGCGGGCTTTTCGAACTCGCCAAGTTCACCATCAGCCGAACGGAATCGGCTCCGCCGACGGTACGGTCTACGGACGCACTGATACTTCGACTGAAGGCCGCTGAGACTGCGCGACAGGTGCTGCGCGCCGCACACCAATTGCTTGGTGCGCTGGGGTTTTGCGACGAATCCGACGTCAGCGTTCTGGACCGGCACACCCAGCCTCTCATCCGGCTGCCGGTCAGCGCCGAGGTGCTCGCGCTGCGCCTGATACCGAGAATCCGCAGCGGCGCATTGGAGACGCTGTTCTCCGAACCGGTCGCGGCGGAGCCGGTGTGAGTGCCGGCGCGTCACCGCGAGGGACAGGCCTCCAGCCAGGACGACAACGGGATTCCGTTCGGGGCCCGGCTGCAGGATCTCGCCGAACAGCGTGGCGACGAGCTGGCAGTGGTCATCCTGGCGCCGGACGGCGCGCCGCATAAGCTCACGTTCGCACAACTCGACGCCCGGGCCAATCAATGGGGACGGGCATTGACCGCCGTCGGCGCTGGCATCGGTTCGCTTGTAGCGCTTCCGATTCCCAACTCTGCGCATCTTGTGCTGGCCACGCTGGGCTGCTGGAAAATCGGCGCTGTTCCGGTCCCAATGCGCTGGGACCTCCCAGACTGGGAACGGTCCCGGGTACTAGCGGTGATCGACCCTGCCGTCATCGTCGATGAGCAAAATCGGCACGCGCTGGCTGCGCGCGCTGACGACCAGTCCCAAGCCCCGTTGCCGGTCGTGGTGTCCCCCAATGCCAACGGGATATGTAGTAGCGGGTCGACCGGACTGCCCAAGGTGATTCTCACCCTGGCGCAGGGGGTCTGGACTCCCGAGGAGTCCTTTCCGTTCATGGCCGCCTGGACTCCGACGGCTCAGCCGCAGACCATCCTGGTGCCAGCTCCGATGTATCACACCAACGGTTTCTCGCCGCTGACTTACCTGTTGGGCGGTGATCGATTGGTCGTGCTCGAAAAGTTCAATGCCGCAGCGTTTGTCGACGCGATCGAATGTTATCGGATCACAAATTTCACCGCCACCCCTACCATGCTGGCGCGGATCGCGGCTCTTCCCGACATCTTTCAGCGTGATCTCTCCAGCATCGCGTGGATCTTGCAAGGCGCTGCGGTGATGCCGCACGCGTTGCTGCGCACCTGGTTCGACTTGCTGAGCCCAGAACAGGTCGTGATGGCCTACGGGATGACGGAAGGCCTGGGAATCACCGCATTACGTGGCGACGAGTGGCTGGCGCATCCGGGCAGCGTCGGCCGCGGCTTCCGAGACACCGAAGTGCGAATACTGGACCCCCGGGGCCGGTCGCTGGGGCCCGGTGAGCTCGGTGAGGTCTACTTGCGCTCGCCGATGAGCGCCGGTTACCGGTATCTGGGTGGCGCGCCGCTGCTGCCGTCGACGCCGGAGGGCTTTCGGTCGGCCGGTGATCTCGGCCACGTGGATGCCGACGGTTACCTCTACATCGCCGACCGGCGCAACGACATGATCATCACCGGCGGCGCGAACGTCTTTCCCGCAGAAGTGGAATGCGCGCTTGTCGAACACGACGACATCGCCGACGTCGTCGTCATCGGGCTCGCCGACCCCGAGTGGGGGCGTCGGGTGCACGCCGTGGTACAGCTCGCCGACCCCGCGACACCGCTGACCGAGCGGCAGGTCATCGCCTACGCGAAGACCCGACTTGCTGCGTACAAGGTTCCCAAGACGGTCGAGTTCATCGACGAAATCCCCCGCACCGCGGCGACCAAGGTGAACCGCTCGGCGATGATCGAGGCTCGAGGCGGGTAAGCCTTGTCAGCTGATGTTGTTGATGGCGGCGGCAACCTTGGTCTGGAAGTCAGACGGCAATGGGATGTAGCCGAGCGGGGTGAGGCCTTGCTGGCCGGTGGTGATGGTTGATTGCATGAACGCCTTCACGGCCTTACCGACCTCGGCATCAGGGTATTTGGAACAGACGATTTCGTAGCTGGCCAGCAGGATTGGGTAGGCGCCAGGCGTAGTAGTGGCGTAGACCTTCGAGAGGTCGAGCACCAGATCATTGGGGTCATGGCCCTGGCGTTTGATGGTGACGTCCGAGATGGTCTTGCCGACCCAATCATTGCCGATGTGAACGACTCCGCCCGCAGTCTTGATTCCTGCCACATCGAGGTCCTGTTTCATGGCGTACGACCATTCGTTGTAGCTGATAGCGCCCTCCGTTTTCTTGACGGCCTCTGAGGTGCCCTCGTTGCCTTGCGCGGAGGTTCCCACGCCACCGTTGAATGCTTTACCGGCGCCCTTGGTCCAGGCGCCACCGGAAGCGGCCTGCAGGTACTGCTGGAAGTTGTCGGACGTTCCGGACGCGTCACTGCGGTAGATCACGCGGATGTCCTCGGCGGGCATGGTTCCGGTCAGCGCGGCGATAGCCGGGTCGTCCCAGCGAGTGATGGCGCCGCTGAAAATCTTGGCGAGCGTGGGTGCATCGAGTGTGAGGACGTCGGTTGTTTTGACGTTGAAGGTAATCGCTATCGGACCGAAGACGACGGGCAGGTTCCACGCGTCGGTCCCGCCGCAGCGCTGCTTGGCGGTGGCGTACTCGTCACCTTGCAGCGGTGAGTCCGAGCCGCCGAAATCGGTCTTGGCGGCAAGAAAGTCCTCGATGCCGGCTCCCGAGCCGCTGGCCGTGTAAGTGAGCTGTTTGCCTGAGCATGATTCCTCGTAGCTCGTGATGAAATGGCTCATCGCATTGGCTTGAGCGGTCGAACCGCTGCCCGTGAGGTCCTGCTTGCCCCCGCAGTCGACACTGACGCCCTTGGCGTATGTCGGCGGCGTGTCGAGGTGTGTGCATGCCGAGAGTGCAAGGCTGCCCGCGACGAGCAGGCTGGCGATGGCCCGGGATCCGTTGTACTGCTTCATGTTTGCCTCCTCGGAAACAACCGGTTAGGCACACACCGGTTGCTCGTTTGCCAGATCCCGAAATGCCACGTTGTGCACGACTCAGCGCCGCTCGTCGTATCGAGCATCTCAGCGAGCAGTAATAGTCACCAATATCGAAATCGAATCAATCCAGAAGCAAACAACAGGTGAAGCCGTCGTCAGGGTGGACGGATTTGCCCTCGGGTCGGCATCAATATCCCCGGAGAGGTTGGGGTTCCGTGTTGCTCAAAGGTGCTGATATGGCTTTGAACTCGGTGAAAGCACGTCGAGCTGACAGCTTGCTTTCGGGCGCCACCCACAGGTCACCAAGTTTGCCGAATTCATCCGACCGTTATCGCCCGTTCAGTTACCTCACTTAGCGTTCTGCGAAGTTGGCGCTGGTCAGTAGGTTCTGCAGGCCAGCGAAGCTGCGCCGAATCGCTGCCGGGCAGCGTCGGGTAGGCCAGGTGGAGAGCGACGGCAACGATTCTGTGAAAGGCGACATGACTGACACGCTCGACAAACCGCAAGTCACTGGAAAGACGGTCCAGGAATACATCGACGAGCGGCCCACGTGGCCCGACGGCACGATGTTGCCGACGACACCGATGACCGCCATGCAGTTCCGAATCTGGGCGCTGGCCTGCGCGGGCAAGTTCTTCGAGGGCATGGTCGTGTTCATGACCGGGGTGGCCCTGCCGCTGATCTCGATCCAATTCCACTTGAGCACGGCCGACAAAGGCCTGGTTACGGCGGCCTCCCTGGCGGGCATCCTGGTCGGTGCCACGGCCCTCGGTGGTTTGGCGGACACCTATGGGCGCAGGCTGATGTTCATCACGGAGATGATCATCTTCGCGGTATTTTTGGTGGGGCTGACGTTCGCCCCGAACTTCATCACGCTGGTCATCTGTCTGTTCGGAGCCGGAATCGCGCTGGGCTGTGACTATCCGACGGCGCATATGGTGATCTCGGAGAGCATCGCGACGTCGATGCGGGGCCGGCTCGTGCTAAGCGCCTTCGCCTTCCAGGCCGTCGGAGCGTTCTTCGGCACAGCGTTAGGCTTCGGCATCTTGTATGCGAACCCGGACTTGGGCGCATGGCGGATGATGTACGCGGCCGCGATCGTACCGGCGATCCTTGTCGTCATCGGGCGCTTGTACATCACCGAGAGCCCGCACTGGCTGGTGTCGAAAGGCCGGACCGAGGAAGGCGAAAAGGCCACCCGCAACCTGCTCAAGCGCAACCCCCAGTACCCCAAGAGCGTGTCGCTGGGCCACTTGGCCCAGACAGCCAAGGCGGCCGAAGAGCATGGGTCATACCTGTCGCTGTTCAAGAAGAGAAACCGCCGCGCGACGATCCTGGCCTCAGTTCCGTGGTTCCTGCAGGACCTCGGCGTCTACGGCATCGGTATTTTCACACCAACAATTCTGGCCGCCGTCATCGGCCAGGAGTCGAAGTCGCACGCGCTCGCGGACACCATCCATAACGACATTCTGGGCGCCAAAGGCTCGGCCATGATGGACGTGCTGTTCGTGTTGGGCATCATCGTCGCCATCTTCCTGGTGGACAGAGTCGGACGTATCAAGTTGGAGATCATTGGCTTCATCGGCTGCGCGGTGGGTCTGCTGCTGTCCGGACTGTCCATCCGCCCGGACGGCAACAACATCATGTGGCTGCTCTTCCTGGGTTTTACGATCTTCTACTTCATGGTCAACTTCGGCCCGAACGCCATGACCTATCTGCTTGCCGGCGAGGTCTTCCCCACCGAGGTCCGGGGTAAGGGCGCCGGCTTCGCCGCTTCCTTTGCCAAGATAGGGGCGGTGTTGACGGCGTTCCTGTTCCCCATCCTGCTCAAGACGATCGGCACAACGGCGCTGCTATGGGGCCTCGTCGTGTGCTTCCTGCTGGGAGCCGTCGTGACTTACTTGTTCCGGATTGAGACCGCGGGAGTGAACCTGGAGGACGTCGGCGCAAAGCACAGCCCGACCCAAGGATGATTTTTTAACTCGATGACGACGGCCCGCGTCGTGTCCCGCGGCGGGTTTTGAAACGGTCGTTTGATCGACGCCTACACCTGTGCGGCATTTTTCTAGCATTGATGCGGCACGCGCACGGTCACAAAGGCTTGGTTATGCCGGTACGAGTCTGCGACAAGCGTTAGGCTGACTGGGATGCTGAAAGCAATTTTGACCGATATCCAATTCTGGATTCCAGTCGGCGCGCTGGCGGTGGGCATAGCCCTACTGGCCTGGCTACATTAATCCGGACGGGGGAATTCGGATTTCCTATCCAGTGGACATGGCAGCACAACCCGGAAGAGTTTGGGGAATGCGGTGACGCGCAGCGCGCAGCCGGCTCCTATGCAGGGTCTCGGAGTGGCGTGCGGCCTCGCAGCCGGTGTCTGGCTCGGAGGGGCTGAGGCCCCGACAAAGCTGGTAAATGCGGGAATCTCTCCCTTTGCGGTGTCGCTCGCGATGGTCATGGGCGTATTTACGGCGCGATGGACACTGCCCACTCTGCTGAAAGGTACGAAGTACGTTTTCAGCGACCTGTTTGCCCGCCCACACCTGCTTGTGTGGGGGATCCTCACCGGCGCGCTCTGGGCGGTGGCCAATACACTGACGGTATTCGCCATTCGCGATGTGGGATTAGCAATTGCCTTTCCGCTCTGGAACACAAATAGCCTGATCGGCATATTCTGGGGTTGGCTCCTTTTTCAAGAGATGCGTGGGGCCGGTCTGCGTGTCGGTTCGAGAGTGCTGGGCGGGGCACTGAGCATTGCGGCCGGCACAATCATTCTGGCATTTGTCACCGTGCAGCATAAATCGACAGCGAATGGGCACGCCGTGCACGGAATTCTTGCGGCTTTGGGAGCAAGCCTGCTATGGGGCACGATGTATGTGCCTTTTCGCAAGGCATATTTAAGCGGAATGAATCCGCTATCTTTTGTGACGATTTTTACCCTGGGTGAACTGGGTACGATGACGTTGCTCGCCGCGACTTTTGGCGGCGGCATAGCGCACTTAAACTCCGAACTAATTGCGGCGAAGCATCTGGTGTTCTGGATATTTCTCGGCGGCTTCTGCTGGGTGATCGGTGATCTCTTTCAGCAATATGCGGCGAAATATATTGGCATCGCACGTGGCATTCCACTGTCAAATACAAATCAGCTGTGGGGGTTGGCGTGGAGCGCGTTTGTCTTTGGCGAACTGGCTCAGCTGAGCCCAGCGGGTCGCTGGTTAGTTGTGACGGCAACGTTGTTGATGATCGTTGGCGCGGTATTTATCAGCTCGGCGGCCGCTCCGGCGCGTGAGCAAGCATCAAGGGGCGCTGCGATCTCGCGCGAATGCCGGCGATACGGTTTGAGCCTGAAGGACTGCGAAGCGGCACAGCTTGGGGCGATGCATGGAAATAGCACGCAAACCAGGCGGTCATGGTGGGACATGTTAATCGTCGCCACGGCGATAACGCTTTTCGTCTGGCTTGGATTACAAGCACAAGTGCCCCCATTAGCGATGAACTTTCCCTGGATAGCAGCACTATCCGTTGTACTGGCATTTGCGGCGGTTGGATGCGGCTGGCTGTTGTGGAAGAGGACGCGGTTCGAGTAGTGCCGGTGAGCGACAGCTAACGCATCGTCTCCTCAATCCTTAATGGAGATTCGGCGGGGCGAGCAGAGCGCGGGCCAGCGGCACGCACAGGATGGCGCCGGTCAAACCAGCCGCCACGGTGGTCGTCGCCACCAGCGGCGCCCCACCGTGTACCAGACTGAACGATGCCAGGATTGGAGCGACCACCGCCGCAATCCCCCGATCGGGGGACAATTGCGGTGGCTGTTGGGCGCTTCGGCTTCGGTGGCCTTCACTCGCATGCGGCTCGGCAGTTTTCTAATGCTGCAGCAAACTTCGCCGTTGTCGACTTGAGTCCTTCGCCCCATGCGAGCCTCGTTCTGACCGTCCCCCACTGAAACGCGGTAACCTCATTCTCACGGCGTTACCACGCGCAACAAAGGAGGCGGGATGGCCGCAGACTACGAAGCCGACCAACCGATCGCGCGTGATGCCCGGTTCATCAAGACCGCGGTCGAAATACTGGGCGAGACCGGGCGCACCGACTTCACCGTGCAAGAGGTGGTCGCCCGCTCCAAGACATCATTGCGGGCCTTCTACCAGCACTTCAGCAGTAAGGACGAATTGCTGATTGCTCTGTTGGAGCGGACGATGGCGCAGTCGGCGGAGGCGTGGCGCGCCGAGACCACTGGGCTGGACAGCACCGGTGCGATCAAGCTGATCATCGACCGGATCAGCGCCGAGCCTGAGTCGAGCACCCAGGACAGCTTGAATCGGGCGATGAATCTTTACAACCAACATTTGGCCGAAACCCGGCCCCGTGACTATGCCCGGGTGCTCGCCCCGCTGCACGAGCTGATTCGCGACGTCGTGCAGCGCGGCATCACCGAGGGAGTTTTCCGAGCCAACCTTGATGTCGGGCCCGCCGCGGCGATCGTCACGCAGACCATTTTGGGCGCCCTCCGATTGCATTGGCTAGGAGCTGAACTCACCGGTGCGCCAATCGATGGGGCCCACTTGTATGACTTCTGCATCCGCGCCCTGGGCACAGACGATGGCGTGCACCTGGCGCCGCCCACACTCAGCGAGTTGTTCAACCAGATCGGAATGCGGCCGGGCGCTCGCAACGGCGAATTCGCGATGACAATGCCGGTAAGTCCTCAGGTAGTCAACACTTCCGGCGCCCTGCAGGGTGGACTGGTCGCCACACTCGTCGACGTAGCGGGCGGACAGTTCGGGCTGGACTATCTGCAGGAGGGGACCACGATGACGACCGCCGACCTGTTCATCCGCTATCTGCGACCGATCCGTCAAGGCTCGGCGTTCGCGGTGCCGCGGATGCTGCGCAACGGCCGGCGCGCGATGGTGATGCAGATCGACGTCTACGGCGACGGTGACGGAGACGAGGCGCTGCTAGCGACGGCGACGGTGAACTTCGCCGTCATCAATGGAGCGACCCCCAAGCTTCCCGACTGGCCGCGTGCCTGACCCGATTACAGCTTGTTGAGGAGAAGTGGTAACGTCATTACCACCACCTGAGAATCAAGACTTCTGCAAGGAGATCGCCATGCCGTCTCGCGAGCTTTCCTTCCCGGTGTTCGACGCCGACAACCACATGTACGAACCGCAGGAGGCGCTGACCAAGTACCTACCGGAAAAGCGCAAGAACGTCATCGACTACGTCCAGGTACGCGGACGGACCAAGATCGTGGTCCGCGGCCACATCAGCGAGTACATCCCCAACCCGACGTTCGAGAAGGTCGCCAAGCCGGGCGCCCAGGAGGACTACTTCCGCAACGGCGCACAGGGCAAGACGTACCGCGAGATCCTGGGCGAGCCGATGAAGGCCATCCCCGCCTTCCGCGAACCGGGCCCTCGGCTTGAGGTCATGGACGAACTTGGCATCGACTACGCTCTGATGTTCCCCACCCTGGCCAGCCTGGTCGAAGAGCGCATGAAAGACGACCCGGAGATGACCCACGACGTCATCCACGCGCTGAACCAGTGGATGCACGAGACCTGGACGTTCAACTACCAGGACCGCATCTTCGCCACCCCGGTGATTACCCTGCCGATCGTCGAGCGCGCGCTCGAAGAACTCGAATGGTGCTTGGAGCGCGGCGCTCGTACCGTGCTGGTTCGCCCGGCGCCGGTGCCTGGTTACCGAGGCAGCCGGTCGTTCGGCCTCGAGGAGTTCGACCCGTTCTGGCAGGCCTGCATCAAGGCCGACATCCCGGTCTCGATGCACGCGTCGGACAGTGGTTACTCCGAATTCGCCAACGTGTGGGAGCCCGGCGACGAATTCCTGCCCTTCAAGCCGACCGCCTTCCGGAGCTTTGCGATGGGCCACCGGCCGATCCTGGACGCGATGGGTGCGCTGGTGTGCCACGGCGCGCTGTCGCGCAACCCCGAGCTGCGGATCCTGTCCATCGAAAACGGCGCCGACTGGGTGCCCGACCTGTTCAAGGGCCTCAAGGGTGTCTACAAGAAGATGCCGCAGTCGTTCAGCGAGGACCCGATCGAGGCCTTCAAGCGCTGCGTCTACATCACGCCGTTCTGGGAAGACCGGTTCACCGAGATCGTCAATATGATGGGCACCGATCGCGTGATGTTCGGATCGGACTGGCCACACCCCGAGGGCCTGAAGGACCCGATAACCTTCGTCGACGAGCTCATCGACTTCGATCAGGAAGATGTCGCCAAGATCATGGGCGGCAACCTGATGAAGCTGATGAAGGTGTCTAAGCCGGTCAACGCGTAACCGTCGGACCGCTCCCGTAATAGGGTCGCTGGCATGGAGCAGCGCACCCTCGAAGCGGTTATCTACCAGCGCGACCCGCCGATCGCGCGGATCATTCTCAACCGCGCCGACAAAGCCAACACCAAGGACGCAACGCTGGTGCAGGAAGTCGACGAGTGCCTGCACGAGGCTGACCGCGACCGCGAGATCAAAGTGGTGATCCTCAAGGCCAACGGCAACGGCTTCTGTGGTGGCCACGTGGCTCGCTGGGGTCCCGACGAGAATCCTTACCCGGACTTTGGGGATACCTTCGAGGATCTCTACAAGGGCACCGCCGACCTGTTTTTATGGCCGACGTTGTATCTATGGGAGTTTCCGAAGCCGACCATCTCGCAGATTCACGGCTATTGCATGGGTGGTGGCATCTATTTGGGCCTGCTGACCGACTTCTGCGTCGCGTCCGAAGATGCCTATTTTCAGATGCCGCTTGCGCAGAGCCTCGGCGAGCCCGGCGGGCACACCATGATCGAGCCCTGGCTGCTGATGAACTGGCATCGCACCATGGACTGGCTGCTGCTGGCGCCGACGCTGTCCGCACAGGAGGCGCTCGACTGGGGGCTGCTCAACAAGGTGGTTCCGCGAGAAGATCTCGAGGACACCGTCGAGGAGATGGCACGCAAGATCTCCCAGATCCCGCTGACCACGTTGATGGCGGTCAAGAACAACGTCAAGCGGGCCTGGGAATTGATGGGAATGCGGGTGCATCTTCAGGTCAGCCACATCTTGACCAACATGGTCGGCGCGGCCTCCGACGTTCAGGCGCGACGAGCCGAACTCATGCAATCAGGCTTGAAGCCAAGGGATTTCGTCGGCCGGGACGAACCAGGATCCGCGCCCCCAGCGTGAGGTTAGCCGCACACTCGAGGCCGAACGTGCGGCTGGCTGCACACTCGGCGGGCATGCAAGGCTAACGGCTCCGCTCGCCGATCCCGCTCTCACCGGCCAGCCTGCGTCCTGCGGCGTGCCGCGCGGCGACATAGCCGAACACCATCGTGTAGGCGATGCTCCCGCCCGCGCCCAGGTAGTTTCGGCCCATCACCGTCGCGGTGATGTTGCCTGTCGCGTAAAGCCCCTCGATCACGCGGTCGTACTCGTCGAGGACCTGCGCGTACTCGTTGGCGACCAGCCCTCCACACGTTCCGACATCGGCTGGAACAACCCTCGTGGCGTAATACGGTGCCTTATCGAGTGGCCCGAGTGCCGCGTTTGTGCGGTACCCAGGATCACCCAGGCAATCGTTGTATGCCGACTGGCCGCGGCCGAAGTCGGGGTCGAGGCCCTTGGCCGCAAAACCATTGAAGCGCTTTACCGTCTGCTCCAGCGCGTCAGCCGGGACCTCCATCTGGCGCGCGAGATCGGCGATGGTGTTACCTCGCAGGACGGCGCCCCGCTCGATCAGTTCTTCGGGGAGGCTGCGTTTCTTGAACGGGTTCGCTCCCGAGACGTATCGATGTATGTAGCCCTCGTCGAAGACCATCCAGCACGGCACCGCCTTGTTGGCGTACATCGCCTTGCCCACCTCGACGTACGAGTTCGACTCGTTGCAGAACCGCCTGCCGGTTCCGTCGACGTAGATGGCCCCGGGTCGCTGCCGACCGCTTCCAAGCGCTCTCGCGGCGTCACCTCCGTCGGCGATGAAAATCGATGGCAGCCACCAGGCTTCGTCCAGCAGATCGGTTTTCGCCCCAAGTCGCATCGCCGTCTCAAGCACCTCGCCCGTATCGCCGGCGTTGGCGATCGACCACCGCGCATCATTCGGCTGGTCGCCGCCGTAGCGTCGGCGCATGTCGGCGTTGCGGCTGAAGCCGCCGGCAGCGAGTAGGACGCCCTTGCGCGCCTCGACATTGAGCGATGCGCCGTTGTGAGTGACGCGGGCGCCGGTGACACGGCCGTCGTCGACGATCAGGTCCTGCATTGCGGCGTCGGTCCAGATCGGCGGCTCGCCGCGTAGGTCGATCAGAGCCTTGAGCATCTGACCAATGAGTGAGGCTCCGTTGGTGAGGAGCTCTTGACGACGCAGCTTGGCCGCCCTGGTACGCGCAAACACCCGCGTCGCGACAGCGAAGGCCCGCGGCGATCGATTGAAGTACTGCACCGCCCGCAGCTCGTTCGTCTTGAGGACGAACCCGCCGTAGCTCTTGGCCATCGAGGGCTGGACCTTGTCGCTCCAGTGGCCCAGTGCTGCCGCGTCGTACGGGATGCCCTCGATCGCGCGCCCAGCTTCGTTGCCGCCCTTGTGGTTCGGGTAGTAGTCGCTCCAGCCCGGGCATCGCACGAGCCGAACGCCTTTGCGCATCAGGAAATTGATCATCTCGTAGCCCGCGGTGAGGAACATCTCACGGCGTGCCGGCGATGAGGGCTGCCCGATGTCGCCAACGACGTCGTCGAAGTACGCCAGACCGTCCTCGTGCGAGTCCGGGATGCCATCGGCGCGCATCAACGGGTTGTTCGGCAGCCACACCATGCCACCGGAAAGTCCGGTGGAACCACCTACCAGAGCTTGTTTTTCGATGACCAGCGGCTCGATCCCGGAGTCGAGCGCCGCCAGGGCCGCAGCCATCCCGCCTCCGCCACTTCCCGCGATGAGCAGGTCGACGGAGTGGTCCCATTGCGTGGTCATGGCGCCTCCGCAGTGAGTCCCAGATCGACGATCGGCACGTCGATGGTGGTGTTGGTTTTCTGGATCGCCGGAACCAACATGTCGTAGGGCAATCCGGCGAGGAAGCCGTCGACGACGCGCTCGAAGTTCGAGATCAACCCTTCGATCTGGTCCGACAGGCGCATGTACTCAAACCCCTTGGAATGCAAACCCTTTTTGCTGTCGAGGCAAGTTGGAGAAGTCTTGAGCGGGGATCGGCGGCCAGCGCGGGTCGTCCGGCGCCATCGGCTCCGGCGGTGTGGGCTTTCCCGCAGACAGGTCTGAGGGCAAACGGGTGAGCGACCAAATCTCGAACAGCGTTTCCTCCGGCCCCATCGGTCGGATCCGATACGACGAGGCGCTGCTGTAGGTGGGCAGGATGAAGTGGTGGGGAAAGCAGAACCCGATTGCGTCGGTGATCCCGCGGCGGATGAGGTCGTTGAGATCGGGCATCGCACTCCCCCGCGCCCGATGCCAGCTGACGACAGCATCGTTGAGAGCACCGCGCCAGGCGGTCATCGCCTGCGCGGGATCGGATGGCAACTCGATGTGCTGCAGCCCCTCGGCGACGCGGATGTCGTTCTCGTGGGTCATGCCTCCCATGCCGTCGCCCAGGGTGCGCATGAAATAGAGGCTGCTCGCCACGACGGGATGCACCGCTGCGGGCGGGCTGCCGGTCTGCGCTGACGGCAGCAGCTGCGGATGGGTCTGCGGGACGTGGTAGCCCTCCATGAATGCCGCCGTCGCCAGCTTCCAATTCACCGGCAGCCGGCATGACTGCCACCACTCGACGCGCAGCGATTCCACCTTCCAGGCGTCATAGATCGATGCGAACGGCTCCAGGCAGTCGCGCAACGCCGGGGCGTTGTCGTCGAGGTTGATCCACGCGCACCCGCCCCAGAGCTCGCACCTGACGACGACGAGTTGAAGATCGTCAGGGCGGATGTTCTCCTCGGCGAACACTTCGGGTCGCAACACAAAGGAGTTCCGTCCGTCGATGCCCCAGCACCAGCCATGGAATGGGCAGACGAAGGTCCGTCGATTCCCGTTGCCCTCAACCAGTTTGACCCCGCGGTGGCGGCACGCATTGTGGTAGGCCCGTACGGTTTCGCTGTCCACCCGCACCACGATGATCGACTCGTCGAGGATCTCGTACTCCACGAAATCGCCTGGCTTGGGGATCTCCTCGAGCCGGCATGCCATCTGCCATACCCGCGGCCAGAACAACTCGACTTCCATCGCGTAGAAGTCCGGGTCGTAGTAGCGCTGCTTGGGTATCCGGTCGGCGGTCTGCACCGCCCAGGGCACCGGCAGCGGTTCCCAGTTCACATCGGTTCGTGCAGTGGTTGTTGGGTTAGCCAT
The DNA here is from genome assembly GCA_963743145.1 of uncultured Actinomycetota bacterium. GTDB lineage: Bacteria > Actinomycetota > Actinomycetes > Mycobacteriales > Mycobacteriaceae > Mycobacterium. The sequence continues at coordinate 27,450 of CAVUOR010000015.1, read as the reverse complement.
CTACTTGTCCTTGTGTTGGCTCATACGATCCGTGATACCCGCCCTTGCCAGTACCGTTCGCGGATTCGCCTTTTGTACAGCTTTCCGTTCGGGTCCCGCGGCAACTCCGGGTCGAATTCAACTGTGCGTGGGCACTTATAGCTCGCAAGGTGTCTTCGGCAGTACCCGATGAGCTCGGCCTCGAGGTGCGGGCTGGGTGTGACACCGTCGACCGGTTGCACGACGGCCTTGACCTCCTCACCGAACTCGTCGTTGGGCACGCCGAACACCGCCGCGTCGACCAGTTTGGGGTGCATGATCAGCAGGTTCTCCGCCTCCTGCGGATAGATGTTCACCCCGCCGGAGACGATCATGAACGTCGACCGGTCGGTGAGGTACAGGTATCCGTCCTCGTCGACATAACCCATGTCGCCCAGGGAACGCCAGCCGCGGTCATTGGACACCGATGCGGTCTTGGCCGGGTCCTTGAAGTACTCGAATGCGGGTCCACCTTCGAAGTAAAGCTCGCCGGACTCCCCCACCGGAAGCTCCTGCCCATCCTCGCCGACGACGTGCACGGGGGCCATCGGTATACCCACCGATCCCGGATGGGCGAGCCACTCCTCGGGCCCGATAGTCGTGCCCGCGAATCCTTCAGTGCCCCCGTAATATTCGTGAATGATGGGTCCGAACCACTTCATCATCTGGTCCTTGACGTCCACCGGGCACGGCGCGGCCGCATGGATCACACACTGCAGGCTCGAGACGTCGTATTTGTCCCGGACCGCCTTGGGCAGCTTGAGCATCCGCACGAACATCGTCGGCACGAACTGCGCGTGGGTGACCCGATGGTTCTGGATCAACCACAGCACGGCTTCGGCGTCGAACTTTCGCATGATGATCGCCGCGGCGCCAACCCGGTTGACGGCCATCGTGTAGTTCACCCCGGCGGCGTGGTACATCGGTGCCGGCGACAGATACACACTGGCGGGGCTCATACCGTACTTGTGCATCAATGCCATCTCGAGGACCGACTGCGCCCACGAGCCGTTGCCGTCAGTGGGGAGCGCCCGGCGAACGGCCTTGGGCCGTCCAGTGGTACCCGACGAGTACAACATCTCCGACCCATCCGACACCGGCGGGGCATCACCGGCCGTCGCCACGGCATCGTCATAGGGCCGCCAGCCCGGCAGATCGCCGCCGACCGCGATGTGAACGTCGACGGCGGTGTTGGCGCTGTGCAGATGCGCCGCGAGATCGTCCATCGAAGCGTCGACGAATACCGCCTTTGCGTCGGAGTCCTCAATGACGTAGGAGACCTCCTCGGGCGTGAAGTGGGTGTTGACGGCGGTGTAGTAGAGCCCGGAACGCTGGCAGCCCCAGGTGATCTCGAAGAACTCGGACCGGTTCGGCAGAACCAGGGCGACGCCGTCGCCGCGGCGCAGCCCCGCACCGTGCAGTACCGCAGCCACCCGTTGGCTGCGGGCAAGCAACTCACCGAACGAGATCGGGTCGCCACCCCCGATGACGAGGGCCGGCGACTGTGGGGCTATGATCGCGTGATCGGCGATGTTCACCAGCAGGTCCCGAAAGGTTAAGTGGCCGTGGCGCCGTCGGTCGATGCGGCTGCGGCTGCCTGTCGGCGGGCTTGCTCGGACGGCAACACCTTGTCCTTGAACACCGTCTGGATCAGCTGCTGCACGTCCTTGCTGATCGAGGCGAGCGCGACCAGGTCGTTGGAGCTCTGCCAATGCACCCGCATGCCCATCAGCTCCCAGGCTCGTTTCAGGTTGGCCTTGGTCGCCAGCAGCGTGGTCATCGGCGCCTGAGCGATGTGACGGGCGATGGCCTCGACCCGTGCGTCGAGTTGATCGCGCGGAACGACCTCGTTGACCAGCCCGACCTCCAATGCTTTCTTGGCATCGATGACCTCAGCGAGATAGAGGTAGTAGGCGGCGCGCCGCCAGTTCATGAATACCCATGGCTCGATGGAGCATTCACCCGAGGGCATGCCGAAACCCTGCAACGGCGGGTAGGAGAAGTAGGCGTCCTCGGAGGCAATCACGATGTCGGTGGTCAGCCCGTAGTGCGTGCCCCCACCGACGCAGTAGCCGTGTACCTGCGCAATCGTCGGCTTGGAGAACTCCCACAGGTTCAGGATGGGCTTGACGAACAGGTCGGTCTGCGGCTTCCACGGCGTACCCATGACCTGTGCGCCCTTGACAAACTCCGGGTAGTCGACGGCGTTGTTGCCGATCGCATGCCCCGAGCAGAAGCCCTTGCCGTTGGCCTTGAGGATCAAAACCTTGATGTCGTAATCGCGATCGGCGTCCAGCAGTGCGGCGTCGACTTCTTCGGCCAGCTTCTGGTCCTGGGCGTTGGCCTTCTCGGGCCAATTCAGCGTGACCTTCGCGATGGCCCCTTCTTTTTGGTAGATGATTCTTTCGCGGGTTTCGTTGAGATCCATAGGTGCTTACCCTTTCGTTATGACGTAATGACGCCGATTTCGGCGCCGATGTCGTAAGTGGTTCCGATCTGAGCCGTCCATTGCACGGTGCCCGAGGCTCCGGCTTCGATTTCCTGTTCCACCTTTTCGGTGGCGATCACGTAGATCGGTGTGCCCTCTTCGACATGCTGGCCGGCATCGACAAGAAAGTCGGTGAGCTCGGCTTCCGACACGGCCACCGATACCCGCGGAATACGGATAACGAACTCACCCATGAACTTTCGCCTTCCCCAGAGTGCGCTGGGCGGCGTCGGCGATGCTGTGGGACGACGGGTATACCTGCGCCTCGAGCGCAGCTGCCGCTGGGTTGGGGATGAACCTGGCGCCGACCCGCTCGATGGGTGCCTGCAGTTCGCCGAATAGCTCCGATTGCAGGATCGCGGCGATCTCTGCTCCCGGTCCGGCGAATTGCACTGCGTCGTGGGCAATCACGACTCTTTGGGTACGACGTGCGGATTCGACGATCGTCTCGACGTCGAGTGGAACGAGTGTACGTAGATCGACGACCTCCGCGCTGACGCCTTGCTCGGCCAGGGTGTCGGCGGCCGCGAGTGCTTCATGCACGCTACGGCCGTAGCTGATCAGCGTCACGTCGCTGCCCGATCGCTTGATGTCGGCCTGACCCAGCGGAATGGAGAAACCCGGATCGACGGGAACCCGTCCCTTTTTACCTTGTAGGCGAATCGTTTCGACGAATAGGCAGGGGTCTTCATCGAAGATCGCCGAAGTCAGTAGGCCTTTGCCGTCTCGCGGGGTAGAAGGCACGATTACCTTCATCCCCGGGATGTGCATGAACCATGCCTCCAGGCTCTGCGAATGCGTAGCACCGGTGGCCAGTCCCGCGTAGACCTGGGTGCGGATGGTGATCGGCGCTGTGGTGCGCCCGGCGGTCATGAATCGCAGTTTGGCGGCGTTGTTGATCAGTTGGTCGGCGGCGATGCCGATGAAATCCATGATCATGATCTCGGCCACCGGCAGCAGCCCGTCGATCGCGGCACCGATCGCCGCACCGACGATCGCGGCTTCCGAGATCGGGGTGTCCAAAACCCGTTCGTGGCCGTACTTTGTCGACAATCCCGCTGTCGGGCCGGAGGCACCCGGGTCGGCGATGTCCTCACCAAGTAGAAACACTCGCTCGTCGGCCTGCAGCGCCTGATCGAGCGCAAGGTTGAGCGCCTCGCGCATCGTCATTTCTTTTTCTTGCATGCGCTGCTACTTCCTCAGACCGGGTGCTTGAGAGGGGTCGCGTACACGTCGTGGTCTAGTTCGTCGATCGATGGAGAATCCGCGCTCATCACGGTTTTCAGCGCGCCTTCCACCGTCGCGGCAGCCTCGTTCTCGATGCTGTCGAGCTCATCCGCACCGCAGATTGCCGCCTCGACGAGATGGTCGCGGAACCTCGGCACCGGATCGGCGGCCATCGCCGCAGCCAGCTGATCTTTGGGGATATACGGCATCCGGTCACCGAAATAGTGGCCGCGGAACCGGAATGTCACACCCTCGATGAAGGTGGGGCCGTCGCCGCTGCGGGCCCGCTGCAGCGCTTCGTCGAGTGCGGCCTTGACGGCCAGCGGATCGTTGCCGTCCACACGCACGCCGGGCATGCCGTAGCCGGCCGCCCGGTCGGCGACGTGTTCGAGCTTCATCGTGTCGGCGGTCGGCGTCATCTCGGCGTAGAGATTGTTCTGGCACATGAACACCACCGGCAGATCCCACAGCGCAGCCATGTTGGCCGCTTCGTGGAATGAGCCGGTGTTGGTGGCACCGTCACCGAAACTCACTACCGTGACGCGGTCGAGGCCCTTGCGTTTGGCGGCCATCGCTAGACCCACCGCCACCGGCGGTCCGGCTCCGACGATCCCGGTCGAGAGCATCACGCCCTTATCGGGTTTGGCGATATGCATGGTGCCGCCCTTGCCGCGGCTGGCGCCGACGATTCGGCCCATCATTTCGCCGTAGATCTCCTCCAGCGGCACGCCCTTGCCGATCAGGTCGTGCAGCCCGCGGTAGGTCGTGACCAGCTGGTCATCGGGTCGCAGCGACACACCCATCGCGGCGGCGATCGCCTCCTGGCCCCGCGACGGCCAGTACACGCACATAAACTCTCCGGTGCCGATGCCCTTGGAGAGCCGGTCGTCGGCCGACTTCATCAGCACCATCAGCGCATAAATGCGCTTTTGCACCTCTGGAGCTGCCTGTGCTGCGAGGGTCACTTTGTGTAGGCGCCGATCTGCCCATACACCTTGGGAATTGGCGGCGTCTCCATGTTCAGCAACTCCAGCGACGACATCTTGCCGCTGGCGCCGAGCTCCCCCAGCCGCTGGACCACCGAGTCGAGGTCGTCGCAGTCGAGCTCGTAGATCGCGATGAACGGTCCGTTTCCGTCGGTGGGCGCGAACCGGCGTGCGGAAACGATCCCGTCCACGGAGCAGATCTCCGCCAGATGCGTATCGTTGTACCACTTGTGGTAGTCCTCCACACGGTCCGGCGAGACCGGCATCGACTCCAGGTAGATGATCCCTTTAGGCATGCGCCCACTCCTCTCCCCCGCAAGCGGGTGGTACCCCCACATCGCTACGTCCCCCTCGCCGTCCCCTCGCTACGCTGGGGTACCCCCGCGCGGCTGGAGGCACCCCCACTGCATCGTCGTTGGCGGTAGGCATGCTCACCTCTCCACTTCGGTTGGGGTGCAGTTCGATTGAGCCTTAGCCGCCGGACCACGGCTTCACCTTGAGAAAGCCCCCGGCGTCGACCCGGAGCTGCTGGCCGGTGATGTAGCGGGCAGCATCGGAGGCCAAAAACAGCACAGCCTCGCTGATGTCCTCGGGTTCGACGTAGGGAACCGGCATCGCCTGCACTAGCGGGAAGACCGGTTCGGCGTCTTCACGAGTCGGGTTCTTCAGGTCGGGCCGGAATGCGCGGTACATCGGCGCACTGTGCAGCATGTCGGTGTTGACGTTCGTGGGGTGCACCGCGTTCATCCGGATAGAGAACCGAGCCAGTGCCAGAGCAAAGTCGTTGACATAGTGTGCGGCAGCTATTTTCGCGAAGGCATACCCGGCTCCGCCGGGACCGCCGTCTATGCCGGTGGTATTCATCGACGACATGAATGCCGCGTTGGATCCGATCACGATGATCGAGGCGCCGGCGTGCAGGTATTTGAGGCTGCTATGCACGAGGTTGAGCACCCCGACCAGATCGACGTCCACTGCGTCGGCGAAGGCCTGCGGCGGCAGGCCCGCGGTCAGCGGACAAATGCCGGCGTTCGCGACCACGACGTCAAGATGACCCAACTCGGCGACGCCGCGGTCGATCGCCGCGGACAGGGCGGCGCGGTCGCGGACGTCGGCGATCTCGGTGAAAGCGCGCTGCCCCTCCTTCTCGACCAGCCGGGCGGTTTCGTCGAGGTCCTCCGGGCGGGCCAACGGATACTCGTTGGTCTCGATGTCGGCGCACAAGTCCACCGCGATGATGTCGGCGCCCTCGGCGGCGAGCATTCGGGCATGAGAGCGGCCCTGTCCGCGAGCGGCCCCGCTGACCACCGCTACCTTGCCCGTCATTCTGCCCATCGCCGGTCCTTTCTCAGCGCCTTCGACGAGAACGAATCAGGTTGAAGCCCAGACTTATTGGTGCTAAGCGCCGGGTGGCCGACAGGAGCGCTGACCCGGCCAACAGTTCGGACCGGACGAGCGTTCGACTCCATCGCATCTCTTCCACGACGCTGCGTCTTAGCAGTACAGGCTGACGAATACCTATAGTATCTATACTACCTAAAATAGAAAAGACACCGAAAAGAGTGGGCAAATGTCAGGCGTACTCAGTGGCGTCCGGGTCGTCGAGCTGGCCTCGTGGACGTATGTTCCTGCCGCCGGTGTCGCCCTGGCGGACTGGGGCGCAGAGGTCATCAAGGTGGAGAGCCTGGTCGGCGATCCTGGTCGGGCGCTCGTCGTCGGAGGGTTCACCAGGCAAGCGGCGCGCGCCGATACCGACTTCATCCTCGAGCTGAGCAACCGCGGAAAACGAAGCATTGCATTAGATCTCAAGAGTGAGACCGGCCGAGAATTTTTTGGGCGACTGCTGGCGGGGGCCGACGTACTGCTGACCAACTGGCTTCCGGCAGCGCTGGAGCGGGCACGTCTGACGGTCGACGACATCCGCGCGTTCAACCCGAACATCATCATCGCGCGCGGAACGGGGTTGGGTGTCCGCGGCCCGGACCGCAACCGGGGCGGCTTTGACGCCGCCACCTATCTGGCTCGCGGCGGAGTCGCGTACACGCTCACACCGTTCGGCACCGAAAATCCTGCTGTGCAAGGCCCGGCCTTCGGCGATCTGCAGGGCGGAATCACCCTGGCCGGCGGCGTCTGCGCAGCACTGTTCCACCGCGAACGTACCGGCGAGTCGACGATCGTGGATTCGTCGCTACTGGCCCAGGCGATGTGGAGTATCGCCCCGTCGATTTCGGTGGCCGACCTCTTTGATATCGACGGCATACCGGGAGCGCCGCCGGGGTTGGCGATGAATCCCCTGGTCAACCGGTATAAGACCAAGGATGACCGGTGGATCCAGATGGTGTTTCTGCAGCCGGACAAGTTCTGGGCCGGATTCTGCGAGCGGATCGGGTTGCCCGAGCTGGCCACCGATGAACGCTTCGTACCGTCGTCGAATCTGGTCGCCAACGCGGCCGAAGCGACCGCCCTGATCGGGGCCAAGTTCGCTGCGCACGACCTGGAGCATTGGCGCCGGGCATTGGCCGACGAACCCGGCGTGTGGGCGCCGCTGGCCACGCCTCGTGAGACGCTCAACGACCCGCAAAGCAAACCCAACGGCTATCTGATCACCAATGTCGACAGCGAAGGCGTCGAGTACGAAATGGTCGCGGCACCAGTGCAGTTCGACGAAACTCCACCCGGCCCCGGACGCGCGCCCGAACACGGCCAGCACACCGAGGAGATTCTGCTGGAGCTCGGCTTCGACTGGGACGACATCGCCAAGGCCAAAGACACCGGCGCGATCCTGTAGGCCCCCGGCAAGTCCTTTTGCAAGGCGCGACGGCCGGATAATTCTCCAGCCCGGTAGATTCGCATGCTATGTGTTCGAACGGAATGTCATGACCGCGGGCGTCGAGCAGTTGGAGTTTCAGGCCGAGGCGCGCCAACTGCTGGACCTGATGGTCCACTCGGTCTACTCCGATAAGGATTCGTTTCTGCGGGAGTTGATCTCTAACGCCTCCGACGCACTGGACAAGCTGCGCATCGAAGCGTTCCGGAACAAGGATCTCGACGTTGACACCACCGATCTGCACATCGAGATCGAGGCGGACAAGAACGCACGAACCCTGACCATTCGCGACAACGGCATCGGCATGACCCGACCCGAAGTCGTCGATCTGATCGGAACTCTGGCTAAGTCAGGCACCGCCGAACTGCGTCAGCAGTTGCGTGAGGCCAAGAACGAGACCGTCTCCGAGGAACTGATCGGTCAGTTCGGTATCGGCTTCTACTCAACCTTCATGGTCGCCGACAAGGTCGAATTGCTCACGCACAAAGCCGGCGAGAGCGAGGCCACCAAGTGGGAGTCCAGCGGCGACGGCACCTACACCATCGCCTCGGTCGGGGGCGCCCCCCAGGGCACGTCAGTCACCCTGCACCTCAAGCCCGAAGACGCCGAGGACGCACTGCACGACTACGCCTCGGAATGGAAGATCAGGACGCTGGTCAAGAAATACTCCGACTTCATCGCCTGGCCGATCCGGATGGATGTCGAGCAGCGCTCGGAGGAGGACGGCAAAGAGACCGTCACCATAGAAACCGAGACCCTCAACTCGATGAAGGCGCTGTGGGCCAGGCCCAAAGACGAGGTCTCGGAGGACGAGTACAAAGAGTTTTACAAGCACATCGCGCACGCCTGGGACGACCCGCTCGAGGTCATTTCGATGAAGGCCGAGGGCAACTTCGAGTACCAGGCCCTGCTCTTCATCCCCTCGCGCGCCCCGTTCGACCTATTCGAACCGGACGCCGCCATCGGTGTGCAGTTGTACGTCAAGCGGGTCTTCATCATGGGCGATTGCGACCAGCTCATGCCCAGATATCTGCGCTTTATCAAGGGCGTCGTCGACGCACAGGATCTGTCGCTGAATGTTTCCCGCGAGATCTTGCAGCAGGATCGACAGATCAACGCGATCCGGCGCCGTTTGACCAAAAAGGTGCTCTCGACGGTCAAGGATCTGCAGTCTGAGCGGCCGGAAGATTACCGCACGTTTTGGAGCCAGTTCGGCAAGGTGCTCAAAGAAGGCCTGCTGAGGGACTTCGACAACCAAGAGACGTTGCTGCAGATCTCGTCGTTTGCCTCGACGCACAGCGACGACCAACTCACCACCCTGGCCGAATACGTCGAACGGATGAAAGAGGGCCAGCAACAGATCTTCTACGCCACCGGCGAGTCGCGTCAGCAGATTTTGAACTCGCCGCACCTCGAAGCATTCAAGGCCAAGGGTTACGAGGTGCTGCTGCTCACCGACACCGTCGACGAGATCTGGGTGGGGTCGGTGACCGAGTTCGAAGGCAAACTGCTGCAGTCGGTGGCCAAGGGCGACGTGGACCTCGACACCGAGGACGAGAAGAGCGCCCACGAGGCCGAACGCAAAGAGCAGGAAAAGGACTTCGCCGATCTGCTGGCCTGGCTGAAGGAGACCTTGAGCGAGCACGTCAAGGAAGTCCGGTTATCCAGCCGCCTGACCGAGTCGCCGGCATGCCTGATCACCGACGCCTTCGGCATCACCCCGACACTCGCGCGCATCTACCGGGCTTCCGGCCAGGACGTTCCGGTCGGGAAGCGGACTTTGGAACTCAACCCGAACCACCCGCTCGTCACCGGCCTGCAGCAGGCGCACAAAGACCGCGGCGACGATGCCTCGGTTGCAGAAACTGCCGAGTTACTCTATGGCACAGCGCTTCTCGCTGAAGGCGGTGCACCTGACGATCCGGCGCGGTTCGCCGAGTTACTGGCGCAGCGGCTGGCTCGCACGATCTAGCAGTACGACGCCTACCGTGTGCCGTCGGCGCTGCGCGGCTTGTTGCCGTGCCGAACCTGGCTGAATGGCACGCCACGGTCGGCGGCGTACTCGCGGGGGAAGTTCAACACGCGCTCACCGATGACGTTTCGGGCCATCTCGGTGGTGCCACCGCCGATGGCGACCGTCTGCCGGGAAAGGTATCGCAGGCCGGTTTGCAGCCCCTCGCCTTCTGCCCCGACGACGCCGGCCGTCCCGGTGATGGCCAGCCCGGCGTCCATCTCCAAGGTCACCGTCTCGGCGTGGAAAAGCCGGATCAGGGTTCCGGCGGCAGGCGGCAGGCTGCCGTCGCGGACGCTGCGGTAGACGTGACCGCCCAACTGGTCGCTGACCGCGCGGTGGACCAAGGCCCGTCCGGCTATCTGTTGCACCCGCTCGTTGTCGGCCTGACCAGTCGTCTCGGCCAACGCCGGATAGTTCACCGGTGTCGACCGGCCACCCTCGCTGCCGCTGCCGCTGGCGAACTCTGATCCCTGTCCCACCGCGCGGCGCTCATGGTAGAGCTGCTGTGAGGCCACTGCCCACCCGCCGTTGACATCGCCGACGACAGCGTCGTCGCCGACGTCAACACCATCGAGGAACTCTTCACAAAACTCCGTCGAGCCGTTCAGCTGAGTGATGCGGCGCAATGTAATTCCGGGATGCTTGATCGGCACCAAGAACATGGTCAGGCCGTCATGTTTGGGCACGTTCCAATCGGTGCGGGCCAGGCAAAGGCCGTAGTCTGCGGCGAATGCACTGGTGCTCCACGTCTTTGCGCCGTTGATCACCCAGCGGTCGCCGTCCCGCTCGGCCCGGGTGATCACACCGGCGAGATCCGATCCGCCGCTGGGCTCAGACAACAGCTGAACCAGCACCTCGTCGCCGCGCAACGCCGCGGCGATGTGCCGGCGTTTCTGTTCTTCGCTACCTCTGTCGAGCAGCGTCGCGCAGCAAATGGTGAACGTCGGCGTATTGAGGATCAGCGGCATCTCATAGCTGAGGCTCTCCTCGTCGAAGGCTCGCTGGTACTCGTAGTCCAGCCCCAGCCCGCCGTATGCACGGGGAAAGCAGATGCCGGCGAATCCGCCTTCGTAGAGCCGCTTTTGCAGTTCGCGAGCCCGCTGCCAGCAAAGTTCCTCGTCACGATGGGCGGCTGGCGGAGACGCGGGATCGATAGGCGGCATGTTGTTCGCCAACCAGGCTCTCGCCCGACGACGAAACTGATCGATAGATTCATCCGAGTCTGCAACGTCAGGAGGTGCCGCGGTGTCGGTCTTCCAGGCCTCCCCCATCAGGCGGACCTCGGGGCTCGTTTTCCTGCCTCCTGCTGATAGACCCGCACGTTGTGTTCTTCGGGCGTGCCGAACATGGATCGGTACAACGCAACCCGACGCAGGTACAGATGCAGGTCGTGTTCCCAAGTGACGCCGATTCCGCCGTGCATTTGCACGCAGCCTTGGACGACCTGAGGAGCCATCTCCCCGACATAGGACTTGGCGATGCTGGCCGACAAGCCGGCCTCCGGCGAACGCGCGGAAATGGCCGCCACCGCTGCGGTGGTCGTTGCCCGGCACGCCTCCAGCCACATCTTCATATCGGCGAATCGGTGTTTGAGCGCCTGGTATGACGCCAGCGGCCGGCCGAAGGTGTGCCGGTCCAATGCCCAAGCGACGGTGAAGTCGAACACCGTCTGCAGGATGCCGACTACTTCGGCGCACTGCAGCACCTGGGCGATTTGGCTTTGGCGCTCGATGAGTCCGGCGGTCTCAGCGACGCTGCCGACCGCCGCCCTGTCGTCGACGTCCACACCGTCGAAATGCACACGCGCGTATTGCTTGACCAGATCAACCGACTGCTGCGGCTCGATCCGCACCCCGGATGCGTCAGTAGGCACCAGGAACTGGTGCACGCCGTCGTCGCCTCGCGCCGTCACGAGTAGCAAGTCGCTTTGGGCGCCCGCCTCCACGCGGTCTTTGACGCCGTCGATGCGGTAGCCCGAATTGTTCAGCGTGGCGGTCACCGAGGGCTCATCGGGCGCCCAGCTCTGCCCCGGCTCGTAGACGGCCCATGATGCCACCTTCTCGCCGGAGATCAACGACTCGATGGTGGACGCATGGGACTGGGCCTCGGCGCATTGCGCTAGCCCGGCCAGCACAGTGCTGACTGGATACAGCGGCCCCGGCGCCACCGTCTTTCCGAGTTGTTCGGCGACCATCGCCAGATCGGCGACACCATCGCCGGACACGTTGCCGCCGCCCAATTCCTCGGGGACCAGCAACGCCGTCCACCCCAGTTCAGCGGCCCGCCGCCACCAGGCCTGGTCGAAGGAGATACCCGCCGCATGCAGCTCCCGCACCCGGCTCAGCGGCACCTCTTTTTGGAGAAATGCTTGGGTGGTGGAGGCGAAGAGTATCTTTTCGGGGGAATCGACGGCAGTCATGATGTTGGCTGGGACCTTCCTGGCCGTCTTCGCCGGTGCGGATGAAGGCTGGAAGCATCCTGATCATCCGTCCGATGGGGTCAGTGGGGATTCACTGGTGCCACCGATGGTAGCAATGACCAATACCGTAAGAGATACCGGAGTTCAGTCGATAATGACGTTGACAAGGCCTAATCGCCATGGCTGACGCGAGCGACCGGCCGCAGGATTCCGCCAAGGCGAAGGCCGACGCGATCGCGTTGGCCGAGCAAGCCGAGGCCGAAGCCGCTGAGGCCGAAGCGCTGGCTGCGGCGGCGCGTGCCCGCGCTCGGGCCATCCGATTGCGGCGCGAGGCGGAGGTGCAGGCGCGAGCCGCAGACGACCAAGCGGGCGACCAAGAGACCACCAAGGTTGCCCAAGCCGCCGACGTCACGGCGGAGACGCCCGAGGCACCCGAAGCAGCCGACACACCTGAACCACCCGAGCCGGCCAAGACTCCGAAGCCGGCCGCGACGTCGACCGAATCCGCCCGCCGCCGATTGCGGGTGCAGGGGGTGTCCAGGGTCCTCCCCGTTGCCGCCATCGTCACCATCTGCGCCCTGCTCGGGGTGAGCGGGTGGATGCTGTGGCATCACCACGACGTGCTGCAGAAACGGCAACAATCTGCGGCGTTCGTCGCTGCCGCCAGACAAGGCGTCATCAACCTCACCTCGTTGGACTTCAACAAGGCCAAAGAAGACGTCCAACGGATTCTGGACAGCTCCACTGGCGAATTCAAGGACGACTTTGCGCGGCGCGCAGACGATTTCGCGTCGGTGGTAAAAGACTCCAAAGCGGTCACCCAAGGATCGGTCGCGGCAACCGCGGTCGAGTCGATAAGTAAAGACTCCGCTGTTGTTTTGGTCCTGGCCAACGAACGCGTCACCAACTTGGCGGGCGCCAAAGATGAACCGCGAGCTTTTCGTTTCCGAGTGTCCGTGCTGCGCGACGGTGATCAGCTGAAAATTTCGAAACTCGAGTTTGTGATATGAGCGCGGACGACAAGACCGAGCAGCGGGACGCCGAGAGCGTGCCCGACGTCGAGCCCACTAGCGGGGTGGAGATCGACAAAATCACGGAGGCCGTCGACGAGACGCAGCAGGACGACGAAGGCAACGTCGCGCGCTGGCGGCCGGTCAAGCTCAGCCCGGTGGTTCTGGTGCTGGTTCTCCTGGTGTCCGGCGTTCTAGCGGGATGGCTGTACTTCGAGCAATTCCGGCCCGATCAGCAGACCGACGACGCGGCCACCCAAACAGCGGTTGGCGCCGCCCGCGACGGCACCATCGCGCTGCTGTCCTACAAGCCAGACACCCTTAACCAGGACTTTGCCGCCGCTAAATCCCACCTCACCGGTGGTTTCCTGAACTACTACGACCAGTTCACCAAGCAGGTCGTGACTCCGGCCGCCAAGCAGAAGGCGGTGACCACCACTGCTCAGGTCGTGGGCGCCGCGGCTTCCGAGATGCACCCGGATAAGGCGGTCGTGCTCGTGTTCGTCAACCAGGTCACCACCAGCAAGGAACGGCCCGATCCGGCGATGGCGTCAAGCAGCGTGCTGGTATCGATGATCAAGGTTCACGGCGCGTGGCTGATCACTAAGTTCGACCCGATCTAGCGGGAATCACATCCAGCGGCTAGAGCGCAAACGAGCGGCGAAGCACCTGAGCGTGCAGCGCAACGCTTTCCCGGCTGACAATCCACTCCGGCACAGCTGAATCAAACCCGTGAAATGTTGCCGCGACGACGTGCAATTCGGTGTGCACATAGGCGTGCAGAAGCCGATTTGCGTAGTCGATGGCTTCGTCGCGACACGGATCGATTTCCGCGCAACTGATGAACGCCGGCGGCAAGCCCTCCAGGTTGGCCCGGTGGGCGGGGACGTGTTGTGCCGTCGCGGCGCCGTGACCGAGGTAGTGGGTCCACGCCCGGCTTACGGCAGGACCGTTGAGGCCCGGCGTGCGCTGAAATTCCCGTCGCGATGGTGTCGTATCGGAGTCCAGCATCGGCTGGTGCAGGACCTGGGCCAGGATCGGCGGACCCTCCTCGTCGAACATGCGTTGGGACAGTCCGGCGACCAAGGCCGCGCCCGCATCCCGGCCCATCACCACGATGCGGCTGCCGTCCACGCCCAGGCGAGCGCTGTTCTCGACGGCATAATGAAACGCCGCTTCAACGTCATCGAGCGCGGCCGGGCAAGGGTGCTCTGGCGCCAACCGGTAGTCGACCGACACGACCAGGCAGCCTGCCGCGCGGGCCAGATCCACACAGTGCGGATGGTCGGTGTCGAGGTTTCCGGTCACAAAGCCGCCGCCGTGCGCGTACAGCGCCAGCGGGGCCGGCGACTCGGTCAGGCCGCGATATAGCCGCAGGCCCAGCCGCCGATCGCCCGGACCGGTGATAGCGCGGTCTTCGATCGCGACGCTGCCGGTGTCGACGGCCGCCGCGCGCTCGGCAGCCAGCCGATCGGCATGCTCCCGCTCGGCCGGCAGTGACTCCGCACGAAATTCGACGATGTCCAGGCCGGCCGCGGCCTCGCGCAGCGCCGGGTCGATGCGGCTCAGCCCTCGCGGTCGTGCGCGATTGGTCTCGGTCGTCATGCTCTTATCTTTCAGCCGGGGTGAAACGCCCGTCACGCGGGCCCCCGTCAAGGTCGACCTGCGCCTCCAGGTGGTGGACGATCGGTACCTCTCACCGGGCGCCAGCAATATGATCGCGAACGTGACAACCAGACTCGAGATCACCTTCTCGGTGTTCAGCGTGGCATTCGATCCGGGCGGGCAGCACGCCTCGGCAGGTTATCTCGTTCGCGAAGTAGGCGAGTCTTGAGGCAGCTGTGAACGAAATACCAAGTCAGTGCGGCTGTTTCAGCCGGCGGGCATTTTTGGCTGGCACGATCGCGGGCGGATTGGGTCTGACTGCTTGTCAGCACTCTCCGACACCACCGCGAACCGGCCGAACGGTCAGCGCATCGCTGAGGGCGCAGCCGACCACTATCGATTTGGGGGGGCCTATTGCGCACACCTTGGCCTACAACAACGTCGTCCCGGGTCCGCTGATCCGGGCCAAGGTCGGCGACGAGTTGGCCATCAACGTCACCAACGGTCTCGATCACCCGACGTCGGTGCATTGCCATGGGGTCGCAATGCGCAACGATATGGACGGCGTCGAACCGGCCACACCGGACATCGCGGCGGGCCGGCAATTCACCTACCGATTCACGGTGCCTCATGCTGGCACCTACTGGGCACACCCGCACACGATGGCCCTCGACACCGACTGCGGTTTGTATCTGCCGGTGATCATCGACGACCCCGCCGAACCCGGCCACTACGACGCCGAGTGGATCGTCATCCTGGACGACTGGACTGACGGCATCGGCAAAAGCCCTCAGGAGATCTACGACAACCTGCACAGCATGGGCCAGAAGGGCATGATGACCGGCCTGGGCCACAGCGCCTTACTCGAGGGCGATGCCGGGAACGTCAGCTACCCCTACTACCTGATCAACGGACGCATCCCAACCGCGCCGAGCACTTTCACCGCCAAGCCGGGCCAGCGCATCCGGATACGCCTTATCAACGCCGGGGCCGACACCGCATTCCGCGTCGCCCTGGCGGGCCATTCGATGACCGTCACCCACACCGACGGCTACCCTGTCGTGCCCACCGACGTCGACGCACTGCTGCTCGGCATGGCCGAACGCTACGACGTGCTCGTCACCGCCGGTGACGGGGTCTTCCCCCTAGTGGCGCTCGCCGAAGGCAAGAACGCCTTGGGGCGTGCATTGCTTTCCACTGCCAGCGGGACCGCACCCGATCCGGGATTTCAGCCCACCCAACTCAACGGCCGAATCGGCACCGTCGAGACGTTCAGCGCCACGCCACAGGTGGACCTGGGAACTGGCAAGCCAGACATCAGCCTCGCGGCCCACCTCTCCGGCAGCATGATGCGATACGACTGGAAGATCAACGGGCAGCCGTACCCTAACAACTCTCCGCTGACCATCAAACAAGGCCAACGGGCCACCCTCACCTTCGCCAACGCGACGATGATGTGGCATCCCATGCATCTGCACGGCCACACGTTTCAAGTCATCAAGCCCGATGGCGGCGTCGGCGTCCGGAAAGACACCACCATCGTGCTGCCGATGCGCGAGGTCAGCGTTACGGTCGTTGCCGACAATCCCGGCATCTGGATGCTGCACTGCCACAACGCCTATCACCAAGAAGCCGGGATGATGACCACCCTGAACTACACCAGCTGAGGTCCATCCGGCCGACACGCCACCACAGCAGTTGCGGCTAACCAGGGTCGACCTCGCACCCATCGCCGGAGGTGCAGTCCCCGTCGTTGCTGCAATTCTGGCGGCTATCCGCCCAGAGTGGCTCGTCGACGATGAAGCCGTGTGTCTGCAGAGCGATCACCGTTCGCGCGATGTTGCCGGTGCCATAGTCCACCCCATCGACGTCGGTCGGTGCGTGGTGGATGAATCCAGCGCCCACTTTGTCGCAGAAGTCCGCGTAGGGCTTTGTGTACAGGATGAAGGTGTGCCAACCGATGTCGACCAGCGGCGAGGGAGAGAATTTTCCGTCCGGCTCCCTGGCGCAGAGTAAGAGAAAAGCCAGCGCCTGGTTGACGATACGCTCCGCCAACGGGCGTTGGATGTCCTCGTCTTTGATGACGCGGTTAACCAGCCGCTCCCAGAGCTGCTGATCCACAACGCCCTTGTAGGCGAGATGTACCCGCTTGTCGGCAACTGGCTCGATGCACTGTGCAGACATGACCCTCCCCTTTTCTGATGGTTACGGTCGGAATTCAGCGTAGTCGGCGGACAGAGATGCCGAACCACGAATTATGAGATCGAGCAAGCGAACTAGCGTCGGGTCACGGCGAATACCACCAGCCATTGGGCTTGATTGCTATTTATACTATGATAGCGAAATTCGATACTCAGGAGGGATGCCGGTGACGATCAGCGCCGAGCCGCACCGCGAACCCATCACACTCGACACGACGGGTGAAACCAGCCCCTACCCGTTCTACGAATACAAAAGGCACACCGAGCCGGTGTATCACGGGTCGCTGATGAACACCGATCTGCTGCCCCCGGAACTGAAACCGGACGACGCATGGGCCCTGTTCGGCTATGACGACGTCTTCCAGGCCTTCCGCGACGACCGGATCTTCACCTCGGCTGCCTACGACAAGACTATCGGCTTGGTGATGGGCCACATGATCTTGGCGATGGGCGGTAAAGAGCATCACGACCATCGCAGCTTGGTCGCCAAAGCTTTCCGAGCTAGCGCGCTGGAACGCTGGGAACCGTCGGTGATCGGGCCGGTCTGCAATCAACTCGTCGACGACATCGAACACGACGGGCAGGCCGACTTGGTGAAGGCCCTGACATTCGAATTTCCCACCCGAATTATCTCCACGCTGCTCGGACTTCCGCCGGAGGATCTCGACATGTTCCGGCGGCTCTCACTGGACCTGATCTCGATCCCGACCGACATCATGGCGGGCTTGAACGCGGCAACGGAGTTGCACGGCTATTTCCTCGAGCAGGTTGAACAGCGGCGACGGAAGCCCACCAACGACATCATCGGCGACCTCGTCGTCGCCGAAATAGACGGCGAGAAGCTCACCGACGACGCGATCACCGCTTTCTTGCGCCTGCTGTTGCCCGCCGGTTTGGAGACCACGTATCGCTCGTCGGGCAATCTGCTCTACCTGTTACTGACCCACCCTGAGCAGTTGGCGATGATCTACCAGGACAGGTCACTGATTCCCGGCGCCATCGAAGAGGGACTGCGCTACGAAACACCGCTGACCATGGTCATGCGCACCACCACCGAAGAAGTGGAGGTCAGCGGTCACACCATCCCGGCCAATGCGCAGATCGACTTGTGCATGGGGTCGGCCAACCGCGACGAGAGCCGTTGGCACGACGCCAACACATTCGACATCCGCCGCCCGCGACAAGCGCACATCTCGTTCGCTGGCGGCATCCACATGTGTCTCGGAATGCACCTGGCTCGAATGGAAACCCGGGTGATGCTGAACAGCCTGTTGGACCGGGCCGCGAACTTGGCCCTGATGACCGACGACGGTACCGGCGAAGAGTCGAAAATTGTCGGCCTCACTTTCCGTTCACCCAACAAGCTTCCGGTTACCTTCACCCCGGCGTCATGAAAAGCCGGGCGGCGATCCTGCATGATGTCGGCGGCCCTTGGTCTGTCGAGGAATTCGAACTAGACGCGCCGCGCCCGGGCGAGGTTCTCATCCAGATGGCCGCAGCGGGTTTGTGCCACTCCGACGACCACATCCTCAAAGGCGATATGGCAGCACCCAACGAGGTTCTGCGGTCGATGGGATTGCCCACCATGTTCCCCACGATCGGCGGTCACGAAGGTTCCGGCATTGTGCGCGAAGTCGGCGACGGCGTCACCGATTTCGAACCCGGTGACCACGTGGTGATGTCGTTTGTTGCTGTCTGCGGCCAATGTCGCTGGTGTGCAACCGGCATGGAGTACCTATGCGATGCCGGAATCGGTACCATGACGCCGGGAATGCCGACCGACGGCACATTCCGCCACCACTTAGCCAACGGCAAACCACTGGGCCACATCTCTAAGGTTGGTGCGTTCGCCGAACACACCGTGGTAGCGACGAATTCAGTGGTGAAGATCGAGCCGCATCTGCCGCTGCTGCCCAGCGCGCTGCTGTCCTGCGCCATACCGACCGGATACGGTTCGGCCGCCAATCGGGCCAATGTGCGCGGCGGTGACACCGTCGTCGTCATCGGCGCCGGAGGTATCGGTACCGGGGCAATCCAGGGCGCGCGGATCAACGGTGCCGCGCAGATCGTGGCAGTCGACCCGGTCGAATTCAAACAGAAATCCGCTCTGCGATTCGGCGCCACGCACAGCTGCGCCAACGTCGCCGAAGCGCTGGACCTGGTCACAGGCCTGACGTACGGCGTGATGGCCGACGGCGTGGTCGTCTCGCCCTCGTTGATCAGCGCCGAGGACGTCCGTAATGCGTTGCAGCTCACCCGCAAAGGCGGGACCTGTGTGCTGACCGGCATGACCGCGCAGACAACCCGATCAATCAAGTTCGACCTGCAGGACTTCATTCTGATGAACAAGAACCTGGCGGGCACTGTGTTTGGTTCCTGCAATCCCAGGGCCGACATCTTCAAGCTGGCCAGGATGTACGAGACGGGTCAGCTGCTGCTCGACGAGATGATCACCAAACGTTATCGGCTCGACGACATCAACGACGCCTACGCGGACCTGCTCAATGGTGAAATCGTCCGCGGCGTCATTGATTTCGGGGTGGCTTGACCGCCGCACGCAGTCGCTGCATCTGACCGTACGCGTCGATCGGGCTGTGCAGGGCCAGGCCGCCGTCGGCATGTACGACTTGGCCGGTCACCCAGGGTAATTCGAGCACACCGACGATGGCGTCAGCCACGTCGGCAGCTTCTCCGAGGCGTCCCAATGCGGTGCGCTCGCACAGGCCTTCTACCCAGCCGGGCAGTTGTTCCGGTTCACCAAGCATCGGTGTCCGGGTGACACCCGGGCCGACGGCGTTCACCCGGATCCCGTAGCCGCCCCACTCCACGGCCGCGACCTTCACCAGCATGTCCACCCCGGCTTTGGACACGCAGTAGGCGCCCATATCCCGGTCGGCCACTCTTCCGCTGATGCTGGAGACTGCGACGATCGATCCGCCGGTTTCCGCGTCGATCATCGCCGCAGCGGCCGCCCGGATGGTCAGCCAAGTGCCGGTGAGGTTTACTGCTAGCACCCGCTGCCACTGCGCGGGCGACTGCGCCAGCAACGTTCCGGACGCACCGATGCCGGCGCAGGCTACCACCCGGGTGGGCGCACCGTTCTCGCGCACGGTGCGGCTCATCGCCTCGGATACCGCCTCCGGATCGCTGATATCGCAGTCGATGTCGCCGCCGGCCTGATCCCACACGACGACGTCGTGGCCCGCCTCGCGCAGCCGGCTGGCGACTTCGCGCCCGATGCCTGAGCCGCCGCCGGTCACCAGCGCGGTCATGCCGGAGGTCCGATCAGCTCGACGAGCACCCCGTCCGGCGCAGTGATGACCGCCATGGGGACCGTCGCGCCGCCCGGTGCCAGCACGCCGATGCGGCGCACACCCTCGGTAAAACCCAAAGCGGCCAAGCCGGACAGCGTCGCATCGACGTCACGCTGCAGGGACAACAGGAAGAATCCGTGCCGGGGACCGGGCGCTACGACCTGCGCCTCGCCGGCCCCCTCGAACACCACCAGTTCGACGATGCCGGTGTCGGGGGTCTGCGGATCGCCCAAGAAGATCGACCGCAGCTGATCGGATTTGGCGCCGAAGAGTTCTGGCCAGTCGCCGCTGAACGTGTGGTCGAACAGTTCGGTGAATCCCAGACCGTCTCGCCAGAACCGCATCGACCGCTCGACGTCGGCGGTGCAGATCGCCGCGTGATGAACACCTAACACAAGCTTGCTCCCGCATAGTTAGGACACAATTTTTATAATGATGCGATTTTAGGATTCGGGTGGAGGACTAGCATGCATTCGCCTGCTCTGGTTCTCGTTCACGGGGGTGAGCACTCGGCCGACTGTTGGGATCTCACCGTCGACGAACTGCATCGGCAGGCACCGGAATTACCGGTGCTGGCCGTGGACATGCCTGGACACGGCGCCACCCCCGGGGATCTGACCACTGTCACCATCGCCGACTGCGTGCGATCCGCCGTCGCGCAGATCGAGGACGCCGGGCTGGGCGAAGTGATCGTCGTCGGTCACTCGCTCGCCGGGTTAACGGTGCCCGGGATGGTCGCCAAACTGGGATCCTCGCGAGTGCGCGAAATGATCCTGGCGGCGTCATGCTTGCCCGTGCAGGGAAGAGCGATTGTTGACACACTCGCAGGGCCGCTGGCCTGGTACGTGCGTCGGGCGGTCCGGCTGCGAACGCCGCCGGCGACCACACCGAATGTGCTCAGCGCTTTGTTGTTCTGCAACGGGATGACCCGCACGCAACGCCGCTTCACGTTGTCGCGGATACACGCCGAGGCGGCGACGATCATTACCGAGCCGGTCGATCGGAGCGACCTGCCCGGGGATGTTCCGCGGACATGGATCCTGACGCTGCGCGATCACGCGCTTTTTCAAGCCACGCAGTTCCGCAGCATTGCCGCCCTCGGCGGTGTGCAGACCCTGATCCCCGTCGACACCTGCCACGATCTGATGATCAGCGAGCCTCGGTTGCTGGCGGCTATCCTCATTGAGCGCTGCCGACTACGGACAGCTTCTCACTGACGCAACTCTTGCAGTACGGCGGTGATAGTGGCCTTGGAAACGGTGCGGGGAAAAGCCGGCATTACTCGGTCGATGACGCCCTCGCAGCGGTTGCGGAGCGCGCCAGCGAGTTTGTCGTGCGTCGCGACGACAGCGAAGGCGTCGAGCATCTCGTCGTCGATCAGCGAGCCCATCGTGTCCCACTCCCCTTGCTGCGAAAGCCGATGCAGCTCGGTCGCTGCATCGCCCCACCCGTGCAGCTCGAGTACCTTGCGGTATGAGGGCGTAGATCCGTAGAAGGCGATTTGCTTACGGACGGCGGACGCGCTGGCCGCCACTTCGGCATCGTCCTTGCCGGTGGCCACGAACACCGGGCACGCCACCTGGAACGACCGCCGGTCACGACCGGAACGCTGCAGCCCGCGTTGCACTGCAGGGACCGTCACCTCATGCAGGTAGCGCTTTGTTGTGAACGCATGAGCCAGTAGGCCGTCGGAGACCTCGCCGCACATCTCGGTCATCGCCTCGCCGACAGCGGCGATGAAGATCTTGGGCGACGGAAACGGCTGCGGCTCGGGCGTGAACATCGGCGTCATGAGCTTGTGCGTGTAAAACTCACCCTCGAATCGCAGCCTGGTGCCGTCCTTCCAGGCCGACCAGATCGCGTGCAGCGCCTGCACGAATTCGCACATCCGGGCTACCGGATGGCTCCACGGCATGCTGAACCGCTTCTCGATGTGCGGCTTGACTTGAGTGCCCAGGCCCAGGATGAACCGGCCCCGCGAGTAGGTCTGCAGATCCCAGCCGAGGTTGGCGACGATCATTGGATTGCGCGCGAAGGCCACCGCGATACTGGTCCCCAGTTCGAGTCGCGACGTATGTTCGGCGGCCAGCAGCAGCGGCAGAAACGGATCGTGGTTGATTTCACCGGTCCAGCACGCGTCGTAGCCCTGCTCCTCGAGCGCGCTCGCCACTTCCGGCGCGCGGGCGAGTTCGCCGAAAATGCCCCCGTCGACCTTCAGGCCAGATGCCATGCCACACCGCCTACTTCGTTACGACGGGGTCTTGGCGATGCGGGCGTTGTCCCATGTCAGGATTCGGCCTTCAGGCACGAAGCGCAGAAATACCTGACTGGCGTAATACGCCTGCACCGCTGCCGGGAGGTCCGCAACCGGTGGGCGAAACGCCGCGTACTTCTCGTTGACGGCGGCCTCGATCCGGGAGATAGCGGTGGCATCCTCGACGATCTCCACCCGTCCGGTGAGATGGACAGCGCGTAACTCAACCCAGCGCTGGCCCGAATCGACGAGAAACGACGCCCGGGGATCATGCCGGACGCGCGCAATTTTCTTGGTGCCGGCCGGAGTCATCATCGCTACCGTGCGATCGTCGACAACAAACCACACCGGCAACGCGATTGGCATGCCATCCTGGCGCAGGGTCGTCAGAATGCCGGTATGTGCCGCACCGACCGCTTCCCATGCCTCGTCAGACGTCAACCGGATCCCCATCGCGCTCATCCATCTCCCATCCATCTCCACCTTCGTCGTGCGGGCGGTGGCCGCCTCCCTCTCGCAGACGCTACAGTAAGCACTTCAGTACCTGACAGGCGACGAGTGAGGACACGCCCATGACAAAGTCCCCTGACTGGCAGGAGACGCTCGACGACCTCGACCGTCGCCGTCAGCACACCCGGGCGATGGGTGGTCAGGAGCGGCTTGCCAAACACCGCGGCAAGGGCAAGCTCGACGCCCGGGCGCGGATCGATCACCTGCTCGATCCGGGGACATTCCGCGAACTCGGCACGCTGGTGGGCGGCGAGATCGCCGCCGACGGGATCGTCGTCGGCTCGGGCTTGATCAACGGCTCGCCGGTGATGCTTGGCGCCGAGGACTTCACCACGATGGCTGGCAGCATCGGGCCGGGCGGCAACTCCAAGCGCTACCGCATCGCCGAATTGGCGCTGCGCGACAAAATTCCGCTGGTGATGCTGCTGGAAGGTGCCGGCTATCGTCCCAGCGGCGGGCACTACGGGCGCAGCCCTACCGACCTACTCGCGCAAGCACAATGCTCTGGTTGCGTTCCGACTGTCGCCGGCGTGCTCGGCCCCTCGGCCGGACACGGCGCGCTAGTGGCCCCGGTGTGCGATTTCCGAATCATGAGCGCCCAGGGTGCCATCTTCACCGCTGGCCCTCCCGTCGTCAAAGAGTCCACCGGAGAAGACATCTCGAAGGAGGACCTCGGCGGACCTGACGTCGCTTTGCCCAGCGGGGTAATCCATAACGCCGCCCAAGACGACGAGACCGTGCTGGAGGACATCCGTCGTTACCTGTCGTATTTCCCTTCGAGCGCATGGTCGTATCCGTCGCCGCTGCCGGCTGACGAGACCAGCCAACCGCGGCAGACACCGGAGCTGCTCGGCATCGTGTCCCGCGACAACCGCCGCGTCTACGACATGCGCGCCGTGCTCGACGTGGTCTTCGACCGGCCGGACTGGTTCGAGGTCCAGCCGCAGTTCGGGAAGGCGATCATCTGTGCGCTGGCCCATCTGGGCGGCCACCCGGTTGCGGTGGTGGCCAACCAACCCAAGGTGCTGGCCGGCTCCATCGATGCCGACGCCGCGGACAAGGCAGCGCACTTCATCATGGTGGCCGACTCGTTTCATCTGCCGATCGTCTTCCTCGCCGACAACCCCGGCATGCTGCCCGGCAGCCGGTCCGAGCGCACCGGTGTATTGCGAGCCGGCGCGCGAATGTTCGCTGCCCAGACCGCGGCCACCACGTTGAAGCTGCACCTCACCCTGCGCAAGGCCTACGGGTTCGGCTCCATGGTGATGTCGCTGCTGAGTTTCGACAACCAGTCAGCGACCTTCGCCTATCCCGGTGCAACAATGGGCGCCATGAGCGCCGCGGCGTTAAGCCGTGCGTCGCACGCCGGCGAGGACCTCACGACCAAGCTGCGCGAAGCCGAGCTGCAAGCGTCGTTCCGGTCGGCAGAGCATATGGGTTTCGACGAGCTCATTGATCCTCGCGAGACCCGTGACGCGCTGCTGGCATCTTTGCGGCGGGGCCTGTCGGGCCGGCAAGCCGCCGCCGAACCGGTGTCCCGAACCGTCATCATGCCCTGACTTCTGCGCCAGCAGCTAAGTCACAAACGCCACACGCGTCTCGCCTCCAGAGGCGAGACGCGTTGACTCACTAAAAATGCCCGGTTAGCCCTTTCGTTGCCTCATATGAAAATGCCCGCCTGCGGCGTGTCGTTGTGGCCCGGAAGGGGCGTGCTGAGCTACCGCCGGATGATGGAGTTGACGTTGGCGCAGCGCACTGCCGTGACGAGGGTGATTGCGGTCCGCTACCGGCGGGCGGGCAACGCCGAGAAGGCGAGAATTCTTGACGAGCTGTGTGCGACCACGGGGTGGCATCGTGATCATGCGCGTAAGGCGTTGCGCCTCGCGCGGCGCCCACAGCTGGTGAGTACGCGGCGGCCGCGGCCACCGAAGTATGGGCCCAAAGCGGTTGCCGCGCTGGTGTTGTGCTGGTCGGTGGTGGGGATGCCGGCCGGTAAGAGGCTGGCGCCGATTTTGGGTGAGTTGGTGTCGGTGCTGCGCCGGTACGGCGAGTTGGACATCGACGAGGACACCGCAAAGCTGCTGGCCGATATGTCTGCGGCCACCATCGATCGCCGGTTGGCCCCAGAGCGCAAGAAGTATCTGGCCAGGGGACGCTCACGCACCAAGCCCGGCACCCTGCTCAAGAGTCAGATCCCGGTGCGGACGTGGGCCGACTGGGACGACGCGGTCCCGGGTTTCGTCGAGATCGACCTGGTCAGCCATGACGGTGGCCACGCCGTGGGCGAGCATGTCTGGACGCTGACGGTCACCGACATCGCCACGGGCTGGACCGAGAACCGCAGCGTGCCCACCAAGGCCCGCAAATGGGTCATGGCCGCCCTCGACGACATCACCGCGGTGATGCCCTTCCCGATCCGCGGCATCGACTCCGACAACGGCTCGGAGTTCATCAACTTCCACCTGCTCGACTGGTGCGACAAGCACCAGATCACCTTCACCCGCTCGCGAGTCGGCAACAAGAACGACGGCTGCCACGTCGAGCAGAAAAACTGGGCCACCGTGCGCACCCTCGTCGGCTACCACCGCTACGACACACCCGCAGAACTGGTGCTACTCAACAAGATCTGGATGCTGCAAGCCTTATTGAGCAACTTCTTCTACCCCCAGCAGAAACTCGTCTACAAAGCCCGTGACGGCGCGAAGATCGTTAAGAAGCACGACACCGCAGCCACCCCGCACCAGCGGGCACAAGCACACCCGAACCTGCCGACCACCGCCAAAGCGGACCTCACCCGCGCCTACCTCGACATCAATCCTGCTGCCCTGCAACGCCACATTCAGGCCCTCGTCAACGAGCTACTCACCTTGACCATCACCAAGGCCGGACCCAAGCGCAAAGCCCCACCCAAGAAGGCGCCAGCAAACGATGCCACGAATCAGCTCACGCGGGCATCCGGCATTTGAGGCAACGAATACCGTCGCGGGCATATTGACATGAGGCAACAGGCGGTGGACGATGTGCCCGCCTAATGGGACGTGATCGGCGCGTCGTTGATGGACTTTAGGAGAGGTCGGCGAGACGCTGATCGATGAGCCGCTGGCCGGTGAGCACTTTGCCCGCCTGGAACGATGGCCGATTCCTTCTCAGAGATCGTGCCCCGGCTGGTTGGTGGGTCACCTGTAGCGCTACTGGGATGTCGTGCCGGATTGAGCACTGATCCATTAGGCCGCAGCCGGGTGTCCTCAGGCTCGACAGCGTGGTTCGACCACGACAACTCGAGGAGGAAGGGTGCGGTGATGTTGTTTGTCGGTGATGACTGGGCCGAAGACCATCATGATGTGTATCTGATGGACGAGGCTGGTGTCCGTCTGGAAGCTCGTCGGCTACCGGAAGGCTTGACCGGTGTCGGGCAGTTGCATGATCTGGTTGCTGCCCACGCCGATGATCCTGGCGAGGTATTCGTGGGGATTGAAAAGGATCACGGCCCCTGGGTGGGTGCGTTGGCCGCCAGCGGCTATGAGGTGTACGCGGTTAATCCAATGGCGGTCGCCCGCTACCGAGATCGCCACCGGCTTTCAGGCGCGAAATCCGATGCCGCAGATGCGAAGTTGTTGGCGGACCTGGTGCGCACCGACCGGCACAACCATCGCCCACTCGATGGGGATAGCGACGCGGCCGAGGCGATCAAGGTGTTAGCCAGGGCGCACCAAGGTTTGATCTGGACCCGGACCCGCCAGGTCAGTACGCTGCGCGCGGGGTTGCTGGAATATTACCCGGCTGCGTTGCAGGCGTTCCCCAATCTCGGCGACCGGGATCGCGATCGTGATGCACTGGCGGTGCTGGGCCGAGCTCCCACCCCCGGCGAGGGTGCCCGACTGAGTCTGAGCAAGATCGCCGCAGCGCTCAAAGCTGGTGGGCGCACACGCTATGTCGACGAACGAGCCCGCGAGATCCACACGATCCTGCGTAGCGAACAGCTCAGCGCATCCGCGGCGGTGACCGCGGCGTACGGGGCCACCACCCGCGCCACGGTGCACCTACTGCTGGAGTTGACCGATCAAATCAGCGCAGTGGAAACCGAACTGGCCCAACATTTTAGGACACACCCGGACGCCGATATCTACCTCTCCCAGCCAGGAATCGGTGTCATCCTCGGCGCCCGGGTGCTCGGTGAGTTCGGGGACGACCCGAACCGGTTCACCGACGCCAAGTGTCGCAAAAACTATGCCGGAACCTCACCGGTAACGGTCGCTTCAGGCCGAAAACACGCCGTTATGGCCCGCCACGTCCGCAACCCCCGTCTCTACGACGCCCTCGACCGCTGGGCGTTCGCCACCTTGAAATGCAGCTCGGGCGCCCGCGCTTTCTATGACCAACACCGTGCCGCCGGCAACACCCATCACCAAGCCCTACGGGCCCTGGCCAACCGCCTCGTCGGCATCCTGCACGGTTGCCTACGCCACCGAACCCTCTACAACGAAGACACCGCCTGGGCACACCGCACACCCGCCGCCGCTTGACAGTTAAAAAGCTGGGATGTCTCACAGCGACAACTTGGTGCGCCCCGATTTGAG
>CAVUOR010000014.1:0-334673 GCA_963743145.1 uncultured Actinomycetota bacterium | reverse complement strand
GTCGTTGGCCGTTGGGGCCGGGCCGGCGTCCGCAGATCCGGATCTAGGTCCGATCGTCAACACGACCTGCAACTACTCGCAGGTGATCGCGGCGCTCAATGCGCAAGATCCGGCATGCCGCCGCGCAACTTAACCATCGCCGCTGGCGCAGTCCGATTTGCATCAGTTCCTCGCCTCGCCGCCGAGTCAACGTACGGCAATGGCCCAGGAGCTTGAAAGCGCCGCCAAGGGCCCAGCAGAACTTTGCGCTTATCCAAGGGTCGCCGCCACCTGCAACAACTTCTGAGCGGATTGACCACTAGCTTCTTGCTTTAACTGGGCTGGTACATGCCTGGTACGCGCCTGGTATAGGTGCGTCGTCGCCATGCCAGTGGGTTGCGACACGGTCACGGATGCATACCTTTTGACTACTCACTAGTCACAACAACCACATCGACAACTATCGTCACATGAGCAACAGCGGACGTCAATGCACTGTCAACGCCGGTCGCAAGACGACGGCCCGCACCCTCGGAAGGTGGGACATGTCGGCGATTCGTCGAATCGTTTCTATATCGGTGGCATCGGCGACCGCTATCGGAATCATCGTTCCGATCGGCGTCGCACCGCCGGCGATCGCGACGCCGTGCACGGCTCCGGAAGCGAACGTCCCGGCTCCTGCCGAGCTGCCGAACATGCCTGAGCCCGCGCCGGTCGTTGCACCACCGACTGGGCGCCGGCCTCGAGGCGCGCGTGACAATGCGCCGCTACCCAAACTGGGTCCGCTGATCCAGTCTTTCGGTAACCTCCTTAAACCCCTGACCCAAGCCCAAAGGCAGGCGCAACTCCAAGCGGCGGTAGTGCCCGGGCCCACTCCTCCCGGCGGGGCCATCCAACAACCCCCGAACGTCAATCAGGCGGTTCCGAATGCCGTCCCGGCGCCTCCGCCTCCTGCCCAGATCGCGGGGGCTCCGACCTCTCTTGTCGACTTCGTCACCGGTCCGAACAGCCCGAATAAAACCCTCGAACGTTTCGGCATCTCCGGGACTGACCTCGGAATCCCCTGGGACAACGGCGATCCCGGCGGTCATCAGGTCCTCATGGCCTTCGGTGACACCTTCGGCTATTGCACCGTTCACGGCCAACAATGGCGGTACAACGTACTTTTCCGCAGCCAAGACCGTGACCTGTCCCAAGGAATCCACGTGGCGGACGGCGTGCCGAACAATCCGTACTCCGGCTCACCGGTATGGGCGCCGGGCCTGTCCAAACAGGTGCTCAACAGCATCCATAAGGCCGCGCACGAGACCGGAATCATCCCGACCTCCGCCATTTCCCTCGGGCGAACCCAATACATGAACTTCATGTCGATCAGGAACTGGGGCCGCGACGGCGAATGGTCGACGAACTACTCCGGAATCGCGCGCTCCGTCGACAACGGCCAGAGTTGGGGGATCTTCCCCGGCACCATCCGGCTGGCCTCCGCCGACACCGTCCCGGGCGGCCACTACTTTCCGGGCAATGAGAACTTCCAGATGGGCGCCTTCATGCGGGGCAAAGACGGTTACCTGTACTCGTTCGGTACTCCGTCCGGACGCGGCGGTCCGGCGTTTCTGTCGCGAGTTCCCCCGAACCAGTTGCCCGACCTCACCAAGTACCAGTACTGGAACGGTGAAGGCAAGGGATGGGTTCCGATGAATCCCGGTGCAGCAACGCCGATTTTCCCCGGACCAGTGGGCGAAATGTCAGCGCAGTACAACGATTATCTCAAGCAATACCTGGTGCTCTACACCAACGGTGGCAGCAACGATGTGGTGGCAAGAACTGCGCCGAGCCCGGAAGGACCGTGGAGTCCAGAGCAACCGCTGGTGTCCTCGTTCTCGATGCCGGGCGGCATCTACGCGCCGATGATCCATCCCTGGTCTTCGGGTAGGGACCTGTACTTCAACCTGTCGCTGTGGTCGGCATACGACGTGATGTTGATGCACACCGTGCTGCCCTAAGCGTCTCGTTAGAGCGGAAGCTCATGTCGACCGTGGTGCCGGACGGGGTGCACTCCATCTCGAGCAAGTCGCTCACCGCGCGGATCAGCAGCAATCCCCGTCCGCGGCCGCCGGGGTCGGTAGGTGCCGTCTTCCACGAGCCGTTGTCGATGATTTTCAGATGGACTCGGGCGCCGTCGTTTTCGCCTTCCACCCGAACTTTCCCCGGTTTGTGTCCTCGGTAGCCATGCTCGATGCTGTTGGCACATGCTTCGTTGACCGCCAAGACAACGTCGGCCACCGGACCCTCCGGGATCGCGGCGGCCCGCATCCACGTGGCGAGCTGATGCCGGATATCGCTCAAATGATCGGCTGATGCGGCTTTTTCAATCACGAGCGGCGCATACGGTTGCCGGTAGACGACGATGGCGATGTCGTCGTCGTAACCGGCCGGCGGTGCCATCGCGCTAAGAACAGCATCCGCCACGTCGTCGACAGGCAGATTCATTCCGGCTGCCACGGTTTCGGTGACGCGCGCGATCCCTTCGTCGATCGACACGTCGCGCCGCTCAACCAGACCGTCGGTGTACAGCATCAACGTCGACCCCGGCGGCAAGACAACACACTCTTGTGGACGAGAATCCTTGCGCTGCACAGCCAGCGGCACCGAACGGGCGTCGGAGATCAGGGTCGGCCCGGACTGCGGGGCGACCAGCAGTGCCGGCAGGTGGCCGGCACAGCTGTAGCAGAATTCACCGGACTCGGTATCGAGGATCGCCAGAAAAACCGTGGTGCAGAACGCATCCGGGATCAGCTCAGCGACGGCATCGAGATCTTCGAGCAGCATCGCGGGCTCGGCGCCGGTGAGTAGCAGCGCCCGCGCAGAGCTGCGCAGCTGGCCCATCACCGCCGCGGCGGACAGGCCGCGCCCCACACAGTCGCCGACGATGATGCCGATGCGGTGGTCGCCGACTCGCAGAACGTCGTACCAGTCGCCGCCGATCTCCAGGGGCGGCACTGCGGGTTCGTAGCGGACCGCGAAGCCGGGCGGAAGCTCCGTCGGTGCCAACATCGCGTGCTGCAGCGTCAGCGAGGTCTCACGCGCGGTCTCGAATTGGCGCACGTGCTGTATTGCCAGCCCGAGGTGGCCGACGAGCACGGTGACTAGCAGACGATCCTCTGCGCTGACCCGGCGTGGGACCCGCAGTTCCAGCCACAACGCGACGTCACCCCCGCCGGTAAGGACCGCGACGATTCCATGCGACATGCCAGGGGCGTTCGGCGACGAGATCGGTTGCACCGTCAGGGGCAATTGATGACGCGCTTCCTGGAAGATTTGGCGAAGCGGTGAATCAAGTTGACGCCAGGGCAGAGTCGCCTCCTCGCCCGCCACCTGAATGGTGGGATCAGCACCGTTCGTCGGCCACACCGCGGCCACCACTCGGTGAACGTCGAGCGCGAGGCGGCACTCGTCGAGCGTGATCGACAGCACCTCGGCGACGCTTTTGGCGACACCGACAGCTGTGGCCAACCGCAGGACCGCGCTTTCTCGCGCCGCGAAGGCCCGCTCGGCGGTGATGTCGCGAACCGTTCCGACGAACACATCGCCGTCTGTGGCATCCGTGGTGACCCGGTTGATATTGCACGTCACCCACACCAGTCGGCCGTCGCGATGCCGAATCGGGGTCTCGTATTGGACCTGGTTTTCCTGGCGGAGCTTGGCTTGTTGCAGCCGCGCCGCCTTCTCGTCGACCAGCCACGGGTGCGGCCACCGGAAGGGGATGCCGTGCGCGGGATAGCCGGTGATCTTGGCGAAGGCGTCGTTGATCTCGACGACCGCGCCAGCACGATCAGCGACGAAGAAGCCCTCCTGCAGCGAATTCACCAGTGCGCTGCGGAACTCGTCGCGATCGGCGAGATTTTCGGCACGGGCCCGCTGTTCCTCGTAACGCCTTGTGCCGTCCAGGAATCCGCGGGTGGCCACGTCGAGTGGGGCCAAAGTCTGCAACAGGAAAGCCAGCGCGGCCGATAGGTCGACGCCGCTCGAACTCTGCGCCAGCTCGTTGACCAGCCAGGAGTGGTTTTCGATGATGTCCAGCATGCTGATGCCGTCTTGCAGGGCCCGGCGGCCCAGCTCGTGGCCGACGGCAAGGTTCTCTTCGCCGCGCGTCTCCAGGTAGGTACGCAATGCTGCGGCGTACCCGACGTGGAAGTCGCCGGGCTCAGTCATCGGCGCCCTCCCGTCCCGGCTTCGCCGGCATCATCGTCGCCGCGCGTCATCCCGACGCGCCTCGGTGACGCGCGGCCAGCACCAGCGCGTCGTCATTGGCCGTGCCGTGGCTGCGCAGAATATGGTCGGCGATCACCAGGGCCGGTGCGGAGAAGTCGATGTCGTCCAAGTGGCCTTCGACGATACCGTCGCTGACGATGACGAGCAGGTCGCCAGGACGGATGGGGACTTGCTGCGGTGTCAGCGCTTCGGGTATCCGGTAGCCGACGATGCCACCGGCGAGGCGTGCCGATGAGCGTAACTCGACACCGGCCGGGTGCTTGGCGACGAGGTCGGCGGCGACGTTGCCGATCCCGAGCCAGCTGAGTGTGTCGGTTCGAAAATCGATCCGCGCCAACGTCATCGCCGCCCCTCGGGTGCCCGACAGAGCCCGGTGACAGCGTTGGACCAGCATGTCGAGCGGCTCGGCGGGCGCAGCTGCAAGGACCTCAACACCGCGGTTTGCCGCCTCGGCGGCCTCCGCACCGTGGCCCAGACCGTCCAGCACACCGACGAGGGCGCCGGTACCGTTCACGTCGACCGCGATCATGCGGTCACCGCAAACGTGTTCGCCCGGCCGCGGGCGAGCCATGGCCGCCCATTCGATCGGGCCGAGCCATCCGTGCTCAGCCATTGCGCGGAATCCACTTCCACATCTCGATAACGGTCCCCTGACCCGGTGTGGATTCCACGACCATGCGGTCCATCAACCGACGCGCGCCGGGCAAACCGAGCCCTAGGCCGCGCCCCGTCGAAAAGCCGTCCTCCATAGCCCTTTCGATGTTGGCGATACCCGGACCGTCGTCTTCGGCACGCACCACCAGCGCCTGCCTGCCGTCCCGGTCTTGCACCGCAACCCGAATCTTCCCGTAGCCGGCGTAGCTGGTGATGTTGCGGGCGACCTCAGAGATCGCCGTGGCGATCATCGTGACATCGGTTAACGAGAAACCCAGCTCGCGGGCCATCTGATGGCCCGCTTGACGTGCCGCGACGATGTCGTCGGGGTTGCCGACATCGACGATGACGTCATCCGCCACCGTCGAGTCCGATCGATTTACTCAGTCCCAGTTGTCTATTCAGCAGCGCCAGACCCTCCTCGAGGTCTAGCGCGGTGTACATATCGTCGAACATCAGGCCCAGCTGGACCATGGCAAACGCCACCTCCGGCTGTAGGCCGACGATCACCGTGTCGGCGCCCCTTAGCCGGGTCATGTGCGCGATCGTCCGCAGCGAACGGGCGGCGAATGAGTCCATCACATCGATGGCGGTGACGTCGACGATGATGCCGTGTGCGCGAAAGCGGCTGACCTGCTCCATCAGATCTTGCCGGAGGCGTTCGGTGTCGGAGTCGGTCAGCGCCGCCTGCACCGAGGCAATGAGGATTGCGCCCTGCTTCAGGATCGGTACTGGCATGGCGGGCTCACGTTAGTTCTCAAGAAGTACCGTCTATCCGCCCGTCTCGCCGGTGCGAGTGACCTCGTAGCCGAGCAGGCGTTCGGCTTCTTCGATGCCACCCTGCAGGTCGCCGACCGCGTTCATCTTGGAAAGATCCAGCCCGATCGTCACCAGGGTGAGCGCGATCTCCGAGGACAGGCCGGTGATGATCACGCTGGCGCCCATCAAGCCTGATGCGTCGACGGTCTGCACCAGGTGGTTGGCCACCGTGGAGTCGATGGTGGGCACACCGGTGATGTCGATGACGACGACCTTGGCCCGGTTGGCGCGAATAGCCCGTAGCAGTTGCTCGGTGACCTGCCGCGCGCGCTGATTATCGAGGACGCCGATGATCGGCAAGATCAGCAACTGCTCGCGGACCTGCAGCACCGGCGTCGACAGCTCGCGGATGGCCTCTTGCTGCTGCCGGATGATGCGTTCGCGTTCCTGCACGAAGCCGACGGCGACGGTGTTGGCGATGCGGTTGGCCGCGGGCTCGTAGGCGTCGAGCACCCGGTTAAGGAGGTCGAAGTCCGTCTGGTACTTCTCGAACAGCGAACGGGCCAGCACGTCGCGCAGCAGCAGCACGATGCCCACCACCTCGTTCGTCTCCACGCCACGCGGGATGATGCGCTCGGACAAGTCGCGTGCGTAGTCCTGCAGCGCCTCGACGCTACCGGTCTCGAGCACCTCGACGTAGCTGTCGTACACCGTCGTTGCCTCGGAGAAGATCTCCTCCGGCGACATCGCGGTGAGCAATTCGGCTTCGGTGATCCTGCGGGCCCATTCCTCTCGCAAAGCCGTTCGGTTCTGGCGCAAGTGCTGCACCAGCTGTGGTAGCAGCAAACCCTCACTTGAGATCGCAGGCGCCTGATTGACGACGCTGGTTCCCGAAAAATCCATCGTTTGATCCGACATCGAACCTCCCGGCTCTTCGCAGCGGGCATAAGTCCCGCGGCCAAGACTAACCGAGCCTCGCCGGACGAGGACTTGAAGTAGTATTTCTGCCAGCTTGCGGCTGCGGCACCGGGTCGGCACCAGGTCCGCCAGGCGCGGTAGGACGCCAGACTCAGACTAAGGATGGCCGTTGTCAGCTGCGGATCCGATCACCACCTCCATCGCTCATCGCGAAGGAGTCACCGTAGTGAGCGTTGGTGGTGAAATCGATCTGAGCACCGCGCCCGCTTTCGAAGCGGCGATTGCCGGTGCGCTTGACGGTGATCCGCCGGTTCTCGTCATTGAACTTTCTGGAGTGCGATTCATGGCATCGGTAGGCCTTCGGATTTTGGCCGCCGCCCACGAAAAGGTCAGCAAATCAGCTCAGGTGGCGATAGTGGCCAACAATCCGGCGACAAGCAGACCGATAGAGCTGACGGGTCTCGACAAACTCATCTCGCTGTACCCGACGTTGGATGACGCATTGACCGCGGTGGGCCCGGCCCCGAAAAACTAGCGCAGCACCTGACGGGCGATCGCGTACTTGTGCACCTCGGTCGGGCCGTCGTAAAGGCGGAAGGCCCGCATGTCGGAGAAGATCATCCCGACCGGTGTCTCGTCTGAGATACCCATGCCGCCGAGGATCTGCACGCAGCGGTCGGCGACCTTAAACAGCTCCTCAGATACGTAGGCCTTGACCATTGAGCTTTCGTGTCGGCCGGTGCCACGATC
Source organism: uncultured Actinomycetota bacterium (assembly GCA_963743145.1). Lineage (GTDB taxonomy): Bacteria > Actinomycetota > Actinomycetes > Mycobacteriales > Mycobacteriaceae > Mycobacterium. Next base: position 327,341 of record CAVUOR010000014.1, on the reverse strand, counting down.
ACCCTTGTCCAGGGTCCAGCATGCCCACCAGATCGCGAGTCGGCATTGCTGCAAGGCGATTTCGTTGTCGGCGATCATAAAGCTCACGCCTTGGTGCTCACCGATCGGTTTGCCGAACGCGGTGCGCTCACGGGCATGGCGCACTGCGATCGAATGCACCCGCGAGGCGGCCCCCAGCCAGCGCATGCAATGCGTCAGCCGCGCCGGGGCCAACCGCAACTGTGCGTAGCGAAGAGCCTGCCCGACCTCGCCAAGCACTGCCGATGACGGCAGCCGCAGGTCGTTGAACCGCACCACGCCGTGGCCTTCGACGTAGTTGCGGTCCATCGTGTTCATCACCCGCTCGAGTTCGATGCCGGGGGTCGTGCCGTCGCACAGGAACAGCGTCGGCCCTTCTGCGCCGCCCAGATTGGGGGCGACGCGGGCCATGATGATCCAAGTTCGGGCTCCGCGCGCACCGGTGATCAACCACTTGCGTCCGTTGATGACGTAGTTGGTGCCGTCGAACTCCGCCGCGGTGGTCAGTTGGTTGGGATCCGATCCTGCGCCGTCGGGTTCAGTCATCGCGAACACCGACCGTGCTCGTCCATCGATGACCGGCAGCAGGAATTGCTCGACCTGCTCGGTGTCGGCGATCTTGCCCAGCAGGTACATGTTGGCCTCGTCGGGGGCGGCGCAGTTGAGTGCCACTGGTCCCAGCGTCGACCACCCGGCCGCCTCGAACAGCACGGCTTGCTCGCGGTGCGACGGCTCCCGGCCACCAAAACGCTTGGGCGCCTGGAACGTCAGCAGCCCCGCGTTGCGGGCCAGCTCGACCAGCTCGGCCCGCAGCCCGTCGTCGGGGCCGTGACGAGTGAGCCGGGGATCGGTCTCATACGGCACGATTTGTTCGGTGACAAATGCGCGGATCTCGTCGCGCAGCGCGGCCAGATCGGCGGGTATGTCGAAATCGATCATTTGGTGTCCATCAGCGTCAATGCCTGCTCGAATAGGCGGACCGTGGCCGCGTGCAGTAGGTCGCCGACTTCCTGCGGTGCTTTACCGGCGCTGGCTCGCGCCAGCGTGCCCTCCAGCACGATGCCGAGCTTGAAGCATGCCAGCACGGTGTACCAGGTGATGTGCGACAGGTCGCGGCTGGTGTTGCGGGCATACCGCTCCACCAGGTCGCCGGGGCTGGCCAATCCGCCCATCTCGGCCAGCGGGCCGCCGAACACGCCACCGCCGCCGGACTGGTCCCAGGTGGCCAGCAACCAGCCCAGGTCCAGCAGCGGGTCGCCGATCGTGCACATCTCCCAGTCGACGATGGCGACCACCTCCGGACCGGTCCGGGAGAACATCACGTTCGCGGCGTGGTAGTCGCCGTGCAGGATCCCGGGCGTCCACGCCGACGGCTTACCTTGTTCGAGCCAGATGGCAACGTCCTGCACCCCGGGAATGTCGGGGCCGGGGTAGTTTTCGAACTCCCGATACGATTCCAATTCCGAAAGCCACCGTGGCACTTGTCGTTCCAAGAAACCATCCGGCTTACCGAAATCACCGAGCCCGACCGCGGCATGGTCGACAGCCCCCAGCTTGGCCAGGGCATCGGCCATCGACAGTCCCATCTGGAAACGCACCGCCGGGTCACCGGCGTGCAGCGCCGGCAACTCCTGGCCGGCGTTGAACCCGTCGATGGGCTCCATCAAATAGAAGACCGCGTCGCCGAGCACGCCCAGGTCGTCGCAGCTGGCGATCAGGCGCGGATGCGGCACGTCGGTGCCGGCCAGCGCGGCCAGCACCTGGGTCTCCCGCATAATCACGATGTTGCTGCGCGCGCGTAGGTGCTTCGGCCCGCGTCGCAGCACGTATGGCCGACCCGACCTGGTAAACCGCATCATGATGTTCTGCGTCCCGCCGCTGATCTCCGAAACGTCTTCCAGCGGGCCATCGCCTGAGCAGCCCAAACCCTGCTGCGACATCCACTCGGCGACGGCCTTCAGGGCATGTGAGTCCACTCGCCAGAACCTACTACTAGCCGGCTTGGCGGCTCGGTGAGCCTCGGCCGCCGATTGGGGCACTGCGCGCCGGCCGCGTTGAATTCTTTGGCCACACCGGCTCCCAAGGTTCCAGGGGTACTCTCCGGAACTGCCGGCGATGGCTGGGGATAGGAGTAACGACGATGCCGCGAACCGACAATGATTCCTGGGATATCACCGAAAGTGTGGGCTCGACCGCCCTTGGGGTTGCCGCGGCTCGCGCGGCCGAAACCGAAAGCGACAACCCGCTCATTCACGATCCCTTCGCACGGGCATTTCTGGAGGCGGCCGGGGAGAGCAGGTGGACCTTGGTGGCGAATCCCGCGATGGCGGCTGAACTGGGCGACTTGGAAGACGTAGCCCCGGAGCTGCGAGCCCACCGGCAGGTGATGGTCGACTTCATGGCGGTGCGGACAGCGTTTTTCGACGAGTACTTTCTCCAAGCTGCGGAGTCCGGTATCCGGCAGGTGGTTATCCTCGCCGCCGGCTTGGACGCGCGGGCCTGGCGGCTGCCATGGCCCGACGGGACCACCGTGTATGAGCTTGATCAGCCCAAGGTTTTGGAGTTCAAGTCAACCACCCTGCAGCGGCGGGGCGCACAGCCGACGGCGCAGCTGGTGAATGTTGCGGTAGATCTACGCCAAGATTGGCCAACCGCATTGCAGCAAGCAGGCTTTGACGCATCCCTGCCAACCGCGTGGTCCGCCGAGGGACTGCTTCGCTACCTGCCCGCACAGGCTCAGGATCTGCTGCTGGAGCGGGTAAACGCGTTGAGTCCGTGCGACAGTCGGCTGGCGGTCAACGCACCCGCAAAGAGTGCATGGGATCCCGATCTGAATGCCCGCCGGCGTGAAGAATCGCAACGTGTCCGCGCCGTGATGTCTCGGGTGCTCGACACCGAGATGCCCGACCTCGATGATCTGTGGTACCCCGAAGAGCGCACCGACGTGACGTACTGGCTCGGTGAACACGGCTGGGATGCATCAGCGACGACCATGGCCGAGATGCTGTCCCGATACGGCCGCGACGTTCCCGGAGACGACAGACGGCCGCCCACCGATTTCGTGTCCGCGCGACGGTTGTGACGGCGGACTGCGGCTCGTTTCGACCCGCCGGAGGCTGGGCAGGCGACGCCGGAGGAGGTAAGACGTGGAGTTAACAACACTGACCCGGCACGGTGTCTTCGAGCACGAACCACCCGTACCGCAAACACCGGAACCGGTTACGCCTGCAGAGACGCCGGAGCGCGTAACACCGGCCGAGGAGCCGGAGCGGCTCACCCCGCCACCGCAGGAGCCACCAGACTAGGCGGAAGGCGAGTTCTTCATTCCTGGCCGCAATATTGCCTCAATATTCTTGTACCGCAGTACTAGTCGGGCCGCAACATGCCCACGTAGTTTCCGCGCGGGTGCGAAGCGACCTGATGCGGCCTACTAACGTGCGTCATTCGACTTATGTGGAATGGCGATGTTTGAATGCGCGCCGCTAGGGGTACATCAGCTATCGCTATTTTGTCCGGCGGTGTTCCGACATTGGTGGAGGCCAAGATGCGCGGCGGAGGAATAATCAGTGCAATTGTGGTGGTCTGGTTGGTGATCGGCGTGATAGCCGCTTTCCAGCGAGGCTACTTGAAGAATGATGACCAAAATTGTGCCAAATTGGGCACCATCGCAGTCACTGTGATCACGGGTCCGCTGAATTACGCGGGTGTGAACCCCAAGGTGGGCGATTGTCATATGCCGCAGCCCAGTTCGATGCCGGCCATGGACATGGATAACCTGATCGGAGTGGAGGCGTCATGATTGCTCTCGGGATCATCCTGCTGATATTGGGATTCGTGCTCAAAGTCCCCATCTTAGGGACGCTCGGCGTCGTTCTGCTGGTGATCGGTGCAGTGTTGTGGGTGCTGGGCTCCGTCGGTCGCCCGGTGGCTGGCCGCCGCTACTGGTACTAGCGAAATCGACAGCGTCGCAAAATTTCTCAGCGTCGGCGGAGCGCATATCGATCCGCCAATGATTTATCAACCACAGCACCGAACTAGTTGAAACGGAGTCATCATGGTCGTCCTCGGCATTATTTTGCTTCTAGTCGGATATCTCGTTCCATTAGGCGGCCTTAATGGAGTCTTGATAACAGTCGGCGGCATTCTGCTCGTCGTCGGTATCATCCTCTGGATCCTTGGCGCGGTCGGCCGTCCCGTCGCCGGCCGACGCTATTGGTACTGAACCCGGCCAGGGAGCGCGGCCAGCTCACAGCCAGCGCATAGGAAGGCCATAGCAACGGCTCATTCTGTTGCGCATACTTAATAGCTGTGAGCCAACCCCATGCACCGGCCGAGCGTGTCGTCATGCGCCGTGCCGACGGAAACCCGATCAATGTGCTGGTGGTCGACGACGAAGCCGTCCTCGCCGAGATGGTATCGATGGCGCTGCGTTACGAGGGCTGGAACATCGCCACCGCCGGCGACGGCGCATCGGCGCTGGAGTCCGCTCGGTCGCAACGGCCCGACGTTGTCGTCCTTGACGTGATGCTGCCCGACATGAGCGGGCTCGACGTACTACGCAAACTGCGGGAACAGAATCCGCAGCTGCCGGTGCTACTGCTGACGGCCAAGGACGCGCTGGAAGACCGCATCGCCGGCCTCACCGCCGGTGGCGACGACTACGTCACCAAACCGTTCAGCCTTGAAGAGGTCGTGCTGCGACTGCGTGCATTGTTGCGGCGCACCGGAGTAACGACCGAGGACAGCGGCGCGCAGCTCGTCGTCGGCGATCTGGTGCTCAACGAGGACAGCCACGAAGTGACCCGGGCGGGCGAACCGATCTCGTTGACGTCCACCGAATTCGAGCTGCTGCGATTCATGATGCGCAACTCCAAGCGGGTGCTGAGCAAGGCGCAGATCTTGGACCGGGTGTGGAGTTATGACTTCGGCGGCCGGTCCAACATCGTCGAGCTGTACATCTCGTACCTGCGCAAGAAGATCGACAACGGGCGCGAGCCCATGATCCATACCCTGCGTGGCGCCGGTTACGTGCTCAAGCCGGCCCCCTAGCATGCGGGCTTGGTCCCTTCGGCTTCAGCTGTTGGTCGGGCAGGTCGTGGTGCTCGCCATCGTTTGTGTCGGGATCGGCGCGGTAACGGAGCTCGCGTTGTATCGATACCTGGTCGCACAGGTCGACATGGAAGTGCACGATGCCTCGCACCGGTCTCTGCGGATATTGAGTGACCCGACGCCGGGGCCCCATCGCTGGCGGGAATTTCCCCGGCCGGGCCCGGGGCCGATATTCCTTGACGCTCCCGGCCAGCCGGTGGGCGTGGTTGCAGCCGTGATCAGCGACAACGGGACGATCGAAGCGGGATACCTGACCCATGCCGGGGCCAGGGCGGCGTTGACAGACAAAGCCAAGTCCCAACTGGGTGCGATCCCGGTCGACCGCAAGCCGGTGACCCGTGATCTCGACGGCCTGGGTCGGTACCGCATCGAAGCAGCGCATGCTCGGCGCAGTGGTGACATCATCATTGTCGGTCTGCCGATGGCCAACGTGGACAACACCATGATCCGGGTGTTGCTGATCTTCGCGGTCGTCACCGTGATCGCGGTGGCAGCAGCCACGACGGCCGGCATCGTGATCATCCGCAGCGCTTTGGCGCCGCTGCGCCGCGTCGCGCAAACCGCCGGCGGGGTGGTTGATCTGCCGCTGCACCGCGGGGAAGTCGCGCTGCCGGTGCGAGTGCTCGAGTCGGATGCCAACCCGCGCACGGAGGTTGGCCAGCTGGGGTCGGCATTGAACCGGATGCTCGATCACATCGCCGCCGCATTGTCGGCGCGGCAGGCCAGCGAGACGCGGGTGCGCCAATTCGTCGCCGACGCCAGCCATGAACTGCGCACGCCGCTGGCCGCGATCCGTGGTTACACCGAACTCGCGCAACGGGTACACGGCGACACCGAAGCGGTGGCGCACGCGATGAACCGGGTGCAATCCGAAACCGAGCGGATGACCCACCTGGTCGAGGATCTGCTGTTGCTCGCCCGCTTGGACTCCGGGCGGCCGCTGGAACGCGAATCCGTGGATCTATCCCGGGTGGCTGTCGACGCGGTCAGCGATGCGCACGTCGCTGGTCGGGATCATCAGTGGGAGCTCGATTTACCCGAAGAGCCGGTGGTTGTCTGTGGCGATGCTGCCCGGCTGCATCAGGTGCTGGCCAACCTGTTGGCCAATGCACGCGTGCACACCGGGGCGGGCACCGTCGTGACCACACGACTGGTTTCCGACACGACGGATGCGGTGTTGACCGTGACCGACAACGGGCCGGGGATCCCCGAGCAGTTGCAGTCGGAGGTGTTCGAGCGGTTCGCTCGCGGCGATACTTCGCGGTCCCGTAAGGGCGGCAGCACCGGCCTGGGCCTGGCGATCGTCTCGGCGGTGGTCAAAGCCCACCACGGCGCGATCACGCTGGAAAGCGCCCAGGGCCACACCGAATTTACGGTGCGGCTGCCCCTGACAGCCGACGCCTGACGTCTTGTGGGCCGCCGACAATGACGGCTGCGCCCGCTGAGCAATCCTGGGGCGCAGCCGTCGAATTGTGTGACTACCGCGTGACCTTGGTCCTAGGGGCAGGTCACGTCGATTTCGAAGGACTCGTTCACCGGCTGCATCGGGTTGGACATGTTGACCCCGGTCGCCGTTCCGGTGATCTTGTAAGTGCTGCCGCTCTTGGTCGCGGTGGCGTTGCCCTGACCGGTACCCGGCGTGTAGCCGAGCGTGACGCCGTTGACGTTGCCCAACCCGACCGATTTCACTCCAGGCGGGTTTGCGTCGGTAAGGACGACGCCGATGCCGGTGGCTGCTCCACCGATGGCGATGTTGACGTTGCCTGCCGCTGTGGTGCAGGCGACGGTGCCTTGGACGTTCTGGTTTTTGCCGCCGATCACGACCTTGGCTGTGGATGAGCCGCTTGAGCCCGCTGCCGCCGCACTGGTCTGCGGCGACGAGGACCCGGAGCTGCTCGTCGAGGACTTGTTGCTCGAACAACCGGAAAGACCGACTACGACGATCGCCGTCGCTGCTGTAGCGACCGTTACTGAACGCTTCACTCGTGCTCCTTTGCCGTTGTGGCGGTCCGTAGGCACTTCGCGGACCGTTTCCGCAGTATGCAGCGTTACCGAACGGTCGGTATCGGATTCGCCGAAAATTCGTTTTCTGGCCGGCACGTGTCATCTAGAGCGGAGTGGACATTTGCTGGTCGGCTCTTCGATACGGGTTGTTCTGGTGCGACTCGTGTCAATTAGTGGCAGTGTCAAGCTGGTGGATCAGCAGCCTCCGACCGCCGACTCGGCGGATTTCGATGACGCCGATCGGGGATTCATCGGGGCGCTGAAGCCCTGCGTGGTCACAGCCGCCGACGGCCGCGTGGTATGGGACAACGACGCCTATTCGTTTCTTTCCGGCGACCCGCCGCCGTCGGTGCATCCCAGCCTCTGGCGGCAGTGCATGCTGACGTCCAAGCAAGGTCTTTACGAGGTCGTGCCGGGCATTTACCAGGTCCGCGGCCTGGATATCTCCAACATCAGCTTCGTGGAGGGCGACAACGGTCTGATCGTCATCGACCCGTTGGTCTCGACCGAGGTGGCGGCTGCAGCGTTGCAGCTCTACCGGACCCATCGCGGTGACCGGCCCGTCGTGGCGGTCATCTACACCCACAGTCACGTCGACCATTTCGGCGGCGTGCTGGGCGTGACGTCACAGGCAGACGTGGACGCCGGGGCGGTGGCGGTGCTGGCGCCCGAAGGTTTCGTCGAGCATGCGGTGCAGGAGAACGTCTACGCCGGTCCGGCGATGACGCGGCGGGCGACCTACATGTACGGCACGCTGCTGCCGCGCGGGCCGCAGGGTCAGGTGGGCTGTGGGCTTGGCCAGGCGCCGTCCACCGGCGAGGTCGCCGTTATCGTCCCGACAATCGACATCCGAAACACCGGCGAGACGCACATCATCGACGGCGTGGAGATCGAATTTCAAATGGCGCCCGGCACCGAAGCCCCTGCCGAAATGCACTTCTATTTCCCGCGATTCCGCGCCTTGTGTATGGCTGAGAACGCCACCCACAACCTGCACAACCTGCTGACCCTAAGAGGAGCGCTGGTGCGTGACCCGCACGCCTGGGCGGGCTACATCACCGAGGCGATCGACACATTCGCCGACCGTGCCGATGTCGTGTTCGCCTCTCACCACTGGCCAACCTGGGGACGCGCGCGAATCGTCGAATTTCTGTCGCTGCAACGGGACATGTACGCATTTTTACATGACCAGACGCTGCGCCTGCTGAACCAAGGTCACACGGGCATCGAGATCGCTGAGACACTGCAGATGCCGCCGGCGCTAGACAAGGCATGGCACACCCACGGGTACTACGGCTCGGTCAGCCACAACGTCAAGGCGATCTACCAGCGCTATATGGGCTGGTTCGACGGCAACCCGGCCCGACTGTGGCCGCACCCGCCGGAAGCCCTGGCCGTCCGCTACGTCAACGCGATGGGCGGGGTCGACCGCGTCGTCGAGCTCGCCCAGGCCGCCTTCGATTCCGGCGACTTACGTTGGGCGGCGACGCTACTCGATCATGCGATCTTCACCGACAGCGATCATGCCGCTGCGCGCACGTTGTACTCCGACACGCTCTTGCAGCTGGGCTACGGAGCCGAAAACGCAACGTGGCGCAATTTCTTCATCAGTGGCGCAACCGAGTTGCGCGACGGCAATTTTGGCACCGCTACCACGGCAACCTCAATGTCGATGCTCAGCCAGTTGACACCGGAGCAGATATTCGACAGCCTCGCGATCCGAGTCGACGGACCCCGCAGCTGGCATCTCGACATCGCCATCGACATCACCTTCGAAGACCTGCAGACCAATTACCGACTCACCCTGCGCAATGGTGTCCTTATTTACCGTAAGGTCGCTGCGGACCCTGCGACTGCAGGGCGTTACAGTCAAGTTGGACAGCAAGTTTCGTCTTCTCCTGGTAGCGATGGGCGACTTCACCTCGCCTGGGCTGCACGTGTCCGGCGATCAGAGCGCGCTGCAGCAGTTGCTGAGTGTTCTCGACAGCCCCGACCCGGCGTTCAATATCGTCACGCCGTAACGAGCCGCTTTGGTCATCACGCCACGTCGATGATCACCTTGCCCATCGCCTTGCGTTCGGCCACATGTCGTAGCGCCGCCGCGGTGTCGGCCAGCGGGAACCGGGCACCGATATAGGGGCGGATCCGACCGTCGGCGAACATCTGTTGCAGCTCACGCATGTCGCGTGCGGCGTCGTCGGGGTGATCGGCCACAAAAGTGCGAATCTCCATACCGCGGATGCTGATTCCCTTGAGCAGGACCAGGTTCAGCGGAATGGATGGGATCGCGCCGGCGGCGTAGCCGAGCGTGACGAAGGTCCCGCCTCGTGCGAGACCGCGCAGCGACGGTTCGGCATAGGGTCCGCCGACGGGGTCCAGAACCACTCGAGCGGCGTCGCCGGTGAGCTCACGAATACGGGTCTTTAGGTCTTCCCGGTCGTAATCGACCGTCGCCTCCGCGCCGCGCTGCCGGCACAGCTCGAGCTTCTCCGGGCTCGACGCGGCGGCCAGTACCCGAGCCTTCATCGCCACCGCCAAATCCACGGCGGCCAATCCGACGCCACCTGCGGCGCCGAGGACGACCACCCAATCGCCCTCTGCGACTTGGGCAACCGATCGCAGCGCGTGATATGCGGTGCGGTAGGTGACGCCGAACGCCGCAGCGGCAGCGAAGTCGGATCCGTCGGGCATCGCGGATACCTGGTGCGTATCGAGCAACGCCAGCTCGGCGAACGCGCCGGTGAATGCCGCGGCGGAGACGGGCTGGCCGGGCTGAAACGGCACGCCGGCGCCGACCGCGATCACCTCACCGGCGAGCTCACTGCCAGGGGTGAACGGCACGGGAATTTTGACCTGATACTTGCCGGCTATCAGCAGGACATCGGGGAAGTTGACGGCTGCGGCGCGGACCCGCACCACCAGCTGGCCCGGACCGGGCGAGGGATCGGCGACATCTTCGACAACCAGGTCTTCCGGAGGCCCGTAGGAACGGCAGACCACGGCGCGCATCAGCCGACCCCCAGGCCGCGCAGGCAGAACCCCACCACATGCGCAATGTCATTGGGCCCAAGCCGGTCAGTCGAACCCACATAACGTCGCAGTGTCGCGGCAGTACAGCAGAACACCGCCTCGACATCGCGGTCGACATCGCTGCTGCCCAGCGCGGTCGACCGGCTCAATCAGCAGATCCCGCAACGGCCGCAGCATTCGCTGGTCGCTCGTCGGCCAATTTACTCCTGCCGACATCTGCTCGGCCGCTGCCCGACTCTTGCTGATCAACTGCGGATCCGCCACTTGGGCTAGCGTGCCCTCGATCCAACGTGCGATCTTGTCCTGCGGCTCGGACTCTTTGGCCATCTGATGTTGGAGGTAGGAGGCCACGATCCCCACCCCGCGCTCCATCACCGCCAGGATGAGCTCGTCCTTGCCGGCGAAGTAGCGGTAGAACGCCTTGTTCGACGAGCCGGCCTCGGCGACGATGTCGCTGACCCGCGGTGGTTCGGGCGCCACGCGTTCCATCACCCGAACGGCGGCCGCGAGGATGCGTTCCACTTCCTCGGTTGCCTCCCGCTGGCGATCGTCAAGTGCACGTTCGACGGCCGCCGCTACCCGGCTGGTCATGGCGAATCAGGCAGCGCCGGAACGCGATCGATGTGGTCGCCATACTTCGCGCGGGCAGCCTCGCGGCGAACATCCAGCATCTCACTGGGCCAATCCCCGTCCTCGGCCTGGTAGCCCTTGAGCAGCATCCGGGCCAGGTTGACCTTGTGTGCCTCGGTCGGCCCGTCGGCCAGACCGAGCGCGATACCGCCGAGCAAGACATTGACCAGCGGCAGCTGATCGGTGAGCCCGAGCGCTCCGTGTACCTGGATCGCCCGCAGTGCAATCGATTTCAGCACCTGCGAGGCCAAGATCTTGCAGGTGGCGATCTCGGCGCGGGCGGCGTGCTCGTCGCCGCTGTCAATCAGCCACGCGGCGTGCAGCACCGTCAGCCGAAACGGTGTCAACTCGGTGTACGAGTCGGCGATGAACTCCTGCACCATCTGCTTGTCGGCGAGCAAAGTACCTTGAGTGAAACGGCTTTTCGCGCGCTTGGACATCATCTCGACGGCGCGTTGCGCCATTCCGATCGAGCGCATCGCGTGATGCAGCCGTCCGCCCGCCAACCGGGTCTGCAAGATCAGGAAGCCCTGGCCGGGTTCACCGAGCAGAGCGTCCGACGGCACCCGCACCCCGTCATAGTGCACCAGGGAATGCCCAGGTTCGTGGGCGTCAGCTCCGACCAGATGGTGGTTGGCTTCCACGTTGAGGCCTTCGGTGCCCGCCGGAATCAGGAATGTTGACGCGCCGTGATGCACCGCCACATCAGGGTTGGTGATCGCCACGACGATGAAGAACGAAGCGACGGATGCGTTGGAGGAGAAATACTTTCGTCCGGTGATCACCCAGTCGTCACCGTCGCGGACGGCGCGGGTGGTGAAGACCCGCGGGTCGGCGCCGCCTTGTGGCTCGGTCATCGAGAAGCAGGAGAAGATCTCGCCGGACAGCAGCCCGGCCAGGTAGCGGTCCTTCTGGTCCTGGGTGCCGAAGCGCGCGATGATCTCCGCATTCCCGGTGTCGGGCGCTTGCGTTCCGAACACGATCGGCGCCCACGGGCTGCGGCCCAGAATCTCGTTGATCAGCGTCAGCTTGACGGCGCCGAAGCCCTGGCCGCCGAGTTCCGGCCCGAGGTGCGGGGCCCACAGTCCCTGGTCGCGAACCTGTTGTTTGAGTGGGTCGACAATTTTGCGACGCTCGTCGTTCAGCGGCAAGTACTCGCAGCCGGGGAACAGCACCTCCAGCGGCTCGACCTCTTCACGGACGAACTCGCGGATCCAGTCGAGTTTCTTTTCGAATTCCGGTTCGGTAGAGAAGTCCCATGCCATCTCGAATGCTCCTGTCCGTTCACGGGATTCCACCGTCGGCCCGCAGAATCGAGCCGGTCGTGAAGCTGGACGCGTCGGATGCCAGAAACAGTGCAGCGCCGACGATTTCGCGCGGGTCGCCAGCGCGCTTCAGCGAAAGGTGACCGAAGTTGTTGCTGTCGCCGTCGCTGAGATTCCAGGCCTTGCTGATGTCGGTCAAGTAGGGCCCCGCCATCAAGGTATTCACCCGCACGGTCGGTCCGAAGGCCTGCGCCAGCCCTTCGGTCATCGCGTTGAGCCCGGCCTTGGCCGCGGCGTAGGGGATGATGCCACCGTTGGGCCGCAGTGACCCGGTGGAGCTGACGTTGATGATGCAGCCGTGGCCGGCGGCCACCATTCGCTCGCCCACCAACGCCGACAACCGGAAGGGACCCTTGAGGTTGAGATTGACTACCGCGTCGAACAGCTTCTCGGTGACGTCGCTGAGCTTGTCGTAAAGCGGGGACATACCCGCGTTGTTGATTAACGTGTCGACCTTGCCGAACCGCTGGTAGGTCGCCTCAACCAATCCGTCGAGCTGGTCCCAGCGCCCCACGTGCACCTGATATGGCATGGCCGAGCGACCGGTTTCCGCCTCGATTTCCTTGGCGGTAGCCACGCAGTTGTCCATGTTGCGACTGGCGACCACCACATCGGCGCCGCAGTGCGCCGCGCCGAACGCCATCTCGCGGCCCAGTCCGCGGCTGCCGCCGGTGATCAGGATGACCCGGTCGGTCAGATCGAAAAGCTGGTCTGCATAACCCACTTCAGTGCCCCTTGCTAGGAAGCGACCGGGTCAGCTCGGCCGCTGTGGCGATCAGCTGCGGGATCATCGCTCCGAAAGCGTCCTGGATCTTGGGGTCGACCTTCCCGGTGCGCGCCCCGGCGGCGTAAGTCTTCTCCAGCACGATGCCGAGTTTCCAGTTGGCCAGCACCAGGTAGTAGTCGATGTTCTCGGTTGATTGTCCGCTGACCTTCTCGTAGTGCTCGAGCAGTTCGCTTCGGGTCGGCATGCCCTTCATGTCGAGATAAAACCCGTCCTCGCGCGGGTTTTCGCCGTCGTAGCCCAGCAGGCACCAGGCTAAGTCCAGCAGCGGGTCGCCGACCGTGGTCATCTCCCAGTCCACGATGGCGGCCAGCCGGGCCGGCCCGCCGTGCGCGAACATCACGTTGGCGAACTGGTAGTCACCGTGCATGATGCCCGGCGTGTAGTGCGCGGGCCGGTTGCGGCGCAACCAGTCAGCGGCGTCGTCCAGGCCGGGAAGGTCGCGCACCTTGTAGGCATCCAGAAACGCCAGCCAGCGATCGACCTGTCGCTCATGGAATCCGTCGGGGCGGCCGAAGCCCTCAAGGCCTTGGCCACGCCAGTCCACCCGGCCCAGCTTGGCGGCGCCTTCGACGAGCTGGAAAGCCAAGCCCCGGCGCGCCGTCAGGTCGGCGTCGAACGGCGCTTCCCATCCGCCGTCCATCGGGCTCCAGCCGTCGATGGCCCGCATGACGTAGAAGGGCATACCGAGCAGATCGCCGGCATCGTTGGCGGCGATCAGCTCGGCATGCGGCACGTCGGTGCCGCGCAGCGCGCGCACCAGTCGGATCTCGCGCAGCAGCCCGTCAATTCGGGCCGCGTCGGCTCGGGCGCCGGGCATCCGCAGCACCATGCGCTCGGTACCACGCTGGATCAGGTACAGCGTGTTCTGCGAACCCCCGGACAGCTGCTCGAGGACGGGCTCTTCGCCCTGGCCGGGGGAGCCGGGTGCACCGTTCGCGTCCAACCAGCGTCCGAGAACGCTCGCGTCCAATGCGGAACCACTCCCGGTCCTCGCCATCCGCACACCCCACTCTCCATCTGGAGAATAGCATTCTCCGCGCGGGTGGCCTAGCGCCCCGTCATTGCTCCGGCTTGTGGGCGCTGAGCAGTAAACCGGAGACCACGAAGTGGCCTTCGCCGTCGCGCTCGAGGTTGGCAAATTCAGCTCCGGAAAGGCCCACGGGGCTGTCGTTGCCGTAGACCTTGGCAGGGCGGATATCGTCAACCTCCCACAGCGTCGAGACTTCCTTGCGCAGCTCGGTTTCGGTCAAGCCACGCGGGCCCGGCCGGTCCATAGCCTCCTCGTCGCCGAATGCTCCGGCAGCGAAGGCCAGGATGTACAGCGATGCTCCCGGCAGGGCCGCCCGAAAGATCGATTGCAGGTAGTCCTGGCGCTTTTCGGTTGGCAGCGAATGCAAGCACCCACTGTCGAGGATGGTGGCGAAGCGACCGTCATATCCACTAAACGAGGTGATGTCGGCCTGCGCGAAGGTCGCCGTGGTCAGCACCTGTTCTGCCGCTGCTGCGGTCGCGGCCGCCACAGCAGTTGCGCTGGCGTCCAAACCGACCACGGTGTAGCCGCGCGCGGCCAAGTCCAGCGATAGCGCTGCGTGCCCGCAGCCAGCGTCCAGCACATCGCCGTGCACCTTGCCCTGATCGATCAGCGCCGCCAGCTCGGGCTGTGGTCGGCCGATGCTCCACGGCGGCGTCGCCTCTTGCCGATAGGCGGCGTCCCAATCCATGCGTGGCGCGCTCACCTGTCCTCCTCGGGCTGAGGCCTTCAACGACGACGCAATTCTGGCACGGTCTCACCCGCTGTTACCGTCGCCAAAGTGTCGCCCCGCCGGCGGTGCGAGCGAAAGGGAGCGCGAATGCAATTGCTTCTGGTCCGGCATGCGCTGCCGCTTCGCAGTGAACCCGGACAAGGGGCCGACCCCGATCTGTCCGACGAGGGAAGAGCGCAAGTAGCTCGCCTGCCGGAGGCGTTGGCCAGGTTTCCCATCTCCTGGGTGATCAGCAGCCCGCAGCGCCGCGCGATCCAGACCGCGGAGCCGGTCGCCGCCGCCCGCGGGCTGGCGGTCGAGATCGACGACCGCTTCGCCGAATACGACCGCGAGCTACCCGTTTACATCCCCATCGAGCACATCCGTGACGAGAACCCGCAAGAGTGGGCCCGAATGGCAGCAGGACACCTGCCCAGCACGGTCGACGAGGACGCGTTTCGCGCCCGGGTGCGCGCGGCCGTTGACGACGTTGCCAGCGCCGCAGAGCACGAGGACACCGTGGCGGTGTTCAGCCACGGCGGGGTGATCAACGTGGTGCTGCACGAGATTTTGGGCACCAAGCGGGTGTTGTCGTTCCCCATCGACTACGTGTCGGTCACCCGGCTGCTGTTCTCGCGGTCCGGTCAGGCCAGCGTGGTGACGGTAAACGGCACCGAACACGTATGGGACCTGCTGCCCCGGAACCAACGCTGGTAGACAAGTCCGGTGACTTCTTCGCCGCTTGATGGGCTCGACTTGACCGCGCTGGACGGCTATCTACGTTCGGTCGGCATCGGCCGTGATGGCGAGTTGCGGGCGCAGCTGATCTCCGGCGGCCGCTCCAACCTGACCTTCCTCGTCGACGATGACTCGTCGAAGTGGGTGCTGCGCCGTCCGCCGCTGCATGGGCTGACCCCTTCGGCACACGACATGGCACGCGAGTACAAAGTCGTCGCGGCTCTTGGGAATACCGCGGTTCCGGTGGCCCGCGCGGTCGCGTTGTGCAACGACGACGCGGTGCTCGGTGCGCCGTTCCAAATGGTCGAATATGTTGCCGGACAGGTGGTTCGCAGCCGCACTGATCTCGACGCGCTGGGCGACAAGCAGGTCATCGAGCGCTGTGTGGACGCGCTGATCCGGGTGCTGGCAGACCTGCACGCCGTCGACCCCGGTGCTGTCGGACTCGCTGATTTCGGCAAACCCAGCGGCTACCTGGAACGTCAAGTCCGCCGGTGGGGTTCGCAGTGGGAGCTTGTGCGGCTCCCCGACGACGACCGTGACGCCGACGTCGCGCGGCTGCATTCGGGACTGCAGCAGTCGATTCCGCAGCAGAGCCGCACGTCGATCGTGCACGGCGACTATCGCATCGACAACACCATCTTGGACACAACGGATCCGGGGCAGGTGCGTGCCGTTGTGGACTGGGAACTCTCCACCCTCGGAGATCCGCTCAGCGACGCGGCGTTGATGTGTGTGTAC
Organism: uncultured Actinomycetota bacterium; assembly: GCA_963743145.1. GTDB lineage: Bacteria > Actinomycetota > Actinomycetes > Mycobacteriales > Mycobacteriaceae > Mycobacterium. The sequence goes on along the minus strand of CAVUOR010000014.1, from coordinate 311,217 downwards.
CGCGACCCGTCGCTGGACCTGATCATCAATACCCAGGCCGCGTGGACGTCGCCGACGCTGCCTGTCGCCGACGAGCTGGCGCACCGCTACTCGGTGGTCTCCGGACAGCCGTTGGCGCACTGGAACTTCTACATGTCGCTGGCCTACTTCAAGCTGGCGATCATCGCCGCAGGCATCGAATTCCGCAGCCGCATGTCGGGCCACTCAGACCCCGACGCCTCCGACCGGGTGGGGGAGACCGTGGCACCGTTGATCGCGCGGGGACTTGCCCAGCTGCAGACCTCTGACTTCTAAGCTCAGGCTTGCTGGCCGTTGCGGAACCCGACGATGTCCTCCCATCGGTTTCCGGTCGCGTCGACGAACTGGAAACCCTCCGACTCGGCCAAGTCTCGCAACTGGCGCACGCTGAGCCGATCGGGATCGGGAAACAACTCGACGAAGACGAGTCGTCCGCCCGGCCTCAGCACCCGACCCAGTGCACGGATGCACGCTGGCTTGTCGGGCACCTCACCGATCACCGCCGACAGGAAAGCGACGTCAAACGTGTTGTCAGGGAAGGGGAACCCGTCGCTTGCCTGGCCCGTCGTGAAGCCGACGTCCGTCAGACCGGCCCGTTCGAGTTGGTGCCGCGCCTTCTCGAGCATTTCCGGCTGAATGTCGAATAATTCCAGTCGGCCGTTGGTGAGCCGATGGGCAATCTCGACGCTGAAGAAACCGGGGCCCGGCCCGAGTTCCAATACCCGCTCAGAACCGGTCAGACCGAGCTTGTCGATGATCCGTGCCGGCTTGATCAGCGCTCGGCGGATGGGATTGTTGATCAAAAACGCCGCCTGGTGCGGGAACGGCGACTTTCCTTGTTGACGCGACTTGTGCAGTAGCGCGCCTACCCAGGTTGATGCCATCGGGCCTCCTTGCTGTCGAAGTTAGGATACCCTAAGTTGATCCACGATCGAGTGGCCACCTGCGGCCGAGGCTCCGCGACCGTCTTAGCGGCCGGCAGCCAGGTTCTTCTTCGCCGCGCGCCGCAACTGGTAAATCCGTGCCGTACCGGCGAGCACCGTGATCAGCCCACCGCACACCGCGGCCAACAGAATCGCCACCCCCAGCGGCAGGCTCCAGTGCCAGCCGAGGAAGGCAAACTGCGCCGAAACGGTGTTCTGGGTGATGAAGACCAGCAGCACAATGAGAATCAGGAAGCCCGCGGTCAACGACGTCCATAAGCTGGCAGCGCGAGTGAACTTCACCGCCGACTCCGGCGCCGGGGCGTCACTGCGCTCCGCCGGGACAGTGGTTTGAGGTGGCAGATCGGGTGGCTGATCGGGCGATACCGACGGATCGCTGCTCATAGTGCCATCTTTATCCTTTCCCACGCGGAATGAAACCGACTCAGCCGAAAAGAAGGGCGATAAAGAAGGCGATGTGGCCGGCCTGACCGAGCCAACGCAATGTGAACAGCTGTCTGGCGATAGTGTCGGTTGTTATGAGCATGCTGCGACGGCGCGGACACCGCGCGGCAGCGTGGATTGCGAGCGTATGCCTCGTTGTCACGGCCTGTGGAAGCTCGAATCCGATGGGCGGGATATCGGGCAATATGAACTCGATCGTTGTCGGATCGGCCGGCTTTCCGGAGTCGAAAATCATCGCCGAAATCTATGCACAAGCATTGCAGACCAATGGTTTCACCATCGGACGACGTTTGGGGATCGGCAGCCGCGAGACGTATATCCCCGCGCTGAAAGACCATTCGATCGATCTGGTGCCCGAATACATCGGCAACCTGCTGCAGTACCTCAAGCCGGATGAAACAGTGACCATGCTCGATGCCGTCGAGTTGCAACTCTACAAACAGCTCCCGGGCGACTTGTCGATTCTGACGCCATCGCCTGCATCGGACACCGATACTGTCACCGTCACCGCCGAAACGGCTGCCAAGTGGAACCTCAGAACCATCGCCGACCTGGCCGCACATTCACCAGAGCTGAAGTTCGCCGCGCCCTCGGATTTTCAAGTTCGGCCGTCGGGTTTGCCTGGGCTCCGGCAGAGATACGGGCTCCAAATCATGCCCGGCAACTTCATCGCCATTAGCGACGACGGCGGGGCGGTCACCGTGCGCGCACTCCTGGAAGGAACTGTCAACGCCGCCAACATCTTCAGCACGTCGCCGGCCATTCCACAGAACCATCTGGTGGTGCTCGATGATCCAGAGCACAATTTCCTGGCCGGCAACATTGTGCCGCTGGTGAACTCGCAGAAGAAATCCGATCGGCTCAAAGACGTATTGGACTCGGTGTCAGCGAGACTGACGAGCCGCGACGTGGCTGATCTCAACGCATCGGTGTCCGGCAATTCCGGCATCGACCCGGACCAGGCCGCCCGGAATTGGTTGCGGAGCAACGGTTTTGATCATCCGATCAGGAGCTGAGGCTTGATCAGCTTCGACGACGTCAGCAAGGTCTATGCCGACGGCACTGTTGCCGTCGACCACCTAACCCTGGAAGTACCGGCAGGTGCGCTGACAGTTTTCGTCGGTCCCTCCGGCTGCGGGAAAACGACCTCGATGCGGATGATCAACCGGATGGTCGAGCCGACGTCGGGCACCGTCATGGTCGACGGCGCCGACGTCGCGGGTGTCGATCCGGTGCGGCTGCGCCTCGGTATCGGCTACGTGATTCAGGGCGCGGGCCTGATGCCTCACCAACGCGTGATCGACAACGTCGCCACGGTCCCGCTGCTGAAAGGCGCCTCCCGGCGGGCCGCGCGGAACGCCGGGTACGCGGCGCTGCAGCGGGTCGGCCTGGACACCAAGTTGGCGACCCGTTATCCCGCGCAGCTCTCCGGCGGCGAGCAGCAGCGGGTCGGCGTAGCGCGGGCGCTGGCCGCCGATCCGCCGATTCTGTTGATGGACGAGGCGTTTTCGGCGGTAGACGCGATAGTTCGACACGAGTTGCAGCGCGAAATACTGCGGCTGCAAGCCGAACTGCAGAAAACGATCGTGTTTGTCACTCACGATATCGACGAGGCGCTGCGGTTGGCCGATCGCGTCGCGGTATTCGGTCCGGGTGGTTCGCTGCAGCAGTACGAGCGGCCCGCGCGGCTACTGTCGCGTCCGGCTAACGATTTCGTGGCCCGGATGATCGGCGCCGGTCGCGGCTATCGGTGGCTGCAGTTGTTGGACGCCAGCGGACTGCCGATGCACGACATCGCCTGTGTCACCGAGTCCGGCATCGGGGATGCGCAACTCCGCGACGGCTGGGCATTGGTGGTCAAACCCGATGGCGCACCGCTGGGCTGGATCGACGCCACCGGGATGCAGAAACACCGCAGCGGCGCTGCATTGCCCGACAGCGTGACCGCAGTCGGTTCGCTGTTTCGACCGGACGCCAACCTGAGTCATGCGTTGGACGCCGCGTTGTCGTCGCCGGCGGCGATAGGTGTGGCCGTCGACGCAGCCGGCAAGGTCATCGGGGGAGTGCGAGCCGACGACGTGCTGGCCGCAGTGGAATCCCGACGGCAGGACTAGGCGTGCACTACCTGCTGACTCACCTGCCGGCCGCGTGGGCCCTGACCGTGATCCACCTCCGGCTGTCGCTGGTGCCGGTGCTAGCAGGGCTGGCGATCGCACTGCCGTGGGGTGTACTGGTGTGGCGCAGAACCGTACTGCGACGCCTCACCACGGTGGCCGCCAGTGTGGTGTTCACCATCCCGTCGCTGGCGTTGTTCGTGGTGTTGCCGCTGCTCATCCCGACCCGGATCTTGGACGAGGCCAATGTCATAGTCGCGCTCACGCTGTACACGACGGCGCTGCTGGTGCGGGCGGTGCTCGAGGCCCTGGACGCCGTGCCGGTCCAGGTACGTGACGCGGCCACCGCAGTCGGGCTACCGGCCGGTTATGCAGCTGCTCAAAGTCGAACTGCCACTGTCGATTCCGGTGCTGGTGGCCGGGTTACGCGTCGTCGTGGTGACAAATATCTCGATGGTCTCGGTGGGCGCGGTGATCGGGATCGGTGGCCTGGGCACCTGGTTCACCGAGGGCTACCAGGCCAACAAGAGCGACCAAATCGTTGCCGGAATCATCGCCATCTTTGCGCTGGCGATCGTCATCGACCTGCTGATCATGCTGGCCGGCCGGCTGACGACGCCCTGGGAACGTATATCGCGCCCGGGCCGTCGGCTGCTGCGGGCTCCGGTAGTGGGGGGCTCGCAATGAGCTTCCTCATCCAGGCGCTGTCTTTCTTGTTCACCACCGCCAATTGGGTCGGCCCGGTGGGCCTGGCGGCGCGCACCGCAGAGCACCTGGAGTACACCGCGATCGCAGTGGCGGCTTCGGCGCTGGTGGCCATCCCGGTCGGCCTGATCGTCGGCCATACCGGCCGCGGCACGGTCGTGGTGGTGAGCCTGGTCAACGCCCTGCGCGCATTGCCGACGCTAGGTGTGCTGCTGTTGGCGGTCCTGCTCTGGGGACTGGGTCTGGTGCCGCCGATCGTTGCGCTGATGCTGCTGGGCATTCCCTCGCTGTTGGCCGGCACCTATGCCGGAATTTCGGCGGTGGACCGCACAGTCGTCGACGCTGCCCGTGCGGTGGGTTATAGCGAGTTGCGGGTACTGCTGCGCGTCGAGGTGCCCAACGCGCTGCCGCTGATTCTGGGCGGGGTGCGCACCGCGACGCTGCAGGTGGTCGCCACCGCGACGGTGGCGGCCTATGCCAGCCTGGGCGGGCTGGGCCGCTACCTCCTCGACGGCATCAATGCGCGCCAGTTCCACATCGCGCTGGTCGGTGCGCTGATGGTGGCCGCACTGGCGTTGGTCCTTGATGCCGCGATGGCATTTGTGGTGTGGGCTTCGGTGCCCGGTACCGGCCGGCTGCGCCGGACGCCACCGAATGACTCCAACGTGACGCATTACGCCTCGAAATCATCCGGGCCGTCGCCTAACGTAGACCCGTGAGCCAAGGCCCTGCGGATGCGACGTCGAACTCCTGGTCGGCGATTTTCACCTGGCGGGCACATGACGCCAGGCGGATGGAATCGGTACGGGTGCAGTTGTCTGGCAAGCGAATTAAGGCCAACGGCCGCATCGTGGCCGCCGCCGGCGAGACCAACCCGGCGTTCGCCGCCTACTACGACCTGCAAACCGACGATCGCGGCGCGACCAAGCGACTTGGGATGACGGTCACGCTGGCCGAGCGGGAACGGCAGCTCGCCGTCGCGCGCGACGAGGAAAACATGTGGATGGTCACCGACCATCGGGGCGAGTCGCGGGCAGCATTCGACGGCGCGCTCGATGTCGATGTGGTGTTCAGCCCGTTTTTCAACGCGTTGCCGATCCGCCGCTGCGGCTTGATGGAGCGGTCCGACTCGATCACGGTGCCGACGATTTACGTCAGACTGCCGGAGATGTCGGTGACCTCGGCACTGGTCAGCTACAGCAGTCCGGCGCCGGGAACTGCCGAGGGGATCAACGTGCACTCGCCGGTGTCCGAGACAACGCTGACCGTCGACGCGGACGGGTTCATCGTCAACTATCCAGACTTGGCAGAGCGGATCTGATCACCCCGCCGGCGCGGCCCGCGGCAGCCAGTTCTTCGCGCCAGTTCTCGGCTCCGACGAACACGGTGACGATCTCCGGCCGCGAGAAACTGTCGTAGCGTTTGCGTGCGGCATGCCCGGCCTCGGTGAGCTCGGCCACGGAGTTGTTGTGCGCCAGCGATTCCCGGGCATCGGTCAGCAATGCGATGGCACGATCCACCGCCGGCAGCAGTTGGCCGGCATTGGCTTCGCACATGGCCCGCACCAGATCCGGAGCGCTGCCCGCCACCCGGGTGCCGTCCCGGAACGACCCTGCCGCCAGGGCGAATGCCAGCGGAACCTCCGAAGCGGTGACGGCCAGCGCTTCGGCCAGCAGGTGCGGCAGATGCGAGATGGCGGCCGCGGCGGCGTCGTGCTCGTCGGATCGGGCCGGTACCAACACCGACCCGCAGTCCAGCGCCAGCTCCATCACCATCGACCAGACGGCGGCGTCGACGTGGTCGTCGACACTGATGACCCACGGGGCGCCGCTGAACAGCCGGACATGACCGGCGGCCCAACCTGAGTGCGCCGTGCCCGTCATCGGATGTCCACCGACGAAGCGGGTCAGCAGACCGGCGGCTTGGACCTCATCGAGCACCGCGGTTTTGACGCTGGTGACGTCGGTAAGCGGACAGTTCGGGGCTAATTCGCTGATATGGGCGAGCAGGATCGGTAATGCCGGCATCGGTACCGCGAGAACGATCAGCGCGCCGCTATCGGCGGCGCGGGTCAGCGCTTCGGTGATGTCGGTAGTGGCGTCGAAGCCGTCGAACCGCGCGGCCTGCACGCCTTCCACCGAGCGGTTATAGCCGAAGGCCTGGCGGCCGGCTGCCGTGGCGGCCCGCAAGATCGACCCGCCGATCAACCCCAGGCCCAGCACGCACACCGGTGTTTTGAAAACAGGGCTAGCCACCCCCCAAGGTTGGCACATCCGCCGCGAGACCGCCGCCGCCCGATAGGTGGCAGACGCGACGCCGATCTGCTGGTCGTGTGCTGGTCAACGGGCTCCAGCGAGACTAGCGTAGGCGCCCATGGGAGCACAGCGGGCTTCCGCGAAGGCGGATACTCCGGACGGATTCGGTGTGGCCGTCGTGCGCGAGGACGGTAAATGGCGCTGTTCTGCCATGCGGTCGAAAGCCCTGACCAGCTTGTCTGACGCCGAAACCGAACTGCGCGAGTTGCGCAGCGCAGGCGCGGTTTTCGGGCTGCTCGACATCGACGACGAGTTCTTCGTCATTGTCCGGCCAGCCCCGTCGGGAACCCGGCTGTTCCTCTCGGACGCCACCGCGGCGTTGGACTACGACATCGCCGCCGAAGTGCTGGACAACCTGGACGCCGACATCGATCCCGATGATCTTGAGGACGCCGACCCGTTCGAGGAGGGTGATCTCGGGCTGCTCTCCGACGTGGGGCTGCCCGAGGCGGTGCTGGGCGTCATTCTCGACGAGACCGATCTGTACGCCGACGAGCAGCTGGGCCGCATCGCGCGGGAGATGGGTTTCGCCGAGGAACTCTCAGCGGTGCTCGACCGTCTCGGACGGTGAGGTCCGACGAAGACCTGATCCGTGCCGCGCTGGCGGTTGCCGCCACCGCGGGTCCCCGCGACGTCCCGGTGGGCGCCGTGGTCTTTAGCGCCGACGGAGCCGAGCTGGCCCGCGCGGTCAATGCTCGCGAGGCACTCGGCGATCCGACCGCACACGCCGAAATCCTGGCCATCCGGGCGGCCGCCGAGGTGCTTGGCGACGGGTGGCGGCTGGCCGGGGCCACGCTGGCGGTCACCGTCGAGCCGTGCACGATGTGCGCCGGTGCGCTGGTGATGGCGCGGGTCGAGCGCCTGGTGTTCGGGGCCTGGGAGCCCAAGACCGGAGCGGTCGGCTCACTGTGGGACGTGGTCCGCGACCGGCGGCTCAACCACCGCCCGGCCGTCCGCGGCGGGGTGCTGGCCGACGAATGCGCCGCCCTGCTGGAGGCCTTCTTCGCCCGCCAGCGATTGGGGTGAGCAGGGCGGCGTTCGGTAAGCTGTCCGGCGGTGGCGTGTCCGAGCGGCCTAAGGAGCACGCCTCGAAAGCGTGTGACGGGTAACCCCCGTCCGAGGGTTCAAATCCCTCCGCCACCGCCAAGTTTCTCGGGCTGTTGCCGCAGGTGAAGGCCACATTTCACGGGCAGAAGATCTTCTGCGTCCATTCGACCAGGTACTGTGCCTGATCCGGCGTGAGCTGCGGGTTGCCCTGCTCCACCTCGGCGAGGACCTGACCCGATGATGTCCCGGCCTCAAGGCTCGTGCATATGTTGTGCGCGATGTGAACCACACGATCCCCGCCGCCATAGGCGCCTGAGATTCCGTGGCTGTCCATCCTTGATAGGAACTGCTGGTCACACAGCGATGTAGTGCAATCAGCATGAGCCGGTTGGGCGGACCAAATCCCTGCTGCGACGAGCGTAGCCGCAGCCAACCCGATCAATGTCTTCTTCATTCTCAACCACCTGGCTAACAGTTCACACTGAACCCGGTGCAGCCAGTGTTATTCGGATCTTGCCTAGGTGCAGCTGCCGGCAGCGCGCTCACTTGAAGTGTTCCGTGGTCCCTAGGCGGCCCAGACCCGGGACCAACGCCTACGCCGACGATGACCGGGCTGTGCGCTCGCACATATGCCAGCGCGCCGGGGGTCAGTGGGACGGCGATTGTTCGAGTCGAGTTGGCGTTGACGAACAAATCCGAGCAACCGTCGTAATGGTATGGGCCGCCGCAAAGTTCTGGGAAGGGTCCGCCATCGATGCTGAGTAAGATGATGCCCTGGCAGGTCGAGGAGGCCACGCAGGTCACCGTCACGGGCACGTACCCGTCGGAGTCAGCGCGAACGGCACCGCTTGCCACTGTCGCGAAGGGCGGCGGTGGGGGTTGCCCGCCGGCCGCGCCGTAACCACCCGCATTCTGGCAATACGTAGCACATCCCAGCCGGTCCCCGCCCCCGTCGGCGACAGCTTTCGGGGCGCCCCACGGCCCCACCAGTGCCAAGGTGAACAGTCCGACAAGAGCGACGAGAACACGGCGCAAACCCCACATGACCACTCCAATCCCCGATGACCAGGCTGATTGTAGGGGCCGCAGAAGCGGACTGTCGGAAATCTGACAAACGTTCCGACGAACGGAATTAGGTCATTCGTCGCCTAAGCCGCTCGTCTTCGACGCGCGGATCTCATCCTCATCCACGGCTGAACGGTCCAGTCCAGCTCGGCGACCAGTATGTCCTGGGGCTCGGCGACACGTCGTGTGCAGCAGTCATCTTGCAGCCCGACGTCGGTGTGTCCCAGAGCTCCAAAGAAGATAGCCCAGGAATCCCCAAGCGGTTCCAGAGCCAGGCGGCCAGGTTCTCGCACGTCGGGTTTCCGATGACGTCATTGAGCAAGTTGCGGTCCAACTGGTTGATCAGGGGCCTTACCGCGGCATCGATTGTGGCGAAGTTGACAACAAATCCGCTGCGTGGATGGGCGACTCCCTTGACTCCCACGATCAGCTTGAAGGTGTGGCAGTGAACATCTCCGCCTGCCTCAAACGTGAACGTTTTGAATACCTCTATCGCGGGGTTTGGTTGCTGCTCAGCGTTGTGGACGAACATCGATTGCGAGCGTGCCCTGATGGGAGATTCGTTTTCCAGCATTGCCTTGGTCTCGCGGCCAGTCGGATCGATTTCGAGGATGTTCTAACGAATCTTGCTAAACCGCTCTCCGCGAGGGCGGTGGTACCCAGGCTTGCAATGCTTTGCGCCCAATCAGTTGGCAACTGTGGGTGCAGGCCAACTGCTTTGCGGCAGGGGTGAACTCCTGGTTGCTCACCACAATGCTCCGGGTGCAGCCGTGGTGCCGTGCACCGGATACCACCTGCTGGACGGCCGCAACACCCACCGATTTGCCGTGCCGCTTGCACTGAATCGCCACCGATTGGCCGTCCTTTTCGGCGATCAGGTCGACGCCGTAGTCACCGACCGCCGGGGTGAGCCTGACCTGCCAGCCCGCACGTTTCAGGCGGGCGGCGACGTAGCTCTCAAACTCCACCCCACTCATCGCGTCAATTGCTGTCATGCCGGCACCTGCGCGCTCGCGCCGCAGCAACAGCGCCAACAACATGCCGAAGATAGCCCCAGCCAAGCCCAACCAGATGCTGTGGCCGATGACGCCGACGATGAGCCCGAGGTAAAGCGGCAGGAAAATTAGGGCAATGTTCATACCAGCCGTAGGTCCGTGAGCGAGGAGGCCCTGTGCACGAGCTGATGATAGGGACGGCAACCGACAAGTCGGGGCTAGTTCGGCGGCGTGCAGCCGCGAAACATGTTGCAGTGTTTCGTCGATGAGGCACGCGTCAGGTCATCGCGCCTACCCAGTCAAATCGGGTGCATCCCATACAGCGTCGTCGCCACATACTGCTTCAGCACCGGAGCACGGACAGCAGGGGACTCCGGCAGTGTCAACAACAGGGCATAGAGACCGACAAGGAAAAACACCCCACTGTGGAACGGATCGCCTTTAGGCGGGATGTTACCGCGCTCGCGCGCACGTTCGAGCTCCTCGATGACTGCGACCATCACTGGGTGATTCGTCCATACTTCTTGCGGCGGCCGCGACGCCGAAAAATGAAGGGCGAGGAAATCTTTAAATAATCGACTGCCAAGCCGGCGTTCCAGCGACTCGATTGCATCCACTGTCTTGGTCAGCGCGGCCACGAGGTCGTCGGACTTGGCGAAAAATCGCGTCAGCTCTCGGGCGATACGTCCTTCCTCGCGGCGTTCGAGCTCAATCAGCACGTGTTCTTTGGTGGGAAAATGAAAAAAGAAGGTGCTGCGCGCTACGCCGGCGGCCGATGTGATCGCCCCGATGTCGGCCGCCGCCATCCCCACTCGTTTGAACTCGCCCAAGGCGGCGCCGAGCAGGCGCTCACGAGTTTGCAACCCTTTCGAGCCCCGAAACGTCGAGTTGTTTTCGACAGCGGACATGTTGGCTTCCATATCACCCTGCTGACTGAGCCTGCCAGGTACCAGCGATCCCCCAGTCTACCCTTTTTCTGATTTAAGTCAGAAATTGCTTCCCTTGGGATACCGCGCGGCGATACGGTGTGGGAGGTCATCTGAACGATACATCCAAACCAGGAAGCAAGTTACAGCGTTGTCGGCTACAGCAGCTTGGCGATATCGGGCGGGTTAACTAACTGAATTTAGTCAGAAAGAGACGGACCGATGCAGATCCTCGCCGAAGCCCGAGATCTACCGCGGGCGACGAACATCAGGACGCAACTCGTCGCGCTCTGGACAGCGCCCCTATCAGCGTTGGTGTTGCTGGTGGCATTCATCGCCTTCCCCGGCTTTTGGCCGCCGATGTCACCGAGGCTGACGGCCGACCAGGTCGCATCCTTCTACCGCGATCACACCGCCTGGATCCGATTCAGCATGGTCACGTTCAACCTTTGCGGCGTCATGCTCGTGCCGTTCTTTTGTGTAGTAGTGATGCAGATGAAGCGGATGGCCAACCAGAGCCAGGCTTTCGCTTACTGCTACCTCAGCGCGGTGGTCAGCGGCGCGACGGTCTTCGCGCTTGCCGACGTATTCTTCGCGGCTGCCGCCTTTCGACCGGAGCGGGACGCCGACCTGACCATGCTGCTCAACGACTTGGGCTGGATCGTCTTCATCGCACCGGTTGGCATGATCGTGGCCCAGAATTTGATGCTCGCACTTGCGGTGTACCACGACAGCCGCGCCAATCCTGTGTTTCCGCGCTGGGTCGGACACATGTCGTTGTTGACCGCGGCTGCGATGATCCCGTCGGCCTGCGCTGCCGTTTTTAAGAGCGGGCCGCTGGCCTGGGACGGCGCTATCTCATTCTGGCTGCGTAACGGCGGTTTTGGCGCGTTCACGGTGGTCATGTTTTTCGTCGTGCGCGCCGCGGTTCACCAGCAGGCGCTCGAGGAGGGGGTGGCTGCGTGAGCACGGCGATATCGACCGATACGGGGGACGAGTCTGTCGAGTCTGGGATTCCGGCGACAGCGAGTAAGCGGGACTTGCGGATCGTGTTCTGGATCTTTCCGACGTTCTTCGGACTGTTCGGCGTCATGTTCGTGCTCCTCGGCAAGGTGATTCCGCCGCCCAGACCCGATATCACCACCGACCAAAAGGTTCACTGGTTCGCAGCGCATGCCTCAACCATTCAGATCGGGTTTGTCGGCGTGTGCGTGATTTTCGGTGGTGCGGCCATCGCCAACGGATATGTCGCCTATCAGATGAAGCGCATGTCGTCGGGTTCGACATTCGCTTACGCGTACATGGGCGGCATGGCCGTCGGCACATTACCGGGGCTGCTCCTCGTCGCCATCTGCTTTCTGGCCGCGACGTTCCGGCCCGAGCGTCAACCGCGTATTGCCGGACTGCTTTACGACCTCGGGATGCTCTCTTTCAACGGCTCTCTAGGCTGCTTTAGCACCGCCTATCTTGCTTTCGCGATCGCGATCCTCTACGACAAAAACGAAATCTTCCCTAAATGGCTTGCCTACGCTTCAATCTGGCAGATCGTCACGGAAGTCATCGCCACCCAGATGTGGGTATTTCGAGCGGGCGCCTTTGCCTGGAACGGGTCGATCGCATTCTGGATCGCCGTGATCATCTTCGGGTTCTGGCTGAATTGTCAGGGCATCATGCTCAAGCTCGCTACCGACCGCCAACCTGCCGGGTCCCGGCCTGCCGACTGACTGATGGATCTCTCATGACCAATGACCAACTCGCTACCACTACGGTGCGTCAACGCCCGATACACCTTCCTGGCGATGGCTACATGTGGTTCATGGTTCTCGGTGATCTCATCATCTTTGGCAGCTACTTCATCGTCTATATGGTGCAGCGCGCCATGGCGCCTCAGGCGTTTCTGCACGCGCAACAACACCTGAGCATCGGTATTGGTGTGCTCAACACCATTGTCCTTCTATCGAGTTCGTGGTTCGTTGCGCACAGTGTGCAGGCGACCCGCCGCGAAGACTACGAAGTCGCGACCCGGCTGACGTACGCCGGCGCCGCCTGCGGCGTGCTCTTCATCGCGATCAAAGCCTACGAATGGTCCACGGAGATCGCGCATGGCTACACCACCTCCAACGAGTTCTTCAGTTTCTACTATGTGCTGACCGGCGTGCACATGTTCCACGTCGCACTCGGTGTGCTGATCCTGGGCATCGTGGTACGCGAGCTGCGAAATGTGGGGCAGCGGCGCACGTCCACGGTCGAGCAGGGCGCTACCTACTGGCACATGGTGGACCTGCTCTGGATCGTCATCTTCGGCCTGCTTTACGTGATGAGGTGATACAGGTGGCCGCAACCATCGATCGCAAAAACCCAAGCACGTCCGGTGCACGGGCCAGCACCTATGCTTGGATCATTCTGTGCGCCATCACCATTGGTTCATGGTGGCTGTCTCCGGCGCACACCGGGAAGCCTGCGGTACCCAGTGTTACCATCACCATTGCAGTCGTGTTATTGGGAATGATCAAGGGCCGACTGGTCATTCAGTACTTCATGGAGGTCAGATCCGCGCCACGCTGGCTGAGAATCGCTACAGACGCCTGGCTTCTGGTCCTATGGGCATCGGTGCTGGCAATATATCTCTACTGAACCGGGAATCACGACGATGTGAGCATGTCCTTCCATGACTTCGGTGTCGTCGTTCGCGCCAGGTCTGACTGGCGGTACATCTGGCCATCGGGACTTACGTACCGACCAGAGCGGGGGTCGTAGTGCAGGACCGCGACTGACGGGCCTGGCGCAGAGTCGTTGCTGCCGAAAGAACTTGGTGCCGCTGCTGGCGCGCCTGCAGGCGGAACTGCGGGTGCAGGAACCGACGGCGGCTGATTTACAGAGCCCGGCAGTGGCGGTCCAGGAGGTGTTCCGCTGGGCCCGGGCGACCCTGGTGGCAGCGGCGTTCCATCAACCGGTCCGAAGATTCGGTTGCCGAAGTTGATCCGGTCATCGGGTGGGACGCCCTGAGACAGCAGGTTCGGGTCCAGCGGGTAGGGGCCGAGCACATGCTGGCGCTCTGCAAGCGGCACAAAGGGCTTGTCACTGTCACATATCTCGACCGTAGGAGCTCGCTTCCCCGGATGGCCCATACATGGGTAGTTACGGGCGCCGCGTACACCAATCGGAGAGTCCTGCGGCAGTTTGCAATACAGATCGTCAGGTGTGTCGATCACGGTGGTGTCAGCCGGGGACCGCCACTGCGACGGCGGCAGGAACCCGACCGTACACACCGGCGGATCAGCGATCGAGATAGCAAACCCGCCTGGTGCCAAGCCGGTTGGATTGTTGGTGGGCGCATAGGAACCTGTTGCGGCGACGTACGGTGGGAGTAGTAGGAGCAGCTGCTCCAGCGCGGGATGATAGGTCACGCCGATCTGACCAACGGTCGTGAGATTGGCCAGAAGCACCGGCAGCGTTGGCTTCAGCTGCTCCAGCAGCCGCGAGACCTCCTGCTCGAAGCCGGGGCCGGTCTGAAGTAAGGTCCGCACCTGAGGATCGTTTTTTACGAGTTGCTCTGTCACACCAGCGGTGCTGCGCGCCCACAACCGGATTTGGTCAGCGGTTTGTGCTTGGGAATCCAGCAGCGGTGCACTGTCATTGATCAGCGCCCGGGTGCGGTCGCCCGTTTCGTTAGCGTCGTGTGACAGTCTGGCCGACGAGTCGAGCAGAGAGCTCAGGTCATAGCCCGCCCCGTTGAACGCCTTGAACGACTCGTCGAGTAAGTCATGCAGCTTATCCCCCGGAATGCTGTTGACTAATGCGCTAAGTCGATCCAGCATCGGTCCAACCGGCTGGGGGATAGTGACGTCGCCCGTATGGATGACAGACCCGTTCTGCAGATAGGGGGGTGACGGGGAACGCGGCGTGAGATCGACGTATTGTTCGCCCACTGCTGAGACGCTGCGGACCTCCGCGTGCACGTCGGCCGGGATCCTCGGCGAGGTCGCTATCGAGAGCGTAGCTTCTGCGCCACTCGCCGTGGGACCGACGGACGTCACCTTGCCCATCTGCACGCCTCGGTAGGTGACATTGCTGAATCGGTAGAGACCGCCAGTATCGGGCAACTCCAACGTGACGGTAAAGCGGCCAATGCCTAGCAGCGTCGGCACTTGCATGTACATGAAAAACATCGTGGTCATGCCGATGACGGACGCAATCGCAAAGATTAGTAACTGGATTCGAATAAAGCGTGTCAGCATCAGCCACCGCCTGCCATCGGCTCCGATGGTTGATCGATCGGCGCGAGCGGTCCGTTATCTGGCGGCATCGGGTGTACCTGAGACGTCGTTGGTGGCATCGGCGCCTGCGGCGGCGTCGGTGTAGCAGCGGGCTGAGGTGGTGCAGCAGGTGGCGGCGCGACACCAGCCCGAAGCGGGTCGTAGGTATATGTTCGGAAGTGCGGCTCTCCGGGCGCGGGCACCAATGGCGCGTTTGGATCACCCCAGCGGGTGCCGAGGAAAAGGGTTCGCTTGAGCCGTGGAATCGTAAAGTCGACGACAGCGAACACGTTGAAATAGTCGCCCCGAATACCGCGGTCAAGTACGTCCTGGGTGAACGGGAATGTCGGCAGGTAGCCAAGCAGTGTGTCGAGTACCGGTCCTACGTCTGCGAGCGCCTGCAGGGTCGGTCCGAGGTTTTGGAGGTTCTTCACCAAATCTGCCTGCGCGCCGTCCACAAGCTTCGTAGTGGTGCTGCTGAACACCCGCAGCTTGTCCAATGCGGCTGTAATGCGCGGCCGTTCACGTATCAAGACGTCCAATGCTGGCGGAATCTTGTGCAGTGCCTGGGTCACTACGTCGCGCTGCACTGCGAATGTGCCCGCAAGCCGATTCAAGGCCTCGATGGCGGTGACCATCCTGTCGCGCTGGTCATCTATTGTCCCGACGGTGGCGTCGAGTTGGCTCAGCAGTTCGCGAACCTGGGTTTCGTTCCCGGACAGCGCGGCGCCGAAGTTGTGGATGATGTCGCCGATTCGGCCTAGGCCGCCGCTGTTGACGATCACGGAAAGTGACGACAGGGTCTGTTCCGTCGAAGGATAAGTCGACGACCTGTCCAGCGGGATGGTCGCCCCTGGCTCTAATTTCCCGCGCGGCGCCTGACCTAGCGGGGTTTGCAGAGCGAGGTGCATTGAGCCGAGCAGGCTGGTCTGCCCGACCATGGCTACCGCGTTGGCGGGCACTATCACGCCGGGTTGCACCGAGACCTCAACGTCGGCGTGCCAACCCCTCAGCCGCATCTTGCCGACGCTCCCCACCACAACGTCAGCCATCATGACCGGTGAATTGGACTCCAGGGTGCCGACGTTCGCGACCTCCACGTGGTAGATGCTGGCATCCCGACCGCGTCCCACCGCCCCCGGCAATGCCAGTGAGTTCACGCCCTGGAATGTGCAGCCTGTGGCGGTCAGGACCACGCAGCCGGCCATGGCCACCAATCCGCGCGGTCGCCGGCAAGCGCTTCTCACGGCGTCGTCCCCTGGCCCGGTGGGGCGGTGCCGGGCGGTTGCCCAGCGAGCTCAGGCGGCGCCGGCAGCAGCAGCTCGGGCAAGTTCTTGGGCGCGCTATCCCCCCAACCTGTGTAGGCGGAGACTGCCGGTGGCGTCTCGGGTGGTGACGGGGAAGGCCCCTCGCCGCCAGGAGCCAAACGTGGTTCGGCGTATTTGATCTTGTCTGGCGTCGCGCTCGGCTGCAGTGCCAAATTGGTAGGAATGGGCACATAGTTGAAGTTGAGCGTTCGTAGGCCCGGCCCCAGGTATTGAGAACATAGTTTTCCCGTCTCTGCTGCCGTGATGTTCTCCACGGCCCCAAGTGCGGAGCAGACTGCTTCAACGGGATTGGCGAAGTTATTGATGATGAACGTCCCAACCGCGCCTGGAATATTCGGCTTATAGATGTTGTAACCGTTCGAGAACGCCGTCGGCGCAACGTGAAGGATGTTCTCTATGTCCAATCGGTGATCCACCAGAGTTTGGGTGACATTGCGCACCCGCTCAAGCTGTTCGGCGGTTTTGTCGCGAGTTTCCGCGATGAAACGCTGTACCTGCTCGACGGCGGTCGATAGCTCGGTCAAGGCCGCATCAAGGTCCGATCTGCTGTCATTGAGGACGCTGCTCAGGGTGGCAAGACGATTCTCAAACTGCACGATCTGCTGGTTGCTGTCGCGTAGCGTGCTGACGAATAACTGCAAATTCTTGATGATATCGACGATATTGCCGCTACGATCTGCCAGTATGCGTCCGACTCCGGACAGCTGAGCCAGAGTCTGCCGCAGCTTTTCGCCGTTACCGTCCAGCGCATTAGCGGTCGCTTCAATGAAGTGACCAACCGAGGTTGTCGAGACACTACCTTTGGGACCCAAATCCGTTGCGAGCCTGGTCAGCTGGGCCTTGACCTCGTCCCATTCGACGGGTACCGCGGTGCGATCCCGAGGTATCACCGCCCCGTCGTTCATCTTCGGTCCGCCGTCGCGCTTGTGATAGGCAGGAGTGAGCTGAACATAGCGTGCGGCGACCAGGTTCTGGGCAACGATGACAGCTTTTGCGTCTGCTGGAATGGCAACGCCGTGTCGGACCTTGAGGACAAGCCTTGCTCGATCCGGCTGCGGCTGGATCGACGAAATACTGCCTACTTTGACGCCGGAAACTCGAACATCATCGCCTGGATATATCCCAGTGGCCGAAGAGAAATCGGCGGTGATAGTCATCGACCGCAGCAGCGTCTCACGAACGATCAATCCGGCAGCAGCGACGATGAGCCCGACCAGCACGACGGCCGTCACCGTTGTTAGTCGACGCATGCCGATCACCGCGAACCTCCCGGAATACCGTTGTGCGGCCAAGGGAATAAGTACCGCGGCATGTTCGGGTCTCCGCGCCGGAAGCCGAAGTAATAGTCGATGAAGGGCTGAAGGAATTCGGGAATCAACAGGTTTGGTACGTAGGCGCTGTAAAAGCCGCCGTTGGAGACGGTTTCAGCGGAGGTGATTTCGAACTTCTTGAGACCGGGAAGCGCCTTGGCGATGTTGTCGCGGTTCTTCTCCAGCATTGCGGCGACGGAGTTCAATTTGTCTAGTGTCGGGGCAAGCTTAGCCTCGTTGTCGCCGACCAGCCCGGACAGCTCTCGCGCTACGGCGGCCGTGTTGGCCAGCAGCTCACTAATCGCATTGCGGCGCTGAACCAGTACTCCGAGCAGGTCGTTCCCATTGAGGATGAGCGCGTTGATCTGCTGACTGCGTTGCCCCAGGATTCCGGTGACATCGGTCGCGCTTTTGAGGAGGTCACTAAGCGTTTCGCCGCGGTTGTTGAGTGCCCGGGAGAGCCGCGTCAGGCCGTCGAACGTGGGCTTCAGTTGCGGCGCTATCTGATCAATCGTGGCCGAAAGTGCATCCAGCGATTGATTAAGAGTAGCGGTGCTGGTTCCGGCCGTGTCGGTGGTGAGGTCGGAGACAGCTTCGCTCAGCGAATACGGCGAGGATGTCCGCGATAGCGGTATGACGTCGGACGGATGCATCCGGCCACCACCCGCCGGTTCGAGCGTAAGAACCCGGGCCCCCAGCAGCGAACCAGTGCGGATGTGCGCGGTGCTTTGCGATCCGAGCCGCACTTTGCCGTCGATCAGGAAAGTCACCAAAGCGTAGTTGTCCTGCAACGAAACATCGGACACATTACCGACTTTGATGCCCGACACTCTGACGTCGTTTCCTGCCGTAATGCCGCCTGCCTCGGCGAACAAAGCCTGATAACGGACCGCGGTTGCCAATGACCACAGTCGCTCCGGCGCAAGTCCGACGGCGATGACGAGAGCGAACAAAGCTAAGCCGATGAAACCGGATCGGACGAGTCTGATTTCGCGATATTTCAGCATCAGGGCTCCGCGCACCTTCCCTCCGTCTGCTTGAACCACGGGTAGACCGCAGTCCGCCCCTGCAGGTCGGTGACCCGCATCGTTAGTCCGCAGAGGTAGTAGTTGACGAAGCTGCCGTACGCGCCGACGCGTGCCAACTTGCGGTAGTTAGCCGGTGCTCGCTGAAGGGACGCGTCCAAAAGTTCCTTATTCTGGTCGAGCAATGGCGCGAGTCGACTTAGCTGGTTCACGGTGGCAGCTAGCGGTGGCCGCGCCTGCCCAAGGAGGTCAGCGACGGAGGCGGTGCCCTGGTTCAAGGCGTCGATGGCGGCGCCAATCGGGTCTCGGTCGTCAGAGAGCTCAGCGATCAGTCGATCGAGCCGGGTCACTGCACCGGAGAACCTGTCACCGTCCTTGGCGAGACTCGCCATAACCGTGTTGAGGTTATCGATAAGTTTCTCGATGACTTCGTTCTTGTCTGCCAAGGTATTTGAGAACGAAGACGTCTTTGTCAGTAGTGATTGCAAGGTTTTGCCTTCGCCTTGAAACACTTGCAACAATGAAGACGTTAGAACGTTGACGTCTTGCGGATTCAGGCCCCTAATCACGGGCTTGAGGCCACCAAGCAGCATGTCGAGGTCGAGTGCGGGCGCCGTATGGTCAGCGCCCAACTGCGAACCCGGTGGCAACCGCCTCGTCGACCCAGGGCCATCGAGGATCTCGAGATACCGGTCGCCGACAAGGTTGAGGTAGCGAACGGCCGCCCTAGTGCCATCGGTGAATACGACGTCGCGGTCGGCGTCGAACTTCACCCTCACCATGTTGTCGGGCAGGAGCGACACATTTCCAACCGTGCCGACGCGCAGACCTGCCACCCGCACCGAATCCCCGGGTTTGAGGCCGGAGATGTCGCTAAAGATCGCTGAGTAACCAGTAGTCTCCCCGCCGCGGAACTGCCCGAAGATCAGAAACAGGAAGCCAGTCAACAGCGCCATCACAACCGCGAAGGCGCCGAATTTGATGGCTGCCCGTGAAGTGCCGGTCACCCCGGTTGACCTATCTGTGCGCTGTTGCGGGGCGGACCGTCGAGAGGACCGTACAAGATCTGCTTGAGAAGATCGGAGTTAAGCAGGTTTTGCTGGTTTCCATATTTGAAGGGATTCGTCCCAACATCGGCAACGACGTAGGGCGGAAACGTGTTGAATTGCAACGGCAGTTCGTCTTTGCACTGGGGCCCACCGACAGCAGCGACCTTCGGCAGATCGCCGGGGTACCGGTATCGCTCGACACCCCAGCTGAGCCCGGCCAGCACGGTGAACCCCGGATTCGGATCGGGGGGTTGCTCGGCCAGCGGGACCATCCCGGTTAGTCCGCAATTTAGCGCCTCGTGGTACTTGTTTGTAAGGTTGGTGGTGGGCACGAGCAAATGCAGGACGTCTGTCAGCGCCTGGCGGTTACTGCCGACCACATCGGTCCCAATGTCGGCCAGACCGATTGTGCTGATTAGCAGCATGTCGAAGTTCTTTTGCTGCTCGACGAAGGTTTGGCTCAGCTGAGTCGTATTGCCAAGGATTCTGACGATGTCAGGCCCTGCATCGGCGTATGCGTTCAACACGGTGGGAGCGATGTCGAGGTCGTGGCTTAAGTTCTGCAGACTCGGATTGATCTTGGCGAGAAAGGCATTCAGGTCGCTGAGCGCATGCTTGGTCTGCTCGCCCCGACCGTTTAACGCTAACGCCATCGCACCCAGCGTCTCGTTGAGTTTGGCGGGGTCAATCCGTGAGAGCACCGAAGTGAGCTGTTGAAACACGGTGTTGACCTCAACCGTCACATGGTCGGCATCGAGCACCTGGCCGGCTCGCATACTTGCCGGGGACGGGCGATCTGGGGGGACGAGTTGAACGAACTTGGCGCCGAACGCCGTTGTCGCAGCGATGTCGACAGAGACGTTAGCCGGAATCAGGTGCAGTCGCTGGGGCTCGATCGCCAGATGAATAGCGGCCTGTCCGTCTGGCATGTCCTCGATGGAAGCAACGGTGCCGACCTGTGCGCCGTGCAACTTGACCTTGGCGCCTGGGTACATCACTAGACCCGCTCGATCAGAAAGCACGGTCACCGGAACGTTTGTGTTGAAACCGCCACGAAACTGTTTCAGCGCTAGGGCAACGGTCCCGCTAAAGACCGCAACAGTTATCAGGCCCGCAAGCAACGGTACGTAGGCCCGCTGCGACCCGGCACGTCGGCGGGTCAGCGCGGCGCCTGCCGGCAGACGAACGGGTCGCGTCCGCTGCCTAGCCGTTCCCCCGTAACTACTCCCCGTCACCTACTCCCCTTACTCAGACGATCGGAGCTTGCTGCGGGAATGCGCGGAGGGCGGGATGCCACTGCGACACGCCGCTCCGATACCGCTCGTCCAAGCCAGCTACAAACCCGCATAACGCTGTCCTGACCCACGAGATGTTCAAGCTCGCCGGGCGTGTGATGCAGATCTCACGTCGGTAGCCGAGCAGAACAATACATCCGCCAAAGCAGAACTACAAGATTAGTTAGAACAATAGTTACGTTCTACGTCAGCCAGGGATTCCGCGCTCGAAGCTTGCCTGATCGGCCTCAGCGCGGTAGAACAAAGTTCTTTACAAGCCTAGAACAGGAGTATTGCCACGGTTTGCGGAATCGGCAAAGATCTTTATGAACAGAGGCTAGGAGGCCAGCACTTGTGAGAGAGACCCGCCTCGTATCGGGCAAGCCATGACGGCCGGCCTGCCAGCCATCCGAGCGATCCCGCCCGACCTTGCGAAGCGCTACCAGGACCAGGGCTGGTGGTTGTCCGAAACCCTCGGCGAGATGCTGGCTCGCGGACTCAACGACAGCTCGCATCTGACGTTTCACGTCCATTCCGCCGAGCGGCCGTTCACCGGCACGTTCGGCGACGTCGAACGGCTGGCCCGCCGATTGGCGGCAGGACTGCATGCGCGCGGCGTCGGTCCCGGGCGACGTGGTTGCTTTCCAACTGCCGAACTGGGTGGAGGCCGCCGCAACGTTCTGGGCGTCGGCGTTTCTGGGTGCAGTCGTGGTGCCCGATCGTCCACTTCTACGGCCCGAAGGAACTGGGCTACATCCTCGCCAGCGCCAAGCCTCGCGTCTTCATCACCGCCGAGCAGTTCGGTCGAATGACCTACAACCCCGATATCTGCGCTGACGTCCCGATCGTCGCGCTGGTGGGTTCGACCTTTGCGGAGCTGGTGGACAACGACCCGATGACCGGCACGCTGGCCGCCGACCCGGCCAGCCCCGCGTTGATCGCGTTCACCTCGGGTACCACCAGCGATCCCAAGGGCGTGATCCACAGCCATCAGACGCTGGCTTGCGAGACTCGCCAACTGCTTGGCGAATTACCCGCCCGCCGCGGCAGGCAACTCACCGCGCTTCCAGTCGGACACTTCATCGGCATGCTCAGTGCGTTCCTGATTCCGGTCGTCGACGGCGCGCCGATCGATCTCTGCGATGTCTGGGACCCCGATCGGGCGATCGCCTTGATGGAAAGCGACGGCGTCTCTTTCGGCGGCGGACCGCCCTACTTCGTCACCAGCCTGCTCGACCATCCGCGTTTCACCGCCGAGCACCTGCGCCACCTCAAGTACATCGGCCTGGGCGGATCCACCGTTCCAGCCGCCGTCACCCGGCGCCTAGCCGACCTCGGGATCATCGTCACCCGCTCCTACGGCAGCACCGAACATCCGTCGATAACCGGTTCGCACTTCACCGCACCCGAGGACAAGCGGCTGTTCACCGACGGCAATGCGCGGCCAGGGGTAGAGATCCGGTTGACCGACGACGGCGAAATACTCAGTCGCGGACCGGATTTGTGTCTCGGCTATACCGACCCGGCCCTGACCGCGCGGGCCTTCGACGACGACGGTTGGTATCACACCGGTGACATCGGGGTGATCGACGACGACGGCTACCTCACCCTGACCGACCGCAAGGCCGACATCATCATCCGAGGCGGCGAAAACATCAGCGCGCTGGAAGTCGAGGAGGTCTTGCTAGCGATGCCGGCCGTCGCCGAGGCGGTCGTGGTGGCCGCACCGGATTCGCGGCTCGGCGAGCAGGTAGCCGCGGTGCTGCGGATCAAGCCCGATCAGCGCAATGCCGACGATGCAGGAGGTGCGCGAGCACTTCGAGCGCGCTGGCAGTGGCCAGGCAGAAATGGCCGGAAGCGCTACACCACGTAGACGACTATCCGCGCACCGCCAGCGGCAAGGTACAGAAATACGTCGTCCGACAGCGTGATCTCGGAGTGAACAGAGCCGCGACGCGGTGTCAGCGCCGTCCACGGATAGCCGCAGGTCCGAATGAGAGTTGAACTTCTGGCATAAGAAGAATATCGTTCTACTGCCACCATATCTTTAGGAGCCGTTGTGGCCATTCTCGCGGAGCAGCGAACCTACATTGCCGGCCGTTGGATCACCGGCGATGAGGTGGTCAGCGTTGAAAACCCAGCCGACGAAAGCCACGTCGCTGACATCACCGCCACACCGCTCGCGGAGGTGGAACGCGCGATCAGCGAGGCGCGCCGCAGCTTCGACGAGGGTGGGTGGTCCGAAACACCGCCGGACGACCGTGCACGGGTCTTGCGCACCTTCATCGACCACATAGAAGGTGCCCGTGACGAGTTGGTGCCCACGATGGTCTCCGAGGCCGGCCAATCGGAGTTCTTCGCCGACTTCACGCAGCTGCGCGCCGGAGCAACGATTGGTCGTCAAACGATCGAACTGTTCTTGTCGATGTCTCACGAGCAGGCCAGCCCGGTCCCCGTCGACGACTTGGTGCGCGGCCGGGTGGCGCTCAGCATTCGTCGCCACGAACCGGTCGGAGTCGTCGCGGCCATCACGCCGTACAACGCGGCCCTGATCATGGGCTTCCAGAAGCTCATTCCCGCTCTTGATGGCCGGCAACTCGGTGATCCTGCGGCCCAGCCCGCTCACGCCGATCTCGTCGTTGATCTTCGGTGCGGCCGCCGAGGCGGCGGGTCTGCCGCCTGGCGTCCTGAGCGTGGTCGTGGAGTCGGGCACCGCCGGCGCGGAGCTGCTCACCAGCCACCCGGCTGTCGACATGGTGTCCTTCACCGGCTCGACGCTGGCGGGTCGCAAGATCCTCGCCCAGGCGGCACCGACCGTCAAACGCGTGTCGCTGGAACTCGGTGGCAAGTCGGCGCAGATCTACCTGCCGGACGCGGTACAGCGCGCCGCTGGCGGCGCGATGATCGTCGTCGCGAGCACAGCCGGCCAGGCGTGCGTAGCAGCCACCAGAATGCTTGTGCCACAGGACCGTAAGGCAGAGGTGCTAGAGGCCGTGAGCGCGGCGTACAAGTCGATCAAGGTCGGCCCGCCCTCTGACCAATCGGTGATGATGGGTCCGGTGATCAGCTCCGCGCAGCGCGCTAAGTGCGAGCAGTATGTGAAGCTGGCAGAAGAGCACGGCGGCAAGGTGTTCTGCGGTGGAGGGCGTCCCTCCGACCTGGACCGTGGCTACTACTTCGAGCCCACCGTGCTGGATCTGCCCAGCAACGCCAATCCGGCCGCGCAGGAAGAGATCTTCGGCCCGATAATCGGCGTGCTGGGCTACCGCGATATCGATGACGCGGTCGCGATCGCCAACGACAGCATCTACGGGTTGTCCGGTCAGGTGTATGGGGCCGATACCGCAGCGGCAGTGGGTGTGGCGCGACGGCTGCGCACCGGCGCGGTCAACGTCAACAGCAGCGTGTTCTCCGCCTATGCGCCGAGCGGCGGTTACAAGCAGAGCGGACTGGGCCGCGAACGCGGTCCGGACGGGATTCGCGAATTCCAGGAGGTCAAACACATGTCGATTGGGGAGTTAAAGTGAGCGAATATGACCTGAACTGGTTGATTTCAGTCGACGACCACATTCTCGAGCCGCCGAATCTATGGGTCGACCGCGTCGCCGCCAAGGACCGCGACCGCGCGCCGCACATGGAGGTCGAGGACAACGGGATGGACGTCTGGGTCTACGACGGCAAGAGGATGCCCAGCTCGGGCCTGAGCGCGGTCGTCGGCAAGTCCAAGGAAGAGTTCAGCCCCGAGCCGCTGTCGTATTCGGAGATGCGGCCGGGCTGCTACGATCCCAAGGCCCGTGTCGAGGACATGAATCGTTCCGGTGTGCTTGGCTCCCTGTGCTTTCCGACGATCACTCGGTTCTGTGGGCAGCTGTTTATGGAGGCCGGTGACCGCGAGTTTGGCTTCGAATGCCTTCAGCACTACAACGATTGGCTCGTCGAGGAGTGGTGTGGTGCCGCCCCAGGGCGCTATATCCCGCTGATGCTGATCCCGATGTGGGATCCGAGGCTCGCCACCAAGGAAATGGAGCGCATGGCGGCCAAAGGTGTTACGACGTTTGCCTTTTCAGAGAATCCGGAGCCGCTGGGATTGCCCACGATTCACGATGCCGACGGCTACTGGGAGCCGGTCATGGCGGCGGCCAACGAGCTTGAGATGGTCGCGAGCATGCACGTCGGTTCGTCGTCGACGCTACCTAAGATCTGCACGGACGCGCCGTTCATGGCCAACCTGACCTGGGGTGCCTCACGCACATCGGGAACCATGCTGTCCTGGCTCTTCAGCGGGATGTTCCAGCGCTACCCGAACCTGAAGATCGCCTTGTCCGAGGGCGAGGTCGGCTGGATGCCCTACTTCCTGGAACGGGCCGAGCAGGTGCTCGACAAGCAGCGGTACTGGGTGATGCGCGGCGCGAACTTCGACACCCACGCAGGCGCTGGCAACGCGATCGACCTCGACACACTCGATATCCGGGAAACGTTCCGCAACCACATCTTTGGCTGCATTATCGAGGACCGCCATGCCGTCAAGAGCCTCGACGAGATTGGGGAGGACAACGTCATGTGCGAGACGGACTATCCGCACTCGGACTCCACCTGGCCCGACTGCATCGACGTCGCCCGTAACACCATGAAGGACCTGCCGGAAAACGTGCAGTACAAACTGCTGCGCGGCAACGCCGAACGGCTGTACCGGTTTACGCCGGCCGAGCCACCCGTCTTGGCGAATGCCTAAGCCCATGACCGGGGTACTGGACGGCAAGAGCGCGATCGTCACCGGAGCCGGATCCGGGGTAGGCCGTGTGTCGGCGCTGAGGTTCGCCGAGGAGGGCGCCCTGGTGGTTGCCGCCGACATCGATGCCGAGCATGCGAAAGACACTGTGCGCCAGATCGAATCGGGTGGCGGCAGCGCCATCGCCGTCGGGACCGACGTATCCGATGAGCAGCAGGTTCAAGCGATGATTGCGGCCGCGGTCGACCAGTACGGCCGGCTCGACATCCTGTTCAACAACGTCGGGATTCCAACGCCGCGACTCGGGATGACTTTCGAGGACCACACGCTCGACGACTTCAACCGCCTGGTCGCGGTCAACCTTGGCGGGGTGTTCCTGGGATGCAAGTACGCGGTGCTGCGCTTTAAGGAACAAGGTGACGGCGGCGTCATCCTCAACACCGCTTCGGTGGCAGGGCTGGTGGGCTGGGGTGGAACGGTGTACGGCGCCACCAAGGGCGGGGTCATCCAGCTCACCCGGGGAGTCGCGATCGAGGCGGCTCCCTTCGGGATTCGCGTTAACGCCATCTGCCCGGCCGCCATGCCGCTGACCGGCTTCCTGGCCGCGGGCGGACTGCAAGTCGATGCGGAACAGCAGGCAGCGATTGCCGAAGCCGTCGGTGGGCAGCACCCGCTCGGGCGCGCCATCACGGCCGAGGACTGTGCCGAAGCCGCGCTGTATCTGGTCTCGGACGCATCACGCAATGTCACCGGGGTAGCGCTGCCGGTCGACGGTGGATTCGTGGCCAAATGATCGCACCCGCGCTGGACCGCGACCGGCTGCGAGAGCTGTTCGACCTGCGCAGCTCTTACAACCAATGGGCGGGTGGCGGCTACCAGGACGATCCGTATCCGGTGTGGCACCGGTTGCGTGAAGACGGGCCGGTGGTGCCCGGCATTCTCCACGAGCTCACCGGCAGCACGGACATGATGTTCTTTCACGGACTGCCGTATCCCGACAGTCCCCATTTCACGGCGTTCGACTATGACTCGTGCATGATCGCCTATCGCAATCCGGATGTGTTCGCCTCGTCCCCAGAACCCGTCGACCTGGAGAGCGGCCCACTGGGCCTGCTTAACAGCATGCTCTCGATGAACGGGGAGCAGCACAAGCGCTATCGCGCACTTGTCCAACCGTCGTTCCTGCCGGCCAACGGCAAGTGGTGGATCGACAATTGGATCTCCGAGACCGTGGAGCTGCTCATTGGTGGGTTCGTACACGACGGGCACGCGGAGCTCAACGTCGACTTCTGCGCGGCCATCCCGGTTCTGACCATCACCGGCAGTTTCGGCGTACCCGTCGAGCAGGCGCTCGACATCCGAGAGGCTCTTTCACGAGATCCGCAGAAAGTGGTCGACATACTCAAGCCGGTCATCGCGGCGCGCCGCGAGGATCCTCGGGACGACCTGATCAGCATCCTCGTCCAAGCCGAGCTGACCGATGAGAACGGCGTCACGGACCGGCTCACCGATCGTGAAATCGATTCCTTTGTGCTGCTGTTGCTCGCCGCGGGCTCGGGCACCACATGGAAGCAGATGGGCACCACAATCACGACGTTGTTGCAGCGTCCGGAGTTGCTGGAGGCGGTGCGTGCGGACCGCCAGCTGCTGCGTCCCGCGATCGAGGAGGCGGTTCGGTGGATGCCGACCGATCCGATGTTCTCCCGCTTCGTCATGTCCGACACCGAATTGGGCGGCGTCGAGATTCCCGCCGGGTCCGTCGTGCATCTCGCACTCGGTGCTGCCAACAGGGATCCGACCCGATGGGCTCGTCCCGATGAATACGACATCACCCGAAAGTTCAGGCCCTCGTTGGGATTCGGGCAGGGCGTACACATCTGTCTCGGCATGCATGTCGCCCGCGCCGAGATGACCATCGCGATCTCGGCGCTGCTGGACCGGCTGCCCAACCTGCGCCTGGATCCCGACGCCGAACCGCCCCGCTTCGTCGGCATGTACGAGCGGGGCGCGACCGCGATACCCGTCCTCTTCGACACACCCTGAGGTGGCCGTGACTGATTACTCGCAACCCGACCTCACGCTGCTCGGCGAGGACCACGTCCGCGCCTACCGGGAGTCCGGGGGCGAGGTTGGCTACCTCTGGAACGGCGTTCCCACCCTGCTGTTGACTGCGACGGGTCGCCGCACAGGCCGAAAATTGACTTCACCGCTCATCTTTGGGCGTGACGACGACGACTACCTGATTGTGGCCTCCATGGGCGGTGCGCCGCGCCACCCGTCGTGGTATCTGAATCTGCAAGCTAATCCGCAGGCCGAGATCCAGGTGAAGGACCAGACGCTGGCGGTGGTCGCGCGCACCGCGTCGGCACTCGAGAAGCCGCGCCTGTGGAAGCTCGTGACTGATGTCTGGCCCAACTACGACGTCTACCAATCGCGCACCGAGCGCGACATCCCCGTCGTAGTGCTCTCGCCGACATGACCGGCGCTAGCATTTCTTCAGTGTCATGGGCTGAGGAACGGGCCGCCGAGCGGTCAGCGGCTGTGCAGCGGTCGCGCACACGCATCGCCAATCAGGTGCGATCGATGCTCGATGCCGCGCTGCGGCTGATTCGGCAGAAAGGCGACGCCTTCACTACCCAGGAGCTGGTCAAAGAGGCCGGTGTGGCGTTGCAGACGTTCTACCGCTATTTCGCCAGCAAGGACGAGCTGCTGCTGGCGGTGATCGCCGACGCCATGACCGACTCCTGCACGCGGTGGGAAGCCGCCGCTCGTGAGCTGCCCGATCCACTGGCCCGGGTGCGTTTCTACATCACGTCGGTCATCGACGTGCTCGACACCGAAGAGGGTGAAACCGCCCGGTTCGTGGTGACGACGCACTGGCGCCTGCACCGCATCTTCCCGACCGAGCTCGCCGAGGCCGAGCAGCCATTCGTTGATTTGTTGCTGGCCGAAATCAACGCCGCCACCAAAGCCGGATCGCTGCGGCCAACAAACCCGGAATCGGATGCCTGGTTCATCGTCGAGCTGGTGCGGTCGGTGTATCACTACTATGCCTACGCGCCACGACGCGATGACATAAAAGATCGACTGTGGCAATTCTGTCTGGCCGCTCTCGGCGGGACGCCGTCGTAGCCGAATAGGGGAGAGTCATGCCGCACGCCAAACCGGACCAGTTGCCCAGCGGCGGTGGCGGGCGTTGGCCGGCGGCCGGCGACAATTTCCGTTCGGTGCAGTGGGGCGACATGGAAGTCGGCTACACCACCACCGGGCCGCTGGACTGCACGCAGCTCTACCAAGTGGGTGGGTTGCCCGGCGGAGTATGCACTTGCCCGCATTACGGTTACATCTTCGAAGGGTCGATCCGCGCGATCTATCCCAACACCGACTGGGCAGACGAGGAAGCGACCGCCGGCGAGGTGTACTTTTTCCCGGCCGGCCACGTGCTGATCTATCCCGAACCGACCAAGGCGTTGGAGTTGAACCCGGCGTTCGCGTTGCAGCAATGCATGGATGCGATGGAAAGAGCCGGGCAGCGAGCGGGCCTGGACCAATAGGAGCATGAGCGGCTTACATCCGCGACAAGGTGAACGGATACGTGTTGGTGCCGGCAGGTGCATTACTGCAACCCACGTCGTAGGAGGATTGCAGCGAACCGGCCAGCGTGGTCGCATCCCAGCTGTACACGTCGTGAGTGGGAATCGTTGGGCCGTAATAGATGTCACCGCATCTCAGGCCATCGGGAACGTCGACGGTCAAGGTGTACCGGCCGTCAGCGAACTGCGCATCCCCGAAGTAATTGAACGCTTTGGCCACTGGCTGCGCTATCGCATTGATGTGTACACATGCACCCGGACACGATGTCGCCGACCACAGCCAGGTGTGAAAGTCGTATCTGCCGACGATCTGCAGGTTGTAGTTGCCGAACGCCATTCCGGCTTGCGCGACCGGCGCCAGTGCCATGGTGACAAAAGGCAGAACGCTGGCCAGCGTCACGGCGACTCGCCGCACAGGATCCATGACGCTCCCCTTGTCTGCTTCCAGACTTTACGGAATGCTGTATCCGTGCTGAGTAGAATAGCACTCTCGCAATCTATAGAGCGGGGCATCCGTGTGGTCAGTGCATGAGGTGACGCGGCTGCGGGCGATGCCCGATAGCTCGGGCATTCCGGAAACGAGCGCGACGCAACTCCGGGACTGGGACGGGAAGATTCTGCCCAAGCTGTCGGCCGACTACGTGGAGGTGGAGTATCTGCTCTCGGGCCTGGCGAGCAGCTACGACGGGCCCGTGACCGGGCCAGTCCGCATGGTCAGCGACGGGCATCGCTACGTCACCCGACTTCTAGTCCGCTATCCACGACAGTCGGCCCGCTTCAGCGGCCGAGTCGTCATCGAGCCGTTCAACACCACCTACGGCGTTGACCGCGATGCGCTCTGGCTCGCACGTCGGCGACCTGCTGCAGGTGCAGGGTGACGCCTGGATCGGCATCAGCGAACGCGCCTGGTCGGCCGCGGAACTTAAGCGTCGCGACCCGCAGCGCTACGCCGACGTCGATATCTCGCTCAACGAACTTGCCTGGGACCTCCTGCGCGCGATCGGCACCGTGGTCAAGCAGGGCGGCGAGCACAGCCCGCTGGGTCACCTGGCCGTCCGACACGTCTATCTCGGCGGTTATTCGCAAAGCGGCGTTGACACCGCCACGTTCGCCGCGGCGTTCGGTGCGGCGACCCGGACGACTGACGGCCTTCCTGTCTACGACGGCTTTTTCCCCGCTTGCCACGCGGCCAGCCTGACGCCGCTCGCGGTAGGAGCAGACCTGCCGCGGTTCGAATACGCTGCGATGCCAGCCGTCGGGGTCCCAGTGATCGAGGTCCAACCGCAAAGCGACGTCGAAGGATTCAGTTTCGCAGAGTTCACCAACCCCGGCAGCGCCTCGGTGCGACGCGAGGATTGCGACGTACCGGGAGACCGCTTCCGGCTGTACGAGCTCGCGGGAGCGCCTCACGCGGCCAAGATCGTCGGCTGCGATGGAAACGGCTCGAGCTTTCCGGCATCGGCGTTCATCCGTGCCGCGCTGCGCCAGTTATTCCGTTGGGCTGAGCACGACATCGCACCGCCCAGAGCGCCGCGCATCGTTTTGCAGACCGACGGTGTGGTGTCACGGGCGGCCGTCGACCGGTTCGGCAACGCCGTCGGCGGCGTGCCCTCGCCATTCCTCGAGGTGCCGATCGCGCGCTATCACGCGCACTCCACCCCTGGGCCACTGTGCCAGCTGGCTGGCCGCGAGGAGCAGTTGCCTTACCAGGTGCTGGCCGACCAGTACGGCGACGTGCAAACCTACCTCGCCGAGTTCACCGCCAGCCTCGACGCAACCATCACTGCGGGCTTTCTGCTCGAGGACGACCGCGCCGAAATCCTTGAAGCCCAGGCAGTCAAAGCACACGCGGCGTTTGCGGCGGTGTCCGCGGACACGGCTGCACCGACATGACGGTGACGAACGTGCCGGTGCCGGACAGTCTCGAGCAGGCGCTGTGCCCGCGGTGGCTGACCGCAGCGTTGCAACAACGGTTTCCCGGCATCGAGATCCGTGCGGTGCTGCCGGGTCCGGTTGTCGACCGAATCTCCACCAACGCCCGCTTCGTCATCGAGTGCGCCAACGGTGTTCCCGACGGCCTGGCACCAGGCGTTGTGCGTCAAGGGTTACTTCAACGAAATCGGCCGGGCGGCACGCTACATCGGTGCCCCGGAGGCCTACTTCTATCGAGATCTCGCCGATGCGACCCGGGTCCGCACGCTACGTAGCGTCTACGCCGACATCGACCCGGCTACCGGACACGGTGTCGTGATCACGGAAGACGTTGTTTCGCAGGGAGCGACGTTCCTCGACGGCAACAGCCGCTATACGCCCGACCAAACCGCGCGAACGCTGTCCGAATTCGCTCGGCTGCACGCGGCAACGTGGGCCGACCCACGCTATGCAGATACGCAATGGCTAACGCCGCGGTTGGGCCGCGTCCTGGAAGTGTGGGGGCCATCGACCACCAATGACGTCATCAGCGCCAACTTCGACGGGCCCAATGGGCAGCGGATGCCCAACGCGATACGCGACGCGGATCGGCTTGTCGACGCATACCGGAGCCTAATCGCGCTGACCGCCGCAGAGACAAAGACCAAGCCGTGGTGCGTCATCCACGGCGATGCTCACGTCGGCAACCTCTTTGTCGATGCCGACTGGACCGCGTCGCTGGTGGACTGGCAACTCGTCCAGCGAGGCAGGTGGTACCTCGACGTCGGCTATCACATCGCCTCGACGCTGACCGTGGCCGAGCGTCGACGCACCGAGCGAGACCTGTTGTCCCACTACCTGGATGCCCTGGCTTCGCACGGTGTCACGACGCCGCCGTGGGATGAGGCGTGGCGCGCCATCGCTTTCGGGATGATGCACGGACTCTTTCTGTGGGGCATCACCACCAAACAGCCGCCCGACGTGATCGCCACACTGCTGCATCGTCTTGGCACGGCGGTCGACGATCATGATGCACTGTCGGTGTGGCAGTAGCGGCATTTCAGGAGGCAACACATGGACCAGAGTGCGTTCGAGGGGGTGCGCGTCGTTGAATTGGCGCAATGGGTGTTCGTCCCGGTTGCCGGTGCGCTGCTTGCCGATTGGGGCGCCGACGTCATCCGCATCGAGCGCCTGGAAGGTGACCCGTACCGAGGGCTGGCCACGCAGGGCATCGGCACCGACCGTGACGGCGTCAATCTTTCGATGGCACTGGCCAATCGGGGCAAGCGTTCCATCGCGCTGAATCTTCGTCATGAGACCGGGCTGGCCGTGTTGCACGAACTGCTGTCGTCCGCAGACGTGTTCCTCACCAGCCTGCGTCCAGGAGCGCTGAGCAGGCTGGGACTCGACGCAGATACGCTGCGCGAGCGCTACCCGAGCCTGATCTACGCCCGCGGTCACGGATTCGGGGTGCGCGGCCCGGACGCCGACCAGCCCGGCTACGACAGTTCGGCATTTTGGGCCCGCGGGGGAGTGGGCCATATCCTGACCCCGCCCGAACGTGACTACCCGATCAGCCAGCGCGGCGCGATGGGCGACCGAAACGGCGCCATGGCATTGGCTTTCGGCATCGCCACCGCACTGCTCAAGCGAACGAAAACCGGCGCCGGCTCGGTCGTCGACGTGTCGCTGCTGGCCACCGCCATGTGGATGCTGTCGTCCGACCTGCTCGCGGCGCTCAATGGCGGGGACGTCGCGCCGGTGGGAGGCCGTGGCCCGCAGGTCAATCCGCTCACCGGCAACTATCGGACGAAGGACGGCCGCCACATCCAGCTGATGTTCTTGCAGGGTGACCGCTACTGGCCGCAGTTCTGCCGACTCATCGACCGCGACGACCTCGTCGAGGACCCGCGGTTCGTCGATCTCGCCGCTCGGCGCGCCAACAGCAATGCCTGTGTAGCGGAACTGGACGCAGTCTTCGCCGGTCGGACGTTCGCGGAGTGGAAGGAGCTGCTGGCCAAACTGGATGCGCCATGGGCACCCGTGCAATCGGTGCACGAGGTGATCGACGATCCGCAAATAGCCGCCAACGGCTACGTGGGCGAGGTCAACCTCGACGGCGGCCAGGCCTATCGCCTGCCCGCGGTTCCGGTGCAGTTCGACGAGCAAGGCCCTGGATTGCGGCGGGCACCCGAGCACGGCGAGCACACCGAGGCGTTGCTGTTGGAATTGGGTTACGACTGGGACCGGATCGCCGCGCTGACCGACCAGGGGGTAATTCCGTGACCGCTCGCCCGCTGCCGGTCCCCGACGAGGCCTCGGCGCCGTTCTGGTCGGCGGCGGCCGAGCACGTGCTCACGGTTGCGCGCTGCGGGCGCTGCGAACAGTTCACCATGCCCCCCGATGTGGTGTGCCCGCACTGCCATGCCCCCGAGCCGAATTTCACCTTCACGCCGGTGAGCGGCCGAGGGATCGTGCGGTCGTGGACGGTGGTGCGTCAGGCCTTCTTGCCCGGCTTCGACGAGGATCTCCCATTCGTGCTCGTCGACGTCGAACTGGTCGAGCAGGCTGACTTGCGGCTGATCGGCCGACTGCTGGAGGGCATCCACGCCGACCTACATATCGGTGACCCGGTTGCCGTCGCGTTCGAAGAGCTCGCGCCCGGCGTGGCTGTCCCTGCTTTCGAGCTCACCCGGTGAGCGCCAGATTCGCGGCCGCCAACAAGGTCGCCATCGTCGGCTACGCGCAGAGCCAGATTCGACGCCATGCCGAACGACCGCTCGGCGCGCAAGCCGTCGACACGGCCCGCGCCGCGATCGCCGACGCGGGGTTGCGGGTGGAGCATATCGACGGCTTCGTCAGCTCCAGCCTGCTGCCGACCGCGGGAGGCCAGGGCGCCGAAGACGGCGTCAGCATTGTGTCATCGGCCTGGCTGGCCCAGCACCTAGGCGCCAAGCCGCGCTACGTCGCGGGCTTCGAAGGCATCGGGCAGATCACCGGCTCGGTCGCCATTGCCGTCAACGCGGTGGCCAGCGGCGCCGCCGACTACGTGCTGTTGCACCGCGCGCTGCACAACCCGGCCGGGCGCTATCACGCCAACCCGATGCGCGAGGCACGGGGGCTGCAGCAATGGACTGCGCCGCAGGGCTTTTTCGGACCGCTGGCCATGATCGCCTTGCCCTACAACGAGTATCTACAACGCTTCGGCGCGTCCCGGGAGTCAATGGCGGCCGTGCCGGTGGAGGCGCGGAAGAACGGCGCGCGCATCCCATGGTCGTATTGGCACGACCGACCGCTGAGCACCGACGAGTATCTTTCGGCGCCAATGCTTTTCGACCCGGTCTGCCGCTACGACTGCGATATCCCCGTCGACGGCGTGGCCGCATTCGTGCTCACCTCCGCAGACCGTGCCGAGGACTTGGCACACCCGCCGGTCTACGTCGCCGGCTACGCCAGCGGGATGCCTACCCGGCGGCGACTTCCGCTGCACTGGCCGCTCGACGACATCGTCGACGGGGGCACGCAGATGGCTCGGCGGCTGTGGGAACACGCCGGGATCTCGGCCGCCGAGGTCGATCTGCCCCAGGTGTATGACGGCTTTTCACTCTTCGTCTGGTTATGGCTGGAGGTTCTTGGGCTCTGCCCGCCCGGTGAGGCGCACCGCTTCGTCCAGGCCGGCGGCATCGATGGCGATCGCCCCGGCGGGATACCCGCGCTGTCCGGCGGCGGCGCACTAGGCAACGGTCGCATGCACGGAATACCGCAGATGCTCGAGTGCTACCTGCAGTTGGCGCGGCGAGCCGGTGACCGGCAGCGCGACGCGGCGACGATCGGACTGGCGTGCCATTCTTCGCCGCACTTCGGGGGCGCCGTGGTGTACAGCGCCCAGCCCGTTTAGCCCTTGATTTCTGAGAAACTCTAGGGAGAGTTGTGCGATTGCTCATCTCCGGGGATTTGCCGTGGGAATTAATCGGCAGGTCTGGCGCTCGCTGGCCGTAGCGCTGATCGCCGGCGTCTCGATGCTGTTGCTGGTGTTGGTGTCGATGATCTCGGTCCCGCTCTCGCGGCAAGACGTTCTCGATCCGATTTTCGGGCTACTCGGGCCACTCGGAGGCTTGCTGACCAGCTGACCGCCGCGGCCATCCGAAGAACGCAGACCGATTTTGAGAGTTGTGTTCTCTGAGAAGTCAGAATATCGTTCTACTGACACTGAGCCGGGGAGCAGCCATGTCTGGAGCAGGCCACATCTGTCGGTCCCTGACAGTCGCCCTGTTCGCCGTCGCTTCCGTGACGGGGTTGGCATTGCTGGCAGTGATGTCAGCGTTCTCGGTGCCCCTCGCCAAGGCGGACAATCCGGATGACGCCCTGAATGCGTTGATGATGGGCGGTACCGGCATGCCCACGCCGAGCACGGAGTGGATGGATTCGATCATCAGCGAATACATCGACCCCGCAACTGGCGGCACCTACACCCCGGTTGTGGTCACCACGCCCGAGGCCTTGCCGGTCGACCTCACGGTTGCTGAAGGTCTGACCGACCTACAGACCGCGATGGGTCAGCAACAACTAGCCGATCCGAACCGCCCATACGTCATCGAGGGATATTCGCAAAGTGCGCTGATCGCCGTCGATGAAAAAGAAGATCTGGCGGCGCTGGCGGCTTCAGGACATCAGATACCGGACGTCACGGTCGCGCTGTTCGGTTCGGGGAATCGTCCCGACGGCGGTATCTATGAGCGCCTCGACGGGCTGTACGTCCCCGGACTGGAGGTCGACGCCAATGGCGCCGAGCCGACCAATCTGGGCATCCCCACTATCGACGTCGCGATTCAGTACGACGGGCTGGCCGACATGCCGGAATACCCAGTCAACCTGGTGGCCGACCTGAACGACCTGCTGGGCGTCATCTACGAGCACACCAGCTACGGGTCAGGCGCAGTTCCCGGCCTGTTCCCGTCGTCGACGCCGCTGGAGGGGCCCTACGCCGATCAGTTCGTCCTCGGGTCGTCGGAGATCGTGATGCAGCAGACCGGCGACACGACGTTCTATCTGATTCCGACCACCCAGCTGCCGCTGCTGGATCCGCTGTTGGATCTCGGTGTGCCCGAGTCGTGGCTCAACATCATTCAGCCGGCGCTGCAAGTGATCGTCGAAGCCGGCTATGACAGATCCGTTCCGTTCGGCGACGCGACACCGTTCGAACTGATTCCGTCCATCGACCCGGTCACCTTCCTGCTTGAGTTCGCCAACGGCGTCGTCCAGGGCGCCGACAACGCATTTGAGTTGTTCGGGGCCCAGCTGCCGGGATTCACTGATCTGGAAAGCTTCTTCGCCTCCGCCGAATCCTGGTCCGAGCAAGACATTGGGGTGCCCTACGACCAAGTCGTGACCGAACTCAACAATGCCTTCGACCCGTTCACCCTCTTCACCGAGCTCGAACGGCCGCTAGGCGAGGGGATCGAAGACGTCCTGACGGCGACCGGCATCCAACAGGCGCTTGACCCCGTCCTTGGCCTGATCGGTCCGCTCGGCGAACTGTTCACCGGAAGCCCATGACCGACACCAGCGTCCCTTCGGAGTCCTGGGTAGAGCGGGCCGTCGAACGGTCAGCCGCCGTGCAGCGGTCGCGCAGCCGGATCGCCAACCAAGTGCGGCTGATGCTCGACGCCGCCCGCCGACTCATCCGGGACAAGGGCGGCGACTTCACCACTCAGGATTTGGTGGCCGAGGCCGGTGTTGCGCTGCAGACCTTCTACCGGTACTTCGCGTCCAAGGACGAGCTGCTGCTGGCGGTCATCGGCGACGCGATGACCGAAGCTTGCGACCGCTGGGCCGAGGCCGCCGCCGATATACCCGATCCGATGGAACGGTTGCGGTTTTACGTCGCCGCGCCGCTGGAGGGACTCGCTGTCGATGGCCCTGATGCCGCAAGCGTGCGGTTCATCGTCTCCACGCACTGGCACCTGCACCGGATCTTCCCGAAGGAACTTGCCGAAGCCGAAAAGCCTTTTGTCGACCTGTTGTTCGCTGAGGTGAACGCCGCGGCGCAGGCCGGACTACTGCATCCGCAGAACCCACAGTGGGATGCCTGGTTCATCGTCGAACTGCTGCGCTCGGTCTACCACTACTACGCCTACGCAGCCCAGGTCGACGACGACATGGCCGTCATCAAAGAGAAGCTCTGGCAATTCTGCCGGACCGCACTCGGAGCGAAAGGTTGGCAATGAGCGATTTTGAAGCCATCGACTTCTTCACCGACCCGTCGCTCGTTCCCGATCCGCACCCGTACTTCGACTATCTGCGCGAACAAGGACCGGTGGTCAAGGAATCACACCACGGGGTCTTCGCGGTCACCGGTTACGCAGAAGCCATGGAGCTGTACAAGAACGTCGACTCCTACTCGAGCTGCATCGCGGTGGGCGGCCCGTTTCCGGCGCTGCCGTTCGAGCCGTCCGGCGACGACATCAGTGATCTGATCGAGCAGCACCGCACACGATTGCCGCTGCACGAGCACATGGTGACGATGGATCCGCCGGACCATACCCGGGCCCGATCGGTGCTGAGCCGGCTGCTGACGCCCGCGCGCCTCAAAGAGAACCAGGACTTCTTGGTGCGCCTGGCCGACCAGCAACTTGACGAGTTCGTCGAGCGCGGCGAATGCGAGTTTCTCGAGGCGTATTCCAAGCCCTACTCGCTGCTGGCGGTCGCCAACCTGCTCGGTGTACCCGAAGCCGATCACGACGAATTCCGTGCGGTGTTCGGTAATTCGCACACCGTGGGCAATCTGGAGCACGATCCCGCCGCGGTCAACCCGCTGCAATTTCTCGACGAAAAGTTCAGCTTCTACATCGAAGACCGGCGTCGCGAGCCGCGCGACGATGTGCTGAGCGATCTCGCGGCAGCGAAATACCCGGACGGATCCACGCCCGAGGTTGTCCAGGTCGTGCGCACTGCCACCTTCTTGTTTGGCGCCGGTCAGGAAACCACCGCCAAACTGCTGGGCTCTGCACTGCAAATCCTTTGCGACCGGCCCGATCTGCAGCAGGCGCTGCGCGACGATCCCAGCCTCATACCGATCTTCATCGAGGAAACACTGCGGCTGGAAAGCCCGGTGAAATCCACTTTCCGGTTGGCACGCAAGTCGACTTGTCTGGCTGGCGTGGATATTCCGGCGGGCACCACGGTGATGATCTCCCCGGGGGCGATCAACCGTGATCCCAGGCGATTCGAAAACCCGCACGAGTTTCGACTCGACCGCGGCAATGTCCGCGAGCACATCGCGTTCGCCCGCGGTGTGCACACCTGCCCCGGCGCCCCGCTCGCCCGGGTCGAGGGCCGGGTCTCCCTTGAGCGCATTCTGGATCGGATGGCTGATATCCGGGCCAACGAAGCCGAACACGGGCCTGTG
Source organism: uncultured Actinomycetota bacterium (assembly GCA_963743145.1). Classification (GTDB taxonomy): domain Bacteria; phylum Actinomycetota; class Actinomycetes; order Mycobacteriales; family Mycobacteriaceae; genus Mycobacterium. The sequence continues at coordinate 272,761 of CAVUOR010000014.1, read as the reverse complement.
GGCAACCGCCGCTACAGCTACCCCCAGACCTATATCCTGCGGGGGCTCAACGAGCTGCACATTCAGTTCACGCCGGTCGGGTGAGCGCGGTGCGGCGGACGACGGCGACGGTCAGCGCAGCCATGATAGTGGCTGCGGCCGGCGCGTTCGCGGCGCCGACAGCGGGCGCCTCCGGCGACGATTGGGGGCTCAACGGAACCTACGCCGCCACGTCAAACGGCGACTGGGCGCAGACTAACGAAATTTACCGCAACGAGACCACCGTCCGCAGCAACTGGATGATTAGCACTACCTGCACCAGCCCGGTCGACTGCACCGGTCGGGTCAACAGTGACCAGGGGTGGAGCGCGGATGTGAACTTCCATGGCAGCGAGTACGTCGTCAAGCGTGATCTCCCGAATTGGGAGCCGTGCGCCAACGGCACCAGCCGCACCGGACATCAGATCTACCGTTTCTATCCGGTCAACGAAACAGGCTTGGTCTCAGTCGGTTCGACAACATTCGCCGGTGTGGATTTGACGGCCGGAGAGACCGGTGCCTGCGGCATCAATAAGGCGTTGGTCATCACGATGCCGTTCCGGCTGGACAAAGTCAGCTGACCACATGTTGCGGCGGTCAGATGTCTGCCGGCATGCTGTCCCAGCCGCGAACGGCCGATGACGAGGCGAAAATGGCATTAGGGAGGTCGACGTCCCAATCCGGAAAGCGGGTCAATACTTCGTCGAGCGCGATGCGTCCTTCGATGCGGGCCAGCGCGTTACCCAGGCAGTAGTGGGCGCCCACGCCGAAGGTCAGATGCTGGCGCGGTGGGCGGGCGACGTTGAAGTCCTCCGCATCGGGGCCGAACCGTTGCTCGTCGCGGTTCGCCGCGCCGATCAACGTCAAGATCGCGCTGCCCTCAGGAACGGTCTGGCCGTAGTACTCGACATCGCGCGTGACATACCGCGCAGCCTGCAAAGCCGGCGGCTCGTATCGCAGGATTTCTTCGATGGCGCCCGGCAGGAGAGCTCGATCGGCACTCAGTCGGCGACGTTGATCGGGGTGCTCGGACAACAGCTTTCCTGACCAGCCGATCAGGCGGGTGGTCGTCTCCGCACCCGCTACGGCAACGACATTCATGAACATTAGGAGTTCTTCGCGATGCAGACGGCGGAGCGTCCCGGTTTCGTCTTCGAATTCGGCTTCGAGAAGCTCAGTGGTGAGGTCGTCGGCGGGGTGGTCCACCCGCCAGTCGATGAATTCGGCGAACACCTGCCCATCGGGCATGCCGTCGGGGTTATCCAACTTCCCACCACGCTCGGTGCGGAGGCGTCGGTCACCGTCCTCTTGGAGGAGTTTCTGAAAGTGCTCCGGGATGCCGAAGAGCATGCCGACCACGCGCAGCGGCATGACCGCGCCGAGATCCTTGACGAAGTCGAACCGATCCCCGCCCACGAGGGGGTCGAGGCACCGCGCGGTGAATTCGCGGACCTTTGGTTCGAGGGCATTGATCCTGCGTGGTATGAACGCGCGGGACAGCAGATTGCGGTGGATGTCGTGGATCGGGGGATCTTCGAAGATCAGGGTCCCTGGAGGAATCTCCATGCCGGACTTCAGAATTTCCAGTACCACGCCCTTGGCCGAGCTGAAGGTCTGGTGATCGACCAGTGCGCGATTGACGTCGTCGAATCGGCTCAGCGCATAGAAGTCGTGGGCCGCGTTGTAGTACAGCGGTGCGTCGTCGCGCAACCGCTTGAACATCGGGTAGGGGTCAGCGTTAAGGTCGGCATCCCAGGGGTCGTAGTAGACCTGGTTGGTTGCCTCAGTGGTCACGTTTGTCCTTTCACTCGTTCAGTTCGGCGAGCGCATGAATCTGCTCAAGGTAATGAGCGAGCGAGTGATGGACGAACCGGGCGGACAGAGTCGTGGTCCCTCCTGCGGCCATGGTCTTCAGGATCTCCCGCGTCACCTCTGGCTCACCGACTGGATCGAGCGGCTTGTCGGCGGGCATCACCACCTCGAAACCGGCAGGCAGTTGGAACGACTGCAGCCACTGCGCGGCCGTGTCGATCGAGACGGAGAACGGACACCAGCCTTCGGCGAGCGTAACCGCCCGTCGCAACGAGCGTTTGGTGCGGCCACCGATCCAGATCGGCATGTGCGCCTGTAGCGCACAGGGATCAACGGTCAGGCCGCCAAACGCGTAGAACTCACCGTCGTAGGCCGGCTCATTACTCGCCAGCACTGCCCGCAGGGCTCGCAGAGCGTCATCGCCGCGGGCGCCGCGATCGTCGAACGGTGCGCCGAGAAGGTCGAACTCCTCCTTCAGCGAGCCCACGCCGACACCAAGGATGACCCGGCCACCGCTGACATGATCCAATGTGCCATATCGTTTTACGATCGCCAGCGGATGGTGATATCCCAACACCAGCGTCATGGTGGCGAACCGGATCTGTCTGGTGCGGGCCGCCGCATAGCCGAACGTGGCAAGCGGATCCCAGTACCGGGCACCACGCCGCGCGGTTTCTTTCGAGGGTATGCCGATGTGCTCGCTGCACGTCATATGGTGGTAACCAAGCCGATCCGCGGTCTCAGCAACGCGCCCGATGTCCTCGACTGTGGCGTCCTTTTCCCATTCCAACGCGGCCCCGCCGACGTTGGTGACGACCGGCGTCGCGATGCCGAGTTTCACTGCAAGGGCTCTTCTCCCGCGAGGATCGTGCGGTGCATGAGTCGGCCGCTGTCGACGGGATATGGCAGCACCCGGTGCATGGTGCCCGTGTTGCTCCAAATGAGCAGATCGCCCACCTGCCAGTCGTGCCGATAGACGTACTGGGGCTGGGTGGCCCAGTCGCGAAGCCGCGCCAGCAGCGCGCGGCTCTCTTCGACGGGCATCCCGATCACGTAATCCGCTGTCGCACCAGCCAGTAGGGATTTACGCCCGGACTGGTGCGTCCACACCAGTGGGCATGACTTGGTGGGCGACTTCTGCCAGAACGTGATCTCCTCGTAGCTCATCTCGGGGCGCACGTAGTACTGCGAACGCTCCGCGCTGTGGACCACCCGAAGCTCGGCGATGGCCTCCTTGTCGGCCTGCGGCAAGTCGTCGTATGCCGCGTAGGTATTGCAGAACTCGGTCTGCCCACCGGTTTCCGATAGTTTGATGGCCCGCAGCAGGGCCGCAAGATTGGGATAGGGCTGCAGCGAGCCGTCGAAATGCCAGAACATCGAGCCCTTCAGATACTCGGCTCGCTGGTTCACGTCCTTGTCGAGCGAGATCTTGTAAATCCCGTCCTCGCCCTCGGTTTGCACGATGTTACCGAGGGTCTTGGCGATGGCGACCTGCTGTTCGTCGGTCATCTCCAGGCCGCGGAAGAAGATCACTCCGCGGCTGTCCAAAGTGGCGCGAATGGTCTCGGCTTCGCGGCCGCTGAGCAGAGTGTCGAGGTCGGTCCTGAGCTCGCTGCCGATCCTCGGGGTGAGGTCGATGACGTCCAATTGTGCAGAGGTAAGTCCCATGGTCATCAAGCTCACTCTCGTGAGAATCGTGTTGGCTGAATGCTTCACGCGCGGTTGCTTCCACAGCTCGACCGCCAGCGAGACGGTGATCAGCGAGTAGAGCAGGTTGCGAAGATTCGCGACGTCCTCAGGCAGCGGTTCGGTGTAGTCGAACTTGTCGATGTAGGCGACCGCTTCCTCGGCTTGGGGAAACACTTCGTCGTAGAACGCCTGGATCTCGTCCATGGAACTGTTCACGCGCTTCAGATAGCGCTCGTGCCCGTCCTCGATGGCCCAGTCCGGGACCAGGTGTTCGAGCGGCGAAAACTCCGGCGGCAGAGAACGTGTTCATCGCTGGCTTTCGCCTTCTCGCCGGCCTCGACGTAGTCGCCGACCACCTTGTGCAGATGGCGCAGCAGGATCTCCTCGTCATTCATCGTGAAATGAGTGAGGGCGCCGCTGTTCAGCATCGCCTGTAATCCTTCAGACGGGCTGGCGTCTTCCAGGATGATGTCGTTGAGGAACGTCACCGTCAGCTCCTGCCCCAGCCGTTCCTTGTGGGTCTTCGGGGGCTGGTAGTACATCTCGGTTTCGAAGATGTGCGAGTGCGGCCCAGTGGGCCAATGGGTGTGCACCGTAAAGCCGGACGCGCCGAAGATCAGCACGAAGTTCGGGAAAAACTGGTACGAGTCGAAGCCGTGCTTCTCCGACTGGATGGGGTTGATTCCCGGCGGCATGGGACCACGATCGACCGCTTGGTCCAGGGTCCGGCCGCGCTGGCCTCCATCACACACTCGATGGGCTTGGAGTACGGAGTCTTTCTGCGAGGGCTCGCCGGCGAACGAGAACATCCGGTGCGGACCCTTGAGCTGGAAGAACAACGCGTCGGTGAAGGGATTGGGCTTGTTCAGCGCCTCCTTGGCCTCCGCCGTGAGGTTGCCGAAGGACGAGGCGTGCAGATACGGCCCGTGGTAGCTCTCCGCGAAGCCGTCGACGAAGATCTTCCAGTTGCACTGCAACTCGGCCTTGAATCGGTAGACCTGGTGCGGCCCTTCGAAGGGATAGCCCTCGAGTCCCTTCCCCAGGTCGCCGAGGAAGTCGCGAACCGACTCGGTGTTGTCGGGGTTGAGATTGATGAAGATGAAGCCTTCCCAGACTTCGCACTGAATCGCCGGCACCCGGCAGCTGTCGGCGTCGAAGTCGAGCAACAGATCCTCGCGGGTGGCCGAGTGCAGTGAGCCGTCCAGGTTGTAGCGCCAGCCGTGGAAGCGGCAGTACAGCAGCGGTGCGCGGCCCTGCACTTCCTCGAACGGGTCGTCGCTCCAGAGCATTTTGTTCCCGCGATGCGGGCAGATGTTGTGAAAGGCACGGATCACGTCGTCCTTGCCGCGCACGATGATGATCGAGGTGTTCAGGAATTGCATTTCGCGGGTGAAATAGCTGCCGGATCGTGGCACTCTCTCGACGCGCCCCATGTACAGCCAGGTCTTCTTGAAGACGTGCTCGCGTTCCTTGTCGTAGAACTCCTCTGAAACGCAGTCCTCAAGAGAGACTGGGCCGCGACCCAACTCCGGGTATGCATCGGCCCAATACCCGCCCGCCGGCTTCGTGACCAGGGCTTCGGTACTCACAAGAGTGCTCCTCCATTGGACGCGGACTCCACTCGGGCCGAACGTAGCATCTGTCAAGATCTTCAAATAGGGTCCAAATTGCAACACGCTGTTTCATTTCTGGAACACTGAAGGAGATGGAGCAAAACCTTTCGTTCGACGTCGATGCGCTGCTGATATTCGGCAAGGTAGTGGAGTGTCGCAGCCTGTCGAAAGCGGCGACGTTGCTCGGCATGCCTAAATCCACCGTAAGCCGAAAGCTCAGCAAGCTGGAATCCGACCTGGGGATCAAGCTGCTGCGTAAGAACACCCATCAGCTCACGGTCACGGACCTCGGCGAGAAGATCTACGACCACGGCGTGAAGATCCTGACCGAAGCGAATGGCGTTCGTGCGTTGGTGGAGGGCAGTAAGCAAGAGCCACAGGGTGAGCTGCGGGTTGCCATGCCGGTCTTCGTCGGCATCGACTATGCGTCCAGGGTCGGCGGCCTATTTCTGGAACGCTATCCCCACTCGCGACTGGACATTCGACTGGTCGACGACATGGTCCACCCGGTCATGGACGGCTTCGACGTGGTGTTTGGAACCGGGCCGCTACAGGATTCGACACTCATCGCGCGAAAGGTCTTCAGCCTCGAATTGTTTCTTTGCGCATCACCGGAATTCGTACGACAACTGGCTGACCCCATCACCGTTCCCACGCAATTGAACACGTTGCCATTCATCGATTGCGGCGTCAGCGGCGGCCCCCGCAAGCTCATCGTGAACAAGCAAAGACGGCGATACGAGCTGTCGCCTCCGGTGCGCGCCCGCGCCAACAGCTTTCAGGTGTGCAAGCAGTACATCCTGCAAGGACTGGGTATCGGTGCGATGCCGAACCAAATCATCTGCACCACCGAGTTACGCGATGGCAGCATCGTGCCCGTGCTGCCTGAATGGAGCGTCGAGCGGCTGGATGTGCACATGATTTATCCCTTTCACCTGTCCTTCTCGACGCTCATCAGCGCCTTCTACGACACGGCGTGCGAGATCATCATCGAGAACTCGGCGCGCAGCTGAGCAGCGCCTCATTTACGTCCGGGCAGTTTGATCACCGACACGTACATTTCGAGGATCGGCCGGTAGAGGTCGACGTCGTCGAGTTGGCTCCCCAGCACGACGGAGTCGCTGGTGGCGACGAGCAGCTGCGCGAACGTCAATGGAGGGATCAGCAGAGCTCCGCCCATTCGGTCGAGGCCCTCGACGATGAACCTGCTCAATGCCTCGACGACTTCTAACCTTTTGGCCGCCACCCGTTCCCGCGCCTCGGGGTTGCGAAGCAGATACAACGTGAACTCGTGGCCTAACGCGGCGTGCTCGGCGCCGCGGTCATAACTGAGTTGGCGCCACCGCTGGGCGACGTCGTCGAGTTCGCGCGCTCCCAGCTCGGTCGCCGCCGACAGCACTTCGGCGAAGTTATCGAAGTAGCGACGCCAGTACCGGTCGCTCACTGCCAAGAAGAGGTCTTCCTTGGCGGCGAAGTGCTTGTAAATGGCACCTTTGGTGTAGCCCGCCGTATGTGCGATGTCGTCGAGAGTTGCTGACGTAAAGCCTTTTTCGGCAAATACTTCCTCCGCGGCATCCAGGAGAAGCGCACGGGTGTGCTCGAGGCGTCGCTCCCGCGTCCAACGCTCGACCATGTCTGCGATTGTGCCAGGGAATCTGAGAAACTGATCCGCATTTCAGATACCAGCAGGTATATTCAGTCCGGTCCGAGCATCAGTGATGCCCGTCGATGACGCATGGACTACGGCCAGACGGAGTCGAGTCGTGTCATGACCGAACTGTCGAACAAGAAGAGCGCGCCCGCTGTCACCGAGTCACTCGGCGGAGCGGCCACGCTCGGCGCCGACGCTCAGTCCAAGGTCAAACCCGTCCGGATCTGGGCGGTCATCGGCGGCGCGCTACTGGTTCTTTAGCTGTACGTGTGGATCCGCTGGATCGCCGGGCCCTATTTCCAGCAGGTACCAGCCGGCCCGAGCGATCCGCCGATGTACATGAAAGTGCCGCTGATCGCGAACGCGGTCGGGGCCTGGATCGGCCTGCCGATCGCCGTTTGGTGGTTCATCATCCGGCCATGGCGCCGGGAGCGGCGGATCACCCTCGACGGCATGCTCATGGTGTCGATGGGTCTGATCTTCTTCCAGGATCCGCTGCTCAATTACTTGAACACGTGGTGCACCTACAACACCTGGATGCCCAACCGCGGCTCCTGGTCATCGTACATTCCCGGGTGGGTGTCGCCGGAGGTGCCGGGCCATCAGGTCGTAGAACCACTTCTGACGAACGTGCCGGGCTACTCATTTGGAAATCTACTGATGGTCATCATCGGCTGCTGGGTGATGCGAAAGGCCAAGGCGCGCTGGCCCAATCTCAGCAACCTACGCAGTTGATCGGTGTGGCCTTCGCGTTCAACTTCCTTCTCGACTTCATCATGGAGGGCTTGATTTACTTGCCCATCGGGTTCTTCGACATATCCCGGCGCGATTCGGGCGGTGTCGATTAATGCCGGCACCTACTACCAGTGGCCCGTCTACGAAGGGCTGATGTGGGGCGGCGTCCTGACGGCATTTTGCTGTCTGCGCTACTTCACCGACGACCGTGGCCGCACCGTCGTCGAACGCGGACTCGATCATGTCCGGGGTGGTTTCGGCAAGGTGCAGTTCACCCGCTTCCTGGCGATCTTCGCCGCGGTGAGCGCGTGCTTCTTCTTCCTCTACAACCTCCCGGCACAATGGGTCGCCATGCACGCCGACCCCTGGCCCGCAGATGTCCAACAGCGTTCGTACCTCAACGGAGGCATCTGCGGCGACGGAACCGATCGCCTGTGCCCCAATCCCGTTCTGCCGATTCCGACAAAGCGCTCCGGCTACATCAATAAGGACGGCAAGCTCGTTCTTCCTGAGGGCGAGCAGCTTCCACCGGTAGTTCCTTTCCAGCAAGGGAATTGATGTGCTGGCCAACAGTCACCCAGTCCGCTCCGATTCCACGGCACCGTTCTACCGGGCAGTCGGCGATGAGGTGGAGGTCTTTCGCGCGGCGGCGCGGCGCGGTCTGCCGGTGCTGTTGAAGGGCCCCACCGGATGTGGGAAGACGCGTTTCGTGGAGACCATGGCCCACGAGCTCGGTCGCGATCTCATTACCGTTGCGGGCCATGAAGACATGACGTCGGCCGATCTGGTGGGCCGCTTCCTGCTCAAGGGCGGAGAAACGGTCTGGGTGGACGGCCCGTTGACCCGGGCCGTGCGCGAGGGCGCCATCTTCTATCTGGACGAGGTGGTGGAGGCGCGCCAGGACACCACCGTGGTCATCCATCCGCTCGCCGATCACCGCCGCGAGCTGCCGGTCGATCGGCTCGGCACGACAGTGCCTGCGGCGCCCGGGTTTCAGCTGGTGATTTCCTACAATCCCGGCTACCAGAGCGTGCTGAAGAACCTCAAGGAGTCGACCCGTCAGCGTTTCGTCGCCATCGAGCTCGGCTTCCCACCCGCCGAGACCGAGACGGAGGTGGTTGCCCACGAAGCCGGGATCGATACCGAAACTGCGCGTGCTCTTGGTCACGCTCGGCAACGCCATCCGAAACCTGGACAATTCACCGCTGCGCGAAGTGGCCTCCACCCGGATGTTGATCCTCGCCGGCGGTCTCGTCGCCGAAGGGCTGAGCCTGCGCAGTGCCGTCCAGTCGGCCATCGTCCAGGTCCTCTCCGACGATCCGGATGTCGTGCGCGCGCTCGGCGAACTCGTCGATGCCGTGCTGCCCCGGACGTGACCGCTTCCGATCCGAAGAGCCCTGACCGGTTTCGACTTCTCGCCACCTTCATCGCCGGGCGGTCTGTCGCGATCGCCGAGGCACCGGCTGGCCAGGCTGCTCACACGAACGGGCAGGTCATATTCGTCTCGGCAGGCCGATCGGATGCAGAGCAGCGCCGCGAGGTCGTGATCCAGAGCGCCCTGCTCGGTGCCGGGAGCCTGGATCAGCGATTGGTGAAGCCGCTACGGGCACGTCCCTCGGTGGCACGCCGCTACCTGGCACTCGAAGGTCGCCGAGTGCTTGCCGAACTTGCCAGCAGCTTCCACTCGCGGCTGAGCTTCGCCTCGACGAGAAACCGAGCACCGCAACCGCCGAGGAGTCGCTCGAAGTAGCCAGAGGTCGTAGTCGAAGATCTCCGACCCACCGGAGTGGTTCGGAGTCATCAGACCCTCCCGGCTGCTCTCGGCTTCTGCCGGAGCCGGCGGGCCGGTCACCAACAAAGAGCTGCGTCTGGAATTCAACCCCATCGACGTACCCGAGGCGACGACGACGGCGACGACGAGCAGTCCGGGGAGAGCAAGATCCTCAAACTGTTTGAGACCCCGCTGTTCAACTCGCAGGCGCTATCGGACTATCTCCGCAAACTCCTCGGCAGCGGCGCGCTCGCCGGGGGACGGCGCTGCCGGTGCAGAGACACCGGTTCGCTCCGTCCGACGAGTGCGCGAGGTCGGAGCAACTACCCGACCACTGCCCACCCGAATCCATTTCACCGATGACGGCAAGCCGGGCGCTGCCCTCGGCGTACGCGGCGCCCTCTACCCGGAGTGGGACGTCCACAACAACCGGTACCGTCCCGAGTGGTGCCGAGTCATAGACTTTCCCGCTGACAGACGCCGCTGACATCTCCGACGCCGGTGTTCCGCACGACGACGTGCTCCGCCGACGCTTATCTCGAATCGGCCTCGGCCCCAAGGTTTTACGCGGCCGTCCCGATGGCGACGATCTCGACATCGAAGCGCTCATCGATATGTTCGTCGATCTGCGCTCCGGCTATTCGCCAGCCGAACATGTCTACCTGGAGCGCCGCAAGCTTGCTCGCAACCTCGGCGTCCTCATCTTGCTCGACGCCTCCGGATCCGCCACCGATACCGATCCGGACGGCCTGGCCGTGCACGACCACCAGCGTCGGGCAGCTGCCACACTGGCCGCCACGCTCGAAGAGCTTGGCGACCGCGTCGCCGTCTATGCGTTTCGGTCGCAAGGCCGACACGCTGTGCATCTGCCGGCGATCAAAACGTTCGGACAGCGTTTCGGCGCCGTCGGGCGAGCCCGGCTCAACCAGCTCCAACCATCGAGCTATACGCGTCTCGGCGCTGGCATCCGTGGTGCGGGCGAAATTCTCAAGACCGAGGCCGGCACACCAAATCGGCTGCTGGTCGTCCTTTCGGATGGCTTCCCCTACGACGATGGCTACGAAGGCCGTTATGCGGAAGCCGACACCTATAAAGCTCTCGAAGAGCTCCGCGACGGATGGCGTTGCCTGCCTGTGCCTTTCGATCGGCGCCGCACCTGCCGCCGATGCGCTCGAACGCGTCTTCGGCTCCGCTGGCTACGCCAGCGCCCCGACCCTGGCCGACTTGAGCCCCCGGATGGATGAGTTGTTTCTCTCTGCCCTGCGGGAACTCAGCGCGTCGAAACCACTGCGAGGATGAGGCAGGACGGTGTGGTTGACAGCGCTTCGGTGATGGGTTCTGATCCATGCAATCCGACCACCCGCACCGCGCGGGTGTCTATGAGTAAACGAGAGGATGCCAACCGCAATGGAATGCAGTCGATGAGTCGGGTAGCGGTCGTCACCGGCGGCGGCTCGGGTATGGGTGAGGCGACCTGCCACGAACTGGGCCGGCGCGGGCTCAAGGTCGCGGTCCTCGACGTCAACGAACAAGCGGCGCAACGTGTTACCGACGATCTTCGCGCCTACGGCATGACTGCCATCGGGGTTGGCGCTGACGTCGCTGACCGACCCGCCGTCGAGCACGCGTTCGCCAAGGTTCGCGGCGAGCTGGGCCCGACCACCGTTCTGGTGACCAGTGCCGGGCGGTTCGACTTTTCAGCCTTCGCCGAAATCACCACCGAATCCTGGGCACGGATTATCGACGTCAACCTGACGGGCACCTTCCACTGCTGCCAAGTCGCGCTGCCGGACATGGTGGATGCGAAATGGGGCAGGATCGTGATGATCTCGTCATCGAGCGCCCAGCGCGGGTCACCGTTTGCCGCCCATTACGCCGCGTCCAAGGGTGGCGTGATCACCTTGACTAAGTCGTTGGCTCGCGAATACGCCGCACATGGGATCACGGTCAACAACATCCCGCCGTCGGGCATCGAAACTCCAATGCAGCACCAGGGGCAAGCCGCTGGATACCTAGGTTCCAACGAACAACTCGCCAGCAACATCCCGGTAGGTCATCTAGGCACCGGAGCCGACATCGCCGCGGCGGTGGGGTTCCTGTGCTCGGATGAAGCCGGCTTCATCACCGGCCAGGTACTGGGTGTCAACGGCGGAGCGGTGATGTGACAGACAACGATGAGCTGCCGGCCGGGCTGAATCCGGGAGGCACTCGGGCTGCACTGGAATACCTTCAAGTGCCCGCCCATGACCTACACCAGCCTGACAAGGAGGACCCACGTGGCTAAAAGATTGCCGCAGCACCAGATCCGCGACATGCTCGGCGCCAAACGAACTCGTCTTGGCATCATATGACCGACTCACGCCCGCTTCGCCTAACGCCATTGCCAGCGAAGGAATGGGACGACCGCGCCCGCGGAGCGCTGGCCTCCCTCATACCCTCTGATCGGGCCAACCCCAGCGGTGCAGGCAACGTGTTGTCGACCCTGGTGCGTCATCCGAACCTGACCGAGGCCTACCTGCCGTTTAATGCGTATCTCCTCAAGGACTCGACACTTTCGCCCCGGATACGGGAAGTCGCCTTGCTACGCGTGGTGTACCGCGGCAACTGTGAGTACCTGTGGTCGCACCATGTCCCGATCGCCGCGCGGACCGGTCTGAGTTCGAAGGACATCAGCGCCATCCGTTCCGGGAACTGCCCCGAACCCCACGACCAAATGGTAGTGCAGGCTGTCGATGACCTCACCGCTGACAGCACAATCAAGCAGGCGACCTGGGAGGAACTAGGTCGAGTCTTCACCGACCAACAACGCATGGATCTGGTCTTCACGATCGGCGGCTACCTTTTGTTGGCTATGGCCGTCAACACGTTTGGTGTCCAGGAAGAACACTTGTGAGCGATGCCGATCAGCTGATTTGCGCCCGCTCGCTGAGCGCGTACGGGCCTTCGGTTTCGCAACCCGCCACGTTGAGCATCATGGCGGCCATCACGTAACGCCCGACGATCATACAGAATTCGACGATCTGGTCGTCGTTGAGCTCGCCGCGCAGCCGCCGGTATGTCGGCGTCGAGAGATTCTTGTTTTCGAGCAGTTTGTCAGCGGCCGTCAGCAACGTACGGGTGCGCGCAGACCAGCCGGCGTCGTCGTCTTTGGTGAGCGATTCGATCTCGTCGCGATTGATACCGTGTTCGAGCGCCATCCGGGTGTGATGGGCGTACTCGTACTGGCAACCCACTCGGGATGCGACGTGGATGACGATATCGTCAGGCCGCCAAACGCTGGGTTCCTCGGGCCAAAGTCGACACTGTCGCTCGTGCGCTCGCCGCGGCCGTGATTGGATAAATCGTGCAGTCGGCATTCGCCGACACCGAGATTGACCCGGCCACCTACTGTGCAGGGTTGGCACTGCTCAACTGATCCCGGTTGCCCTACCGAGTAGGGTCAAGGAATCAGGCCGGGGGGCGTGTGCGGTGGTGCCGACGGCCAGAACTTCAGACGGTAGAGGCTGTCTTTTGGCCGCGGATGACCGCACAACTGCTTGGAGGCGTGGTGGACATCGTTTTTGGAGTGTCGATGGCACCGTCGACAGTCCGAATGGTGCTGGTAGAAGGGGATAACGGCGACGGTGCCACCGTCGACCAGGATGCTTTCCCGCTCGCCACGTCAGCAAATACCTGCGACCCGGCAACCTTGAGTGCGACCGATCAGGTGTTGGCGGCGATCCTGGGCACTCGAGAAGGTGCCGCCGAGGGGGGTTATCGGCTGGCGTCGACCGGCGTGAGCTGGGTGGATCCTGTCGAGGCCGGTGCGTTGCGGGATGCCTTGGCTGCTCACCGGGTGGAAAACGTCATGCTGGTCTCGGCTTTCCTGGCTGCGGCCGCGTTGGCTCAGGCTTATGGCACCACCATCGGCTACGCCCACACCGGGTTGCTTTTCATCGAGCCGGACTGTGCGACGCTGGCAGTCGTCGACTCCACCGACGGTTCGGTTACCGATGTGCGCCGAGCGTCTCTGCCAGATGATGACGCTGATGCCGTGGCTGAGCTCACCGCGCTGGCCGCCGGCGCGGGCAGGCTGCAACCACGTCCACAGGGCTTGTTCGTGGTGGGCTCCAACGGTGTTGACGTCGCGATGATCAAGGCAGAGCTGGACGCCGCGACTCCGCTTGCCGTCAGCGCGCCCACCGAGCCGGACGCGGCGCTGGCTCGCGGTGCGGCGCTGGCGTCCGCGCACGCGCCGCTCTTCGATTGGTCGACCTCCGCGCTGGCGTATGCGCAAGATCCCGGCACCGGAGCGGCGGTGGACCCGGTTGTGCCGGTTGATGACGGCTGGCACAGCCAACGACGCGCGTACAGCGCCGCACCGGACGACGCCAACGTCTATACGGCTGTCGGGGATGCTGATTTTTTCGCCGAGGAAACAGAGCCGGGCCTGGGCCGTCGACCGTTCTTCGTTGCACTCGGGGTGCTGATGGTATTCGTTTTTGGAGTCGCGGCGCTGACGCTCTCGCTGGCGCTCGACATCCGTCCATCGGTCAGTAACCGGCCCAGCCTTGGAAAAAGTGTCGTAGTTCCGGCCAAGCCGGTGCCACCGCCGGTACAGGCCCCGGCCGCTCCGGCGGTGGCCCCTGTCGCTCCAGCTGCCCCGGCCGCTCCGGCCGCTCCAGCACCCGCGCCGGCAGTTCCGCCGGTTATACCCGTGCCGATTGCTCCGCTACCGGCGCCAGAGCTCCCGGCTCCGGGGCCGCCCCCACCCCTGATACACGGGCCCCGGCCGTTTGCCCCGGGTCCCGGCCCGGGTCCGTTTGCCCCGGGTCCCATGCCGGGGCCGCCGGGGCCGGGGATTCCGCTTCCGGGCATCCCGCACGGCCCGGGTCTTCCGGGGCTGCCCGGTCTTGGGGGCTTTCACCTCTGACGGCGTATTCGACCGAATCCATTGTCACCCGCGCTTTAATGGGGCGATGGATCTGATGAGCCCCACCGACTCGGTTTTTCTGCTGACCGAATCGCGCGAGCACCCTATGCACGTCGGCGGTCTGCAGCTGTTCGAGCCGCCGGAGGGTGCCGGACCGGAATTCGCTCGCGAGGTCTACGACGCGCTGGTCGCCAATCGCGATTTCCAGCCCACCTTCCTCAAGCGACCTTCGTGGGTCCTCGGTGGACTCGCCAACGTCGCTTGGACCTACGACGACCCGGATGACCTCGACCTCGACTATCACGTGCGGCGCTCGGCGCTGCCGTCCCCGGGCCGGGTGCGCGACCTGCTCGAGCTCACCTCACGGCTGCACAGCACTCTGCTCGACCGCCACCGCCCGTTGTGGGAAGCCCACTTCATAGAGGGGTTGAACGACGGCCGGTTCGCCCTCTACACCAAGTTCCACCATTCGCTGATCGACGGTGTGTCCGCGCTCAAGCTGATGCAACGCGCGCTTTCTACAGATCCGGACGATCCGGAGCTTCGGGCGATCTGGAGCCTGCCTCGCCGCAGGAAAGGAAGCCATTCGGCTAGCCCGTCCCGGTCCCGCTGGCAGACCTTGCGACAGTTGGCGGGATCTGTTGCGGCGTTTGGGCCTTCGACGTGGTCGCTGGCCCGCGCCGCGCTGGTGGAACAGCAACTCACCCTGCCGTTCGCCGCGCCGCGCACCATGCTCAACGTCCCTATCGGCGGCGCGCGCCGGTGCGCCGCTCAGTCGTGGTCGCTGGACCGCATCAAAAGCATCAAGCGGGCCGCAGGAGTGACGTTCAACGACGTCGTCCTCGCGATGTGCTCCGGTGCGCTGCGCTACTACCTGATCGATGCGCATGCGTTGCCGGACACGCCGCTGATCGCGATGGTCCCGGTGAGTCTGCGTACAGCGGAAGAGGCCGACAGCGGCGGCAACCTGGTCGGCAGCATCCTGTGCAATCTCGCCACCGACGTCGAGGATCCGGCGAAGCGGCTTGAAACGATCAGCGAATCGATGCGGGGCAACAAGGAAGTCTTCTCCGGACTGCCTCGACTGCAAGCACAGGCATTGTCGGCTTTCCTCATCGCGCCGTTGGGACTCGCCGCGGTGCCGGGCTTCGTCTCGTCGGCGCCGCCGCCGTTCAATATCGTCATCTCCAACGTGCCAGGACCGACCGAGCCGATCTACTGGGGCGGCGCGCGTCTCGACGGGAATTATCCGATGTCGATCGCGCTGGACGGCCAGGCGTTGAACATCACGCTGGTCAACAACGCCGACAAAATCGACTTCGGCTTGGTCGGCTGCCGGCGAAGCGTGCCGCACCTGCAGCGGCTGCTCGGTCACCTGGAAACCTCGCTCAAAGATTTGGAACGCGCGGTCGGGGTTTAACTGGCATGTCCAAGCTCAGCGCGGGGCTGCTGCTGTATCGGGTGCACGACGGCGTCGTCGAAGTTCTCATCGGACATCCGGGTGGGCCATTTTGGGCTCGCAAGGACCACGGGGCCTGGTCGATCCTCAAGGGGGAGTACACCGACGGCGAAGATCCTTGGGCGGCAGCGCAGCGCGAATTCGAAGAGGAGGTCGGGTTGAGGCCGCCGCCTGGACCGCGCCTCGATCTTGGTCCGGTCAAACAGCCCAGCGGCAAGGTGCTGACCGTGTTCGCAGTACGCGGCGATTTGGATATCAGCGATGCGCACAGCAATACCTTCGAGCTGGAATGGCCGCGCGGATCAGGCCAGATCAAGGCTTTCCCGGAGATCGACCGGCTTGGTTGGTTCTCCCTCTCGAACGCCCGAGTCAAGCTGCTAAAAGGTCAACTATGTTTTCTGGATCACCTCGAATCAGTGTGCTGACCGCCCGTCGAGTTATGGTGTGGCATGCAGACGCGGCGAACTCCCGACGAGCGCTTTGCTGATCTCCCTGAATTCCTTTATCCGCCAGCCTATTGCGAAGTCTCGGACGACGACGGCGGCACGCTGCGGATGGCTTGGGTGCAAGACGGCCCAGACGACGCCGACCCGGTGCTCATGCTGCACGGTGAACCATCGTGGTCGTTCTTGTACCGCAAGATGATTCCGGTGCTGGCCGCTGCCGGGCATCGCGTCGTCTGCCCAGACTTGGTCGGGTTCGGTCGCTCCGACAAGCCAACTCGCCGCGAGGACCACACCTACGCGCGCCATGTCGAATGGGTGCGGGCACTGGCGTTCGACACCCTGGACTTGCACCGGGTGACCCTGGTCGGGCAAGACTGGGGCGGGCTCATCGGATTGCGGCTGGCCGCCGAGCATCCTGAACGCTTCAGCAGGCTCGTCGTCGCCAACACCGGCTTACCCACCGGCGACATCCCGATGCCAGAGATTTGGTGGCGGTTCCGCGAGGCGATCCAGGGGTTACCGTCGATCGACATCGGCCGGTTCGTGCAGGGAGGCTGTCGTCGGCCGATGAGCGACGAGGTGCGCGCGGCCTACGATGCGCCATTTCCCGACGACACCTACTGCGTGGCAGCGCGAGCCATGCCCGGCTTGGTTCCGACGTCACCGGATGACCCCGCGGCGGCAGCCAACCGCTCGGCATGGCCGAAGCTCTGCGCGAGCCCGACGCCGATGCTGGTCGCCTTTAGCGATGGGGACCCAATTACCGGCGGAATGGCGCCGATCTTTAAGCGCGAGATGCGCGGCGCGCAAGGGATCGACCACCCGGTCGTGCGCGATGCCGGGCACTTCCTACAGGAGGACGCCGGGGAAGAGCTCGCTGGGCACATCGTCGAATTCCTGCGCGGCTGAGTGTCCTGTCAGCAGGAGACGCGTAACTCGAAGGGTTCGGTCGTCCGGTCGATCGCCTTGGCGCCCGCGAAACCGACCGCGGTACCGGCGATGCGGTAGGTGGGACCAGTCATGGCGACCGCGGCTTCGCCTTGCAGATGACGGTCGTAGCTGCCGGTGAAGCCGTCGAAGTTGCGGAACCGGACGAATTCGGCGACCAGCTTGTTCGCGTTGGAAACCATCACGATCACGCCGGAAGCCTCGTCGCCGGTCTTGATCGTTGTCAGCCAGTCGGTGGTTTCGCACCGCACCGCGTCGGTGACCCGGGTGGGCTTGCCGTCCACGCTGAGTTCCGCAGTGCCGGCGGGCAACGTGCCAGGCGCGGGCTTGATCGCCTGGTGCGATGAACAGCCCGCACCGCCGATCGCCACGACCGCCACCGCGACGACAACCGACCTGACACCCACGACGACCTCCTCACTCGCGAGCCCTCTAGAGGAATCTAGCGGGTTCACGTCGCGAAACAGCGACCAGCTACCGAACGCCTGCACAATGAGTGCATGACAAGTGTGTCGAGTGTCGCCGAGCCGCAGGCACTTCTGCTGCAGCTGCTGGACCCGTCCAGCCGGGCCGACCCGTACCCCGTGTACAAGCAGTTCCGTGACCACGGCCCAATGCACGTGCCGCATTCCAACGCGACCGTCTTCTCGGCCCATCGCGACTGCGACGAGGCACTGCGGCACCCGTCGTCCTCTTCCGACCGACTCAAGTCGACGACCGTGCAACGCCTGCTCGCCGAAGGTGCGGCCGCGCGCCCGATGGGGCCCCCCAACTTCTTATTTCTCGATCCGCCCGATCACACTCGGCTGCGCAAACTGGTCAGCAAGGCGTTCGTGCCCAAGGTCGTCAACGAGCTGCAACCGGACATCACCGAGCTGGTCGGCGGATTGCTCGACCGCATCGCCGAGAAGGGCAGGTTCGACGTCATCAGCGATCTCGCTTACCCGCTGCCGGTGGCGGTCATCTGCCGGCTGCTAGGGGTTCCGCTGGAGGACGAGGCGGGGTTCAGCCATGCATCGGCGCTGCTGGCGCAGGCGCTGGACCCGTTCTTCATGCTCACTGGCGCGCCGGCGGCGGGTTTCGAGGAGCGCATTCGTTCCGGCCAGTGGTTGCGAGGATACTTGCACGACCTGATCCGGCAGCGCCGCTCAAAACCCGGCGACGATCTGATGTCGCGGTTGATAGCGGTGGAGGAGTCCGGCGATCAGCTGACCGAAGCTGAGATCGTCGCGACCTGCAGCTTGCTGCTGATTGCCGGGCACGAGACCACCGTGAACCTGATTGCCAACGCCATCTTGGCGATGTTGCGCCATCCGACACAATGGGCCGCGCTGGGCGCGGATGCCGATCGCGCGCCCGCGGTCATCGAGGAGACGTTGCGCTACGACCCGCCCGTGCAGTTGGTGGGCCGAATTGCTGCCGACGACATGACAATTGCCGATACCCCGGTGGTCAAGGGCGACGCCATGCTGCTGCTGCTGGCCGCCGCTCAGCGCGACCCCGGCGAGTTCGAGCGGCCGGAGATCTTCGATCCGGATCGAAAAGCGTTCCGGCACTTAGCATTCGGACGTGGCCTGCATTATTGCCTGGGCGCTCCGCTGGCTCGGTTGGAGGCCGCTGTTGCGTTATCGGCGGTGACGGCGCGTTTCCCCGACACGCGGCTGGACAGTGAGCCGGCCTACAAGCCGAATGTCGCCCTGCGCGGCCTGTCTTCACTCGCCGTGGAGGTCTAACGGCCGGTTTTCCACAGTTGGCGGTTTGTCTACGGGTCGTGGGTTGCGGCGCTGCCGGTCGGTGCCGACGCAGCCATGGTCATCGCGGCGATCGACCAGCGATTTCCCGACGACGTGAAATGTCTATCGTCATCCGTCGGGGTGCACCTATGTCACCACGCCGGGCAGCGCGCTACTGTTTCCCAGCCTGTGTGCACCCACTGGCGAACTAGCCCCGCGCCCACCGCCCGACGACCGCTGCGGGCAACGCAGCGCAATGATGCCCAGCAACGCCGGCCTGCACCCGCGCCCAAAACCGCGCCCACCGCATCGCCACCGAACGCCGACAAAACCGCGACGCGCGCTCGCGCACTCTTGGCCGATGGCGAGGTTAGCCGCCCAGAGCTATGGTTCGAGGTGGGCGCAGTGGCCCCGCTACCACTCCGGTCACCGCCGACACGAGCCACCGCCGTTAGGCTGCTGCGGCACGAAGCCGACCCGGTCCGCTAGCATGTTTTTAGTGCCGAGCTGCCCATCACGCTGACGATTTCAACTCGGAGAGGTGCGCCGGTCATTGCAGTCTGGCACGAGACGTGCGTGCGCGCGCGGCGCGACGCGACTCGCCTGAAGACGCGAACATCCCTGAGCCGCCGAGCGCAGCCAGTTCCACGGCACATTGTGAACACGCATTGCCGTATAGGCGGTGCCGCCACGCACGCGAGCGTCCACCGATTTGTCGCCGTCAGACGCGCCAACGATTTCGCCGGATATGCACGTCCGTCGATCGGCTCCACGCGGCGGTGCACGACGTATAGCTATCTCGATACCTATCGACCGAGCTACCGGGATGAAAGACGCAAACCACGTTCTTCGCCGTCGTTGGCGTGCCGAGATGGTACGCATGTCGTTGTACGCCACGCTGACGAAAATGACTCGGGACTCCCGCGAACACGAGCCCCATCAAGATGCCGCTCGGACCCGTCCTGGAGAACCCGATTTCGGGGACCGCGCTGGATCATGCCGCCGTGGCTCCCCAATAGCGCTGGTCTGCTGACGCTCGAGGTCGGCGATCCGTTTCTCGGGGTCGTCCTGGTCCATCAGCAAATTGTCCCACAAGCAAACCGCGAGTCGCCGGAAATTGCGGATACCGCCTTCGCGGTCTGTGCACCTGAAGTGTTCTTCAGCCAGTCGATGCCCATCACCTACTTAAGACTTTTTGGACGGCCTGGCATGACGAACAGCGACCTGACGGGACCGTCGTGTGGACTTCCCCGTCCGGACAGACCTACATCACTCGTCCCGGTAGTCGACTGTTGCTTCCCAGCCTGTGCCTGCCTACCGGCGAATTGCCCACTGCCCCAAACGGTTGATCGATCACCCAGATATCGCGGAGTCACGATGCCCAAGCGCCGCCGAACCCGCGAACAAGACCGCGCTCACCGCATCGACGCCGAACGCGCCCTCAACGCCGCCCACGTCGCCGAACACAACAAGCCGCCACCCTTCTAAGGCCGACCTGCTCAAATCGACCCTCGCGACGTCCAGTGGTCAATATTGAATGGCGGACGGCCATACAAAGGGATCAACGTGACAGAAAGCATTCGCGAACCGCGCGCGCCGCTGGCCGCCCGCGTTCCCTGGGGCGCCGTCGTTGCCTACATCGTCGTTGCGTTCGGGCTGGCCTGGCTCGTCGCACTGCCGCTGTGGCTGCACGACGCGCTGCGCAACCCGTTGGCCAAAGTGGTGCTGATCGTGATGATGTACACGCCGGCGGCCGCGGCCCTTATCGTCGTGCTGACGATCCAGCGGCCAAGGCCCGCGAGCATCCCGGAATACCTCGGCATCTGGCCTCTGCGCCCGGTGGCACGCACGCTGCTGTTGTGCGTCGCCGGCATTCTCGGCGGCGCGCTGCTCATCATCGCCGGTGTCTTCCTTGCCGCCGCGCTGGGTGTCGCGCGCCTCGACCTCGTGCACTTCTCGGGGTTCCCGGTCGACGTCATCGAGCAAACGACGGGCAAGGCGCTTCCGCAGCCGGTGGCCATGCTTGTCGTGCTTCAGCTCGTAACCGTCCCGTTCGCGGCCGTGTTCAACGGACTGTTAACCATCGGCGAGGAACTCGGCTGGCGCGGCTGGCTGCTGCCGAGCCTGCGCCCGCTCGGCACCTGGCCCGCCCTAGTGATTTCCGGTGCGATCTGGGGCCGTGGCACGCGACCGATCATCCTGCTCGGGAGGCTACAACTTCGACGAACCGAACCTGTTCGGCGTCGCGATGATGACCGGCACCGCAATCTTGCTGGGCACGCTAATCGGATGGCTCCGCCTGCGCAGTGCGTCGGTGTGGCCGGCCCTGTTTGCACACGGCGCGGTCAGACGCCGCCGGCGGGTTGATCGGCCTCGTCGCCATGGCGGGTGCCCCGGTCGATCCCGTAGCTGCGGGGCCTGCCGGCTGGGCGACGTGGATCGTTATGGCCGTCGTCATCGCCGTGCTGGCCGCGACACGACAGTTCCGGGTGCAGCCGCGGCTGGAAGAAAGGCGGTTGGGTCCTGAGGGCGCCGCCGAGCCCCGCCCTTCTAGACGTTGCCCAACCCGGGAACGATGTCACCAAGGCTGAAGGTGATCGGGGTTTCGAGCTGCGCGTAGGTACATGATCGCGGGTCCCGGTCGGGGCGCCAGCGATTGAACTGGGCGGTGTGGCGGAACCGTGCGCCTTCCATGTGGTCGTAGCGGACTTCCACCACCCTTTCGGGTCGCAGCGGCACGAACGAGAGGTCCTTGCCGGCGTTCCAGCGGGAGAATTCGTTCTTCCGTGGTGTGCGTTCGCCTGCTTGGTGCGCAGCCCAATTCCACGGGTGGTCATCGAAGTTGGTGACGAGCGGCTGCAGCTCGGTGAATAGTCGCCGCCGCTCGGCCATCGGGAACGCGCCGATGACGCCGACCGATGCGAGGGTGCCGTCATCCGTATAGAGCCCCAGCAGCAGCGAGCCGATCGTCTCGCCGCCCGACTTGTGCACGCGATAACCGGCGACCACGCAGTCGGCCGTGCGCGTGTGCTTGATCTTGAACATGACCCGCTTGTCGGGCTGGTAGGTGATTTCTAGTGGCTTGGCGATCACACCATCCAGGCCGGCTCCCTCGAACTCGTCGAACCAGCGCTGCGCGGTTGTCAGGTCGGTCGTCGCGGGTGTGACGTGGATCGATGGGCCCGACCCGTTCAACGCGTCGACGAGGGCGGCGCGGCGCTCGGAAAATGGTCGCCGGGTGTAGTCGTCATCGTCGAGGGCAAGCAAGTCGAATGCGATGAACGACGCCGGGGTGTGTTCGGCGAGCATCCGTACCCGTGAATCGGCCGGGTGGATGCGCTGTTGCAGTGCCTCGAAGTCCAAGCCGTGCTCGGCGGCGATGACGATCTCACCGTCAATCACGCACCGCTGCGGCAACTCGGCCTTGGCGGCCGCGACCAGTTCGGGAAAATAGCGGGTCATCGGTCGCTCGTTGCGGCTGCCCAGTTCCACCTGATCGCGGTCGCGGAAGCAGATGGACCTGAATCCGTCCCATTTCGGCTCATAGGACGAATCGGGTGGGATCGATGGAACCGATTTGGCCAGCATCGGCGAGATCGGCGGCATCACGGGTAAGTCCATAGGTTCATTGTGGCGGGCGGCATGTTGGAATCAGGATGTGGCTGCTGCAGCAGAAGAGCTCGACGTCGACGGGATCACGGTCAGGCTCACCAACCCGGACAAGGTGTATTTCCCCAAGCTGGGCACCAACGGAACCAAACGCAAACTCGTCGAGTACTACCTCGCGGTCGCTGGTGGGGCTGGTAGCCCGATGCTCACCGCGCTGCGCGACCGCCCTACCCATTTGCAGCGCTTCCCCGACGGCATCGACGGAGAGGAGATCTACCAGAAGCGAATTCCACAGCACCATCCCGACTATCTGGAGACGTGCCGAATCACGTTTCCGTCCGGGCGGACCGCCGATGCGCTGAAAGTGACCCACCCCGCGTCCATTGTGTGGGCCGCGCAGATGGGCACCGTCACACTGCATCCGTGGCAAGTCCGCTGTCCCGACACCGACCATCCTGACGAGTTGCGGGTCGACCTGGATCCCCAGCCCGGCACCGGTTTTGACCAGGCCCGTACCGTCGCCGTCGAGGTACTGCGACCGCTGCTCGACGAACTCGGACTCGTCGGCTACCCGAAGACGTCCGGAGGACGCGGCATTCACGTGTTCGTGCGGATCAAAACGGATTGGGACTTCATCGCGGTGCGCCGTGCCGGCATTGCGCTAGCTCGCGAGGTGGAACGCCGCGCGCCAGATGCGGTGACCACCTCGTGGTGGAAGGAAGAGCGGGGCAAGCGCATCTTCATCGACTTCAACCAGAACGCCCGCGACCGCACGTTCGCGTCGGCGTATTCGGTGCGACGCACCGCGATCGCGACGGTGTCGACCCCACTGACCTGGGACGAGCTGGCTGGCTCGGAACCCGACGACTACACGATGGCCACTGTGCCCGATCTGGTCGCCCGCCGCGAAGACCCGTGGGCGAATATGGATTCGGTCGATCAGTCGATTGCGCCGCTGCTGGAGATGGTCGCTGCCGACGAAGAGCGCGGGCTGGGCGATATGCCGTATCCGCCCAACTATCCGAAGATGCCGGGCGAACCTAAGCGGGTTCAGCCATCCCGGAACACCGACCTAACCAGGAAAAACAAGCCGAAGTGACGTCGTGCGCCTACTAGAATAACGCACGCTCGCCCGATAACCTCCATATCGTGTCCGAAGATCTCGAATCGCTGCGAGCCAGCTTCAACCGCTCGCTGCGCGTCGAGGGTAAGGCCGACCGCACCCTCGTCCTATACGGCCAGAGCATCACTTTCTTCAGCGCGTGGCTCGCCCTGCGGGGCCAACCAGCCGACGTGTCGAGCCTCGACCGCGACACCGTTCTGCAGTGGCTCGACTACCTACGCGACCGCGGCCTGACCACCGGCACCATCCGCACCCGCTGGCGTGGACTGCGGCGGTTCACCAACTGGTTGCTCGCCGAGGACATCATCCGCACCGACCCCCTGGCCGGGATCGTCATCGACAAACCCGAACCCCCGCCGGTGCCGATCCTCACCGACGACGAGCTTGCAGCGCTGCTCGGCGCATGCAAGGGGAAGCGGTTCGTCGATCGGCGCGACGAAGCGGTGATCCGGTTGCTGATCGACTGCGGGCTGCGCGTGTCGGAGGTGACGGGTATCGACCTCGATCACCTAGACCTCGACGGCGAATCGGTCACCGTCACCGGCAAGGGCTCGCGGGTGCGGCCCGCCTACTTCGGAGCCCGCACCGGCCAGGCGCTCGACCGGTATCTCCGCGAGCGGCGCAACCATCGGCACGCATCGAATCTGGCGCTGTTCCTCGGAGAGCGTGGTCGGTTCACACCTGACGGTGTCCGGGAGCGTCTCAAGGTCCGTGCTGACATGGCCGGCCTGGACCCGACCAAGATTCACCCGCACCGGTTCCGGCACACCAACGCGCACGATTTCCTGCTGGCCGGCGGCCAGGAGCGAGACCTTAAGCGACTGATGGGCTGGCGTTCCGACACCATGCTCGAGCGCTACGGCGCCAGCGCCGCCGATCATCGCGCACGAGAGGCGGCGCGACGGCTCAAGCGTGGAGACAGAGTGTGACCGACCGCGGAAGCGTAAAACAGCGCAAACAAGGCGATCCGCTTCGTATCATCTGCACCCACAGGGGTCGGCACAACACCGCTCTCGCCGCGAACGGGGCCCGGTGATGGCCGACGACGAGGAACTAGAGGCCTTTTACCGTGAGATCACTCGCGGTTTCGAGCCGAAGCCGTCGCGGGAAGAGGACCCCGACTACCGAGAATACGAGGAGGGGCTGGCCGAGTGGTGGCGCGCGCATAAATTCCCCCCGACGCTGATATTGCGTTGTGGAATTGATGGCTGCCGAAACAAAATCGGCGAAGTCAAGAATGATGGCAATGTGGCAATCGTATTGATGTACAGCAACTTTGGCAAAAGGACGGTGCCTTTCGAGCGTCCCGACGCAATGACCGAAGAGAGCCTAGGATTCCAGCCTGGAACGGTGTTTCGCGACGCTTCTGGGAAAACCCTCGCCGAACAGCAACGGCAAAAGCAGGAGGACCTCGACGCCGAGACCCTCGATTACTACGACGACGGCCGGCGGCTCGCAAAAAGGAACAGCGCGAAGCGGACATTGATGTCCGTCGATCAGATTACGGTTGTCGTTTGCAGCGATCGGCGACATCACATACAGGCGTTGCCAGACCCAGCCGCCACCGTCGCAGATATACGAGAGCGTCTAGCCAGCGCGACACACGCGAGTAAAGTGGATTACCCGATGTTTGGCGGAAATACCGTAAGGTAGGCGCCAGCCCCGCGGCATGCGATCCCGGTCGTGAGATCGGGTACTCGGTCGGCAACCGAACCTTTCCTGAAAGGTTCGGTTCGCTGTGCCTTCCTCAACCGTTGTAAGCAACCGCGCTGCACGGCGCCATCCCAGACAGGCTGAGCAACAGGCTTTACCGCGCCGCTGGGCGTCCATGCAGGGCGTCGCCAAATACCTCGGCGTAACCGATCGCACTGTCCGCACGATGATCGCGGACGGCCGGCTGATCGGTTATCGCAGCGGTGGCCGGCTGATCCGTCTTGACCTAAACGAGGTCGACGCCGCTATGCGGCCGTTCGGCGGTGCCGCATGATGACGGCAGCCGAGCGATCCACTCGCGCACAGATCGCTGTCCACGAATCCTGGGCTCGCACCACCGACAGATCCGCGCGAACAGCTAACGCTCGCAAGGCGATGCTCGACAAGTTCGAGCGGCTGGTTGATCCCGACGGCACGCTGGCGCCGGCCGAGCGGGCGAAGCGCGCGAAGCACGCACGGGTCGCACATTTCAAGAGGATGGCGCTCAAGAGTGCTCAAGCTCGTCGGCGCCGGGGCGGTGATCTCAATGGGGCCGCCTGAAAAGGAAAGACCCGGCGCTCATCACTTCGCCGGGCCAATCCGGAAGTCGGGTCCTCACCAAGACCACCAACCAAAACCAGCCTATAACAGGCCGCACCGACAGTGCGGGCGCTACGCCGACGCGTGGCGAGAGGGTTTCGGGCAGGGCTTCCGCGACGGTCTGAGATTGGCTGGACGCCGGCTAGGTCCGGAAGCGTGGCATACCCTCTCGCGACTGGCCGACGAATACGACTTAGCCGGAGGCTCCGATGGGTAGCTCCTCCGTCAGTTTTTGGTCAGTTCGAAGAATTCGCGGCGCCTGTCCTACAACGCGTCGGCAGGTGGCCGCTGGTCGGAACCCCAGAATGGTGCCAGCTGCCCGCAGACCGTGAAGCCAAGCTGGCCGCGCTACTCGACGCCGCCCGACACCACGCGTTGCGGCTCGAGCTCAACCAGGAAGCGCGCGCCGAGGCGAGCCGCGATATTTCCGGCGCAGCCGACTGGCCGAAGGTTGGACGCGAGCTGCAGCGGCTCTGCGAATTTCGTCGGACGGCGCCCTGGTCGAAGCGGGTGCCCGGATGACCGACGTTGATCGCTCCGGCGAACTGCAACAGTGGTACGGGGAAGACTACGTCGACGGGGCCCAGCTGCTTGACGGCGTACGAGACTTCCTGGCTCGATTCGTCGCTTACCCCAGCATGCACGCGCTGGTTGCGCACGTCCTGTGGATCGCCCACACATGGCTGATTGATGAGTTTGAGTCGACACCTCGTATAGCGTTCCTGTCCCCAGAACCCGGCTCAGGCAAATCCCGCGCACTCGAAGTCACCGAGACTCTGGTCCCCAACCCGGTGCACGCCGTGAACACCACACCGGCCTACCTTTTCCGCAAAGTCGCCGAGCGTGACGACAACGGGCACCGCCCGACGATCCTCTATGACGAGATCGATACGGTCTTCGGGCCGAAAGCAAAAGATAACGAGGACATTCGCGGCATGCTCAATGCCGGGCACCGCAAGGGCGCGATGGCCGGGCGTTGCGTTGTACGCGGCGGCACGGTGAAGACCGAAGAGATCGAAGCCTATGCCGCGGTCGCGTTCGCCGGCTTAGACGATCTGCCCGACACGCTCATGTCCCGCTCGGTCGTTGTGCGAATGAAACGACGCTCACCGAACGAACACATCGAACCGTGGCGGCACCGCCTCAACGCGCCCGAGGGCGCCGCGCTGCAGTGTCAGTTGGCTAAATGGGCGCGAAATGTAACCGGAGATGTAACCGCAAAGTGGCCTGAAATGCCGCCATCGGTTACAGATCGCGCTGCAGATGTGTGGGAACCGCTGATCATAGTGGCTGATCACGTGGGCTCGGAGTGGCCGACGATCGCCCGTGAGGCCGCTGTAACCGCTGTAACCGAAACGTCGAACGAAAGGCGCAGCCTTGGCGTGACGTTGCTGCGCGACCTCCGAACCATCTTCAACCGCACCGGCGAAACCCGATTTGTAACCGATCAGCTAATAACAAACCTCAAAGAGATTGACGAGGGGATTTGGACGGTCATCCGCAAGGGCGAGCCCATCGACGCCCGGCGCCTTGCGAGTTTGCTACGCAAGTACGGCATCGAGCCCAAACCACAACGCGACGGCGACCGAGTATTCAAGGGCTACAGTCGCGCCCAATTTGAGGATGCGTGGTCTCGCTACCTTCCACCCGAAAAAACGGTTACAGCGGTTACAGCAGGCACCAGCGCGACGCCTTTATGGAGCCCTGACCAACTCGAAACGCTCGGCCGTTGCGCCGAATGCGGCTTTCATCCACCCACCCAAGGTCACCACGACGGGTGCCCGATCGCCGAAAAGAACCACCAATGACCGACTCCGACGCGCTGGTGATCGACCCACTCCGCCAGGCATGTCTCTGCGGGTACGGCGCACCCGGCTACCGCGCCGTCGTCGCCGTAGACGCCCAAGGCGCCGAGCACCTGGTCCTGGCCGACGTCGATCGCATCAACGACGACACCGCGGTTGTCGACACCGGCTGCGCCGCGGCGGAACACGAGCAGGACGGCCCGTTGCCGCTCGACGTGCTGCGGCGCATCACCATCGCACACCGCGCCCCACGCTGCGGCCGACGCACACAAGCCGGAACCCCATGCCGCATCCACGTCAGTCGCCCCGGACAGGCATGCGGCCTACACCGCACGTCAATTGAGGGGCCGAGGCATCGTGAGCGATGAGCCCTGCGGGCCCGCCGATTTCATCGGCCGTGTCGACCGCATCGAAATCAGCTACGACACCGCCAACTATCTGCTCGCCATCCTTGGGTTGTTCAGCCACGGCCAAAAGCTCCAGGGGCCACCTCCGGAGCGGTTGGTGCGTATTCAGCGTGCGCTGGCTGCCTGCACTGGCGCGAACGGAGCGGACGCCAGTTTTATTGCCGCTGGTCAGTCGAGCGCAACTGGCGGCAGCGCCAGCTTGAAAACGGTTCTAGCACTTGATCTGCCACACTCAGCGCAACGCCGCATCGACACAAAAGCCGCGGCTCAGAAACTCGAGGTAAGCAGGAACAACGTGCGGGACCTATGCCGACGCGGAACGCTCGATTCAATACAGGACGAGTCCGGGCGTCACTGGATTACCGAGGAATCGGTCGCAAATTACAAACCGCGCCAGGCGAAGGGCTGACCTCGTGACCGACCAGAAACCCCGACAGTGGTATCAGGTCCGCAACGCCGCAAAGGCTGACACCGGGCCGGCCGAGTTGCTGATCTACGACGAAATCGATTCATGGTTCGGGGTATCGGCCGAGCAGTTGGCCCGCGACATCGCCACACTGGATGACGATCGCGATCTCGTCGTGCGGATCAATTCCCCCGGCGGGAGTGCTTTCGACGGCGTGGCGATTCTCAATGCGCTACGCGGCCACCCAGGCAACGTGAAAGTGATCATCGACGGCCTGGCGGCCAGCGCCGCATCGTTCATCGCGATGGCCGGCGACGAGGTCGTGATGAACCGCAATGCCGAAATGATGGTTCACAACGCGCACGGACTGGTCATCGGTGGGTTCGAGGACATGCGGAAGATGGCAGACACCCTCGAGCGGATGAACCGCAACATCGGCAGCATCTACGCCGACCGGGCCGGCGGCTCGGTTGAAGACTGGATCGCCGTCATGGCGCAAGAGACCTGGTTTTCTGCTGATGAGGCAGTCGATTCCGGCTTGGCAGATCGCGTGATCGAAAGCGATCCGAAGTCCAAGGCCCAAGGGAGGCGACCAGTCGCCTCGTTCGATCGTTCGCGATTCCGTTACCAGGGGCGCCATGCTGCGCCCACACCGCGCGTGGCCGCGCGGGCCCACACGTCGACACGAAAGGAAGGCGACATGTTCACCACCGACCCCAGATCAATTCGCAGCGAAGACGAGCGCACCGTCGATGCCGCGATCAGGGACGGCAAGATCCTTGCCGCGGACCGCCAAGTGTGGCTGAACAGACTCGGGGAGGACCGGCCCAACTACACCTATCTGCTCAATGTCATCGCCCCGTCCATCCCGGTGAACCGCACGAAGACGGCACAACGCCCGGACACCACAACGACCGTCGACCATACAAAATTGACCAACCCGACGGCGCAGCCCGACGCACGATCCCAGTCCGGGTTCCGTTCCTTCATGGAAGCCAGCACACCAACACAGGCCAGCGACAGCCGCTTCGAACTCGTCGAATCTGGGCGCCCCCCGACCCGACAAGAGTCCATGGAGGACATGGAATACCAACTCACCAACGGCCGCTCCGGAAAGCCTGCGCCCGCGCACCAGACGTTCATCCGCGACAACAACCAGCCGCATCTTATTGAGCACGCCGACGGCACCGCCTCCTGGGCGCCCTACACAGGCACTGACTTATGAACCCCGACAGCGGCTTCGACGCCGCAGCAGCCATCCAAATGGGAATGATGCGGGCAAGCGGGATGACGCCCTCCGCGCCATGGGCAGCCGCCCGCGACCTGTCCCGCGCTGTCGCCCGAGCAGCAACCGGCCGCGGCGACGACCTCGATGTCATGAATTTCAAGTTCTAGGGAAGGGACAACAGGATTGCCCTACCGCTTAAAGCCCCGCGTCCCGCTAGTTTGCGCGCGAAACCCACAAGGGAAAGTCGTCTACTACTACGCAAACCCGCAAAAAGGCCATGCCCCGGGTCAACCGGAAATGCAGGGTCCGAACATCCCGTGGCTTGACGACGACAAGGCCGCACAACTGATCAGGATCGGATACATCGAACGAATCGACGAGGATGATCCGCCGGACAGCATCGGCGCCCCCGGCCACACCGCCCCCAGCGCACCGGCGGCAACGCCGAACGCTGCCGTGCCCGAACCGCAGCAGCTCAACACGCAGTCCCCAGAACTCGACAAGCTGCTCGTCGACGAAAGCTGCCGCAACGGCCTCGACCCCGACCGCGTACATGCCTGCATCGAGGCCATCGCCGCACTCGGAATCCCCGCCGGAACCGGTGCGCCCAAAGTGCGCGAGGCGCTCCGAGCAGACGGACAGCAATGGCCAAACGACCTCATATGCGCCGCTGTCCGGGCACGCAAGACCGCTGCTGTCCGGGCCGGCACTCGCCGAACCACCTCAGGACGTGACTAATGGCGAAACGGCCTATCACCCAACGCGACCTCGGCCTACGCCGCCACCGAAACGCCGCCGACGCCCTCCACCGGAAACACAAAGACGGCACGCCCTGCGCCTGGTGCGGCAGACCAATGTACCGAGACCGAACCCGGAATTGGGATTACAACCCCCACTCCACCAGCCCAAATAGCGGGAAGCTCCACGCAGACCACGGCGCGATGACACGCGCCGAATGCCTACGCAGAGGGCTACCCATCCCACGCCCCGACCGCCTCCTCCACGGAACATGCAACATCCAGCGCGGCGAGGGTGGTAACGACCACCTGGCGGCCAACGCACGAGGCCTCGCACCCGCCGATGACCTCGGCAAACTCGCCATGGACTGGCCAGACGAAATCCTATATGGCACAACAGATTACGTTGCACCAAATACGTTGCAGCACAACGCGACAACCCCCCCAAAAATTATTGAGGGGGGTGGGGGGTGGTGACCGGCGACGAACGTCGCGGATTTTTTTTGCGGGGCCGAAATTTTTCGGGAGGAAATCCCGCGACGTGCGTCGCAGCGGGACCCACTTGCCCAGCCGGTAGCCATCGACCGTGTAAGACTGCGGGACGCGGGCGTCACCGTGGTGTTTGACGAAGTCCTGCCGATGAACTGAAGGCCCTTCCACTGGTCGGCCTTGGCGACCCATGTGCCAGCCGGGCAGCTTCTGGAGGCGATCTTTGCGGTTTGCGTCAAGAGTGCCTTTCAGGCCGCTCCTGGCGTTGAACATGCGCACCCGCTTGCCACCGATCAGTCATCGACCACGTAGGACACGCGGGACCCGGGCGTGGCCGTTTTGCTCGACGTAGGCCTTGAGTCGGTTGAAAGCCTCCTCCCCTCTGTCAGCCGGCGGGTCCCATGTCCAGCCGGGCAGTTCCTGGAGCCGGTGTTCGCGATCGGCGTCCAGAGTGCCTTTGTTCTGCTTGGCGCGTTGCTTCGCTGACCCACCCGCCGAGCCTGTAGCCGTCGGCCGTGTAAGACTGCGGGACGCGGGCGTGACCGTTGTGTTCGACGTAGCCCAAGATCGGCTGAAGCCCTCCTCCCACTGCGTCAGCGGACGGTCCCACGTCCAGCCGGGCAGCGCCTGGAGTCGGCGTTCGCGGTCGGCGTCAAGGGCGGTGCGCCTGGGCGCTGCTTGTCGACCCACATACCGAGCTGGTAATCGTCGACCACGTAGGCGTGCGGGACACGGGCGTCACCGTGGCGTTCGACGTAGTCCAAGAGTCGGCTGAAGCCCTCCTCCCACTGATCGGCGGGATGTCCCATGTCCAGCCGGACAGGTCTTCAGTCGACGTTCACGGTCGGCGTCAAGGGTGCCTTTGCGTGCTTGTCGCGTTGTGCGTTGACCCACCCACCGAGCTGGTAGTCGTCAACCGTGTAGGCGCCGGAACGCGGGCGTGACCGTGGTTGTTCGACAAACTGTTCCAGTAGCCCGAACCAGAACTCCCACGGAGCGGTGGTCTGTTCGACCAGGCGAACGTCGAAGGCATGGGCGAAGTCCGCATCTACCTTGGTCGGTAGGTCGACGTGAATCTTGTCCGGGAGCCGCAGCCGACCGCCCTGCCTGCCCATCTGCCGCCGCAGCGCGTCGAGCTGCTCAGCCAAGTTCCTCGTCGTGGGCGCGGAGGGCCTTGATGACGTCCCACACCGGCTTGAACGCCGAACCGTCCGAGCGCGGCTTCGGGATCGCGTCGGTGTCGATGAACACCGGGATGACGATGGTGCCGACGGTCTTGTCCTCGGACTTGCGGATCGCTCGACCGACCGCCTGCACGATGTCCACCTCCGACCGACGAGGGTCGATGAACGCCACCGCCGTCCAGGGTCGGCACGTCGACGCCCTCCGCCAGACAGCGGGCGTTGGCGAGGAGACCCCGGTCGCCGTCGTCGAGGTGTCCGAGGTGCTGGAGCAGGACGTACCGGTCACCGGCGGGCATCTCACCCGAGGCGTAGCGGGACCACAGTTCACCCTTCGGGCGCTGCCGGGCGGGCATCCACGCCAGCACGTCCGGCATGGAGTCGGCGAACTCCCGCGCCCGCTTGACCCGTGAGTGGAACGAGATGACTCGGTGCAGGTCGTATTTCCGCATGGCTTTCGCCAACCCGATCTGCCCCGCCAGGGTAGGCGGCGTCGGTGACCTTCACCCCGTCCAGGGTCACGAAGCACCCCGTCTCTCGCCCACTCCCGATAGGTGGCGTCATCCACACCGACGATGGCGACCTGGTAGTCGGTCAGCAGGTCCCGCTTGATGGCTTCACCGAAGCCCAGCCGGTGAAACACGTGCCGAACTTGGCTTCGTCGTCCATCGAGGCGTACTCGAAGTCGGCCTCCTGGGCTGCTTTCAGCACGCGGCCCGTGAAGTAGCGCGGGGTCGCCGTCATGAACAGCCGCCGCTTGGCCTTTATCTCCGTCGGGTCGAGGACCGTGGCGAAGTCCGACGAAACCGGTCCCGCACAGCGATGCGCCTCGTCGGCGACGACCAGGTCGAACCCCGGCACCCGTCCCAACGTGAACGCTTTGGCGATCTGCGGCGAGGACTGGTAGGTGGCAAACACCACTCTGGGGACCGGACCGCCGCCGCAGGAACGCCGCTATCTCGGCAGGGTCGGTGGTGACAGGCACACCGAGGTCGCTGGTGTGCTCCAGCGCCACGTCGTCATCGCGAGCGACCGTGTCGTCGGAACAGACTGGCAGGGAGACGAACTCGGCAGTGCAGTTGGCTCGCCACACATTCAGCGTCTGCTTCAACAGCGACAGCGACGGAACCAGAACCAGTGTCCGTTCGGCGGCCAGCTTCTCGCGAATGAACAGCGCGGTCAGCGTCTTGCCGGTTCCGCACGCCATGATCAGCTGCCCGCGATCCGCAGACGCGAACCCCTTGATCACCTGCTTGATCGCCTCGCGCTGGTAGTCGTGCGGGCGGGCCGGTTTGCGTGGAGGCGTGGCGCGAAGGGCCGTCGGCGACGCGGGCCAGTCCACGTCGGCGGCCTGGAGGTCGTTGAGCCGGAAGAAGCTGACCCGCTTCTCCTGATCCTGGATCGTGCGCTCGCCGATGCGGTCGATCAGGTTGGTTGTGGCGATCAACATGCGGTAGGTGAACACTTCGCGCCCCGACTCGGCGAGGAACTTGTTCACGTCGCGCTTGGTGACCCGGTAGGCGGGGTCGTATGCCTTGGCCTGGATCGCCCACAAGTTTCCCGTGCGGTCCTCGGCGACCAAGTCGATGCCGGCGTCGCCGCCCCATCGGCCCGGCCACTCGTCCCACAGCCAGACGCGGCGAAGTTCGTGTTTGTAGACCGGGTCGTTGGTCAGGAACCACTTGCAGATGCGCTCGAACTGCTTGCCTCGCACCCTCGGGTCGGGGTCGAGGCGGGCCAAGAGGTCGCTGAACTCCCCCATAGGAATGACGCTAGCGGTGTCGTCACCCGGCACGTCGCGGTTGTCCATTTCCGGTGAACCGGGCGCAAGACTAGAGGCACCGGATCCGCACCGAGAACATGAGCAATTACGGCGGTGACGGCCAGGGCGTGGCCAACGACCTTACCCCGGATCATCGCAGTAGAGCCAAGAAGCCGCCGGCGGCATGGACATGGATATCCCCCGCCGAGTACCACCTCGCACACGCTATCCGTGACGTGCTGCGCCGCTACGACCTGATGTCATCTCTTGAGGAGTTGCACAGGGCGATGGTGCCGGTGCTGATGCGGACCGTCCGTGAGTTGGAGGAACGCTTGAGATAGCAGTCGAGCGACGACTCGACGCCGAGAGTGTGGGGAAGTCCGAGGGCGGCGATGGGTAAGTCGCCTTCCGCGATCATGAACCACCACAACCGCAACAACGGCGAAGACGTCGCCTCCGCGCTCTCCCGCCAAACCTACGCCAGCTACAACGCAGGCCAAAACAGGTGATCACCTACCCAATGCGGTGACCACCGCTACCGAGGCCCGACCGCTTGCCTCATAAACCGCCCGACGTTGCTCGCTCAGCCCTCGCGGGAGACGATGCAACACCCGATCAAACCCGGCGTCGCGTGGCATGTTGGACGTTACCGTTTGCGTGCCCGGAGGCTGTACTGCGACGCCGGCAGTCAGCGCGGAGCCCAACGTCAATGTGTGCAACTCCGAGGGGAACAGCCCCAATTCTTTGGCGATTTGATCAGGAGTGACTCGATGATCGCGCCGAGCGTGACTGAAAACCTGAGGAAACAACTTCGACATCTCATGTTGTGCCATGCCTCCGGGTTCTCCCGAGCGATAGCCCATCTGAGAAAGCCGAATACAGTTGTCGCGGTATGCATACTCGGTCAGCCGTCCCACGCGGTTTAATGCAACATTCAAGGCGACGGCAGAAACCCTGTAATGTCTCTTGGTGGAAAGGATTTCATCGATAGATGCGTTGAACCGGAGCGCCCGCTTCAAGCTCTCATCTGGCATCAGGAATGCCGAGTGCCAACTGGTCAGCCTCTCGCTCAATGCCAGTGCCGGAGTCGGCAGCGCCCGAACGAGAATGTAAAATCAAGTGTCCGATCTCGTGCGCCAGGTCGAACCGGGCGCGCTCGGAGTCTTTGCGCGACAGAGGAAAACGTAAGGAATATCGTCAGACCATACGCTGAACGCATCAACAGCTTCGGCGGCTTTTGGCAGCGCCAAGCACGCGGATACCGCGTGATTCTGCGAGCTGGACAAGGTTCGGCAGCGGTTCACCGCCGAGCCCCCACATAGCGCGGAGTGCGGCTGCGGCGGCTGGGGGTGAACCGTGATCGAACTCAGGTACATCAACTTTCGGCAGCGTATAGCGTTCGTCGATCCATCCGTACAGGTCCACGCCGAGGCGACCAGCGGCGGTTGCGGCGTGCCGCTGAATGGCTGAGGCGCGGCGCGGCGCGCGAAAAAAGACACGCTCCGGTTCGAGCGGCTCGACCTCACCCATGGAGAAAAAGAGTGGATCACAACCCAATACCGCGGCCAACGTGTCGGCCATCGCTGCTGGCGCCCCGTCGGTCTCGTAGTTTGAGATGGAGCGGGTGGTCACCCCGAGCTCTCGTGCCAAACCCGTCTTGCTGAGGCCCTTCGCCTGGCGCGCGATCTCGATGCGCGATGGTTCGAGGTAGCCGCTACCGGGGGTCGATCTTGAAGTCGACATCCGCGGCGCCTCCTGCATCGTGCGGCGGGACGACCGTCGCATCGAGTACCAACGTAGGCAGAATTATCCGCTGCCGCCAAGTGCTGATCTCACCGTTCTCGAACGAAGTGGGATATGAGAGTTCGGCCCGAATTTCGTTCGGATCGGCCGACCGGAAGTACAACATCACCCACGTTGCTTGGCCTTTGGCGGCCATATCTGTTCCGTTTACGACAGTCACCGGGAACGGCAGAACCAGTTGATTGCTGTGCACGGCTTCGTGAGTGGCAGCGCCTTTGCGGCGCGCTGTCCGCGGTGTCCGGGTTTCATCACCGGTGTCAGCGTTCCCGCCGACGGTCATTACCGATACCTTCTTATCGGGGCTGACGACCCTCGGGCTGTTCTTCGGGTCGTCCATCTTCCAGCCGTCTTCGCTAAGTCGCCCGCGCAATCTTGCGACCGTATCCAACCACCGGGTGGCTCCGCCGCGATCGCCGGATGGAACTTGGTGACATTCCCTGCGCCCACCTCCCCAGCGCGGAGCGCATCGTGGAGCAGTTCGATGGAAAGGCCCAATCGTTCCAGGTGCTCACGCGCTTGATCTGAGGGTATGACCGCTCTGGACTCTGCGGGCAGTGGTGCGTTCACGGGCTGTACTCCAATGGCTGTCGAAGATGTGTTCGACAAATTGTTGCACAAAACCGGAAAATGCCGAGCTAGACACGCGCGAGCCTCGTTGAATTGGTTACGCCCAGTCGCCGTGCACCGGACGTCCGCCGCGGTGGCCGCCAGGGGCGTCGATCTAACCGACTGCGTCGTTCCATTCGTCGAGTAGTTCGTCGACCGGGCCCCGATCCGCGGCGCCGGCGCGCCCACCTCGGCGGCCGTCCAACGCACAGCGGCCAGCAGCCGCAGCTCTGATTCAATAGTCCCGATGTCGTGCATGACGCTGAGCGTATGGATCGAGCCTTACGGCGCAAGTCATCTCCCAGGAGGCAGGCGCTGTGGCGCGGAGGCCGCTTTGCGTCGAACCAGCACCACCCAGATAGCAATGATGTGGCTACGCGTCGTGAGGGCGCGGAGGAGAACGGAGACTAGCGTCGAATCGCTCTCACGATCAGCACTGCTACCAAGCTGGCAACGATTATTGCGGCGATAACGATGCAAGTAGTTCCGGCGACGAGCCCGGTATGTCCAAGCCCGGGGACCTCCGAGTTGTCGTGGGCGCCTTGGCTTGCCATCGTTATTCCGAGAGCGAGCAGAAGCACTGCGGTGATTGCTATTCCAATAAGGATCTTGGTGCCGCGCCGCGCGGACAGGGTCTCGGAAGGCGCTTTGCGTCGAACCAGCACCATGGCAATGATCAGTGCCGCCGCGATGCCGATACAGAGGGACCCCCCAATGAATAGCCCTATGGACATAGTGGCATTCCCGGTGTACCGGTAGCTCTTGTATAACTCCCTGTAGTGATCGCCGCGGCTTATCAAGATCACCGCAGCAGCGATGAAAATGAACGCGGTGACCGCCATTCCAGCAAGGATCTTGGTGCTGCGCCGCGCGGACGGTGACGGAGGTTTTTCAGGCAGGAGTGTCGTCTCCCTCTGGGGTTGGCTCTTCCGCGGGGCAACCGCCTTCTTTTCCGCTGGCGTCGTGTTGGGCGGCGAAGTGTCGACGCGAGGTTCGGTGGTATCGGTTGTCGCGGTGTCCTCGAGTCCGACGGGTCGGGCATCGAAACGTGCGAGGCCAACGGGGTGAGAGCCGGCGCGGACGGCTTCGGTAGTCTCCGGGGCTGGCTGCGGGCCGGGCCGGGCCGGTGTGTCGATGGTGACAAGGATGGCGTCCACGTCGGTTCGGGTGCGGTAGGTGACGTCCTCGCGGTCACGCAGCTTGTTCAGCAGCATCACGATTTCGCCGCGCGCGGTGTCATTGTCGCCGTCTTCTCGCAAACCCACTTGCAGTTGGGCGACCAGTGCGGCCTGATCGCGTGGACTGAGCTGATCGGTGCCCGAGATGGTGGTGTAGAGCCGCATCAAGTATTCGAAGGGAACTGGCGGTTCGGCGGGCGGCGGCGAGGGCAGCGGCTGGCGCTGCGCCCGCGCCCGGTGCAGTGCCGAAAGCAGCCGCATGCCCACCGTCGACGTTGAGGTGCGGTAGTCAACCGTTTGCACCGTTGCCAGGGGATTGAGCTGCATGCTGTCGACGGGGCCGACTTGGACGGGGAGGATCGGGAGCCCGAGGTCTTGTGCGTAGCGCAGCTCGGCTTGGCAGGGCTTGGACTGGATGGAATTTTGCGACAGGGCGAAGATGAACACGTCGCAGCCGCGGATCTGCTCGAGGATGGCGCGCCACCAGGCGTCGCCGCCGGCGAGGCGCTGGTCCAGCCACACCTGCTCGTCGGCGTCCTGCAGATCCTGAGTCAGCCGCGTGACGGCATCCTTGTCCCGGCTGGAGTAGCTGACGAACACCCCCACGACGTGCTCTCCTTGAAGCCGGCTGGGTTCGCTGAACTGAAACCGCAGCATACGCGGGGTTCTGTGTCCGCGCATGAGGATGGTGCACCTCATACGGCTCGGTTGATTCAGACGTCTGGTGTGCGCTCATGCTCGTCTTCCCACATCGATACCGGGCCTCGGTCGCGGATTCGGCAGTGCGGTCCGGGCTGCGGCGCGTACAGCACTGCGCCGCACCAGCAGCGCCAGGCCATGTGCCGGTCATTACACGTACACCAGACCGAGCTCACCGACCAGCCCCCGTCGCCGTAGTCGTGGCCGGGCCGGGCAGCACGTCGGCGGCACCACAACCCAGCCGCGCTCGGTCCGGACCAGATCGCCAACGAAGTTGTTGGGGAAGTCGTCGCGACGCGGCGCGGCCACTGCGATGTTCTACCCTGAGTCACCGACAGCTTTAGCCGCTATTCCGACGTTTTTGCTCGTGTGAGCCTCGCGCTGCACTTTTCGCAGTCGAAGCTGGTCGCGCTTACCGGAACCTGCTGTATGTGTTGGCATTTGAAGCATCTGACGTTCGTCGCTTTGCCGGCCGGTGCTGGCTTATCGGCGTTCGATTCAGGCTTCGAGGCGGTCGTGCTGCTCGCAGCTGCGGGCGGTCCCTCCGTGCCTTCGCCGCTTCGGGCGCTGGCACGGCCAACGCGAGCGCCGATGCCCATGAGCGCCACGCCGAGCCACGCGACGTATATCGCGATCCCGTGACTGGCCGTCACGCCCGGCTGTGACGTGTCAACGGTGCCATCGAGTTTGACCGGATAAAGAGTCTCCGACGAACTTCCCTCTATGAATAGGAATACCGCGCACAGTCCGGCCAAGATCAAAGGGCCCCACCGCACATTTGTTTGACCCGTTTTTACTCCATACGCGTTAGCGGTCGCAGCCAATGACAGCGCGATCAAGACCCACCCGCCGTGTTGGATCAACGTGTTGTGCTCGATCGGACGGAAAGACGGCGATTCTTCCCACGGCAGGAACGTCGAGATGGTCGCCACAAGCGCGCCTAGGGCTACCAGCGCAAACCCCGGATCGATGGTGAATCCAGCATTAGACGGCGGAGCCGGTCTGGTCATTGTGGTTTCCTTTCGATGGGTCGCTGATTAGCGACGTCCGGGCAGGTGCTCGGACATGGCCGCTGCGGGTCGGTTTCCCAAGGTCATGGGTGATAGATCTGCCACGTCGAGCCTTGTCCGGCAAGCCGGTCTGAGCCGTCGGACGGAAAGCACGCGAC
Organism: uncultured Actinomycetota bacterium; assembly: GCA_963743145.1. Taxonomy (GTDB): domain Bacteria; phylum Actinomycetota; class Actinomycetes; order Mycobacteriales; family Mycobacteriaceae; genus Mycobacterium. The sequence goes on along the minus strand of CAVUOR010000014.1, from coordinate 233,481 downwards.
AAGGTAGTCATCCGGAGATATCGCCATTGCGTAGGGCTGAGATCCTGCACACGAGGTGCCGATGGTCTGAACTCCGATTACATGGCTGAAGTCATCGGTAGTCCAGTGAGGCGCCGGCGCGCCGGCGCCGGTCGCGCCATCACAGATGATCGTCAGTCCGGTGTTGGAATCGCGGGCGATCTTTGACCAATCGGAACACGGTTCGCCGATGACCGGACCGCTTGCCTGTGCGGATGTGGTGGTTGTCGGGGCCGTCGGCGGACTGGTTGGTAGGGAGGGCGGAATCGGCGGCGGTGCGGGCCGGGCGCTGGCCGACGGTGGCGGAGTTGCAGGCGCGGGCACAGAAGGCGAAGCAGTGACAGGATGCTCATGCTGCCTGTAAAGCGTCACCGAGAACCAGACAACAACCGCGACGCTGGCACACAGCAACGCCACCAACGGCACCCACAGGATCCGGCCATGCCATCCGCGGGACCGATCGGCAATCTCGTCCGTCTGAGCCTCGGACGACCAAGCTAACTCCGCGGCTTGGGTTGGTCCAACATCAGGAACGATGGTGGTCGGCGGTTCCGAATGCTGTTCGGCCGCAACTGTCCGCGGGCTTTCCGCCACAACCCCCGTTGCGTCGCCGTCGCCGACAGCAGCAGTCGGTTGATCGTCATCACTGGCGCTGGTCACATCCATCCCCCGGTAGTCCTCGTTAGTGTGCTCCTGGAGGTTCCCACTGTGAGCGAGTTCGTCGAGCTCGACGAACACGGCAAGCACCGAGACTGATCGGACCAGCGGAGTCATAGCGCGGACAGCATCGCCGCGCGGACCTCATCATCATCAACCGCCAAATACCGCTCCGTGGTCGCGATCGACGCATGCACCATCAGCACCTGCACGGCACGCAGGTTGCGGCTTCCGCGATACGCGCCGTCGCGAACCGGTGCCGCGGCGCGCTGCTTCGAGCCGCGCGTGGTAGCCCATCAGCTCTTGCGTTGATCGCCGGTGGTGGATTGGCCGAAGTCCCAGCTAACACGTCGCGTCGCCGACATCCTGTCCGCTCGGGGTACTGCCGATCCAGTCCGGTGCTCGCCATGTAGTCAGAAACGGGCGCACCATTCGAAGCCGACAGCGCGCGAAGCGGCCCGGCGAATCGGCCGGCCCCGCCGCTGGTGACAAGAAGCCTGGGCCGACGATACGACTGCTAGCGGGCCTTTCATGTGGCATTCTTCACTGCATGGCGGGGTCCACCTCGGTGGGACGGGGACGGGTCTTTATCAGCTACCGGCGGGATGACTCGGCGTACCCGGCGGGCTGGCTGTACGACCGCCTGTGCGCCCATCTGGGCAGCGAGCAGGTTTTTAAGGATGTGGACTCCATCGACCCTGGCGACGACTTTGTCTGGGTCCTCGAGAATGCGGTCGGCTCCTGCCAGGTGTTGCTCGCGCTCATTGGTGACCGCTGGCTGGACATCACCGACGAGACCGGGCAGCGGCGGCTCGATAACCCGGATGACTTCGTGCGCATTGAGATCGAGGCCGCGCTGCGCCGCGGCGTGCGGGTTGTCCCGCTCCTGGTCGGTCGAGCACCAATGCCGAGGAGCGAGCAGTTGCCCGACAGCCTGCAAGGACTCGTCCGGCGACACGCCATCCAGCTAAGCCCGAACCGGTTCGAGTCCGACCTAGCCCGCCTGTTGCCCGTGATCGACAAGACCCTAGCGGCGATCCGCGACGGCCCGGCCGAGGCTCCCACAGGCGCATCTGGGGATACTCAAGCAACCAAAACCGTGGTCGCCGACGACGTAGCCACAACCGCTCCCGAGATCGACGCCGAGACCGTTGTCGCCCAAGGCGCAGCCACCACCGCCCCCGAGACGGACACCACCACCAAAACTGAACCGGCCGGCACCGATCAAAGCGCCCAGGCCACAGATCCAGGCGCGGACGCCACTTATGCGAGCACCGCGGCCCAGCCGTCGAGCCCGGCCTCAACGCCTCAAGCTGAGTTGGCACACCAGCACGAGCCCGCGCTGAAAAGCGACGACGTCGCCGCGAATCTGGCTGGGAACAGTGCTCCCGGCGCCGATGCGGACGTTCGGGAAACCGCCGAGCACGCCCCGATCGCTAGGTCGCACACCGAGACCGGTGTGCGCGGGACTACTAGCCCCTCCCGACGGCTCATCTCAGGCCATCCAGCTCGTCGGCGGCGGCGGTGATCATCGCCGCGAACTGGCGGGCGCGGTCGCTGGTGAGTGGCTCGCGGTCGTCGGCCAGGACGTACAGCGACCACTCGACGGTGCCGTCGGTGCTCTGCACGCCGTCGACGTACACGGTGGAGTCGGCGCCGGCCCGGTCTATCGAGCGGCTCGACGCCGCCAGTCTGCGGGTCCACGTTCCTGTGTCGTCGACCTCCCAGTGGTCGGCTGACTTGATGCCGGCGGGCAGCGGTACGTGGCCGAATGTGTGCGTGTCGGTGAGGTTCTGCTGTGCTTCCCAGCGCGCCTCTTTGAGCACGCCGTCGAGCATGTCAGCGACCGTCTTGCTTCGGTCGTTTTGCGGGAACGCGAGGTGGGCGCCGGTCATGCAGAGCTGTTCGGCGTGCTCGAAACGTGCGATCTGCTCGGGTGTCAGCTGGCCGGCGAGGTCTCGCCAGGTGGTCGCGTTGTCGTCGTCCGTAGTCATGGGCTGCCTCTAGTGTCGCGATCGCGACCCCGAGGCGTCTATCCCATTGGGCACATATTGGGCATGACGTGCGACGGTCACCTTCAAAACCGCCTCTGAACTGCAACGATACTGGTGCGCGGTAGTGGGATTGAATCACTGGCGGCTTGCCAAACAGGCGAGGACGCTTTCGCCTAATCTGCTATCTGCGAACCTTTGTGGTCCCGTGGACGCTGACCGAAGCCGTCCGTCCCGGTCAGCTTGTTGCGTTCGTCGAGCAGTTCGTCGACCGGCACGATACGCGGCGCTGGCGCGCGACACCTCGGCGGCTGTCCGACGTACGGTTGGAGCGGGCATGGCAAAACCTCTCGGAAAGCGGCGAAAATTCGCCCGATAACATGGCGTACAACGCCACCGAGAGACCTGCGTTTTACCTAGTCAGAACAACGCTTAAGGGGTCGGCACTCCGAAGATGCCGGGTGAACCTAAGCGGGTTCAGCCTTCCCGAGATACCGACCTAACCAGCGAAAAACAAACCGAAGTGACGCCGTGCGCCTACCAAGCCACCAACAGATTTCGATTGCGCTAGGCGCGCTCCAGCGGGATGACGACGGGATTTCCTGTTACCGCGACCGAATACTGCACGAAAACGGATTGGACTGGCGCGCCGTCACGCGGGAACCGAGAAACGGGGTTTTTCCCCTTCGCGTGCAAGACATCCGCGCCGGATTACTCGGGGTTGCCTTCGACCCCATCCCTGAGAGCGGCGATGGCCATCCGCGGGACGCGGCGCACAGCTTGATAGTCGACTGCGGGCCGCCGAAAAGATCGAACAAGGCAGAACAAGGACGCGATGTCGGCCAGGAGCGTCGTGAGCGAAGAGTCGAGACCGGCGTGTGTAGTCATGACACCTGTTTGAGGTGGATGTTCTGGGTACCGACGTGTCCCGCCGCGTCGCCGCAGGCTGCTATCTGGTTAGTTGTACGAACTGTGCCCGTGAGGGTGTGCGGATCCCACAAATAGTGCGCCGAAAAGGCCTCGGGCACGGTGGTGCCATCCGCACACACTTCATGGCTGACCGTATCCATTGACCACTGGCCATTGACTATTTTCGCTTCAACCGTGGGGGTCGAGGGCTCTCCCACGGCTATTTTGGCGCATCCGTCACCGCAAGGCGTGGCATACCAATCGTTGTGAGTGCTCTGGCCGCTCGTGCCATTGGTAGTTGTTTCGGTGTAGTGGCCCTTCATAACGGGAGCGGCCAGAGCGGTGCGAGCGGTGGATGTGGGAGCGGTGGATGTGGGAGCGGTGGATGCGCAACCGGCTGCGCTCGTGGCTACAGCGGTGATGGCGATGGCGAAACCGCGGGCGGTAGCGTTCATGTCGGTCCCCCTGGCGAAGGTGCGCTGCATCCATCCGATCATTTCTCTCACCATAGGCACTCGACCCCATCAGCGCGCGCCGGCTACCCCGCCGAATGGGTCCAGCCGCTCGATCGCCTCGACACGTTTCGGGTCTGACACCTGCACATATGATCGCGGCTGGCCATCATCAACTTATTTGGTGCCTACGCCTATACGTACGACGAGAACGAGCTGGACGAGTTCCGGGGGTTATTCACCGAGTCACCGGAACTTGTCTTACGGCATGAGGACCGGACGCTGTCGGAGGATGTCGATACGGTAATGAAATTTCTCGCCGCACGGAAAGCAGCGTTCAAGGCCGAGAAGAACCAACGCCGGCATGCGTTGAACTCGTTCTGGTTCACAAGCCAAAATGCCACCGAGGCGACTGGGCACTGTTATGTCCAGGTATTCGGCATTCGTGATGCCCGGCCACCCGCTCCGGAACTAACTGGCTGCTACGAGTTCACCGCGGTCAAGCACGACGGCGTCTGGAGGTTCAGCCGATGGGTCCTCGCGATTGACCAAGCCAGCGTGTGACTTCCCACGCTAGAGCCGACCCGCGACGAATGTCGCGGCCTGGTTGGTCGAATCGGGAACATACGAAAGGTGTGCGATCATGTTTCCCCCGTCGGAGCAGACCATGTCGTTGGGAAGGCATATCGCATCGGTCTTCGACTGATAAGCCGAGTTGATCGGCGGGATCTGCTCGGCGCCCAACCGCGTCGCGTAGCTACTGGACGTGTTCGGATTGCCGAAGAGAGCCACGGCGGCGACATGACCACCAACGGGGGCAGGCATGTCATTGGTCGTCAGATCCATGACAGCCGCTCCTTGGGAATATCCGCCAAGCACCATCTTGGTATTCGGGCAGTTGGCAACCATGCTCTGGATGTGGGCACTCGCATCAGCGGCGCCGGCCTTCGCGCTGTTGATGTAATCGTCGGTCGCCGGGTAGTTGACCGGGTACACGCCCACGGACCGCCCGGACACTTGCGCGGTGAGTGAGTCGATGAAGGCCTGACCCGTCCCGCCGACGCCGGGGGGCTCGCCGGTACCGCGAGCAAATACCACCTCGGCGTTCGGACATGGATCGGCAAAGGCAACCCAAGCGCCCACGGGCGCGGTTGACAACGCCCACACCATCACCAGCGCAGTGCTGATGATCCGAGCAATGCTGCGACGACGCATTTCTAAATCCTGCCATCTCGCCGGAGGTGTCAAAGCCGGCGGTTCCTGTGATCGGACACCCTACGAGTAATAGCATCACGCCATGATCGGATCGCGGCGCGGCGATGCGGGTCGGCAAAGAGTGGCGACTTAGCACAGTGGTTCAACCGTCTTTGCTCCAAAGCGACAGCGGCCTGCCACGCGGCGTCCGCGGCGCCGCCGATCCGCGTTTCGCGAACGTGATCCGGTTGTTTGCCCAGCTGTTTCCTGGGCGCCGGTTCGGGGGCGGGACCCTGGCCGTTTACATCGAAGGCCGCCCAGTCGTCGACGTCTGGACGGGGTGGTCGGACCGGGCCGGCGAGGTGCCGTGGACGGCCGATACCGGCGCGATGGTGTTCTCCGCGACCAAGGGTGTCGCATCCACGGTCATTCACCGGCTGGTCGACCAAGGTTTGCTGCACTACGACACGGCTGTTGCCGGCTACTGGCCGGAGTTCGGGGCCAACGGCAAAGCCGACATCACGGTCCGCGACGTCTTGCGGCATCGATCCGGACTGTCGCACTTAAAAGGTGTCAGCAAGACGGAGTTGATGGATCACCGCCTCATGGAGGAGCGGCTCGCTGCCGCGCCGGTCGACCACTTGCGCGGCGCCCCGGCCTATCACGCGCTGACTTACGGTTGGCTGCTTTCTGGTCTGGCCCGAGCGGTCACGGGTATCGGCATGCGCGAGCTCATTCGCACTGAGTTGGCGCGGCCGCTCAATACCGACGGTCTTCATCTCGGCCGACCGCCGGCCGACGCGCCGACCAAGGTGGCGCAGATTCTGGCCCCGCAAAGCACCCGGCCCAATCCGGTATTCAACTTCGTCGCGCCGAGGGTGGCCGGCCTGCCCTTCTCGGGTGCGCTCGGCGCCATGTATTTTCCCGGCATCAAATCGTTTGTGCAGGGCGATATCCCGTTCCTGGACGGCGAGATTCCCGCGGCCAATGGTGTCGTCACCGGTCGCGGCCTGGCGAAGATGTATGCCGCGCTGGCCAACGACGGGCGCATCGACGGAACACAATTCCTGTCCTCGCATTTGGTCGAGTGGTCTGATCGGCAAGCCACGGGTGCTGCCTGATTTGAACATCATGGTGCCGATGCCGTTTCACCTCGGGTATCACGAATCGCCGATTCCCGGTCTACTCAAGGGGTTCGGCCATATCGGTCTGGGCGGAACCCTCGGATGGGCCGATCCCGAGACCGCCAGCGCGTTCGGTTTCGTACACAACCGGTTGCTGACGCCGATGGTGCTCGACATGGCATCGTTCGCAGGCCTGGCTCGTCCCCTGCGCAATGCCATTACTGCCGCCCGTCGCGCCGGTCCCCTAGAGGTCCCGCAGCTTGGCGCAAGCTACGGCGAAAAGCGAATCCCAGTCGCAGCGCAGGGCGGTTTCCGGCAGGCGTTAGCTGGGAACTCGTAGTCCACGAGGCGCCGAATCCAGGCGCCGATGCGACAGGAGCAGCAATGATCGGATCAATAATTCTTGCCATCATCGTGGGAGCAATCATCGGCGTAGTGGCGCACCTCATCATGCCGGGCAAGCAGAACATCGGCATCATCGTGACGGTTCTGCTCGGCACCGTCGGCGGCTTGATTGGCTCAGCGGTGGCCAACCAGCTCGGTTACCACAACGCAAACGGTGGAATCGCCTGGATTCCGTTCTTCATCGGAATCGTCGTCGCCGTTTTCCTGATCGCGGTCTACCAGGTGCTAACAGGCCGCCGCACCAGGTCGCCTCGCTAAGGCTCGTCTAATACCCGTAGCGGGTGCAAGCCGTCGACCGCGCCGACGAACGGCGGGTGGATGCTGTAGCCGAGCATGCGACGAATGTCATCGGAGACCGTTCGAGCGATCTCGCGCGAGATCGACAGGGTGAAGGCCTCCATCGGCCGCAACCACGGTTCGCAGTATTGCGCGGTGACGGCAAGACGGTCGCGGGTCGTGGTGTTGGCACCGCCGCCATGCCAAAGCGTGCCGATGAAGAAGACACACGAACCAGCGGGCATGACGACCGGCAGCGACTGATCGTCCGGGCCGGGTCGCCGTCTGCCCCAGCGGTGGCTGCCGGGAAACAGCACGGTCGCGCCATTATCTGCGGTGAAATCGTCGATCGCCCAGATCGTCGCGGCCGCCAACGGCGCGCGCGGACGCGGAATCGGGTAGAACCCGTCGTCGTGGTGAGCCAGTTGCGCGGACTCTCCTGGCTGAATATTGATGGCCTGCAACGCCGAAAGCAGGTAGTTGGGCATCAGCAATTGATCGAGCGCCGCCAGCAGCCGCGGGTGGTCGACAAGCCGATCGCAGACCCGAGTTCTGCTCAACACGCTGTAGATGCGCTGGGTGCGGCGCCCCTCGAAAGAGTTGCGTCCGGTATGCCCCAACCAGGGTGTGACCACGTCACGGATCTGTTGGCATTCCTCGGCACTGAGCAGGTTCTGCCAAATGACGTAGCCGTCGCGGTCGAGGCTGGCCATGTCGGCCTCCACGATCGCGGGGTCGACCGAGGCGCCGCCGCTCGGTGTCCACTTGTACCGAAGCGCCAGATCGGTCCTGAGGTCTTCCAGAGTTGTGACGGACTCGTCGTCAGCGTTCATCTGACTGTTCATCTGCCCACGTCCTTACCCGTTATCACCACACCCTAACTCCGCCAACAACCCAACCGTCAGCTGTTTAGCGCCCTATCCTGACAGCACGGGGGTCCAGCGGCGGAGAGGCGAATGACGGCCGTAACGGCCTGCAGCTCGTGCGGCACTGAACTGCTCGACAACGCGCGGTTCTGTCACGGATGTGGCTCAGCGGTAGCCGCGACCGACGCTCGCGCTGAGTACAAGCAGGTGACGGTGTTGTTCGCCGATGTGGTGCATTCGATGGATATCGCCGCCGCGGTCGGGACTGAGCGGCTGCGCGAGATCATGACGGAATTGGTCCATTGCTCGCTGCTGGTGGTCAACCGCTACGGCGGCACTGTCGACAAATTCACCGGTGACGGCATCATGGCGGTGTTCGGCGCGCCGGCCGCTTTGGAGGATCACGCCAAGCGGGCGTGTTTGGCCGCGCTCGGTATTCAGCAGGAGGCCAAGCGGCTTGCGGCGAGCGTCAAAGACCGCGACGGCGTCACCCTGCAGCTGCGAGTGGGTCTCAACTCCGGTCAGGTGATCGCCGGCGAGATCGGCTCGGGCGCTTTGGGTTACACCGCGATCGGTGAGCAGGTGGGCATGGCGCAGCGGATGGAGTCGGTCGCCCCGCCGGAAGGCGTCATGCTCAGCGCTTCGACGGCGCGACTTGTCGAGGGTGCGGCGACCCTCGGCGAGCCGGAGTTGGTACTTATCAAGGGTGTCGGCGCGCCGGTTCCCGCCCGTCGGCTGTTGGGCATGGCCGACGAGCCTCGCGGCACCGGGCGTGCCGAGTCGGATCTGGTCGGTCGGCGCTGGGAGCTGTCCACTCTCGAGGGCTTGCTAGAGCGTGTGATCGATGGCCACGGCGCGGTGTTGGGCGTGGCGGGCCCGCCGGGCATTGGTAAGAGCCGTCTGGTGCGAGAGGCAACGACGATGGCGACCCGCCTTGAGGCCAACGTGTTTACGGCCTTCTGCGAGTCGCACACCAGCCAAGTCTCCTTTCATGTGGTGGCTCGGCTGCTGCGCGCAGCCATCGGCGTCGAGGGGTTTGACGGACAGGTCGCCCGTGATCGAGCGCGTGAGCGCGTTCCCGACGCAGACCCCGAGGACTTGCTCCTGCTCGATGACTTACTCGGGATCGCCGACCCGAACACCCCGTCGCCGGCAATCGATCCCGATGCCCGTCGGCGACGGTTGACGGCGCTGCTGAATGCCGCCCTGTTGGCTCGGCAAACGCCGGCGGTGTACGTCGTTGAGGACGCCCATTGGATCGATGAGGTCAGCGAGTCGCTGCTGGCCGAGTTTCTCACCGTCATCCCCCAGACGCCGTCGCTGCTACTCGTGACTTACCGCCCCGAATATCAGGGCGCATTGAGCCGAGCGACCGGTGCGCAGACGGTAGCCCTTGCGCCGCTGAGTGATTCAGAGACCGCGGCACTGATCTCTGGGCTGCTTGGAGCAGACGCCTCGAATGGCGCGCTGGGCGAAAAGATCGCCGAGAGAGCTGCCGGGAATCCTTTCTTCGCCGAGGAGATGGTTCGCGACCTGGCCGAGCGTGGAGTGTTACGCGGCCACTCGGGCGCGTACCTGTCGACGGCAGCGGTTGGCGAGGTGCACGTGCCGATCACGCTGCAGGCGACCATCGCCGCGCGCATCGACCGTCTCGATGCGAAAGCGAAGCGGACGCTGAGTGCGGCGGCGGTGCTCGGCGCGCGATTCACCCTTGATTTATTGACCGCGCTGGGGGTCGAAGCAGTCGTCGATGATCTGCTGGCTGCTCAATTCATCGACCAGGTCCGCTTCACCGGACAACCCGAGTATGTGTTCCACCATCCGCTGATTCGCACGGTGGCCTACGAAGCACAGCTCAAATCCGACCGCGCCGAGTTGCACCGGCGGGTCGCGGCCGCGATCGAATCACGTGACCCGGCAGCCGCGGAGGAGAACGCTGCGTTGATTGCGGAACATTTGGAGGCTGCCGGTGATCTGCACGCTGGCTACGGCTGGCACATGCGGGCGGCCACGTGGGGGACCAACCGCGACATCGCCGCGGCGCGGCTGAGTTGGGAACGCGCGCGCAAGATCGCCGACGCGTTGCCCGCCGAGGACCCCAACCGACCAGCGATGCGAATCGCCCCGCGCACCATGTTGTGGGGTACCGCCTTTCGCGTCGTTCTGCATGTTGCTGACGACGGATTCGAGGAATTCCGGGAGTTGTGCGCCGCCGCCGGGGACAAAGCGTCGCTGGCCATTGGTATGGCGGGGCTGGTGATCGATCTTGCGTATCAGGACCGGCTACGCGAGGCGGTGCAGCTGGCAGCAGAAACCGTGGCCGTCGCGGAATCGGTCGGTGATCCGAACTTGACGGTGGGGCTGTTCTTGCCGGTGGTCTACGCCATGCTCGAATGCTCCGACTGGACTGAGTTGCTGCGTTGGTCGCAACGGGTCATCGACCTGGCCGACGGTGATCCATCGAAAGGCAACTTCCTCTTCGGGTGTCCGTTGGCGCTCGCCTTGACGGCGCGAGGCATGGGCCGGTATTTCCTGGGGCGTCCCGGGTGGCGCGATGACCTGCGCCACGGCCTGGCTATGGCCCGCAGCGCCGACCCGCTGTCCTACGCCACGGTCGTGGCCTACGCCCACGGCGTCGGGGTAGGTCTCGGCGTGCTGAGTGCCGACAATCGCGCCATAGCAGAGAGCGAGGATGCGCTACGGATTGCCGAACGGTCCGGTGATGACCTCGCGCTGGCCTTCGCCCAGCTGAATCTGGGCGTTGTGCTGGTACACCGGCAAGCGGCTGACGAGCTTGACCGGGGACACCAGCTGCTGGCTGAGGTCAGCGAGGTGTTCGTGCGCCGGGGTCACAACCTGGCCGAATTAGCGATCGTCAAAGTGTACGTAGCGCGGGAGAGCGCTCGGTGTGGAGATCCCGATGGAGCCATACCGCCCATGCGCGCTGCCGTCGACCATATCGTCAGCCAGGGGCAGCTGCTGGTGTGGGGCATGCCGGCGACCGCAGTTTTGGTGGAGACACTGCTCGACCGCGGCGCCGAAAATGACATAGCGGAAGCCGAGGCCGCGATCGAGCGGCTAGCCGCTGCGCCGGCCGATGACGGTCTGGTGATGCGCGATATCTGGCTGCTGCGGCTGCGGGCTCTGCTGGCCCGGGCGCGCGGCGAAGGCGTGAGCTATTTGGACTTCGTGAATCGCTACCGCGACATGGCGACATCGCTTGGCTTCGAAGGGCACATCGCCTGGGTCGAAGCCATGTTGTGACACCGGCGAGTGCAAACATGGTCAAACCCGGCCCAGAAATGCCTGGTCGTCGGTACTCTCGCGGGCATGCTGTTCGCGGCTTTACGTGACATGCAATGGCGAACGCGGCGCCTAGTCATTGCGATCGTCAGCACCGGATTGGTGTTTGCGATGACCCTCGTTATGACGGGACTGTCGAACGGCTTTCAGGTAGAGGCGCAGCGAACCGTCGATTCGCATGGGTGTCGACAGATTCGTGGTCGAAGCCGGCGCGACCGGACCGTTCCTAGGTGCGACACCATTCTCCGAGGTTGATCTGCCCCCGGTGGCCGCCGAGCCCGGTGTCGCGGCTGCGGGCCCGCTGGCTACCGCGGAGATGACGATAAAGGGAGGCACATCAACGCGAACGGTCACGGCTTTCGGCGCGCCGGAGCACGGACCCGGCATGCCGGGTGTCTCGCGGGTCGGGCACCGTCGACGCCGGACGAGGTCGCGGTATCGAGCACGATGGGTCAGCACGTCGACGACGAGGTACAGATCGGTGCGCAGACATTGCGGATCGTCGGCATTGTGCCCAATTCCACTGCACTGGCGAAGAGGCCCAACATCTTCCTAACAACCGAGGGCCTACAGCGCCTGGCGTACAACGGACAGCGGCTGGTTACGTCGATCGGGGTCGTCGGCGCACCGCGACAGCTCCCGAACGGGTACCAGGCCTTCGATCGAGCGGGGGCTGTCGACGACCTATTGCGTCCGGTGAAGTCCCCTGCGGGTGCGATCTCGATCGTGGCGTATTTGCTGTGGGTCGTTGCGGTGCTGATCGTCGGATCATTGGTGTACCTCTCGACGCTCGAGCGAGTGCGCGACTTTGCGGTGTTCAAGGCGATCGGCGTGTCGACGCGGTCGATCCTGGCGGGGCTCGCGCTGCAGGCGATCATCGTCGCGCTGCTCGCGGCGGTGCTGGGCGTCATTCTTGCGCAGCTGCTGGCACCGTTGTTCCCGATGACCGTCGTCGTACCGATGCGTGCCTACCTGGCACTACCGGCAATCGCGATTGCGGTCGGTCTGCTGGCCAGCTTGGCCGGACTACGGCGCGCTGTGGCGGTCGATCCCGCCCTCGCTTTCGGAGGTCCCTGAGCCGTGGGCGATCTCAGCATTGCCGACCTTGTCGTCGAATACTCCAGCGGTGGGTACGCGGTGCGGCCGATCAACGGCATGAACCTCGATGTGCCGGCGGGATCGCTGGCGATCCTGCTGGGGCCCAGCGGCTGTGGGAAAACGACGCTGCTGTCCTGCCTGGGCGGCATCCTGCGTCCGAAGTCCGGGTCCATCGCATTCGGTGGCCTCGATATCACGGCGCTGGATGGCGGTGCGCTGGCCAAGTACCGTCGCGACGAGGTCGGCATCGTCTTCCAGGCGTTCAATCTCGTGCCAAGCCTGACTGCTCTCGAGAACGTGGTGGTGCCGCTGCGCGCGGCCGGGAGGTCACGCGCGGCGGCGCGTCAGCGTGCCGAAGAACTGCTGACGCAGGTCGGTCTCGCAGACCGCCTGAAACACAAACCGGGTGACTTGAGCGGCGGCCAGCAGCAACGCGTCGCAGTTGCTCGCGCCATCGCGCTGGACCCGCCGTTGATTCTTGCCGATGAACCGACCGCGCACCTTGACTTCATTCAGGTGGAGGAGGTGCTGCGGCTGATTCGCTCGTTGGCCCAAGGCGAACGGGTGGTGGTGGTCGCGACGCACGACAGCCGGATCCTGCCGTTGGCCGATCGCGTCGTCGACTTGGTGCCCGCCGTCGCGTCGACGAGTCGACCGCCGGAAACTGTCCACCTGAAGGCCGGCGAGGTGCTGTTCGAGCACAGCACGATGGGCGATCTGATTTACGTGGTTACCAAAGGTGAGTTCGAGATTGTGCGCGAATTAGCCGATGGCGGTGAGGAATTACTCAAGGTAGCCGGCCCCGGTGACTACTTCGGCGAAATCGGTGTGCTGTTCAACTTGCCTCGGTCAGCGACCGTGCGCGCCCGAACCGACGCGACCGCTATCGGCTACACGGCGCATGCGTTCCGGGAGCGGCTCGGTGCGGAGGGTCTCGGTGACCTGATCGAGCGTCGTGAGCTTGCCAACGATTAGCATGCGGCCCAACTGGCAGAAAATCGGATGGCGGCCGTAAAAGCGTGCTGCGCGTGCGGCACTGAGCTCCTGGAGAACGCCCGGTTCTGCCACGAGTGCGGCGCGCCGGTTGCTGAGGCCGACACGCACGCGGAGTACAAGCAGGTTACGGTGCTGTTCGCCGACGTGGTGCGGTCGATGGATATCGCGGCAAAAGTGGATACCGAGCGGTTGCGCGAGATCATGACCGAGCTGGTCAGTCGTGCGTCGACGGTCGTCAAACGCTATGGCGGGACTGTCGACAAGTTCACCGGTGACGGCATCATGGCCATCTTCGGTGCGCCGACCGCATTGGAGGACCACGCGTTGCGGGCGTGCCTGGCCGCACTGGGAATTCAAGATGAGGTCAAGGCCTTGGCGCCGGAGGTGGAGCGCCGTGACGGCATCACACTCCAGCTGCGGGTGGGCCTCAATTCCGGTCAGGTGATCGCCGGAGATATCGGTTCGGGCGCGCCGGGCTATACCGCGGTCGGTGAGCAGGTGGGGATGGCCCAGCGGATGGAGTCGGTCGCGCCCCACGGCGGGGTGATGCTCGGTGAGTCGACGGCTCGGCTGGTCGAGGGCGCGACGGTGCTCGGCGAGCCGGAGCTGGTTCACATCAAAGGAGCCGATCAGCCGGTGCCTGCGCATCGGCTGCTGAGTATCGCCGCGCAGCCCGAGCGGATCGGTGCGGTGGAACCGACGTTGGTCGGTCGCGAGTGGGAATTGTCGACGCTGACGGCGATGCTCGATCGATCGATCAGCGGACGCGGGACGGTGGTTAGCGTGGTCGGCCCCCCTGGCATCGGTAAGACCCGACTCGCCCGGGAAGCTGTGCAGCTTGGGAAAAGCCATGGTTTCGATATGTTTTCCACCTTCTGCGAGTCGCACGCCACCGACGTCCCGTTCCACGCGGTCGCACGTCTGCTGCGGGCGGTCGGGCAGATCAGCGGTCTGGACGATCGCACGGCCCGGGAGCGACTGCGTACCCGAATTCCCGACGCGGATCCGGAAGACATGCTGCTGCTCGACGACTTGTTGGGCGTCGCCGACCCCGAGGTGGAGTTGCCCAAGATCGATCCGGACGCACGACGGCGGCGATTGGGCGCCATGATCAATGCGGCCCAGCTGGCCCGCACCCAACCGGCGATATTCGTCATTGAGGACGTGCACTGGATCGACGAGGTCAGCGAGTCCATGCTCGCCGACTTCGTGTCGGTGATCCCGCAGACCCGCTCGATGGTGCTGATGACCTATCGCCCCGAGTACCACGGGGCACTACGACATGTCGCGGGCGCACAGACCATTGCTGTTGCGCCACTGACTGATTCGGAATCGTCAATGCTGTTGGCTGAGCTGCTGGGGCCCGATCCGTCAGTGGCTGAGATCAGCGGTCTCATTGCCGACCGGGCTGCCGGTAACCCCTTCTTCGCCGAGGAGATCACTCGTGAACTCGCCGAGCGCGGCGTGCTCGGCGGCGAGCGCGGCAGCTACGACTGCCACACCGATGTCGGCGAGGTCGGTGTGCCGGCCACGCTGCAGGCAACCATCGACGCCCGCATCGACCGACTCAGCCCGGCAGCCAAGAAGACGCTCGCCGCCGCGGCCGTCATCGGGTCTCGGTTCAGCCGCGATTTGTTGACCAGCCTGGGAATCGATCCATGCGTCGACGAGCTGATCGACGCCGACCTTGTCGACCAAGTGCGGTTTACCGCGGGCGCCGCCTACGCGTTTCGGCACCCGATGGTCCGGACGGTGGCCTACGAATCGCAACTGAAATCCGATCGCGCTCGGATACACCGGGCCGTGGCTGCCGCGATCGAATCCCGCGAGCCGGAATTAGCTGACCAGAACGCGGCGTTGATCGCCGAACACCTGGAGGCCGCTGGTGACTTGCACGCCGCCTATGGCTGGCACATGCGCGCGGCGACGTGGGCGACCAACCGTCACATTGCCGCGGCGCGGCTCAGTTGGGAGCGCGCGGCGAAGATCGCCGACGCATTACCCGCCGATGACCCGGACAGTTCGGCAATGCGCATCGGCCCACGCACCATGCTGTGCGGGTTGGCCTGGCGCGTGCACATCGAGATCGCCGGCGCCCGCTTCGAGGAGTTGCGTGAGTTGTGCGCCGCCGTCGGCGATAAGGCGTCCCTGGCCGTCGCGATGACGGGGCTGGTGATGGATCACGTGTACCGGGCCCGTATGCGTGAGGCGTCGCAGCTGGCGTCGGAAGCCATGGCCCTCACCGAGTCGGTCGGCGATCCGACCCTGACGGTGGGGCTGTCGTTCGCACCGATCTTCGCCAAGATGGAGACCGCTGAGTGGTCGGACGTGATGCTGTGGTCGCAACGAGCGATCGACCTGGCCGACGGCGACCCGGCCAAGGGCAACTTCCTTTTCGGATCTCCCCTGGCGGGCGCCCTGACCGCGCGGGCTTGTGCCCGCTATTGCCTGGGGCTTCCTGGATGGACCGACGACGTGCAGGAGGCGCTGGCAATAGCCCGCGGCGCGGACCCCATGTCGTATGCCACCGTGGTCAGCCTCATCTACCCCGCGGGCATATCCTTCGGCGCGCTGACACCCAACGATTCGGCGATGCGCGAGATCGAAGACGCCCTACAGATTGCCGAGCGATCCGGTGATGACATCGCGTTAGCGCTGGCGCGGATGACGCTTGGCATTGCACTGGTGCACCGCGACATCGAAGAAGATCGTCACCGAGGACAGCAATTGCTTGCTGACGTCAGCGAACTGTTCCGTCGCCGGCGTCATAACCTCGGCGAGTTGCCGTTCGTCGAGGTGTACATGGCGCGCGAAAGCGTTCGGCGCGGGGATCGCGATGACGCCGTACGGCTTATGCGTGCCGGTGTCGAGCAACTATTCACCGATGGCCGACTATTGGCGTTGGGCCTTCCCGCGACGGGTGTTCTGGTTGAGACACTGCTGGATCGGGCGGCCGACGGTGATGTGGCCGAAGCCGAGGCCGCGATCGAGCAGTTAGCTGCGACGCCGACCGACCGGGGTGAAGCTGAGCCTGCGCGCGACGTCTGGCTGCTGCGGCTGCGGGCGCTGCTGGCTCAGGGTCGCGGCGACGCCGTGGCGTATGCGCAGTTGCGTGACAACTACCGGGACATGGCGAGAAGCCTGCAGTTCGACGGGCATGTCGCGTGGTCCGCCGCTATGCCCTGATCACCGGAAGTGGCGGGGCCAGATATAAAGAAAAGCGTGACACTTAGTTTTCAGGACGTCATCAAATCCAAGTATCTGCTGTTGACGACGTTCACCAAGGACGGTCGCCCCAAACCGACGGCGATCTGGGGGGTACCCGACGGCGATCGGCTTCTCGTCATCACCGACGACGGGTCGTGGAAGACAAAGCGCATCCGCAACACGCCCCGGGTGACGATCGCCAAGAGTGGAGCTTTGGGTAAGCCCAAAAGCGATGAGGTCGAAGGCGTCGCCCGGGTGCTGCCGAAGTCAGAGACCCGGCGGGTCTACAACGCCGTCCTCAAGCGGTACTGGTACCACGCCCCGTGGTTCTACCTGCACTCGATCGTGCGCGGCGGCATCGACAAGGTGCACATTGGTCTCGAGATCGAGCCCGCCGCCGGATAGGTACTTTGGTCACCTAGGCATGGCCTTTATCGAAGCGTTATAGTAGCCGGATGCGTCTTTCTCGTCTGAGCACTGCCGTCCGCGTCGGCGTCGCCGTGCTCGCCCTCGGTGCCGCCGCAACCGCATTCCCCCGGGTCGCCGTGGCCGATCCTGGGTTCCAACCGTGTGCTGGCTGCTCATCCAACGATTCCACCGACGACTTTCCGATACCTCGGAGAATGATCGCGACGACCTGCACCGCTGAGCAGATACTGGCCGCCGCAAGGGATTTCGAGCCGGTGTATTACCAGCGGTACATGGCTGACTACGACAATCACCCGAACGTTCAGCAGGCCACCCAAGACAAGGTGCACTGGTTCTACTCGTTGTCGTCGGCGGATCGCAGGGCTTATTCCGCGAACTTCTATGCACCCCAGATCGATCCGCTGAATTTGGCCTGGCCCAACCACATGAAGATCTTCTTCAACAACAAGGGCGTTGTCGCCAAGGAAACCGAGAACTGCGCCAACTATCCGGCCGGCGACATGTCGGTGTGGAACTGGTAGGTCGCAACCCCTAGGCGAATCAGCCGGGATCTGACTCCCGCGGCGCGGCCATCAGGCCGACGCAGGTCGCCGTGATCAAGCGCGTCAGCGCAGACGTGAAGTCAATGTTCCAGTCCGGTGGCAGGTCTGTCGCCTTGGCCTCCGCGTAGGCGTCGGCGAGCTTTTTCGGTGGATTAGCGAGCTGCCACAACGGCGCCGCCAACGAGTACGTAGCAAGAATGACGTCGTATGCGCCTGGGCGTCCCAGCCCCGGCAACGCCTGCTCGATCGCATCGGCGAGCGACGTCACCGCTGTCGTGCTGATCTGCTTGACCTCGAGAACCCTGTCGATTTCCACTTCATGCTCGAGGTGAAGATGCAGGTTGGCGAGAAGGTCGCAGAACAGCGGGTCGGCCGCCAGGCCATCGACTAACTCCTTGGCGACCTGCGACGGCGACTTCGGAGCGGGGTCGCGCAACCTCTCGCACACCGTGTTCGACCACCGCACCCACCCTTCGGCAGCCAGGTGCAGCAGCACCTCTTTGTGAGAAGTGAAGTACCGGCGAACGGCGGAATAGTGAACTCCGGCTCGGCTAGCGACGTCGGTCAAGGTGACCGATGCGACACCGGATTCCAGCGCCAGCGAGCGTGCGGCTTCCACCAGCGCCGCCGCACGTTGGCGCTTCTTGTCCTCGGTGCGGGCGCGCTGGAAACTGAGCTGCGGCACGGCGCGAGAATAACGCACGTCGACTGATTGCGGGTGGGCGTCGAACCCGGTAGCGTCCGTTTACGCACATAACATGCGTTACAGTCGCACCGCGCTGGGCGACGGAAAGGAGCGAACAATCCGAGCCGACGGCATGATTTACTCGTCAAGGTTCGGCGGTGCCTCCTTGCCGCCGTCGCTCGGTCGAGGTGCCTGTCACGCAGGCACCCTGAGACGCCCCACCGCGTTCGATGTGTCGGCGGGTGGCGTGGCTCGCCGATCGGTAGGTGAATATCTTCGAGCAGGCGGGAAACCGCCGGCCAGGCGAGCGGCAACAGGTGAAGGGGATTGCGATTATCAGGGTTCTGCAGCGGTCGTGGATTCCGTTGGTGATAGTGCTGGTCGTTGTCCTCGGCGGGTTCACGGTGTGGCGGATTCACGGCATTTTCGGCTCCGATAAGCGCCCCTCGTATGCCGATAGCCAGACCGATAACAGTAAGCCGTTTAATCCCAAGCGGCTGACCTACGAGGTCTTCGGTCCCCCTGGCACTGTGGCGGATATCAGCTATTTCGATGTCAATGCTGATCCGCGGCGAGTCGACGGAGCGCAGTTGCCTTGGTCGATGAACTTCACCACGACATCGCCGGCAGTCATGGGAAACATCGTGGCCCAGGGCGATAGCAACACCATCGGCTGTCGCATTGTGGTGGACGGCGTGGTCAAAGCCGAAAAGATTTCGCACGAGGTGAACGCGTTCACCTACTGCGTGCTGAAGGGCGCATGATTAGCGAGCGGGCGAGCAGCGAACACACCAAACCGCCAGTCCTGCCCAGGACGATCCATCGGCTGGCGGTTCCCATCATCTTGGCGTGGTTGGGCATTGTTGTCCTGGTTACCGTCGGCATCCCGTCGCTGGAGGAAGTCGCGACCGCACGGTCGGTGTCGCTGAGCCCCAAAGATGCGCCGTCGGTGCTAGCGATGACGCGCATGGGCGAGAAATTCAAGGAGTCTGACTCCGACAGTTTCGCGATGATTGTCTTGGAGGGTCAGCAGCGGCTGGGGGACGATGCTCACCGGTACTACAACAGCTTGATTCGTCAGCTGAAGGCCGATACGAAGTATGTGCAGCACGTCCAGGATTTCTGGGGGGATCCGCTCACAGCGCCAGGTGCACAAAGCACCGACGGTAAGGCCGTCTACGTCCAAATCAACCTGGCCGGCAATCAGGGCACGACCCTGGGAGACGAATCGATTAAGTCGGTCCGCGACATCGTGAACCGGACGCCCGCGCCAAAGGGAGTCACGGCCTATGTGACCGGCCCGGCGGCGCTGGTGGCGGACATGCACCACAGTGGCGACAGCACCCTCATCAAAATCACCGTGACAACCCTTTTGGTGATCTTCACGATGTTGTTGCTCGTCTACCGCTCGGTCATCACGGTCTTTCTGCTGTTATTGATGGTCGGCATCGAGTTGACGGCAGCCCGGGGAATTGTCGCGTTTCTCGGATACCACGGACTTATCGGCCTCTCCACCTTCGCAATCAATTTGTTGGTGTCCCTTGGAATCGCGGCCGGGACAGACTACGGCATCTTCTTTTTCGGCCGGTATCAAGAGGCCCGACAGGTCGGCGAGGATCGTGAGACCGCGTTCTACACCACCTACCGCGGGGTTGCTCACGTCGTGTTAGCCTCCGGTTTGACGATCGCGGGCGCGCTGTTTTGCCTAAGTTTCACGCGGATGCCGTATTTCCAAACCTTGGGCGTGCCTTGCGCAGCGGGCATGCTCGTTGCGGTTGCGGTCGCGCTCACGCTGGTTCCGGCCGTCATTGTCGTCGGCGGCCGGTTTGGTCTATTCGACCCGAAACGAAAGATGCAGGTTCGTGGCTGGCGGCGGATAGGCACCGCCATCGTGCGGTGGCCGCTGCCCATTCTCGCGGCTGCGTGTGGGATCGCGCTCATTGGCTTACTGGCACTGCCCGGGTATAAAACCAGCTACAACGACCGGCTATACATACCCCACAATATCAACGCCAATGAAGGATATGATGCCGCCGAGCGACATTTCTCTCAGGCGCGGTTGATGCCCGAAGTGATGATGGTCGAAGCCGATCACGATATGCGCAATCCGGCAGACTTCCTGATTCTCGACAAACTGGCCAAGGGCATCTTGCATGTTCCGGGCGTTTCCAGGGTGCAGGCCATCACACGTCCCGAGGGCACGGCGATGGAGCATACGTCAATTCCATTTCAGCTCAGCATGCAAAATGCCGGGCAAGTACAGACGATGAAATTCCAAAAAGCCCGCATGGACGATATGCTCAAGCAGGCTGACGACCTCGAGGACACGATCGCGCGAATGTCCCGTATGTACAACCTCATGAAAGAACTTACTGACACCACCCACAAAATGGTCGGTGAGACGAAGGAAATGCAGGCTGTCACCGAGGAATTGCGGGACGACATCGCGAATTTCGAGGATACCTGGCGGCCTATCCGAAGTTATTTTTACTGGGAAAAGCACTGCTACGATATTCCGATCTGCTATTCGCTGCGATCTGTATTCGAAGCCGTTGATGGTGTCGACGAAATCGATGATAAGTTCCAAGTTCTTACCAACGACTTCGATAAACTTGATGAGCTGATGCCGCAGATGATTGCGGAGTTCCCGCCAATGATCGCGACTATGGAATCCATGCGGACGATGATGCTGACCATGCACAGCACCATGTCGGGGATCTTCGGACAGATGGACGAGTTGAGCGATAACGCGACGGCCATGGGCAAAGCCTTCGACGCCGCCAAAAACGACGACTCGTTCTACCTGCCGCCGGAAGTCTTCAAGAACCCGGACTTCAAACGCGCCCTGAATAATTTCTTCTCACCGGACGGCAAGGCGGTGCGGATGATCATCTCGCACCGGGGAGATCCCGCAACGCCGGAAGGCATCGCGCGCGTCGACGCGATCAGGCAGGCAGCCGAAGAGTCGCTGAAGGCCACCCCGCTGGAGGACGCCAAGATCTACCTCGCCGGCACCGCAGCCACCTTCAAGGACTGGAAGGACGGCGCAAATTACGACCTGTGGATCGCTGGGATCGGTTCGCTGTGCCTCATCTTCATCATCATGCTGATCATCACTCGAAGCCTGATCGCCGCCCTGGTCATCGTCGGCACAGTTGCGATTTCGTTGGGTGCGTCGTTCGGATTGTCCGTGCTCCTGTGGCAGTACGTCCTCGGTTTCAAATTGCACTGGATGGTGCAGGCGATGTCGGTGATCGTCCTGTTAGCGGTGGGGTCTGACTACAACCTGCTGCTGGTCTCCCGGTTCAGAGAGGAGATCGGCGCCGGGCTAAATACGGGCATCATCCGTGCGATGGGTGGCACCGGCAAGGTGGTGACGTCCGCGGGTCTGGTGTTCGCGTTCACCATGGGCTCCATGGTGGTCAGCGACCTGCGGATCATCGGTCAGGTCGGCACAACGATCGGATTGGGTCTGCTGTTCGACACGTTGGTGGTCCGCTCGTTCATGACGCCGTCCATCGCCGCGCTGCTCGGACGCTGGTTCTGGTGGCCGATCAAGGTGCGACCTCGGCCGGCCAGCTACATGCTGCGACCCACCGGGCCCCGTCCGCTGGTCCGGTCTCTGCTGAACGGCCAGGTCGACGGCCAAGAAGCCAAGACCGCCCCGCTGCCGAAGGCGCCATCGGAGTAGGTATCGCGGCGCGGTTGCCGCCTGGCTATCGCTGTTGTACCAGACCGCCGGGCGGATGCTCGTCGACATTCTTCAGCAGCAGTTCGCGAACGACCGGGCGCGTTCCGTACGGCCGAAGCATCGTGCTCGCGGGGCGCGGACGCACGTGTTGCGGCCACCAGAACCAGCGTCCCAGCATCGTCGCCAGCGAGGGTGTCATGAACGACCGCACGATCAGGGTGTCGAACAACAGCCCTAACGCGATCGTGGTACCCACCTGAGCCATGACCTTCAACGGGCTGAACATGAACGTGGCCATGGTGGCAGCGAACACCAGTCCGGCAGCGGTTACCACCGAACCCGAGCCGGCCATGGCGCGAATCGTGCCGGTCTTGAGCCCGGCGTGAATTTCTTCTTTGAACCGGGATATCAGCAGCAGGTTGTAGTCCGACCCGACCGCCAACAGCAGGATGATCGCCATCGCCAGCACCATCCAGTGCAACTTGACCCCGAGCAGGTACTGCCACACCAGCACGGAAAGGCCGAACGAAGCGCCCAGCGAAAGCAGCACGGTACCCACGATGACCAAGGCCGCGACAACGCTTCGGGTGATGACCAGCATGATGATGAAAATCAAAGTGGCCGCGGCTATTCCCGCAATCATCAGGTCGATGTTAGAGCCGTCGCGCATGTCCTTGTACAGCGCTGCGGTGCCACCGAGATAGACCTTGGCGCCTTCCCAGGGGGTGCCCTTGATGGCCTCGTGCACCGCCTGCTTGATCGGGTTGATAAGGGCGATACCTTCAGGGCTTGCCGGATCACCTTCGTGCGAGATGATCAAGCGAACAGCATGGCCGTCGGGTGAGATGAACTGTTTCAGACCCCGCTTGAAATCCGGGCTTTTGAAAGCTTCCGGTGGCAGATAGAACGTGTCGTCGTTCTTCGCTTTGTCGAAAGCCTCGCCCTCGGCCGTGGCGTTGTCGGACACCGCCTTCTGTTGGTCGTTGAGACCTTTTGTCGTCGCGTAGTTCGACATTATTGTTTGGAGATTTGCTTCCTGGCTGGCGATCTGGGGTGGTATCAGCGCCACTAGCTTCGGCTGAATCTGATCCAATTTGTCGAGATTCGCGCTGAGCGCCTCGATGTTCTCGCTGACTTGATCGATGCCGTCGAGCGCGTTGAAGATGGATCGCAGCGACCAGCAGGCCGGGATGTCGTAACAGTGTTTCTCCCAATAGAAGTAGCTACGAATCGGCCTGAAGAAATCATCGAAGACGGCGATGTTATCTCGCAATTCCTCCGTAATCTTCACGGTTTGTTTTGTGAGCCTGGTGGTTTCGTGCGTGGTGTTGCTGAGATCCTGCGTGACTTTCATCTGCTCGCGTAGAGTTGCCATCGTTTTCCGGAGCTCGTCCGCTTGCTTTAGCAGGTTCTGCGCCTGCTCCTCCTGGTAATGCTGGGTCTGGATCCGGCCGGCGCTTTGCGCGCCCATCTGAAAACCAAGGGTGCTGTGGTCGAGCGGAGTGCCCAGGGGCCGGGTGATCGTCTGCACACGGCCGATACCGGGGATGTGGAAGATAGCTTTCGCCACTTTGTCCAACACGAGGAAGTCGGCCGGATTGCGCAGGTCGTGATCCGTCTCGATCATCAGCAGCTCGGGATTCAGCCGGGCCTGGTCGAAATGCCGGTCGGCGGCCGCATAACCGATGTTAGCCGGGGTATCAGGCGGCAGATAGTGGCGGTTGTCGTAGTCCGTTTTGTATCCGGGCAGCGCCAGCAAACCGACAAGGGCAATGGCGATCGTCACTGCCAGGATCGGTCCGGGCCAACGGACGATCGCGGTGCCGATGCGTCGCCATCCCCGGGTTTGCAATATGCGCTTCGGGTCCAAGAGTTTGAAGAAGCTGCCCACTACGACCACCGCGGGGCCCAGGGTAAGTGCTGCAAAGACCGCAACAAGCATGCCGACTGCGCAAGGCACGCCCAAGCTCTGAAAATACGGCAACCGGGTGAAGCTCAAGCAGTACATCGCACCGGCGATGGTCAGACCCGAACCCAGCACGACGTGCGCGGTACCGTGAAACATCGTGTAGAAGGCCTGTTCTCGGTCCTCGCCGAGGCCTCGGGCCTCGTGATAACGGCCCATCACGAAAATCGCGTAATCCGTTCCCGCGGCGATCGCCAATAACACCAGCAAGTTGTTGGCGAAAGTGGACAGCCCGATGATGTTGTAGTTCCCGAGGAAAGCGACGACACCCCGGGCCGCGGCCAATTCGACGAAGACCATGAACAGCACGATGAAAACAGTGCTCACCGAGCGGTAAACAAAAAGCAGCATCACAATGATCACCAGAAAGGTGACGAGGGTGACCTTCTTGACGCCTTTCTCGCCGGCATGGGACTGATCGGCGATGAGCGGACCCGCCCCGGTGACGTAGGCCTTGATTCCTGGTGGCGCGGGCACGGAGTCGACGATCTTGCGGACAGCGTCGACGGACTCGGCGGCCAAACTCTCACCCATATTGCCGGCGAGGTAGACCTGGACGTATGCGGCTCTTCCGTCCTTGCTTTGTGAGCCAGCGGCAGTCAGCGGATCGCTCCAAAAGTCCTGGACGTGTTGGACGTGTACGTTGTCCGCTTTGAGCCGTTTGACGATTTCGTCGTAATATTGGTGCGCGGCAACCCCGAGCGGTTGCTTCCCCTCCAGGACGATCATCGCCGAGTTGTCGGAATTGAATTCATGGAACGTCGTTCCGACTTTCTTCATCGCAATCATCCCGGGCGCGTCCTTCGGACTCTGTGACACCGAGTGATTTTTTGCGACGACTTCCAGTTGCGGCACCGCAACATTGAGAAGCACGGCAAGGCCCACCCACAACAGCAGGATCGGCACTGCGAGCCGATGGATCATCCGCGGCAGGAACGGCGGGATCAACGGTTGCGAGACAGGCCGTGCAACCTCAGTGGTCTCACTCATGCGGACTTATTCAGGCAGAAGGTGAAGGCATTGACTGTTTCGTTGGCGGGGGATCGATTTGTGGCCTTCACGATCGGACCGCGCCCGTCGTTATCGTCCAGGGTGATCTTGCAGGCGATCCAATCGCCGCTTCCCTGCGCCACGAGATTGGCGGGAAGAGAGGGCTGCGTTGTTGTCAGCTTTGTCGACCAGGGCAGGGGTACGTTGAGCGCCTGCTGCGGCTTGGAATCTTTATCCAGATAGTTGATGGTCGCCACGCTGCCCGGTGGGCCCCAGACCTCGAGTGTTAAGACTTTGGGGTTGAACGGCTTTATCTCTTCGGGGACCGCACCGCCGCCGAAAGCGTTGCCGTGAGCACCGAAGATGCCGTGCAGCCGATACACGCAGAACCCCGAGATCGCGACGACGGCTGCGATCACCAGCACAATCCAAAACCGTCGAAGCAGGCCGAACAGTGAGGTTTTGGCGACCCGGCGCACGGAGGTGACCTTATCTTCGCGGCCACTGTCTCCTTGAGTGGGCAGCGGCTCGGTCCGCGGCTCGGTGGTCGTCATGGGTTCTTTCATCCTTAACCAGGGGCGAAGGGCGCTCAACTAATTAGCTTGTGTGTAACCTTAGCTACTCTAATCGGAATAGGCGATACGGAAAAACCGGCGGGGGCGCCTCGCGACGCTTCCCGGCTGACAGGTTCGCACGCGCGAGGAGGATCTCTGCCGATGATTACCAGGATGCGAGCTCGATCTGCAGGCGAGACTCGCAGAGGTACGATCCAGCCCATGAAGGCAACCGGGTTTGCAGTGCTCGCCATCGCCGGGGCGATCGGCCTGGCCGGGCCGGCATACGCCGACCCCGACACCGACTTCGACAACCAGATCGCCGGGTACGGCATCTACGGGCCGCATGACTACAACCCGTACCTGGCCAAGATCGTCTGCCGACGACTGGGTCAGGGCGTCGACCCTGATGCGGCTGCGTCCGCTCATTTCCTAGAAAAGAACCTTCCACGGGGCACTACTCAAGTTCAGTCCTACCAATTCCTCGGTTCCGCCATCAGCATCTACTGCCCCGACCTGGCGCCTAAGCTGCAGAACATTCCCGCGCGCTAGCTGGTCGGGACAACGCCGCGAGGCAGCGTCAGCGGAAGGTCGGCGTAGGTGACGATGCCCGGCGCCGCGGCGACGACGGCAGGGATCGCATTGATCGCGGGCATCGCCGTCATGATGTGACCGAGGTCCATGAATTCCTCCAGCGTCGTGGCCTCGAAGTACGGCGGTGGTAGGAAGCCGACCTTGGTAGTCACCGTCGGCTGGCCATCGATTTGGATGACCCAGCCATCCTGGTCGATCTTCCAGTCGGGCTCGAGCGTCTGTCCCTTGCGCCACCGCACATTCAGATCGATGACGGTTTTGTCGCCGACGATGCCCTGCCAGCTGATGTAGACGCCCGCAACGCATCCCGCGGGTATGGTCCAGGACGCCATTTCGAGGTCAGCGGTGGTTTGGGCAAACTCGGCCACACACCGGACGTCGTCGAGCTCGACGCCGAGCGCGTCGCCCACCAGCCGAACCGCCTCGCCGAAGATGGCCGTCCCCTTTGCCGCCATCGCCGCCAGCTCCGGGTGGTCGATCGGCTGGCCGAATCCCACTGGCTTCTCGGTCTCCGGTGAGTCGTAGAACGTAGTGTCGGCGGCCTCGTTGACGGTGACCTTGTCGATGCGGTTGCACACCATTGCCGACACGATGGCCAACAGCTCGGCGAAACCGGGGCTGACGCCGGAGCCGAAGATCGTGGAGCCGCCTTTCTCGCAGGCCTCCGATATCCGGTCGCGGCCCTCGCCCAGATTGTGTCCGGTGATGAAGGACGCCGTGGTCACCACGTTGACGCCCGCGGACAGGATGCGGACCAGATCGTCGACGTCGATCCACATCGGGTTGTAGACCACGCAGTCGGGTTTCAGGGCGAGCAGCGCGTCGACGTCGTTGGTGGCCGCAACGCCCAGCGGCGGGATCCCGACGAGTTCGCCGGCGTCGCGGCCGACCTTCTCCGCCGACCAGGCATAGCACCCGACCAACTCAAGTATCTGGTTGGTGACGATCGACTTCAGCGAGCTCTTGCCGACGTTTCCGGTGTTCCACTGAACGACTCGATAGGTGTTTGGCACTCGCTCAGCATAGGGTTGCGGACGCCACGCCGGTGAGGACTTGGTCGACCAGCCGTTCGGCGAAGTCGTCGTCGACGGGTTCACCGGTGAGCAGCAGCCGGCCGTGGATTGGGGCGACCAGCGTCTCCAGCAGCAGTTGGGCGTCGGTGTCGGCGCGCAGATCACCACGCTCGACACCGCGCGCCACCACCGGCGACAACGCGTCCAGCCGTTGCGCCCAGAAGGCTTGGCGCGCATCGGCATAGGCATCATCGACCGGTAGCATCGCCGCGCGCAGCACCGCCGTCCCCGTCGGCGAGCGCATGTAGGCGATGACGCCGCGGACGATCGCCAGCAGATCGCCTCGGGTCGAACCGGTGTCCGGGGTGGGGATGGCGTCGGCGCTTCGGTCGAGCAAGGCCGCCACCAACAAGTTCTCCCGGGTAACCCACCGACGGTAGACGGTGGTCTCGTGGACGCCGGAGCGCTTGGCCACTCCGGCGACGGTGGCGCCGTCGAACCCGTTGGCGACCAGCTCGTCGAACGCCGCGGACAACACGGTCCGGCGGACATGCTCCCCGCGACGATGTGTCACGTCCGCGCCCATGACCTCAAAGCTTATCGCAACTTCACTTGCAATCGGAGCCGCATGGGTGCATCCTATTGCAAGATAACTTGCAATAGGAGATCGCAATGGACTCGTCAGCACCCCGGCTCGACTGCAGCGGCGCCACCCCGCCGATCGGTTTTCACCGCTTCCACGCCGATGTCAGCATCAACTTTCAGTGCAACCGCTGGGTGCAGTGGATCGGCCCGTCGGCCATCGACGAGATGGCCGAACTGGGGGCGCACGCCAACACCTACCCGGAGGTGATCGACGCATTCCTCGGCCTGGCCGATCGGGCCCGCGCCGCTGAACGCCCGCTTGCCGGTGCCTACTACGACCGGGCAGCCGAGTTCTTCATGGTGGCCACTGACCCGCGCCGCCCGGCCACCCGCGCCAGGTTCCTGCAAGCCATGCGCACCATCTACGACGTGACGCCAGAATTCGTCCCGTTCGGCTCCGGTGTGTTGCCGGCCTACGACCTGCGACCGGAACGCCAAATCGGTCTCCCGATCATCATGTTCGGCGGATTCGATAGCTACATCGAAGAATTCCTGCCGATGATCGCCGGCATGGTCGACGCGGGTCGGCGGATCGTCGTGTTCGAGGGCCCCGGCCAAGGCAGCGCACTGGAGGACTTTGGCCTCACACTGATCACCGAATGGGAGCGGCCGGTGGCCGCCGTGCTCGACCACTACGGCCTTGAAGACGTTGCCGCCGTGGGAATCTCGCTGGGCGGTGGCCTGGTGATCCGTGCAGCCGCGTTCGAACCGCGGATCAGCCAGGTGGTGGCGTTCGACATCCTCGACGACTTTTTCGAGACGATCGCGGGCCAAATCGGCCGGGGCACTCGAATTCCTTTGCGCGCGATGCTTACTGCGCGCGCCCGCCGGATCGTCAACGGCATTGCCGACTGGGCCGTTGCCCGCAAGCCGGTCTCACAGTGGGGATTGCAGCAGGGCATGCACGTCACCGGCACTGCCACGCCCTACGACTTTCTGCGCTCAACGATCGCGTTGGCGACCGGCAAGATCTCGCACCTGGTTCGCGCCGACGTACTGCTCCTCGCAGGCGCGGACGACCACTACGTGCCGCTGAAGCAGTTGGGCCGCCAGGCGAGCACCCTGACTCACGCGCGATCGGTGACAACCCGGCTCTTCACCGCCGCCGAGCAGGCGGGCAACCATTGTCAGCTCGGCAATATCGGCGCTGCCGCCCGCCTGATGACCGCGTGGCTGGACCTGACGGCGCTACCGTCTCAGGCCGAAGGCTCAGTCTTCGACAGCGACACCACCGCGACGCGTGCGTCTGCGCCGATGCCCCGTTGACGACTTGCCGCTCGGGCGCCGGTTGCGCAACCCGCCCTGAGGCGTCTCGGCGTCGACGGTGTCCTCGAGGGCGGGCGCCTCTTGCGCTGTCGACTCGGATTCTTCGGCCGTCGACGCAGCGTCGGGCTCTTCCGCGACGGTGACCTTCGCGGGCCCATCGTCCTGATCTGGCGTTTCGGCCGTCTCGGCGTCGTCGCCGTCAGCTGCGGTGTCCTCGTCGGCCTCGCCCTCTTCGCCTTCTTCGGTCTCGGTGTCTTCGGCTTCCGCCTCAGCGCCCTTCTTGCGGCGACGACGCTGCTGCTTGTCTTTCTTGGGCTTGATCGGTTTCGGCGGCGGGGGTGGCAGCTCGGCGACAAACGACAGGTAGAACCCGAGAATGCCGAGCACCGCGATCGCGGCGGCAGCGCCATAGACGCCGAACAGCCACTGCCCGACGGTGTCGAGGTTCAGCCAAATCTCACTGATTGCGGCGCCCACGATCAGCACACCGGCCAGCACATGGGCCGCGACCGAGCAGGTCTGCAGCGTCAAGGCCAGCCGTGGCGTGCCGTACTCCGGCTTGCGGTCCCGCAGCCAGGTGAACACCACCGGCAGGGCGGCCAGGGCGATCACCACACCGGCGACGATCCGCACCGCGGTGCCCAGCGTGTGGGTGGTGTTGCCCATCAGCTCCCACCACCGCGGCAGCACAAAGCAGAAATAGAGGAGACCAGCGGCAACCGAGAGCGTCGCGTGCCAAAACACGGCAGCCTTGCGTCTCATGCGCCTCCTTGAGCTTGTATCCGGGAGTGGCCAAGCCCCGCCGATCTGGCCTGGTCACACCCGGACTGAGTGCGGAGGATGCGGGATTTGAACCCGCGAGGGCTGTTAACCCAACCCGCGTTCCAGGCGAGCGCCATAGGCCACTAGGCGAATCCTCCGTCGGCAATGGTAGCCGAGCCCAGCTTGGAGTCTTCTGCCTGTCGCCGATTGATCCGGGCCGGGTACTACACTCGCGGTGGACCCCGCGCGGCGTCTATCCTGTGAACTCCCCCAGGGCCGGAAGGCAGCAAGGGTCAATGGGCTCTGGCGGGTGCGCGGGGTCCCCTCATGTCGGAACCTCCCTCGTTGACGGCGAAAGGCGGATGGTGTCGCACGGCTCGTTCAGCTCCCTAGGCCGTAGCGACCTCGAGGCATTGCACGCGCGCCACCAGGACGACTATGCGGCGCTGCAGTCCATGAAACTGGCCCTCGACCTGACCCGCGGCAAACCGTGCAGCGAGCAGCTCGATCTGTCCAACGCCTTGCTGAGCCTGCCCGGGACTGACTACCGCGACGGCGAGGGCACCGACACCCGCAACTATGGCGGGCTGCACGGCCTACCCGAACTGCGGGCCATCTTCGGCGAGCTGCTCGGCATCCCGGTGCCCAACCTGATCGCGGCCAACAACGCCAGCCTCGAGCTGATGCATGACGTCGTCGCCTTCTCGATGCTCTACGGCGGGGTGGACTCGCCGCGGCCTTGGGTACAGGAGCAGGACGGCGTCAAGTTCCTGTGCCCGGTGCCGGGCTATGACCGGCACTTCGCTATCAACGAAACCATGGGCATCGAGATGATCTCGATCCCGATGCGCGAGGACGGGCCGGACGTCGACTTGATCGAAGAAATGGTCGCCGTTGACCCGGCGATCAAAGGCCTGTGGGCGGTTCCGGTGTTCGCCAATCCGACCGGCATCACCTACTCGTGGGAAACCGTTCGTCGGCTCGTCCAGATGCGCACGGCGGCAGAGGATTTCCGGCTGCTCTGGGACAACGCCTATGCGGTGCACACCTTGACGCTGGACTTCCCCCACCAGGTCGACGTGCTGGGCTTGGCCGCTGCCGCGGGCAACCCCAACCGGCCATATGTCTTCGCGTCGACGTCGAAGATCACCTTCGCCGGCAGCGGTGTCAGCTTCTTTGGTGGATCGCTGGGCAATATCGCCTGGTATCTGCAGTACGCCGCCAAGAAGTCGATCGGGCCCGACAAGGTCAACCAGCTAAGGCACCTGCGCTTCTTCGGCGATGCCGATGGCGTGCGCCTGCAGATGCTGCGCCACCAGCAGATACTGGCGCCCAAATTCGCCTTGGCGCTGGAGATCCTGGACAAGCGTCTCGGTGATTCCAAGATTGCCTCGTGGAACGAGCCCAAAGGCGGCTACTTCATCAGCCTCGACGTGCTGCCCGGCACGGCGCGACGCACCGTCGCGTTGGCCAAAGACGCCGGTATCGCCGTCACCGATGCGGGCGCGTCGTTCCCCTACCGGAAAGACCCGGACGACAAGAACATCCGGATCGCCCCGACGTTCCCGCCGATATCCGACCTGCGCAATGCCATCGACGGGCTGGCGACCTGCGCATTGCTGGCTGCCACCGAGTCGCTGCTGAGCCGGGGTTAGGCCGGTCTAGGCGGCGGTCACGCCGACTGTGCGCTGAGGGTGGAAAATCGGCCGAATGCCGTCGCGCTTTCCCACTCGACGCCGTGGATGCCCACTCGACGCCCAGCCGAGCCAACGTCGGACGGCGTCGGTAGCGTGGGAGACCGTGGCCCTCTACCGCAAGTACCGACCGGCGACCTTCGCCGAAGTGGTGGGGCAAGAACACGTCACCGAGCCGCTGTCGACGGCGTTGGCGGCGGGTCGAATCAACCACGCGTATCTGTTTTCCGGCCCGCGCGGCTGCGGCAAGACTTCGTCGGCGCGCATCCTGGCCCGCTCGCTGAACTGTGAGCAGGGCCCCACGGCGACGCCATGCGGGGTCTGCGATTCCTGCGTCGCGCTGGCACCCAACGGACCCGGCAGCATCGACGTCGTCGAACTCGACGCGGCCAGCCACGGCGGCGTGGACGACACCCGCGAGCTGCGTGACCGCGCGTTCTATGCGCCCGTCCAGTCGCGTTATCGGGTCTTCATCGTCGACGAAGCCCACATGGTGACCACCGCGGGATTCAACGCGCTGCTCAAAATCGTCGAAGAGCCGCCCGAACATCTGATCTTCGTGTTCGCCACGACCGAGCCGGAGAAGGTTCTGCCGACGATCCGCTCGCGAACCCACCACTATCCGTTCCGGCTGCTGCCGCCGCGCACCATGCGGGCGCTGATCGAACGAATCTGCAACCAGGAAGGCGTCGTCGTTGACGATGCGGTCTATCCGCTGGTGATCCGGGCCGGCGGCGGTTCGCCCCGGGACACTCTCTCGGTTCTCGATCAGTTGCTGGCTGGTTCGGAGGCCGGTCCTGACGGCAACCGGATCCACTACCAGGGGGCACTGGGACTGCTGGGGGCCACCGACGTCGCGTTGATCGACGAGGCCGTCGACGCGCTCGCCGCCGCCGACGCCGCCGCGTTGTTCGGGGCGGTCGAATCGGTGATCGACGCCGGCCATGACCCGCGGCGGTTTGCCACCGACCTGCTGGAGCGATTCCGTGATTTGCTTGTGCTGCAAGCGGTTCCCGACGCTGCTGCTCGTGGCGTGGTCGATGCGCCAGAAGACGTGTTAGACAGGATGCGCGATCAAGCGGTCCGGATCGGTCCCGCGACGCTCACCCGCTACGCCGAAGTCGTGCATGCCGGCCTGACCGAGATGCGTGGCGCGACCGCACCCCGTCTGCTCCTTGAGGTGATCTGCGCACGGTTGTTGCTGCCGTCGGCCAGTGACACCGAATCGGCGCTGCTGCAACGCGTCGAGCGAATCGAGACCCGGCTGGAGATGTCCATCCCCGCCGACGACAAACTGCAGCCGTCCAGGCCGGTTGAGCCGGTGCCCGCGGCCAAACAACCGAGCCGGCGGGCCACCGCCGAGCCGGCGCCCAAACCGGAGCCGGAACCCACGCCAGCGCCCAAACGCGCGCTGGCGCAGGAGCGCACAGCAGCGTCTGAGCCGACCAAAACCGAGCCAACACCGGCTGCTGCGGGACCGGGCGAACCGGGCGCGGCCGCGGTGCGCACCTTGTGGCCCACGGTGCGCGACAAGGTGAGACAGCGCAGCCGGACCACCGAGGTGATGCTGGCAGGTGCCACCGTGCGCGCGGTCGAGGGCAACACGTTGGTGCTGAGCCATGAATCGGCGCCGTTGGCCAAGCGGCTGTGCGAACAACGCAACGCCGACGTCATCGCCGAGGCGCTCAAAGATGCACTGGGCGTTGACTGGCGAGTGCGTTGCGAAGCCGGTGCGCCGAACCCGACGCTGGCCGAGGCGCCGATCGAGACGCCGTTGACGTCGATCCTGTCAAGCGGGCCGCCGAAGTCGGAAGAAGAAAGCATGCTGGCCGAGGCCGGTCGCGACGACACACCGGCGGAGCGTCGCGATCCCGAAGAGGCTGCGCTGGAACTACTGCAGAACGAGCTGGGCGCCCGACGCATCGAAAACTAGCTTTCGCGACCTCGCAAATAGTCTTCTATGGTGTACGGCAGGCCTTGCACCCGCTTCGCCTCGGCTTCCTTGAACGCGCGGCCGTGTTCGGTCCAAGGCTCGTCCTTCAGCTGTAGGTAGACGTCGTTGTCCATCGCGTATACGCCCGGCACGGGCTCTTGCAGATGTCTCAGATAGACGGCATCGGCGTAACGCAAGAGCGTCCTCGCCCGCATTCTGACGCCGGATGAATTCTTCTCCGAGCTTCTCCCGTGCTTCGGCCTCGGTTGGCGCCGAGACGGACCAGTCCGCTCCGGGATACGACCCGGTCCACGATTCACCATCGTCGGTGAAAACCGGTTCCATCTGAAAAGCCCACTGTTGCAAGGTTTCGTATTCGTCAGGCGTCGTCATGGCAAGCTCCCTCCGCTGTCATCGGTGAGACTCCAGTAGCTCCTGACCACGCGATCGGGGTACAACACCGAACACCGCCACTTACCCGAAGCCCCGCCGGGCTGGATGCACCAAGTGATGGGACCGCGTGGAACAAAGCCGCCGGCCATCAGAGGAGACCCGAAAGCCGATGGCGGCGCCGCCGTATACGACGGGCGCAGAGATCGCAACGCGGCCGCGTTGGATGCGGAATCCGCAACAGCTTCGGCTACGACTCGCTTGATGTCTTGAGTCTTTCCGTGCAGGAACATCGAGAAGCTCAGCGCCCCGGCCGGCGTATTCAGCGCCAGCGTCTGTTGGTTGGCCACCGCGCCCTCGATCTCGGCCGCAATGACGTCGAGTCGTCCGCGGCCGCGCATAACGCTCTGGTAGGCGCGCATCACCGGGGCGGGCACGGCTCGATCCGCTGTCGATGTCACGCCGAAACGCCGGGTCAGCAACGCTTCCCGCGCTCGCGCGGCATCGGCGGCGAGACCCACCTCTTCGGGCATGGACAAACGGTAATCACGCTCACACCCAACGACAAGTCACCCTAAGGCTGCCACCAGGGCCGCAGCGGCAGGCCACCGTCGCGGCCGTGCTCGTCAAGTTTGGCGGCCAAGACGTGATGCAGCTGAATCTTGTTTTGCTCGAAGCCCACTCGCGAAGCCGCCATGTAGAGCCCCCACACCTTGGCGACGGGCAAGCTGACCTCGGTGACCGCTTCCTCCCAGTGCTCGACCAGGTTGCGGCACCAGTCGCGCAGCGTCATCGCGTAGTGGTGGCGAAGGTTCTCGGCGTGCAGCACTTCCAAACCGACCTCTTGGATCTCGGTGATGATGCGCCCCGAGCCGGTCAGCTCGCCGTCGGGAAAAACATAGCGGTCGGTGAAGCCGGCCGCCCGGAACGTCGACCTGTTGTCGTGGCGGGTGATGCAGTGATTGAGGAGCAGGCCGCCGGTGCGCAACTTCGACTTGAGAAAGCCGAAGTACGAGGGGTAGTTACTGACCCCGATGTGCTCGGTGAGGCCTATCGACGAGACGGCGTCGAACCCGTTCTCGCGGATGTCGCGATAGTCGGAGTGTCGCACGTCGGCCAACTCCGCAAGACCCTCGGCTTCGATCGCCCGCTGCGCCCAGCTGGCCTGCTCGACTGACAGGGTGGCACCGATCGCCCGGACACCGTGGCGGGCGGCGTACCGAACCATCCCGCCCCAGCCGCAGCCGACGTCGAGCAGCCGATCACCCGGTCGCAGCCGCAGCTTGTCGAAGATCAGCCGGTATTTGTTCTCCTGCGCTTCCTCCAGGGTGGCTTCAGGATTGGGATATACCGCACAGGTGTAGGTCATCGACGGCCCGAGCACCCATTCGTAGAAGGTGTTGGAGACGTCGTAGTGGTGATGGATAGCTTCGGCGTCGCGGATTTTGCTGTGCCGCAGACCCTCCAACATCCGGCGCCAACCGGGCGGCGCCTCCTGCGGCGGTGGCGGAATCGGCACCAGCCGTTCCAACCCGATCGAGCGGACGATGTTGGCCAGCACGCGTGCCGATGGCCGCTTGAACTCGAGCTTGCATGCCAGCGTGTTGAGCAGCTCATACGGGTCACCAGGGTGGACGCCGCGAAGCTCCAAGTCGCCGGAGATGTAGGCGCGGGCCATTCCCAATTCGCCGGGCGCGGTGACCAGGTAGGTGGTGCCCCGCGGTGTCAGCAGATCCATGCCCAGCGCCGCGTCGTCGGGCCCGGCGGTGCTGCCGTCGTATGCGGTGAATTTCAGCGGCTGGGGGCCATTGGGGTGATTGTCGGGATAGTCGGCGAAAGCTGCCACGATCTCGGCCAGGCTCATCTTTTGGCTGGTGGTAGCGGGCTGCTCCCTGGTGGTCGTCATCGTCGTTGCACCGCCTTTGCGTAGAGGTCAAGGAGACGCGAATCCGGGTCGTAGGCTTTCTTTACCGTTTTGTAGGTCTCCCCGCCGTAGAGCTCATCAAACTCGTCACGGGTGTAGTAGGAGTCGGAATACAGCGATTTGTGGCCGTCGAGTGAACTGACCTTCGCTTCGATCAATCGGTTCGTCGCGCCCTCGGTCACATCGACCGGAACCGACGACCAGAACCCGACATTGACGTAGCTGCGTCCAGGCCGGATCGGGTACAGCGGCCAGCTGTCCTGATCGCGTAGCCGCAGCGGGCACAACCAGATTGGTGTGATGGGCACGGCGTCGAGGAACCACTCCAGGTACTCAGCCGTGCGCTCGATCGGTACCTCGATGTCCTGGACCACCCGCTCGCGCGGTGGCCGGCCGCTACGCTTCTCGATCCGGTCGGCGATACCGAAGCGCTGGTCGAGCGCCACCAACTTCCCGTACACGCTGCTACGTCGGTAGCGGCGGGGCCACCACCGCCGCACCCGGGGGTTCTGTGCGCCGAAAGAGCGTGAGCACCAAAACCAATCGGTATCCCAACGCCAGAAGTAGTCGTGCATCGTCAACCGGTCTTCTTTGATGCCGGTGTGGTGCTGGATGGAGCGGTAGTAGATGCCTTGTCCGGTGTAGTCGCTGACCGGGCCAGGGGTGGTGGTACGCACACCGACGCACAGGTAGCTCTCCGCGGGGCCGAACACCACACCATCGAGGTAGTCGACCGGCACACCGTCGAAACCCCCGGTGTCAACGATGCGGTCCAGTGCTGCCACCATCTCGGACAGAGTTTGGAACCTGACGTGCCGCAACGCCACGAACGGCTTGATGGGTTCCAGCTCGATTCGCAGTCTCGTCGAATAGCCCAGGGTGCCATAGGAATTCGGGAATGCGCGATAGAGGTCGGGGTGCTGCTGGGGAGAGACTGTGAGCAATTCGCCTGTGCCGGTGAGGATATCCATATCCAGCACCGATTCGTGCGGCAGGCCGTTGCGAAACGAGGCCGACTCGATGCCCAGCCCGGTGACCGCCCCGCCCAGCGTGATGGTCTTCAGCTGCGGAACCACCAACGGCGACAGTCCATACGGCAGAGTCGCCGCCACCAGATCCTGGTATGTGCACATCCCGGCCACGTCGGCGGTGTGCGAGTCAGGGTCAACCGAAATGACGTTGGTCAGCCCCGAGGTGTCCAGCCCGGGGGCGTCCCGTTTCGCGCGGGCGCGAAACAAATTGGAGGTCGGCTTCGCGAGCCGGACGGACGCCGACGGGGGAATCGAACGATAGCTCGCCAACAACCGCTCGACGCCCGCCTGATGAGCCGCCGGTGCGGATGCAGGGACAGGCACCACATATACGCTAGTCCCCGACAGCAGCCCGCGCAGGGACACCGTATCCGCGCGTGGCATCGGCACACCCCGCGCAGAGGAGTTTCACCCGATGGGACAGGTCCGTGCAGCCAGCACCATCTTGATCAACGCTGAGCCCGCAGCCGTGCTGTCTGCCGTTGGTGACTACCAGGACGTCCGCCCCAAAATCCTGTCTTCGCACTACCGCGACTATCAGGTCCTCGAAGGTGGTCACGGCCAGGGAACTGTGGCCAGTTGGAAGCTGCAGGCCACGAAATCGCGGGTCCGGGATGTACGGGCCAACGTCGATGTCGCCGGCCACGCCGTCATCGAGAAAGATGCCAACTCCAGCATGGTCACCAACTGGACGGTGGCTCCGGCTGGACCGGGTTCCAGCGTCACTGTCACCACCACCTGGACGGGCGCGGGCGGTGTGAAGGGATTCTTCGAGAAGACGTTCGCACCGTTAGGGCTGAGAAAGATCCAGTCCGAAGTGCTGGCGAACCTGAAGAAAGAACTCGAAAGCTAACCGACTGTCAGCGGGCCTGGGCCTGGCTGCCCAGGAATCCGGCGATGCCCTTGACCACCGCGTCGGCATATTTCTGTCTGCCCTCAGGCGATTCCATCAGCGCTGAGTCAACCGGGTTCTTCATGTTCCCGCACTCGACCAGGACCGACGGATACTGCGCCAGGTTCAGTCCGGCCAGGTCCGAACGCCCGTACAGGCCGTCCTGGCCGATGTAGTTAGCCGGCGGAATACCTGAGGCCTGCATTTGGTCGCGCATGATCCGGGCGAATTGCACCGAAGGCCCGGCCTGTACCTGGTTGAGCGGAGGCGCCGAATAGTTCACGTGAAATCCCCGGCCGGTCGGCGGGCCGCCGTCGGCGTGGATGCTGACCACGGCGTTCGGGTGTAGTGCGTTGGCCATCGCGGCGCGCTGGTCGACGCAAGGGCCCACCGAGCTGTCGTCGCCGCGCGACATGGCCGTTCGTGCGCCTAACGCGTTGAGTTCGGCGCGGATACGCAGCGTGGTGTCCCAGGTGAAGGTGTGTTCTTGGTAGCCATCGTTGGTCGAGGTGCCGCTAGCCTGGCAGTCCTTGGTGCCGCCGCGGCCGGTGGGCACCTGACGGCTGATCGATGCGTCGTTGGCGCCGTTGTGGCCAGGGTCGAGGAACACGATCATGCCAGCGATGTTGGCCGGGGCTGCGGCGGCATTCGGCGCGATGGCGACGACGGTGACGGTGCCGAGGGCCACCGCGACCCCGACACGCAGGCAATCTGATACGTGCACGCCGCCACGGTAGCTTGATGCCGTCTACGCTGGGAGTTTCGAACCGCCCGTGAGCCGCAGGCGAGACCAAGTCGAGACCAAGACGCAAGGGGACTGTCATGCAACCCGAAGGCCCGCCCGACATGTCGGCGTTGCTCGCCCAGGCTCAGCAGATGCAGGAACAGTTGATGGCTGCCCAGCAGCGACTGGCCGACGCCGAGGTGCACGGAAAGGCCGGCGGTGGTCTGGTGGAGGTCACCGTCAAGGGCAGCGGCGAAGTGGTGGCGGTGAAGATCGATCCCAAAGTCGTCGATCCCAACGACGTCGAGACGCTGCAGGACCTGATCGTCGGCGCGCTCGCCGACGCCTCCAAACAGGTCACCACGATGGCGCAGGAACAGCTGGGCCCGCTGGCCGGTGGGATGGGCGGCGCGCTGGGTGTTTGAGGGACCGGTCCAGGATCTGATCGACGAGCTCGGCAAACTGCCGGGTATCGGGCCGAAGAGCGCGCAGCGCATCGCCTTTCACCTGTTGTCCGTCGAACCGCCCGACATCGACCGGCTGACTGCGGTGCTGGCCAAAGTCCGCGACGGCGTTCGATTTTGCGCGGTGTGCGGCAACGTCTCCGACGACGAGCGGTGCCGCATCTGCGCCGACCCCCGCCGCGACGGCTCGCAGGTCTGCGTCGTCGAGGAGCCCAAGGACATCCAGGCCGTCGAGCGCACCCGCGAATTCCGCGGCCGCTACCACGTCCTGGGCGGGGCGTTGGATCCGCTGTCCGGGGTGGGCCCCGAGCAGCTACGGATCCGCGAGCTGCTGAACCGGATCGGTGAGCAGGTCGACGGCGTCGACATCACCGAGGTAATCATCGCCACCGACCCCAATACCGAAGGCGAGGCGACCGCTACCTATCTGGTGCGGATGCTGCGTGACATTCCCGGTCTGGCAGTCACGCGGATCGCGTCCGGGCTGCCGATGGGCGGCGACCTGGAGTTCGCCGACGAGCTGACCCTGGGCCGCGCGCTAACCGGCCGCCGCGCCATGGCCTGAGTTGCGCGAGATTGCATCCAGGGCTGTGAATCGGGCCTCATCCACGACCGTGAGTGCAATCTCGCGGTGTGGGGCTCAGGCCCGCAGCCGCTCGCGGCGCAGCAACTCCACCTCGGGCAACTCCAGCGGCGCCAGCTCGCCCACCACGTTGCCCAGCAACAGGTCAGCGAGTTCGGGGTTGCGGGCCAGGCAGGGCCCGTGCATGTAGGTAGCGATCGCGCTGCCCTGCACGACGCCGTCGAAGCCATCACCGGCGCGGTTGCCTGCGCCCTTCTTCACCGCGGCCAGCGGCGTCGCTGCACCGCCGAGCACCGTGCCGCCGCGGTGGTTCTCGAACCCGGTCAACGGTTGCCTCAACCCGGCCAGCAGCGGCGTGCTGACCACCTCACCGATGGTCCGGGCCTGCTGCGGCGAAGTAGTCACATCGAGCAGACCCACTCCGTCAACCCGTTCGCCTGACGACGTCTCATACCAATGGCCGAGCACTTGGATGGCCGCGCAGATCGCCAGCACCGGTGCGCCGCGGGCTGTCGCCCGTTGTAAGCCCGGGTGTCGGACGAGGTGCTTGGTCGCCAGTCGCTGCGCGTAGTCCTCAGCCCCGCCTAACGTGTAGAGGTCGAGGCTGTCGGGGACCGGATCGGCCAGCGTGATCTCGACGATCTCGGCGGCGATGCCTCGCAGCCGCAGCCGTTGCCGCAGCACAGCCGCATTGCCGCTGTCGCCGTAGGTGCCCATCACGTCGGGCAGTACCAGCCCGATTCGCACTGTCGAGTCAGCCATACCGAGCCAATCTGCGTTGCAGCTGCAGGAACGCGGTGTAATTGGCCACTACCTCGACAGGTCCGGGCGGACACGATGCGATGGCCGCGAGCGTGTCGTGCACCAGGGTGTGTTCGACGCCGGCATAGCCCAACCGCACCGCGAGGTCGGTCCCGCGTTCCCCGGCGGCCACCACTGGGGTCTTCGTAAACGGTTCTCCGAAATGTTCGAAGCGCACGTCCCACAGCCAGGACAGGTCTTCACCGTCGGGCACTCGCCCGTTGACCGCGATCACCACCCCGGCGGCGTCCTTATCCACCATCGACAGGGCTTCCTGCCAGCCGGCGGGGTTCTTGGCCAACAGCATCCGGACGGTGTGCGCGCCGACGCCAATGGTGCGGTACCGACCGGCGACCTCGTCCACGCCAGATACGGCGGCTACCGCTGCCGCCGGATCGGCGCCTAGCGCGACGGCGGCAGCCACCGCTTGGGCGGCGTTACCCCGATTCACCGTGCCGGGCAGCGCCAACCGCATCGGCAGCACCAGCCCGTCCGGCCCGTAGAGCATCTCGTCGTCGAACCACCAATGCGGAGTGGGCCTTTTGAAGTCTGCTCCGGTGGAATACCACTCCCCCTGCTCACGCACGATCACCTCGCCGCTGCGCGGGCAGCTGACGGAGTCGGCCGCCCAGCTGCCGCCGGCGGCCACCCACACCACATCGGTGCTGTCATAGGCGGCCGAGGTCATCAGCACGTCGTCACAGTTTGCGACGATCACCGTCTTCGGGTGCCCGGCCAGCCCGGCCCGCAGTCGGCGTTCGATCACG
The DNA here is from genome assembly GCA_963743145.1 of uncultured Actinomycetota bacterium. GTDB lineage: Bacteria > Actinomycetota > Actinomycetes > Mycobacteriales > Mycobacteriaceae > Mycobacterium. The sequence goes on along the minus strand of CAVUOR010000014.1, from coordinate 192,645 downwards.
TTGATCTCACCGACTCGGTCCAGCTGGTCGCGGGACAAATTGAGCAAAATGACCACGGCGGCTTCGACCGCATCTAAGACGTGCGGCACGTGCATCTCGTCGACCTCAAGGACCGCCAGCGCGGCGTCGCGGTCGGCGGCGAGGGCGGCGACCAGCCCGGCGTCCATGTTGGCGCCCTCGGCGTTGGTGGCTACCGAGCTGCCCGAGCCCAGGGTGCGCAGGGCGGCCGCGGTCATCCGGGTCGTCGTTGATTTGCCGTTGGTTCCGGTGACGACGACGGTGCGCCGGCCGGTGCCGAGCTGACGCAGAATCGAGCGGTCCAACGTCATCGCCACCAGGCCGCCGATCATCGCGCCGGCGCCTCGGCCGGTCACCCGCGAGGCCCAGCGCGCGCCGGCTCCGGCAGCGAGGGCGAGGCGTCCCCGGGCGTTGATCACCCGCGCAGTTTAAGGGCGATCGCAAGCTCGGTGCTTTTCCGAGCGCTGGGGGTCGGCCTCGGCAAGTGAAGTTCACGACACGACCCGCTGCGACCCGGCGATGTCGGTTTGACGTGCCATCCTCCATTTATGCGGGACATTTCGGTGCTAAGCCCGACGACGATGACCTGGGGCCGGCCGACCAGCGAACCCGGGGCCGGATGGGCCGTCATCGACGTCGAAACCTCCGGCTTCAGACCAAGCAGCGCCCGGGTCATCAGCCTCGCGGTACTGGCGCTTGACCCCGACGGCCAAGTCGAGCAATCGGTGGTCAGCCTGCTCAATCCTGGGGTAGATCCCGGACCCACCCACGTGCACGGCCTGACCGCCGCGATGCTCGAGGACCAGCCGCAGTTCGCCGATATCGTCGGCGATGTGGTCGAGCTCGTGCGTGGCCGCACATTGGTCGCGCACAACGTTGCGTTCGATTACGCCTTCCTCACCTCGGAGGCCGAGATTGCCGACGTGGAACTGCCGATCGACACCGTCATGTGCACGGTTGAGCTGGCCCGCCGGCTGGAACTGGGTATCGACAACCTGCGGTTGGAGACGCTGGCCGCGCACTGGGGCGTGACTCAACGGCGGCCGCACGACGCGTTCGACGACGCCGTGGTGCTGACCAGCGTGCTGGCGGCAGCGCTGGAGCGGGCCCGGCAGCGCGACGTCTGGCTACCCGTGCGGCCGGTCACCCGCCGGCACTGGCCCAGCGGCAGAGTCACCCACGAAGAGCTGCGACCACTGAAGATGCTGGCTTCCCGGATGCCGTGCCCGTACCTCAACCCCGGCCCGTACGTCTGGGGCAGGCCGCTGGTGCAGGGCATGCGGGTGGCGCTGGCCGCCGAGGTCGAGCGGACGCACGAGGAGCTGGTCGAGCGCATCCTGCACGCCGGGTTGGCCTACGCCGATGCCGTCGACCGGGAAACCTCACTGGTGATCTGCAATGAACGCCGTCCGGCTCACGGCAAGGGCTATCAGGCTCACGAGCTGGGTGTGCCAGTAGTTTCCGACGCAAGGTTCATGGATTGCGTCGGCACTGTCGCCAGTGGCACCGGTGTCGAGGACTTCGTCGACGCAAAACGCGCTGGCGAGCAGTTCGCTCTATTCTGATCGCCATGGCGCCGCACGTTTTTGAGCCAGGTTCTCACTGAGTCGCTCGACGTAGTGGCCGCCCCCTGCAGTGGTGATCTTGATAGGGCGTTCTGACGAACAGGATCTATCCAAAGCGAGGTTGGTGTCCAATGTCGACGGGATCCTCCGGGGCGGGTGCGCGCCCGGCGTGGGTTGACGATGAACTTTTTCCCTTCACAAGTCGGTTCCTCGAACTGAGCGGCAACGCCGTCCATTACGTCGACGAGGGCCACGGGCCAGTGCTGTTGATGTTGCACGGCAACCCAACTTGGTCGTTTGTCTATCGGGACGTAATTGCCGAGCTGTCGGGATCGTTCCGGTGCATCGCGCTGGATTACCCGGGGTTCGGGTTGTCGACCCCGGCGACCGGATATCAATTCCATCCCGCCGACCATGCGCGAGTGGTGGGCGAGTTCGTGGATCGCCTGGATCTGCATGACGTCACCTTGGTCGCACAGGACTGGGGAGGACCCATCGGACTGACCGCAGCCCTCCAACATCGGGATCGATTCTCGGGTCTGGTTGTGGGAAACACCTGGGCCTGGCCAGTCAACGGGGACCCGCATTTCGAGCTGTTTTCCCGTTTTATGGGCGGTCCGATCGGTCGCCTGCTTATCCGGCACTTCAACTTCTTCGTCAACGTCATGATCCCCGCGGGACATCGCCGCCGGCGGCCCACCCCCGCAGAGATGAGCCATTACCGGCAGGCATTACCCACCCCGCAACGGCGCAACCCGACCGCGGTTTTTCCCAAAGACATCACTGCGGCGCGAACATTTCTCGCCGACCTCGAACACGGTCTGGAAGCGTTCACCGACATGCCGACCTTGATCGTCTGGGGCGATGCGGATGTTGCTTTCCGCAGCAAGGAACGTCGCCGCTGGGAAACCCTGATGCCCCGGCATCACACCGTCGTCCTCGCTGGCGCAGGCCACTTCCTGCAGTCCGACGCGCCGGCTGACTTCGCCGCCGCCATCAGCGCATGGTGCAGTGAGCAATAGACACGTGACCGTGAGATCACCAATGCGGTGCGGAGGCGGCGGCGGTGACGATGAGGTTGTCGCTGTAGTTGCGGGTGGCCTGATCGAATGACCCCGTGCCGGTGATCAGCCGGAGTTCGGCCAGTGGGGTTGGTCCTTACACGAGGTCGGTCGGAAAAGTCCCGGTGCCGCAGTTGGGTACGGCAGGGCTGGCGCGGGCCGAGTCGACATGCCCGACGATGACCGCCGGACCCCTTTGGCCAGGAACCACGCCTTCCGCATACCAGCCGGCGTTGACGGGGTGCTCAGGGCTCCATCAACGGCTCGATGCAGTGGTTCGACTTCGGCGCTCAGCGCGATCGTCGGGATGTCGATCCGCACCGGCTGACATCCGGGCCTCAATGGCGGACGGGTCAACAGAACTGGCCCGGCATGCTCGGCAACGCGTACTGGAAGGATCTGGCTATGCCACTTACCGTTATCTCCGCCCAACGACGGCACCGGGGGATCGGTCACGCCGGCGGGTGGTGGACGTGGGCTGCGGTGGCGGTGGCCGTGGTCGTGATGGCGGCGTGCAGCTCAAACAGCGGCGATGCCGGATCGGCGTCGAAGGCCGGCGTCGTGCACGTTCCAGCGAATTTCTGTGGGCTGCTGACCGGAGCCGACATCAGTCAAGTGATGGGCAGGGCGTTTCCAGCGCCGCAGGGCACGCAGTCCGGAAGTGAAGCGCAGTGTGATGCCGTGCCGTCGGCAGGCAACGACGTCAGCTTCAAGCTGTATTGGAACAACCTGTACTGCCAGGACGGCCAGCGCGCCGACGAGCAGTGCCTCAACTCGCAGGCGAAAGGATTCGCCACCAACAAGCAGACCGCCGGCCAGGTGCAGAACATCCGGGGTCTCGGCGACCAGGCGTTCTGTTTCGTGGCGCCCCCGGCGACGGTCGACCTGCTCAGCGGCTGGATCTATCTGACCGTCGCAGCCGACAGCTGCGTGCAAGCCCAGACCCTGGCGGGAATGCTGCTGACCAAGATGCAGGCCTGACGTTTCAGTTCCGGGCGGCCCTGTTCACCGCCGACACGACCGCACGCAGCGACGCAGTGGTAATCGACGGCGCGATGCCCACGCCCCACACCGTGCGTCCGCCCACCGGACCTGGGCGAGGACCCGCTTCGCCCGGCTTCGCCGCGCTCGCGATCCTCACCGAACCTGATGGGCGAGGACCCGCTTCGCCCGGCTTCGCCGCGCTCGCGATCCTCACCGAAGCTTCGACGTAGGCCGCCGCCTGGGCATCGTCGCCCGAGCTCATCGCATGCTCGGAGTAATCCAGCACGGCCACGTCGAAACCGACATGCCCCAGCGCGTCGACGAACGCGGCCAGCGGGCCGTTGCCTGCGCCTTCGATCTGGCTCTGCACGCCGTCGATCTTGACGGTCGCAGTGATTCTGGTGATGCCGCTGTCCAATTCGGCCGCTTCCACTCGCTGCATCATCCGCTCCAGCGGACGCACCGGTGTCAAGTACTCCTCGGCGAAGGCATCCCACATCTCCTTGGGACTGACCTCGCCGCCTTCTCCCGCTGTGCCCTCGGCGATCTTTTGGATTACCTGCGAGAACTCGATCTGCAGCCGTCGTGGCAGCGCCAAGCCGTGGTCGGCCTTCATGATGTAGGCCACCCCACCCTTGCCAGACTGCGAATTGACCCGGATCACCGCCTCGTAGGTGCGCCCGACGTCACGGGGATCGATCGGCAGATACGGCACCTGCCAGAGCATGTCGTCGACATCGGAATCGGCGGCATCCGCGTCGACCTTCATCTGGTCCAGGCCCTTGTTGATGGCGTCCTGATGGCTGCCGGAAAACGCGGTGTAGACCAAATCCCCGCCGTAGGGGTGACGTTCGTGCACCGGCAGCTGGTTGCAGTACTCCACCGTGCGCCGGATCTCGTCGATGTTGGAGAAGTCGATCTGCGGGTCCACGCCGCGGGAGAACAGGTTCAGCCCCAGCGTTACCAGGCACACGTTGCCGGTGCGCTCGCCGTTGCCGAACAGGCAGCCCTCGATCCGGTCGGCTCCCGCCTGGTAGCCCAATTCGGCTGCGGCAACGGCTGTTCCGCGGTCATTGTGCGGATGCAGGCTTAATATGACGGCATCGCGGCGAGCCAGGTTGCGGCTCATCCACTCGATTGAGTCGGCGTAGACGTTGGGAGTGGCCATCTCCACAGTTGCGGGCAGGTTGAAGATGATCGGGTTGTCCGGTGTGGGTTGGATGACGTCTCCCACGGCGTCGCAGACCTGTTTCGCGTACTCCAGTTCGGTACCCGTGTAGGACTCCGGTGAGTACTCGAAGCGCCACTGGGTGCCCGGGTACTTCGCGGCCTCCTCGACGCACTTGCGAGCGCCGTCGGTGGCGATGGCCTGCACGGCGGCCCGGTCAGCGCGAAAGACGACTCGGCGCTGCAGGATTGACGTCGAGTTGTAGAAGTGCACGATGGCCCGGTGCGCACCTTCGCACGCTTTGAAGGTGCGTTCGATCAGTTCCGGACGGCACTGGGTCAGCACCTGGACGGTGACGTCGTCGGGGATCGCGCCGTCGGTGATGATCTCGCGGACGAAGTCGAAGTCGGTCTGGCTGGCCGAGGGGAACCCGACCTCGATCTCCTTGTAGCCCATCCGGACCAGCAGGTCGAACATCCGGCGCTTGCGGGCGGGGCTCATCGGGTCGATCAGGGCCTGGTTGCCGTCGCGCAGGTCAACTGCGCACCACATCGGCGCGCGAGTGATCACCTGGTCGGGCCAGCTGCGGTCGGCCAGCGGGACGGGTTCGACTTCCTCGGCGAACGGGCGATACCGGCTGATCGGCATCGACGATCCGCGCTGGGTATTCCAGGCTGGTTGGCCGGCGCTGGGCTGGCCGGCGGGTTTGGTGATGGTTCGAGTCGATCTGAATGCGTCGGGGGAGTCGTCCGACGGTCGAGTGAAGCTAGTCACGGTAATTGCTCCGGGTTGTCAAAGGGGCGCCTGTTGAGGCGGAGACCGGCGCATCGCGAACACCCGCGACGGGAAGCCGGTCTGGATCAGGCCCCGTCGCGGCGTCCGAGAAGGAGCACCCGCTGCACGTCCTGTACTGTACCGCTCCCGCGCGTTTGCCCAAAACTCCAGGCCGTCAGTCCCCGACCGGGACGATCTTGACCGGGATATCAGTGTTCTCGTCGGTGTGATAACTCGCGCACACCCGGTGGTATCCGTCGGCGATCTGTAAGGCCACGTCGTGGGTCAGGTCGCCGCGCACAACCAGGATCGGTGAGAGCTGCTTGCCTTTTTTGATCTTCTTCAGATCCTCCGCCACATGCACGTTGTCGGTTGGCAGCAAGTCCAGCCGTGAGGCGCGCAGCAGATCCTTTGCCTTCTTGTACACGATCGGCGCCTTCTTCAGCGCGTCGATGACTTCGCTGATCTGCGCCGGGGTAGCGAGCAGCGCAAGGTAATCCTCCGCTGCCGGATAGTCGTGCTCGTCTGGTTCGGTACCCCATAACACCTTGGCCATCCCGACGATCCTTCCTCAGCACATGTCCGCCGGCCGTGCGCCGGCCCCTATTGAATATCACCGCACGGTTGCCGACTGCCCGCCCGGCATCGTCGTCCGGTCAATCCACGTATTCTGTTTTGGACCCAAACCCTCGCTGGAAAGGATCGAAGTGGCGCTCGTCGTGCAGAAGTACGGCGGATCTTCGGTGGCCAACGCCGAGCGGATCCGCCGTGTCGCCGAGCGCATCGTTCAGGCCAAAAGGCAGGGCAACGACGTCGTCGTGGTGGTCTCGGCGATGGGGGACACCACCGACGGGCTGCTGGAGTTGGCCCAGCAGGTGTGCCCGGCGCCGCCTGCCCGCGAGCTGGACATGCTGCTGACCGCCGGTGAGCGCATCTCCAACGCGCTGGTGGCGATGGCCATCGAATCGCTGGGCGCACACGCGCGCTCGTTCACCGGCTCTCAGGCCGGTGTCATCACCACCGGCGCACACGGTAAGGCGAAGATCATCGATGTCACCCCGACCCGGCTGCAGGCGGCGCTCGACGAGGGGCTGATCGTGCTGGTCGCCGGATTCCAGGGCGTCAGCCAGGACACCAGGGACGTCACCACGCTGGGCCGCGGCGGCTCGGACACCACCGCTGTCGCGTTGGCCGCCGCGCTGAGCGCCGACGTCTGCGAGATCTACACCGACGTGGACGGCATCTTCAGTGCCGACCCGCGAATCGTCCCCAACGCCCGCCACCTGGATACCGTCACCTTCGAAGAGATGCTCGAGATGGCGGCCTGCGGCGCCAAGGTGCTGATGCTGCGATGCGTGGAATATGCGCGCCGCTACAACATTCCGGTGCACGTGCGCTCGTCGTACTCCGACAAGCCGGGCACCGTCGTTACCGGATCGATCAAGGACATTGCCATGGAAGACCCCATTCTGACCGGCGTCGCGCATGACCGCAGCGAGGCCAAGGTGACCATTGTCGGCATCCCCGACTATCCGGGCTACGCGGCCAAGGTATTTCGCGCGGTCGCCGACGCCGACGTGAACATCGACATGGTGTTGCAGAACATCTCCAAGATCGAAAACGGCAAGACCGACATCACGTTCACCTGCCCCCGCGACAGCGGCCGGATCGCGGTGGAGACGCTCGACTCGCTCAAAGACGAGATCGGTTTCGCCCAAGTGCTTTACGACGACCACATCGGCAAGGTGTCGCTGATCGGCGCCGGCATGCGCAGCCACCCGGGGGTCACCGCCACGTTCTGTGAGGCGCTAGCCGGTGTCGGCGTCAACATTGATCTGATCTCCACGTCGGAGATCCGGATCTCGGTGCTGTGCCGGGACACCGAGCTGGACAAGGCTGTCGTGGCGCTGCACGAGGCGTTCGGCCTCGGCGGTGTCGAGCAGGCAACGGTATACGCCGGGACGGGTCGCTAATGGGCGGTTTATCGATCGGGGTCGTCGGCGCCACCGGCCAGGTGGGCCAGGTGATGCGCACGCTGCTCGACGAACGTGACTTCCCGGCGACCAGCGTGCGGTTTTTCGCCTCGGCTCGCTCGCAGGGCCGCAAGCTGACCTTCCGCGGCCAGGAAATCGAGGTCGAGGACGCCGAAACTGCCGACCCGGCCGGTTTGGACATCGCCCTGTTCTCGGCAGGCGCGGCGATGTCGCGGATACACGCGCCGCGGTTTGCCGCCGCCGGGGTAACGGTGATCGACAACTCGTCGGCTTGGCGCAAGGATCCGCAAGTGCCGCTGGTGGTGTCCGAAGTGAATTTCGCTGACGCGCGGACCCGGCCAAAGGGCATCATCGCCAACCCGAATTGCACCACGATGGGCGCGATGCCGGTGCTCAAGGTGCTGCACGACGAGGCCCAACTGGTGCGTATGGTCGCGTCCAGCTATCAGGCGGTCTCCGGCAGCGGGCTGGCGGGGGTCGCGGAGTTGGCCGAGCAGGCCCGAGCGGTGATTGGCGACGCCGAGCAGCTTGTGCACGACGGCGGCGTGTTGACGTTCCCGCCGCCGCACACCTATGTCGCACCGATCGCATTCAACATCGTCCCGTTGGCCGGGAAGCTGGTCGACGACGACTCCGGCGAGACCGACGAGGACCAGAAGCTGCGCAACGAAAGCCGCAAAATCCTGGGTATCCCGGAGTTGCTGGTCAGCGGCACATGTGTGCGGGTTCCGGTGTTCACCGGGCACTCGTTGTCGATCAATGCCGAATTCGCCCAACCGCTTTCGCCGCAACGCGCCGGTGAACTCCTCGCCGGTGCGCCGGGCGTCAAGCTGGTTGATGTGCCGACGCCGCTGGCCGCCGCCGGTGTTGACGAATCTCTGGTCGGCCGCATTCGCCACGACCCCGGTGTGCCCGACGGACGCGGTCTGGCGTTGTTCGTCTGCACCGACAATCTGCGCAAGGGCGCGGCATTGAACACTATTCAGATCGCCGAGTTGCTGGCCGCTGAAGTTTGAGCATTGTGATCGGCACTGTGGCCCGCGGGTGAGCCCTGCCGACTCCCGCCGGATCGCGCGCCGCTCGCTGATGGCCGCGTCTGCGGTGTGTCTGCTTGCCCAGCACAGCTTTTCGCCCGCGTATGCGGATCCACCGGCTCCGATGCCAGAGCCGGTATTGCAACCGTTGGCGCCCGGTGAGGTGATGCGGATCGGTCCCACGGCCGGGACCGGGACGCCCACCCGTGACTACGGCATCGGCGCCACTGACTTATGCGCGTTCATGGAATTCCCGACCGAAGTTCTGCAGGTCTGTGGCGACAGCTTCGGCGGTGAGGGTGTCGGCTTCGGCGGCTATTACTCGCCGATCGCCTTGCAGGTAGACACTTCCTCGGTCGATGACCCAGCCGGAATCCGCTACACCGGCGTTACCGGTATTAACGAACCGTTGCTGGCCGAGCTGACGCCGCCGGGCGCATCGCAGTTGCCTGCGGGCGTGGTACAGATCAACCGACAGAACTATCTACTCATCACCACCACCGTTCGACTGGTACCGCAGAGCTCACGGCTGGTGAAAGCCGAACCAACACATGGGTTTTGGCAGACTATTCCAGGCTCGGTGCGACAGGCGGCGTACCTGGGCGGCCAGCAGTCACAGGTCAGTGGCTACTACGACCCGATACCGACAGCGGAGTCACCGACCGGTTGGGTGTACATCGTCGCCGACAACTTCGACCGCAGCCAACCAGTGGTGCTGTACCGAGTCGCACCGCAGAACTTCGGGGACCGGTCTCGGTGGCAGGGCTGGGCGTCTGGCTCCGACGGCGGTTGGAACAAGCCGCCAACACCGTTGTGGGCCGATCTGGTTGGTGAGATGAGCTTCAAACAGATTGACGGCAAGGCGGTGCTGTCGTATTTCAACGCCAGTACCGGGAACATGGAAGTCCGGGTCGCCGACGACCCGACGTCGCTGGGTACCTCGCCGGTGACCACCGTGGTGCAGCACGACGAGTGGCCCGAGCCTGCGGAAAGCCTGCCACCGCCATTTGATAACCGGCTGGCTCAGCCGTACGGCGGGTACATCTCGCCGGGTTCCACGTTGGATGAGTTGCGGGTGTTCGTCAGCCAGTGGCATAACACCGATCCCCGGGCCCGAGCGCCCTATCGCGTAATCCAATTCGCGGTAAACCCGTTCAAACCCGAATAGCCCCGCCACGACTCATAGCTGTTTCATAGCTCGGACCTAACCATCACTATCGGTTGCCCACGCATCATTCGGGGTATGAGTGAAACACCTGAAACCCCAACCAGGCCGACCACGGTCGCCACTGACCCCACTGTGCCAACGACAGCCGTCAAACCCTATTGGCTGTACAGGTTCGCGGCGTGGGTTGTGATCGTCGCCGGAATCCTGTTCATCGTCGCGACCGTTTTCTTCGCCGGCTTCAAAATCGCCGGCCACGGTCACCATGGATGCCACCACTGGCACCACCCCGGCATGGGCCATTCGGCCATGCACCACGGTCCGGGCTCTGGTTTCCACGGTGGGCATGGTGGCCCTGGTGCTCTGGGCCCGTCGCAATTCCCGGGATCCCTCGCACCGTCGCTGGCTCCGGCGCACCCGTAGCGGGCAGTTGCGGCTTCCTCAACATGCCGCAGTTGCTGTAATCCGTTTCGGGTGAATGGTTTCCGAGGTATCCATCCGACGAATCCGCGGAGTATCACCATTACCATCAGCCCGGCGTCCCCCCAGTGGGGGTGCCGGGCTCCCAAGTTTTGCGGCGGAACTCACAGACGCTTCACGGCCGCTCTCCGCTCGCAGCCATTGCCGACCTGAGGCATTATGGCCAAGCATGAGCGAGACAACTCAGCCGTCGATCCCACCGTCTCCCGCCGCGCCGCCGCTGGCCGCGCCGCCACCAGAACATGAACGGCTCTACCAGGTCGCGGCGTGGGTGGCGATTGTTGCGGGTGTCACCCTCATCGCCGTGGTTGTCCTGCGGTTCGTCTGGGCCTTCTGCTGCTAGGACGCAAAGCCGCCGGCTGACATGTCATGTTGACCGGCTAAGTCATTGGTGACTTGCTAAGGGCGGTGTTTGATGACTGGCGCGTGCGTCGGCATGATCGAGACATGACCCAACCACCTGAACCTCACTTCCAGCCGCCTCTGGTAGGCCCGCAGCCCCACGCGGGCCCGCCTCCGCCGCCGCAACATGTGCACGGAGCGAGGTCGCCGCGGCTCTACCAGGTCGCGGCGTGGGTGGTGATCGTCGCCGGCATCGTTTTCGTGGTGGCGGTGATCTTCTTCTCCGGCGCCGCAGTCGCCGTCCATCACCATCATCACCACCACCATGGCATGTTCGGCCCATTCGGTCCCGAAGGTCCTGAAGGCCCGCCGCCGGGAGAGTGGCCGCCGTTCCTCCCGGGTGGTCCATTTCCCCCGGGCATGGGTCCCGGTTGGCCCGGTGGTCCCCCACCGATGCCCGGCCCCTTCGGCCCGGGTGGCCCCGGCGGTCCAGGTGGTCACGGTGGTCACGGTGGTCACGGTGGTCATGGCGGCCACGGCGGCGCTCCCGGTGCTCCCGGTGCGCCCGGGGCTCCCGGTGAGCCCGGGGCTCCCGGTGGTCCCGGTGGTCCCGGTGGTCCCGGTGAGCCGCCACCGCCGACCCCGTAGCGCTACTGGCGAACCGGCGACGCGATGTGTCCGCGGTGGCCGGCGAGATGGTGAACCACCTCCGGCTTCTGTTTGAGTGGGCCAGTTGGCATGATCGAGAGCCATGACTATCGATGTCACCGTCTCGGTTGAGGTCTAGGGCAATTGGGTCAGGCGAGGCGCACTGCCGCGGCGGCGGGGACAATAGGCGTAGCAGTCGCGGCGGTTTGCGGTGCCCCGGTCGCGGCGGCCCGACCTTCGGACCCGGGTGTGGTCAGCTACGCGGTCCTCGGCAAGGGCTCCGTGGGCAACATCGTCGGCGGGCCCATGCGGGACGAATCGATATCCACCCAGCCGTTCCAGTCGTATTTCGTCGACAACCCGGTGTGCAATAACTGGGCCGATATCGGGTTGCCGGAGGTCTACAACGACCCTGACCTGGCATCGTTCAACAGCGCGAGCACGCAGACGTCGCCGACGGACCAGACCCACTTCGTCAGACAAGCGGTCGGCGTCTTCGCAACCGGGGACGCTGCCGCCGCGGCATTCCACCGGGTCGTGGACCGCACCGTCGGCTGCTCCGGGCAGACCACTGCGATGCACCTGGACAACGGAACCACCCAAGTGTGGTCTTTCGACGGCGGACCGCCGGGCGCAGCCGACGCGGCGTGGACCAAACAGGAAGCCGGTACCGATCGTCGATGTTTCACCCAGACCCGCCTGCGGGAAAACGTGCTTCTGCAAGCGAAGGTATGTCAGTCCGGCAACGGTGGACCTGCGGTAAACGTGTTGGCCGGCGCCATGGAAAACGCGCTGGGTCAGTAAACCAAAACCGCGGCCGCTCCGAACCACGGGAATATGTCAGTGCCGTCTGGAAGATGGAATCGTGTGACTATCGTTGGGTAGCCGCGCGCAACCAGCGGTCCGCGACCGACGGTCCGGACCCCGAAGGGATCGGATTATGGCGTTTGCCGTCGCGTCGCAGCTGGATCACGCGCGCCTCGCGGACGGCGAGCTGGCCGGTTCGTCGGCTGCGGCGCAGTACATCACCGAGGCCTGTTTGATCGACGGCCCGGTGGGGCGGGTCGGCCTGGAGATCGAGGCGCATTGCTACGACCCGGCTGAGCCGCACCGCAGACCGACCTGGGACGAGATCACCGGCATTCTGGAGTCGCTTCCGGCAATGCCGGGCGGCAGCGTGGTCACCGTCGAACCCGGTGGCGCCGTGGAGCTCTCCGGTCCGCCCGCCGATGGCGTGATGCCCGCGATCGAGGCGATGACGATCGATCAGTCCGTGCTTAAAGCAGCCTTTGCCGATGTCGGTTTGGGACTGGTGCTGCTGGGTGCGGACCCGCTGCGACCGGCCAAGCGCATCAACCCGGGGGCGCGCTACCGCGCCATGGAACAGTTCTTCGCGGCCAGTCACTCTGGCGTTGCGGGTGCGGCGATGATGACGTCGACGGCGTCGGTTCAGGTCAACCTCGACGCGGGGCCGCAGACCGGATGGGCGGCGCGGGTGCGGCTGGCGCACGCCCTGGGTCCCACCATGGTTGCGATCGCCGCCAATTCGCCGCTGCTGGGCGGAAAGTTCTCCGGCTGGCGATCCACCCGGCAACGGGTGTGGAGCCAGCTCGACTCAGCGCGATGCGGACCCATCCTGACCGCCAGCGCCGACGATCCGGGAACCGACTGGGCGCGGTACGCACTCAAGGCGCCGGTGATGCTGGTGCACAGTCCTGAGGCAGAGCCGGTCACGCATTACCTGCCCTTCGCGGACTGGGCCGACGGCCGCGAGTTGCTTGGTGGTCGTCGGCCGACCCGCTACGACCTGGAATACCACCTGACCACGCTGTTCCCGCCGGTGCGTCCACGGCAGTGGCTGGAGATCCGCTACCTCGACAGCGTTCCCAATGCCATCTGGCCGGCCGTGGTGTTCACGCTGGTGACTCTGCTCGACGACCCGGTTGCCGCCAATATCGCAGCCGAAGCTGTCGAGCCCGTCGCCACCGCCTGGGACATCGCGGCCCGTGTCGGGCTGAACGACCGGCGGCTCCACGCCGCGGCTAACCGGTGCGTGGCCGTCGCCGCCGACCGTGCGCCAGCTGGGCTCACCGACGCGATGCAGCGCCTGGTCGAGGCGGTCGAACAGGGCCGCTGTCCCGCCGACGACTTTTCCGACCGGGTGATCGGCAGCGGCATCGCGGCAACGGTCACCGCGTTGGCGCAAGGAGAGCTGTGACGTCGCGCGAAGCACTGGCCCGCGATCTGGGCCGCGCGCGGGAACGGACCTTGCGGCTGGTCGACTTCGACGACGCCGAACTCCGCCGCCAGTACGACCCGCTGATGAGTCCGCTGGTATGGGACTTGGCGCACATCGGTCAGCAGGAGGAATTCTGGCTGCTGCGCGTCGGCGACCCCGATCGCCCCGGGATGTTGCCCGAGGTGGTCGACGACCTCTACGACGCTTTCGTGCACTCCCGAGCCAGCCGCGTCGACTTGCCGCTGCTGTCACCGAATCAGGCGCGGGCGTATTGCCAGACCGTGCGATCGGCAGTGCTCGAGGCTCTGGATGCGCTGCCCGACGAGCCCGGTCGGAACTTCCCGTTTGGGATGGTAGTCAGCCACGAAAACCAGCACGACGAGACGATGTTGCAGGCGTTGAATCTGCGCAGCGGTCCGCCGCTGCTGCACGACGCGTGCACGCTGCCGCCCGGCAGGCCAGGCCTTGTCGGCACCTCGGTGCTGGTGCCCGGCGGTCCGTTCGTCCAGGGCGTGGACGCAGACACCGAGCCGTTTTCACTGGACAACGAACGCCCGGCTCACGTCGTGGACGTTCCGGCGTTTCGGATCGGCCGGGTCCCGGTCACCAACGGCGAGTGGCGGCAGTTCATCGACGACGGCGGCTACGCGCAGCCGCGGTGGTGGTCGGCGCGGGGCTGGGAGCACCGCCAAGGCGCCGGCTTGACCGCGCCGCAGTTCTGGAACGCCGACGGACAGACACGGACCCGGTTCGGTCGAGTCGAGGAGATCCCCGCCGACGAGCCGGTGCAGCACATCACCTACTTCGAGGCCGAGGCCTACGCCGCGTGGGCGGGTGCCCGGCTGCCCACCGAAACCGAGTGGGAGAAGGCGTGCGCCTGGGATCCACAGGCCAACTCTCGGCGTCGCTATCCGTGGGGAGCCGAGGAGCCGTCGGGTGACCATGCCAACCTGGGCGGCGAGGCACTGCGTCCGGCGCCGGTCGGGGCTTACCCGGCCGGCGCGTCGGCCTACGGAGTCGAACAGATGCTCGGCGACGTCTGGGAGTGGACCAGCTCAGCGGTGCAGCCGTGGCCGGGCTTCACCCCGATGATCTACCAGCGCTACTCCCAGCCGTTCTTCGGCGGGGACTACCGGGTGCTGCGTGGTGGGTCATGGGCCGTGGAGTCGGGCATCCTGCGGCCGAGTTTCCGCAACTGGGATCACCCGTATCGACGGCAGATCTTCTCCGGTGTCCGGTTGGCGTGGTCGGTTGACGACGATCGAGTCGGGAGCCGCGCCTGATGTGCCGCCACCTCGGTTGGCTGGGACGCGAAATCTCGGTCGCCGCACTGGTGCTCGACCCGCCGCACGCACTTCGGGTGCAGTCGTATGCCCCGCGCCGGCAAAAGCACGGCCTGTTGAACGCCGACGGCTGGGGCGTCGGCTTCTTCGACGGTGCGACACCGCGGCGCTGGCGCAGCGTCGCACCGCTGTGGGGAGACACCTCATTCGATTCGGTTGCGCCGGCGCTGCGCAGCCACTGTGTGGTGGCGGCGGTGCGCTCGGCAACCGTCGGCATGCCGATCGAAGCCAGCGCGACCGCGCCGTTCACCGATGGACAGTGGTTGTTATCCCACAACGGAATCGTTGACCGCGCTGTGCTGCCGGCTGATTTATCGGCCGAATCAGTATGCGACAGCGCTGTTCTGGCCGCTCTGATCTTCGACCGTGGCCTCGACGCGTTAGGAGAGACCATCGTGAAGGTGGGAACCGATGATCCCGAGGCCCGACTGAACATTCTGGCGGCCAACGGTTCCCGGCTGCTTGCCACTGCGTGGGGAGACACGCTTTCGATTTTGCGTCGCGACGACGGACTGGTGTTGGCCAGCGAGCCGTATGACGACCACCCCGGCTGGGAGGACGTTCCCGACCGCCACCTCGTCGAGGTCACCGCCGAAAATGTCACCCTGACCACACTTGATCCTACGAAGGGCCGTTGATGACGCTGTCGCTGTCCAACCATCTGGCCGCGGACTCGGCGTATCAGGCCCTGCGCCGCGATGTGCTCGATGGCCTGCGAAGTTCCCCGAAATCGCTGCCGCCGAAATGGTTTTACGATTCGGTGGGCAGCGACCTGTTCGACCAGATCACCCGGTTGCCGGAGTATTACCCGACGCGGGCCGAGGCTGAGATCTTGCGTGCTCAGGCCGCCGAGGTGGCGTCGTTTGCAGGTGCGGACACCTTGGTCGAGTTGGGCAGCGGAACGTCGGAGAAGACCCGCATCCTGCTGAAGGCGCTGCATGATGCCGGTGCGCTGCGCCGATTCGTGCCGTTCGACGTCGACGCCAGCATGCTGTCCGCGGCTGGGGCGGCCATCCAGCGCGAGTATCCCGATATCGAAATTGCGGCCGTGTGTGGCGATTTCGAGGAGCACCTGTCGGAGATTCCCGGCGGCGGGCGGCGGCTGTTCGCGTTTTTGGGCTCGACAATCGGTAACCTCACCTCGGGCCCGCGTGCGGAGTTCCTCGCGGCGTTGGCCGCGGAGTTGCGGCCGGGCGACAGTCTGCTGTTGGGCACCGACCTGGTCAAGGACGCCGACCGACTCGTCCAGGCGTACGACGACTCCGCCGGGGTGACAGCGCAGTTCAACCGCAATGTGCTCGCGGTGATCAACCGGGAACTTGACGCCGACTTCGACGTCGACGCCTTCCGGCACATCGCCCGCTGGAACAGTGAAGACGAGCGGATGGAAATGTGGCTGCGCGCCGAGGACGCGCACCGGGTGCAGATCGGGGACTTAGATCTGACTGTCGAGTTCGCCGCCGGTGAAGAGATGCTCACCGAAGTGTCCTGCAAATTCCGCGCCGAATCGGTGGCCGCTGAGCTGGCCCAGGCGGGGCTGCGGCGCGCCCGGTGGTGGACCGACGACGCCGGCGACTTCGGGTTGTCGCTGGCGGTCAAGTGAGCGAAGGCCTTTCCGAAGCCTGGCGGATCGCTCGACCGCCGGTGGCCGGGCTACATCTGGACAGCGCGGCCTGCTCGCGGCAGAGCTTCGCCGTGCTCGACGCCGCCGCGCGGCACGCGTGCCACGAGGCCGAAGTCGGCGGATATATCGCGGCTGAAGCGGCCAAACCGGTTCTCGACGCCGGACGGGCCACCGTCGCTGCGCTCGCCGGCATGCCCGACGCACAGGTGGTGTTCACCACCGGCTCGCTGCACGCGCTGGACTTGCTGCTGGCCAGTTGGCCGCCCGGCGGCCGCACGGTGGCCTGCCTGCCCGGCGAATACGGGCCGAACCTGGCCGTCATGGCTGCCCATGGGTTTGCCCGCCGTCCCCTGCCGATCGATGGCGAAGGCCGGGTGGCCGTCGACGAGGCGGCTGTCGGCCTAGCCGCCGACCCGCCTGACCTAGTGCACCTGACCGCGGTGGCCAGCCACCGCGGTGTGGTCCAACCGCTGCCGCAGGTGGCGCAGCTGTGCACTGAATTGGGGCTGCCACTTGTCGTCGATGCTGCTCAAGCGCTCGGGCACGTGGACTGCGCGGTAGGCGCCGACGTGGCCTATGCGTCATCGCGCAAATGGATTGCCGGCCCGCGCGGTGTCGGCGTTCTCGCCGTGCGTCCGACCGTGCTGCAACGGCTCCGCCCCCGGCTGCCGCCGCCCGATTGGGTATCGTCGCTGTCGGTGGCCGAAAGACTCGAACTCGGTGAAGCCAATGTTGCTGCCCGAGTGGGGTTTTCGGTTGCACTGGGCGAGCATGTAGAATCCGGCCCGCAGGCGGTGCGGGCACGCCTGGCCGAGGTCGGCCGGATCAGCCGGACAGTGCTGGCCGATGTGGGCGGGTGGCGGGTAGTTGAAGCGGTCGACGAGCCCAGCGCCATCACCACACTTGTGCCCGTAGACGGCGCCGACCCGACGAAAGTCCGGGCTTGGTTGATCGCCGAACGTCGCATCCTGATCACCTCGGCGGGGGTGAAGCGAGCGCCGCTGGAGCTGACGGCGCCAGTGCTGCGGCTATCGCCGCACATGGACACCAGCACCGATGATTTGACCGCTTTCGCCGCCGCGCTCTCCGACGCCACCGCAGCGGTGTAGGTCGCTAGCCGGGCCACCATCAAGCAACAGGCCGAAACCATCTATGCGCTGCAGGCGCAGGTTGAGCGGCTGCAGGACGAATTGACTGCTGCCAAGGGCCAGGCTGCTGCAGCACGCTCGCGCCGGCGCCGAGCTGGGTAGATCTCCATCAAGGGGTAGTTTTCTCGGGGGGAAGTCACAGGCAGGGGGTACCAGTAACCCCATCCTGGTTTCGCCTAAAACGCGACCCAGATGACTTTTTCACCCGGCCATACCGTTGTTGTTGCAGGCCAACTGATTTCAGCCGGTGCTGTATGCCCAGTAGTCATACGTGCCGCCGGGCACCGGGCAGAGGTCGTGGTATGCGGCCAGGACGAACTGTCCCGCTTGGTCGGTGGTCAGTTGCGGATGGTCTTGCACTAGGCCTGCGGCTACCTGAGTACCTGGCATCTGCCGAACCCACAGTCTCCTGCACACCTGGTAGCCGTCTTCCAGCATCGCCGGATCCGTTCCGGTAATGCCCGCCGCCCGTGCGTCGGCCAGGAAGGCCGGGACGGAAGGTTGCGGTACCGGGCTGGCGCCAGCCGGGGCGGCCAGGCCTATGGCGATGGCGGCGCCAACGGCACCGACGAGCACTTTGGCCAACCTCAGCGGGTGGGTAATGCGGTCGAGATCCATGTGAGTTTCTGCGGCGGACATTGCGGGCTACCTCGATGTTGTGCACTTCTTAGATGTTCGCTAGGTATAACTCGGGTTTATCTTGTATCTCATCCAGCAAAGGCCTGCGATATCGGTCACAGACGCGCCTGCAGCTCGCTACCCACCGAGTCCGAACCTTTGCACCCCCCTTGCGCGCGCAAGCAACTGCTTCCCTTGCGCGCGCATGCATGCATCGGTGGGGTCTCCCGTCCATCGCCGAGCGCAGGTGGGTCATCGGCGCTCACTTCGCGATGCTTGAGGCCACATTGGTTGTGGCAACCATCATCCGGCGCGTCGAAATCGATTCTCGACGCCGACTTTCCGATCGCACGACTCGCGGTTGTCGGCGCCGCTCCGATTGGCACAAGTTCGTCAGCGAAAGTCGTCAGCCAGATAGCGGCGACCACACCAGCAACAC
This sequence comes from uncultured Actinomycetota bacterium, assembly GCA_963743145.1. GTDB lineage: Bacteria > Actinomycetota > Actinomycetes > Mycobacteriales > Mycobacteriaceae > Mycobacterium. The sequence goes on along the minus strand of CAVUOR010000014.1, from coordinate 174,001 downwards.
CACTCGGCAGGCAGATTGGCCCGGGCGAGCAATCGATTTTCCGTCAGCGAAAAGGGTTGGACCACTGTGAGGATCGCGATGACCGTGCCAGGCCGGATAGCATCCGCGGCAAGGCGACAAAGAAGAATATCCGCAGTGCCAGCGGCATCTCCAATGTGATCTACCGGAGGCTAGCTCGCTCAGCATCGCGGCGGAGCAGTCCATCCACGCGGCCGTTAGCGCGGTGCCACGAAAGCTATCGCCTCGATCTCGACAAGCTGACCCGGGTAACCCAGAACCGCGACCCCAAGCAGCGTGCTCGGCGGGTCGTGGCGACCGAAAGCGGCGGCGACTTCATTCCACGCCACAATGAGGTCCTCGCGGCTGTGGGTCGCCACAAAGATGGTCGTCTTGAGCACGTCCCGCATCTCAGCGCCGCACTCTTCCAAGGCAATAGTCAGGTTATCGAACGCCTGGCGCGTCTGCGCGGCGATATCACCCGGAGCGACTACTTGTCCCCGACCATCAAGCGGGCGCGCACTTGCGGTGACGATCAGACCCGTCTCAGGAGCGGAAGCGGCGTATGCATACGGCACACCCGGAAACAGTCGGGTACTGCGCACAAGTTCTGCTGGCATGCCCGCCGCTCAACGCCGATGGGGTATCAGACCGAGACGGGGTCGACCGTTTCCGTGCAGTTCCGAGCTGCCTGATTGCGTCGGGGTGGCGATGGCGGCGGTGATGCGGGTGCCACGTCCGGGTGCGGAGTGGATAGCGAGGTGCCCGCCGATGGCTGCCAGACGGTCGGTCATATTGGTCAGCCCCGTGCCGGTGGTCGCCGGGTCGAATCCGCAGCCGGTGTCGCTGATCGTGAGGGTAAGCATCCGGTCGTCGGCGAGGGCGGTGATCGTCGCCGTGGTGTCGGGGCCGCCGTGTTTGGCGGCATTCTGCAGCGCTTCGCTGCAGCAGAAATAGAGGGCGGCCTCAGTCGAAGCGGGGTAGCGGCCCAGGTCCTGCAGGTTTAGCTGCACGGGGACCGCGGCGTGCGCGGCGACTGCGGGCAAGGCTCCGGCCAGACCGCCGCTGACCAGCAGCGGGGGGTAAATCCCGTGTGCGAGTCTGCGGATTTCGGCGATCGCGGTCTCTACCAGGCCGGAGGCCTCAATGAGCAGTGGCTGATATCGGTCCTGTTCGGCGGTGCGGGCGAGTTGGATGAGCACCGCCAGGGCGACGAGGTGTTGTTGGGCGCCGTCATGCAGATCGCGTTCGAGACGGCGCCGCGCCTCGTCAGCAGCGGTGATCAGCCGAGTACGTGACGCCGCAAGTTCGGCGGCGCGCTCGGCAAGCAACTGCTCCGACACTGCCAGCGCCGCGGCGTTGTTCCACGCAATCACCAGGATGTGAAAGGCATTCATCGGCAGTGCTACGACGATGAATGCAGTCTCGATCCAGCGAGGCGGTTGCACGGCCCAGTGTGCAAGATGCTGAAAACGTGCCACTGCAGTCAGAGCCAGTACGCAGCCGGCGGTGATCATGGCGAAACTCAGCCCTCGCCGCCAGCGGATGTAGGGCTGGGCGAAAACGACGGGCACCAGGGCCGCGAGCACCATCGCCGGCAGCAGGGGCGGCGCGACGAACGTGATGAGCAAAACGGCGGCCCAGTTACCAATACAAGCCAGCGTGATCGATTGCTGATGTCGACCGCGTCGCGCCAGGGTCAGCGCGACCCCCAGCACGAGACACTGCGCGGTGCAGATCGCGCCGATGGCCAGGAACCACGCGGATCGCAGCACAAACTGGTATTCCCACAGCGGCAGCAACACGCCGGCACCGAAGTACATGGCGAAGTGACCACCAAGGAACAGCTGAAAGCGTTCTGCGGTGAAGCGGTGAATGAGGTCGTGACCCAAAAAAGACGAAGACCGGATCGCCGCGAGAAAGAGGACCTTCGGCACCTGCCAGGAGGGCACCGATCCGGCCGTCGTCGTGGGCATTAGTGGGCCGTTTTCCATAATCGGGTCAGCAAATCCGGACTCAGGTGTTCTTTGTGCAGGTACGCTACGGCGCCGCAATCGGCGACCCCAGCGGGAAGGTCCTCGACGTCGTAGGTTGACATCAGCAGGACCATCAAATCTGGATGTGCGGCGCGGATTCGCCGCGTGGCTTCAATGCCACCCATTCCCGGCATGTGAATATCCATCAACACGACCCCGGCACTGCCGTCCGGAATGAGTTCGATTGCGGATTCACCGGTCTCGCAGTCGCCGGCCATGGCGAAATCCTTCGTGGCAGCCACGGTTGCGGCTGTAGCCAGCCGAAAACTTGCCTGGTCGTCGACAACCCACACCCGCACCCGTTCGTCCGCCATCTTGGCATGATGCGGCGCCAATTCGCCGCACACCATGGTGTACACACCACAGTTTCCCTGCTACGTACGTCACGCTATTGATGCCAAGGTGTGGTCGTCGAGGAACATCAGCACCGCTTTGACCCGCCGATCAACGGAGTCGTCGATGGTCAAGCCGAGCTTGGCGAAAATCGAATTGATATGTTTTTCAACCGCCCGCTGAGACAGCACAAGCCGTTGCGCCACCGTGCGATTGCTGAGCCCACTCGCCAATTCGGCGAGCACCTCGCGTTCCCTGGGGGTCAATCGGCCGAGTGTTGCCGCGGAGCGCGGCTGGGCCAGCAGCGCCTCCACCACGAGTGGATCGAGCACCGTTCCACCGGCCGCGACTTGGTGCACGGCCTCGCTGAGCTGGTCGAAATGTGAAACTCGTTCCTTCAGTAGATACCCGCGGCCCGCCGTGCCACCGTCCAGCAGCCCCGCCGCATAACGCGGATCCGCGTATTGCGACAACACGATCACCCCGGTATCCGGATGCGCCGTCCGCATCCACCGGGCCAACCGAATGCCCTCATCGGTCGACGTCGGTGGCATCCGCACGTCGGTGACCAGCATCGTCGGTTGATGTTTTTCGACGAGTTCGACCGCGGAGTCATAATCCTCGGCAACGCCGACGACAGTCACGTCGGCGTCGGTTGACAATGCCCGCGAAACGCTATCTCGCACCAGCAGGGAATCTTCGGCAATGAGGACTGAAATGCCAACGCTCATCGTCATGGTGTCCTTTCCGGTCCGTTACGACTGGACTATCCACGCATTGGCGGCAGTCCGCGCGAGTAGTGGACTACCTGATCTTGTGACGCGACGCGCCGTCGGCTCTGGGGCGGCCTGCGGCACTGGATGTTGCGAAAGCCCGAAACTGCTCACCTCGCCGTTGACCGGCGCGTAGGCGGCCACGGTGGGCGGCGATGGCCCGGTGGCAGCGCGTTGGGGTGGTGGTTTTTATCGATTGGGAACGAACTAGGAAAGAACATTCGCAGGCCGATTGATCTCCCCGCAACCCTCAGATGGCTGGGGAGTGCCGGAATCGCTGATTCCTATCCGGCCGTGTAACCGGGCAAGCGCTTTGGGCGCCCACCAGTTCGCCCGGCCCATCACGTGCATGAATGCCGGAATTAGCAGCATGCGCACCAGCGTCGCGTCCACCAGCACTGCCAGCGTCAGACCGACACCGAGCATCCGCATAAAGGAGACGTGAGCGGCGCTTAGCGCCGCGAATGAAATCGACATCACCAGGGCGGCCGCAGTCACGACTCGGCCGGTGCCCGCCAGGCCGAGCGCGACGCTTTCGTCATTGCCACTCGGCCCTCCGTTTGACCGCAGCCAGTACTCGCGGATGCGCGAGACCACAAACACCTCGTAGTCCATCGACAGCCCAAACGCGATGCAGAACAACAGCACGGGCATGCTGGCCGTCAAGGTGCCGGTGGCCGTGGTGCCCGAGGCGCCCAGATGCCCATTCTGGAAGATCCAGACCAGCGCACCGAAGGTCGCGGTCAGCGATAACAGGTTCAGCAGCAATGCCTTCAAGGGCAACACCACGCTCCCGGTCAGCATGAACAGCAGCACAAATGTGATAGCTGCGATGACTGCCAGGACGGTGGGAATCCGAGAGGCGATCGCGGTAGAACTGTCGCGGTTGGTTTGCGCCGTGCCCCCGATCAGGACGCGCTGGCCTCCGGGACCTGGAATCGCGTGCAGCCGTTCCAGCTGGGTCTTTGAAGCGTGAGTGAACAGTTCCGCGGAGCTGCCCACGGTGAGGAATGCGCTGCCGGCGTTAATCGCGGTGGCAGCCGACGGTCGCCCAACGAGCAAGCCGTGAACGAACGTGCCCGCGGGCGATGACACCGACGTCACGTCAGGAACCTGCGACAGCTGCGCGGAGTAGCCGGCGATGCTGTCCGGCATGACGTCGGTCATGCGCGGAATGACGACGGTAACGTTCGTCGCGGCGTCGACGGCAAAATCGGTGCGGAGCTCGTCGCCGACCTGACGCGCTGTCGCCGAGTTCGGTAGCACGCGGTCGTCGGGAAAGCCCCATTTGATGCCGAGGAAGGGTGTGCCCAGTACCAACAGCAGGGCGATGACCGCAAGGCCGATCGGTACTGATCGGCGCGTCACGAATTTGCTTGAGCGGTAAAAGAATGTCTGCTCGATCGGGCGTCGCGGTCGTTCGGATCGTCTCAGCAGCCGCCGAGCCGGCCCGCGCATGTCAAACGAGTCCAGCCGACCGCCGAGCAACACGATCGCCGCAGGTGTCACCACAACAGCTGCGACGGCGGCGAACGCTACCGTCGTGATGCCTGCGTAGGCGAAGGATTTGAGGAAGTACATGGGGAACAGCAGCATCGCCGCCATCGACAGCGCGACGGTTATCGCCGAGAACAAGACTGTCCGGCCGGCCGTGCACATTGTGCGGATCAGCGCCTCGTTGGACTCCGCGCCTTGGGAAAGCTCGTCGCGGTAGCGGCTGACGATCAGCAGCGTGTAGTCGATGGCCAACGACACGCCCAATGTGATCGTGAGATTCAGTGCGAAGACTGACACGTCGGTCAGATAGGTGATCGCCCGTAGCGCCGCCATCGAGCCGACGATCGCGAAACCGCTGACCGCCAAAGGCAATGCCGCTGCGATCAAGCCGCCGAACACCCAAATCAACACCACGAAGCTCAGCGGCATCGCGATGGATTCCATAATCACGAGGTCTTTTTCGATTTGGTTATTTATCTGGGCGTAGATCATCGCCTCGCCGCCGGCGCGCACCTTGACCCCGTCGCGGTCGCGCACCAACTGGGCAGCCAATGCCCTGGCGTGCTTTTGCGCCTCGCTGTCCCCGCCCGTGATGCCAGCGACGATCAGACCCGTCTTACCGTCTTTGCTGATCAGTGCCGGTGCGGCAGCCGGGGGCACCGTCCAGGCCGAGATCACCGCAGCAACATCAGGTGAGCGCTTCAGCTCTTCGGTGATGCTGATGCCGACGGTGCGAGCGACGAGGCTGTTGGCGCCATCCTCGGACTCGAGACTAAGGATCATCTGCATGTCGCCCTGGTGGAATTTCTCCGACAGCACCCGGGCCGCCTGCCATGACTCGCTGGTCGAATCCTGGAAGCCGCCTGCGGACAGGCTTTTGATGACCGGGATGCCCAATACTGCCGCGCCGAGCATGACCAGCAACGCGATCGCAATGATACGTCTGGGGGCAGCGATGGCCAGTCGAGCGGTTGTCCGCAGCACGTTCGTTTGGCCCGCCCGCGAGACGACTTCAAACACTTTGACGCTCATGGTCATAACGACTCCCGGCTCGTTGATGAGTTAGATCGACCAGTGCCGCCACCGCTTCCATCCTCGCCAGCAACGGCACGCACGCGAAATCAGCTCGCATTGGCCAGCTCCCAGGAATCCTGCGAAATTGCCTGACGAAGCTTGTCGAGTAGCCGGGAGCGCATCGGGCCGATGCTGCCGATGGGCACGGCCAGGTTGCGGCTTATCTCCGCATACGAAGGAGCTGGATCGGCGAAGAGCATCGCGATCAGCTCGCGTTGCGGCTCAGAGAATTTCATGAGGGCCCTTTGCAGGATCCTTCGTTGGTCGGCGACTTCCAGCCGGCGGTCGAAGTCCACGACATGGACGGGCTCGCCCATGCCGACGAAGTCCGCAACGGGCCGCTCGCGGCTGCGGGTGCGCGCCCGGGCCGAGCACTCCCTGCGCAGCGTCGTGACCAGCCAGCCCGGCACCGCGCAACCGTCCCGCAACGAGCCGATATGCTCGACCAGCTTGAACCAGGTCGTGGCGACGGCATCGGCGGCCTCGGCCTCGCCCAGCTGATAGGTCGAGCTGATGTGTCGCAGCAGCGGCCCGAATTCGGCTATGAGCCGCCGCCACGCCAGTTCGTCGCCCGCCGCGGCACGTTGCACAAGCTCCGCCGTCTCTTGATCAGTCATCGCTGGTCTCCCTCACCGCATGATTGGCGCCAACTGCGTTGCAACGGCTCGCAGTTGGCATCGCGTGCATTGTCGTTATGTGCTGTGTTTCGCATCGACGGCCAACGATCAGCCGATGATTCATCGATCTTCAGAGAACTCAGCAGGCACGAACAGCCTGACTGCACCACTCTCGGTGGTGGTGCCTACTTCCCGGCGGGGCCGTGACGATCCTGAAAAGTGGCCGTATGGTGCAACATTCCGCGCCGGTTGGGGCACGGTTGACGGCCGGACGGGCCGCGACGTATCACCGCGGACCGGCGGCTGCTCTCTATCACAGCGGCATATGCAGCCAGGCCGCCCCGCCAGAAGCCGCGGGCGAATGTCGCCCAGACCTGTTGGGGCTAACGACCGAGAGGACAGGAACGCATGAATCGATCCCAGCGGCCCGTGAGCGTCGCGCCCGTGGACCGCTACGACGCCATCGTTACCGGCGGCGGGGCGGCGGGCCTTACGTGCGCCCTCACCCTGGCCCAGCAAGGGGCGAAGACTCTGCTCCTCGAGAAGAACTCGTTCGTTGGCGGGTACGCGCACGGCGATGGCGCGCAGGGCTTTTACTGGGATCACGGCGGGCACATCGTGCTCGCCTTTCGGCTAGGAATGCCGGCCCGCCAGGTTTTCGAGCGGCTCGGCATCGACCAGCGCATCGAGATGGTCCCCGACCTCCAAACGTTCCAGTGCGTTTTTCCCGACGAGCGGACGGAGATCCCGGCCGACATCACGATGGCCGCCGAACAGCTGTCCCGGCGCTTCCCGGCCGAGCGGGCGGGCGTCACCCGGTTGCTGCTGGACATGGAGCGGATAGTCGACGAGCTCAACCTTGTGGTGCCATCGTTCCGGATCGCCAATGTCCCGGGCGAGCGGCGCGCACTCGACCGGATGCTTGAACAGTTCCAGCGCCCGCGCATTGGCGACGCGGTGGCCCCGCTCGCCGGCCGGCTACACCTACCCGGGCACACGCTGCTGAAGTATCAGAACAAAACCCTGCAACAACTGCTCGATGAGCACCTGCGCGACCCTGGTCTCAAAGCGGTCCTGTCGATGCTATGCGTTGGGATTGGCACGGCGCCCTCCGAGCTGTCCAGCGTGATCGCGTCGGTCTTTCTCGTCCACGCGCTCCGGACGATGTGGCTGCCGAAGGGCGGGTTCGGCCGACTGGCCGAGGTGCTCCGAGAGATGTTCGTGGAGGCCGGCGGGACGGTCGTCACCGCCGCTGAGATGGACCGGATCCTCGTGTCCGGCGGTCGGGCCCGCGGGGTGCGCACCGTCGACGGCCGCGAATTCAGCGCGGAAGCGGTAATCTGTGCCTCCGACGCGCGCCGCTTATATACCGAACAACTGCCGCCCGACGTTGTGCCGCGCAAGCTGCGCAAGGAGATCCAGACGTTCCCAACCACGCCGTCGTTCTTCCAGGTGCAGCTCGGGATCGACCTCGACCTGAACCAGTACACCGACGAAATCAAGCGGCTCAACTTCATCTATCCACATCGCGACATAGACAAGGCTCTGGCCAACTTTCCGCTGGGCAATGTCGAGGAGGCGGCCTTCTACTTGTACGTAGCCACATTCCATCAGCCGGAGATGGCCCCTGCCGGTATGCACTCAATCAAGCTGGAGTGCCCTACCCGGCTCGACAGCGTCGGGATCGACTGGGACCGCGACAAAGAAGCCATTGCTGACACGTTCATTCGGCGTACCGAGGAGCTCGTGCCGAACCTGTCCAAGCACATCGTCGCCCGGCGGGTGTATACGCCGCTGGACATGGTGCGGCGGACCCGCAACCAAGGCGGCGCGTTCGCCGGCTGGGCGCTGGTGCCGCAGATGCTTAGCCGGTCCCGGCCGAAGCAGCGCTCCCCGCTGCCTGGGCTGTACCTGGCGGGGCAGTGGACCACGCCAAACGCCGGCCTACCGTGGGTGGTGCTGTCCGGCTACAACACTGCGGGCATGGTGCTCGCTGACGCTGGAGGGCACTCGCTGTGGACGCACTGACGATCTCGCCGACCGAGCAGCGCAATCTGGACACCATGGCGGCGGTGGTCCCGTACTGGAATAGTCACAACGTCGCGGGGATCTTGGCGCACTACGATGACGCAATCACCTGGCACGACATGGCGGCCGACCGCAGGTACCGGGGGAAAGCAGAGGTCGGGACCTTCCTCCGATCGCTCTTCTCCGCCCTGCCCGACCTCCGACTGGAATTGACCGCCCGGTTGCCGCACGGGGACTACGTCGCCGAGGAGTACACCATCACCGGCACCCATCAAGGATCGTTGTTCGGCATCCCAGCTACCGGACGTGCCTTGCAGATCCGGGCCGTCAGCTTCGTCCGGATGCGCGACGGCCGGCTCGCCGAGGACAACTTTTACTTCGATGTCGCGGGCGTCCTTGCGCAGATGGGCCTATTCCCCCCGCTGAGCTTCACCGAAACCCGCGGCGGGCGGGCCGCGTTGCGTGGTGCCGTCCTCTTGCGTTATCCCGGGAAAGCCGTGCGGCGCCAAGGGTCGTTGCTCCGTGGATTGGTTGGGGCTCGGTTTGGTAGTCGACGTGGCGGGCGCGGCTGAGATGGCTTGTTCCTGCCGCTAGCACTTACCGTGGCGAGTCTTTAAGCGAAACGCCCTGTCCGCCACGTCGTGGTCGAGAGGCGCTCGATTCGCGTGGCCGTGCTGTTCATGTCTTGACTCAGCTCTGGCTAACGCGTTCCCGGAGGCCGGTGCTTCGACATCCAGTCACGTTGGGAATGCTCGGCATTTCAGGATTCCAATCAGCGGTCGGCTCTGTGCGAAAACTGACCCAACCTGTCGTTGAGCATCGACGTCGCCCGGCGCCAGCGGTGGACACGACGGGATCTCTAACGCCCGGTAGGGGTGCATGCATCACCGCCAAATGTGTTGTGCGCACGATGGCTTAGAACGATTCGGCAAACCATAATAAACGTGTCAACTGAAAACCTCTGACTCACACCATGTTTCAGATATAAGGAGGATCCACATGTCAACATTCGGCTCTGCTGCCCAGGCGGAAAGGGTGTTCACGTCTCTCTTCAACATCCTTCTGGAGGACGAAACGTTCGTCTCACGTGTTCGTCAATCGAACCTGTCGCTCCAGCTGATTCACACCGACCCCGACGTCAATCTTTACGTTGATGCCGAGTCGGGGGTGCGCACCGGTCAACAGCTGCCGGCATCTATTCGGATCAAGATGTCTAGCGATACCGCACATCGCTTGTGGATGGGCAAGCTGATGATGCCGGTCGCGTTGGCGACCGGAAAAGTCAGAGTCAAGGGGAGCGTCGCACGGGTGATGGAATTCGTGCCCCTCTTGCAGCCTGCGTTCGATCGCTACCCGGCAATCGCCGCAGCCGAAGGTTTGGTCGCCAGCGCCCAGTAAGACCGGAGAACCACCAACCTCGATTCAACATCTCATCATGAACGGAGTAACACAGATGGCGACACCACTACTGAACCTGCATCAATCGGAAGACCTGTTCGAGCGGACCTCTTTCGAGCTACCCGATTCGGTGAGGGAGGTCCAGCTCGCGGCTCGTGAATTCGTCGATTCGGCCATCCGGCCACGGGTCGCGAAAAATGACGCCGCTCCCCATGACGAATTCGACTGGGAATTGGTACAGGCTGGGCACGACTTCGGCCTCTTTCGAATGATCATTCCCTCAGAGTTCGGCGGCATGGGACTTGGGATTCTCGCCGTCGCGGTTACGCTTGAGGAAATCGCCTCGGCATGCGCGGGTACCGCATTGATCTTCGGTGCGACGATGCTCGGCCAGGCGCCGGTACTTCTGAGCGGCGACCCGCATCTGCAGGCCCGCTTCTTACCAATGTTCTGCGGCGACGAGCCAGCCTTAGCGTGCAACGCGATCACCGAAAACCTTGCTGGTTGTGACATGCTGATCCCCGAGAACGCCCAATTCGCCGAAGAGGTCATGACGGCGGTGCCGGATGGCGACCACTACGTGCTCACTGGGCGAAAGAGGTTCATCACGAACGCGCGCGTCGCCCGCTTTGCCTCGGTGTACGCCAATCTAGAGGGCTATGTCGGCGCTACGGGACTGACTGGATTTATTGTTCCGCTGGACAGCCCGGGCGTCATCCAGGGACCGGTCGCAGACAAGATGGGATATCGTGCCTGCCTGGGCAGCGAGCTGATCTTCGACGGCGTACGGGTACCCCGCGAGAACGTCATCGCTGGGGAATGCAACGGCATGCTGATCAATATTCAGCAGATGAACATGGCCCGAGCGACTGTTGCGGCGATATCGACAGGGGTCGCGCGCGGCGCCTTCGACCTCGCCAAGGCGTGGGCCGGCGAGCGCGTCCAAGGCGGAAAGCTGCTGTACCAGCACCAGTTTTCGGCGCGAAAGCTTGCCGAAATGTCGGCGAAGATCGACGCTGCTCGACTCCTGTATCAGCGGGCCGCGACCATCGCGGATTCTCGTGTACCCGCGCCCGCATACGAACCCGCGGTGGCCAAGTTGTTCGCCGATAACGTAGCGATCGAGGTCAGCCAGGAAGCGATGTCGTTACAAGGTGCCCGCGGCTATCTGCGCGAAAGGCTGGCAGAGAAGTATGTCCGGGAATCGCTGGGCGCCCGTATCTACGAGGGCACGCCTGAGGTTCTGGCGCTCGTGATCACCGAAGCTCTCTACACCGACGATGAAGATGACTTCTGACCCGTGAAGCAGGGATGGCAAAAAGTGGAAACCAAACTCAACGCTTCGGCTTCAGAGCCCGAATCTATCCCCGCGCTCGATCCACGAACGACGAGGTTCGTCGATGATGTGTGTTCAGTGCATGACATGCTTCGGTTCAGCCGATTGGTCGATATGGTCGAAAAAGCCTCGGCGAAATGCTATGTGGCGCGACGGCACGGCGTTGTGACGATCGCCGCTCGCACATGCGATATTCCACACCGATACCTCATCGGCATCCTTGGATTCCGTCTAGCCCAGTATCTCGCGGTCGGCTTCGCCAGTGCGCAAGTAACAGCCAAACGCGGCCTCTTTTGCGAGCCAACGCAGGTCTTGAATCCCGAGGACTGGCATGTCATTGCTCTGCATGAGGAGACAGGCCAGATCCTCGGTTATGTGGAGCTAACCGGACCCCAGGCTGGGGTGGGGGTCCGCTCGGCTGACAGCGACTTCGGAACACTTCCAGTCGAGCATTCTCACGGGGTCGATTTGCTGTCGGCGTTTGGCGTGCGGGATCGCCACTCTCGCAGGACCGTTCGCGAGGTCAAGCGCTTCGTGCACCGACGCTCGATGACCGACCGTGCGTTACGACTCAGGGTGAGCTTGGAGTGCCTCTTGGCGCTGGCGCGCGTAGTCGAGTCTCACTTCCCGGATATAGCCGCGGTTGTGGGTGATGCTGAATCACACGTTGCGTTACGCCACGTCATTCTGCTCGGTCTCGAAGTCCGCGTCTTGGTCGGTACCACGCCCTCGCTTCCAGAGGAGGATCTGATGCATCCGGCATATGTGATCAGGTCTGACGTAAAGCCTTTCTTCGCGGAAGTGCCCGATCTCGATGAGATTCGACGACGCGCTGCGGTCATCGACCGCGTGCTGGATAACCGCGACATCTTCGCCGACATCGCGCTACTCGGCGAGGCCATGCAAGGTTCGGTCGAGCATGTCCACCTCTCCGCTGCTGCGGCGTAAAGCAGAGCGCGACAACACCAATCAGCAAAAAGGGAGCAACGCAATGACAACTGACACCACATCGGTAGATTTCTACCATGAACTCACCTTGAGAAACGAAGGATTTATCAGTCGCCGTGAGCAATCGGCGTTGTCGAATTGTTCGGTGCTAGTTGCCGGGTGCGGCTCAACCGGTGGAGCTGTCGTCGAACCTCTTATCAGACTTGGCGTTTGCCGGCTAACCCTGGCTGACCCGGGTGACTATGAGGTGAGCAATCTGAACCGGCAAGACGCAACCGTCGACGGCGTCGGAAGGAACAAGGCGACGGTCGCGGCTGACAGGGCTCGTGCGATAAACCCCTACAGCAGCGTAGAAGTCGAGGCCAGCGGGGTGTGCCAGAGCAATGTATCGCGCTTGGTCGCGCAAACGACAGTGGTGGTTGACGGCGTGGACGTCACCCAAAAAGATGGTCTGGCCGCAAAGTATTTATTGCACGCCGAGGCGGCGGCACAGGCCAAGCCAGTAATCAGCGGTTACGACATGGCCGGAACCCAATACATAAGGTTCTACGATTATCGTCGGCACGGAAGTAAGCCATTCGACGGTCGCATCACTCTGCTGGACCTCGCGGAAGGTGCCTCGCCGCTGTCGGTTCTAGCCCGTTTGATCCCACTGCGGTACGTGCCGACCGAGATGTTCGAAGCGCTGCACGCCAATGTCGGCAACCCCGGATACTCCATTCCTCAGCTTGCCTACACTGCCAAGCTGTTCGGGGTCCTAGCCTCGCGGATGGTCGTCGAACTGGTGGCTGGCCGGCGTGTTCGGCGGGAAACGGTGGTCGACGTTCACCATATGGTGCGCCCGTGGCAGGCACGAGCCGTTGACCCGATTCGGCGGATCCGCATGCTGGCGTTGATCTTTCCGAACCTGATCCGGATGAAACGGTCAAGCTAATCGAGCAGATTGGCCCGGTCAGCCCCCGGCCCGGCCATCGCTGGTGATCGTCACCCCGGGAAACGGGGTGTCGCATTGCATTGTCCTCTGGGGTTCGGGCCACCGTTTTGTCGCTCGCCGCTGCCCCCAGTGCGAGCTTCACAGCTCATCGCCAACTCGTCATCCCGATGAGCTAGTTGGCGCGTCTCCCCATGCCGCAGCCGACTGCGGCGAGTGATCAACACGGATGAGCATCCTCGCGTGACGCTCGGGCAGGTCGGCAGGTAAGCACCAGGTTTGACACTGATGCGCGCACGCGGGGGTGCACATCACCGCCAAGTGTGGTGTGTGCTCTCTGGCCCACCGCCTTGCTATCCGACGACACTCGATACCTATCCGAGCATGTCCATCAAGGACAGCAACACAACACGATGAGGAGGCGAGATGCCGCAATCACCAAAGACATCCACGGCGACACCCGATGTCAGCCAAGATGCTGAACCAACTTTGGTGAAGGACGGGATGTCTCATACGCCCGTTTTCATCACCGAGCAGGAGGTCGTGTTCGGCACCGCCGCCGCCAGGTCGTCGCGCCCCGCGTCGATCCTCGGCCGGCTGGTCGACGCGGGCCGAGTTGTCGGCGGGGCGTTCTACTTGCCCCCCACGCGACGACACTACCCGCAGCGCAGCCATTACCTCGAGCAGTCCCGCATGGCCCGCGAAATGGACCGACTATGAGTACTTTCCAGAGCCTCTTTACATTGGTGTCACTGGCGTTGTTTGGGACTGGCGTGCACAGCCTGCAGTTGCGGCTTGAGCGCTGGGACCACGAGCGGCATTTCAACGATTAATGGCCGGCCATGCTGATGAAGCAAGCAGCAGGACAACGGATTTCCGTCACCACACCGGACGGACTTGCGCTGGAGACAAGACAAATTGGTCCCGAGATCGCGGATATGACGGTGATTCTCCTGCACGGACTTCTGGGCGACAGGCGCAGTTGGCGGTTTCAGACAAGTCATCTGAGATCGCGCCACCCCGACATCCGCGTAGTTGCCTACGACCAACGCGGACACGGCCGCTCCGGTCGCGGCTGCGCTATCAGCAACACCCTCGAGCAACTCGCCCGTGACCTCGACGCAGTCATCGACGCGACGACGCCCACCGGCCACATCGTGCTCGTCGGCCATTCCATGGGGGCAATGGCCATTCTGCAGTACCTACAGCATCACCAATCCGGCAACACGGACAGGATCACCGGTGTCGGGCTAATCGCCACTGCGGCTGCGGGCATCACCCGGCACGGGCTGGGCAGACTGCTGGCTACTCCGATTGCTGGCGGTGCGTGGGCTCTGGCCGCCCGGGTGCCCGCCTCCGTCGAAGAGTTGCGCACCAACGCAGTTCGCGCTACGGAACCAATATGGCGACGCGTCACAATGAAGGCACCCACCCTGGCTGCCCTGATCGGCGCGCCGCAGCTGGCAATCGTGGCGGGCTTCCTCGACTCGATCTCTCGGTTCGACGGGACAGCAGCTTGCCGAGCCCTCAGCCGCACACCGACACTCATCATATGTGGAAGCGCGGATCGGGTAACGCCGCGTCAGCATTCGGCGGCCATGGCCGCTGCGGTCTCCTCAGCCGAGTTCGTCGATGTCCCCGGCGCGGGACATATGTTGATGCTCGATCGCCCCGACGTCGTCAATGACAGACTCGATGTTCTGTTGGAACGAGCCCGCAGCGAGTTGGCGCCTCAACCACCGACCCCGACAGCACAAGCCGTCCCTGCAACCACTCCGCTGTCGCTAGCAGCATGACGGTCAGAGGCGACCACCAACTGCCCAGCACAGTACTCGGCGTCGCGGTCTGGGTTACCCGGATCAGCTGGTCGAGATCTCGCTCATACGCGGATCAAATTGGCTCAGCACCGCCACTGAATTGCTCATTGCCAAGCCGTCGGTTCTCATGGAACTGTTTGACGTCGCTCGTCAGACGCGGGTGGGGCAGACACCACCGTGGATTGTGGTGCTCACACACTGGTCGCCCAGCTGCGCGTGCCGAACGATCGCTTTTAGCAGGAGAACCGCCGAGACCGCGCTGCCTTCGGTGACGCGGTTGCCCCGGTCAGGCACTCGTGAAATTCGGTCGCCGGGGCAACAACTGCCAACCAGGTCAGCCGAATGGCGGTGGAAGGGGAACAACGATGATTGCCTCGCACCCAACCCCGCACGTGAGGACTGCCGACGGCTGGCGCGCGTGGACCTCGAGCGCGGCCGCTGGGTTGCCAGTCGATACAGCGCGTGTCACATCATGACGGAGCAGTGGTATGGCAGCGATGCCGAAGCACACGATCGGGTAGCTCAATGGATTAGCCAACTCCACCTGGCAAGTTATGGCGGCTGGGTCGGCTGGGGTGCACGTGAACGCGGCCAACTGTAGACGCGAAGACGGGGCGCCGGGCCAGGCGGGCGACGGCAAACTCCCAATCCACAGATGTTCCACTGCTGAGAAGGGCCCGATTCAGTCGATTCCCAGCACACTGGCAGTAAACTCCCTGTTCGTGGGGACGCAGTCCTGGCCGATGGTCCGCCGCGAGAACGAATTCAGCGCCATTCGTTCGGCTCTCGTCGAGCAACAGGGAGGTCTGCGGCATCGTGCTTTTCGGCGACGCCGGAGTCGGTAAGACCACGCTGGCCCGGTCGGTGACGCAGTCGCTGCCGACCCCGGTGCATTGGGTAGCCGGAACGGAGTCGGCGCGCTCGATCCCGCTGGGGGTTTTCGCTCACCTCGTCGGGCCGGCCACTTCCCGCGACCCCATTGCGTTCCTGGCCGCGGCGCGGGAGACGATTTACGCCGACGAGCATTCGATCATCGGGGTCGACGACGCGCACCTGCTTGATCAACTGTCAGCGACGCTGCTGCATCAACTTGCGCTGGAAGATTCGGTGCGGATGATCGCGACCGTGCGCAGCGGCGAGTCAGTCCCCGACGCGATCACCTCGCTCTGGAAGGACGGTTACCTTCAGCGGCTGCGATTGGTGCCGTTTGACAAGGCGCAGTGCGTGGGCCTCATCGAAGAGGCTTTGGGTGGCCGAGTCGAAGGGCTGTCCGCGGATCTGATGTGGAGGGCGTCGGGCGGTAACGCTCTGTTCGTGCGGCATCTCGTTGAAGGTGCGCTAGACGCCGGCACACTACAACAAGTTCGGGGTGTGTGGCAGCTTCGGGGCGGCACCGCAATTACCTCCGAGCTTGCGTCGCTGCTGGATACCCGTATCGACCAGTTGCCCGCCGACGAAGCCCACTCATTGCAGCTACTGGCCTTCGCCGAGCCGCTGCCCTTGGATATCTTGACGGTTCTAGTCGGCGCGGAGACCGTGGAGCGTGTCGAACAGCGCGGGCTGATACGCGTGATCGAGAACCACACCAACCTAGATGTCCGGTTGACCCATCCCCTCTACGGCGAAGTGATTCGCCGTGGGCTGGGCCGCGCAGCCACCCGGCGGCTCAAGGGAGAACTGTTTGATGCCTTGCACCAGCAACCGATTGCCGGACCTGCCCAACGCATCCGGCTGGCTGAGTTGGCGCTCGACAGCGATGTCACCGCCGACACCAAACTGTTCGCATCCGCTGCACAGGACGCCATCGCCCTGACGAACATCACCCTCGGAGAGCGTCTGGCGCGCGCTGCGGTGACTCGTGGCGGCGGACTGATCGCCAGCGAACGGTTGGCCCGATCGCTGTTGTGGCAAGGTGAGGCAGCCGAATGCGAACAGATCTTGAGCGCATTCGATCCGGATGGGATGAGCGAACTCGACTTGGTGCGGTGGGGCGCCGCGCGGACAACGAATTTGCACTGGTCGATGGGTGACGCCGAGCGGGCCAACGAAGTACTCGACCTACTGCAGAGCCGGGTGAGCGACCCCGCGCTGCGCCTGGTCGTCGATGGGATCGCTTCGGCGACGCGAACATTCCAGAACCGGCTCGATGAGGCTGCCGCCGCGTCGCGACGTGTGTTAGGTGACCCGGCGGCACACCCATCGGCGATCGCATGGGCGGTGTTCGGCGGAGCCTTAGCGGCGGCGTTGATGGGGCTCGGTGATGACGTGGCCTCGATCGTGGCACGCGGCCAACAGGTCGAGCACAAGGTGGACGGCCTGTTGCGCTACCTCACCGCATATGGCGAGATTCGCGCGCTGACACTGGCCGGCGACTTCGACACCGCAGAGGCTCGATCAGGTGACATCGTCCAGATCTCCTCGCCGGGACAGTATCTCGCGTGGGGCATGGCCAATGTTCTGGTCGGCACCGTGGAGGTGGCGCGGGGACAGTTCGCGGCCGCGCTGCCGCGGATGGAAGAAACCGTCGCGGCGCTGACAGCTGAGTCCGCGGCGTCGTGGAGGTTCCCGGCCGGGCTGCTGCTCGCCCAATCACAGTGCGCGCTGGGACACACCGAGGCCGGGGCGAAGACGGTGGCCGAATTGCACCGCTGGACAGGCCGCCACGTGGCAGTGTTCGAGGCGCAGGTGCGCCTCACCGAGGGGTGGCTTTCAGCCGCGCAAGGCCATGTCAGCGGCGCGATTTCGCGTGCGCTGGAGGCAGCCGACCTGGCCAAAAGTTCCGGTCAGCGGGCCGTGGAAATGCTCGCCCTGCACGACGCGGCCCGGTTTGGTGACCAATCTTCATTGCAGCGGCTCGTCGACGTCGCAGAAGCCATCGGAGGGCAACTCGCTGCGATCCACGCCGCGTACGCCGGTGCGTTGCTCACCGCCGATGCCGCGAAAGTGTATTGGGCCGCACAACAGTTCGAGGCGGTCGGTGCGCTGCTGTCGGCTGCTGACGCCGCCGCCCAGGCCGCCGCTTTGTTCAAGGCGGCCGATGATCGCCGCCGCGCCGTGGAGGCCGCGGCAACCGCAGACCGTCTCGCCACGGCCTGCGGCGGCGTCCATACGCCGGCTTTGGCGGAGGCGTCGCAACCCTTGCCGTTAAGCACCCGGGAACGCGAGATCGCCAACTTCGTCGCTGAAGGGCTGAGCAACCGTGACATCGCCGAGCGGCTCTTCGTCTCGACTCGCACCGTCGAAGGTCATATCTACCGGGCCTGCATAAAACTCGATGTCTCAGACCGGGAAGGTTTGGCGATCGTGATCCGCCAGGGCCGTGGCAGCTGAAATCCAATCCTCGCCACAAAAGCCGCGTAGTGGACTACGCAGGCCTACAGCCGCCTGCGGCCTGCACACTTGGTCGGTGTCGCAGCCTTGGAATCCCGCACCGACAGGACTCCAGCAATGACTGCCATCCCGCCACCGCGCAGGTTCTCGGCGAACATCGATCATCAGCCCACTTGTCATGGGCGACACCTCAAATGCTCCGCCCAGCGCGGCGCAAATGGTGCTCAAAGATGATCAAGACCGGCGCGTGGTGCTGGTCGAACTTCGCTTAGAACGCGGGGCCAATCCAGCAATAGTGCGCCGCGGCTTTCTCAGATTGTTCCGCGACGTGTTCGGCACCGCCGGTCCGCCGCCACCGGTGCCGGTAGCACGGCACTACATGCGGTGCGTGCTCGATCCCGACGAGATCAGCCGATTGGTGCGTGGCGGCGACGCGGCGACCGAGGCCACCACGCAGCGCGCCCTTGGACTGATCTACCGCGTCTGGCCCGACCTGGTGCTGCGCGCTCACCTGGACCGCTCGGTGTCGACCATCAACGCTGACGCCGCCCGACGAACCTTCGGCTCCGCCGGGCAAGATGTCGTGTGGGCCGTGCTCGACTCCGGCATCGATGCAACCCATCCCCACTTCGCCGCCAACGACACATTGACGGCCAGTGCGGTCGCTAAATTGCACCGCGACTTCACGATCCAGGACTCCGCCGACACCAAGCCGTCTCCGTTGACCGACGCCTACGGGCACGGCACTCACGTCGCCGGAATCATCGCCGGCCAGGCACCGGTGGATCCCAAGAGACTGCGGATTGCTCACAACGAGCCCACTGCGCAAGACCTGCCGCAATGGGCGCTGCGCACGCTGCCTGCCGGGGCCACGCTGTCCGGGGTCGCACCGAAAGCAAACTTGGTCAGCCTCAAGGTCCTCGATGACGACGGAAATACCTTGTCCAGTGCGGTCATCGAAGCCATCGACTACGTCCGCACTGTCAACGGCGGAGGTCGGGACCTGCAAATTCACGGAGTCAACCTGTCGTTGGGTTGTCCATGGCCACCCACCGAATTCGCGGCGGGGCAAAGCCCGCTGTGCCGGGAATTGGACCTGCTGGTCGGAACCGGCGTGATCGCGGTCGTCAGCGCGGGCAATGCCGGCGCTGCTGGAACCCTTGAGGGCCCATCTAGCGACGTCTACGGACAACTGTCGACGATCACCGATCCGGGAAATGCCGCGTGCGCCATCACGGTCGGATCCGTGCATCGCTACCGCCCGCATACCTACGGCGTCACCTTCGACTCGTCGAAAGGCCCCACACTCGACGGGCGCTTGAAACCAGACCTGGTGGCGCCGGGCGAGTGCATCACCTCAGCTGCCACCGGACAGATGATCGCCGGTATTCCGGCGCTGGCAGCGGCACCTGGTGATCCGCAGCGCTTGGCCCGCTATGTCGAAGACACCGGCACGTCGATGTCGGCCGCGCACGTGTCCGGGGCGATCGCCGCGTTCCTATCCGGCCGCAGCGAGTACATCGGTCAGCCGGAGATGGTCAAGAAACTGTTTCGGGACACCGCGATAGACCTGGGTCGCCACCAGTTCTACCAAGGCGCGGGTCTGATCGATCTGCTGGCTGCCCTGTCCAGCACCTAACCGAAAAGGAAGAGCATCATGACTGCCATCAACGGATTGGCATACTACGAAGTCGATTTCAATGCCGACGGCACACTCAACACCGCAAACGGCGGTGGTGATGGCGGACTGTCGGCAGCCGTGGCCGCCGGCGGGATCACCAACCTGTTCGTGCTCTCGCACGGCTGGAACAACGGCGTCGATTCGGCCCGCGACCTCTACCAGGCGATGTTCAGCCTACTGGCCGACCAGCTCGGCGAGCACTTGTCCAGCAGCGCCGCCGTCGGGGTTATCTGGCCCTCGCTACTGTTCCCCGACGACGACCCGAACAACGCACCGCCGGTGCCCTCCACCGGCGCGCAGTTGGCCGCCGCGCTCACCCCGGCATTCCCAGGACAGCAACAACAGCTGGCCACCATGGGGAACTTGCTCGACCAGCAGCCGCAAGACCCAGCCGCGTTGAATCAATTCCACCAACTGGCAAACGGATTGGTGACCACCCCACCGCAGGGGGTCGAAGACACCGGGGAAGCCGCGCTGCTCACCGCTGATACCGCAACGGCGTTTGGGCATGCGGCCGCCATGGCACCGCAAGCACAAAGCAACGCGCAAGGCATCGGCAATCCGTTCACCGGGCTGTGGAACGGGGCGCGCGAAGTCTTGCGCACGATGAGCTACTACGAGATGAAAAACCGCGCAGGCGTGGTGGGCCAGCACGGCCTTGGTCCGCTGCTGGCCGGTCTCTCCGGCCCGGCCGGAGCGCCGCGAATCCATTTGATGGGTCACAGTTTCGGTGCTCGACTGGTCTCCTACACCCTGGCGGGTCTGCACGATAACCAGACCGGCGCGGCCAGCCCGGTCAAATCTCTCACCCTGATCCAGGGCGCTTTCTCGCACTTCACGTTCGCGTCGTCGCTGATGTTCGATCCCTCTCGAGCGGGGGGACTGGCCGGCGACGGCAGCAGGGTCGACGGACCGCTGTTGGCCACGTTCAGCGCCGCCGATCGAGCGGTGGGGTGGTGGTATCCGGCGGCCAGCATGCTGGCTGGCCAAGACAGCGAATCAGCGAGCGACCTGGTTTTCCGTTGGGGCGGGATGGGTCACGACGGATATCAGCAAACTCCCACCCCCACCACCGTTGCAATGGCGCCGCAGGGAAAGCCGTACGACTTTCACCCGGGCAATTTCTACAGTTTGGACGCCAACGCCGTCATCTGTGCAAACCAGTCTCCGATCAGCGGCGCGCACAGCGACATCCGCCATCCTCAGGTGCTCTGGGCGGTGGTTTCCGCGGCGGGACTTGCTAGCTGATTTCCCAGCTGTGCACCGGCTCATTGGTGTGCATGTGCTCGCAGTAGCGCCGCAGCATCTCCGCCAGGGCTGCCGGCCGAGTCATCCCACCCTCCTGTAGCCCACGCACGGTAGACACCTGCCAAACCGCGCCGTTGCGTCCGCTGCGGGCACGGCCCTCGATCACGCCGAGAAACCGTTCGCGGACCTCGGTGGCGACGCCCCACCGTTCCAGTCCCTGGTGCGCCATCGGCAGCAATTCGCCGAGCACCAGTTCTTCGGTGGTCACCTCGCCCAAGCCCGGCCAGTACAGGCTTGCACCGATGCCGTGCCGGGCGGCTTCCTGGAAATTTCGTTGCGCCGCAGCGAAGCTCATCTTGGTCCACAGCGGGCGGTCTTCATCGGACAGCGTGCGCAGCAAGCCGTAGTAGAAGGCCGAGTTGGCCAACATGTCGATGACCGTCGGCCCCGCGGGCAGCACTCGGTTCTCCACCCGCAGATGTGGCCGGCCGACCCCATCCACGTCGACGACGTCGTAAACCGGCCGATTCCACCGGTACACCGTGCCGTTGTGCAGGCGTAACTCCGACAGATGCGGGGTGCGTCCGGCGGCGAGTTCGGCGACCGGATCTTCGTCGGAAACCTCCGGCAGCAGCGACGGGAAGTAGCGAACGTTCTCCTCGAACAGGTCGAAGATCGACGTGATCCAGCGTTCGCCGAACCACACCCGCGGGCGCACACCCTGGATTTTCAGCTCGTCGGGACGGGTATCGGTGGATTGCGCGAACAGCTCGATGCGGGTTTCTGACCACAGCTGATGGCCGAAAAAGTACGGCGAGTTCGCGCCGAGCGCCAGCTGCGGCCCGGCCAGCGCCTGCGCGGCATTCCAGTTGCTGGCGAAATCGTCCGGCGACACCTGCAGATGCAACTGCATACTGGTGCAAGCCGATTCGGGAGCGATGGACGCCGAGTTCAGGCTGAGTGGCTCGGGGCCGCTGATATCGATCTGGATGTCCTCGCCGCGGGCGTTGAAGATGGAGTCGTTGAGGGCTGCATATCTGCTCGATTCGCTCATCCATCCGTCGGCCAGGTGCTCGGGCATCAGCGTCGGAAGGATTCCGATCATGACGATGTGGGCGCCCCCCGCATTGGCCTTGGTCTCGGCGGCATTCAAACTGGCCCGCACCTCGGCTTCCAATTCCATCCCGGTGCGGCCTCCCAGCGGCCGGGGTGGCACATTGAATTCGATGTTGTAGGCGCCTAATTCGGTCTGGTAAGCCGAATCTGCGATGGCGGCCAGCACGTCGTGATTCGACATTGCCGGCTGATAGTTGTCATCGACCAGGTTGCATTCGATCTCCATCCCGGTCATGGGCCGGTCGAACTCGAAGCTTGACTGGGTGAGCATGGTTTCGAAGACGTCCAAGCACAACTGAACCTTGCGC
Source organism: uncultured Actinomycetota bacterium (assembly GCA_963743145.1). GTDB lineage: Bacteria > Actinomycetota > Actinomycetes > Mycobacteriales > Mycobacteriaceae > Mycobacterium. Next base: position 151,533 of record CAVUOR010000014.1, on the reverse strand, counting down.
CGGTACTCCTGGCGGTGCACGCGCTCATAGGCGGTCCGCTTGACCTCTTCGCCCACATCGCAGATGCAACCGCTTTATGCAGACCTGCGCAACATCGGTGAGCTTGATGGCGAAGCGGCAAGACGCGGCCGTGCCTTATTCCGATGATGTCGAATTTCGATTTGACGGCGCCAGTGGGCTGCCGGATAATTTCGGAAGATTCTTACCGAATTCACAGGAACATAGAAGGCGAAAAATGAGCAATCGTCACCGCCGCACGATGGGCATGGTCGGCCTGGCCGCCGGTGCACTGCTGTCCGCTTCGCTGATCTCCCTGCTAGCCAGCCCGCCGGCCAGCGCCGACCCTGACATAACGACCCTGGGTCCGTATGACATCGACGGATACGACGAAACGCTTAGCTACACCACCAGCCCACTGGCGTTCGACAGCTATGTCACCGGCACATACGACGGGACCGGTTATGACCTCGACGGGTATTTCGGTCCGTCGGGATCGGATTCGTTCGAGGTTGTGTTGACCGACCCCGGGGTTTTCCAGCTTGGCGTCGACGACGTCGACGGTTCTATCAGCTACATCGACAATTTCCTCGGAATCGACTTCGTTAACCCCGACATCGGCCTGTTGGATCTCGCCGGCTTGTGACTTCCTGACTATTCGCCGAACCCGCGTAGTCCATGATGGATGAGATCGCGGAGGAAAGCACGTGGCCGAAATCGCCGAATTCATAGCTTCGATCGACCAGGGCACCACCAGCACCCGCTGCATCATTTTCGACCACGACGGCACCGAGGTGGGCCGCCATCAGCTTGAGCATGAGCAGATCCTGCCGCGCGCCGGCTGGGTCGAGCACAACCCGATCGAGATCTGGGAGCGCACCACCTCGGTCCTGATGTCAGCACTCAACAGGACCAACCTGTCATCGAACGACATTGCCGCGCTGGGAATCACGAACCAGCGAGAGACGACTCTGGTCTGGGACCGGCATACTGGTCGGCCGTACTACAACGCGATCGTCTGGCAGGACACCCGCACCGACCGCATCGCCTCGGCGCTGGACCGCGACGGCCGCGGCGACGTGATCCGGCGTAAGGCGGGTCTGCAGCCAGCTACCTATTTCTCCGGCGGCAAGCTGCAATGGATTCTGGACAATGTCGACGGCGTGCGGGCCGCAGCTGAGCGCGGTGACGCCGTGTTCGGCACTCCGGACACCTGGCTGTTGTGGAATCTGACCGGCGGTCCCCGAGGCGGGGTACACGTTACCGATGTCACCAATGCCAGCAGGACCATGCTGATGGATTTGGAGAGACTGGACTGGGACGACGAACTGCTGTCCTTCTTCGACATCCCGCGGACGATGCTGCCGTCGATCGCAGCGTCGTCGCCGCGCCAGCCCTACGGCGTTACGTTGGATGCTGGACCCCTCGGCGGTGAAGTACCTATCACCGGCATTCTGGGTGACCAGCATGCGGCGATGGTCGGCCAAGTATGCCTGGATCCCGGAGAGGCCAAAAACACCTACGGGACCGGAAACTTCCTGCTGCTGAACACCGGTGAGCAGATCGTGCGGTCGCGCAATGGTCTGCTAACGACGGTGTGCTACCAATTCGGTGACGCCAAACCTGTTTACGCCCTGGAGGGTTCGATTGCGGTCACCGGCTCGGCGGTGCAATGGCTGCGCGATCAGTTGGGCATCATCAGCGGGGCCGCGCAGAGCGAGGCGCTGGCCCGCCAGGTCGACGACAACGGTGGGGTGTACTTCGTCCCGGCGTTCTCCGGGTTGTTCGCTCCGTATTGGCGCTCCGATGCCCGCGGGGCCATCGTCGGCCTGTCGCGGTACAACACCAACGCGCATTTGGCCCGTGCCACGTTGGAATCGATCTGCTACCAGAGCCGCGATGTAGTCGATGCGATGCAAGCCGATTCGGGTGTACGCCTGGAGGTGCTCAAGGTCGATGGTGGGATCACCGCCAACGAGTTGTGCATGCAGATCCAGGCCGATGTGCTGGGTGTCGACGTGGTGCGGCCGGTGGTCGCCGAGACCACCGCGTTGGGCGCGGCGTACGCGGCCGGGCTGGCGGTCGGCTTCTGGGCCAGCCCGAACGAGCTGCGGACCAACTGGCAGGAAGGCAAGCGGTGGACGCCGAAGTGGAGCGACGACGAGCGGGCCGCCGGATATACGGGCTGGCGCAAAGCCGTGCAGCGCACACTGGATTGGGTCGAGGTGTCCTGACTCGTCCCGCGAGCGTGCGTGTTTGCCCAGGACACACCGGTGTCATAAGGCATTGCACGCACGCTCGCGGTGCCGACGTCAGTCGTCTTGGCCGAGGATCGTGTAGATCTCGCGGCGGGCATTGTTGACGATGTCAATGATCCGTTGCTGCTGCTCAGGTGTGGCAGCGTGAGCGGACTGCGCTACGGCGCCGAAAAGTTGGCCCGTCGCGGTCCGCAAGTTGATGTGTGCGGGATCGGCACCCTCGGTGATCTCGTCCCACGGTGGCGTCTCGACCTTCTCGGCGGCGGCTCTGCCGGCCTCGGTCAATTCGAAAAGCCGCTTGCTGCCTTCGGTTTCAGAGCCGGCAATCAGGCCCTCGTCGACCAGCAGCTGCAGCGTCGGGTATACCGAGCCGGGGCTGGGCCGCCACAGTTCCTGACTGCGTTCGGCGATCTCCTGGATCATCTCGTAGCCGTGCATTGGGCGCTCGGCAAGCAGGACCAGGATGGCAGCACGGACGTCACCGCGCCGGCCGCGCCGGCCGTGACCGCCGCGGCGTCCACCGCGTGGGACCGGACCGAAGCCGAATCCGGGACCGAAACCGCGGCCGAAGCCCGGACTGAAACCACGGCCGAAACCGGGCCCGAACGGCCCGTCATGGCCGGCGTCGTGGCCCCGGACCTGCTCACGGAATTCGCGGTTGCGTCCGCGGGCCTGCCGACGCTGTTGGTGCAGTGCGCGCCGTTCTTGCGGACCGAAGCCGAAGCCCAAGGGCCCCGGACCGCCCGCGAAAGGCCCGCCCACGTGGGGAAAGGGGTTGCTCATATGTCTGTCTCGTTTCTGGAAGGGTAACGCCGGATGCGTTACCGATACGATCACGATATATCGGAAACTATCGTGATGCAACGATGAGTTTTGATCGATTCCCTGGGCGGCGGGTTTGTGGCGCTCAGTAGCGGGGTAGCACACCAGTGATGAACGAGGAAAACAGCGGTGTGAAGACCGACGCGGGTGTTGGCCGCGACAAAGGGGATCAAGGGTCCGCCGCGGCTGGCAGCCCTGATCACGGGAAGCGTCGGCGGTTATGGGTGAACTGGGCGCTGGCACTGTTGACGGTGCTCGGCTCAGGGCTTGTCGTCGTCTATTTCTTCGGCGCGGTGATGAGCACTGCCGGCTGCAGCGTAAGGACGTGCCAGCATGTTGGGCCGAACTGGGTCAGCCCGGACGTGCTGCTCTACGGACCTCCGGTAGTGGCTGCCCTGACCATCGTCGTCTCCTTTTTCACCGCGCGGCGCCGATGGGGCATCGTGGTCCCGCTAGTGGCGTTGGCATTGCTGGGGGGCGACGTCGCGATCCTTGCCACCACGGTCGCGCAGTAGCGTCGGGGCCTAGCTGGGTGGTGAGAAGCCGCCGGTTGATGGCGGGCCCGTGTGCAGGTACGGCGGTCGCGGCGGTTCGGGTGGCGGATACCACGCAAAAGGCCGGTTCGGCGGCCACGGTGGCGGTCCGCCCGGCGCCCCGTTCGGGGCGGGGCGTAGCCGCGCGAGTTCCCGGCGGTGTCGCTCGGCGAGCACCGCGGCAAGCGCGAACTGCGGCGGGGTTCCGGGCGGCGGCGGAGGAGCGACACGTCTCAGCACGTCACCGGCAATCCGATAGGCCATGTGATCGCGTACATGCGGATCGAGTTGTCTTGCGCGGGCGAGGAATTGGCGTGCAACCTCGGCTTGCTCGGCGCTCAGCCCGGAGAGCTGCAGCGACGCGGCCCACCATGCCAGCGACGGTGGCATTGCTGGCGGCGGCTCCAATTTCGGCCCGCGTTCGCTGATTACCACTGTGCCCGCGAAGATATCGCCGATGCGTTTGGCTTTCGGCGAGAACATGCTGCAGATCACTGCGGGGCTGCCCAGCAGCATCCAGATCTCTACGACCGACGCCAGCGAGCGAAACAGCGCTTGGCGGAAGCGCTCCGGGCCGCCGTCCTCCGACACCACCCGCAGTCCCATCACGATTTTGCCCACTGAGCGACCCCGCGTCGTGGTTTCGAAGACGAGGGGGTATCCGACGAATACCAGCACGGTGAAGATGATGATGATCGCCGCCGTCGCGGCGTCGTCGAATTGGGTCAGCGTGGCAGCCCACAACATCAGCGCCAGCAGGTAGCCGACGATGATGACGACGATGTCGATCAGTGCGCCGACCGCCCGTACCGGCAGTTGGGCGATCCGCACGTCGAGCACCACGGCATCCCCGGTCACCACCTCCGACATACTGCGAACGCTACCCCGGCGGCTAGGCTCCGAGTGGTGGACGTCGACGCGTTCGTGCTTGCACACCGCGACACCTGGGATCGCCTGGAACGATTGGTGAAGAATCGTCGGCGACTGACCGGCGCTGAGATCGACGAACTCGTCGAGCTCTACCAGCGGGTGTCGACGCACCTGTCGATGCTCCGCTCGGGGTCGTCAGATTCGGCCTTGGTCGGCAGGCTTTCGTCTTTGGTGGCGCGTGCCCGCGCCGCGGTCACCGGTGCCCACGCCCCGCTGTCCAGTGAATTCACCCGGTTCTGGACCGTGTCATTTCCGGTGGTGGCCTATCGTGCATGGCGGTGGTGGCTGGCGACGGCAGTGGTGTTCTTTGCCGTCGCGACCGTTATCGCGCTGTGGGTGATGGGCAGCCCGGAAGTGCAATCCACCATCGGAACACCCAGCGAGATCGACGAATTGGTCAACCACGATTTCGCTACGTACTACAGTCAGCACTCCGCCGTGGCCTTCGGGCTGCAGGTATGGGTGAACAATTCCTGGGTGGCCGCGAAATGTATCGCGTTCTCTGTGCTGCTCGGCGTACCGATCCCGTACGTGTTGTTCGCAAATGCCGCCAATCTCGGAGTCGTGGCCGGCCTGATGTTCCAGGCCGGAAAGGGCGACGTGATGCTCGGGTTGCTGATTCCACATGGTCTGCTGGAGTTGACCGCAGTGTTCCTGGCGGCTGCCGTCGGCATGCGTCTGGGGTGGTCGGTGATCTCGCCGGGGGATCGCCCGCGCGGGCAGGTGCTTGCCGAGCAGGGCCGCGCCGTCGTCGCGGTCGCCGTCGGGTTGGTCGTGGTGTTGCTGATCTCAGGCGCCATCGAGGCGTTGGTTACCCCGTCGCCGTTGCCGACATTTTTGCGGATCGGCATCGGGATCACTGCCGAAGCGGGGTTTTTGACGTACATCGGATATTTCGGTCGCCGTGCAGCCCGGGCCGGGGAAACCGGCGATATCGCCGATGCGCCGGACGTGGTCCCAACCGGCTGAGTCAAAGCCGCCCAGAGGCTTTCATCGCCAAGTAACAGTCGGCCAGTGCCGGCGCGATTTCGGTGGGTGCGGCGTCGATCACCTGCACCCCCTCGTGGCGTAGCCGTGCGGCGATAGCTCTCCGGTCATTTCGCGAACGCTCCGCGGCCGCCGCGTCATACACCGCGGCCGCATCGGCACGTCCTGCGGCCAGCTGCTCGACGCGCGGGTCGGCGACCGCGGCGATGATCACCTTGTGCTTGGCCGAGAGTTGGGGCAGCACCGGCAGCAGGCCCTCGTCAAGCGCGCTCGCGTTGAGATCGGTCATCAGCACGACCAGTGCCCGGCGACGCGTTTGCCGTGCAACTGCGGAAACCATTGCTGTGGCGTCGGATTCGACGAGTTCTGGTTGTAGCGGCGCCATCGCCTCGACCAGACGGGCCAGCAGGTCGGTTCGTGAAGCACCGAATACGGCGGCCCGGGTTATCCGGTCGTGGGCCAGGAAGTCGACATGATCGCCGGCTCGCGAAGCGAGCGCGGCCAGCAGTAGCGCGGCATCCATCGACCAGTCGAGCCGGGGCCAACCGCCGGGATCGGCGGCGGTCGGATCGACGCCGACGCGGCCGGCGGCGGTGCGCCCAGTGTCGAGCACGATGACGACCCGCCGGTCACGCTCGGGCCGCCAGGTCCGCACCACGACGTCGGATCGACGGGCGGTTGCCCGCCAGTCGATTGACCGCACGTCGTCGCCGACAACGTACTCCCGCAGTGAGTCGAATTCGGTGCCCTGCCCGCGGGTCAAGGTCGGCAGCAGGCCGTCGATCTCCCGGAGTCTGGCTAGCCGCGAGGGAAGGTGCTTGCGCGACAAGAATGGCGGCAGCACCCGGACCTGCCCGGGCACCGGACGCGACTTCTGCCGTCCCGCCATCCCCAGCGGCCCGATCGAGCGCGCAGTGACCACCGCCGACCGCTGATCACCGCGGCGGACCGGCCGCAAGCAGGTCTCCACACGCTGGACCTGTCGGGCGGCGATGTCGACGGCATGGGTACGCGGTTCGGCGCGTGCGCTAGGTGCCCAGGCGTCGCGAAGCTGACCGCGAAACCGGCGGCGGCCACCATTGTGGATCAGCAGACCGACAGTCATCGCTTCGCCGAGTCGCACCGAGTCACTGGCGCCACCGTGCACGCGGGTGTAGTGCAATCGGGATGGGCTGGCCGCCAGAACGACGTCAGCGATCAGCACCGCCGCCAGCAGGGCTAGCAGCACAACGAAAGTTGTTGCTGGCCAGTGTGACAACGCAATGGGGAAAGCGCAGAGCAGTGCAATCAGTCCGGTGCGCCCGGTGACGATCACTACCGCGGCACCGGGACCGAGGCCAGGATGCCGTCGAGCACCCCATCAGCGGTGGCACCCTCCAGCTCCGCCTCGGGACGAAGCATCACCCGGTGCCGAAGCGTTGGGCGGGCCATCGCCTTCACGTCGTCGGGCGTGACGTAGTTGCGTCCGGAGAGCCACGACCACGACCGCGCAGTGGCCAGCAATGCGGTTGCACCGCGGGGTGATACACCTAGATGCAGTGCCGGGGAGTGGCGGGTGGCGCCGACGATGTCGACGATGTAGCCCAGCAGCTCATCAGCAACAAGGACGCGACGTACCGCCTCGCGCCCCGCGGCCAGCTCCGTCGCGCCGGCAACGGGTTGGATCGCCGACAAGTCGCGCGGATCGAAGCCGTGCGCATGCCGGGCGAGGATCGCAATCTCCGCACCACGCGGCGGCAGCGGAACGGTCAGCTTCAGCAGAAACCGGTCGAGCTGCGCCTCCGGCAACTGGTAGGTGCCTTCGTATTCGATCGGGTTCTGTGTCGCGGCGACGATAAACGGGTCGGGCAGCGCCCTGGGTTCGCCGTCCACGCTGACCTGACGCTCTTCCATCGCCTCCAGCAGGGCCGCCTGCGTCTTCGGCGGCGTGCGGTTGATTTCGTCGGCCAGCATGAGATTGGTGAACACCGGACCGCTTCGGAACACGAACGCGGCGGTGCGGGTGTCGTAGATCAGCGATCCGGTGACGTCGCCGGGCATCAGATCTGGCGTGAACTGGACACGCTTGAAATCCAATTGGAGCGCCGCGGCCAGCGAACGCACCAGTAGCGTCTTGGCAACGCCCGGGACACCTTCGAGTAGCACGTGGCCGCGGCATAACAACGCGATCACCAAACCCGTGATCACCGGGTCCTGCCCGACGACGGCCTTGCCGATCTCGGCGCGCACATTCAGCAGCGCATGACGGGCCGATTCCGCGACCGGCGGCTGAGCGGAGGTGCGGGGCGGGTGAGTCATGTTTGTGCGACCTGTCTTTCGATGTCATCGAGTGCGCGGGCAAGCTGTACTAAGTCGGCATCGGTGACCGGCGGTGGGCCAAACAAGATATGCCGCACCGACTCCGGGTGAGATCTGCTGCGCTGAGCAACGGCGACTATAGCCGCAGGGGTCGATGTGTCGGCTGCTAGCCCGAGCCGGGGCAGCAGCCGCTGGAGCGTCGCGGCGCGCAATGCATGCGCCGCGCGGTCGCGGGCTCGTCGCGACCGGTACAGCCGGCCGCGGCCCTCGACGGTCTCCGACGCGCGAACGACCACGGGCAGCTCTTCAGCGACTAGTGGACCAACCCGACGCCCCTTCCATAGTGCAATCAGAATTACGACGAGCCACAGCTGGATGACCATCCAGATGACGTTATCTGGGATCAGATCGAAGATCGTCGCCGAACTCGATGCTCCCCCTTCGATCCGCTGCGGTGCATACCACACCAAGCGGGGATGTTGGCCCGCCAGGTTCATTGCCAGCGCCGCGTTGCCGGCTTGCAAGAGGCCTCCGTTCGTCATGAAGTCGGTACTGCCGACCACTGTCACGACGCGCTCGCCGTCGCGGTAACGGACCAGCGCTCCGCCATAGCAACTGGTAATCGCTTGATCGGCGGCAGCGTGGTAGGTGTTCGATGGTCCAAAATCCACCGAGCCTGCTCGGTTCGCCTCGCGCAGAGCGCAATTCGGCATACCGTCGAGTACGGTTGCGCCGACACTACGAATACCCGGGGCAAGCGCGGCGCGGGCGTGCGACGTCGGTTCCATCAGTAGTAGATCGCCCGGAGTATCGGCCAGTCGCTTGAGCAGCGACTCGCTGGTGACGCGCTGAGTTTGGGCGAACAGCAGCAGTGTTCCGGGCTGGGCAGCCTTTTCCACGTCGTTGACACTGTCGGCAACAACAACGGTGACGCCGTGGTCTCGCAGCAGCGCGACCAGTGCATGCGCACCCTTGGGTTGAGTGGAGGCTGGGTCCATCCGGCCGCCCGGACTCGGTGCGGTCAGGTACGTGCTGATCGCGGCGACGGCGCCGACGGCGACCAGCGCGACCAGGGCCCAACGCCACGACCGTCGTCGCACCTGGTCGGGCGCGTGCACCACCGTCACCGAACCGGGGCCCATGAGTCGACTATGGCCGGCTGACGCAGCCCGGGCGGGCCAATTGCGGAATGGAATCGCAGATGGTCGTCGAGATCGACAATCATTTGGTAGGCAGCCGAGGTTCCCGGTCTTTCACCGTAGGTGACATCGTTGAATGCGCCAGCTGCGTAAGACAATTCGGATGTTAGATAAGGCATGCGCTCGCCGGCGTCGAGAGCCAGCTCGTTGGCGGTGCGGCCGGGAGCCGGATTCAGTATTCCGGCCTCCTCCAGGCCGCGGGCCACCGCACGTAGCCGATGCCGAATTGCTCCAGTCCAATTTCCTTGCGCAGCAAAGCCTTCTGCGGTAGCACGATGTTGGGCCGCGCTGAGCTCGCCGCTATCGAACAGTGGAAAGTCGCCGCCGCGATGGGTGCGCATAGTGCGCCGTGCGATGCGGACAGCGAGCACCACCGCGACAATGAGCAAGCTGAGCAGCACGCTGACAGTGAACCAGCCGCCAGGTATTGAAGAACCTTTCTCCAGCAGGCGGTAGAGCAACTCGTGGATCCACTCGTGAAACCGCTGCGTCAGAACCTCTTTGGGGTAGATCGGTTTCGCGAGTTCGCGTCGCGCCGCCTCGTGTGCGGCATCGTGGTCAATGTCGATAGCGGGCATCCTCGGCTCGTCCTTAAAACGGCCGCGTCAGCCAGAGGTGGTCGGTGGACGCTGCTGGTTGGAAGTGCGCAGGCCCACCGGCGGCGCCGGTCTGCAGGACCAGATCGAATGCCTCGGCACGGATCCGACGGTCGGCATAGAGCAAAACATCGACACCTGCGCTAAATGGAGAAGTGATGATTCGGCCGATCGCCGATCCGATGGCCCCCACCGTCGCTCCGATCAGCAACGGGCCGCTGGATCCGGTCAGCAGGTGACCGACGAAGTTGAAGGGTGCTTCGATCGCTCCCGCGATTAAATATGCGACGATCCACGTCAGCAACCGGATGCCGAGCACCCGCCAAAAGCTGTTGCGAACCAACGCAAATGATCGCGTGATCGCATCGACCACCCCTAACCGCTCGAGCACGATCAGCGCCGGAGCGAACGACAGCATCGTGTACAAGAAGACCACCGTCGCGATCGATGCCAGCACCAACGGGAGACCGATGACAAAGGCTGCCGCGGCGTTGCCGGCGGCGGCGATTGCTCCGACGATCAGCCCGACCACGCCGCCGAGCAAGAGCAGCCCGCCGCACTCCACGCCTACCAGCCCGACCAATGCGAGCAGCCGACCACGGATCTTCATCCAGGCTTCGCCGAAGCTGATCGTTGAACCGAACACAGCGCGGCCGACGACGACCGCGAGGATACCGCTGAGCATCACGCCGGCCAGCCAGCCGACGAGGCCGGCGAACGCGCCTGCGAGCATCCACGTGGAAATGTCGCCCCAGGTCAGTTCGTCGCTCGGGGTCGTCGTAAGTCGACTCGCAGCAGCGAACGGTCCGGCCAACATGATCAACGTGATGATCTGGGTGACTAAGACGACGATCGCAGTCATCCCCAAGGTGGCCTTCGGATTGATCCGAATGTAGGAAACTGCGCCGTTGAAAATGTCGCTGAGGCTCAAGGGCCGCAACGGGATTATCCTCGGGGCGCGCACCGCCGGACCCTGTGGTGGCGGACCGCCATAGCCGGGCGCCATCCCATAGCCCGGCGGAGCGGGGTAGCCCGGCGGCGGAACCGGGTAGCCCGGAGGCGGAACGGAGTAGCCCCGGGGAGGGTAACCGAGCGGCGGGTAGAAACCGTAACCCGGCGCACCCTGTGGGCTTGGTGGCGGATAAGCAGCGGGTGGGCCGTAGCCGGGCTGCGGATAGCCCCATGGCGGGTAGGCCGGAGGGTACGCGGGGCGACCGTAACCGAGCGGCGGATAGTCCGGTTCTGGGTAATCCGGGTAATCGAACGGTGTCGCGCTCACCAGGTAGAGCCACTGTCGTCGCGAGCGCGGGTCATGGCTCCCATATTGTCGGCCGCCGGATCATTTCTCAACGTGCCGCTACCGGCGCGGTCATCGCTGTCGGAGGGTGCCGCGTCGCGTCGCGTCTGTGCCATGGCGGAACGTCACGCTGCGGTCTAACGGCCGGTTTTGCACAGTCGGCGGTTTATCCACAGGCCCTGGATTGCGAGCTGCCGCGGGTCGATTGTAGCAACTAGAATCGCTCATATGTTCGATATCGGGTTGCCAGGACCGGAGGATCTGGCCGACGCCGACGACAGCATGGTGATCGCGGCGATCACTGGTTGGGGGTGCGTTGAGGCGGCCGCTTCCGCGCGCCGGCTGGCGGCGATCGCAGAGTTGGTGCGCCGCCGCGCTGATGGCCCCGCCGACTGCGCGCAGTGGTCGTGTGACAACTGGGATGCGATGGCCGCCGAGGTAGCCGCGGCGCTGGGCGTCAGCCATGGCATAGCGTTCGGGCCAGATGTATTTGGGCGTCACGCTGCGCGATCGGCTGCCCAAGGTGGCCGCACTGTTTGCCGAGGGAATGATCAGCGCCCGACTGGTCGCCGCGATCGCGTGGCGCACCGGTCTCATCCAAGACGACACGGCGCTGGCGTTGGCCGACAAGACGTTGGCCGAGGAGGCCATCCGGTTCGGGCCGCTGTCGGTGGTCAAGACCAACGAGGCCATCGACGCGATCATCGATCAATACGATCCCGCGGCGCTGCGCCGCAGCCGGGCGGCGGCCCGCGGCCGTGAGGTGGTGATCGACTCGGCGGGTGCCGCCCACGGCACGACCAACCTGTGGGGGACGTTGTATTCGACCGACGCGGCGATGCTGGAGGGGCGGTTGACGCGGATGGCTCACGGGGTCTGCGATGACGACCCGCGCACCATCACCCAGCGCCGCGCTGACGCGCTGGGCGCATTAGCTGCAGGGGCCCAGCGGCTGGCGTGTGGCTGCGGCAACGCTGCCTGCCCGGCCGGTCTGGACGTCGACCAGCGTGCGACGAGTGTGGTCATCCACGTCGTCGCCGACGAAGCGGCGCTGAGCGCTTGCCCCGACCCGTCCATGTCAGGGGAGCGACCGCCGCGGCCCTTTACGCCGGGCATGTCGCTCTCAGAGGCGCTTGCTCCCGATCCCGAACCCGATTGCGCCGGTGACGGGATCAATCCGCGCAGTGGCCGGATCGTCGGCGGCGGTGCGGTTCCCGCCCCGCTGCTGGCCGAGCTGATCCGCAGTGGTGCCAAGCTTTCGCCGGTGCATCAGCCCGGGGACGCATCTGCTGAGTCGGGGTATCGCCCGTCTGCCGCGCTGGAGCGGTTCATCCGATGTCGGGATCTGACCTGTCGATTTCCGAACTGCGACCGGCCTGCCGAGTTCTGCGATGTGGACCACACGGTGCCCTATCCGCTTGGGCCGACGCACCCGTCGAACCTCAAGTGTCTCTGCAGAAAACATCACTTGCTTAAGACTTTTTGGACGGCCTGGCATGACGAACAGCGACCTGACGGGACCGTCGTGTGGACTTCCCCGTCCGGACAGACCTACACCACTTGTCCCGGTGGTCGACTGTTGTATCCCAGCCTGTGCCTGCCTACCGGCGAATTGCCCACTGCCCCAACGGTTGGTCGACCGGCCGGCGATCGCGGGATCATGATGCCCAAGCGCCGCCGAACCCGCGAACAGGAGCGCGCGTACCGCATCGACGCCGAACGCGCCCTCAACGCTGCCCACGTCGCCGAACGCAACAACCCGCCACCGTTTTAGGATCTGGCCTCTCCAAACCGACCACATAACAAACGGCTGATTGCTTAAGGTGAGCCGGTGAAGGGCATGCGGTTAGGGCGTTATCGCCTCGTCGAACTGCAGAGCGGCGGCGGTGTGGGTGCTGCCAAGAGTCCTGCAAGACCAGGGCGGCAACCTTTCCATGGCGGGCCACAACGACCGGTGGCAGCGAAGACTGGAACGAGGCCACGATGAGTGATGGACCAGAGGGACCCGGATGGTGGCAGGCTTCGGATCTCAAGTGGTATCCACCGGAGCTTCACCCTGACGACGAGGCACCCCAACATCGGCCGGAACAGTTTCCGGTCGTTGCGGGGGCGCAACTCAAGTCCCGGCTGCGGGCAGATCTGACCGCTGCGATGAAGGCGCAGGACAAGCTACGTACCGCGACGCTGCGCATGCTGCTGGCCGCGATCCAGACCGAGGAAGTCTCCGGCAAGCAGGCTCGGGAACTCTCCGACGATGACGTGCTGAAGGTGCTGGCCAGGGAATCTCGGAAGCGCATCGAGGCAGCAGAGATCTACACGCAGAACGGCCGCGGCGAGCTTGCGGCCAACGAGCACGCCGAAGCGCGGGTGATTGAGGAGTATTTGCCGACGCCGCTCACTGGAGCCGAACTGGCCGACGTCGTCGATACCGCGATCGCGCAGGTGGCCGAGCAGGTGGGCGAGCGGCCCGGCATGAAGCAGATGGGCTTGGTGATGAAGGCCGCCACCGCGCTGGCAGCCGGTAAGGCCGACGGGGCGCGTCTGTCCGCGGCGGTCAAAGACCGCCTTTAGCCGCGATCACTAGTCCCGGCGCAAGCGAGGTGCGCCCGACCACCGGGTCGTTTGTCCGCGGCGTCCCCGGGTATCCGTAGGGCATGACACGGTTTGGCTATACCCTGATGACGGAGCAAAACGGCCCCAAAGACCTTGTCCGGTATGCGGTATCGGCTGAGCGCCGGGGCTTCGACTTTGAAGTCAGCAGTGATCACTTCTCGCCATGGCTGGCATCGCAAGGCCATGCGCCCAACGCGTGGGCGGTGCTGGGTGCGGTAGCGCAGGTCACCGAACGGGTGGATCTCTACACCTACGTGACCTGCCCGACGATGCGTTATCACCCGGCGGTGGTCGCTCAGCAGGCGGCGACCGTGCAGATCCTGGCCGACGGGCGATTCACGTTGGGCCTGGGCAGCGGCGAGAACCTCAACGAGCACGTGGTCGGTAAGGGCTGGCCGTCCATCAGACAACGGCAAGACATGCTGAGGGAGGCCATCGACATCATCCGCGCATTGTTCGCCGGTGGCGTGGTCGATTGGCGGGGCGACTACTACCAGGTGGATTCCGCGCGGCTATGGGATTTGCCCGATGTTCCGGTCGGCATCGGGGTGGCGATGGGTGGGAAGAGAGCCATCGACAAGTTCGCCACCCTCGCCGACCACTTGATCGCGGTGGAACCTAACGGAGACCTGGTGTCCGAATGGCACTCGGCGCGCCAGGCCACCGGCCAGGCCGGCGGGGGCCGGGTAGTCGGGCAAATACCGATCTGCTGGGATCCCGACCGCGACGCCGCCGTTGAACGCGCTCACGACCAGTTCCGTTGGTTCGGTGGTGGCTGGCGGGTGAACGCCGACCTGCCGACGACGGCCGGTTTTGCCGGCGCAACGCAGTTCGTCCGGCCCGAAGATGTCGCCGAGAGCATTCCCTGCGGCCCCGACCTGGACGCGATCGTCGAGGCGGTGAAGCCTTACTGGCAGGCCGGCTTCACCGACGTCGCTCTGCTGCAAATCGGCGGCGAGACCCAAGACCTGTTCTTGAAGGAAGCCGCCGAGCCGCTGCTCGCGGCGCTTCGAACTGCGGCCGGTAGCGGGAGCAGCGCGCAGTGATCCTTCGGCAGACCGTCCTCAAGTCATGGGCAACAACCAATAAGGAGGTTGGCAATGTCAAATCAGTTGCACGGTAAGAAAGTCGCCATCCTGGCCGCCGACGGCGTGGAGAAGGTTGAGCTGGAGCAGCCGCGTGCTGCGCTTCGTGACGAAGGCGCCGAAGTTCAGCTCGTGTCGCTGAAACCCGGTGAGATCGAAGCCCGTAACCACGATTTGGAGCCGGCTGGAAAATTCGACGTTGATCGCGCGGTTTCGGATGTCTCGGTCGACGAATTCGACGGGTTGGTGTTGCCTGGCGGCACGGTGAATCCGGATAAGTTACGTCTGGACGACTCGGCGGTCAAATTCGTGCGTGACTTCGTCAACTCGGGCAAGCCAGTCGCTGCGATCTGTCACGGCCCATGGACATTGGTGGAAGCCGGTGTCGTGGCGGGACGAAGGTTGACCTCATATCCGAGCATTCGCACCGACCTACGGAACGCCGGCGCCGAAGTCCTTGACGAGGAAGTCGTCGTCGATCGCAATTTGGTGACCAGTCGATCGCCCTCCGACCTACCGGCCTTCTGCTCGGCCATCATCAACCAGCTCGTCCACTCATCGGCAAGTGTCTAACTGACTTCGCTGGCCCATCCGGTTTCGAGACCGTGGTTTGTGGGCATGAATCACCTCAAGCCGTGATCTCCGCGGCAATCACGATCTCGGAAGGCCGAAGTGACCATCACCTACCCCGCAGCGAGCAATTCGCTGGATATCGACGGAGTCTATCCGCCGCAAGGCGATTCCCAATTGCTGATCGAAACCCTGGAACGGACCGAGCTGGCCCAGGGGCGGCGGGTGTTGGACCTGTGTACAGGCAGCGGTGTCGTCGCCATCGCGGCGGCCGAGCTGGGGGCGGCCAGTGTCACCGCATTTGACATTTGCCCACGCGCCGTTCGGTGTTCGCAAGGCAACGCCGTCCATGCCGGTGTCGATGTCGACGTCCGAGAGGGGTCGTGGACGGGTGCGCTGGATTGCGCACCGTTCGACGTCATCGTGTCCAATCCGCCTTATGTGCCAACCCCACCGGCCGGGGACGCCGAAGTGATCCCGCTGACCGCGGGCCCGGCGTGGGCGTGGAATGGCGGCGTCGACGGGCGGATGGTGCTGGATCCGTTGTGCGCATCGGCGTCGAGCTTGCTAGCCGACGGCGGGTCCATGCTGCTGGTGCAGTCGGCTTTTGCCGGGGTCGAACAGTCGCTGAAATCTCTGCGATCAACCGGCTTGGAGGCCGAAATCATTGCTTCCCAACCGGTTCCGTTCGGACCTGTGCTGTCGGCGCGGGCCGGTTGGCTGGAAGTCACCGGCCGGATCCAACCGGGCTGCCGGATGGAGGAATTAGTAGTGATCCGGGCGGACAAGTTATGACCGATCGTGCTCGCGTGCAAGTGATTCCCAACGGCCCAGTGCTGGTATCAGGGCCGGTACGCATCGAGACGCCCGGCGGTGACGTCGTCGAGTCTGACCGATTCACGGTGGCCATTTGCACGTGCCGGCGCAGCAAAATTTATCCGCTGTGCGACACCAGCCATCGGCGTTGTCGACCGGCCCCATCGCGCTCAGCCAAGCGGTCGCCGTAACGACGTTTCACCGGCCTTCCACGACGCCATGATGGCATCGGCAAGCCGATCCTCGACCGCAGCGTGGGCGCGGATACCAAACACGACATCGCGGTTCAGTTGTGGTTCCCGCGCAACGAGATCGCCCACCACATCGATGCGCACTACCTGTTCATGTACCGCGTCGGCTTCGACATGCTCGCGGTAGAACGCGACGCATTCCGGCGGGGCGGCCAGCCGTTGCAGCGCCTCGACCAACCGGCGCGAGCCCGGTGGCGAGGTGATCTCCGTTGCCGCGAAGTGTCCAATGGCCGCGCCGCGTAACCACCGGTGCAGGCCGAACAACGACATCAAGTTCACCACTGCCAGCGATTCGGCGGGAACCGCGTCGAGATAAGCCAGATAGGTCGAATCCAAGCCAGCGGCGGTCAACAGGTCGGCGAAGAGCTGCTGATGGACCTGCGGGCCTCGCCCGGCGCCATATTCGTCGAACTCGACCGCAACGAACGACGCCTTGGCCTGGCCGGTGAGACGCGGAATCGCCCAGGCGTGCGGATCGCCCTCCTTGAGGTGGTAGAGCGAGCGGTGCACGAAGTATTCGCACATCTGCTCCCACGTCCCGTTGTCGCGCAGCCAGTACGATGGTCCGGTTCCGTCACCCGATTCGATTGAGAGGGAATCCATTTCGGCTTCAGCGGTATGGTCGGGCTCGATGGCACCGACATCGCGGCGCACGCCGGCCAGAAAGACACGCTCCAATTGCCCGCGCAAATGCAGTAAGCCGGGATTCCATTCCCAGGTGGGATCGACGCCGGTGAAACCTCGGTAGTGCAGCTCGTAGCACATGCAGAGGGCCAGCTGCAGATCCAGGCCGTAGGGGTCGGAGTCGCGCACCGAGGCGCCGATGCGAGTCAGTTGATCGCGCGGCGCCGGTTCGGTGAGACTGCGCCGGACAGCCATCGACAGCGGTCCGAGCGCCGCCGGCAGCTGAGGTTCGACCGTGGTTTGTACGTGAGCCATTGCCCAGCGGATTACCCGCGAATCCACACTCGTAAAACAGGCGACTGGCCCGGAGACCTACTCTGAGCCACTGTCCAGCCAGTCGCAGCCGGTCAGCTCAACAGAGAATTCCCATAGCCGACGCGCCATCGCGGTGTCGCGGGCCTTCTTGCGTAGGCGCGTCACCTTCGGCTTCCCCCACTGGCTGAAGCGCGGTGCGAGATAGCTGCCGCTAGGTAGTTCTGTGGTAACCGCCTGAATGCTGGCCCGCGCGCCGGTGGCTGCGCTGTGCGCAGGAAACCGGCGGAAGGTGTGTTCACGCACCCAGGGCAGCACACCCGTAGTGTCCCGGGTGATGTCCGTATCCGTCGCACCCGGATCGGTCATGTACGTCCGCACACCGCGGCGTGCCAACTCGTGGCTGAAGAGCATGATGGCCAGCTTGGATTCGCCGTAGGCCGCCCACTTCGAGTATTCGCGGGTGTGCCAGTTCAAGTCGTCGATGTGCAGGCGGCTAAGAGCGTAGGCCGAACTGACCACTGAGATCACCCGGTCCGTGATCCTGTCGCCGAGCAGGCACGTCAAGGCGAAATGGCCGAGATAGTTGGTGCCCATGTGCGTCTCGAATCCGTCGGCCGTACGGGTCAGCGGCAGACCCAGCACGCCGGCGTTGTTGATCAGCACGTCGACGCCATCGACCGAATCGGCGAACTTTCGCACGCTGGCCAGATCGGCGAGATCAAGATGCGCAACCTGAACGTCGCCCGACATCGCGGCGGCGGCTTGCTCTGCCTTCGGGACGGTGCGGCAGGCGATCATGACGCTGTGACCGGCGGTTGCGAGTGCCGCTGCGGTCGCCTTGCCGACTCCGCTGTTACCGCCCGTGACGATAACCCTCGCGACCCTCACGCAGCGATCATCCGATGTTTCTCGCAGTCGTGCAGCGGCTTTGGGCCACGCCACGGCCCTCGACTGCTAGGTTGCCGACCGGCAACCGCCCACGCCGGGATTACCAAGGAACCGATGGGGGCTTCCAGACACCAGGTCATCGTTTCAGCCAAAGAAGGGGTGGATGCCGGTGAATAATGCGGTGAGCCTGCCACCGGGATCCTCGCCACGACCAAGCGAGAAAGTGCTGGCGCTCGACGCGGACTGCTGCGCGTGTGTGCCGCGCAATGGGCACGTTCAATCGACACGTGTACTTCGAAATTGAAGAGTGACACGTACGAAATCAACGTGCCCACCTCGTGAACTCGATGACGGTGCTCGAGTTCGACGCTGACGCAAAGATTCGCCGCCTCAGCGTCTACCTGCAACAGCCGCGGTAACGGGACTGCCGGAGCCCCCATTTAGCTCAGCAAACTCCAAATAACGGCAAGTCCGCTGCTCAGCTGTGGCGAACCGCAATGTCGAGGCAACAAATCAGGGAACTGGTGGACGCCGGTCTTTTGTGCTGGTAAATATTTTCTATTTCTGGGTACGTCAAAGTCGCAGTCGGGTTAGGATCCTCAAATTCCGTGCTTGTTGCGCTTGATTGAAGTGAACATAGGGGCTCCGATGGGTTTAATGTCTCGTATCGTCTGGTCTGGGCTGGGTACCGCTGCTGCGGCCGCGTTGGTCCCGCTGGCGTTGGCGCACGCCGATGACGAAGTTACCGACGCCGGTAGCCTTGCCTTGGTGTCCGCTGGCCCAGACGTGCCCAACACGGCACTCGGCCCCGACGGGTATGTGGGGTTCCAGCCGTTTTTCACCGAGTGGCAGCAGGACCAGCCGACCAATGTGGAAGTAGATGGTTCGACCGTCGGCAGCTATGACGTGTCCGAGACTGATTACGCAAGCCCGTTCACTGACGAGTCGATCTACGACTTCGGTGCAGCCACTAGTGGTGGTACCGACCCGGGTGGCCTGGCGGATGCGACGGTGACCGATTTCGCGTTGGACCCCAGCTTCAACGCCGGCACCGAGCAGGAGCCGCCGTCCGACGTCACCGCCGCGCTCGATAACATCAACGTGATGTTCGGCAACGGTGTCCGAGGAAGATGTCCTCACCACGGCCTCGGGTACCAACTATTCCGTGGATGAGCCCGGGGGCTGGCTCAGCTGACTGGTTTGCAGCACCCGGCTCTACCGACCCTTCCCTGCTGTTTAGTGGGCTGGCTGACACGTCAGCGGCGCTGGCGGCCGTTGAGGGTCTGCCCAGCCTATTGCCGCCCGACGTGTGGTTCCCCGGCATCTGAAGTGGCCGAGCTGGACGGTTCGAACCTGGACCGCAGCTGGATTGAGTTCGGCGGCTCGGATCGTTTCTCTGGCGTGGCGCTGGGCTATTCGCTCATTGGCGCTGATAGACAGTGCGGTATAGCAGTTGGGCGACTTCACTCCGGCCGCGGACAATCCCAGCGGCATCGACTCTGACGGCCTGGCCGGCCTCGATTTACGACACCACGTTCGTCCCGGAGCGCAGGTGGTGGATGGCCAAACGACGTACGACCTCAACAACCTGAACGTCATGCTCGCGGACGGCAACCAGATCGAGATCACAACCGTGCCAGGCGAGTTCACGAACTTCCTGGAGGTCACTGCGAACGGTACGGCGGACTGGATCGAAAACGCAGGCTCGACAACTCGCAGCCTGGTGTGCGACTCGGTGGCCAACCCGCAGTTCCCGCTGAGCTTTTCAACTCTGCCACTATTTGCCGCCTGAGGCATGGGTAGCCGTCGACCTCCGCGCTGCTCATTTCGGGGCGTCGATGTCGGCGAAAAGCGCGGGACCGGACGTCGCCAACACTAGCCACGTGCTTAGCTTGTGAATCGCTACACCATGGTCGGGGTGGCGGGATTCGAACCCACGGCCTCTTCGTCCCGAACGAAGCGCGCTACCAAGCTGCGCCACACCCCGCCTGAAGCCACGACAGCGTATCGCACCGACCCGGTGCCTCGCCAAAGCGGACCGCCAGGCGCTCCGACCAACCGGGCCGGTGCTACGGCGATCACACCAGGCTTAACCAGGGATTTACACCACAGTCCGGCGTGGAAGAGGCGAGGCGTCGGCGCTTGCAAATAAACTGACCACTAGCGATGAACGGAAGCGAGAGAATCATGACGGTGTTAGGCGCCGTGGTGTTCGGCGGACTCCTAGCCCTCGGGGTGCTATGGCTGCTGGTTACCGCTCCGGGCAGCGACGTCGACGACGCCTGGGGTCAGCCCCAGTTGCCCGAACGTTCGAATTCGGTGAGCGCCGCAGCCGGCTCGGACGTGTCCAGCCCTTGGTTCTTGACCCACTCGTCGCAGAAGTAGGTTTCGGCATAGCGGTCGCCGCTGTCGGCGAGCAGTGTGACCACCGAGCCGCTGCGACCGTCGGCGACCATCTCGGCGAGTAAGCCGAAAGCACCCCACAGATTGGTGCCGGTCGAGGCACCCACACGGCGCCCCAGCACCGCACTGGCATGGCGGGCCGCAGCGATCGATGCGGCATCGGGCACCGAAGCCATCCGGTCGACCACGTCGGGCAGAAAAGACGGCTCGACCCTGGGCCGGCCAATACCCTCGATCCGAGACGACGCCGTAATGACGATGTTGTATCGACATTCCGCGTAGGCGGGATAAAACGCCGAGTTCTCCGGATCGACCACACATAACCGGGTGGCGTGCCGTCGATAGCGGATGTAGCGGCCGATCGTCGCACTGGTTCCCCCCGTGCCCGCACCGACGACGATCCAGTCCGGAATCGGATGCGTCTCGTCGCGCATCTGGAGGAATATCGACTCGGCGATGTTGTTGTTGCCGCGCCAGTCGGTGGCTCGTTCGGCGTTGGTGAATTGGTCCAGGTAATGACCGCCTGTCTCTTCGGCAAGCCGTTCGGCCTCGGCGTAGAGATCGCTTGAGCTCTGCACGAAATGACAATGGCCACCTTGCGATTCGATCAATGCGACCTTCGTCGCACTGGTCGACGACGGCATCACCGCAATGAACGGCAGACCCAATAGCGCTGCGAAGTAGGCTTCCGACACCGCCGTCGATCCCGACGAGGCCTCGACCACGGTGGTTCCCTCGCCGATCCAACCGTTGCACAGCGCATACAGAAACAGCGAGCGGGCCAGCCGGTGCTTGAGGCTGCCGGTGATGTGCGTCGTCTCGTCTTTCAGGTACAGCGCCACATCGGCGTTGTCGCACCAGGCCGACGGCAGTGGGTAGCGCAGCAGGTGGGTGTCTGCGCTGCGGTGAGCGTCGGCTTCGATCAGCCGGATCGCGTTGTCCGTCCAGCCGCGTGGTCGGCAACGAACTGCGACCCGAGCCGGTGAACTCACCGTGCTGAATAGGTTGGCTGCGAGCGGCTCAGATCGCTGTACGTATCGCGTCCGCCGGTCGGCGCCGCAATCAATGTCAACAGGGTGGCTTCGGGCCTGCAGCAGAACCGCAGCGGCGCGAACGGCGAAGTGCCGATTCCCGCGGACACGTGCAACCGCATGGTGGCGCCCCACTGCGACGGTCCCTTGGCGCGGGAGCGGTCCAGACCCGAGTTCGTCACGATGGCACCGTAGAACGGCAGGCACAGCTGTCCACCGTGGGTGTGTCCGGCCATCACCAACTGGTAGCCGTCGGCGGCGAAGCGGTCCAGCACCCGCGGTTCCGGCGAGTGAGTCAATCCCAGCCGCAGGTTGGCGGCCGGGCTGGCTGGCCCGGCGATCGTCTCGTAGCGATCGCGCGCGATGTGCGGATCGTCGACGCCTGCGGCCGCGATGTGCAGTCCGGACACCTCGAATTCGCGACGGTTGTGGGTCAGATCCAGCCAGCCACGCTCGGTGAATGCCGCCCGCAGATCCTGCCAGGGCAATGGCTGACCGTGCACGCGGTGACCCGGGTTCGCCAGATAGTTCAATGGGTTCTTCGGGCGCGGCCCGAAATAGTCGTTGCTGCCGAAGACGAAGATGCCCGGTCGCGACAACAGGTCGCCCAGGCTCTGAATGACCGACGGCACCGCCTTGGGATGTGCCAGGTTGTCACCGGTGTTGACGACCAGGTCGGGCTCCAAGCTGGCGAGTTCGCGCAGCCACGACTGCTTGCGGCGCTGGCCGGGCCGCATGTGCAGGTCGCTGACGTGCAGCACCCGCAGCGGCGATGAACCCGGCGCCAGCACTGGCATGGTCAGCTCGCGTACGACGAACGCATTGCGTTCGATGATCGAGGCGTAGCTGATTGCGGCAACGGCCGATCCGAGTGCAACTGCGCCGGTCGTTTTCAGAGCGGCGGCACCACGGTGACGATGCGACCGGCGGGAAAGCCGGGCGATCGGATCTTGGGCGGAAGGCATGCAGGCCAGCCTACTGCCGGTTGTCGGCCGGCACCGCGCCACGCGCCATGAACCGCCTAAGGCGGCGGCTGGCCCGGCGGCGCCAGCAGGGGAATCGTGATCGGCGGGAGACCCGGAATATCGATCACCTGGGAGCCCACCGGCACCGGAACACCCGGACCGCCTTCTGGCGGTGGGGGCGGCGCCGGCGGGACGCCGTTGCTGGTCTGAATCGTGATGACCGCGCCCGGGATCGTCTGGCCATTGGGCGACGTTCCGACTACCTCGCCATACTTCGCGCTGCTGTTGACCGAGGCGGGTTGCTCGGCGACTTGGAAGCCAGCGTCCTTGAGCCGCTGGCGCGCCTCGTTGACGTCGAGACCCACCACGCTCGGCACCCGAGAGCCGGGGCCGCCTTCGACGTACTCCGGGTCGGTCGGCGGTAGCTTGATATCGCCGAAAATAGTGGCGATCGGTTTCATCGCGGTGAACCAGGTACGGGCCGGCTCGTTGCCGCCGTAGAGGTTGCCGTCGCCGCAGCGCCGCAGCGGTCCCGAGCACAGGTCTGACGGCGAAGTGGAATCGTCGTAAATGTAGTTGGCAGCTGCGTACTGATTGGTGAAACCCACGAAACCCGACGAGCGGTGAGCCTCGGTGGTGCCGGTTTTGCCGGACACCGGCAGGTTCCACCCCGCCGCACCGGCGGACCCCGAGGCGGTACCGCCGGCCTGCGCGTCCTTGCTCATCGCATTGGCCAGCGTGTTGGCCAGCCCTTCTGGTACTGCTTGGTCGCAGGCTTCATTGCTGACGGCGACTTCGTTGCCGTTACGGTCGATCACCTTGTCGATCGGGTTCGGTGGGCACCACGTGCCGCCCGAGGCCAGCGTCGCCGCAACGTTCGATAGCTCAAGGGCGTTCAACTCGAACGGGCCCAACGTGAACGACCCGATGTTCTGCCGCTTGATGAAATCCGCCAGGCTTTCGTTGCTTTCCGGGTCGTAATCGCGGGCGGACCCGGGCTCCGCGTAGGACTTCAGTCCGAGCTTGATCGCCATGTCGACCGCGCGTGGTACCCCCACCAGCTGGATCAGCCGCGCGAACGCGGTGTTGGGCGAGGTGGCCAGCGCGTCGGTCACGTTCATCGATCCGCGATAATTGCCGGCGTTGATCACGCACCAGGTCTCTTTGGGGCAACCCTTGGCGCCGCCGCTACCCATACCCTTGGCCTGGAACCTGCCCGGGACATCGAGTGTGGCGTTGATACCCATGCCCATCTGCATCGCCGCGGCAGTGGTGAAGATTTTGAAGATGGACCCGGCGCCGTCGCCGACCAGAGAGAACGGCTGCGGCCGCATAGTCTCGCCGGCATCGGTGTTCAACCCGTAGGTGCGGTTGCTGGCCATCGCGATCACTTTGTGCGAGGTCTTACCGGGCCTGATCACGCTCATCACGCTGGCAATGCCCTCGAGGCTGGGGCTGGCGTAGGTGTCAATCGCGCTCTTGATCGATCCCTGCACGTCCGGGTCCAGGTTGGTGCGGATCAAGTAGCCGCCCCGGGCTACCTGGTCTTTGCTGATCCCGGCGCGGGCCAAGTAGGCCTGCACGTAGTCGCAGAAGAAGGCCCGATCGCCGGCGGCAATGCAGCCACGCGGTAGCTCGTTGGGCTGGGGCAAAATCCCCAGCGGCTCAGCCTTGGCCGCGCGCAGCGCGTCGGCTTCGTTAGGGAGGTTTTCGATCATGGTGTCCAACACGAGGTTTCGGCGGGCCAACGCACCGTCCGGGTTCGTGTAGGGATTCAGGGTGCTGGTCGACTGGACCAGACCGGACAGCAGGGCCGCCTGCTGCCAATTCAGGTCCGACGCGTTGACGCCGAAGTACGTCTGCGCCGCATCTTGGACGCCAAAGGCGTTGTTACCGAAGGACACCAGGTTCAGGTAACGGGTCAGGATCTCGGATTTGGTGAAGGTCTTGTCCAGGGTCAGTGCCATCCGGATTTCGCGCAGCTTGCGCGCAGGCGTGGTCTCGATGGCCGCGCGTTTTTCTGCGTCAGTCTGGGCAATTACCAGCAACTGATAGTTCTTTACATACTGCTGCTCGATCGTCGAGCCACCGCGGGTGTCGACGTCGCCGGAGGCGTAGCCGGCCAGGCCGGTCAGCGTGCCCTTCCAGTCCACGCCGTTGTGTTCGGCAAACCGCTTGTCCTCGATCGAGACGATTGCCAGCTTCATGGTGTTGGCAATCTTGTCGCTGGGCACCTCGAACCGCCGCTGTGAATACAGCCAAGCGATTGTGTTGCCCTTTGCGTCGACCATCGTGGTCACCGCTGGCACCTCGCCCTCCAGCAGCTGAGCCGAGGCGTTGCCGACGACTTCGGAGGCCCGGTTGGATACCAGCCCGATGCCACCGACCACGGGGAACAGCAGGGCTGCGACCACGACGCTGGCCAGCACCAGGCACCCCGCGAGCTTGGCGACTGTGACCGCAGTCGTAGGGCGCTCGGGCATGGCTACTAGACTAGCGGCGCCGCGACGGAAGTTATCCCCCGTGGTCTGCTGGCCCAATTTTCGCCGGCGTCACGGCTTAGCTTTCTCTCAGTCGCAGCTCAGGGCCAGTTCAGCCGCCCCGTCGCCCCGTTTTGGCAGCCTCCGCATGATCGGACTGCACGGTCGTCCCAAAAAAGGGCGATCCAGACTGTTGCGTAATTGGTATCTGACCACGTAGCTTATGCACACAATGAGATACAGGTAACACCGACGTGCATAGTGTGGCACAGGTCGCATCGCTGGTCTGAGTCGAGCACAGAGCCGCCGCACCGGTGGCAAGAGCGAAGGGGAATCGCTGGTGTCAGGTATACGGACCGCGGCGCGCAGGACGAGCGCAGCACCGATCAACAATATCCTTTATGGAGCCGATGCCGAGTCGAGGATCGCCTGGGTTTCCAAGGCATTGTGCCGGGCGGCCGATCCTGACGAGTTGTTTGTGCGGGGGGCTGCACAACGCAAGGCCGCGGTGATCTGCCGCCACTGCCCAGTGATGTTGGAGTGCGGTGCCGACGCGTTGGACAACCGTGTCGAATTCGGCGTGTGGGGCGGTATGACCGAACGCCAGCGACGGGCGCTACTCAAGCAACACCCCGAGGTGGTGTCCTGGGCGGACTTCTTCTCTCTGCAGCGCAAGCACCGCAGCGTCGGCTGAGTCGGCGGACGACGAACCCAAACCCTGATCGGGCTATTTTCAGCCAGTTGCGGTTTTTGTCATCTGGTCCGCGATTGCACGCAACGCCTCCAGGTCGGAGACGTCGAATGGCAGCGACGGCACGCCGACAATGGCGACGTGGGGATTGGCCCCGGTAAACCGAGACAGCAACCGAATCTCGCGCTTGGAAGTCGACGCGCGGTCAGCGTGGATCTGCAGCACCGCCGTCGCCAAGGTCTTAACGCCTGACGTGCCGGACGCCACGGTGGCTTCCGCGTTTTCCGGCTCGCCCTCAAGAGTCTTGGCTCCATCGATAGCCCGCTCGACCGGCAACGAACACAACATCGGGTGGGTCCGGTTCAGGATGAGGCCCGCCAGCGGCATGCGTTCCTCCGACAGCCGGTCCACAAAAAACGATGCCTCCCTCAGCGCATCCGGTTCGGCGGCGGACACCACGACGAATTGGGTAC
This sequence comes from uncultured Actinomycetota bacterium, assembly GCA_963743145.1. Classification (GTDB taxonomy): domain Bacteria; phylum Actinomycetota; class Actinomycetes; order Mycobacteriales; family Mycobacteriaceae; genus Mycobacterium. Next base: position 125,411 of record CAVUOR010000014.1, on the reverse strand, counting down.
CACGCCGCTTCAGCAAAGCATAAGTACGGTCCGCCTTTTCCCGGAAGCCGCCAAAGGTGGCGTCCAGTGACTGTACGAAACCCGCTGCGTCGGAGAGCATCTGCGAACCCAGGACGGTCGACAGCGCCTTCATCGCCAAGCCGACCGCGCCAGTGACGAGTCGCCCGATACCGCGCCCAGGCCCCAACAGCAGTCGCCATAACCGGCTATCCATGAAGCTGCCCAACCGTTTCGGCGCATCAAGGAAGTCCAGCGCGTTGCGTGAAGGTGGAGTATCCACTACCACGAGATCCCAGCGGTCCTCGTTGAGTAGCTGGCCCAGCTTTTCCATCGCCATGTACTCCTGGGTGCCGGCCAGCGACGTAGCGACTGTCTGATAGAACTGGTTGTCCAGAATCGCCTGTGCCCGTCCGGGTGCGGAGTACTGGATGACCATCTCGTCGAACGTGCGACGCATGTCGAGCATCATCGCGTACAGCTCGCCGGTTACCTCCGGAGCCAGCGGCACGCGTTGCGGCGAGTTTCCAAGATCGTTGATTCCCAACGCCTGCGCCAGGCGCTTGGCGGGGTCGATGGTCAAGACGACTACGGTGCGTCCGTATTCGGCTGCACGAAGGGCCATGGCCGCAGCGGTTGTGGTCTTGCCGACCCCACCCGCGCCACAGCACACCACCACACGATTGGCGGTATCAGCCAGGATCGCGGCAACGTCCAGTGTTGGCGGCGTGGTACTCATCTAACCCCCTGCTGTGCAAGGGATTCCGAAAGTTCGTAGAGGCTGCCGAGGTCAACACCGTCGGCGATGGTCGGCAGCTCCAGGCGCGGTACATGCAGCTCGTCGAGTTGCTCCGCGGTCGCCGCCCGTGCGGTGATCCGGGTGGCGTGCTCGATGGTCTCCGTGAGCAGGCCGGCGAAGTCGGCATCGCTGAGCTTGATCCCGGCGGCGGTCAACCCGGTTCGCACCGCGTCCGCATCGACATCGCCCTCAGCGGCTTTGGCCAGGTCGTCGGGCTGTAGGTAAGCCGCGATATTGCGGTTGACGATCACCGAACCGATCGGCAGACCCAGCTCCTGCAACTCGTCGATCGCTTCCTTCGTCTCCTGCATCGGCAGCGCTTCCAGCAGGGTCACCAGGTGGATGGCGGTCTGATCCGAGTGCAGGATCTTCACCACCCCTTCGGCCTGCGAGTACACCGGGCCGCCCTTGGCGAGATCGGACACCGCCCTGGTGACGTCCAGGAAGCGGGCGATGCGGCCGGTCGGAGGCGCGTCGACGACGATTGCGTCATAAACCGGCAGCTTGTTCTTGTCGAGCCGAATCACCGATTCCTTGATCTTGCCGGTGAGCAAGACGTCACGCAGGCCGGGGGCAATGGTCGTCGCGAACTCGATCGCCCCGATGCGCCGCATCGCTCGGCCCGCGATGCCGAGGTTGTAAAACATGTCCAGGTATTCCAGGAACGCGGCCTCGATGTCGATCGCCAGCGCGATGACTTGCCCACCGTGCTCGGCAGTCGCGATCTTGAGCTCCTTGTAGGGCAGCGGCGGCACATCGAAGAGCTGCGCAATCCCTTGGCGCTCTTCAACTTCGACGAGCAGGACCTTGCGCCCACCGGATGCGAGAGTCAGCGCGAGCGCGGCGGCTACCGTCGACTTGCCGGTACCGCCTTTGCCGGTCACGAAATGCAGACGGGCCTTCGACAATCGCGATGGCCAGCGCGCGGTACTGCCGCCGCTCGATGTGGTCGCCACCCCTGCATGCTATCCAGGCGGCCCGAAGCTGCTGCCGATAAGCTCGAAGTATGAGCCAACCCACCACATGGGAGTACGCCACGGTCCCACTGTTGACACACGCCACCAAACAGATCCTCGACCAGTGGGGTGCCGACGGTTGGGAGTTGGTTGCCGTGCTGCCTGGGCCGACTGGTGAGCAGCACGTCGCATACCTCAAGCGCCCGAAATGAGCGTTTCTGCCCGGCTCAGCGAGCTGGGGATCAAACTCCCCGAGGTGGCGAAGCCGCTGGCTGCTTACGTTCCAGCGGTGCGTAGCGGCAACCTGGTCTACACCGCGGGCCAGTTGCCGATCCAGGCCGGCAAGCTGGCCGTCACGGGCAAAGTTGGCGCCGACGTCGTCCCCGAGGTAGGCAAGACACTGGCACGGGTCTGCGCGCTCAACGCGCTGGCCGCGGTGGACGCGCTAGTGGGTATCGACGCGGTCACCCAGGTGGTCAAGGTGGTCGGATTCGTCGCGTCCGCACCGGGTTTCAACGGCCAGCCGGGCGTCATCAACGGCGCGTCGGATCTGCTCGCTGAGGTGTTCGGCGATCAGGGCGCGCATGCCCGCTCGGCGGTCGGGGTATCCGAGTTGCCGTTGAATGCGCCCGTCGAGGTCGAACTGGTGGTCGAGGTCGGGTAGCGACCGTGACCGCCGACGCTGAACCTCTGACACATCCCGCTTACGGCCGGTTGCGGCCGGTGACCGCCACCGCATCGGTGCTGCTGGCCAACAACCCGGGCCTGATGACGCTGGACGGCACCAACACCTGGGTGCTGCGTGGACCAGGCAGCGACGAGATGGTGGTGGTCGATCCCGGCCCCGACGACGACGAACACATCGCCAAAGTCGTCGGCCTGGGCCGCATCGCCCTGGTGCTGATCAGCCACCGGCACGGCGACCACACCGATGCCATCGACAAGCTAGTCGAGCTGACCGGCGCACCGGTGCGCTCGGCCGGCAGTGGGTTCTTGCGCGGCCTGTCCGCCGAGCTGACCGACGGCGAGGTCATCGACGCAGCGGGTTTGCGGATCACGGTGTTGGCGACGCCTGGCCATACCGCCGATTCGCTGTCGTTCGTCCTGGACGACGCGGTGCTGACGGCCGACACCGTATTGGGGCGCGGCACGACGGTCATCGATACCGACGACGGCAGCCTGGCCGACTACCTCGAGTCGCTACGCCGGCTGCGTGGGCTGGGTCCACGGACAGTGCTGCCCGGTCACGGGCCGGACCTGGCCAACCTGGACGCCGTAGCCACGGGATACCTGGCACACCGCGAGCAGCGGCTTGAGCAGGTCCGCTCGGCACTGCGCGCTCTCGGCGACGACGCCACCCCACGTCAGGTTGTCGAGCACGTCTATGTCGATGTCGACGAGGAACTCTGGGGCGCCGCCGAATGGTCGGTGCAGGCACAGCTCGACTATCTGAGGGGTTGACTGCCGCGAGCTAGAAGCCAGGGCTGCGACTCAACGCGAATCACAGCCCTAGTCTCTATTTCGCGGGCGGGAGGCTATCGGGCTCGCCGCGCCAACCGCTCCGAGTCGGAGATCAGCACGCTCTTGCCCTCCAGACGAATCCAGCCCCGATGGGCGAAGTCGGCCAGCGCCTTGTTTACCGTCTCCCGTGAGGCGCCAACCAGCTGGGCGATCTCCTCCTGCGTCAGGTCGTGTGTCACCCGCATCGCGCCACCTTCCTGGGTACCGAACCGCTGGGCCAGCTGTAGTAGCTGCTTGGCGACCCGGCCCGGCACGTCGGTGAAGATCAGGTCGGCGAGGTTGTTGTTGGTGCGCCGTAGCCGGCGGGCCAGCACCCGCAGTAATTGCTCGGCGATTTCGGGACGATCGGCAATCCAGGCCCGCAGCGCGTCGCGGTCCATCGAGACCGCCCGAACCTCGGTGATGGTGGTTGCGCTGGACGTCCGCGGCCCCGGGTCGAAGATCGACAACTCGCCGAACATGTCCGAGGGACCCATGATGGTCAGCAGATTCTCCCTGCCGTCGGGTGAACGGCGGCCGATCTTGACCTTTCCGGAAATGATGATGTACAGCCGATCACCCGGCTCACCCTCGGCGAAAACCGTATGTCCGCGAGGAAAGTCGACGGGCTGCAGCTGTTTGGTCAGCGCGGCGACGGCGCTCGGTTCAACCCCCTGGAAGATTCCGGCCCTCGCCAGGATCTCGTCCACGTTGCCCCTTAGCTATTCGATACTCTGATACGCACAGGTCCTCCTCGCCACTCGCAGGCTGAGTCGTAGAGGTAAGCCATCAACTCGACGTGCCAACGCTACACACGATAAGCATGCCGAGGCGGCCCAAATTGCGGATTCGCCTGTGAATGCTTATGCGGTTGGCTCGAGAAACTGGGTTGCTTGCCGGCGGAAATAACGGCTGCCATCAACAATCGATCTGTGGTCGCTTCCGGGCCGGCGGATCGCTGGGTGGGCTCATCGGTCACCCGCCCAATGCGGCGGTGCAGGCAGTCTAGAGCCTCAGGCATGCCTTCCCGGGCCAATGTGCTCACGTCGATAGGCTCGGCCTGCTCGAGAAATTCCGCCACATCGCTTGCGGTAAGCGTGTTCTTCGCCAAGCCCGCTTCCAGTCGTTCCAGCCCGAAAGTCGCCAGCATCAGCAACCCCGGGATGAATGCGACGAGCAACCAAGACACAAAGAGCAAGTAAACACGGCTAAGGTCTCAGCGGGATCACGAATTAGTACTCTGTCGAGGGTGACAATGGGCAAACCTTCTCGCGCCGCCACCCAAGGGTCCGCCGCGGCCAACGCCGCCGTCGCCCGCCGTTGGTCGTCGGAAACCCGCTTAGGTTTGGTGCGACGGGCTCGCCGTATGAATCGCAAGCTGGGACAAGCGTTTCCACACGTCTACTGCGAGTTGGATTTCACCACTCCGCTGGAGCTCACGGTCGCCACGATCTTATCGGCGCAAAGCACCGACAAGCGGGTAAATCTCACCACCCCGGCGCTGTTCACCCGGTATCACACCGCGCTGGACTACGCACAGGCGAACCGCGAAGAACTCGAAACCCTGATTCGGCCCACCGGCTTCTATCGGAACAAGGCGACCTCGTTGATCGGCCTCGGGCAGGCGCTGGTGGAGCGGTTCGACGGCGAGGTGCCGGCCACCATGGACGAGCTCGTGACGCTGCCCGGGGTGGGGCGTAAGACCGCCAACGTGATCCTGGGGAACGCATTCGATGTCCCCGGAATCACCGTCGACACCCATTTCGGCCGACTGGTTCGGCGTTGGCGCTGGACGGCCGAGGAGGATCCGGTCAAGGTCGAGCGTGCGGTCGGCGAACTCATCGAGCGCAGCCAGTGGACTGTGCTCAGTCATCGGGTCATCTTCCACGGTCGCCGGGTGTGCCATGCCCGCAAGCCGGCATGCGGAGTCTGTGTGCTGGCTAAGGACTGTCCCTCGTTCGGGACCGGGCCGACCGAACCAGGCATCGCCGCGGCCCTGGTGCAAGGCCCGGAGACCGAGCACCTGCTGGCATTGGCCGGCTTGTAGCCCCACTGACCAACGCTGACCAGCATTGACCACCTTCACTCCTCGAACCGCCCGCTGGACCATCGCGGTCCTGGTGGTGGTCGCGGCGTTGCTGGTGGCGTTACTGGTTGAGCTACACGACTCGTCGCACTCGTCAACCGCCCCGCCGACCCGCCCCGGCCGCGAACACCGCGACGCCGACACCCCAGCGGCGCTGGCCGGGCTACGGCAGCGCGCTGATCTGTCGCCGTGCCCGCGACCGGGCGACGAGCCCGGCGCCCACGACGTTGCGCGGTGTGACGGTGGAGTGCGCAGCCGACGGCTCGGTGGTTGACGTCGGCCCCGCACTGGTTGGGCATCGCGTCGTTCTCAACTTGTGGGCGTACTGGTGCGCACCCTGCGCGGCCGAGCTCCCTGCGATGGCCGAGTATCAACGACGGGTCGGGTCGGATGTGATGGTGGTGACCGTGCATCAGGACGAGAATGAGACGGCTGGCTTGCTGCGGTTGGCGGAGCTGGGTGTCCGATTGCCGACACTGCAGGACGGTAGCCGCCGGATTGCGGCGGCCCTGGGGGTGCCAAATGTGATGCCCGCGACGGTGGTACTGGGTTCGGACGGTAGCGTTGCGCAGAGCCTGCCGCGCGCTTTCGCCACTGCCGACGAGATCGCGGCTGCGGTCGGAGATCGGGCGCGATGACGCCCGGCGACGATGCCAGCCGCCGGGTGGCCCGCAGGAGTGCTGGGCGTTGGGACGGACGGAGGAGCTGCCGGTGAGCGCAGGGGGCACGTCCCAACCGCGCGGCGCAGATTCCGCCCACTCGCCAGAGGCCATTCCGTTGACACCCGAGCTCGGCCCGCCCTGGCTGCGTCCGCTGGTCGACAACGTTGGTCAGGTGCCCGAGGCGTTCCGGCGCCGCCTGCCCGCCGACGTGCTGGCTATGGTGACCGCGGCCAAGGCGACGGCGAACATCCGCAAAGACGGCCGCGACGCAGCGGTGCTGGTGCTGTTTTCCGGTCCGGCCTCGGCCCAGGCCAACGGCGCTCTTCCGGACGACCCTCCTGATGAAGCCGACCTGCTGCTCACGGTGCGGGCTGCCACATTGCGTCACCACGCGGGCCAGGCTGCCTTCCCCGGCGGCGCGTCGGATCCCGGTGACGACGGGCCGGTGGCCACCGCACTGCGAGAGGCGCGCGAAGAGACCGGCATCGATACCGGCAGACTGCACCCGCTGGCCACGCTGGAGCGAACGTTCATCGCACCGTCGGGTTTTCACGTCGTCCCGGTGCTGGCCTATTCGCCGGATCCGGGGCCGGTGGCCGTCGTCGATCCGGCTGAGACAGCGATTGTGGCCCGGGTTCCGGTACGGGCTTTCATCAATCCGGCGAACCGGCTGACGGTCTATCGCCGCACCTTCAGCCGCCGCTTCGCCGGTCCGGCGTTCCTCCTCAACGAGATGCTGGTTTGGGGATTCACTGGCCAAGTGATTTCGGCGATCCTGGACGTGGCTGGCTGGGCGAAGCCCTGGGACACCAGTGATGTCCGCGAGCTAGACGAAGCGATGGCCCTGGTCGGCGACGAGGATGATGCCTGATGAGCCCCTCACAATGGCTCGATATCGCTGTGCTGGCAGTGGCTTTCATCGCGGCGATCTCCGGTTGGCGCTCGGGTGCGCTGGGCTCCTTGCTGTCATTCATCGGTGTACTGCTTGGAGCGATCGCCGGCGTCCTGCTGGCCCCGCACCTGGTGGCCCATATCAGCGCCCCGCGGGCCAAGCTGTTCGCCGCGCTGTTTCTGATCCTGGCGCTGGTCGTCGTCGGCGAGGTCGCCGGTGTGGTGCTGGGCCGGGCCGTACGCGGCGCGATCCACAGCAGCTCGGTCCGATTCTTCGACTCGCTGATCGGGGTCGCGGTGCAGCTGGTGGTGGTGCTGGTGGCGGCGTGGCTGCTGGCGACCCCGCTGACGTCGTCGTCGGGTCAGCCCAGCCTGGCTGCCGCGGTGCGGGGTTCGCGGGTGCTGGCCCAGGTCAACGACATGGCACCGGATTGGCTCAAGACCGTGCCTAAGCGGCTGTCGTCGCTGCTGGACACTTCCGGCCTGCCCCAGGTGCTGGAGCCATTCAGCCGCACTCCAGTTGTGGCGGTGGCGGCCCCGGACGCGGCGCTGGCCAACAGCCCGGTGGTGGCATCCACTGAACCCAGCGTGGTCAAGGTTCGCGCGATTGCACCAAGCTGCCAGAAAGTGTTGGAGGGCACCGGATTTGTGCTCTCCCCAGATCGGGTGATGACCAACGCGCACGTGGTTGCCGGGTCGAACAGCGTCACCGTGGAAGCCAGCGGCAATCCGTATGACGCCACCGTGGTGTCCTACGATCCGACCGTTGACATCGCGATCCTCGCCGTGCCCAACCTGCCGCCGGGGCCGCTCGCCTTCGCCAACGCGCCGGCGAAGTCGGGCACCGAGGCAATAGTGATGGGCTATCCCGGCGGCGGCGGCTTTGTGGCGACTCCGGCCAGGATCCGGGAACTCATCGAACTCAGCGGGCCCGACATCTACCGGACTGCGACGATCAACCGCGAGGTCTACACGGTCAGAGCTAGTGTGGAGCAAGGTAATTCAGGCGGACCGTTAATCGACCTCGACGGTAACGTTCTCGGTGTGGTGTTCGGCGCGGCGGTCGACGACAACGACACCGGTTTCGTCCTGACGGCCAAGGAGGTGGCCGCTCAGCTGGCACATATCGGCGACACTGCGCCGGTGGCCACCGGCGCGTGCGTCAGCTGAGTGGCGACCTGTACACCCGCCCGAGGAAGCGCATCAGGTGACCGTTGACTTCCTCCGGTGCCTCTTCGTGACTGAAATGCCCTGCGCCGGCGATTGATACGTACCGGCCATGCGGCGAGTAACGCTGAGTTCTTTCGACTGGGTCGTCCAGCACGTAGGGATCGGCATCACCATGGATGTGCAGCATCGGGATTCCGAACGGCCGGCTCATCAACCTCATGAAGCGCCTGCCCTCATCGCGCAGCTGGCTACGCACCGCCCAACGCTGATACTCCAACGCGGAATGCGCTGCTGACGGAATTTGGATCGCCTGTCGCAGGTGACCGACGGTCTCGGAAAAGTCCTCGGATGCAACCCATTTGGCGCTGACACGGCTACGTACCAGGCGCTCGACCTCCTCCCCGTTATGCCGGGTCAGCGTGCGCTCCGGCCAAATCGGCACCTGGTAGCGCAGCAGCGTGGGCAACAGTGCCCGGCCCTGGTCGCGGCGAGTAAGCGCCGACCTCCGCAGCGCGGCGGGGTGCGGTGAGCTGATCACGGCGATGGCGCGCACCAGCCTCGAATGCAGCACCGAGGTGGCCCAGCAGACAAGGCCGCCGTCGGCATGACCGACCAGGGTGGCCGATGTGTGCCCCAGTGCCCGGATCAGTCCGGCGGTGTCGCCGGCAAGTGTCCAGCCGTCATAGCCACGGGGCGGTTTGTCGCTGCCGCCGTAGCCGCGTAAATCCACCGCGACCACACGGACTCCGGTCAAACCGCGAAGCTGGTGACGCCACGACCACCAGAACGAGCCGAAGCCGTGCAGCATGACCACTAGGGGTCGCGCGGTAGGTGAGGTAGTCGCGCCCCGGTCGGCGGGTGTTGCCTCCACGACATGAAACCGGATGCCGTTAGCGTGCACGTCCAGATGACGCCATGGCCCGTCGATACGGGTCACCGACGGGTCTGGTGGCGCCATCTACCAACCCGAGGGGTCGGCCGGCGTCCTGCCTTGCGACGTAGGAAGCGCCCGCGCCGACGACTTGTCGTGGCCCGGCGTGAATGCGGTGCGCGTCTCTTTGACCGATTCGATGGTCTGCTGCGGTCCGCGGATGCGGCGCACCTTCAAGTAGCCGAACAACGCCAGCACCGCGGTAACCACCACCATGATCCCGAACACGATCAGGAAGGCGACCCACCGCCATAGCCAGGTATCGAGCAGTTCGGCGATGAAGAAGAAGAAAAAGAAGGTCGAGTAGAACAGCACCACCAGCGCCGAGATGAAGTAGACGCTGCCGGTCAGCCCTTTCTTGACGTCGCGGGTAATTTCCGCGCGGGCCAATTCAACCTCGGCGCGCACCAGTGTCGACATCTGGGCTGTGGCGTCCTTGACCAGCTCACCGATCGATGGTTCAGCGGACACTGCGTGCGGGTCGGTCAGCGGAATCGTGGTCAGCGTGCGGGGAACCCCATCCTTACGGTCGGCGTTGTTTCGCTCTGGCTTGCTCACGGACGGTCCTCCCGATTGCCCTGTCGTCGCGGTTCATGTTGCCATGCGGCCCGGTACCAGACGAGGCCAACCGGGCGCCGGCGCCGGCGACGACGCCGTTTGTGGATCGAGGCTGGCGGGCATCGATCACGTTAGACTGGCCGCCGTTTGGGGTGGGCGTCCGGAGTTGCCGACGGGAGTATTGCTTTGCAGACCAGGTGTCGTCGGCAGCTTCGTGTCACGGCGGCCTTGGTCACGGCGACATTGCTGGGCTTGATTCTGCAGGTCGGCCTGCGCGCTGCGCCAGCGGGAGCCGTCGACAAGCTTCCACTCGGGGGTGGGGCAGGCATCGTCGTCAACGGCGACACCCTGTGCACGCTGACCACCATCGGTACCGACAGCAAAGGGGAGCTGATCGGCTTCACGTCGGCACACTGCGGCGGCCCGGGTGCCCCGGTGGCGGCCGAGGCGGCAAAACAGCGTGGCCAGCTGGGGACCATGGTGGCCGGTAATGACGGTCTGGACTACGCGGTCATCCAGTTCGATCCGGCCAAGGTGATCCCGGTCGCCAACTTCGGTGGCTTTGTCATCACCGGTATCGGCCCCGACCCCGCCTTCGGCCAGATCGCGTGCAAGCAGGGCCGAACCACTGGTAATTCGTGCGGCGTCACATGGGGCCCGGGTCAAGACCCGGGCACCATCGTCATGCAGGTGTGCGGACAACCGGGCGACTCGGGCGGCCCGGTCACCGTGAACAACCAGCTGGTCGGGATGATCCACGGCGCCTTCAGCGAAAACCTGCCGGTTTGCATCATTAAGTACATCCCGCTGCACACCCCGGCGGTGGTGATGTCGATCAACGCCATACTCGCCGACGTCAACGCCAAGAACCGCCCCGGCGCGGGATTCGTCCCGGTCCCGGCCTAGCGCCGAAGCGTCTACTTGGCGGCGCGGATCGCGTCGAACACATTCGGATCAAGCAGCGTCGACGTGTCGCCGAGGTCGCGATCCTCGGCGATGTCGCGCAGCAGGCGCCGCATGATCTTGCCGCTGCGGGTTTTCGGCAATTCAGGCACCACATGCAGTTCGCGCGGCCGCGCAATCGGTGAGATCACTCGGGCCACTTCAGCGCGCAGCTCGTCGATGATCTCCTCGCCCGTCGTCTCGGCGTGATCGGCCTGCAAGACCACGAAAGCGCAGATCGCCTGACCGGTGGTGTCGTCGGTGGCCCCCACCACCGCGGCCTCGGCCACCCCGGAATGGCCGACCAGCGCCGACTCGACTTCGGCGGTCGAGATGCGATGCCCGGATATGTTCATCACGTCATCGATGCGGCCCAAGATCCAGATCGCGCCGTCGGGGTCGTAACGAGCGCCGTCGCCGGCGAAGTACCAGCCTTGCGCGGCGAACTTCGACCAGTACGTCTCGCGGAAGCGGTCTGGATCGCCCCAGATGCCGCGCAGCATGGACGGCCAGGGCTGATCGAGCACCAGGTATCCGCTGGCGTGCTCGCCCTCCTCGGTCGACGGCGCTGACAGTTGGTTGCCGTCGTCGTCGACGATCTTTGCCGAGATGCCGGGCAGTGGTGTCATCGCCGATCCCGGTTTGGCCGCCGCGACGCCGGGTAGCGGCGAGATCATTGCAGCGCCGGTTTCGGTCTGCCACCAGGTGTCCACCACCGGGGTGCTATCGGCGCCGATGACCTTGCGATACCAGCGCCAGGCCTCCGGGTTGATCGGCTCGCCGACCGTCCCCAGCAGGCGCAGGCTGGACAAGTCGTGCGCGTCCGGGATCTCGCGGCCCCACTTCATGAACGTGCGGATCATCGTCGGTGCCGTGTAATAGATTGTCGCGCCGTATTTTTCGATGATCTCGAAATGCCGATGCTGGGTGGGTGTGCTTGGCGTGCCTTCGTAGATGATCTGGGTGACACCGTTGGATAGCGGCCCGTAGACGCCGTAGGTGTGGCCGGTGACCCAGCCGATATCGGCGGTGCACCAGAACACGTCGCTTTCCGGCTTGATGTCGAAGATGTTGTGGTGGGTGTAGGACGCCTGGGCGAGGTAGCCGCCGCTGGTGTGCACGATGCCCTTGGGCTTGCCGGTGGTGCCCGACGTGTACAGCAGGAACAGCGGATGCTCGGCGTCGAACGCCTCGGCGTCGTGTTCGGGTGACGCGGAGTCGACGACGTCGTGCCACCACACGTCACGTCCCTGCGTCCACGGGATGTCGGTGCCGGTGCGGCGGACCACCAGAACGTGTTCGACGGAGCTGTCGCCGTTGTCTTCCGATGCCACCGCTTCGTCGGCCGCCTCCTTCAACGGCATCGCCTTGCCATGGCGGAACTGTCCGTCGGCGGTGATCACCAGTTTGGCTTGGGCGTCGGCGATCCGGGCGCGCAGCGCGGCGGCGGTGAAGCCCGCGAACACCACGCTGTGCATCAGGCCGAGCCGTGCGCAGGCCAACATCGCGACGATGGCCTCCGGGATCATCGGCAGGTAGATGGCGACGCGGTCGCCGGCGACCAGGCCCAGACCGCTTAACGCGTTGGCGGCTTTGCACACCTCGGTCTGCAACTCGCGATAGGTCAGCGTGCGGCCTTCGCCGACCCGCTCGCCCTCCCAGTGGATGGCGACTCGATCGCCGTTGCCGGCTTCCACGTGGCGGTCCACGCAGTTGTAGGCGACGTTGAGGGTGCCGCCGGTGAACCACTTGGCGAACGGCGCCGCCGACCAGTCCAACACCTCGGTGAACGGCGTCGCCCAGGACAGCCGGTTGGCCTGCTTGGCCCAAAACTCCAGCCGATCTTGCTCGGCCTCTCGGTAGAGCCCGTCACCGGCGTTCGCCTGCGCGGCGAACTCGGCGGGCGGGGGATATGACGTGGTCGCGCGGGCATGCGTTTCGGTCACCTGCACGAGGGTAATCGGGATCGGTCGGCGTGATGTCCGGGCTTGGCTCCGTTAAGAAGAAGTTTGCTTGCCGAGCCAGCAACAACGGCTACCGCAGTAAGCCGGCTCGACTGAGGGCTCTAGGGTCGGGCCCATGCGTCGGATGCGCGCCGCCGCGGCGGCGATTGGTTGCGGACTAGTTGCCGCGGCGACGCTGGTCGGCTGCGGAGTCGGCAATGTCCGCACCGACGTGGTGATCGTCAACGCCGGAGAGCCGCAAAATCCGCTGATTCCGACCAATACCAATGACAGCAACGGGGGCCGCATCATCGATCGGCTGTTCGCCGGCCTGATGTCTTATGACGTCAAGGGCAGGCCCGGGCTGGAGGTTGCCCAGTCCATCGAAACCACCGATGACGTCAACTACCGGATCATCCTCAAGCCCGGGTGGACGTTTACCGACGGCACACCAGTGACCGCGCACTCGTTCGTGGATGCCTGGAACTACGGCGCGCTGGCTACCAACGCGCAGCTGCAGCAGAGCTTCTTCAGCCCGATCGCGGGTTTCGACGAGGTGGCCGCGCCGAAACCGGCGGCGACCGCGATGGCCGGATTGAACGTCGTGGATGACTATCAGTTCACTGTGCGGCTCAAGGGTCCGACGATTGATTTCAAACTGCGACTTGGCTTTTCACCGTTTTATCCATTGCCGGCTGCCGCGCTCAAGGACATGACGGCATTCGGCCAGCATCCGATCGGCAATGGCCCGTACAAGTTCGCCGATGTGCCCGGTGGTGCGGCCTGGCAACACAACGTCAAACTGGATCTGGTGTCCAATCCCGGCTACCACGGTAACCGGATACCGCAGAACAAGGGACTTCGTTTCGTCTTCTACGCCAACCTGGAGACCGCCTACGCCGACCTGCTGTCGAGCAATCTCGATGTGCTGGACACCATTCCGTCCAGCTTGTTGTCGGTCTACCGCAGAGATTTGGGCGATCGTTATGTCAGCGCACCGGCAGCGGCGAACCAAACCCTCGACACCCCGCTGCGGCTGCCTCATTTCGGCGGCGAGGAAGGCAGGTTGCGCCGTCTGGCGCTATCGGCCGCCATTAATCGCGATCAGATCTGTCGTCAGATCTATGCCGGAGCGCGTGCGCCTGCCCGTGATTTCACCGCGAGTTCGCTGCCCGGTTTCGACCCGCACATTGCGGGTAACGACGCGCTCAACTTCGATCCCGACCGTGCGCGGCTGCTGTGGTCGCAGGCCGATGCGATCTCCAAGTGGACAGGTAGATACGCGATCGCCTACAACGCCGACGGCGGGCATCAGGAGTGGGTGGACGCGGTGGCCAACAGCCTCAAGAACATTCTGGGTATCGACGCGGTCGGGGCGCCGCAGCCGACCTTCGCCGCATTTCGCACCCAGGTCACCACCGGCAGCATCACTACGGCTTTTCGGGCAGGTTGGCAGGGCGACTTCCCGTCGATGCTGGAGTTCTTGGAGCCGCTGTTCGTCACCGGGGCAGGCGCTGACGACGTCGGCTATTCCAACCGACAGTTCGACGCCGCGATCGCTGCGGCCGAAGCTGCACCCAGCTTGCCGGAGTCGTTCGCCCTGGCCAACGGTGCACAGCGAATACTGCTGCGGGACATGCCCGTCGTGCCATTGTGGTACACGATCAGCGTGGCCGGCAGGTCACCGGCGGTCACCCAGGTATCGCTGACTTGGAACGGCTTGCCCGACTACGAGCACATCGTCAAGGCCTGAAATGGGCTGGTATATCGCTCGACGTTTGGCAATCATGGTTCCGGTTTTTCTGGGCGCCACCCTGCTGATCTACGGCATGGTCTTTTTGCTGCCCGGCGATCCCATTGCGGCCTTGGGCGGCGATCGTCCATTGAGTCCCGCGGTGGCCGCGCAACTACGGGCCCAGTACCACCTGAACGACCCGTTCTTGCTGCAGTACCTGCATTATCTGGCCGGCATCGTGCACGGCGACCTGGGGCGCGGTTACTCCGGGCTTCCCGTCAGCGTCGTTCTGGCCCAAGCGTTTCCGGTCACCATCAGGCTCGCTTTGATCGCTCTGGCTGTGGAGGCGCTGCTGGGAATCGGCTTCGGGGTGATCGCCGGGCTGCGGCAAGGCGGGATCTTCGATGCCGCGGTGCTGATCACCAGTCTGATCGTTATCGCGGTCCCGATCTTCGTGTTGGGGTTTCTGGCCCAGTTCGTTTTCGGGGTCCGGCTGGGTGTCGCCGCGGTCACTGTCGGCGATCAGCCGACTTTTGGGCGGCTGCTGCTGCCCGGGGTGGTGCTCGGATCGGTGTCACTGGCTTACGTGGTGCGATTGACCCGCTCCGCGGTGGCTGCCAATGCGCACGCCGACTATGTGCGCACGGCGACGGCTACCGGGTTATCGCGGCCGCGGGTGGTCACCGTGCACATACTGCGCAACTCGCTGATCCCGGTGGTGACGTTTCTTGGCACCGATCTCGGGGCGTTGATGGGTGGAGCGATCGTCACCGAGGGGATCTTCAACATCCACGGTGTCGGCGGGCGTGCTCTATCAGGCCGTCACTCGCCAGGAGGCGCCGACGGTGGTGTCGATCGTCACGGTGCTGGTGGTGATCTACCTGGTGACCAATCTGGTAGTGGATCTGCTCTACGCCGCGTTGGACCCCAGGATCCGTTATGGTTGACCGCGGCGCCGAAGCGGTTGCCGGCGCCGGCTTTTGGCGTGACACCTGGCGGGGCCTGCGGTGGCGTCCGAAATTCGTTGTCGCCGCGGCGCTGATCCTGTTCTTTGGTGTGGTGGCGATGTTTCCGGCGTTGTTCACCTCAGCCGATCCCGCTTACGCCAACCCCTATCAGAGCCTGCTCGCACCGTCGGCGGCGCACTGGTTCGGCACCGACCTGCAGGGCCATGACATCTACGCCCGCACTATCTACGGCGCGCGCGCCTCGATCACCGTCGGCGTGGGCGCCACCCTGGTGGTGTTTCTCGTTGGCGGGGCTCTGGGCGCTTTGGCCGGTTTCTACGGCGGCTGGATCGACGTGGTTGTCTCCCGCGTCGCGGATGTGTTCTTCGGGATCCCGTTGTTGTTGGCCGCCATTGTGCTCATGCAGGTCTTGCATCACCGCACGGTAGGGACGGTGATCGCGATTCTGGCGCTGTTCGGTTGGCCGCAGCTGGCGAGAATCGCCCGCGGCGCGGTGCTCGCGGTCCGCGGCAGCGACTATGTACTGGCCGCGCAGGCCTTGGGGTCGAACAGGTTCGGGATTCTGATGCGCCACGTGGTACCCAACGCTCTTGGTCCGGTGATCGCCGTCGCCGCCATCTCACTGGGTTTGTTCATCGTGACCGAAGCGACGTTGTCCTACCTCGGTGTCGGGCTGCCACCGTCGGTGGTGTCGTGGGGCGGGGATATCAACGTTGCACAGACACGCCTGCGGGCGGGCTCGCCGATTTTGTTTTATCCCGCTGGGGCTTTGGCGTTGGCGGTGTTGGCATTCTTGCTGATGGGTGATGTATTGCGGGATGTCCTGGATTCCCCGTCACGGGCGGGGCGATCATGACCCGCACCGGCGAACAGCCGCTGCTGAGCGTGAGGGGCCTGGAGGTCAGGTTCGGCGACGATGCACCGGCCGTCCGTAACGCCGAGCTCATTGTGCGCAGCGGGCAAACCGTCGCCGTTGTCGGTGAATCGGGCTCGGGAAAGTCGACGACTGCCGCCGCGATTCTGGGCCTGCTGGCGCCAGGCGGACGAATCACCGCCGGCAGCATCGTGTTCGACGGCATCGACATCACGTCGGCGGATGCACGTCGGCTGCGCTCGATTCGGGGGACGGGCATCGGTTATGTGCCGCAGGACCCGACGACCAACCTCAACCCGGTATGGAAGGTCGGCTTTCAGATCCGAGAGGCATTGCGCGCTAACAATGTCAGCGAAACGAAGCAACGATCGTTGAAATTGCTCGAAGAAGCTGGGATGCGGGATCCCCATGCTCAGGCCAGGCGGTATCCCCACCAGTTGTCCGGTGGGATGTGTCAGCGTGCGCTGATCGCGATCGGGCTGGCGGGCCGGCCGCGCTTGCTGATCGCCGACGAACCGACCTCTGCACTGGACGTCACAGTGCAGCGACAGGTGCTCGACCATCTTCAGCATCTGGCTGCAGAACTGGGCACGGCGGTGCTGCTGATCACCCACGATCTGGCGCTGGCAGGCGAGCGCGCTGAACAGTTGATCGTCATGCACCGTGGCATGGTCGTAGAAACCGGTGCAGCGCAATCGATCTTGAGCGACCCGCAACATCCCTACACCCGGCAGCTAGTCGCCGCCGCGCCGTCGATGCACCCGGTCGGTGGAGCAACGACTCGACCACGGGTCGACGATGCGACGGCCGTCCAAGAATCTGACAGCGACGCCGGCGACCTCCTGAATGCCACCGAGCTGACGAAGGTCTACCGGTCACCCCATGGAACCCCCTGGCGGAAAGCGGAATTCCTCGCCGTCGACAGCGTGTCGTTTCGGCTGCGTAAAGCGACCACGTTGGCGATCGCGGGCGAATCCGGATCTGGGAAATCCACCCTGGCGCGCATGGTGCTCGGCCTGCTTACGCCCACCTCAGGCACGGTGACTTTCGACGGCCGAGACGTTGTCGCGATGAGCCGGCCCGAGACCCTGGCGCTTCGGCGACGAATGCAGCCGATCTTCCAAAATCCCTACAGCAGCCTGGATCCGATGTACACGGTGTTCCGCGCCATCGAGGAACCGCTGCGGATCCACCGCGTTGGCGACCGCCAGCAGCGGCGCGCGGCGGTGCGAGAGTTGATCGAGCAGGTGGCGCTTCCGGCGGCGGTGTCGGACAGACGCCCCCGCGAGCTCTCGGGCGGGCAGCGCCAACGGGTCGCGATCGCGCGGGCGTTGGCGTTGCGGCCCGAGGTGCTGGTCTGCGACGAGGCGGTCTCTGCGCTCGACGTGTTGGTGCAGGCGCAGATACTCGAATTGCTCGCCGGCCTGAAGGATGCGCTGGGTCTGAGCTATCTGTTCATCAGTCACGACTTAGCCGTCGTCCGGCAGATCGCCGATGAGGTGCTGGTGATGAAGGCGGGCCGGGTAGTCGAGCACGCGTCCGCCGACGAGGTGTTCACGCGGCCGCGTCACGACTACACCCGTCAGCTGCTCGCGGCGATTCCCAACTCGTATGGTGGGCGCTCGTGACTGCTGATCCGTTGGCGCCGCTGATGGAGCTGCCCGGTGTCGCCGCCGCCAGCGACCAGGCCCGCGATGCGCTCGGCCGAGCGCATCGCCATCGCGCCAACTTAAGGCGCTGGCCGGTCACCGCTGCCGAGTCGGCGTTGCGGGCGGCGAGGGCCTCGGCGGTGCTCGACGGTGGCGGGCTCAAGCCCGATGCGCAACTCGACGCCTCGGCAGCCAGCGACCCGGTATTCGCTGGCGCGCTGCGAGTCGCGCAGGCGCTGGAAGGGGGCGAGACCAACCTGGTCGGTGTCTGGCAGCGTGCACCGCTGCAGGCGCTGGCACGATTGCATATGCTCGCTGCCGCCGACCGGGTCGATGAGAGCCGATTGGGCCGGCCTCGCGCCGACGCCGACGTCGGGCCCCGCCTAGAGCTGCTGGCAAAGGTGGTGACCGGTGGCACTCGGGCACCGGCGCCGGTGATCGCCGCGGTCGCGCACGGTGAACTGCTGACGCTGGCTCCGTTTGGCAGCGCGGACGGCGTGGTGGCCCGGGCGGTGTCCCGGCTGGTGACGATCGCTACCGGACTGGATCCGCACGGCCTGGGGGTGCCAGAGGTCAGCTGGATGCGGCGCGCCGCGGATTACCGCGACGCCGCGCGCAGCTTCGCCGCGGCTACCCCCGATGGCATCGCCGCTTGGCTGGTGTTGTGTTGCCAGGCCATGCGCGCCGGCGCCCAGGAGGCGCTGTCGATTGCCGAATCGCTTGCTGAGTAGGTTGCCGAAAACGCGTCGCGGTGAGCGGTTTGCGGCGGTTCGAACGAATAAAGCGGGCGACGATCCGAACAGGTTCGGCTCGCCGCCCGCTAGCACGGAACTCGGTTACCAAGCGTGCAACTCTGGGCTGCGTGGGTGGCCTCGGCGATCTTGCGACGCTTCCGGCTCCAACCCCACCCAAAGGGCCGTCGACGCCGTCTGCTTTTCGCAATTACGCAGGCCCGCAACACTTCTGCCATTTTCGCGGCTGTGACTCCGCGTGGGTGCCGGGAACCGTGCTGGGTCGCCCAGCTCGGGAGATCGATCCTTCTCTTCTGGCTCGATCTTGGCCTCGCCAGGCTTCCGTGACTCCTTTGTACTACGTGACCCCCATCACAGCAAGAGTCAATTACGCCAAAGAGGCTTAATCGACATGTGGCGGTGACACCGCCGAGTTTGCTGGTGCGCTGGTGGCCAGTTACGGCGAGAATCGGCGGAGCAGCGAGTAGGTCAGCGCGCCGGCGGCCAGTGCGCTGACACCGACCGCTGCCGTCGTAGCCACCGCGGCCCCCGACGGGGCTGGGATGCGGTCGCGCAGCGACACCGGCCGCGAGAACGCCAGTACCGGCCAGCCGCGAGCGGTCGCTTCTCGACGCAGGGCGCGGTCGGGGTTGACCACGCTTGGATGGCCGACGGCGTCGAGCATCGGCACGTCGGTGATCGAGTCGGAGTAGGCGTAGCAATGCTCGAGCGGATAGCCCTCGCGGGCTGCCAACTCCCGGATTGCCTGCACCTTGCCTTCGCCGTAGCAGTAGAACCCGATCTCGCCGGTGTACTTGCCGTCCTTGACGACCATGCGGGTGGCCATCGCATGAGTGGCGCCCAGCGCACGCGCGATCGGGGCCACCAGCTCCTCGCCGGAGGCGGATACCACCACGACGTCGCGGCCACAAAGCTTGTGGCTGGCAATCAAGTCGGCAGCCTCGGCGAACACCAGCGGCGTGACGATGTCGTGCAGCGTCTCGCTGACAATCGACTTGACCTGCTCGACATCCCACCCGGTGCACATGTTGGTGAGATGGATGCGCATGCGGTCCATCTGATCGTGGTCGGCACCGGACAGCAGGAACAAAAACTGGGCGTAACTGGACTTGAGCACAGTACGGCGGTTGATCAGCCCCTGATTGAAGAAAGGTTTGCTGAACGCCAGTGTGCTGGACTTGGCGATGATGGTCTTATCAAGATCGAAAAAAGCGGCGGTGCGGGGAGTGGGACCGGTGATGGTCGATGATGTTTGCTGGTCAGCGGCCGAGTCGGAAACGGTCACCGACCCAGCATAGGGGGGTGATGCGGCAAGTCGCGACGTTGCCCCCAAAACGCCCGGTCAGGGATGGTTCGGTTGCTCGTGACGACCGAAAGCCGCGGCTCACCATGTTGAACCGGAATGCTTTCTCCTGCAAGCAATACTTGCGCCGCGTAACACTGTCATGTGTATAGTAACCAGTACTCGGCTTAAGCCGAGGTGTATCAGCCCGACCCCCCGGGGCTGATACACGACGACCCTCGCCTCCTCCCCCCCTGGCGGGGGTCGTCCCTTATCTCGGGTAAGTTTTTGCCGGTCTGCGCTCTGCGACGACGTGTGCCGAGCCGACGAGGTTGTTGCACAGATCGCGTGTTGTCCACAGATCGTCATTCGCGGCTGGCGGCGAACGGTTGCACCCCGGCACGGTGGCCCGATGGCCACAACGTCCACAACGTCCGGCGCCGGCGGCGCCCGCGGAATCCTGGCCGTGCTGGCCGAATCCGCGTTGCGCGACGAGGTGGATCGGGTCGCGGCGGCTGTGGGCGTGCGGGCCGTGCATGTCGGCAGCGCATCACCTGTGAGCCGGAAAACCTGGTCGGCGGCTGCGGCGGTGGTGCTCGATGAGGCCGCCGCGGAAGTATGCGCGCACACCGGACTGCCGCGCCGCCCGCATGTGATCGTCGTGACCGGCGGCCAACCGGCATCGTCGACGTGGGCAGCGGCTATCGAGGTCGGTGCCCGGCACGTGCTGCGGCTACCCGCGCAAGAGCGTGAACTTGTCCGCGAACTTGCGGATGCCAGTGAAACAGCGCGATCAGCGCTGGACAACGACGCCCGCGGCCAGGTGATAGCAGTTATCGGCGGGCGTGGTGGGGCCGGTGCTTCGCTGTTTGCCGTCGCATTGGCCCAGCTGGCCCACGATCCGCTGCTGGTCGACCTCGATCCATGGAGTGGTGGAATCGATCTGCTGGTGGGCGGCGAAACAACGCCTGGCGTGCGGTGGCCAGATCTCGCACTGCAGGGCGGACGACTGAACTGGTCGGCGGTGCGCGAGGCGCTGCCGCGACACCGCGGTGTGAGCATGCTCTCGGGCACGCGGCGCGAATACGAAATGGATGCCCGCGCAGTGGATGCCGTCATCGATGCGGGTCGCCGTGGCGGAGCGACGGTGGTCTGCGATCTTCCGCGCCGGGTAACCGATGCGGCTGAAACCGCCTTGGACACAGCAGACCTCGTCGTCGTGGTCAGCCCATGCGACGTGCGGGCATGTGCGGCGACGGCGACGATGGCTCCGGTGCTCACCGGCATCAATCCCAACGTTGGACTGGTCGTGCGCGGTCCGTCGCCGGGTGGACTTCGCGCAGCGGAGGTGGCTGCCATCGCCGCGGTGCCGCTGCTGGCGTCGATGACGCCGTACCCGCGGCTGGCCGAGCAACTCGAACACGGCGGTCTGCGGCTGCGGCGGCGCTCCGCGCTGGCGGTGGCGGCCCGCCGAGTCCTCGCCGTGCTGCCGGCCCGCCCGACGGCTGCTAAGCCGAAGGGCGCCGAAGGCACGGCAGGGAGGGTGGCATGAGCGGTTCTCTCATCGACCGGGTGCGCGAACGGCTGGCGACGGAATCCGCGCCGCTGCGCCCCATGGTGGTGGCCGATGCGATCCGCGCAGAGTCCGGCGGGGTGCTCGGTGATACCGAGCTGCTGAATAACCTTCGGGTACTGCAGACCGAGCTGACCGGCGCCGGGATCCTCGAGCCGCTGCTGTGCGCGGAAGGCACCACTGACGTGCTGGTGACCGCACCGGACGCGGTGTGGGTCGACGACGGAAATGGTCTGCGGCGCACTGATATTCGATTCGATGATGATGCCGCCGTGCGACGCCTGGCGCAGCGGCTGGCACTGGCAGCGGGCCGGCGTCTCGACGACGCACAGCCGTGGGTGGACGGTCAGCTGACTGGCGTGGGCGCCGGAGGTTTCGCGGTCCGGCTGCATGCCGTGCTACCGCCGGTTGCCGTGGGCGGCACCTGCCTGTCTTTGCGGGTACTGCGGCCCGCCACCCAAGATTTGGCCGCGTTGATCGCGGCCGGTGCCATCGCGTCCACCGCCGCCGAACTGCTCGCCGAGGTCATCGCCGCCCGGCTGGCGTTCCTGATCTCCGGCGGGACCGGAGCAGGTAAAACCACCCTACTGGCAGCGATGCTGAACGCGGTGGCGCCAGACGAGCGGATCGTGTGCGTCGAGGACGCCGCTGAGCTGGCGCCTCCGCATCCGCACCTGGTCAGGCTGGTCGCGCGGTGCGCCAATGTCGAAGGCGTCGGCGAGGTCACGGTGCGTCAACTCGTTCGGCAAGCGCTGCGGATGCGGCCCGACCGCATCGTTGTCGGAGAGGTTCGGGGTGCCGAGGTGGTCGATCTGTTGGCGGCACTGAACACCGGCCACGACGGCGGTGCGGGCACAGTGCATGCCAACAATCCGGGAGAAGTCCCGGCCCGATTGGAGGCGTTGGGCGCTCTTGGTGGCCTAGATCGCGGCGCACTGCACAGTCAACTGGC
Organism: uncultured Actinomycetota bacterium; assembly: GCA_963743145.1. Taxonomy (GTDB): domain Bacteria; phylum Actinomycetota; class Actinomycetes; order Mycobacteriales; family Mycobacteriaceae; genus Mycobacterium. The sequence continues at coordinate 103,191 of CAVUOR010000014.1, read as the reverse complement.
CGCAGCGGTCCAGGTGCTGTTGCACGTTGCCCGCGATCGGGCCGGACGACGCCGACTCAACGAGATCGCCGTGTTGCGTCAATCGGATGGCAGGGTCGGCGCGGTCACTGTCTGGCATGCCGACCGCGGCTTGACCGATGAGGTGGCCGGCTTTCGCCTGCTGTTGGAAAGTCGGAAACCGACATGACTGGACCGGTGGCGGCCGCGCTGGCGTTGGCGGCGGCTGCGCTGGTCTTGCCATCGTCATCGCGTCGACGGCTTGCTCGGCCGGTCCGGGGCCGCACCCGGATGTCGCGGGCGGCCGTCGGCTGGTCCGCCGTCGGCGCGGCGGCGGCCGGTGCCGTATTGCTCCCGATGACAACGGTTCTCGCTATCGCCGTGATCGCCGCTACTGCGAGGCTGCGTTACCGCCGCAGTCGGCGTAGCCGCCGCGGAACGGATGAGAGCAAAGAGCTCGAAACGGCGATTGATGTGCTTGTGGGTGAGCTGCGGGTCGGGGCGCATCCGGCTCACGCGTTCGCGGTCGCGGCAGACGAAACGGCTGGGCCGGTCGCGGACTCGTGTCGCGCGGTCGCGGCGCGCGCTCGCCTGGGCGCCGACGTCACGGCTGGTCTGCGCAGCGTCGCCGAGACGTCAGCGCTGCCTGCGCAATGGGATCGGCTTGCGGTGTGCTGGCAACTGGCCGCTGAGCACGGTCTGGCGATGTCCACCCTGATGCGCGCGGCGCAACGCGATATCGCTGAGCGACAACGGTTCTCGGGGCAGGTGATGTCGGCAATGGCTGGTGCCCGTGCCACCGCGGCCATCCTGGCGAGCCTGCCGGTGCTCTCGGTGCTGCTGGGCCAGCTCATCGGGGCAGACCCGGTGGCCTTTTTGCTGCGCGGACACGCAGGCGGCTGGCTGCTGGTGGTCGGTATCACGCTGGTCTGCGGCGGGCTGCTCTGGTCGGACCGCATCACCGCTCGGGCGGTGTCGTGATTATGGCGACGATGCTGCTGGCGGGAGCGCTGTTGACGGGCGCCGGGCCGTCGACGGTGAGGGCGCGCGCCGCGGCGGCGATCGGCGCGCCCCGGAAAGCGGGGCGGCCGGCGCGCGGCCCGGACCCGTTGGCCGTCGCGTCGAGCCTGGATGTGCTGGCCGTCTGCCTGGCGGCGGGTATGTCGGTGTCGAGCGCCGCGGCTGCGACTGCGCCGTCGGCGCCGGCCCTGCTGGCCCGAGTGCTGCGTCGCGCCGCCGATTTGCTGGCACTCGGCGCCGACCCGGCCGTCGCGTGGTCGGCACCGCCAGATCTGCCACCCGGTTCTCTGGACAGCCAGACCGACGCCTTGCTGCGGCTGGCGCGACGGTCAGCGGCCTCAGGCGTGGCGCTCGCCGAGGCCGTGGCCGGCCTTGCCACCCAGTGTCGACAGGACGCCGCACACACCGCGTCGGCGGCTGCCGAGCGTGCCGGGGTCCTGATCGCCGGTCCACTCGGACTGTGCTTCCTACCCGCGTTCGTGTGTCTGGGCATTGTTCCGGTGGTGGCCGGACTGGCTGCTGACCTGCTGCGGTCGGGCCTGCTGTGACGGCGGATGGGACTACCGGAGTTGGAGGAGGAGGAAAATATGAAGTCAGGCAGCATGTTTCGTGGTCTGCGCGCGCATGTGACGCTGTTGGCGGTGGACGAGTCGGGGATGTCGACAGTCGAGTACGCGATCGGGACGATCGCAGCGGCGGCATTCGCGGCCATCCTCTATACGGTCGTCACCGGCGATTCCATCGTCGCGGCGTTGACCAACATCATTGCCCGCGCGCTCAACACCAAGGCCTAGTCGGCGAAGCCGGTGCCAGCACCGTGGAGGCGGCGGTGGGTGTTGCCACGCTGGTGGCGGTCCTGGTCCTGTGCATGGCCGGTGTCACAGCGGTGTCCATGCAGGTCCGGTGCATCGATGCGGCCCGCGAGGCCGCCCGGTTGGCCGCGCGCGGTGACGAGCGCTCAGCTGTTGCCACCGCCCGCGCTATCGCGCCCGGCGGGGCTCTGGTGCAGCTGCGCCGAGACGGAGATTTCGTCATCGCCACGGTCACCGTGCAGTCGAATCTGCTGCCCGCGCTGGGCATTGCGGCCACCGGTGTTTCGGCGTTGGAACCGCCGCGGTGAGCTCGGGTCAGCCACCGTCGTCGCGGCCGCGATGGTCGCCGTGCTGCTGTCTATCACTGGCGGCGGGGTGTATCTGGGCTCTGCGGTGGTGGCGCGCCACCGGGCTCAGGCAGCCGCCGATCTTGCGGCGCTGGCCGCCGCGGCGCGGCTGGCGGCCGGACCGGAGCCAGCCTGCGCGCAGGCAAAAGCGGTGGCCCGCGCAATGCGGGTAAGCACCGCCGGCTGCGCAGTGGAGGACCTGGACGTCGTCGTCACCATCGAGGTGCCTCTCGCGGTTCGCGGATGGGGCACAGCGCAGGCCGCCGCCCGGGCAGGCCCGGCCGAAACGGCCTAGTCGTCGGCTGGATCGGGATCGGAGAGCCCCGCGTCGGCGATTTCGATCGCTGTCGGCAACCGCAGGGAGACCAGCCCGGCGAACGTCTCCGCTTCGACCTCCACCCGGTTGACCGTCACATGCACCGGGACCCAGCCGCCGTCATGGCCGGGCATGCGCAGCACCCCGCCGGTGGCGCCGGCTGCGAACTCGGTCATCGCGGCCACCCTCGCCTGGTCGCTGGGATGCATCCGCGGGGCATCGGCCGCGACACGTCGCCAGTCATAGAAGGGGCACGGCTCGTCAAGCCATTTCAGCAGCGTCCAGTTGTTCGGATCGAACAAAGCCCGGTGCACACCCGGCTGCGCCAACCCGTGCACGATCTGCTGCGCGAGCCGGTCGGATGGCTGCGTCGGGTGAGAGGGTTCGGCGCGCCAATTCATCCCCCGTGCGATCACGTGGTCGCGACCGTGCGGCCCCGGCTCCAGGGCATGGCGAGCGACGAAGCTCACCCGGATGTGATTGCCTCGCCAATCGGTGCTGTCCCAGGTATCGCACAGGGTGTGACCCGGTCGGGAATTGACCGCCGCCGCCAGCGCCCTGCCTTCGTTGGGCTTGAGGTCACCGGGCGGCCAGCTTTCCGCGAACGCGCGGCGACCCTCGGGGTCTTTGACCTCGAGATCCCGGCCGCTGTTGGCAAGCGACTCCGGCGTGTCCGTGGCCACGCCGAGGGTCATGTCCCATTTCAGCGGGCCCGGGATCGGCCGCTGCGGCGGTTCGGCCGTGGCCGGCCCGGTCCAGACATGCACACCGTGCATCCGACCGTCGGACATCAACACCGGCTCGGTTCGGATCACCCGGTCAGGGTGGGGCGTGATGCTGACCAAGCTCTGGTTTGTCCGCAACGATTCGGCGATTGCGCTCTGGATGGCGGCCAGATGCGGATTACGCCGAAGAAATGCGGTAAGCGGGACGAGATTTCTTAATTGACGGCCCAGCGCTACCACGGACGGTTCCTCGCCCAGCGTTTCCACCAGCAGCCAGTCGTGGGCCATATCTCTACATTTAACCGGACCCGTCGAGGATTAACCTGTGCGCCACCTGCCAATCCAACGCTATTAGACAGCGGTCAAACTGCGCGTGGGCTAGACACGTCAACCGATGACTTGCACAGGCCACCGCGGCCGGGTATTTTCCTGCTGCACCCACAGGGATTTGCGAACGGATCGCGATGTCCGACCGTTCGCCGCGCTGCTTCGTAGTTCGGGATGCGCGTGTTCTTCAGCCGCGAGGAATGCGCTTTCATCGCTGTCATGACACAGACACTGGAAGTCGACCGTCGAGGGGTCGGTCGTCACCCCTATGTCTGAACCTCATGAGCCAGCGCAGTGAGCACCAAGCGCAACACGCGCACAGCCCCGGCCTTATCCAGCGGTTCGTTCCCGCTGCCACATTTCGGTGACTGCACGCATGACGGGCAACCCGACGGGCACTCGCACGCCTCGATAGCGGCAGCGGTGGCACCCAGCCAGGTGCTCGCCCGGCGGAAACCCTGTTCAGCAAAGCCCGCCCCACCCGGGTAGCCGTCGTAGACGAAGACGCTGGGCAGCCCGTCGGACTCGGGACCCACCGCGGTGGACAGCCCGCCGATGTCACCGCGGTCGCAGCTGGCCACCAACGGCAGCAGTCCGATCGCCGCGTGTTCGGCGGCGTGCAACGAACCCGGGATCTGTAACGCGTCGATCCCGTTGTGGTGCAGTGCATCCGGTGTGATGGTGTACATGACCGCGGTGGTCGCCAGCGCGTGCGCCGGCATATCGAGCTCGACGAAGTCGATGACCTCTCCAGTGATCCGGCGGCGTAAATAGCCGACCACTTGACTGGTGACGCTGACCGGCACCAGGCCCAGCGTGACCGATCCGAAGACCTGGCGCTGACCTGCTCCCGTGACGGCAATGTCGGTCAGTTCCCGTGCGAACGTCGCATATCCGGGATCCTCGCTGTGGACAAAAGCCATTCCTTGTTCGAAGTCCAGCGAATCGACGACGTAGCTCTCGCCCTGGTGTAGATATACCGCCCCAGGGTGCACCGAGCCCGCGGCCTGGCCGATACCGGCCGTCCCCAGTAACCGGCCGGTGTCGCCCTCGACGATGACGATCTGTCCGCCTGTCGGACCCCGAATGTCCACTGCCGGATGCGGATCCACCCCCGGCGCTGGGTAATACCTGCTGGATCGCCGCCGCAGCAGCCCGTCGTCGACAAGCGTGCCCGCCACATCCTCGGCGCCCAATGCCCGCACTTCGGCTTCGTCGAGTGGTAATTCCGTTGCAGCACACAATAGTTGTGGGCCCATGATGTATGGGTTGGTCGGATCGATCACCACCCGTTCGATCGGTCTGTCCAGCAGCGCGCCGGGGTGATGCACCAGATAGGTGTCCAGTGGATCATCACGGGCGATCAAAACGACCAGCGCACCCTGACCGCGTCGACCCGACCGGCCGGCCTGCTGCCAGAACGACGTGACCGTCCCGGGAAAGCCGGCCATCAGCACCGCATCCAGCCCCGCGATATCGACACCCAATTCCAGCGCGTTGGTGGTGGCCACGCCGCGCAACTGCCCGTCGACCAACGCGCGTTCGAGCGCGCTGCGGTCCTCGGGCAGATAGCCCGCCCGATAGGAGGCGACCGTCTTGGTCAGCTGCGGGGCAATATCCTCAAGCCGCGCACGGGTTGCCAGCGCGGTCAGTTCGGCGCCCCGCCGCGACCGAACGAACGTCAGTGTTCGCGCCCCCTCGGCGACCAGGTCGGCCATCACACGTGCCGCCTCGCTACCGGCGGATCGCCTTACTGGAGCGCCGTTTTCGCCGACCAGATCGGTACGCAGAGCCGGCTCCCACAACGCCACCGTGCGGGCGCCCTGCGGGGAGGCGTCATCGGTGATCTCCTCGACCGGCTGACCGATCAGCTCGGTGGCAGTGGCACCGGGCGCTGCGGTGGTCGCACTGGCGAAGATGACTGTCGGCATGGCGCCCGGGTGGGCCGAGTAGCGTGCACACAGTCGCAGCAAGCGGCGCAGAACCATCGCCACGTTCGACCCGAAAACACCGCGATAGTAATGGCATTCGTCAACAACCAAGTATCGAAGGCCGCGCAGAAATACCGCCCAGCGGGCATGGTTGCGTAACAGTGCCAGATGGACCATATCGGGGTTGGAGAACAGCCAGCGAGAGCGCTCTCGAGCGAAGCGCCGTACTTCGGCGGGACTGTCGCCGTCGTAGGCGGTGGGAGCGACGTCAGCCAGCCGGGGTATCGCCGCGGTCAGAGTGTGCGCGGCGCGGAGTTGGTCGTGGCCAAGGGCTTTCGTCGGTGAGATGTAGAGCGCCCGGGCGCGTGGATTGGTCGCCAGCGCGTTGAGGATGGGAAGTTGATATGCCAGCGATTTTCCCGATGCGGTGCCGGTGCTGATCACTACGTGCCGGCCAGCGTGGGCCAGCTCCGCCGCGTCAACTTGGTGTGCCCACGGCGAACTGATGTCGCGCTCGGTGAACGCGCGAACCACGTCGGGTTCGGCCCAAGTCGGCCAGGGCCGCGGACGCCCCTGCCGTGGCGGCAGCTCGGCGACGTGACGCAGCGGATGCTCTCCCGGCTGGCTGCCGGCGACAGCCGCGGCGAGCAGTTCGCTGCCGAACGTCACCATAGCTTTTGCGCCTCCTGATGCGATCTCAGTGTCTAACATCTGAGCCCAGGCGAGCCCGCGGCCAGGTGTTTCGGCTTCGCCACTGAATTGTTTACCTGGTGGTAGCTGAATTGATCACTTGAGGCTGTCGCTGGGGCGATGAACGTGATTGACTGTTTGCGGTCGCAGCTTCTGTGTTCGTGTCAAACTTTCGCAGGATCGACGTTGCGGCCGCGGTTCCTGCGAGGGTGTAGGTCGGTGAAGTTCCGGCGACTCGGCAAGGTATGGCGGTCGGAACGGGCCACGGGGCATCGAAAGGCGGTGCTCCGCACCCGAGAAGTAAAGGAAAGAACGAGAAATGCCACAGGGAACTGTGAAGTGGTTCAACGCGGAAAAAGGATTCGGCTTCATCGCGCCCGAGGACGGTTCCGCCGACGTGTTTGTCCACTACACGGAGATCCAGGGAAGCGGCTTCCGCACCCTTGAGGAAAACCAGAGGGTCGAATTCGAAGTCGGCCAAAGCCCGAAGGGTCCCCAGGCCACCGGAGTTCGCTCCATCTGAGCACCTTCTAACGACAGCCCCCCGCGCGGTCCGGAGTTAACCGGGTTCGTTCGGGGGGTTCTCGCTGCGGTCGCCCGCTGCGGCGCGGATCGCCACCCGGGCTTAACCTGATTGCCCGGCTCATCAGCGCGCCGTGCCTCGGCGCGGATCGTCGTCTGGGGGCCTACTGTCGGTGACGTGAGCCAGCTCTCCTTCTTTTCGGCTGAGTCGGTGCCGCCTGCGGTCGGCGACCTCACCGGGGTGCTGGCGGCCTCGGGCCAGATTGTGACGGTCGGCAGTGGGGCCAGGCTGTCGGTGGTGGTGGATCAGCTCTGGCGGGCTCATGCGCTGGCCGAGATGATCGACGAGGCCGGTCTGATGGCCGAAATCACCCGCACCGACGAGAACACTCCGCTGGTACGGACGGCGGTCGACGACAGGCTGCGTCCCTTCGCCGCCGAGTGGACGCGCGGCGCGGTGAAGACCGTGCCTCCGCCGTGGCTGCCCGGCCCACGAGAACTGCGGGCCTGGATTCTGGCGGCCGGCAGCCCAGAAGCCGACCGTTATCTGCTCGGGCTGGACCCGCACGCACCGGACACTCATTCGCCTCTGGCGTCGGCGCTGATGCGGGTCGGCATAGCGCCGACCTTGATCGGCACTCGCGGGGCTCGGCCGGCGCTACGGATCAGCGGCCGGCGAAGGCTATCGCGCCTGGTAGAAAGCGTGGGGGAACCGCCGGCGGCCGCCGAGGCGTTGCCGTATTGGCCGCGCGTCTAGCGGCGATTAGCGGGGCTGCCGACGGGGGGTCGGTTTGCGTCGGCCCATCCCGGGTGCCACATTGTCAAGTGTCCGCGGGGCCGAAACGCACCGGAGAAACGACACCGGCTGTCACGAAAGCTGGACCCGCAGGACTGACTCGAGTCCGGAAGTGGCTCGGGGACGGGGCAATGGAAAGTGAGCGAAACGCAGGTGGCTAAGGGCGGCGGTGGTGGCCCTCGAAGTGGGCGGAACAATGGAACCGCGCGGCGACTCGTCATTGTCGAGTCGCCGACAAAGGCGCGCAAATTAGCTGGCTACCTGGGCGCGAACTACATCGTCGAGTCCTCGCGGGGACACATTCGCGACCTGCCCCGCGCGGCGGCCGACGTGCCCGCCAAGTACAAGTCGCAGCCGTGGGCGCGGCTGGGGGTCAACGTCGACGCCGACTTCGAGCCGCTTTACATCATCAGCCCGGACAAGAAGAGCACGGTCAGCGAACTCAAGGGCCTGCTCAAAGACGTCGACGAACTCTATCTGGCCACGGATGGTGACCGCGAGGGCGAAGCCATCGCCTGGCATCTGCTGGACACGCTGAAGCCCAACGTTCCGGTCAAGCGGATGGTGTTCCACGAGATCACCGAGCCGGCGATCCGCGCGGCTGCCGAACACCCACGCGACCTGGACATCGACTTGGTCGACGCCCAAGAGACCCGCCGCATTCTGGACCGGCTGTACGGCTACGAGGTCAGCCCGGTGTTGTGGAAAAAGGTCGCGCCCAAGCTGTCGGCGGGCCGGGTCCAGTCGGTGGCCACCCGCATCATCGTGCAGCGCGAGCGTGACCGCATGGCGTTCCGCAGCGCGGCCTATTGGGATGTGGTGGCCGAGCTGGACGCCAGTGTCTCCGACCCGGAGGCCTCGCCGCCGACCTTCACCGCACGACTGACCTCGGTCGACGGATTGCGGGTCGCCACCGGCCGCGATTTCGACTCGCTGGGCGCGTTGCGCAAGGCGGACGAAGTGATTGTCCTCGACGAAGCCCGCGCCGGTGCGTTGGCTACCGGGTTGCAAGGCGCCCAGCTCGGCGTGGCCTCGGTGGAGGAGAAGCCATACACCCGGCGTCCCTACGCCCCGTTCATGACGTCCACGCTGCAGCAGGAGGCCGGCCGCAAACTGCGGTTCTCCGCCGAGCGGACGATGAGTATCGCGCAGCGGCTCTACGAGAACGGCTACATCACTTATATGCGGACCGACTCCACGACACTGTCGGAATCGGCGATCAACGCTGCCCGCACCCAGGCCCGTCAGCTCTACGGCGAGGAGTACGTCTACCCGTCGCCGCGCCAGTACACCCGGAAGGTAAAAAACGCTCAGGAAGCGCACGAAGCGATCCGGCCGGCCGGTGAAACGTTCGCCACTCCGGACGCCGTGCGCCGCGAACTCGACGGCGACGACTTCCGGCTCTACGAGTTGATTTGGCAACGCACGGTGGCCTCGCAAATGGCCGATGCGCGTGGCACCACGCTGAGTCTGCGGATCGGCGGGCAATCCGGGAGCCAGCAGGTGGTGTTCTCTGCCAGCGGGCGGACCCTCACCTTCGCGGGCTTCCTCAAGGCCTACGTGGAAACCGTCGACGAGTTGGCCGGCGGCGAAGCCGACGACGCCGAGCGGCGACTGCCGCATCTGAACGAAGGGCAACGGGTGGACGCCGTCCAGCTCACCCCTGATGGCCACTCCACCAACCCGCCGGCACGCTACACCGAGGCATCGCTGGTCAAAGCGCTCGAAGAGCTGGGCATCGGCCGTCCGTCGACCTACTCGTCGATCATCAAGACCATTCAGGACCGGGGCTATGTGCACAAGAAGGGCAGCGCCCTGGTCCCGTCGTGGGTGGCATTCGCTGTCACCGGGCTCTTGGAACAGCATTTCGGGCGGTTGGTCGACTACGGATTCACCGCCGCGATGGAAGACGAGCTCGACGAGATCGCCTCCGGTAACGAGCACCGCACCAACTGGCTCAGCAACTTCTATTTCGGCGGCGACCACGGCGTGGCTGACTCGGTGGCCCGCTCCGGCGGGTTGAAGAAGTTGGTCGGGATCAATCTCGAGGGGATCGACGCCCGAGAAGTCAACTCCATCAAACTGTTTGACGATGAGCAAGGACGCGCCATCTATGTCCGAGTGGGCAAGAATGGGCCTTACCTGGAACGGATGGTGCTCGGCGACGATGGCGAGCTGAAACCGCAGCGGGCCAACCTCAACGACGCGCTCACCCCAGACGAGCTGACTCTGCAGGTGGCCGAAGAGCTTTTCGCCACGCCTCAAGAGGGCCGGACGCTCGGTGTGGATCCAGAGACCGGTCACGAGATCGTCGCCAAAGACGGTCGCTACGGGCCATATGTCACCGAGATCCTGCCGGAACCACCCGATGAGCCCGACAGCCCACCTGATCAGGGGGCCAAGAAGAGCAAGAAACCCACCGGCCCCAAGCCGCGCACGGGTTCACTGCTGCGCAGCATGGATTTGCAAACCGTCAAGCTCGAGGACGCGTTGAAACTTCTGTCGCTGCCCCGGGTCGTCGGTGCCGATCCCGAGTCGGGCGAGCAGATCACCGCGCAAAATGGCCGGTATGGCCCGTATTTGAAACGCGGCAACGACTCTCGATCGCTGGCGACCGAAGATCAGATATTCGACATCAGCCTCGAGGAAGCGCTAAAGGTCTACGCGGAGCCGAAACGTCGTGGTCGGCAAGGCCCGGCGGCGCCGCCGCTGCGTGAGTTGGGCAACGACCCAGCGTCTGGCAAGCAGATGGTGATCAAAGACGGTCGATTCGGTCCTTATGTGACCGACGGCGAGACCAACGCCAGCCTGCGAAAAGGCGACGACGTGTTGTCGATTACCGATCAACGCGCCGCGGAACTGCTAGCCGACCGGCGCGCCCGAGGCCCGGCGAAGCGGGCGGCGAAGAAGACCGCGCGCAAGAGGCCGGCCAAAAAAGCGGCAAAGCGCAGCTAGAAGCGTCACTTGAGGCGGATGTGGCGCGTGTTTACTCGCCACGCCAGTGCTTAAGTTTTTTTCTTCCAGATTTTTGCCTAAAAGATGGTGATTCTCAGCCAGTTCTCAGGTACAGTTACCTCGGGACCACTGTGAACCCGTCATGGTGGCATTCAGGGAGAGTTATGCGGACCGTTGCGCAGTACCTGGTCACCGTGGCAATTGCCCTCGGTGGGGTCAGCGTTGTCGTCGCCGCGCCCGCGGCGCCGCCGCTGAACGATGTCCAGGTGCCTGCGGTGCGGCTCTCCGGCAACACCCACGACAACCCGGACGCGACGGGTCCTTCTATCGCTGACTTGTTGCAGGTCATGAACCCAACGGAGGGTTCGGTGGTGGTGCAGAACATCACCGAGTCTGACACCGGTTCTGTGGACGCCGACCAGGCGGCGAATGCGCCGGAGCTCAGCCAGCTGTTGAACCTCGGCAGCGGCAGCGACGGCACCGCGGGCCAGTTCGACAAGTCGTTCGACATCGGCCCGCTGACGCCGGGTGATCTGTCCCCCGCTCAAGCCACCCCCCCGTCGCCGGGAAGCTAACGGCTGAGCTCGCTCGATACTTCCTTCGGCGCAGCCAGATTTAGCGGCCGGGCCAGCTGAGTTGGCGCGATACGGCCGCGCAGCGCGACGACTTCGGCGACGTCCCAGCACAGGGCTTCGGCATCCAAAGCGCCGCTGACCGCGACTGCCGAGGCCAGCACGTGGCCGTCCTCGAGCTTGGCCAACTCGGTGAGCCGCGCGGCCTCGTTGACCGGGTCGCCGATCACGGTGTACTCGAAACGGGCCTGCGCGCCGATATGGCCGGCGATGGCGCGTCCGGAGGACACCCCGATGCCAAACTCCGCGGAGCCGATCACTGGAAGCAGCTCGTCGTGCAATTCGCGGGCCGCCGCCAGCGCTCCGCCGGAAGCGTCGGGGTGTTCGATGGGCGCCCCGAAGATGGCTAGCGCGGCGTCACCCTGGAATTTGTTGACGAAGCCGCCGTGTCGACCGACGGTGTCCACCACCACCCGGAAGAACTCGTTGAGCAGGCTGACCACCTCGGCCGGCGGGCGCGTCGACGCCAGCTGGGTGGAGCCGACCAGATCGACGAACAGCACCGCGACATCGCGCTCCTGGCCGCCCAGCTCGGTGCCGCGCTCCAGCGCGCGGCGGGCAACGTCTTCACCCACGTAGCGGCCGAAGAGGTCGCGCAGCCGTTGCCGCTCGGACAAGTCGCGCACCATGTCGTTGAAGCCGGCCTGCAGCAGGCCCAGCTCGCTGGCGTCGTAGATCTGCATGTGCGCGTTGTAGTTACCGCGTTGCACCTCGCCGAGCGCCCAGCGCAGCTGACGCAGCGGGTCGGCGATCGACATGGCCACCATTAGCGTGCTGGCCACGCCGATGCCCAAGGCCAGCAGTGCCAGCAGCAGGATCGGGTTCAACAGCTTCTCCGGCGACCCGTGCAGGTACTCAGCCTTGTCCGCCACCACGGCCAGCACGATCGCCAGTAGCGGCACCCCGGTCGACAGCGCCCAGGCCAGCATCTGACGACCGATGACACCGGATGCCCGGATGTTCTCGGGGTGCCCGCCGCGCAGGGCGGCGACGGCCACCGGCCGCAGCACCCGCTCGGACTGCAGGTAGCCGATGATGGCGGTGGCGGCGGCGCCCAGAGCGACGGCGACGGCCACCACCGGAGCGGCGTGCTTGGCCACCGGCCAACTGGCGACGATGAACACCACGCCGCCGATCAACCAGGACGCCAAGTTGATCAGCGTGCGGTAGAACGGCGTGCGCAGCGCGCGGCTGCGGGCCAGCTCGGTGGCTGCCGGGTCGGTGTCGATGAGCAGATCGTCGCGGCGCTGCCACCGGAACACCGGCACCAGCAGTCGCACACTGATCGAAAATCCGACGAGGAACAGGAAGACAATCGATCCCAGCCAGATCGCCAGGTTCGCCGCCGGCAAATCCTGCAGCTCGATGCGGTCTTCGGGTGGCAGCCCGTAGCGCAGAAAGCCGAGTACCAGCAACGCCCCGATGATGTCGGCTTGCAGCTGGCTGAGCGAGAACACCGGCCACGGTGTGCGCACCAGCCACTGGACGAATCCGCTGATCCGCCCCGGTAGTGCCGCTCCAGTGCTCACCAGCCCACCGTATCGGTCGGTGACGACCAAAAAGTAGCCAAAACATTCCATGTGCAGCCGCTGATGTTGCGGTGATGTCAGCAATGACCACTACTGTTGCCGGTGATGTCGCGGGTATTCGCACGGCTGGTCGGCCAGCAGGCGGTCGAGGCTGACCTGGTGACCGCGGCCCAGGCGGCCCGCGGTGATTCGGCTCACACCGCGGCGATGACGCACGCCTGGCTGATCACCGGGCCACCCGGCTCGGGGCGCTCGGTGGCGGCATTGTGCTTTGCAGCCGCATTGCAATGCACATCTGGCGGGGTCCCCGGCTGCGGCGAATGCCGTGCCTGCACGACGACGATGGCCGGCACCCACGCAGACGTGCGGCGGGTCATCCCCGAGGGACTGTCCATCGGCGTCGACGAGATGCGTGCGATCGTCCAGATCGCGTCGCGCCGGCCGAGCACGGGTCGCTGGCAGATCGTGCTGATCGAGGACGCCGACCGGCTGACTGAAGGCGCGGCGAACGCCCTGCTGAAAGTTGTCGAGGAACCGCCGCCGTCGACGGTGTTTCTGCTGTGCGCGCCCTCGGTGGATCCCGAGGACATCGCGATCACGCTGCGGTCGAGATGCCGGCACGTCGCCCTGGTAACACCTTCGCCGGAGGCCATCGCCCAAGTGTTGGTCGACAGCGACGGGCTGACGGCTGAGAACGCGAACTGGGCGGCGTCGGTCAGTGGCGGCCATGTCGGCCGGGCCCGGCGGCTGGCCACCGATCCGGAAGCGCGCGAGCGACGGCTGCAGGCAGTGGGGCTGGCCCGTGATGCGGCGACGCGATCGCGGGCCTACGCCGCCGCCGAAGAGTTGGTGGCCGCCGCCGGGGCCGAGGCCGCGGTGCTGACCGCCGGACGCGACGAGGCCGAAGCCGAGGAGCTGCGCACCGCGCTGGGTGCGGGAGGCACCGGGAAGGGCACCGCCGGTACGCTGCGCGGTGCCACCGGCGCGATCAAAGACCTTGAGCGACGGCAGAAGTCGCGTCAGACCCGGGCGTCGCGGGATGCGCTGGACCGCGCGCTGATCGACCTGGCAACCTACTTCCGGGACGCACTGGTGGTGGCCGCGAACGCTGCAGGCGTGCGGCCCAACCATCCCGACATGGCGGAGCGCATCGCGGCAATGGCCGCCCATGTCACACCCGAGCGGTTGCTGCGCTGCATCGAAGCTGTGCTCGAGTGTCGCGAAGCGCTAGCGGTCAACGTCAAGCCCAAGTTCGCTGTCGACGCGATGGTCGCAACGATCGGCCAGGCGCTGCGCGACTGAACTTGGGCCGCTCCTGGGGGCTGCCGTAGACTCGTCCCGCCCAATAGGGCACGCCACCTTAGCTCAGTCGGTAGAGCGGCTCACTCGTAATGAGCAGGTCAGGAGTTCGATTCTCCTAGGTGGCTCGTCCTTCGCGTCGAGAGTCCGCCAGCGTGGCGCCGGCTAGCGACGCCACTCCAGCGTGACGTTCGCGGATCGCGCCGTTGTTATCGCGGCACCGCATAGCCCACTGGTCCGGCCGCGACGCAGACGGCGAGCGCGGCGGTGCTGGCTCGCACCGTGATCGCGTCGCCCGCACCGGGCAGCCGGATATAGACCCGGTTGAGCCCGGGATGCACCGGAACCCTTGTGTCGGGCCCCTCGGACAGCGACAACGTCATCGAGCCGTCGTTGTTGGCCAAGTAGTTGATCTCGGCAGTCCAGTCCGTCGGCAATAGCGGGCCGTCGAGACCAAGCCGCACCGGGTGTTCGGGCTGAACAAAATACCCGCACCGCGGCACCGGCCCCGGCACGATGGTGCGGACCCAGGTCACCTGCGCATCAGTCAATCGTCCTGAGCTGTCCAAAACCCGTAAATGCGTTGTCGCCGAGGCGAATTCCGGACGGTCTGGCAGCAGCGCAAACAGATGGCTGGCCAGGTTCTCCGGCCAAGCCACCCGGCCGAGCACCAGCGGATCGACCTCTTGATCAAGCAGCGCCGCATTCGAGGCGGCGTGCGCAGCGGCCAAGCCGCGGCGGGCGTTCTGCAGATAGGGCTGGGCGGGGTTGTCTCGCCACGAGGTCAGAAATGTCGCCGTCGAATACCAGCTGCTGGCCACGAACAATGACCCCACAGCCGTCGTCAACACGGCCCGACGCGCGGACGCGTCCAGGCAGCGGGACGACGCGCGGTTGGGTGCGCAGAACCCCACGGCGGCCAGCAGCGCCAGCACTACGACGAGGTCGGGGAAGTAACGCAACGTCTGCGCCAGCTCGAGGGCGGTGAATCGTGATGAGCGCATCAGATAGATCGGCACCTGGCAGGCGACCACGTAGCCGGCCGCGGTCAGCCACACCGGCACGATGCGCCTTTTGCGTATCAGCGAAAACCCCATCGCCGCGGTCAGCACCAGCCAGCCGAGCACTCTGGCCGTCATCGGAGGGGTGGCCCACGGCGAAGCGGGCGCCCAACGGGCCCAGCGCCACGGCCCCCCGGCCAACCCGGGCACGATCCCGTGGGTCACTGAGCGACGCAGCAGATCCCAGGTCATCAGCAGATCCGAACTCCACCGCTGCTGGTTGACCACGACCAGGTAAACCGCGATCCAGCCGGCGGTCAGCACCAGCGATACCATCCACAACCGGACACCGGCCCGCCACACCGCCGAAAACGCTGCCAGCGCCGCACGGTCACCTTGCACATGGCACAACAGTGCGGCCAGCGCGAAGGCGACGAACGGAATCACCGCGGACTTCTCGAAGAACAGCAGCCCGCCGAGGTAAACCAGCACGCCGGTGACCGCATAGCGCTGGTTTCCGGTTCGCACCAACAGAATCGCGTCGGCGCAGACCCAAGCCAGCGCGGCTAGCATCGGCAGCGAGTTCAGCGCCGCCGCCCACCAGGCGAACCCCGGCACACCCAGCGGGGTGAACAGCGCAAAGGTCAGCGGGATGAGGAGTATTGGTCGCCAGCCTAGGATCACGTACAGAGCGCGTAACAACGCCAGCGAAGCCAGCAGTTGCAGCACCAACAGGCTGATCGCCGGTCCGGTCCAGTTCAGCGGCGCCAGCCGAGTGATGGCGCCTGCGACCAGGAAGGCTGCCGGCATGACATGGCCGTCGTGGTCGTCGAACAAGTATGACGGCGACAGCAGATTATGCGTGCCGGCCCGACCCACCAGAATCAGGTCATCCCAGTAGAAGTAGCCGCGAAAGGCCAGCACACCCCGGATCACCAGCTGCACCGCGATCAGCGCGACCGCGACCAGCGCCACCGTCGGTACCCCGGCGGCCCGTCGGTATGGTGGGCCGGTGCGCGCACTGGTCACCGGGGCAGCCGGGTTCATCGGGTCGACGCTAGTCGACCGGTTGCTGGGCGACGGGCATAGCGTCGTTGGCCTGGATAACTTCGCTTCCGGGCGGGCCACCAACCTCGAACACTTGGCCGACAACCCCGATTTCGTCTTCGCCGAAGCCGACATCGTGACCGCCGATCTACTGGCCATCCTGGACGAACACTGCCCGGAGGTGGTGTTCCATCTGGCCGCGCAGATCGACGTGCGGCACTCGGTGGCCGAGCCCGCAATTCGACGCATCGGTCAACGTGATTGGCACCCTGCGGCTCGCAGATGCGGCCCGGCGCGCCGGTGTGCGCAAGGTCGTGCACACCTCGTCGGGCGGATCGATCTACGGCGTCCCGCCGTCGTGTCCGACCAGTGAGGACGTGCCCACCGACCCGGCGTCGCCGTATGCGGCGGGCAAGGTTGCGGGGGAGATCTACCTCAACACGTTCCGTCATCTTTACGACCTGGAGTGCTCGCACATCGCGCCGGCCAATGTCTACGGCCCGCGTCAGGACCCGCACGGCGAGGCCGGGGTGGTCGCGATCTTCACCCAGGCGCTACTGGCCGGCAAGCCCACCAAGGTTTTTGGCGACGGCTCGCACACTCGCGACTACGTGTTCGTCGACGACGTGGTGGACGCGTTCGTCAAGGCCTCCGGCGCGGTGGGCGGTGGCCAACGGTTCAACATCGGCACTGGCGTGGAAACCTCCGACCGCCAACTGCATTCAGCGGTGGCCGCCGCCGTCGGTGCGCCCGACGACCCGGAGTTTTATCCACCGCGGCTGGGCGACCTGGAACGCTCCTGCCTCGACATCACCTTAGCCGAGAAGGTTTTGGGCTGGCGCCCGCAGGTGGAGCTGCATGACGGTATCCGCCGCACCGTGGAGTACTTCCGCCGAATGCACACCCTCTGATACTGCCTCTCCGGCTGCGTAGATGCCGCGCTTTACCTCGGGCAGAACCGAACTGCGCCCTCTCGGATGCGACAATCTGGTCGCTGGCGAGAGAAGTTGCGGTCTCCACCGCGAAGAGCGAAGCCGTTTGACGGCGGCGATGGTGGGCTGGCTGATCGGATGCCGCCACTGGGCCACGTCCGGTCACAGTCATGCTTACGCGTCGCGTATTCCACGTAACGTCAGGTGACTGGGTGTTTCCCGGGACATGCCTCCTGTATTACATAATCCGTTAGATGTTTGACACCAGTGCATGCGGATCCTAATCCATATCTTGACATTTAGCTGATTTGAGTGACAATATAACAAATAACGTCAGATGTCAGCTAGCGGCAACATAGATCTGCATCTAACGAAACAGTCGGATTGCCGGACCTTGGCGCAGGCCGGGGACGAGTGAAGGGAATCCCAGATGATAAGCGGCCAAACACTTTCCAAACCCAAGGACTTCGCCCGGCCGGCTCCGTGCCGAGCCCCAGCGCTGACGACCAGGCGCGTCATGGCCGCGCCAGCCACGGTCCCGCGCAACCTCGTGAACGAGACCGCACCGGCTGGCGACTCCGCCCTTGTTCGCTTCAGCCACATAGGCGACCGGCCCGACCCTAAGCATCGGCTGGTCAGGACAAGTGACGGGGTGCGTCTGGCCGTGTGCGACACCGGCCGCCGTACCGCCGAACACACCGTGGTCTTCCTCCATGGGCTCTGTCTCAATCACACCTCGTGGGAACGTCAAATCACTTACCTGTTGGGCCGATACGGCCGATCCGTGCGGGTCATCAGCTACGACCACCGCGGCCACGGCAGGTCCGCGGCGGCACCTATCAACAGTTACCGAATTGACCAACTCGCCGATGACCTCGCCCAGGTGCTCACTGCCCTCGACGTCACTGGGTCGCTTACCCTCGTCGGGCACTCGATGGGTGCGATGACGGCGCTGGCCTACCTGGGCCGGCCCGCCGCCGAGCGTCCCGTCGAACCGGACGGGCTGGTCCTGGTCGCCAGCGCCGCCGGCAAGCTCGCCGAACGCGGCCTCGCCCGGCTACTCGCCACCCCCGCTCCTGCGGCGCTGGTCGGGCTCATCGAGCACACCCCCGAGCGCGCACTGGATGCGCTTGTGGGGCCGGTGCGCGCGACTCTGAGCCGTTGGCGCGGACGCGGGCACAGCGCAACCCTGGCGGCGACCGTGGTCGCAGCGTTGACCACCACGCCAGTGGCCACCGCAGTCGGATTTCTGCCCAGCCTGCGGGCCTACAACCAATACCCAAGCCTGGCATCGATTCACGCACGGACCGTCGTCGTCAGCGGTGGCTTAGACTCATTGACCCCGCCGTCACACGCCGTCGACCTGACTGCCGGCATCTGCGGCGCACAGCATGTGCACGTTCCCTACGCCGGACACATGCTGCCCCAGCAGGCGCCGCACGTGATCAACGACGCGATCCGCCGAACGATCGCGATCCCAGCCAGCCCCCACGCCATGAGCCCTTATCGGCCCGTCCGGGTGGGATGAGGGCGACGGCCTATCCACCCGCCCGTCACGGCTGATGGACGCCGTTTACGGTCGGGGCAGTCTCCTCGGTTCCCGCCGTGCTGGGCGCGGGCCAACAGGTCGGCGGGGGGCGACGTTTTCTTTGACGCGGTAACTCGCGCCTTAGAGCTCGCGCTGAGTTATGCCAGTCAGGTAGATCACTACCTCGCGTAGCGTCTTTGATGGGATGGTGCCGGTGTCGGTGCACACGCCGCGTGCGTTGATTGCGGCGAGTCGCGCTGCCCGTAAATGCCTTACGTGTGGTCCTGATTGGCGAAGTCGGTATCGATGTGAGGGTCAGCCGGTCAGGCTAACTTGGTTGCGGCGGTGGAATTTCCAGAGTTGGTCATCGAGCGGGTGACCAGTCCCACACGGATAGGTCGTCGGGTGGGTACTCGGCGCAGTGATCCGTTTCTTTGGCGGCAACGCCTTTGTTGTTGAAGAAGATCTTCGCCCAGTTGGGCCACGCCGCTGTCATGGGGTCGGCAAAGTTGGTGACCATTTGTTCGGAGTAGGCTCTGCGATCGGCAGGGTTGAGCGCATAGAAGTAGTGCGCGCTGTCGATCGCGGCCTGTTGAACCTGGGGCGACTTGTTGTGCTTGTCGATCATGTAGCGCTCATAATAGATTGGCGTGAAATCGCGTGCGGCGGCCAGGATCTGCTCGGCGGTGCATGTGGTGACGATCATCCTGTGGGGGATCGGGTAATCGTCGGTCGAGTCGGCCATCGCGGTGGCGGGCAACGTCGTCGTCGCGACCGCGGCGGTACGCGCGGCGATGCCGGCTCGCAGAACCGAACGTCGCTCGCGGTCGCCTCGGTCGGTGCATGGCTATCTCCTCTCTCGTCAATGCGGCGGTTCGGCGTCTGCGGACTGGGCTGCAACATCATTGGTGACGTGCGGCGGCCGAGGTCAGGATCGTCACCTGGTCGGGGCAGTAGGTGCTGATTGCGGCGGCGAGGAATTGATAGCTTTGCCCGGTCGTGGTACCGCGCGGCAGGTTGATCAACGCGAAGTGGGCGGACTTGCCCGCAGTGGCTGTCTACGCCGTTGTGCAGTCGTTCACACGTGATCTTGCCCAGCCAGGCGTTGTAGTCAAGGGGACCGTAGATGCCGTGCCCGTGAAGCTGATTGGCGAAATCGGTATCCGGGTCGGCGTGCGCCGAGGCAGCCACAGCGACCATGGCCGCCGTGACCAGCGCCGGCACTGAGAGCTTCGCTAATCTCATTGCGGTCCTTGGTGACTCGTCGCACCCACGCGGAGCGGCTGCGTCGTGGCCGTCTCGTCGGGCGGCAGCTGAATCCGGGGCCGGTTATGGTCGCCGCGGGGATAGACAACTTGCGGCCACCAGAACCACCGTCCCAGAAGTGTGGCGATCGAGGGCATCAGCAGCGAGCGCACGATCAGGGTGTCGAGCAGGAGGCCGATGGCGATCGTGGAACCCAGCTGAGCGACAATGATCAGACTGCTTCCGAGCATGGAGGCCATGGTGACGGCGAACACCAGGCCCGCAGAGGTCACCACCCCACCCGTGCCGGCCATGGACCGGATCATTCCGGTCTTGAGTCCGGCGTGGATCTCGTCCCTGATCCGGGAGACCAGCAGCAGGTTGTAGTCCGATCCAACAGCCAACAGGATGATGACCGACATCAGCATCACCAGCCAGTGGATTTTCATGCCGAAAAGGTCCTGCCAGATGAGCACCGAGAGCCCGAAGGATGCCGCAATGGAGCTGGCCGCGGTGCCGACGATGACGGCCGCGGCAACCAGGGCTCGGGTGAGGATCAGCATGATCATGAAGATCAGCGTGAGCGAGGACACCACCACGATCATGAGGTCATATTTGGCGCCGTCGTGCATGTCTTTGAAGGTGGCAGCGGTACCACCCAGATAGATTTTGGCGTCCGACAGGGAGGACATTTTCAGTGCGTCCTGGGCGGCTTTTCTCTCCGCGTCGACACGCGCGATTCCCTCCGGGGTCATCGGATCTTCCTGGTGGGTGATGAAGAAGCGAGCGGACTTGCCGTCGGGTGAGAGGAACATTTTCAAGCCCCGCTCGAACTCGGGGTTTTGGAACGCTTCGGGTGGCAGGTAGAAGAGGTCACCGTTCTTGGCGGCGTCGAAACTCTGCCCCATGACGATCGCAGTGTTATTGAGCGCCGCATTTTGGTTCTGTATTGCCGACATGGTGCTTAACGTCGACAGTATCAATCCCCGGGTGTTCTTCGTGGTCTCGATAATCGGGATCAGCAGCGCGAGGGTCTGCGGCAAGAGCGTATCCAGTTTTTGGGTGTCTTGGTTGACGTTGTGCACCTTCTCGGTGAGCTGATCGATGCCGTCCAAGGCGTCGAATAACGACCTTAGCGACCAGCACACTGGAATATCGAAGCAGTGCTTGTCCCAATAGAAATAGGACCTGATCGGCCGATAGAAATCGTCGAAATCCGCGATGTGATCGCGCAATTCGTCGGTGACACCCGTCAGGTCGTTCGTGTTTTGAGCCAGGTCGTGAGTGGTGGCGACGACCTGGCTCAAGACACCGTACAGCCGCTGGGTGGTGTCGGTGAGGATCTGCAAATCGTCGGCCGTCTTCCGCAGATTAGCGATGGTAGTTTGCTGGAACGGATATTGCTGCATGGTGCTCTGGCCCCCCATGCTGTTCTGGAACGGTATCGAGCTGTGCTGAATCGGAATTCCCAGCGGCCGGGTGATGTCCTGGACCATGGCGATACCCTCGGTGTTGAGGACGTTTCTGGCCACCCTGTCCAGAACCAGCATGTCGGCCGGATTACGCATGTCGTGGTCGGCGTCGACCATCAGGATGTCGGGATTCATCCGGGCCTGGGTGAAATGCCGGTCGGCAGCGGCGTATCCGAGATTGGCCGCGGTACTGGCGGGCTGGTAGAAGCGATCGTTGTAGCTCGTCGTATATCCGGGCAGGGCGACCATGCCGATCAGGACCACGACCGAGCTGGCGACCAGGATCGGGGCGGGCCACCGGACCACCGCGGTGCCCACCCGGCGCCACAGCTGGCCGCCCGCCGCGCGCTTGGCTTCGAAGAGACCGAACCGGCTGCCGACGAAAAGAACAGCCGGCCCCAGCGTGATCGCGGCCGCCACCAAAACGAGCATTCCGATCGCCACGGGTGCACCCATCGTGGTGAAGTACGGCAGCCGCGCAAAGCTCAGACAGTACGTCGCCCCGGCAATCGTCAGGCCCGAACCCACGATCACCGGACCAACCGACCGAAAGGTGGTGTAGTACGCGGTTTCGCGATCCTGACCGGCCCCACGCGCCTCTCGATAACGGCCGAAGATGAAGATCCCATAATCCGTCGCGGCTGCGATCGCCAGCATGGTCAAGATATTCGATACGAACGTGGTCAGCCCGAAAATGTTGTAGTTGCCCAGAACCGCGACAAATCCCCGGGACGACTGCAACCCGATCCCGGTCAAGAAAAGCTGGACCAGGGTGGTGACGATGGAGCGGTAGACCAGCAGCAACATGGCCGCGATCGCCACGAGAGTAAACAACGTGATCTTCTTCAGGCTGGCATTCCCGACGACGTGCTGATCAAAGGTGAGCGCGGCCGGGCCGGTGACATAGGCCTTCACCCCGGGCGGGGCAGGCGTTGCTTCCACGGCCTTGCGGACAGCCTCGACGGATTCGTTCGCTAACGTCGTGCCCTGTTCACCGGCGAGATTGATCATCACGTAGGCGCCCTTGGCGTCGGCGCTCTGGGCTCCGGCCGCCGTTAACGGATCCCCCCAGAAGTCCTGAATATGCTGGATATGCTGGGGATCCTGCCGCAGCTTGCCGAGGATGCTGTCGTAGTACCGGTGAGCGTCCGGGCCGAGCCTCTGCTGGCCCTCGACGACGATCATCACCGTACTGTTGGAATTGAATTCCTTGAAGTTATGACCCATCAGCGTCATCGCCTTCAGGGACGGCGCATCTTTGGGGGCCATCGGCGACGAATGCGTCTCCCCGACCACTTCCAATGAGGGGGCGATCGTACTCACGACGACGGCGATGAGGACCCACCCCAGGATGATCGGCACCGCCAACACGCGCATGGCATGGGCGAAGAACGGCCGCTTGGCGTGCGGCACGGCGTGCGTCTTGCTCGTCTCGGTCATGCGGACTTCACCAGGCAAAAGGTCTGCGCGTTAACCCCATCGGTACTTTTCTCATCCCGGACCGTCCCGTCCACGGTGATACGACAGCCGATGTGATCGCTGTCGCCCTGCACCATGATGTTGGCGCTGACCGCGGGCAGGGTCGTTGATATCGTGGTCGACCACGGCAGGGCCGTATTGACTTCGTGGGTGTTGGCGTCCGCGTCGAAGTAGTCGATCGTGGCGGTGGTCCCTGCTGGGCCGAACACGTCATAGATCACAATCTTTGGGTTGAACTGCACGATCTCGATACCGGCGCCGGCATTGGCATTGAGGTCCTGGGAGCCAAAGACCTTGTGCAGCCGCACAACGATCAATCCCGAGACAGCCAACACCACCACGAGCACCAGCGGTATCCACGCTCGTGCGGCCACGCCGGTAACTGGAATAGCCTTCACCTAAACACCTTTCGCTAACCAATCAGTAACGCGCCGTCACAGTCGGTCCATCGCCCGAGACATCCGCGCCGTCTCGAAATAGGCAGGGCCACCGTGCGGGTAGTGCGGCCGGGGCTGTGTCAGCGCGGTGAGGATGCGGCCGAGTCCGCCCATCAGGGTGGTGTCCAGCCATCGGCGGCGGGTCGACCAGACTGGGCGGCCGCTGCCGTGGCAAATGCAACTTGGTTCTCGGTAATCAGGATTGGTGGGTGCCTCCGTGGTGCGGAGGCAGTTGTCGGCGGACCCGAGCCGGTGTCTGACGTTGCAAGAGGCTCGGGTGTCACGTGCGACATGGCAGTTTCTCCTGTGAATGGCCGCTTATCGAGGGTCGTCCGCATACCTTGTGGGTTGAAGAGTCCGAGCAAGCCGGGGGAATAGCACTCCGCCGGGATCAATGGACGCAGAGTCCGCCAACGAGCCGACTCGGATCGGCGCGAAGCCGGTTTGGGTGATGAGTTCGGCCGTGAGCCAGGCGGTGTCGTTGTCGTCAGCCGCGTACCCGATCCCCCATCGGCCAGGTTCGCGGCGACCTCGCAGCCACAGCGTTTCGGCGAGTTGGTGTGAGAAAGCGCGTGCCACCGATGATTTCGGGAACAACTCAGCGGTCACCGTTCCGGAAGTCTTGCCGCCGAGGTCTTTGATGGTCATCACACCGTCGTCGCGCCACCGGACCGGGTTCGAAGGATCAATGATGACCGCACCGGCCAACCGATCGCGATAAACCTCGGCGAACGGCGCGACGGCCGCGTTCGGGATCGCCAGCATCGCCACTTCCGCCCCGTCGATTGCTGTCTCAATCGTGCGGACCGGATAGTCGATCTCTTCCCGCTGATAGTCGGGTGGAGTGAAGGCGTCCGGGCGTCGCGTTCCAATGGTGACATTGTTTCCGGCCAGGATCAGGTGACCGGCCAAGGCCGACCCGATCAATCCGGCGCCGACTATCGCGATCCGGTGCGGCAGTTCCATTGGCATCTGCGTCCTCCCGGATGACAAAAAACTAAAAATGTCAGCGGTCAGTATGCACACTTCAATGGCGACGTGTCAAGCCGCGCCACTACGTAAGACGGGCCGCGTTGATGTCACCGGACGACTGACGTACCTAGTAACATGGCCTTTATGCCTCGACGCTCGCTCAGTCAACCAACCACACCTACGAGCACAGACGACGCGCGCGAGCGCATCCTGGCCGCCGCTCAACGCTGCATCGATCGCCACGGAATCCGTAAGACCACCATGGACGACGTTGCGTCTGAAGTTGGATTGTCGCGGCCCAGTGTCTACCGCTACTTCGCCGATCGTGACGATCTGCTCATCGAGCTGATCACCCGGCACGCGCGGACATTGCTCGACCGGGCACGCAAATCGATCTCCCGGCAGAGCAGCCTTCCGGATCGGATCGTCGAGACTGTGATCTACACCGCCGAACACGGCCGTCGCGACCCCCTGACACGGCACGTCATCGAACCCGATGCCACGAGCCTTGGCCGACGAATGATCGCTTCGGGAACGACGGAGATGATGCGAGCCGAGATGTGGGATCCCATTCTCGACGCCGCCTTGGCGAACAATGAACTGCCACCCGGGCTGCCCCGGTCGGACATCCACTTGTGGCTGGGCAACGTCACGTTGATGGTGATGCGCGGCCTCGAGGATGGTGACGGCGACGTCAGGCGCTACCGGTCCATACTGCGTCGCTTCGTCGTCCCCGCCTTCGGCGTCGCAAACCGCACCCCCGTCGCCGAAGTCACGGCATTCTGAACTCCCACACCGACACCCCAAACACCACAGGTTGGGGCGCGCTATTGAGTCGACTTGCAGCGGTATCAATCAGGCGGAGTGAATACCTTGTCCAAAGGCTCTTGGCGCCGGTACGAATCGGCACAGGTTTTGGCGGTAGGGACTGGTGAGTTAAGGAGACTGCGGTGACCGCGAGTGATCACGGTGGCGAAGCCATTAATGGCGCACCAACGAGGGGTGAACGCCTCGGACGGATAGGCGTTGATTGGTGGGCCACGATCGTGGCCGGCGTTGTGGTGCTGTTGGCCGTGGCTGGGCTGCTGCCCAAGATTCCGTGGTGACGCGGTGAGCACGCAACTCGTCGATCGACCGAGCCTTCCGAGGAGGAGGCCAGTTTCACCAGTCGCTAACCTGCTGGCGTACGTGCCGGGCGTCGTGCTGTTGATCGCGATCGGCTTGCTCGGTAAGTACGCGCAGATGTGGTGGAATTCTCTTGCACACCACGAGCATTGGACAGTGCCTGACATCGAGTATGTGCTGTGGGCGATTGTCATCGGCCTTGTCGTCACCAACACCATCGGCCTGCACCGCATCTTCCGCGCTGGTGTCCAGACGTACGAATTCTGGTTGAAGATCGGGATTGTCGCGCTCGGAGTGCGTTTCGTTCTCGGCGATGTCGTCAAACTCGGCGGCATCTCGCTGGTGCAGATCGTGGTGGACATGACCTTGGCCGGCGCGATCATTCTCGTCGGCGGCCTGCCTGTTCGGGTTGTCCGGCAAGCTTGGCTCGCTGCTGGCCATCGGGACCTCCATCTGCGGCGTCTCAGCCATCGTGGCCGCCAAGGGTGCCATCCGCGCACGCAATTCCGAGGTCAGCTATGCGATCGCGGCGATTTTGGCGCTAGGCGCCGTCGCATTGTTCTCCTTGCCGGTACTCGGACACGGGATAGGGCTCACCGACCACGAATTCGGCTTGTGGGCCGGTTTGGCAGTGGACAACACCGCCGAAACCACCGCGACGGGCTACCTGTATTCCGAGCAAGCGGGAAAGATCGCGGTGCTGGTGAAGTCCACCCGCAACGCCCTCATCGGTTTCGTCGTACTCGGTTTCGCACTGTACTGGGCCTCACGCGGTCGAGGCAGACCAGCATCGCACCGGGCCTACGGGCAAGAGCGTCGTTCATCTGGGACAAGTTCCCCAAGTTCGTGTCTCGGTTTTCTGGCCGTGTCGGCGATCGCAACCGCGGGCTGGCTGAGCAAGGGCCAAACCACCAACATTGCCAACGTATCGAAGTGGGCATTCTCTGCTGACCTTCGCCGGCGTGGGGCTCAACACCAACATTCGCGAGCTCGTCCGCACTGGTTGGCGGCCCCTAGTGGTGGCGATCGTCGGCCTGATCGTCGTTGCTGCTGTCTCGCTTGGATTGGTATTGCTCACCTCGCGTGGCCTGCACTGGGGAGTCGGGGCAGGTAAGTCGCCGACTCAACTCCGGTCCGGTGCTTGCGCGGCTTCCAACGCGACCGCGCGTGCCAATCGCGCGTAACGCAATTCGAGGTCTTTGAATCGCAAATAGGTGCTCAATGTGGTGAAGCTGAACGCGATGATCAGCGCGTAGAGCATCAGGTCGGTGCCACGATCGACGCCGAGCCAGTGCGCCACCACCGTGGTGTCGTTGGGCCGGAGCACGGCGTAGACACCGGCCAGCACGAATACCAGAAAGCCGACTTTGACCCAGGCTTTCGATTGCGCACTGCGACGAGACCGCAGCAGGTAAACCAGCAACGCGACGATCGACGTGATCAGCAGACCCTGAATCCAGTTCAACGCGGCATCCTTCCTCGCAGGAATCCGTCGAAAATGATGTTGACGCCGTTGAGCAGCGGCTGACCCTTGGACTTGGAGTATTCGGTGTAGAGCACCTCGACGGGTTCCTCGGCGACACGCCAACGGTTTTCGGCAATCAGCATGATGAACTCGGTGGCGTGGCTCATCCCGCTCATGGTGATGTCCAGTCCGTCGGCGACGGTCTTGTTGAACACCCGCAGGCCATTGTTGGTGTCGGTCAATCCCAGCCTGCGGCCCCGCGGACTCAGCCGCGCGGCGGTGCGCAGCACGACCCGCTTGAGCGGTGGAGGCCTGGTGACACCCGGACCGAAACGCGTTCCGATGACGACGTCGACGTCGCCGACGCCCAGCCGGTCGATCATCGTGACGAGATCCTTGACACGGTGCTGGCCGTCACCGTCGAAGGTGGCGAAGACCTGTGCCCCGGGCTGGCGGCGGGCGAACTCGACGCCGGTTTGGATGGCCGCACCCTGGCCCAGGTTGACCGGGTGGCGCACCAGGTGCGCCCCGGCCCGCAGCGCGATGTCGCCGGTGGCGTCGGCACTGCCGTCGTCCACGCACACGACGTGGGCGAAGACCGAGCGCAGATCGGTGATGACGTCGCCGATGACACCGGCTTCGTTGAAGGCCGGGACGACGATCCAGGCGTCGAGCTTTTCGCTGAGCATTTCAAGGCCACAAGGTACACGGCCATCCGCCCAACTCAGCCTGATCAGCCGCCCCGACGCGCCAGTGCGGCCAGGTGAACCCCGATGCCCACCAGCGGACCGCACAGCAGCGCGACCACCGTGCGGGTCTCCAGCGGCAGTGGCAGCAACAGCAATAGCGTCGACGCCACCGTTGCGCTGACCCAGCCCAGCGCGTAGGCCCGATGCAACGCAGCCGCGACCGTGGCGGCGCCGGTGAGCGTCAGCAAGGCGATCGCCACCGCCGCAGCGGTCAACCCGGCCAGCAATGCATTGGCTGCGTGGTAGTCGGGCCCGAAGCCGACCCGCAGCAGCCACGGGCCGACCAGGCCCGCCGCCAGCACGCCGATCGCGCCGATCCCGCCGACCAGCGCGGCCGGGGCGATCAGCGCCCGCAGCCGCTCGGTCCGCTCGTCGACGAAGTGCGCGATCAGGTTGCCCTGCATGGCGGTCAGCGGCACCAGCAGCGGCGCACGAGTCAACGTGACCGCCAGGATGACGACCCCGCCCGCGGCGCCGAGTTGGCTGGAGGTCACCTTCAGCAGCACCGGAAAGCCCATCACCAGAATCGCGCTGGCACCGGCTGCGGTGATCGAATGAGCCGCCCCGCGCAGAAACGTCGCCGTGCCGCCCGGTGTCAGCAGCCGGGCCGCGGCCCGCGTCGTCGGCGAGGCGACGATCATGATCAGCCAGGCCACCGCGCCCGCGACGGTGGCCCATAAGAAGCCCACCAAACCCCAGCCGATCACAAAGGTGGCCAACGCGACCGCCACCCGGATCACGGCGTCGGTCACCATCAGCGCCCCGTACTGGGTCCAGCGATTGACACCGGCCAGCATGCCCAGCAAGGTCGCGTGCAGGCAGAATCCGGCCAGCCCGACGCTGAGCAGGGTCACCGAAAGCCACTGAGTGTCACCGAATACCCGGCTGCTCCACAACGCTGAGCTGCCGGCGATCAGCACTGCCGCACCGATCCCGACCAGGGCGGCCACTCGCATCGGATGGGTACGTCGACCCGCCAGGACCTCGACGTAGCTCGCGGAACGGACCTCGCGCGTGGTCTCCTGCAGCAGCCCATTAGCCGCCCCGGTCACCAGGCCGAACGCTCCCCAAAATACCGCGAAGACCGAAAAGCCGGCCGGAGCCAGGTCGCGGGCCGCCAGGTAGACCACCGCATAGCCGCACAGCGCGGTCACCACGGTCGCCATACCCACCCGGGCCATGCTGCCGCGTGCGATCGGGCTGGTGGAGGCTCCGATGCCAGTGGTCGGGCCAACATCGGTCACGGCGACGCCACTTCAGTCGACCTCGAGCATCGCCACAATTCGAAAATACTCAGGGTCATCGGGGTCATGTGGCAGGCACCGACGATGACGGCCTGACACACTGACAGCAGAGGGGAGTATTCCTCCGCCGCGGTGTCGTCATCACGTCACCCGAGATCGGGCGACCGTGCCGCGGGCCGCTGCGACTGTGGGCGCGACGGCGGAAGAGACCTCTGGCGTTGCAGTGCACTTCAGCGACCGGAGGCCCCCTTTGTCTGTGTCTGTGCTTGAATGGCTCGCCATCGCGGTGGTGACGATCGCGGTCTTCTCGTACGACTTCGTCGTGGTGGCGCGCCGACCCCGGGAACCGACGATGCGCGAATGCGCTATCACGTTGGCGGTCTATGTAGGACTTGCCGGGATCTTTGCAATCCGCGTGTGGCTGTTCCACAGCGAGCGGTATGCGATTGAATTCCTGGCCGGATGGGTGACCGAATACAGCCTGTCAATCGA
Organism: uncultured Actinomycetota bacterium; assembly: GCA_963743145.1. GTDB lineage: Bacteria > Actinomycetota > Actinomycetes > Mycobacteriales > Mycobacteriaceae > Mycobacterium. Next base: position 74,105 of record CAVUOR010000014.1, on the reverse strand, counting down.
CAATCTGTTCCTTTTCATCATCGTGATGGCAGCCTTCAATGTGCCCAAGGTCTACCAGCAGCAGGCCCTGATGGTCGGAATCATGATTGCGTTGGTGCTCCGCGGTATCTTCATTCTGCTCGGCGCACTTGCGATTCAGCGATTCTCGTGGGTTTTCTACATTTTCGGCGGGTTTCTCATCTACACCGCAATCAAGCTGGTTCGCGACGCCCACCGCGACGTCGAGGCGGACAACAGGGTAGTGACGTTCGTCCGCCGTCGCTTGAAGACCGCCGACAGGTGGGACGGCCTCAAGCTCTACGTCAAGGACGGGTCGCATCGGCGGTTGACGCCGATGCTGCTGGTCATCCTGGCACTCGCCGGTACCGATCTGTTCTGCGCTCTCGATTCCATTCCGGCAATTTTCGGGCTTACCCGTGAGCCCTATCTGGTCTTCGCCGCCAACGTGTTCGCGTTGATGGGCCTGCGGCAGCTGTACTTCATGCTCGCGGGTCTGTTGCAGCGGCTGCCTTACCTGTCGCTGGGCCTTGGCGTCGTCGTGTTGTTCATCGGGGTCAAGCTGATCCTTCAGGCGTTGGGGGAAAACAATCTGCCGTTCATCAACGGTGGTCAGCGGGTCAACGTCCCAGAGATTCCGACGTTGTTGAGCCTCGCGGTCATCGTTGCGACGCTCGTCGTCGCGGCAGCCGCCAGCCTCTACTCCACCCGCGTCGGCGACACCGAGTCAAGCTAGGCCTCGATCGCGCCGGCGATGCGCTGTTCGATGCTGGCCCGGGTCTGGGCAGGTAACACGATCAGCCCGTCGAGCTCTTTACCAGCCCGCGCGTAGGCGTTCTGCCGTTCTTGCGGCGAAGCCGCGGTGTCTTGGGCAAGCTGCAGCAGGTGCTGAGCTCGTGCCAGGCGTTGTTGGTCGTCTGAGGAGAAGTCGCTCCGGCGCCGGCGAATCGCTTCGGTCTCGGCGATCTCGAACGCACTGACGTACTCGTGCACGGCGTCCCGGTAGTCCAGCTGCGCGCTGCGATCGCTGACTAGGTCCTCGGCCTTTTCCGGGCGCATCAGGTCCGCCTGCCGCTTTGCTTTATGGAAAGCGACGGTCAGCGGGTTTCGCATGTCGGTCATCAACGGGAAGTCGAGAAGTTTGGCGATGTCGACTTCGTATTCCAGCCAGCGGGCATCGGTCTGGTCATGCACGGCAAGCAGTTTGACGATTTCGCGCCGGTAGCCCTCCTCGCTGTCGTGCTTGCGCCCGGACGCTTGCGCGATGGCGATCTTTGCCTGCTGCTTCAGCCGGTATCGCTCGAGCCGTCGCTCGGCCCGGCGTTCGTTGGCTGCGGCAATCGCGCGCACGCCACCGCCGATCACACCGCCCAGCGGAAATATCAGCCACCAGAAACCCGCGGCGAAATGAAACAAGGGGCCCACATAGCCAGAATGCCACCACCGCGAACCGATGGCAGGCCGCAGCGAGGCGTCAGTGTTCGGCGGTCTTGAAGCGCTCCTGCGAACGCAGCACCTCTGCTTCGGCTTCTTTGCGGCCCACCCAGTCGGCGGTTTTGACGTACTTGCCCGGCTCCAACGCCTTGTATTGCGAGAAGAAGTGTTTGATGACGTCGAGCTCGTAAGCCGGGACGTCGCCGATGTCCTGGATGATGGTCCCACCGGTGATCGCCGGCCGGCACACACAGCACCTTGTCGTCGCCGCCGTGTTCGTCGGTCATCTGGAACATCGCCACCGGCCGCGCGGTCAGCCCCACGCCGGGGAACAGCGGCTCCGGCAGCAGCACCAGGACGTCTAGCGGGTCGCCGTCTTCGCCCAGAGTGTCTTCGATGAAGCCGTAGTCGGTTGGGTAGACCATCGAGGTGTACAGGTAGCGATCCAGTCGCACTTTTCCGGTGTCGTGGTCGACCTCGTACTTGTTTCGCTGACCCTTGGGGATCTCGATGATCACGTCGAATTCCACCGTCTCGGCTCCTTCGGCTGGGGTGTCGCTGCCCGTCGGCATTTGTCGAGCGTTCAGCGTAGTCCAGCGATAATCGGCGTGAAGCGGCTCCCGCACCGGTTGGTTCCGCGGATAGTTCGGCACAATGGGCGCAAAGCAGTCAGGAGAATCATGCGTCCCACTCAGTGGCGGCCGTCTACGCACGTGATCGTGGGAGTAGGCGTGATCGCGATCATTGCTGCCGTGCTGGGCGCAACCGCGCTGATGACGGCGAGCGGTCGCGGCTCAGGCGGTGCCCAGACTCCGCCCCCGCCGCCCGCGGTCACCGTCAAGCCGGGCATCGTGCCGGTGGCCGCTAGCGCGCCGGCGCCGACCACATCCGCACTGGCGGCAACACTGGCGTTGACGGCGGCCGACCCCAACCTGGGCAGGCTGGGCGGTCGGGTCACCGATGCGATGACCGCCAAAGAACTCTGGCAGCAACAAGACAATGTGCCGATGCTGCCGGCGTCGACAAACAAAACGCTCACCAGCGCTGCCGCGTTGCTGGCGCTGGACCGCGAAGCCCGGGTCACCACCCGCGTTGTCGCCGCCGACCAGCCCGGGACCATCGTGCTGGTGGGCGGCGGCGACCCGACTCTCTCGGCGGCGCCGCGCGGGCAAGACACCTGGTATCACGGCGCGGCGCGGATCAGCGATCTGGCCGATCAGGTGCGGCGCGGCGGCGTGACGCCATCGGCAGTGCAGGTCGACACCTCGCTGTTTAGTGGGCCGACGATGGCGCCCGGCTGGGATCCGGCGGACATCGGGGGCGGCGACATCGCGCCGATCGAGTCGGTGATGCTCGACGCCGGACGTATCCAGCCGGCGACCGACGAATCCCGACGGTCGCTGACGCCGGCCCTGGACGCGGGACGCGCCCTGGCCGCCGCACTGGGCGTTGATCCGCAGCGGGTGACCATCGCCGGCCATCCCGCGCCGACCGGCGCGCGTCAGCTGGCCGCTGTCCAGTCGGCCCCGCTGATCCAACGGCTTTACGAAATGATGAACGTCTCCGACAACGTGATGGCCGAAAGCATCGCCCGGGAGGTCGCGGCGTCCATGCAGCGGCCACTGAGCTTCACCGGTGCCGTCGACGCGGTGACCAATCGACTGAACACCGCGCACATCGACACCAGCGGCGCGTCATTGCAAGACTCCAGCGGGTTGTCGGTCTTCGATCGCCTCACCGCCAAGAATCTCGACGGCGTGGTGCAGGCGGCAGCCGGACCGGATCAACCGGCGCTGCGGCCGCTGCTAGACCTGTTGCCGATTGCCGGTGGCAGCGGCACGCTCTCCGACCGGTTCCTCGACACGGCTGCCAACACCGGGCCGGCCGGATGGTTGCGTGCCAAAACCGGCTCACTGACGGCCATCAACGCGTTAGCTGGGGTGGTGACCGATCGCAGTGGACGGGTGCTGACCTTCGCGTTGATCTCTAATGACGCCGGCCCGACCGGCCGCACGGCGATCGACGCCTTGGCCACCGCCCTATGGTCGTGTGGATGCGTAACGTGACTGCGTCAGCGGAGCTGACCGTTGGGCGCACCGTTGACTGGGGATTCGCGGCCACGGTCGGCCAGCGGCTGGCGCGCCCCGGCCCGCCGTCCACCGACTACACCCGCCGTCAAGTGGTTGACAACCTGGCTGCCGCCGCTAAGGCGGCTGAACCGCCAGTGCGCGACGTCACCGGTTTGGACACCAGCGACGTGGTTCCGGACGCCCGCATCGTGGACCGCCCGGGGTGGATCCGGGCGGCCGCCGAGTCGATGCGGGTGATGACCGGCGGGACCGACAAGCCGCGCGGCGTGATCTCCGGGCGGCTCACCGGCGCGCAGACCGGTGCCGTGCTGGCGTTCGTCGCGTCGGGGATCCTTGGCCAATACGACCCGTTCGCCGCCTCCGATGACGGCGGATGCCTGCTGTTGGTGTATCCCAACGTCATCGCGGTGGAACGCCAATTGCGGCTGGAGCCTTCCGATTTCCGGCTGTGGGTGTGCCTGCACGAGGTCACCCATCGAGTGCAGTTCACCGCCAATCCGTGGCTGACCGGCTATATGTCGCAAGCGCTGGGCGTGTTGACGCAGGAGAGCAGCGACGACGTGGCCCAGGTGGTGAGCCGACTGGCCGAGTTCGCGCGCAGCCGCGGCGAATCGCTAGCCGGCCCCGACGCGCACTCGAGGGGCGTTCTGGGATTACTGCGTGCCGTGCAGTCTGAGCCGCAGCGCGAAGCCCTGGACCAGCTGTTGGTGCTGGGCACATTGTTGGAGGGTCACGCCGATCACGTGATGGATGCCGTTGGGCCAGTTGTGGTCCCGTCGGTCTCGACCATCCGGCGCCGCTTCGACGAGCGTCGCCACCGCAAGCAGCCGCCGCTGCAACGGCTGCTGCGGGCGTTACTGGGCATCGACGCCAAACTGAGCCAGTACACCCGAGGCAAGGCGTTCGTCGACCATGTCGTGGACCGGGTCGGGATGGCGCGGTTCAACACCGTCTGGACCGGTCCGGACACATTGCCCCGGCCGATTGAGATCGAATATCCGCAACGATGGATCGACAGGGTGCTGTAGCGCAGCTCCGCGCGGCTGTGGCGGCGTTCGCTAAGGACTACCTCGCCACCGCCGATCGTTGGTGCGTGGCGCTTTCCGGCGGCCCGGACTCGTTGGCGCTGACCGCGGTCGCGGCCGACGTGCTGCCGACCACCGCGTTGATCGTCGACCATGGTTTGCAGTCCGGCTCGGCAGCTGTGGCCGCGACCGCCCGAAGCCAAGCCGCGGAATTGGGATGCATTGATGCCCAAGTGCTTTCCGTGCAGGTCAGCGGTGACGGCGGTCCGGAGGGCGCTGCCCGCAGCGCACGCTACCGTGCGCTGGAGGCTGCACGTCGCGATCGCCCGGTGCTGCTGGCCCACACCCTCGACGATCAGGCCGAAACTGTGTTGCTCGGACTGGGTCGCGGCTCGGGTGCCCGCTCGATCGCCGGGATGCGCCCCTACGACCCGCCCTGGTGCCGGCCGCTGCTGTGCGTGCGGCGCGCCGTGACCCACGCTGCATGCACCGAGCTGGGGCTCTCTGCCTGGCAGGACCCGCACAACACCGACCGTCGGTTCACCCGCACCCGGCTGCGCCATGAGGTGCTGCCGCTGATGGAAGAGGTGCTCGGTGGCGGCGTCGCCGAGGCGCTGGCCCGCACCGCGACCGCGCTGCGCGCCGACACCGAGCTGGTCGATTCGCTGATCGCGCAGGCCATGACCACTTCGGCGACCGCTGACGGGCTCGACACCCAGGCGTTGACCGCGCTGCCCGACTCCGTTCGCCGCGGGGTTATCCGGAGCTGGCTGGCTGCCGGAGGCGCGATTGGGCTGACCGACAAGCAGATTCGCGGTGTGGACAGGCTGGTCACCGCCTGGCGTGGTCAGGGCGGGGTGGCGGTCGGGTCCACATTGCGCAATCAGCGGCTGGTCGCCGGCCGTGAGGGGCAGCTCTTGACGTTGCGTGCCGAGCCGGTTTAGCCGACCAGCGTTGGTTCTTCACACGTCGGCATGGCACGCTGTGGGCGTGGCAGCAGAATCGCCGGAGCTCTACCCCGGGGACATTAAATCGGTGCTGCTGCGCGAGGAGCAGATCCAAACCCGGATTGCCGAGCTCGGCGCACAGATCGCTGCGGACTACCGCGAACTGTCCGGCCCCGACAACCAGGATCTGCTGTTGATCACCGTGCTCAAGGGCGCGGTCATGTTCGTCACCGATTTGGCCCGTGCGATCGCGCTGCCGACCCAGTTCGAGTTCATGGCGGTCAGCTCCTACGGATCGTCGACGTCCTCGTCGGGAGTGGTGCGCATCCTCAAAGATCTCGATCGCGATATCAACGACCGGGATGTGCTGATCGTCGAGGACGTCGTCGACTCCGGGCTGACGCTGTCATGGCTGCTCGCGCAATCTGGCCACCCGGCGTCCGCATTCGCTGCGGGTGTGCACGCTGCTGCGCAAGCCCGACGCGCTGGGCGCCAACGTAGAAATCGCCTACGTGGGTTTCGACATCCCCAACGAGTTCGTCGTCGGCTATGGCCTCGACTACGACGAGCGTTACCGTGACCTGCCCTACATCGGGACCCTCGATCCCAGGGTCTACCAGGACTGAGCGTCGGGACAAATCGATCTCAGCGCAGTTCCCAGACCGCAGTCACCGAGAAGCTCACCGTCTGCTGGCCGGGCTCCAGCGGAACATTCGCCGGCATGCCGCCCGTGGCGCGGGAAGTGCGATGGGCGGCGTGGCTCCGGATGCCTCCGAAATCGAGATGACCTTGCCCAGCTGTGAGCCCGGACAGCTGCGCGTACTGCTCGGCCCGGTCCTTGGCGTCCTGGAAAGCCCGCGCGCGGGCATCCTTCATCAACTGCGAGTCGTCAGCGATGGAGTAGCTGACCGAGTTGATCCGGGTAGCGTCACCACCGGTACCCACGATGACTGCCAGCACGTGGGATGCCGAGTCGGCCGGGCGGATCTTGACCCGGATCGAGTTGTCGGCGCGGTATCCGGTGACCCTGTTGCCCTGGAAGTGTCGTACCTGGGCTGCAGGCTGACTTCGGTGGTGGTGATGTCCTTGCGGTCGACGCCGGCGCCTGCCAGAGCATTGATGACCGCCTGCTGGCGGTCGTTGGTCTGATTCATCGCCGCGGTGACGTCCGGCGCGGTGAACTCGATACCGACGTCGGCGGTGAGCGTGTCGGGGACGCCCTGGACCTGTCCGGAGCCGACGACGGTCACTTCCCGCGGGTTGTCCCCGACAGATGCCTTCTCGCTATCGCAGGCGGTCAGGACGGTCACCGCAAGACCCAGTGCGACCATGCTTTTGAGAATGCGCATGATCGGCAGCCTAGCTATCGGCGCGGCGAGGTCTGCGAGGTCCAATTCCGACCGTCGAAGTAGCGCATGATGTTCGGACCGTCGGGAGCCGGGTACCAGCCGGGCGCGACGGCGGCTGGTTGACCGGGTGGCTGCGCTGCCTTCGGTTTCGGCCCTGCGTTGATGAGCAAGACGACGGCTTGGACAACGATCGCGACGGCGAGGAGATAGACGAACCAGGGCGGCCAAGGATGCGGCGGTGGCCCGAGATTCGTGGCCACCAGCAGCGCCGCAACGAGCACGTTAAAGGTCACAACGATGCCGACGCCGTTGTAACGCTGAGGTCCGGCGCCGAGTGAGCCGGCACTGTACTGCCATGCCGGCCTCCTGTACTCGAGTTCCGTCAGCTTGCCGGGATACACAGCGACATCGGTGTCGGCCGGTCCAATCCGCCGGGGCCAGGCGAAGTACGGGACGTGGACGTGCACGTGGTGCTGCCCCGGCAGCGTCGGTATGACCGTGCGTCCCCACCTGACGGCGGGAATCTCGGAGCCGTCGACGATGAGCTTGGGCTTGAGTAATTTCGGGCCAATCCGAAACGTTTTCGTCGTCACGGCGATGCCCTCGTTGGGTTGTCCGTACGATGGCAATCCGCTTGGCGGGGAGCCGGTTTGGGTTTGCGGGGGAAGCGGTGCTTGGTAGCTGGGGTGCCGCTCGGGTGGATACCATTGGAGATCCGACGCTTGCCACCAGCCGGGTCCCTGTGGTCCATCTGTCATCGTGGCCTCAATCTAGTCTGCTCAGGCGTGTGGTGCGGCGTCGTCGCGGCCGACATGCTGGGCGTTGATCACGCGCGCATTGAAGCACGGCGATTACCGATCACGGGCCACATTGGCACGTATGCGCTGGCTCGTTACGGGGTCGCTATGCTAAATAATGCTATCTACGTACGGAGATAGTAGGATTTTTCTGCGGCGAGCAGACTCCTCAACGGGAACCCGTCTCCGTACTCCCGCGCCGACTCAGTGACGAGGTAACCACCGTTCGCGGCAGGAAGGACAGGGAAGTCATGAGACAACAGTTGGTGAGGTTAAGTGCGGCCGCAGTCGTGGCCGCCGTGACGCTCAGCGCATGTAGCAACTCGGGTAATCACTCCGCGAGCGGCAGCCCGTCTGCCAGCACCGCGACCGGATCGTCGTCTCCCTCGGCCGCCCAAGCACACAACTCAGCTGACATTACGTTCGCCCAGAACATGATCCCCTGCCATAAGCAGGCCGTTCAGATGAGTGACATCATCCTGACCAAACAGGGCATCGACCCGCGGGTGGCACAGGTGGCAAAGCAGATCAAGGCTGCGGAGGACCCGGACATCCAGCGGATGCAAAGTTGGCTGACCCAGTGGCAACAGCCGGGGACGCCAATGACGCCCAGCCCAAGCGCCGGGATGCCCGCAATGCAAGGACCCGCGATGCAAGGACCCGCAATGCAAGGAATGGCGGGGATGATGACGCCCGAGCAAATGACAGCGTTGCAGAACGCCCAAGGCGCCGATGCCAGCAAGCAATTCCTGACGATGATGATCCAAAACCATCAGCACGCAATCATGTCGGCGCAGAGCGAAATTGGTTCGGGTCAATACCCTCCGGCTGTCGCGATGGCGCATTCAATCGCCACGAGCGAACAACAAGAAGTCAACACCATGCAGGGCATTTTGGGCTAGACGACGCGATGGAGGCGGAGTTCATCACGTGCGCTGCCGCCGAAACGCTGAGGCAGCCAGAGGCTGAATTCGGTTGCAGATCTTATGTATTGGGCTTCCAACCACTCACGGTGGCCCCATCATGCCACCCGGACCCATCATGCCCGGTCCCATCATTCCCCGCATCATCGGCGGCATGCCGTCGCGCACAAACCCAGTCACTTCCTGGGCGTGCGCACGGATGGCCGCTACCAGCTGGGGATCATCTGCGGTTTCTTCAGCGATCACGCCCGTGGGCGTGAGTGTGAGCTGACGCCGGTACCCGTCTGCGCGGCGGAAGAGCGTCGGCAGGCTGTCGCTCATGCACATGACTTCGCCGCCCTCGTCAAGGTGGGAATACATGCTTGAGACGTGCGCCTTAAGCTGCCCAGCAAGGTCTGGGGAATCGGATTGGGTGGTGGTGCGAATGCCACTGGGGATCTCCTCGACGGTGCGGGTTAACTCGTTGTGCCGGTTAAACATCTCCACGTAGCGCGACATGTCGGTCGGGGATACGCCCATCATGCCGCCGCCGTAGTCGACGAGTCGGACAGCCGGGGCGGGCGATCCGCGGACCCCGCGCCGCATGTACCCGAGACCCACGGCGGCGCCCGCGCCGACCGCGGTGAGCGCAGCACGTCTGGTCATTCGCCGCTGAGACCGCTTGGCGCTCAACGGGCTAGCCAGTTTTGCTGGGCATGGGCATGCCACTGGGCATGGGCATTTCGGGCATGGACATATCGCAGCACATCGCGCCGGGCTTAGCAGCACCTGGTGTAGGCGGCTTGTTGGGGTGCGGGGCTGAGGTCGTCGCCGGGCGTGGCGCAAGGACGTCCGAGGAGCCGGCCCAGGTCCCGGCAAAGAAGCTGGCCACCGCGATACAAGCAAAAGCCAAAGCGGCGCCGATCACACGCTTGCGCTCACGGAGCCTGGAAGCCAGCTCGCCAAAAAATCCCATCGTCGATTCCTCTCATGCGGACTGGCGGAGCGGTGCTGCGAACGGGCTAGATCCCGGGCAGATGCGTGCATTCCGTCCATTTCTACTATCCAACTACGTAGATCGTAGACCCGGGCTGGGAGTGCTTGCAAGCGGAGGCCGGCGGCTCGGCTGGTGGCGCGAGGCTGCGCTCGCTCTTGGTCCGCATCGTCCGTGATGGTCTACTATGTCGGTACGTAGATAACGCGAGACGGTGTCCGAGTTGTCGCAGTTCCAGCTTTCGCGAACGAGCCCTGCGGCTCTGTAATAACCGGGAGATCAGCAGTGCGGATTCGAGGATTTGGCGAACTCGAGGCAGTCATCATGGACCGCATGTGGAGCCGCGACTCCGCGGTACCGACCACGGTGCGTGAGCTTTTTGATGAACTCGTCCGCGAGCGCACCATCGCCTACACCACTGTGATGTCCACGATGGACAACTTGCATACGAAGGGCTGGCTAGCACGGGAACGCGACGGCAAGGCCTACCGGTATTGGCCTACCCTGTCGCGTGAGCAGCACAGTGCGCGGTTGATGCGCGAGGCCCTCGACGGCGGCGGCAGTCCCGAATTAGTACTTCAGCATTTCGTCGAGCAAATCGGCGCCGAGGAATCCGAGCGCCTGCGCTCTGTTCTGCGACGGCTGGCCGAAGGAACTGAACAGTGATCAGCGTTGTGGTTGGCCTGCTGCTGTACAGCGTGGCGATGCTCGTCGCGGCACCTCCACTGCTGCAGGCCCTGACTTGTAGTGGAAACGCCCCCCGCCTTGGAGTGGTCACATGGCTGAGCGCGATCGGCACCGTGGTGGGTTCTTGGCTGGCGACCGCAGTGATGGCCATCATCGAAGTGATAAGCCACTGGACTCATCCCCGTACGGTCGCCTCATCGTGTCTGGCCCGCCTGCAGCGCACGATCAGTGGAGATGCCGGGATTGCGCCGCAGATCACGCTGCTCGCGATCGCTGCGGCGGTTACGGTGGCGGCAGCGATCATCGGTATGCGGCTAGCCACCGCCGTCTTGGAAATGCGTGCTCGCGCGCATGAGCATGCTCGGGCTGTGCGGTTGGTCGGTCATCGCACTGGCGAACCCGACGTGGTGATGGTTGAAGCCGCCAAACCCGCGGCCTACTGTGTCGCGGGTCGACCGCCGGCCATCGTGGTGACCAGCGCGGCCCGAGCTGCGCTCGATGATCGCCAACTGGCCGCGGTGCTCGCTCATGAACGTGCTCACCTCGCCGGGCACCACGCAGTGATCGTCAGCGCGTTGCGCGCCGTGGCTACGATGTTTCCTCGGCTGAGCCTGTTTACTTATGGAGCCCAACAGGTTTCACGGTTGTTGGAGATGTGCGCCGATGACGTTGCGGCGCGCCGGCACAGCAGCCGGGCTTTGCTGTCGGGGCTGATCACGCTGTGCACGGCGGCTCCCACTGAAGCGCTCGCGGCGGCCGATTTGGCAGTGCTTGCGCGTGCCGAACGCCTGGCCAGGCCGCCGCAGGCATCGATGAGAGTCAAGACTCGCGCTGCGCTAGCGAGTGTCATTGTCATCATGGCCGCCGGACCGCTGATCGCCGTGGCCGACTGCATCTGGCGCTCCCATGTGTGGGGTCCGGGGATGCACGCAGACCTCAACACAAGCCCGGCGGGACTGGTCGCAGTACCCGCACCGTTGAAGGCGTTGGGGCATAGTCAATTTGGGAAGGCAGTATCGATGATGATGATGATGGACGACGGTCGCTGGGGATGGGGCAGCTGGATCCTCACGACCGGAACAACGATTGTGTTCTGGGCGCTGGTAGTCACCGCGGTGGTGTTGCTCGCGCGGTATTTGCTGTCGCTGTCGCAGCGGCCTGCCGGCACGACGCGCGCCGGTGGAGCGGGCAACGCAGAGCAAGTGCTCGCTGAACGCTACGCGCGCGGCGAGATCGACGACGACGAATACCAACGGAGACTGGGCCTGTTGCGCCAAAATGCGGCCTCAGCCACGTCGACCTGATCCCAGCAGTGCCCGCTCGCCGGTGTCGAGGTTTTGCGGATGACGGCCCGTCTAGCTGACGTCTTCGGGGACGGGCACGGCCGGTGTGTCGCCGGTCCCGGTGTCGTTGAGTGCGCTGTGACGGCGGCCCCAGACCAGGTAGAAGATCAACGCCACTGCTACCCAGGCGCTGAACGCAATCCAGGTGTACCAGTGCAGGCTGAACAGAATGTAGGCGCACGCCGCCATCGACAGGATCGGTGTCACCGGATAGCCCGGCACCTTGAAACCGCGGGGCAAATCCGGTTCCTGAACCCGCAGCACGATCACTCCCGCCGACACCACGATGAACGCGGTAAGGGTGCCGATGGAGACGATTTCAGCCAGACGGCTCAACGGCACCAGCGCGGCCAGGATTGCCACCACCACCGAAACGATCACGGTGTTCTGGACAGGTGTCATTGTGCGCGGGCTCACTTTTGCGAACGTTGCCGGCAGCAGGCCGTCACGGCCCATCGCGAACAGGATGCGCGTCTGGCCGTACAACGTCACCAAGGTGACTGAGAAGATCGATATGACGGCGCCGGCAGCTAAAATGCTGCTGCCAGTGGTGTTTCCGGTGACGTGGTCTAAGATCACGGCCAGCACTGCGTCTTCACCCTTGAATTCCTGCCACGGCTGGCTGCCCAACGCGGCAGTCGCGACGAGCACGTGGATGGTTGTGACGATCAGCAGGGCGGCGATGATTGCCCGCGGCATTGTGCGTTGCGGGTCTTTGACCTCGTCACCGGCGGTGGATATCGCATCAAGTCCGATGTAGGCGAAGAAGATCGTGCCCGAGGCCAAGCTGATGCCCGACATGCCGAATGGTGCAAGGTCATTGAAGCGGCTCGCCTTGAACGCTGTGAATGCGATAGCCGAGAACATCAGCAGCACGGCAATTTTGATCGCGACCATCACGGCATTGGCCTTGGCGGATTCACTGGCACCGCGCAGTAACAGGACAGCACACATCGCCACCAAGACGATGGCCGGCACGTTTATGACACCGGGTTCGGAATCCCACGGCGCTCCCGAAATAGCTTGCGGTAAATGAAATCCAAAGACATTGTCGAGCAACTTGTTCAGATACTGACCCCATCCGACGGCCACCGCGGCAGTGGACACGCCGTACTCGAGCAGCAAGCATGCCGCGATGCCCATGGCAGCGAACTCACCCAGGGTCGCGTAGCAGTATGAATAGGCCGATCCGGAAACCGGCACCGCAGAAGCCAGCTCCGCGTAGCAGATCGCGGCCAGACCCGCTGCGATGCCGGCGATGATGAACGAGATGACCACTGCGGGGCCGGCTTGCGGCACCGACTGCGAGAGCACGATGAAAATGCCCGCACCGACTGTCTCGCCGACGCCGAACATCGTGAGCAGGAAGGTGCCAAGGCTGCGTTGCAGATGATCTGACGCTCCGACAGCGACCGGGGCGCCGCTTACTGGCCTGCGCCGCAGCATCTGCCGGGGCAGGCTGAGCGCCGGCGTTGGCACGGTGCCTCCTCCGCAGGGTCTGTGGCGAGCAATAGCTGTGGTGAGCTAGCCAGCTTGGCTCAACATAACGCACGGATCGTGCGTTTGCCCGACAACGCCCCGGATGACGCGATGCCTACGGTGTGACCAAGATCTTGCAATGCCGTTCGGGGTCGGCGAGATCATCGAACGCGGCCCCGACCTGCTCGAGTCCGACATCACCGGTGATCACCGGTGTGACGTCGATGTCACCTTCGGCGATCGCGCGCAACGAATCGGCGAATTCGTTTGGGTCGTAGGCGAGAACGAACTGGACGTTGATCTCCTTGGCAATGGCGAAGAAAGGATGCACGGTGTCGGGCTGCATGCACACGCCCACAACGACTAGCCGGGCGCCGGGTGTGGCGCGGCGCATCACGTCGTCGATGATGCCCGGCACCCCGACCGCTTCGAAGACCACAGCGGGAGTGACGGTGTCGAACGGTGAGCCCTGCGCCGGATCGAGTGTCTGGTGTGAGCCCATCGTGGCGGCCACTTCGCGCCGCTTTGATGAGAAATCCGCTGCCACAATTGTTTCAACTCCACGGGCACGCAGCGCAGCGATCACGGCAATGCCGATCGGACCGCAGCCGAGCACCAGCGCGATCTCACCGGGCTGGATACCCGACTTATTGACGGCGTGCAATCCGACTGCCATGGGTTCGGTCAACGCAGCATGTTTGGCGTCCAGACCATTGGGGATGGGCAGCAGCAGCGGCGCCGAAAGCAACATCCGCTCGGCGTAGCCGCCCAGTGTCGTGTTGCTGTAGACGATCGGTTCGACCTTCTGGCCCGAGATCAGTACCGGCAGCGAGGTGACCAGGCGTCCCCGCCGGATGGGTCTCGGTGTCCGGGCCAGCCTCAAGCACTTCCGCGCTGAACTCGTGGCCCATGAAAATATCGCGGCTCAGGTCGAGCCTCGGGCCGCCGGTGCCGAAACCGCTCGCCATTTGCTCGGTCAGCGACAGCACCTCGGCACCGTGGGAGGCGAAATGCAGGTCTGATCCGCAGATTCCACACGACCGCACCGCGACCAGAACCTGACCCGGACCGGGGACGGGGTCGGGTATATCGTCCCGACACACCATGCGCCCTTCGCGCAACACCGCGGCGCGCATCAGTTGTTCTCGCTTTGCATCTTGAGTTCGTCGGTGTGCTCGGTGATTGCTTTCACTACCGCCTCGCCGGCGCGGCCAAGCAACTGATCACGCATACCCCTGGCCCACTCATGTGAGGCCCGCGGCGCTTCCAATTGCGCTTTGAAATGCGGAATCACCATGCGGGCAAACAGATCATAGGACTGATAAGTCGCCGCCGGCGATGCCCAGTCGTGGCCGAGCAACAAGAAGGTTCCGAATCCGCCGGAGCGGACCAGCAGATCTTCGATGTAGCCGATCGCATCCTCGGGCGTGCCGATGCAGCAATTGCCTTTCGAGGCATAGTCTTCGACGAATTCATGGGGTGACTGCGCGCCCTCCACCAGGTTGGCCAGCGGCACAAACCCGGCCGCTCCGAAGTACTTCGCGAAGTCCTGCAGGCCGTAGGTACAGTCATCGATCGCCTGATCTCGACTGTCGGCCAGATGCAGGATGCCCAGCACTCGCCAGTTCGCCCGGTCGGGCTGGTCGTGCCCGGCCTTATCGGCTTGTTCGCACACCACTTCCCAGGTGTTATCCAGCGCCGCATAGCCCCCCGGCACCGACATCGACAGCGACAGCAGCGACGTGTTCAGCGCGCCGGCCAGCCGCGGGCCGGATGGTGAAATCATTGCCGCCGTGGAGATTTCCGGATAGGGCCAAGTGTAGGGGCGGACGTGCAACTGGGCATCGCGCAGCGTGAACCAGTCTGAATGACGGTCGATCCGCTCACCGGGTGCGGCGCGGAACAGCGCCAGGATCGCCTCCAAGGCTTCGTGCATCATCCGGCGCTGCTCGACCGGATCGATGCCCATCATGTAGGCGTCCGACGGCAGGGCGCCCGGTCCAGCACCGAACATCACCCGGCCCCGGGTCAGATGGTCCAACAGCACCCAGCGGTCGGCGACCATCAGCGGATGGTGATAAGGCAGCGATACCACACCGGTACCCAGTCGGATGTGCTTGGTCCGTTCTGCCGCTGCGGCGATGAACACCTCCGGGCAGGCGATCAACTCATAACCGCCAGAGTGGTGTTCACCGAACCATGCTTCGTCGAAGCCCAGACGATCCAGCGCGACCACGCGCTCCATGTCGTATTCCAGCGCCACCGTGGGAGATTGGCCGGTGGGATGAAACGGTGTGATGAATACACCGAAGTTCAGCGGACGATTCATGACGGCTCCGAACCGCTCTTCACATCAGACAGGAATTCCAGTAGCAATTCGTTCACCCGGTCCGGCCTTTCTTGCTGCAGCCAGTGCCCGGCACCCTCGATCAGCACCTCTCGGTATGGCCCGGTGATCACTTCCTTTGCCCGATCGGGGCGCATGAAACCGAGCACGAGGTCATCGGTGCCTGCGATGAACATCGCCGGCACGGTGATGGCGGCGGACGTCAGGGTGCCCTGGATCTCCCAGTTGCGGTCCATATTCCGGTACCAGTTCAGCCCGCCGGTGAAGCCGGTGCGGCTGAATTCGGCGACATAGTGTTCGAGTTCGTCGGCGCTGATCCAGCTCGGCAGTCCGTCGGGCTCGGGGATGCGCTCGACGAGGCCCTCCGGTCCGGGTCGAAGCATCCGCATTGCGGCCGCTTGGTCACCCGGTGCCGCCTGACCCAAAATCACCCGGCGAAGGGTCTTCGCCGGGTCGGCGTCCAGTTCGGCGTCGGCCACCCCGGGCTCTTGGAAATAGAGCATGTAGAAGAAGTTGTCGCCGAAAAGGAGCCGAAACGCCTGGGTCGGCGGCACCTGTGCACGGGGCACGGCCGGCACGCTCAACCCGACCACCGCGGCCACCCGGTCCGGATGCAGCTGGGCCGAACCCCACGCCACCGGGGCGCCCCAGTCGTGACCGATGAACACCGCCCGCTCGGCACCAACATCGTCGAGAAGTCCGATCAGATCGGCAGTCAGTTCGGCGATGTTGTAGTCGGAAATCGCCTCGGGCCGGCTGGAGCCACCGTAGCCGCGCTGATCCGGGGCCAGCACGTGGTATCCGGCGGCGGCCAACACCGGGATTTGGTGGCGCCACGAGTAGGCGAGCTCGGGAAAGCCGTGGGCCAGCAAAACGACGGGTGCACCGCGGTCACCCGCTTCAATGGTGTGCAACCGCACACCATTGGTTTCGATGCTGCGCCGCGTAACGGGTACGGTTTCAGACACCGTCTCACCAAAGCACACGCCCGGTCCGCCCGAAAGGTGTTAAGGGCTGTGATGACAACCATCGGGAACCGCTATTCGTTATTTGATGCGGCAGATCTAAATGGCATGATTTCCGGCCCGTGTGGGAGTTTCGCTGCTGGTGGAAACCAACACTTCGAATCGGACGTGGCGGCCAGCCCACGGACGGATCGAGCCGGTCAATCAGACCAGCGGTAATCTGGACTATTCCAGCTGCGTGTATTGGGAAGGACCTGGCCGCTACGGCCGATGATTGATGAACCGAAAAAACGTGATCCGCACGCTCACGGCGATCGCTGTCGTGCTGCTGCTTGGTTGGTCATTCTTTTACTTCAGCGATGACACGCGCGGCTACAAGCCGGTCGACACCTCGGTGGCGATGGCCCAGATCAAGGGCGGCAACGTCAAGAGTGCTCAGATCGACGACCGCGAGCAACAGGTGCGGTTGACGCTGAAAACCGCCAGCAGCGGCACCGACGGGTCTGACAAGATCATCACCAAGTACCCGACCGGCTACGCCGTACCGCTGTTCGATGCGCTGACCAGTAAAGATGCCCAGGTCAGCACCGTCGTCAGCGAGGGCAACTTCCTGGGCTCATTGTTGATCTACGTGCTGCCGCTGCTGCTTCTGGTCGGCCTGTTCATGATGTTCTCCCGCATGCAGGGCGGTGCCCGGATGGGATTTGGCTTCGGCAAATCGCGGGCCAAGCAACTCTCCAAAGACATGCCCAAGACCACCTTTGCCGACGTCGCCGGTGCCGACGAGGCGGTCGAAGAGCTCTACGAGATCAAGGACTTCCTGCAGAACCCGTCGCGGTACCAGGCTCTCGGCGCCAAGATCCCCAAGGGTGTCCTGCTCTACGGACCGCCCGGAACCGGCAAGACGCTGCTGGCGCGGGCGGTCGCGGGTGAAGCCGGGGTGCCGTTCTTCACCATCTCCGGATCGGACTTCGTCGAGATGTTCGTCGGCGTCGGTGCATCCCGGGTGCGCGACCTTTTCGAGCAGGCCAAGCAGAACAGCCCGTGCATCATCTTCGTCGACGAGATCGACGCAGTCGGCCGTCAGCGCGGCGCCGGGCTGGGCGGCGGCCACGATGAGCGCGAGCAGACGCTCAACCAGTTGCTGGTCGAGATGGACGGCTTCGGTGAACGCGCCGGAGTCATCCTGATCGCGGCAACCAACCGGCCCGACATCCTCGACCCGGCGCTGCTTCGGCCCGGCCGCTTCGACCGCCAGATCCCGGTGTCCAGCCCCGACCTGGCCGGACGGCGTGCGGTGCTGCGGGTGCATTCCAAGGGCAAGCCGTTCGGCCCCGATGTCGAATTCGACGGCCTGGCCAAGCGGACCGTCGGCATGACCGGCGCCGATCTGGCCAATGTCATCAACGAGGCGGCGCTGCTGACCGCTCGCGAGAACGGCACCGTGATTACCGGCGCCGCCTTGGAAGAGGCGGTGGACCGGGTGGTCGGCGGGCCGCGCCGCAAGAGCCGGATCATCAGCGAGCAGGAGAAGAAGATCACCGCCTACCACGAATCCGGCCACACGCTGGCGGGCTGGGCGATGCCCGGCGTCGATCCCGTCTACAAGGTCACCATCCTGGCCCGCGGTAGCACTGGGGGCCACGCGCTGGCGGTTCCCGAGGACGACAAGGGAATGCACACCCGTTCGGAACTGATCGCCAGGCTTGTCATGGCCTTGGGCGGCCGCGCCGCCGAGGAACTGGTGTTCCACGAACCCACCACCGGCGCGGTGTCCGACATCGAGCAGGCCACCAAAATCGCCCGAGCGATGGTCACCGAATTCGGCATGAGTTCCAAACTCGGCGCGGTCAAATACGGCACCGAACACGGAGACCCCTTTCTCGGCCGGACCATGGGCAACCAAGCCGATTACTCCCATGAGGTCGCGCGGGATATCGACGACGAGGTGCGCAAGCTCATCGAGACCGCGCACACCGAGGCGTGGGAGATTCTCACCGAATACCGCGATGTGCTGGACATTGTGGCCGGCGAGTTGCTGGAGAAAGAAACCCTGCACCGCGCCGAATTGGAGGCGATCTTCGCCAATGTCGAAAAGCGGCCACGGCTAACCCTTTTCGACGACTTCGGGGGCCGCATTCCGTCGGACAAGCCGCCGATCAAAACACCGGGCGAGCTGGCCATCGAGCGCGGCGAGCCGTGGCCCAAACCGCAGCCCGAGCCAGCCTTCAAGGCTGCCATCGCGGCGGCGACGCAGGATGCAGCGCAGGCCGAGTCCGATCGAGCCACCAACGGTGCCAACGGTTCTCATGGTGATGCAGCGCAGCACCCGACCCAACCCGACTACGGTGCCCCGGCCGGCTGGCACGCTCCTGGATGGCCACCACCGCAACAGGCGCCGGGCTACTGGTACCCGCCGCCATCCCCGACGCCGCCGCCACCGCACTGGCCACAGCCACCGCAGAACCATCCGGGCGCCCCGGGCCAGCAGTATCCCCCGTATCCGCCGTATCCGCCGCCGGGCGTGCCAGCGCCCGAAGCCGGCCAGGCCGCTGAACCGCCGGCCCCGCCGGGCGGCGACCCGAGCCCGTCCAACCCGTCGGCACACGGCTGAGACGAACGGAGGCCTTGATTCGGCGCAGCCGAATTCCCGAACCGTGATCCTGCGCACCCCGGTCTTTGACCAGCCGCGTGCCGAGGCCGCGGTCCGAGAGCTGCTGTACGCGATCGGAGAGGACCCGGACCGGCACGGTCTGCAGGACACCCCGGCCCGCGTCGCCCGGAGTTATCAGGAGATGTTCGCCGGTCTCTACACCGACCCCGACGCCGTGCTGGACACGACGTTTGACGAGCAGCACGACGAGTTGGTGATGATCAAGGAGATCCCGCTGTATTCCACCTGCGAACACCATCTGGTGGCGTTTCACGGCGTGGCGCACGTGGGATATATCCCCGGTCATGACGGCCGGGTGACCGGACTGTCCAAGATCGCGCGGCTGGTCGATCTCTACGCCAAGCGGCCCCAACTTCAGGAGCGCCTCACTGCCCAGATCGCCGACGCCCTGATGCGCAAACTCAACCCGCGTGGTGTCATCGTCGTGATAGAGGCCGAACATCTGTGCATGTCTATGCGGGGTGTCCGCAAACCCGGTGCTATTACCACCACGTCGGCTGTGCGTGGACAGTTCAAGTCCAACAGTGCATCTCGAGCTGAAGCGCTCGAACTGATCCTGCGCAAGTGAGCACGACGCACGTCCAAGTCATGGGGGTGGTGAACGTCACCGACGACTCGTTCTCGGATGGCGGGCGCTACTTGGACGCCGACCGCGCAATCGAGCACGGCTTGGCGTTGGCCGCTGACGGCGCGGCGATGATCGATGTCGGTGGGGAGTCGACCCGGCCCGGCGCGGACAGAATAGACCCACGAGTGGAGACTGCCCGGGTCGTTCCCGTCATCAAAGAGCTTGCTTCACAGGGCATTACGGTCAGTGTCGACACCATGCACGCTGGCGTGGCGCGGGCGGCGCTGGAAAGTGGCGCCCAGATGGTCAACGATGTGTCGGGCGGGCGCGCCGATCCGGCTATGGCCGGTCTGGTCGTCGAGGCCGGTGTGCCTTGGGTATTGATGCATTGGCGGCCGATATCGTCTGACCGTCCGCATGAAGTACCGCGGTATCGCGACGTAGTGGCCGAAGTGCGCGCCCAGCTACTCGCCAGCGTCGACGACGCGCTCGCCGCGGGCGCAAATCCAGAGAAGCTGATCATCGATCCCGGTCTTGGATTCGCAAAAACCGGCCAGCATAATTGGGCGTTGCTGCACGCGCTGCCGAAGCTGGTGGCAACTGGCATTCCGGTGCTGGTCGGGGCTTCGCGGAAACGGTTTCTCGGTGCCTTATTGGCTGGGCCCGATGGAGCGGTACGGCCGCCTGACGGGCGTGAGACGGCCAGTGCGGTGGTTTCGGCGCTGGCCGCGCTGCATGGCGTGTGGGGTGTGCGGGTACACGACGTGCGGGCCTCGGTCGACGCTGTCAAGGTCGTCGAGGCATGGACGCAAGGCGGGGGTTTCGGATCCGATGGCTGATCGAATTGAGTTGCGCGGCTTGACGGTTCGGGGTCGCCATGGGGTCTTCGATCACGAGCGAGCTGACGGCCAGGATTTCGTCGTCGATATCACTGCTTGGATCGACTTAGCGGAGGCCGCCGCCAGCGACGACTTAGCGGACACCTATGACTACGGGGTCCTGGCTCAGCGGGCCGCCGCTATCATCGCCGGGCCGTCCCGCAATTTGATCGAAACTGTTGCCGGCGAGATCGCCGAGGAACTGATGAAAGACCAGCGGGTGCATGCCGTCGAGGTGACAGTGCACAAGCCGCAGGCCCCGATTCCGCAGGCCTTTGCCGATGTGGCGGTGGTGGCGCGACGATCGCGGCGCGGCGGACGAGGTTCGGTGGTTCCTGCGGGAGGGGCGCGATGATGCGCGACGACGACGAAGACGCCCGCGCAGCCGGGGTCAAGGAGTGGCGCCATGAGCCGTGCGACTACGAAGACGCCGGCGTCAAGGAGTGGCGCTAATGACACGGGTGGTGCTGTCGATCGGATCGAACCTCGGTGACCGGCTGGCCCGGCTGCAGTCGGTGCTCGATCGGCTGGGCGAGGCGGCGCGGGCCGTCTCTCCGGTGTATGAGACGGCCGCGTGGGGCGGTGTGGAACAGGGCCCGTTCCTCAACGCGGTGCTGATCGCTGAGGACCCGACGCTCGACGGACACGGTTGGCTGCGTCTCGCGCAGGAGATGGAGGGGGCGGCGGATCGCGTGCGAGGGCAGCGGTGGGGCCCGCGCACCCTCGATGTGGACTTGATTAGCTGCTGCCAGCTGTCGCCGGCGGGAGACATCGAAGTGTTATCCCTCGACGATGGTCTGACCCTGCCCCATCCGCTGGCTCATCTGCGGGCCTTCGTGATGATTCCGTGGCTGGACGTCGACCCGGACGCGGTGCTTACGGTGGCCGCCGGAACGCGGCCGGTCGCAAAGTTACTCGCCGAGCTGGATCCAAACGACCGCGCCAATGTGCGCCTGACCGGGCTGGTGCTCACGCCGCGAGGTGAAAGCACTGACTCCGACCCCAGGTCCGGCTCGGCGCCGGCAACCTGATGGGTCCGACCCGAAAACGTGACCTGACGGCTGCGGTAATCGGCACTGCGGTAGTCGGCTATCTGCTGGTCGTGGTGCTATACCGGTGGTTTCCACCGATCACGGTGTTCACCGGCCTATCGCTGCTGACGGTCGGCGTCGCCGAGGCGCTGTGGGGTCGCTATGTCCGAGCCAAAATCAGCGAGGGCGAGATCGGCGACGGGCCGGGCTGGCTCCACCCGCTGTCGGTGGCCCGCAGCCTGGTCATTGCCAAGGCTTCGGCCTGGGTGGGCGCATTGGCGCTGGGGTGGTGGGTCGCGGTTCTGGTGTATTTGCTGCCGCGGCGGTCGTGGCTGAGGGTGGCTGGCGAAGACACCGTAGGCACGGCGGTGGCCGCCGTCAGCGCGCTGGCGTTGGTGGTTGCCGCGTTGTGGCTGCAACACTGCTGCAAGTCGCCGGCGGATCCGACCGAGCACGGCGAGGGCGCGGAAAATTAGCTGAGCCGGGCGACGAGTCGGCCCGAGGTGGGGGTCATGCAGGGTGCGGGTAGGGGGCGGGAAATTAGCACACAAGAGAATCGCCGGAGTACGCCGACACGCGCAGTGACCTCGGGCCGGTACAGTCGGGCCATGACCGATCTGTCCCGCGGCGCACGGGTTCGGCGCGGCGGCCGCAGACCGGGTTGGCTACTGCTGACGGCGTTGCTGGTGCTCGCCATCGGCGCCAGTTCCGCGTTGGTTTTCACTAACCGGGTAGAGCTGCTCAAGCTTGCGGTGATCCTTGCTCTGTGGGCAGCTGTAGTCGCTGCGTTCGTGTCGGTGATCTACCGCCGGCAAAGCGACGTGGATCAGGCCCGGGCGCGCGACCTGAAGCTGGTTTACGACCTGCAATTGGACCGGGAAATCTCGGCCCGCCGCGAATATGAGCTCACCGTGGAGTCTCAGCTGCGTCGCGAGCTGGCCGGCGAACTGCGCGCTCACGCCGCAGACGAAGTCTCCGCGTTGCGGGCCGAGTTGGCGGCGCTGCGCACCAATCTGGAGATCTTGTTCGACGCTGAACTCAGCGAGCGGCCGGCACTGGAGACCGAGCGCAAAACTGTGCGTGGCTACAGCGACTGGGATCGCGAGAACGAAGCCGCGCGCGAGCGGACCAACCGGGTCACCTCGGTGCGCGCCGAAGAGCCTGCTGTGGAGGTCGACGACACGATCATCGACGTGCCCGAGGAACCGCTGATCCCTGCGCCGCGCCAACCGGCGGCAGCCAGCTACCAGGCGGCCTACGCGTACCCGCCTGCCGAGGCCCGCGAGGCCCGCGAGGTCCCCGAGGCCACGGGGTCAGACGGTGCCGCTCAGCCACCTGAGACTGCCGAGGCCGACCGGGGTGCGCATTGGCGTCAAGCTGACCGTGACGCTCAAGACGAACAAGAGCAGGCGACGCCGCCCACCGGTTGGACCGTGCCGGGTGGGTCGCGCGCGAGCGGGGCAGAACAACGGCCTGAGGGCCGTCGTAGGGTTCAGCCCGACCAGCCGTCGCAGACCGTTGGGTGGGCCGCGTCGGAGGTCCCGTCTGCGAGCGGGGCAGAGCGCCAAGGGCCCCAGCCCTCGCGGCGTTCACACCGGCGGCCCGAGGCGCTGGCGCAACCCGAGCCGCAGTTTGCACGTCCATCCACGCCGCCCGAGCCCCCACCGGAACAGCAGCAGCCGTGGTCGTCGCCGCCTCCTGAGCCGTCCCGCCGTCGAGACGCGCTTCCCGGCTGGCACCCAGTGGCCCCCGAGGGACAGTGGCTGCCAGCCGGAGTACCAGGCAGCAACTGGACTTCCGATTCACGGGACAACGGTGATGCGGGGTCTTGGGTCTACGACAATGCCCCGTCCCGCGACAGCACTTCGCCCAGCACGCCCAGCGTCGGTGAAACGACGTCGGCGGCAGAACCGTCGGCTGATCGGCGGGGCAGGCATTCCAGCACTACCGAGCCGCCAGGGAGCCATCGAGCGGGGGCCCGCCATTCCAGCGAAAACTCCGAATACGCCGACCCCGGTATCGACGAAAGCGCGGCGCCAGCCCCGGCAATGTCGCCGCCGCCGCCTCCAATGCCACCGCCGTCACCGCCCGACGCGCCCGACACAGCCGACAGGGGCCCGATGATGTCGCCACCGCCCTCGGCCCCTTCGCCGGTGGCCCGGCATCGCAGCACCGATCCGGACACCGAAAGCCCGCCATCCGGCGGCCAATCGGTCGCCGAGCTACTGGCACGGCTGCAAACGAGCCCATCCGGGGGTGGCCGACGCCGGCGCCGCGAGGACTGAGGCGAAAGCCACAGCGCATTCCGTCGCTGCCGCGGTAAAGTCTTAACGACCGTCCGGTACCCGCAGTGCGGGACTGGAACGAAACCAAGAGACTTGTGAGGGTCGTCTGCGATGGTGCAGTTCGACGGATTGCGCCCAGCCCGGCTCAAGGTGGGAATCATCTCCGCCGGCCGAGTGGGCACCGCCATCGGGGTCGCGCTAGAGCGTGTCGACCATGTGGTGGTGGCGTGCAGCGCGGTCTCGCGGGCATCGCGGCAACGTGCCGAGCGCTGGTTACCCGACACTCCGGTGTCGCCCGTGCCGGATGTCGCGGGTAACGCCGAACTGCTGCTGTTGGCTGTGCCGGACACCGAGCTGGCGGCGCTGGTATCGGGGTTGGCGGCCACCTCGGCGGTGCGGCCGGGCACCATCGTCGCCCATACCTCCGGCGTCAACGGCATCGGCGTGTTGGCGCCGCTGAGCAGGCAAGACTGCACACCGCTGGCGATTCATCCGGCGATGACGTTCACCGGCTCGGAGGAAGACATTGCCAGGCTGCCCGACACCTGCTTCGGGATCACCGCGGCCGACGAGGTCGGCTACGCGATCGCCCAATCCCTGGTGCTGGAGATCGGCGGCGAGCCGTTCCGAGTCCGCGAGGACGCGCGGACGCTGTATCACGCCGCACTGGCCCATGCCGGCAATCACATCGTCACGGTGCTCGCCGACGCCCTAGACGGGTTGCGCGCCGCGCTGTCGGGGACCGAACTCCTCGGTCAACAACTGGTCGACAATCAGCCCGGCGGCATCGCCGAACGAATACTGGGACCGCTGGCGCGCGCGGCGCTGGAAAACACTCTGCAGCGCGGACAGGCGGCGCTGACTGGTCCGGTCGCCCGCGGTGATGCGGGCGCGGTCGCCGATCACCTCAGCGCGCTGGCGGCGGTTGATCCGCAACTGGCTCAGGCCTACCGGGTGAATGCCTTGCGCACCGCTCAGCGCGCGCATGCGCCCGAGGATGTGCTCGAGGTGCTCGCGAAATGACCGCCGCAAAGCCGCCGAAATTCATCGCCGGCGAACTCAACGTGTACGCGAGCCCTACTGATGTCTGCGAGGTCAGCCGCGCGCTTCGGCACACCGGGCGCCGGGTGATGCTGGTGCCGACCATGGGCGCGCTGCACGACGGGCATCTGGCCCTCGTTCGCGCCGCCAAACGCGTGCCGGGTGCCGTGGTGGTGGTTTCGATTTTCGTCAACCCGCTGCAGTTCGGCGCCGACGAAGATCTAGACGCCTACCCCCGGATCCTGGAAGCCGACTTGGCGCTGTTGCGCGGCGAGGGAGTTGAAATAGCCTTCACCCCAAGCGCTGCGGCGATGTATCCGGGCGGCGCCCGTACCGCCGTACATCCGGGTCCGCTGGCGTCCGAACTCGAGGGCGCTACCCGGCCCACACACTTCGCCGGCATGCTCACTGTGGTGCTCAAGCTGCTGCAGATTGTGCATCCTGACCGGGTTTTCTTCGGCGAGAAGGACTATCAGCAACTGGTCCTGGTGCGGGAAATGGTCGCCGACCTCAACGTCGATACTCGGGTGATCGGTGTGCCGATCGTGCGTGAAACCGATGGACTGGCGATGTCGTCGCGCAACCGCTACCTCGAGCCTGCCCAACGCGAACTGGCCGGTGTCTTATCGGCCGCACTGCTGGCCGGGATGCATGCCGCATCCGGTGGTGCGGATGCCGCGCTGCAGGCTGCCCGCGCGGTGCTGTCGGAGGTGCCCGCGATCGACGTGGATTACCTCGAAGTCCGCGACGGTGCTTTAGGGCCTGCTCCACTCTTCGGCGCTGCCCGCTTGCTGGTCGCTGCTCGACTTGGCAAAACCAGACTGCTCGACAACGTCGCGATTGAAATCGGAACTTCCGCCGGCACCCAGGAGCGCACGCTCGTCGGGTCGGACGGTCATCTCGAATCACGTTGGAGGAATTGATGTTACGAACCATGCTCAAGTCGAAGATCCACCGGGCAACCGTCACGCAGGCGGACCTGCACTACGTCGGCTCGGTGACGATCGACGCCGACTTGATGGACGCGGCCGACCTGCTCGAGGGCGAACAGGTGACCATCGTCGACATCGATAACGGCGCCCGGTTGGTCACCTACGCCATCACCGGTAAGCGTGGTAGCGGCATAATCGGGATCAACGGGGCCGCAGCGCATCTCGTGCATCCCGGCGATTTGGTCATCCTGATCGCCTACGCGACCATGGAGGACGCCGAGGCGCGAAGCTATAAGCCGCGGATCGTCTTCGTCGACGCAGAAAACCGGCCGATCGATCTCGGCCACGATCCAGCCTTCGTGCCTGCCGACGCGGGCGAGTTGGTTTCGCCGAGATGAGGGTCTGGTAGCCGTGCTGCTGGCAATCGACGTCCGCAACACACACACCGTCGTAGGGCTGCTGTCCGGTTCGAGAGAGCACGCGAAGGTCGCGCAGCAGTGGCGGATTCGCACCGAATCCGAAGTTACCGCCGATGAACTGGCGCTGACCATCGAGGGTCTGATCGATGACGACTCCGATCGACTCACCGGCGCAGCCGCGCTGTCCACAGTTCCATCGGTGCTGCACGAAGTGCGACTGATGCTCGAACAGTACTGGCCGTCGATACCGCATGTGCTGATCGAGCCCGGCGTACGCACCGGCATCCCGTTGCTAGTCGACAACCCGAAGGAAGTGGGAGCCGATCGAATTGTCAACTGTCTAGCTGCCTTTCAAAAGTACGGCACCGCGGCGATCGTGATCGATTTCGGCTCGTCAATCTGCGTGGACGTGGTGTCCGCCAAGGGCGAATTCCTGGGCGGCGCCATCGCACCGGGAGTTCAGGTCTCCTCCGACGCAGCGGCAGCGCGCTCCGCGGCATTGCGGCGGGTCGAGCTGGCCCGGCCGCGCTCTGTGGTCGGCAAGAACACCGTCGAATGCATGCAGGCGGGTGCGGTTTTCGGTTTTGCCGGGCTGGTGGACGGTCTGGTTCAGCGCATCCGCGACGACGTGGACGGTTTCGCAGGCGACGACATCACGGTGGTGGCCACCGGCCACACCGCGCCGCTGCTGCTGGCCGAACTGAATTCCGTCGACCACTACGACCAGCACCTGACCCTGAATGGGCTGCGGCTGGTGTTCGAACGTAACCGCGACAATCAGCGGGGACGGCTCAAGACGGCGCGATAGGCCTAACGACCCGCGAGACTGCGGCCACCGTCGTGGTTGTGACGAGAACCACAACCTCGAGGCCAAAGCCGCAATCTCGGCGAATTTCTGTTCTGGGGATTCATTAAGCTGGCAGGTCGTGAGCGCCGGCGGCCCCCAAGATCCTTCTCAAGACATTCCCGAGCAATTTCGGATCCGCCGGGACAAGCGCGCCCGCTTAGAGGCGCAGGGCCGCGACCCCTATCCCGTCGAAGTCGGGCGCACCCACACCCTGGCGCAGATCCGGGCCGCCTACCCCGACCTGCCGGCCGATTCGACCACCGGTGACACGGTCGGTGTCGCCGGCCGGGTGGTATTCGCCCGCAATTCGGGAAAATTGTGCTTTGCGACACTCCAAGAGGGTGACGGAACCCACCTGCAGGTGATGCTCAGCCTGGCTAGCGTCGGTCCAGAAGCGCTTGATGCGTGGAAGGCCGACGTGGATATCGGCGATATCGTATGCGTGCACGGCGAGGTAATTAGCTCACGGCGCGGCGAGTTGTCCGTCCTCGGCGATAGCTGGCAAATGGCGTCCAAATCGTTGCGGCCGCTGCCGGTGGCGCATAAAGAGATGAATGAAGAGTCGCGGGTGCGGCAGCGCTACGTCGACCTGATAGTCCGTCCTCAGGCACGCACGGATGCCCGGCTGCGGATCGCCGTCATTCGCGCGATACGGACCGCCCTGGAGCAACGCGGTTTTCTTGAAGTCGAGACGCCGATGTTGCAAACTTTGGCCGGCGGTGCAGCGGCCCGGCCGTTCGTCACCCACTCCAATGCCCTCGACATCGATCTCTACCTCCGGATCGCGCCGGAACTGTTCCTGAAGCGCTGCGTGGTTGGTGGGTTCGACAAGGTCTTCGAACTTAATCGGGTGTTCCGAAACGAAGGAGCCGATTCCACTCATTCACCGGAATTCTCCATGTTGGAGACCTACCAGGCGTATGGAACGTATGACGAATCGGCGATCATCACCCGCGAGCTTATTCAACAGGTGGCCGACGAGGCGATCGGCACCCGAGAACTGTCGCTGCCCGATGGCAGTGTCTATGACATCGACGGAGAATGGCGGTCGATACAAATGTATCCGTCGCTATCCGAGGCGCTCGGCGAAGAGATCACCCCGGAAACTACCGCTGACCGGTTGCGGAGCATCGCCGAGTCGCTTGGACTCGAAGTGCCTGAAGGCCGCGGATATGGGCACGGCAAGCTGGTCGAGGAGCTGTGGGAACACGCTGTCGGGGCCCGCTTGACAGCTCCCACATTTGTTCGGGATTTTCCGGTAGAGACAACGCCTTTGACGCGTCAGCATCGCAGTATCCCCGGCGTCACCGAGAAATGGGATCTGTATCTACGCGGGGTGGAGCTGGCGACGGGTTACTCAGAATTGATCGACCCGGTGGTGCAACGGGAGAGGTTCGCCGAGCAGGCGCGAGCGGCGGCTGCCGGTGACGACGAAGCGATGGCGCTCGACGAGGATTTTCTGACTGCCTTGGAGTACGCTATGCCGCCCTGCACGGGGACCGGAATGGGTATCGATCGGTTGTTGATGGCCTTGACCGGTCTGTCAATTAGAGAGACTGTTTTGTTCCCTATTGTTCGGCCGCATAGCAACTGACGTAAGGTACGTGGTGTATTGAATACCGCGCCTTCTTATGGCAGATTGATGACACGGGGGCGGTCCAACGTCTGCACAGTAAGTGCTCGGGAAGAAAGTATGAGGCTCAGCCAATGGCGAAGAAAGTGACCGTCACCTTGGTCGATGATTTCGACGGTGAGGGCGCCGCCGATGAAACCGTCGAATTCGGCCTCGACGGGGTGACCTATGAGATTGACCTTTCAACCAAAAATGCCACCAAACTACGCAATGACCTGAAGCAGTGGGTGGAAGCCGGCCGTCGCGTCGGCGGACGTCGGCGCGGACGTTCCAGCTCAGGCCGCGGCCGCGGTGCCATCGATCGCGAGCAGAGCGCCGCGATCCGCGAATGGGCCCGTCGCAACGGGCACAACGTGTCGACGCGGGGGCGTATCCCGGCCGACGTCATCGACGCATTCCACGCAGCGACCTGACTAGCGAGCTCACCGATTCCACAGCGCTGCTAAGCAGAGGCCGGACCAGCCCCGAGCGTGGGCGGGTCCGGCTTTCGCTGGTGGCGAACTGATCGTCGTTCGGCGCGGGAAACGTTTCGGGGTTTTTCTGCGTTGCTCTGTTGCGGCTGTGTTTCGTCGGTGAAGTTATGTGCTGCCGTATTGACAGCGAGTAGGAACGCCGGCCAACGGCCCATTACAGTGGGATGCAGGTAAGCGGTTGTCGGCCCCTGTGCCGACAATGACGGAGTACCGATGGTGAGGGAGAGCAGGTAACCACCAATGTTTGAGCGATTTACCGACCGTGCGCGCAGGGTCGTCGTCCTGGCGCAAGAAGAAGCCCGCATGCTCAACCACAACTACATCGGCACTGAGCACATCCTGTTGGGACTCATCCATGAAGGCGAAGGTGTAGCTGCAAAGTCGCTGGAGTCGTTGGGCATCTCGCTGGAGGGCGTCCGCAGCCAGGTCGAGGAGATCATCGGCCAGGGCCAGCAGGCGCCGTCGGGGCACATTCCGTTCACCCCGCGCGCCAAGAAGGTGCTCGAGCTGAGCCTGCGCGAGGCGCTGCAGCTCGGCCACAACTACATCGGGACCGAACACATTCTGCTCGGCTTGATCCGTGAAGGTGAGGGCGTCGCCGCCCAGGTGTTGGTCAAGCTCGGCGCCGAGTTGACCCGGGTGCGTCAGCAGGTGATCCAGCTGCTGTCCGGCTACCAGGGCAAGGAGACGGCTGAGGCCGGCACCGGCGGTCGCGGCGGCGAATCCGGCAGCCCGTCGACCTCGCTGGTGCTTGACCAGTTTGGTCGTAACCTCACGGCGGCCGCGATGGAAGGCAAGCTCGACCCGGTCATCGGCCGCGAGAAGGAAATCGAGCGGGTGATGCAGGTGTTGAGCCGGCGCACCAAGAACAACCCGGTGCTGATCGGCGAGCCCGGCGTCGGCAAGACCGCTGTGGTGGAGGGCCTGGCGCAGGCCATCGTGCACGGCGAGGTTCCCGAGACGCTGAAGGACAAGCAGCTCTACACGCTGGACCTGGGATCGCTGGTGGCGGGCAGCCGCTACCGCGGTGACTTCGAGGAACGCCTCAAAAAGGTGCTCAAGGAGATCAACACCCGCGGCGACATCATCCTGTTCATCGACGAGCTGCACACGCTGGTCGGGGCGGGTGCCGCCGAAGGTGCTATCGACGCGGCGTCGATCCTCAAGCCCAAGCTGGCCCGTGGCGAACTGCAAACCATCGGCGCCACCACGCTCGACGAGTACCGCAAGTACATCGAGAAAGACGCCGCCCTGGAACGCCGCTTCCAGCCGGTGCAGGTCGGGGAGCCGACGGTG
The DNA here is from genome assembly GCA_963743145.1 of uncultured Actinomycetota bacterium. Classification (GTDB taxonomy): domain Bacteria; phylum Actinomycetota; class Actinomycetes; order Mycobacteriales; family Mycobacteriaceae; genus Mycobacterium. Next base: position 43,672 of record CAVUOR010000014.1, on the reverse strand, counting down.
GAGCACACCATCGAGATCCTCAAGGGCCTGCGGGACCGCTACGAGGCGCACCACCGGGTGTCCATCACCGATTCGGCAATAACGGCCGCCGCCACCCTGGCCGACCGCTACATCAACGACCGGTTCCTGCCGGACAAGGCGATCGACCTGATCGACGAGGCCGGTGCCCGCATGCGGATTCGCCGGATGACCGCTCCGCCAGACCTGCGCGAGTTCGACGAGAAGATCGCCGAAGCCCGCCGCGAGAAGGAGTCGGCGATCGACGCGCAGGACTTCGAGAAGGCGGCCAGCCTACGCGATCGCGAAAAGCAACTGGTGGCCCAACGTGCCGAGCGTGAAAAGCAATGGCGCTCCGGTGATCTTGACGTTGTCGCCGAGGTCGACGACGAGCAAATCGCCGAGGTGCTCGGCAACTGGACCGGTATCCCGGTGTTCAAGCTCACCGAGGCAGAGACCACCAGGCTGCTGCGGATGGAAGACGAGCTGCACAAGCGGATCATCGGCCAGGAGGACGCGGTCAAGGCCGTCTCGAAGGCCATCCGTCGTACCCGCGCGGGGCTGAAGGATCCCAAGCGCCCGTCCGGCTCGTTCATCTTCGCCGGCCCGTCCGGTGTGGGTAAGACCGAGCTGTCCAAGGCGCTGGCCAACTTCCTGTTCGGTGACGACGACGCGCTCATCCAGATCGACATGGGCGAATTCCACGACCGGTTCACCGCGTCGCGGTTGTTCGGTGCCCCGCCGGGATACGTCGGCTACGAGGAGGGCGGCCAGCTCACCGAGAAGGTGCGGCGCAAGCCGTTCTCGGTGGTGCTGTTCGACGAGATCGAGAAGGCGCATCAGGAGATCTACAACAGCCTGTTGCAGGTGCTCGAGGACGGCCGGCTCACCGACGGTCAGGGCCGCACGGTCGACTTCAAGAACACCGTGCTGATCTTCACGTCCAACCTCGGTACCGCCGACATCTCCAAGGCGGTCGGTCTGGGCTTCACCCAGGGCGGCGGCGACAACGACTACGAGCGGATGAAGCAGAAGGTCAACGACGAGCTGAAGAAGCATTTCCGCCCGGAGTTCCTCAACCGCATCGACGACATCATCGTCTTCCACCAGCTGACTCGCGACGAGATCATCCGGATGGTCGACCTGATGATCGGCAGGGTCGGAAAGCAGCTCAAGGGCAAAGACATGGCGATGGAGCTGACGGACAAGGCCAAGGCGCTACTGGCCAAGCGTGGCTTCGACCCGGTGTTGGGCGCTCGCCCGCTGCGGCGCACCATCCAGCGGGAGATCGAAGACCAGCTGTCCGAGAAGATCCTGTTCGAGGAGGTCGGTCCGGGTCAGCTTGTCACCGTCGATGTGGACAACTGGGACGGCGAAGGCGCCGGCGAGGATGCTGTCTTCACCTTCACCGGGACCCGCAAGCCGGCCGAGCCAGCCGAGGCGGACCTGGCCAAGGCAGGGGCTCACGCCGCCGGCGGTCCCACGCCCACCCAATAGCCGCCGCCGAGTGACCAGTTAAGGCAACGGTACCGACCAGGATCGCTCCGGTGAGGTCTCGAGGAGTTCGACGGCTTCGCGCACAGCGCGTGGTGGGGCGGCGCTGGCATCGCGGAGGAGCGCGTCGCTGTAGTTGTGCCGCTGGGCCAGCAGAAGTCCGTCCAACAAGGCGGCCTCGATGCTCTTCGCGGTGAGCGGATTCTCCAGAAGCCCATGGGGACGACGTGCCTCGCGGTTGGCCAAACGCAGCATCCGCAACCACCCGCGACCCTTCGGCGTGGTCAGATCCATCGCGGCCTCGAAGGCGAGCGGCTTGCCAAGCGGCACGTCGAGATGCTGCTCGAGTCTGGAGTTCAGCACTGCCCCCGGGAAGTCCAGGCACATCTGCGTACAGTCACCCCGCCAGTGAATCGCGAAGGACTCATCGACTGAGAAGATCGCCGCCTGCTCCTGGGTTGTAACAATCGGTTCGCGCAATCCCGCTTGTGATTCGGCGACCCCAGTCAGGGGAACGGCAACATGGTACGTGCGTGACTCGACAGAGCGAAGACCGATGCAGCGGCCGAACGTGACTGTGCTTGTGGTCATTTCGTGGACCCGGGCGGAGTCCAGGCGCATGTTCAAGCCGGCCAGCGGCTCCATCGGCCACATCGCCATCGGCAGGAACGTATGTTCCATGGCCCGGCGGGCGTCGTCGAAGTCTGTCGTGTGCACCACAACTCGCCGTGGCGGCACACCCTTGCGCTTTTCGAGAGCAGTGTCGTGCCATAACTGGGCTCTCGCGCCCGACCCGCTTCAATCGCGCACCCCGTCAACTCGCCGGGCCCGAGCGGCGTGCCCGGCAGACCGCGGAGTTGTTGGGCCTGCGCTCGGCAATCTGCAGCATCCAGCTGGTCACACTGGCCCAGTGGGTCGGGGCTGCTAGCGACGCCTTGATTTATTCTCTACCTTGCTGGGAACGACTCAATGGCGAGATCGCGAAGACGACAACGAGATTGGCCAGCAAGGCGATGGCGCCGCCGTTGATGCCGAAGAGCGGGTCGCGGCCGAGCCAGTGCAGTGACAAGACCACCGCGATGCCGACACCAAGACCAGCGAGAGCGCCCGTTTCGGTGACATCCGGACGATAAAGCGCGAGCAGCACCGACGGCACCAACTGCGCGATGCCCTCGTATGACAACACCGACAGCAGAACCAGAGCCTTCGGTGCGAACAAGCTGCCGGTCAATGCGATAGCACCGATTGTCAACGTCACCAACCTGGCCCGGAAAAGTCGGCTGCTCGTCGAACGAGCATTTCCTGCGCCGAGAATCGTCTTCCCCCAAAGTGTTCCAATCACCAGCATGAACACGCTCATTGGCACAATCGCCGACAGCGCGGCGGCCACCCCGACCACCGCCACTGCCCATGACGGCAAGGAATGCGTCACCACCTCGAACAATGCCAGATCGGGGTTCTGCAACCCCGGCATGACAAATAATGCGGTCGCACCAATTGCAATGGGCACAAACAGCAATAGCTGATACCACGGCAACAGCATTGAGTTGCGCCGAATTGCATTCGCCGACCCAGCGCCGAGGTATCCGGCCACTGTTGTGGGAAAGACACTTAGCGTCACCGCATTCAACAGAATGGTCGATACGAACCAGGCCGCCCCGAACGTGCCGGACCCCGCGCCCGGAAACACAAGCCACTGAGGCTTATCGAGCACCATCCGATGTATCAGGCCGCCGATCCCGCCGAAGAAGTGCTGCGGGACAAACCAGGCCAAGAAGGCCACGACCGCCACAACCAGTCCGTCCTTCAGTGTGCTGACCCATGCCGAGCCGCGTAGGCCCGACACCAACACGAACGACTCGGTGACGACGAATGCGATCACCGCCGCGACCTTGGGACTCACCGCCTGGTACGTCATTTCCTGGACGACCACGCCCATGCCCTGAATCTGCAACTGCACGTAGGGAATCAGGAACACCGTCGCGACCAGCGCGACCACCGTGCCGAATCGCCGGGAGTTGAACCGGTGTTCGGCAATATCGGCGATCGACAGCAACCCATGCCGCGAGCAATACGTCCACAACGCAGGCCCCACCCGATACCCGACCGCCAACCCGATACCGAGGTACGCGATCAGATACAGAATCGGCACGCCATAGGAGTACGACCAGCCCGCAGCGCCGAGAAACGAAAAGCTCGTATACGTTTCGCCGGCCATCAACAGCAGCACGAACACCGCGCCCAGCCTGCGCCCGGACACCGACCACTCCGTCAGCGACCGCTCCCGCCCGCGCCCGGACCAGACGCCCAGCGCCACCGTCGCGACCATCGCTACCGAGAAGATCGCGACGGCAGTCGTCGCAGCACTATTCATGACTGCCGGCCTCGTCAACTGGAACCGGCTCATCGGCATTCGCGCGGTAGTGCGGATCGAGCCGCGCTACCGCGGCGATGATGATCGGCGTCAGCACCGTCACCGCGATCACGTACGCGATGAGGAACGGCACCCCGACGATCCGCGGCTCGATCCGATTGGCCACCAACGGTGCTAGGCAATACAACACCGGAGGTATCCACAACAGCCACAATGCCGGTCGTCGGTTCATAGCGACCTAGGGTAACTCCGACGATTCAGGCGGCCCGGCAGCTGGACTCAACGTTGGGCGGGTAGCAGCGAAAAGACTTGCTTGGCAATCTGCAGCATCCAGCTGGTCACACTGGGCCCGTGGTCGCGAGGCCAGTTCAGCTGGAAGCTGACCACCCACGGCTGCGCTGTCCGGTCGACGGCATACCAGCTGAACGTCAGGTCACCCGGCAGGCCACCGGCTTTCGCGCCGACGTACGGCCATTCGCGTCGATCCAGGTCGATTCCGGGGGCGGCCGCCAAGATCTGCTTGACCGGGGCGGCTTTGCCAACCGCGTCGGTCTGCAGCGCCGCATGGACCCGGCAGATGTCCTCCGCGTTGCCGTACCATTCCGCGCCGTAACCCGAGGCCGGGACGTGGGCACGATTCGGATCCGGTTTGTAGACATGGGAATTGGCCTGTTGCAGTAACTGGGCCCGGGCTTGTGGGGTGGTGGCCTGCCTCCACTGCTCACGCAGATCCGGCTGGCCCCAAGCCACGGAGAACAACTCGTACATGGTCGGGAACGGAGTCATGGCGGCCGGGTCGTGATGGCCGGCGGTGGCCAAGGCTTTCTCGACGGCCCGAGTGCCTACCTTCCCGATCAGCATATCGGTGGCCATGTTGTCGCTGGTGGCGATCATTTTTTCGGCGGCGGTCCGCACCGAAATACGTGCTCCCGCCGGCAATTCCATTCCAGAACCAACCGCCTTGCCCTTGTCGGTGACGGTCAGCTGATCGTCCCAGGACAGCGTTTGGGCCTTGACAGCGTCCTCGACGGCGTAGAGCACATACAGCTTGAAGATCGACGCCAACGGCAGTGCCAGCGCGGTATTGGTGCCGGCGATCCGATCGCACTGGCCGTCGTCGACTTTGGCGACCTGCCAGGAGTAGCGGGCGCCGGTGTTGTTCAATGCGGCATCGATGTCATGCCATGAGGAGATCGGCGGCGCTTGTGTGGTGACGTCGAACCCGTCTACCAGGGTGTCGTCGCCTGTGTGTATCCGGATCTGCTGCTTTCCCCCGTAGGACGTGGTCAGCTGCAGCGTGGCTGTGCCCGCCGTGATGTCGACTCCGCTGAGCGTGAACGGACGGTCCCACCAGAGCTTTTCCATGGTGGTCTCGACCGGCTTGACCTTGTCGGCCGTAGCGAGGGTGGCAACTCCAACCGGTCCGATCGGCCAGTCAGAGTTGAGCATGTCCAGCGTCTGCTGAGCCCGCAGACCGGCCGGAGTGCTCATGTTGATCTGTCGGCCGGCGCCCGCTGCGTTGGCGGACGGAGTCGGCGGCGATCCGCAACCCGGTGCCAGGGCGCCGACCAACGCGGCGGCGGCCGTCATTGCCGCGACGCGGTGCCGGGCCTGGCGCGGGTTACGCCTTCTGGCCGGAGCCGGCAACGTCCAACACAACCTCGAATTCCAGCAGCGACGCGCCGGTCGCTACCGGGTTTGCCCGGTGGCCGGCGTGGGCCTCGATGGCCGGCCCGGTAGCCCACGCCTGGAATGCCTCTTCAGACTCCCACTGCGTCACCACGAAGTACCGATCTTCGCCCTTGATCGGGCGGAGCAGCTGAAAGCCGAGGAAGCCCGGCGAGTTCTCGACCGCATGCGCGCGATGTGCGAACCGCTTCTCCAATTCGGGGCCCGCGTCCGCAGGCACCTCGATTGCGTTGATCTTCACCACTGGCATGCCGTTAGGCTACCGTGCCGCCCGGAGGCGACCGCAGGCCACGCAAGATAGGTGCATGGCGGCCGATCTGCTGACCCATCGTGGCGGACGAGGTAGCCCGGTGGTCTTGGTGCACGGCCTGATGGGCCGGGGCAGCACCTGGTCGCGTCAGCTGCCGTGGCTGACCCGGCTGGGTGCCGTCTACACCTACGATGCGCCCTGGCACCGCGGTCGCGACGTGACTGATCCATACCCGATCAGCACCGAACGATTTGTGGCCGACCTCGGTGATGCGGTGGCCGCGTTGCCGGCGCCGGCGCGATTAGTCGGACATTCCATGGGCGGGCTGCACTCCTGGTGTTTGGCCGCCCAGCGTCCCGACCTGGTCTCGGCGCTGGTGGTCGAGGACATGGCACCGGACTTCCGGGGCCGCACCACCGGCCCGTGGGAGCCGTGGCTGCATAATCTGCCGGTCGAATTCAACTCTGCCGAGCAGGTATTCGCCGAATTCGGGCCAGTCGCCGGCCAGTACTTCCTGGAAGCATTCGACCGCACTCGCGACCGGTTGGCGGCTGCACGGTCACACCGCTCGGTGGATCGAGATCGCAGCAGAATGGGGCACCCGCGATTACTGGGCGCAGTGGCAGGCGGTGCGGTCGCCCGTGCTGTTGGTAGAGGCCGGCAATTCGGTCACCCCCGAGGGTCAGATGCGCTCGATGAGTGAAACTGGTTACCGGTCAGAGTATTTGCATGTTCCCGGCGCCGGTCACTTGGTCCACGATGAGGCTCCGCAGGTATACCGGCAGGCGGTGGAATCGTTTTTGACTGCGACTTAGCCGTCTTCAGTCCTCTCTTCAGCCTGCTTCGCCGACCAGGGCGAACCGCCCATCGGTCGTCTGCGTCACCAGTCCGTCGGCAAGCAGTGAGTTCAGCGCGCGGTCGCGCTGCTCGGTGTCAGTCAGCCACGCGACGTCGAGCTCGGCACGGGTAACCGGGAACTCATTGGCGCGCAAAACGTCCAGTAGCCGGCCCCGAACCTGTCGGTCGGTTCCGGCGTAGGTCTGCGGGCGACGCACCGGACCTTGCGCGGGAGGGTAGTCGGCCTGTCGCCACTGGCACGCACTCAGTGGGCACAGCCCGCACCGCGGCGCCCGCGCCGTGCACACGATGGCACCCAACTCCATCAACGCTGCTGAAAATCGATGCGCTGACGAATCATTGGGCAGTAGGGCGGACACGTCGCAATGATCGCGGACCGTCGACGCGGCGGCAGCGTCGGCGCGGCCGTGCACGACGCGGGCCACCACCCGGCGCACATTGGTGTCCACCACCGGCACCGGCTGATGGTAGGCGAAGCACGCCACCGCGCGGGCGGTGTAGCTGCCGACCCCGGGCAGCGTCAGAAGAGTGTCGACGTCGTCGGGAACCACATCCGCGTGGTCGCGGGCGATCACCGTGGCGCACTCGTGCAGACGCTTGGCCCGCCGTGGATAACCCAGCTTGCCCCAGGCGCGCACGACGTCAGCCGGACTGGCCGCGGCCGTCGCCGAGGCCGTCGGCCACCGCACCACCCAGTCACTCCAGATCGGCAGCACCCGCGACACCGGCGTCTGCTGCAACATGAACTCGCTGACCAGAATCTGCCAGGCGGTCACGCCGGGATCTCGCCATGGCAGGTCGCGTCGCGACCGGTCGTACCAGTCGAGAAGTTCACTTGGCATTAGAGAGAGCTTCATGGCCACCTGCGGCAGAATGAAGGCCATGCCCAATACCAGTCCGGTAGCAGCGTGGAAAGCACTCAAAGAGGGTAACGAGCGATTCGTGGCCGGCCAGCCCGAGCACCCCAGTCAAAGCGTCGAGCATCGAGCCAGCCTGGCTAACGGTCAAAAGCCCACGGTAGCGCTCTTCGGCTGTGGAGACAGCCGGGTGGCCGCCGAGCTCATCTTCGATCAGGGCTTGGGCGACATGTTCGTGGTCCGCACGGCCGGGCATGTGATCGACTCCGCGGTACTGGGCTCGATCGAGTTCGCGGTAGCGGTGCTCGGCGTCCCGCTGATCGTGGTCCTTGGCCACGACAGCTGCGGTGCGGTAAAGGCGACGCTGGCCGCGCTCGACGGCGGTGTGCTGCCCGGCGGTTACGTGCGCGACGTCGTCGAGCGGGTGACGCCGTCGATCCTGCTGGGCCGCCGCGAAGGTTTGACCCGGGCAGACGAGTTCGAGGCACGCCATGTGGTCGAGACTGGCCTTCAGCTGGTGGCTCGCTCGACCACCATCGCCGAGCGGGTGGCCGCCGGTGAGCTGGCGATTGTGGGCGCCACCTACCGCCTTGCCGACGGGCAGGTGGTGCTGCGCGAGGTGATCGGCGACGTCGGGGAAGAACCTCGCGACGAGCCCTAGGTCGAATACCGCGGTGTGACGAGACCGTGGTCGTAGGCGTAGACGATGGCGGCAGCTCGATCACGTAGATCCAGCTTGACGAAGATGCGGCAGCACGAACCCCGGCGCCCCGGCACGCAAAGCCCCGGACAACAATTCGTCGTCGTTGAAGGTGGTCAGCGCCAGCACCGGCGGAGAACCGGGCGCGGAAAGTCGGCGGGTGGCCTCGATACCGTCGACCCTCTTCATCCGCAGATCCATCACCACCACGTCAGGATGGTGTTTGGCCACCGCGTCGGGCACCTGGTCGCCGTCACTGCATTCGGCGACGATGACGAAGCCGTCCTTGCGGCGCAGAATCCGTCGCAGCCCGGAGCGGACCAGCTCCTGGTCATCGACAAGCAGCACGAAGATCTCGGCGGTGTCCATCTCAGAGCGGACACCGGCGAAAGCGAGGGCTGGGGTCGGTTAACGGAATTTCTGCGCACACCGACCACCCTTCGCGGCTTGGGCCTGCGTCGAGCATTCCGCCGAGTTCAGCTACCAGGCTGGATTTCTCGGTCGGCAATTCGGCGACGGCATCGACTCTGTGCTGCAGCGGCTGCAGCGGGTGGGTGACCTGGACACCATCGTGTCGCAGATGACCGTCGCGGTGGACCAACTGAGCCGCGGGATGCAGGGTGGCGCTGGCGGCTTGCGCGAAATCGGTTCAGGCGCAGCCGATATGCGTGCCGGTATCGACGGCATGCGGGACAACGTCACGACGATGTCGGCGTATCTCGCCCCGCTGCGGACCTTCGTCGACACCACCCCGGACTGCCGAGGCAACGCGATCTGCTCGCTGGTGTCGCGCGTCGTCGAGCCCGTCGACAGCGTGGTCCACAGCTCGGGCGAATTATCCCAAGGCGCAACCAAACTGACGTCGGGGTCGAGCACCGCCACGACGGCGTTCGCCGGGCTACCGCAGACCCTGGAGTCGATGCGCGAGGTGCTAGGCCAGGCTAAAGCCGCGACTCGCGACCTGCGGGGCGTTGCCGATTCGATCAGCCCGCAGGTGCGCCAGCTCTCCGACTACCTGCAGCAGCTCGACGCCGACTTTCGCGGCAGCGCCGTCGGCGGCTTTTACCTGCCAGGCCGCGCCCTGTCGGACCCGCGGTATCGCCAGGCGTTGAACAATCTGGTGTCTCGGGATGGCCGCGCGACCTACCTGGTGGTCTACGGCGACGGCCAGGAATGGGGGGGCGACGGCGCACAGCGCGCCCGCCAGATCCAGACCGCCGTTGCCGAAGCGACCAAGGAGGGGACGTTGACCCCCGTCTCGGTGGATGTGGCCGGGGTCGGCCCGGCCACCCGCGACTTGCAGGGCCTTGTGCACGGCGACATCGTGCTGCTGGTCGCGGCCGGCAGCACGGTGCTGAGCATCGAGCAAGTGGGCATGACCGTCGGGATCGGGCTGCTGCTGGACACCCTGATCGTTCGGACTTTCTTGATGCCGTCCCTGGTAGCGCTGTTGGGGCGGTGGTTCTGGTGGCCCCGGCTACCTGCCCCCCGCGGCGTGCCCAGACCTCAGCTAACTGGGCGACACGCCGAGTCGGGTCTGACCTGTCGACGTGACCTGGGCTTACGGTGTGAATGTGCTGGATCTGGAACCGCATGGCCCGCTACCGCCGGAAATTTACTGGCGACGCCGCGGACTGGCATTGGGCATCGCGGTAGTCGCGATCGGGATTGTGGTCGCGGTTATCGTCGCCGTGATGAGCGGAAGTGCCGGCGCCAATTCCGCCGGCAAAGCTTCCGGGCAGGACGCGCAGAAGGCCGCCGCACCTGGTGCCGCGCCGGAGGTCAAGACGCCGGTGCAGCCCCCGGCGGGACAAAATCCCAACCAGCCGGCCGAGACGCCGACGGCAGCCGTCCAGCCGCCGCCGGTGCTCAAGGAAGGCGATGACTGCCCCGACTCCACGCTGGCCGTCCTGGGCCTGACCAATGCCCCGCAATACGTGATCGGTGACCAGCCGAAATTCACGATGGTCGTGACCAATATCGGCCTGGTCGCCTGCAAGCGCGATGTCGGAGCGGCCGTGCTGGCGGCCTACGTCTACTCACTGGACAACAAGCGGTTGTGGTCCAACCTGGACTGTGCGCCGTCCAACGAGACATTGGTCAAGACTTTCGCGCCGGGCGAGCAGGTGACGACCGCCGTGACTTGGACCGGCATGGGGTCGGCTCCGCACTGCCCGCTGCCGCGGCAGCCGATCGGACCCGGGACCTACAACCTCGTCGTACAGCTGGGAAACCTACGGTCGGCAGCGGTTCCGTTCATCCTCGCCCCACCGCCAGCGCCAGGTGCCGTACCTCCGCCGCCGCCCGGGCTGCCCGGCCCGGTGCCGGTTGGGCCGCCTCCTGGTCCGCCGCCCGGCCCCGGCGGCTAACAGATTGCCCGGGCGGCTCTCACCTGAGCGGGTCGGCGATGGTCGACTCGGCCAACTGCGACAGCCCTTCCCGCACGTGGCGGGCCCAGATGGCGCCGATCCCATCGACCGCCTCCATGTCGTCGGCGCTGGCCGCGAGCAGGCCTTGCAGCGAGCCGAATTCGCGGACCAGCCGGTCGGCGTGGGCGAACTGCAGCCGGGGGATACCGGCCATCGCCCGATAGCCGCGTGAGCTCATCGCCGAGTCCTGGGCCTCCGCTGTCGATGGGTAGCCGAAGACTTTGGCGATCGCAGTGAAGTCGAGCAATTCCGTATCGGTCAGCGCGTCCAGCTCGTCGAGTATCGCCGCGACCTCGGATTTGGACAGCGGCTCGGGATTGGCGTGATAGTCCCGCACGATCAACTCCCGGGCATCGTCGTTGCCCCCGAGTAATTCTTCGAGCTGCAGCCGTAGCTGACGTCCGTCGGTGCCAAGCTCGACGACTTCGTAGTCGATCACCAGACCGATCCGGCGGACCAGCTCGAGCCGTTGCACCACGGTCATCACATCGCGCAGGGTGACGAAGTCCTCGATCTCGGCCTGGGAAAGTTGCCGGCTGACCTCGTCGAGCCGGATCTTGTACCGCTCCAGCGTGGCGATGGCTTGGTTGGCCCGCGACAAGATGGTCGCCGAGTCGGCCAGCACGTGCCGTTCGCCGCCGAGGTAGACGGTCACGATGCTCATCGAATGGCTGACGGAGATCACCGGGTAGCCGGTCTGGGCTGCGGCCCGCTCGGCCGAGCGGTGCCGAGTCCCGGACTCGTCGGTGGGTATCGACGGGTCGGGCACCAGCTGCACGTTGGCACGCAGGATCCGGCTGCCGTCGGTGGACAGCACCACGGCGCCGTCCATCTTGCACAGCTCTCGCAGCCTGGTCGGTGCGTAGCGGATATCGAGCGAGAAGCCGCCGTCGCAGATCGTCTCGACGCTGTCGTCGTAGCCGAGGACTATCAGGGCACCGGTTCGGCCGCGCAGGATGCGTTCTAGGCCGTCGCGCAGCGCGGTACCCGGCGCCAGCCGTGCGACGGCCTCACGCAGGGTGGGACGCGGCGGCGACGCCTCGCCGTTCGTTGTTGCTTTGCGGACAGTCACTGCCAGTTATTGTGCTCCCTCGATGCCACATCCAGGCGATGTGGTGGCGCAGAAGGGCTGCCGCGATGCTCGGCGATGTCGAGCATGTGCTCCAACGCGGCGACGATGGTGGCCGCCTCCAAGGCTTGCAAACCGGTCGGCACCGCGGCGCAGCCCGGCGGAATCAGCGCGGTGGTGAACCCTTGGCGGGCGGCTTCGGCCAGTCGGCGTTCCATGCCGGCGACCCGCCGCAGGTCACCGGCCAGGCCGACTTCGCCGATCATCACCGCCGTGGCAGGCAGCGGCAGGTTGACGTACGCCGAAGCCAACGCAATCGCTACGGCCAGGTCCGACGACGGATCGGTCAGCCGCATGCCGCCCACCGTGGACAGGTAGACGTCGTTGACCGCGATCTTGAGGCGAGCGTGTTTTTCCAGCACGGCGGCGATCATGGCCGCCCGGGCATGGTCGATGCCGCTCACGGCGCGTCGCGGCGAACCGCCTGACGGCGTCGCCAGCAGCGCCTGGACTTCGCCGATCAATGGACGCTTGCCGTCGAGACTCACCGTGATGGCGGTGCCCGCGACGGGCTGCGGCCGCTGATCCAGAAAGAGCCCGGAGGCGTCAGCGACACCCTCAATCCCGTTGTCCTGCAGAAGAAAACACCCGACTTCGTCGGCTGCACCGAATCTATTCTTGACACCGCGGACCATGCGCAGCAGCGAGTTGCGATCGCCCTCGAAATGCAGCACCACGTCGACGAGGTGTTCAAGCGAACGGGGTCCGGCGATCGCCCCGTCCTTGGTGACATGGCCGACGAGGATCAGGGGCACACCGCTGGTTTTCGCCGCGGCGGTCAGCGCGGTGGTCACCGCACGGACCTGGTTGACGCCGCCGCTGACGCCCTCGGCGTCAGTGCTGGACATCGTCTGCACCGAGTCCACGACGACAAGGGTGGGCTGCACCGCCTCGATATGGCTGAGCACCGTCTGCAGGTCCGACTCGGCGGCCAGGTAGAGCTCATGATGGCTACAGCCGGTCCGGTCGGCACGCATCCGGATCTGGCCCCGCGACTCTTCGCCGGACACATACAGCGCGCGCCGCCCTGATGTTGCCCATTGGTGAGCGACCTTGAGTAGCAGCGTCGACTTACCCACCCCGGGATCGCCGGCCAGCAGCGTCACAGAGCCCGGTACCACCCCGCCGCCCAGCACGCGGTCGAGTTCATCAACCCCGGTAGGAAAATGCCGGGCGGTGCGCGGCTCGATGGAACTGATCGGAACGGCAGCACACGACGGTGCCACCAGGTGGCGGTTGCCGTTTCCGACAGCGGAGAGCACCGCTACTTCGCCGACAGAGCCCCAGGTGCCGCACTCCAGGCAGCGACCCACCCACTTGGCGGTGACATGGCGGCATTCCGAGCAGCGGTACTGCGAACGTGCCTTGGCCACGCGGTGACCGTATCTTGCGGGTCCGACAGATCGGGCAACCTACGGTTGCGAGGACCGGCGGCGCTGGTTCGCCCTGCCGTGGCGCCTGCCCAGCGGAAATCGGCACGGCCAGGCTGGTCGCGCCAGCCTTCTCGAAATCGAAGGTGAAGTTGTAGTTCAGGCCGTTGGTGATCGGCTTGGACAGTTGCACTGTCGCCTTGACGTTGTCGGCGGCCTCCACGGCGTCCACGGCTTTCCAGTTCTGACCGTTTGGCGTACCGACGAACAGCGTTCCACCGGCCGGCAACGTGGAATCACCGGTCACGGTCACTTTGCCGATATCGGTGGAGATGCGGACCAGCTTGTCGACGACATCCGGCGATTGATTGGTGACAACGAGCATCAGATCCACGGTCGTGCCCGGTTGAAGATAGTCACGGTTCTGCTGGGCCTGAATGTGAACATTGCGCAGCGCGACGTTGTTGAGTACCGCCTGACTCCCGTCGACGGCGGACTCCATGCTGGCGGTTTGCGAGAGCTGCCCTGTGCCGCAGCCGGTGAGCGTGACGGCACCGATCAAGGCTCCCGCTGCCAGCGCGACCACCCCAGCCGAGCGGCGGTTCGAACGGCATTCCGAGTGGGATTCCGAAAGCGGAGAGTCGACGCGTTTCACTCAAAGCCTCCTGCTCGGCCTGCCAATGGCACTGCGATTCGACTATGCACAGTAGTAGGTCGGTAGGGCAGGCGGTAGCTGAGGGCTCAGACCTGGGCGGTATGATCATGACTACCCCGAACAGCGCACACCTTGAGCGCTTCAGGGTGCGCTGAACGGGTTCCCGATCGGCCGGTGTCTTGCATGAATTTTCCAGTCTGTCAACCCCCTCTCTTCACGTGCGGTGCCCCTGACCTGCACCGTTGTTCCGCACGTGTCGGGGCCGCGTGCTAGCATGGAGTAACGAAAGGGGCTCGAATCAGATGATTTTCAAGGTCGGAGACACCGTTGTATATCCACACCACGGTGCTGCGTTGATCGAGGCGATCGAAACCCGGACCATCAAAGGGGAACAAAAGGAATATCTCGTCTTGAAAGTGGCGCAGGGAGACCTGACCGTTCGAGTACCCGCTGAAAACGCCGAATACGTTGGCGTTCGCGATGTGGTCGGCCAGGAAGGCCTCGACAAGGTGTTCCAGGTGCTTCGCGCACCGCACACCGAAGAGCCGACCAACTGGTCCCGTCGCTACAAGGCCAACCTGGAGAAGCTAGCCTCCGGTGACGTCAACAAGGTCGCCGAGGTCGTACGTGATCTGTGGCGCCGCGACCAGGAGCGCGGCCTGTCCGCCGGCGAGAAGCGCATGTTGGCCAAGGCCCGCCAGATTCTGGTCGGTGAATTGGCGCTGGCCGAAAGCACCGACGACGCCAAGGCGGAGACCATTCTCGACGAAGTTCTGGCGGCTGCTTCCTAGACGCGTTCTGAATCCCCTAACGCGCAGAGGCCGGGGGTGACAGGCACGGTCGCGGTGGTCCCGGCCGCCGGTTCAGGCGAACGGTTGGCCGCGGGCGTTCCGAAGGCGTTCTTTCATCTTGATGGCCGCACGCTGGTCGAACGCGCTGTCAGCGGTCTATTGGAGTCCGGCGTCGTCGACCGCGTCGTGGTTGCGGTGCCAGCCGACCGCACCGACCAGGCCAAACTGATCCTCGGTCACCAGGCGACCGTCGTCGCCGGAGGAGCAAATCGCAGCGAGTCGGTGAGCCATGCGCTGGCGGCGTTCGCAGACGCAGAGCAACCCCGCTTCGTGCTGGTGCACGACGCGGCGCGGGCCCTGACGCCGCCCGCGCTGGTGGTGCGCGTGGTCGAAGCCCTGCAGGCCGGGCATCCAGCTGTCGTGCCCGTGCTGCCCCTTTCAGACACCATTAAGGCCATCGATGCCAACGGTGTGGTGTTGGGGACGCCGGAGCGGGCCGGCCTGCGGGCCGTGCAGACCCCACAGGGGTTCGCCACCGAGCTGCTGCTGCGTGCCTATCAGCGGGCCGTAACGGTTGATTTCACTGACGACGCGTCGATGGTGGAGCACATTGGCGGTCAGGTACGGGTGGTCGAGGGCGACCCGCTGGCCTTCAAGATCACCACCCACTTGGACGTGTTGCTGGCGCAGGCGATCGTGAAGCCGTGAACCTCCGGGTCGGTCTGGGCACCGATGTGCATGCAATAGAAGCCGGCAGGCCGTGCTGGTTGCTGGGTCTGTTGTTTCCCGACGTCGACGGCTGCGCCGGGCATTCCGACGGCGACGTGGCCGTGCATGCGCTATGCGACGCGCTGCTGTCGGCGAGCGGGCTGGGGGATATCGGCGACGTGTTCGGTGTGGACGACCCACGCTGGGCCGGCGTCAGCGGGATCGACATGCTGCGCCACGTCGCCGACCTGATCGCCGGACAGGGCTACCGGGTCGGCAACGCGGCGGTGCAGGTGATCGGCACCCGTCCCAAAATTGCGTCCGCGCCGCGCCGAGGCACAACGGGTGCTGTCCGATCTGCTGGGCGCGCCGGTGTCGGTGTCGGCTACCACCACCGACGGGCTGGGCCTGACCGGTCGCGATGAGGGTCGCGCTGCGATCGCCACGGCGTTGCTGGTCGCCGTCGAAGGAACCACCCGCTAGCTGCCGCCAATGGCGGCCATCTTTCGCATCCTGGTGATCGTTTCCCTTGCCCGCGGACAAGGTATGCCCGCTCCGCCGCGCTGGTCACCGAGCAACGCGTATGGCCCGGTAAGCTGGCACGTCGTGACCGATCGCGCCCAGCTGCGGCTACATGACACGGCAACCGGTGCCGTGCGTGATTTCGTTCCGCTGCGGGCCGGGCACGTCTCCATCTACCTTTGCGGCGCCACCGTGCAGGGTCTGCCCCACATCGGCCACGTGCGCAGCGGCGTGGCGTTCGACATCCTGCGGCGCTGGCTGATGGCGCGGGGCTGCGACGTCGCATTCATCCGCAACGTCACCGATATCGAAGACAAGATCCTCAACAAGGCCGCCGCGGCGGGCCGGCCGTGGTGGGAATGGGCGGCCACCTACGAGCGGGCCTTCACCGCCGCCTACGACGCGCTCGGCGTGTTGCCGCCGTCGGCCGAGCCGCGGGCCACCGGCCACATCACCCAGATGGTGGAGCTGATCGAGCGGCTGATCGAATCCGGCAACGCCTATACCGGCTGCGGCGATGTCTATTTCGACGTGCTGAGCTACCCCGACTACGGCCAGCTGTCCGGACACAAGATCGACGACGTGCATCAAGGCGAGGGAGTGGCTACCGGCAAGCGTGATCAGCGGGACTTCACGCTGTGGAAGGGCGCCAAACCCGGTGAGCCGTCATGGCCGACGCCGTGGGGACGCGGACGCCCCGGCTGGCATCTGGAATGCTCGGCGATGGCCCGCACCTATCTCGGACCGGAGTTCGATATCCATTGCGGCGGAATGGATTTAGTCTTTCCGCATCACGAGAACGAGATCGCGCAAAGCCGCGCGGCCGGCGACGGGTTCGCCAGGTACTGGTTGCACAACGGCTGGGTCACCATGGGCGGCGAGAAGATGAGCAAGTCGCTGGGCAACGTGTTGTCCATTCCGGCCATGCTGCAACGTGTCCGGCCCGCCGAGCTGCGCTACTACCTGGGCAGCGCGCATTACCGCTCGATGCTGGAGTTCTCCGAGGCCGCGTTGCGGGACGCGGTCAACGCTTACGTCGGGATCGAGGACTTCTTGCACCGTGTGCGCACCCGGGTCGGCGCCGTGGACCCCGGACAGTGGACGCCGCGGTTCGCTGCAGCACTCGATGACGACTTGGCGGTGCCGGTCGCGCTGGCCGAGGTGCACCGCGCCCGCGCGGAGGGCAACCGGGCGCTGGACGCCGGTGACCACGACACCGCGTTGGCCAATGCTGCGGCGATCCGCGCGATGATGGGCATTCTCGGCTGCGACCCGCTCGACGAGCGCTGGGAGTCGCACGACGAGACGTCGGCCGCGCTAGCAGCCGTCGACGTGTTGGTGCGCGCCGAGGTGCAGCGGCGCGAGCAGGCCCGCGAGCAGCGCGACTGGAAGCTGGCCGACGAGATCCGGGATCGACTCAAGGACGCCGGCATCGAGGTCACCGACACTCCGGACGGCCCGCAGTGGTCGCTGGGATCCCCGGCCGATGGCCGGTAATTCGCGACGCCGTGGCGCGGTACGCAAACCCGGAACCAAGAAGGGGCCGACCGTGGGCTCCGGCGGCCAACGCCGCCGCGGGCTAGAAGGCCGCGGCGCCACTCCGCCGGCGGATATGCGGCCATACCATCCAGCCGCCAAGCGGCTCAAGTCGCAGCCGCGCCGGCCAGCTAAACGCGTCGAAGACGACGTCGAGACGGTCCTGGGCCGAAATCCGGTCTTGGAATGCCTGCGCGCCGGTGTTCCGGCGACCGCGCTCTACGTCGCCCTCGGAGCCCAAGCCGACGAGCGACTCACCGAATCCGTCACGCTGGCAGCCGATGCCGGTATCGCGATCCTCGAAGTGCCGCGCACCGATCTGGACCGGATGACCACCAACGGCTTGCATCAAGGAATCGCGTTACAAGTACCGCCATACCAGTACGTCCATCCCGACGACCTGCTCGAGGTGGCCATGGAGGCCCCGCCGGCGCTGCTGGTCGCCCTGGACAACATCTCCGATCCGCGAAACCTGGGCGCGATCGTTCGCTCGGTGGCGGCGTTCGCCGGGCACGGGGTGCTGATCCCGCAGCGGCGCTCTGCCTCGGTGACAGCGGTGGCTTGGCGAACCAGCGCCGGCGCGGCAGCGCGGATTCCCGTCGCACGTGCCACCAATCTCAATCGGACACTGAAGGATTGGGCTGGTCGCGGCTTGCAGCTGGTCGGGTTGGACGCCGACGGCGACACGACACTCGACGATTTGGACGGCTCGGGCCCGGTGGTGGTGGTGGTCGGGTCGGAAGGAAAGGGACTGTCGCGGCTGGTACGACAGAACTGCGACGCGGTGGTCTCGATTCCGATGGCCGGCGTAGGCGAATCGTTGAACGCGTCGGTGGCCGCCGGGGTGGTGCTGGCCGAGATCGCGCGGCAGCGGCGACGCTAACCTGAACGGCCTTGGCGGCAAGCTGCGCCGAGATCGACGGTAGCGCGCAAAACTTCGAATTTCCCCACGCTAACGTCGATCTCGATGAGGCTAAACGCCCAGCAACCGCACACCGGCCCACAGCGCCAGCACCGCAGCCACCAACGCGGCGGGCACCGTGCACAACCCGAGGCGGGTGTATTCACCGACGCTGGCCGAGACGTCGTAGCGGCGCAACACGCTGCGCCACAACAGGTTCGACAGCGACCCGACATAGGTCAAGTTTGGGCCGATGTTCACCCCGATCAGCACGGCCAACACCGCCGCCGGCCCAGTCGGCGCCACCAGCGGCACCAACACCAACGTCGCGGGCAGGTTGTTCACGACATTGGCCAGCACGGCGGCCACCACCGCGAAGCCCAACAGCGCGGGCAGACCGGACCCGGACGGCAACACCGCGCCCATCCGGTCTGCCACGCCGTTGCGCATAACCGCCTGCACCACAACGCCCAACGCCAGCACGAACACCAGGAACGGCAGGTTCACCGCGCGCACGATCGCCACCGCCGTGGTGTGGCGTCGGGCCAGGCTTCGTACCGCCATCACCGCCGCCCCGGCCAGCGCCGCCCACGCCGGCGCCACCCCCGCCGCTTCGGCGATCACGAATCCGGCCAACGTCAGCGCCACCACCACCAACGCGAATACCGGTGTCGGCGGTACAGGTTCGGTCTCTTGCGGATCAGGCTGCACGCTGAGATCCCGGCGGAAGAACACCCGGAACACGACGTAAACGGTGGCCACCGCGGCCAACCAGGGCAGCGTCATCACCAGGGTGAACTTGGTGAACGACACGTTCGCGGCGTGGAATGCGAGCAGGTTGGTCAGATTCGACACCGGAAGCAGCAGCGATGCGGCGTTGGCGAGATGCGCGGTCGCGTAGGCGTGTGGTCTCACCGGTGCCCGCAACCGCCGAACCGTGGTCAGCACCACCGGCGTCAGCAGCACCACCGTGGCGTCCAGGCTCAGCACCGCGGTGATGGTCGCGGCGATCACGAACACCTGCCGCAGCAGGCGATGTGACCCGGAGCTCGCCCGCGCCATTGCGGCGCCGGCCGCCTCGAACAGGCCTTCGTCGTCGCACATTTTGGCCAACACCAGCACCGCGCCCAGGAAAGCGACGACCCGCGAAAGCCGGGCCGCCTCGGTAGCCGCGTCGTGCATCGAGATCGCGCCGACGGCTATCAACAGGACGACAGCCGGCACGGCGGCGAAAGCCTCGGGCCACCCCCGTGGACGGGCGACCGCGAACGCCAGGACCACCGCCAGCGACAGCAGAGCCAGAAGTAGTGTCAACTCAGGCCCACGGGTCCTCGCGCCGCCACACCGTCGGCATGTCCAGCGCGATACCGTCGTGGGCGGCCAGCTTGGTCAGGATACTGAGCGAAAAATCCAAGTCGTCGCCCGCATAGGGCAAGGCCCGCAGTGGCTTTGACAATGGGCGGAAGAAATCATCCCAGTGAATCAACACCACACGGCGCGCGCCCACGGCGCGCACCGTTTCCGCCCAGTAGTCGACCAGATAAGACTCGGCCAGCACACCCAGCTGGCCGACGCCAAGATAGACGACATCAGCGCGTTGTCCTGCCAGCGCGCCTTTGACGAACCCGGCACTGCCCTGGATCAACAGCCGTCGGCCCGACGATCGGTGATGCACCAGCGTCGACCAGGCCTCGCCGCACCGGTATGCCGACACCTTCACTGGCGGTATCACCGGCGCAGCGATCTCTCCGGGGAACCGATCGGGCGGGCTGTGATGCGACTTCACGAGTGTAACTTCGAAGGCGCCCAAGTGAATTGGCTCGCCCGGCTCGGCGACAACCAAGCGGTCCTCGGCGAGTCCGTAGCCACGGCCGACGTTGACCGCCGATTCGCCCCCGACCAGCTGCGCGCCGGTGCGATCTGCGACTAGCGCGGAGTCCAACACGTGGTCGAAATGCGTGTGCACCGGGATGACCGCTTCTAGCCGCGTCACGTTAGCGCGCGCCAGGCATCCGTCGACCCGGGCCGTCGACGGCGACACCTTGCCCAAGAGCAGTCGCGCCAGACTGGGGCGGGAGAAAAAGCCATCGGTCATCAGCGCTGACGAGCCGTCGTCGAGCAGCAGCGTGGTCACCCCCAGCCACGTCACAGTCAGCGGCGCGCCGGATGTGGCAGCAGGCACGCTGAACCGGTGTGAATGGTTCGCGATATCCGGACGACCAGGACGCAGCCGCATCAGCAAAACGCCTTCAGGTCAATACCGCTAGCCTTCAGCCGCTCCTGCACCGCCGTGGCGATCTGCACCGCACCGGGTGAATCACCGTGCACGCAAACCGATTCCACGTGCACCTGGATCGTTGACCCGTCGACCGCGGTGAGCTGTTCGGTGGTGACCATGGCCACCACCCGTTCGGCGACGGCGTCCGGGTCGTGCAGCACCGCGTCAGGCTCCCGCCGGGACACCAGCTGGCCGTCAGGCCGGTAGGCGCGATCGGCGAATGCCTCCGCGACGGTTCGCAAGCCACGCCGGTGGGCTTCCTCGAAAAACACCGAACCCGTGAGGCCGAGCACCGGCAGGCCGGCATCCACCGTGTGTACCGCCTCCGCGACGGCGGCTGCCTGCTCACGGTTGGTCACGATCGTGTTGTATAGCGCGCCATGGGGTTTGACGTAGGACACGCCTGCGCCCGCCGCCTGGGCAAGTCCGTGTAACGCGCCGATCTGATAGACGACGTCAGCGAGCAGATCCTCCGGGGTGACGTCGATGAATCGTCTGCCGAACCCGACCAGGTCGCGATAGCTCACCTGTGCGCCGATGCGCACATCACGCTCGCTGGCCAGCCGGCACACCTGCAACAGGCCAGCTGGGTCGCCTGCGTGGAAGCCGCAGGCAACGTTGGCGCTGGTGACAATGCGCAGCATGGCCTCATCGTCACCAAGTCGCCAGACGCCGAAGCCCTCGCCCAGGTCGGCGTTCAGGTCGATGGAGGCCACGATGGCTAGCTTAAGGCGGGTGTCCGCGCGTAGCTTCGGGCCCGTGGCAATTGACGGCAAGGTAGTCGCGATCACGGGTGCCAGCAGTGGGATTGGCGAGGCAACAGCGATGCTGCTCGCTGCACGTGGGGCAAAGCTGGTGCTGGGTGCGCGCAACCCCGATGGCATGAAGGCATTGGCTGCGCGGCTGGCTGCCACAGGCGCGGACGCAGTAACTGAGGTGACCGATGTCAGTCGTCGCGACGACCTGATGAAATTCGTCTCGGTGACCGCTGAAACCTACGGTCAACTCGATGTTCTTGTCAGCAATGCCGGCATCATGCCGGTCTCGCCGTTGGACGAGCTTCGGGTTGATGACTGGGAGGCGATGGTCGACGTCAATCTCAAAGGTGTGCTATTCGGCATCGCCGCGGCGCTTCCGCTGTTCCGGCGTCAGGGCTTTGGACATTTCGTCAACATCGCCTCTACCGCCGCGTTCCGGGTCACCCCCGGTCAGTCGGTGTACGCGGGCACCAAGATGGCGGTTCGGGCGATATCTGAGGGGCTCCGTCAGGAAGCCGGCGAGAACCTGCGGGTCACGATCATCTCGCCTGGTATGACATCGACCAACTTCGCAGAGTCGATAAAAAATCCAGTGGTCCGGGCGGAGTTGGAGCAACGCCGCGACGTCATTGCGATGCCGCCTGGCGCGGTGGCCAGGGCGATCGCCTTTGCTATCGAGCAGCCAGCTGACGTGGATATCGGCGAGGTGGTAGTGCGGCCCACCGCTCAGGCATGAGGCGTCAAACCCGCCAGCACGACGGCGGCCCGCGGTGCGGTGACGTGCCGGCGCTGCAGCCGGTCAGCACGGTCGTGGCGCCGAGACCGACCGCGGTGGCGGACAAGCTGATCGCCACGCAGGCTGCCGCCGTCCGCACCGCCGGGTTTGCTTC
This sequence comes from uncultured Actinomycetota bacterium, assembly GCA_963743145.1. Taxonomy (GTDB): domain Bacteria; phylum Actinomycetota; class Actinomycetes; order Mycobacteriales; family Mycobacteriaceae; genus Mycobacterium. The sequence continues at coordinate 21,486 of CAVUOR010000014.1, read as the reverse complement.
CTCGGCGTCCAAGCGCCCACCTAATGAAAATCGTTCCCAAAATGTAGTGGCCGTCCGGCGTCGCACGCAATCTTGCCCGCAATGCCCGGTAGCCTCTGAGGGCATGAGCCCCACGCCGCGACGGCGGGCGACGCTAGCGTCGTTGGCGGCTGAGCTCAAGGTATCGCGCACCACCATCTCGAATGCCTACAACCGACCCGATCAGCTCTCGCCCGCGTTGCGTGAACGGGTGCTCGCCACCGCCAAACGCCTGGGTTATGCCGGACCCGATCCGGTAGCACGGTCGCTGCGCACGCGCAAGGCCGGTGCTGTGGGGCTGGTGATCACCGAGCCGCTGACCTACTCCTTCAGTGACCCGGCAGCGCTGGATTTCGTTGCGGGACTTGCCCAGTCGTGTGAGGAGCTTGGTCAGGGGCTGATGCTGGTGGCGGTCGGCCCTAGTCGCAGTCTCGCGGACGGGACAGCATCCGTGCTTGCCGCGGGGGTGGACGGATTCGTGGTCTATTCGGCAGCGGGAGACGACCCCTACCTGCAAATCGTGCAGCAACGGCGACTGCCGCTGGTGGTGGTCGACCAGCCCAAAGACGTTCCCGGCGCATCTGCGGTGGGCATTGACGACCGGGCGGCGATGCGGAAGCTCGGCGATTACGTACTCGGTTTGGGTCACCGGGAGATCGGGCTGCTGACCATGCGGTTGCGCCGTGACCGTCGTCAAGGCCTGGTCGACTCCGAACGCCTGCGTTCAACGACGTTTCAGGTTCAGAGCGAACGCATCGGCGGGATCCGCGACGCGATGGCCGCTGCAGGCGTCGACCCGGACTCGTTGACGGTGGTGGAAAGCTACGAGCACACCGCGGCATCGGGTGGTGTCGCCGCTCAGGTCGCGCTGGAAGCCAATCCGCGGATCACCGCGCTGATGTGCACCGCCGACGTGCTGGCTTTATCGGCAATGGAGCATCTGCGCGGCCGCGGGATCTACATACCCGGTGAAATGACCGTTACCGGTTTTGACCTGATCGGCGAAGCGCAACGGCGCGGGCTGACCACGGTGGCGCAGCCGAGCCTGCAGAAAGGCCGCCGCGCCGGCGAGCTGTTGCACAAAGGCAATATCCACGCAGAAGTCGAGTTGCTCGATACCGAGCTGATCCGTGGACGGACCGCCGGGCCGCCGGCCTGAACGGCAGCGGTCAGACTTCGGAGTGCTCCCCATTGCCGATCAGCAGCCGCACGGCAAGTTCCAGCCGCTTGCTCACATCGGTGGCGGACGCCCTGCGGGTGAGCCAGGCCAGCAGATTCGATGTCCACACATCTGAGATCACCCGGGCGATGTGGTACTGGTCTTCGGTCGGTTCGCCGTCGCTCATCGCGCGGGCGAACATCGAGTCGATGAGCTTCTCGACGTAATCGACCTCACCCGCCGCCGAGGCGTCGGCGAAGACGTAGGCCCGGGTCATGGCCTCGGTCAGCAGCGGATTGCGCTGCATCGCGCGATTGAGCCTGCTGACCACGAAGTTCAACCGCTGATGCGATGTTGCGCCGGTCAGTGTCGAGCGGTCGGTCTTGGCGTCGATCCGCTCGAACTCCCGGCCCAGCGCCGAGACCAGCAGGTGCACCTTGGAAGGGAAATAGCGGTACAGCGTGCCTACCGCGACATCCGCGCGGTCGGCGACCGCACGCATCTGAACCGCCTCGTAGCCGCCCTTGGAGGCGATCGCCGTCGTCGCGTCCAGGATGCGTTTGCGACGCTCGCGCTGCGCCTCAGACCCGAGTTCGGACTCGGCCAGTACCGCCACGTTCAGCACCTCACGCGGCTGCGCAGTGGAGGAACTCGCGGCGGATTGGCCCGAGTCGCTGTGGGCTGGCTCCGAAACGGAAGCGGACATGTGACGGACAGCTCCTTTTCTGGCGTCTTCGCTCGAAACGATACGCATGCCGAGCGCGAATTTCTCACCTCGGCGCCGCCAGGACACCGGGATGTCCTGCTGCGATGCCATTCGACTTGACGCTCGATCACTGGCACTATTAGAACACGTTCTAGTGCTGCGCGGGACGTCTAGGCAGCGGCTTTTCACGTAGACCGAGGAGTTCAGGTGGCATGACCATCACCGACGAGCAGTTCGCGGCGCGTGAGTTGGTGCGTGACTGGGCGGCCGGGTCCGGCGCGACGGCCGCGGTCCGGGATATCGAACAGGGTGAGCCGAAAGCCTGGCAGTCGGTTTTTGAGGGTCTGGCCGGTCTCGGACTGTTCGGCGTCGCAGTGCCCGAGGACTTCGGCGGCGCGGGCGGCAGCATCGAGGATTTGTGCGCGATGGTCGAGGAGGCCGCCAAAGCCCTGGTGCCCGGCCCGGTGGCAACCACCGCGTTGGCCACCCTGGTGGTCGACGATCCGCAACTGCGCGCCACACTGGCATCGGGCGAACGCACCGCCGGGGTGGCCCTTGAGGGTGATGTCGAGTTTGACGACGCGACCTCGCGGGCCTCGGGCACCGTGCCGCGGGTACTAGGTGGCGTTGCCGAGGGCTTGTTGTTGGTGCCAGCTGGCGGGAAATGGCTGCTTATCGATTCAGCCGCCGGCGACTCAGCTGGCGCTGTGGCGATCGAACCGTTGCGCGCCACCGACTTTTCCCGGCCGTTGGCGCGGGTGGTGCTGACGTCGGCGCCGGCCACCATGCTGGACGCCGCCGCGGACCGGGTACACGACCTGGCTGCGACGGTGCTGTCCGCCGAGGCGGCCGGAATCAGCCGATGGGCGCTGGATACCGCCGTTGCCTATGCGAAGGTGCGCGAGCAGTTCGGCAAGCCGATCGGCAGCTTCCAAGCCATCAAGCACCTGTGCGCCGAGATGCTCTGCCGTGCCGAGCAGGCGGCGGTGGCCGCCGCCGACGCCGCCGTTGCCGCCGGTCATAGCGATGGCCGCCAGTTGTCCGTTGCCGCGGCCATTGCCGCGAGCATCGGGATCGACGCGGCCAAAGCCAATCTCAAGGACTGCATCCAGGTACTCGGCGGCATCGGCATCACCTGGGAGCATGACGCACACCTTTACCTGCGTCGGGCCTACGGCATCGGGCAGTTTCTCGGCGGATCGGCACGCTGGCTGCGTCGGACCGCCGAGCTGACCCACGCTGGTGTGCGCCGGCGCCTGAGTATCGACCTGAGCGAGGTCGCCGATTTGCGACCCCAGATCGCCGAAGCGGTCTCCGCGGTCGCCGCGCTATCCGAAGACAAGCGTCAGGCGGCACTGGCCGAAGCGGGGCTGTTGGCGCCGCACTGGCCTGCGCCGTACGGCCGCGGCGCCGGGCCGGCGGAGCAGCTGCTGATCGATCAGGAGATTGCGTCGGCGGGTGTGGTGCGCCCCGACCTGGTGATCGGCTGGTGGGCGGCGCCGACCATTCTCGAGCATGGCACGCCTGAGCAGGTGGAGCGCTTCGTGCCAGCCACCTTGCGCGGCGAAGTCTTTTGGTGCCAAATGTTTTCCGAGCCGGGTGCCGGCTCGGATCTGGCGTCACTGCGTACCAAGGCGGTCCGGGTCGACGGCGGCTGGGAGCTGACCGGCCAGAAGGTGTGGACGTCCTCGGCGCATAAGGCTCAGTGGGGTGTATGCCTGGCCCGCACTGATCCCGACGCGCCGAAACACAAAGGGATCACCTACTTTCTGATCGACATGAGTTCGTCTGGCATCCTGATCCGGCCGTTGCGCGAAATCACCGGCGACGCGTTGTTCAACGAAGTCTTCCTAGACGGCGTGTTCGTCCCCGACGAGATGGTGGTCGGCGATGTTAACGACGGCTGGCGGCTGGCCCGCACGACACTGGCCAACGAGCGGGTGGCAATGGCCGCCGGCACCGCGCTGGGCAACCCGATGGAAGAGTTGCTCGTGACGGTCGCCGAGATGGAACTCGATGTCGCCCAACAGGATCGGCTGGCGCGGCTGATCATTACCACGCAAGCCGGTTCGCTGCTTGATCAGCGTATTGCGCAGCTCGCTGTCGGAGGGCAGGACCCGGGTGCACAGTCCAGCGTCCGCAAACTCATCGGGGTGCGGTATCGGCAGGCGCTGGCCGAGTACCGGATGGACCTGTCCGACGGGGCGGGCGCGATCGAAGACAAGATTGTGCATGACTTCCTCAACACCCGGTGCCTGACAATCGCTGGCGGCACTGAGCAGATTCTGCTCACGCTGGCCGCCGAACGGCTGCTCGGCCTGCCACGCTGATCTAGTGAACCGAGTCGTCGTCCTGGGGCGCGGCGGCGCGGGCAAGTCCGCGTTAGCCGCCAGGCTCGGCGTGCTGACCGGTTTGCCGGTGATCGAGCTCGACAAGCATTTCTGGTCAAGCGATCGCACACCCTTGCCGATGGATCAGTGGAAAGCGTTGCAGCGCGAACTCATCAGCGCAAAGCGGTGGATTCTCGACGGTGACCTCGGGCCCTACGACGCGCCGGAGGTGCGTCTGAACTCTGCCGACACAGTCGTCGTGCTGGACTTCGCGCTGTGGCGGTGCGCATGGCGAGCGGCGCGTCGCTCCCGCGACAATTTCGCCTTCTGGCGCTGGTTGATCTCCTACCGTCGTCGCAGTCTTCCCGCCGTGATGGCATCGATAGCCATCCATGCCCGTGACGCCGAAATCGACCTGCTGCGCAAACCGCGCGACGTCCGAAAGTTCCTGGCTAGAGTCAACGAAGGCCCCAGGCCGTAAGCTCAGACATCACCGATGGGTACCGTGCTGATCCCGATCCCGGATCGCGACTTCGACCCGACCGAGGTCGCGATCAGTTGGCACGTCTTGACGGCAAACGGCCACCACGTCGTCTTCGCCACCGAAAGCGGCACACCTGCGGCGGCTGACGACATCATGGTCACCGGCCGCGGTCTGGACGTCTGGTCTGCGCTACCGGTGTTGGGCGCCATCAGCGTCGTCGGGCGGATGCTGCGGGCCAACAAAGATGCCCGCCACGCATATCAGGCCATGCTGCAGTCGCCGGGGTATCAGCATCCGTCCAGCTGGTCTGAAACGTCGCTTGACGGCATCGACGCGTTGCTGCTGCCCGGAGGCCATCGCGCCCGCGGGATGCGGTCTTACATCGACAGCGACGTGCTGCACCGGCTGGTCGTCGACGCCTTCGCCCGCCAGCTGATCGTCGCCGCGATTTGTCACGGCGTGCTGCTCGCCGCCCGAAGCGTTGATCCCGCAACTGGTCACTCGGTGCTCTATGGACGCAGGACCACGGCGCTGACCTGGGCGCTGGAGCGCACCGCGTGGCGAATCACCCGGATCACCCGATTCTGGGACGCCAACTACTACCGCACCTATGCCGAGGAGCCGGGGCAGCCCGCCGGATACATGTCCGTGCAGTCGGAGGTCACTCGTGCGCTGAAGAACCCGACGGACTTCTGCGACGTTCCCCGCGGGTCGCCGCATTGGCGGCTCAAGACCTCCGGAATCGCGCGAGACACCGCAACCAACTCGCGGCCCGCCTTTGTCGTCGACGACGGAACCTATGTTTCGGCACGTTGGCCAGGCGATACCCACACCTTCGCAAACGTGTTGTCGGACAAGCTTTGACGACGCCCGGACGGGGTGAACGGGTTAGATCTTACGGTTTTCCGATTTGATCAGCCACGCGAGCTTTTCCAGCCCGTCGATCTGCTGATGCAGGATGTCCGCTGTGCTGGGGTCTTCGGCGTCAACCGCGTCATGCACCGTGCGAAGCGTCTCGACAGTCGCATAGATGCGAGTCGTGATCTGGTCTACGACCTCCGTCGTGTTGTGCTCGTTCGCCGGAAATCGGGGCAGGCTGGTAGTGGCCACCACCGTGTCGGACCGGCCGTCCGGGACCGCGTCAAGCGCGCGCATGCGCTCGGCGATGGTGTCGCTGCCCTCGCGGGCGAAGTCGACCAGTTCGTCGAGTTGCAGATGTAAGTCGCGGAAATTCGTACCGACAACGTTCCAGTGGGTCTGCTTGCCCTGCAAATGCAGTTCGATGAGGTCGACGAGGATCCGTTGAAGAGGTTCTCGACAAGCTGCCGTGACGGCTGGAAGCCGTGCACCTCGTCCTCTCGCCGCCGGCCATCGCCAGCTGTCTGCGTTGTTGGGCGTTGGGCTGTTGTAGTCATCTCTCGATGATTCAGGCCAGAGGAACGAATGTCTGTGCGGCTGACACCAACATCGGATTGCAGCTAACCGGAATCTTTGGTTACCGGCTGGCCGGAAGGAGTGTCGCCACTTCGCTGGCGATATTGCGGTGAGCCATCGCGCGTGCTAGGCCGATCATGTGACAGAGCATGGGATGGCTCAGGCCGACAGCGGCCAACCGGGACGTCCGGGCGGGCGGGTCATGCGGCTGTTAGTACGGCCGACCCCGCCGCCGCTCTGGCAAGGTTTCATCGCCGCTGCGGCATTGATAGGCGTCGAGACCGCTGTTGTTGTTGTGCTCAAACACTTTGCTCCGACCATGGCATTCGGCACGGTGTACCTGCTCGGGGTACTGCTGGTCGGAATGTCCTGGGGGTTCGGATTAGCGGCGATCACCGCACTGGTGAGCGCCGTCGCGTTCGACGTCTGCCGAAGCTGGCCGGACGGCTTCGGTCTGACCCAGCTGCAGAACTGGGTGGTGATTGTCGTCTTTTTCGTCGTGGCGCTGTTCGCCAACAGTCTTGCGGGGCTGGCCCGAGCAAGCGCCATCGAAGCCGACCGGCGCCGACATGAAGCCGATCTCGCCGCGCGGCAGCAGACCGCGCTGCGCCGGGTCGCGACGTTGGTGGCGCGCAATGTTCCGCCATCGGAGGTGTTCTCAGCCGTCGTCGCGGAGTTAGCCACTTGTCTCGATGTCCAAAACGCGGCCTTGTTCGAATACGGGCCTGACGGCACGGCTCTGTTACTTGCAGCGGCCGACGAACCAGGACTAAAGGAAATGCCTGTGGGCGAACGCTTCTCGCTCGATGGCCAGAGTGTTGCGGCGAGGGTGTGGCGAACCGGCCGCGCGGCACGAATGGATAGCCACGACTACGCTGCCGGGTCGGCGGCCGCGCGCATTCGGGCGTTGGGTTTGTGCTCAGCTGTCGGAGCCCCGATCATGGCCGGCAGCCAAGTCTGGGGAGCGGCTATCGCCGGTTCCTCTCGATCCGACGCCTTTCCACCCAGCGCGGAGCAACGTGTCAGCGACTTCGCCGACCTCATCACAATTGCGATTGCAAATGCCAATGCGCGTGCGGAACTGAGAGCGTCACGAGCGCGGATTGTCGCGGCCGCTGATGAAACGCGGCGGCGTATCGAACGGGATTTGCATGACGGTGCTCAACAGCGTCTGGTCTCATTGGGACTCAAGCTGCGCCTGGCAGAGGAGTCTGTCTCGCCCGAGCAGGCGACGCTGCGCGGACAAATTTCCGACGTCGTTACCGGTTTGGTTGGTGTCTCGGACGAACTACGGGAGATTGCCCGCGGTATCCATCCGGCGATCCTGTCACGAGGAGGCCTCGGACCGACGCTGAAGACACTCGCGCGCCGCTGCCCGGTGCCGGTCGAACTCGATGTAGCGGTACCGCGGCGCTTACCTGACTATGTCGAGGTGGCCGGCTATTACCTTGTGGCAGAGGCGCTTACGAATGTGGCTAAGCATGCCCAGGCGTCCCTGGTCCAGCTGGCTGTCAAAGCCGAGGATGACAAACTTTATCTTTCGATTCGCGACGACGGGATTGGGGGAGCCGACGCCCGCAAAGGGTCTGGACTCATTGGCTTGGTGGACCGGGTGGAGGCCCTTGGAGGTCAGATCGCCATTGCGAGTCGTCTCGGCGACGGCACGTCGCTAGTGGTGAATATTCCCCTCGGACCCGACGAGTCGGCCGGTGGACAGTCCAGCGAACTAGTGCCGCTCGAGACGTGAACATGGGTGCTAGCGGGAATGCCGACTGGCCGCGTCCGTGGCCACAATGGCGCTGTGGAATCACCGGCTGAGCCGATCCGGGTTGTCATCGTCGACGACAACCCGGAATTCCTCGACTCGGCGAGGCGGCTGCTTGAACACCAGGGTGCCTGCGTTGTCGGTGTGGCATCGACGAATGCCGACGCGCTCCGGTCCGTCCAAGAGCAGCGTCCCGACGTAACACTGGTCGATGTAAATATCGGAGAAGAAAGCGGCTTCGATCTCGCGGATTCTCTTCACGAGATCGACAGCGCTGCAAGGGCCCCGGTCATACTGATCTCTACCCACGCCGAGGCCGACCTGACGGACATGATCGAGACCAGCCCCGCCGTAGCTTTCCTCGCCAAGTCAGCGCTTTCCGCTAGTGCGATCACCGCAGCCCTCGGTCGCCTGGGTGATAGCAAGTAGTCCAGCAGATCTCACCCCGTCCTTTGTGATGTGCGCTGCTCAGCGCCGGGCTTATTGCAGCTAGCTGGTAGTGGCCAACTGCCGCTAACGGGGATGGTGAATGGGCGTTAGCCGCGAAGACTTTCTCTCTATACCGCGCGAAGCTTACAGCTATGAAGAGCTACCCGTACGAAATACCTTCATCGCAGCTGGATTCCGTGGTTCGGCAACCGAAGATGGGCGGAATTCCGTCAGGTGGATGCGGTGACGATATCGATTGCGGGCAGCAGTCATTGCGCCTTCAAACCGAAAACCCCTACAGAAGGCTGCTGTTTCGGCACCTCATCGCCACCGCTTTATTGGCCGTGATCACTGTCTTTTTCTGGCTGTCCTTGATCGGGCTTGCGCCGGGCGCGTACGCCCACAGTGCAGTGCGCACTAATCCAGCCGAGCAGTCAACCTCGGCGACGACTTCGTCATAACACCAAAGTGAAAGGGAGCAATAGAAATGATCACTGACCGCATAACCAATCCACTGAGGTTGGCCAAAGTCCTCGTCGGTGCCGCTGGAGCCGTCATTTCCGTAGGCCTGGCCGCGCCGGCCGGCGCCAGCCCGGTACTGCAACAGCCCTCCGTCCCGGGATTCCTCGCCGACGCACGCGGGGCGGGCATCACCGGAACGGATCCAGCGATGCTGGAAGACGGCTACAGCGTGTGCAGGAGACTGTGGGTTCGGCAGCTGCCGGGAACTCAGATAGCCGCTGGCCTGGTGCAAGATCATCCACAGCTGACCATCGACCAAGCGGGACAGTTCGTGCTGGCCGCATACCACGACCTGTGCCCGGTGCCCGGCGGCTCCTATGACTATTGGGCATACAGCACCAGCTGAACGTCATCTCCTGCATCAACGGTGGCGCGCAGATGACCTGCTACCAGAAGACAGCGTCGTCGCCCTTGATCTCGGGTGGCAGACAGTCGGAACCGCCAGGATGGCGTCCGGCGCGATGCCACACGACTCAGGGTGCCGGCCTGACCGGTCAATAGTGTGGTCAGTGACTTTCCGGGTGCGTCCGTAGCAAGATGTGATCGGTCGAATGGCCGAGAGGACGTTGCCGCATGGGAGTGGACTCCAGCAACCCGCACAGTGCGCCAAGAGAAGAAGCAATGTCGCGGAGTAGCGCTCTACGCGTGATTGTGGCTGACGACGACGTCCTTCTTCGCGAAGGGCTCGCGAGCCTGCTCGGGCGCTCCGGGTTCGACGTCGTCGGCCAGGTCGGCAACGGCACCGAAGCCCTTGCACTGGTGCGCGCGGAGAATCCGGACTTACTCGTCATCGACATCCGAATGCCGCCAACCAACACCACCGAAGGTCTCGACGTAGCACGAGCCATCCGAGCCGAACTGCCCGAAATTGGCATCTTGGTTTTGTCGGCGCATGTGGAGGTCGAGCACGCGGTTGAACTTCTGGCCAGCGGTCGCGCCATCGGATATCTCCTCAAGAGCCGGGTGACCGATGTGGCGGAGTTTGTCGATTCATTGCAGCGGATCGCCCACGGCGGCTCAGTAATCGATCCGGCGCTCATCCAAGAATTGGTGTCCGGACGCCGACGAGAGGACCCGCTCGCCGTTCTCAGTCCTCGGGAACACGAGGTCTTGGCGCTGATGGCGGAGGGGCGCACCAACGCGGGCATCGCCCGTCGCTTGTGGCTTACCGAGGGCACCGTCGAGAAACACGTGCGAAGCATTCTGAACAAGCTGAATCTGCCCGACACCGTCGACGACCACCGACGCGTCCGAGCGGTGATCACTTTTCTCGAGTCTCGGTGACGTCGTTGCGACGCTCGCCGCACTGCCGTCGCGCGCGCAGCGCGCTAGCACCACTCAGGAGAAGTTGGCCTGCGCGCAGGTGGCGGGCGAGGTGATGTTGACCCCGCTATAGACCACCTGGATGTGTGTACAGAGGATCACGTTGACGTTGGTCCGCGGTTGGCCGGTGCGCCAGTCCGTCGAGTCGATCCGACCGGTGGTCTGGTATTTCTCCGGCGGCCCCTCACCCAGGTAGATCGTGGTGATCTCATCGGTCCCGCCCTCTTTCATGACTCGGTCGTATTGGGCGGTGGCGTGCACGTCCATGTAGGCCAGCCGGTCGGTGGAGCGCACCTCGGAGCTTTGCCGCGACCACAGGTCATTCGGGAATCCGGTGACTCCGTCGGCTGCCCGCCGGTCGGCTCCGACAGTGAAGTCGCAGCTGCCGATCACGGGATGGCAGTCGAGCCGAGCGAACGTCTCCAGCTGGGTACCGTCGGGGAGGGGAAACAAGTTGGAGGCGTTGTTGCTGGCGGCCGACGAAACGCCCATGCCGACGAATGGCGCCGAGGCCAGCAGCAGACCGACGCCCGCCATTGTCGTTGCCAGCCGCATGAGCAGAACTTACGCCGCAGCTACTCGTCGTAGGTAACTTCGACCGAATCAGTCTCCGGGCGGGACTGACAGGCCAGGATCAGCCCTTCGTCAAGGTCCTGCTGCTCTAGGACGTCGTTGACCTCCATGTTCACCTTGCCGCTGCGCAGGGTGGTGGCGCAGGCACCGCAGTGACCCTCGCGACAGGAGAACGGCGCGTCCAGGCCGGCATCCAAAAGCACATCGAGTAGTTTGGCCCGCCGCGGCCACGACACGGTATGTGTCTGCCCGTCCAGCTCGACTACCGCGGTGGCAGGCGGCTGGTCGCCCTCGTCCTCGAGCTTCACCGCGGCGAACGGATCGGTTTCCAGCGACCGGAATACCTCGATATGCACTTGCTGTGCAGGCACTTTCAGAGTCTCGAGGGCCTCCCGCGCGGCATCCATGAACGGCCCCGGCCCGCAGATGAACGCCTGCCGGTCGGTGAAAGGGGAGGCCAGCCGGGCCAGCGCGGTGGCCGACGGCAGCCCCTGCAGCGACTCCAGCCAGTGCACCACGGTCAGCCGATCCGGGTATTTGGCGGCCAGCTCGCGCAGCGCGTCGCCGAAGATCACCGAGCGGTCGTCGCGGTTGGCGTAGAGCAACACCACCTGCCCGCTGCCCTCGGACAGCGCCGACTTGCAGATCGACATGACCGGCGTGATCCCGCTACCCGCGGCGAGCAGCAGAAAGTCATCGTCGAGCGTCTTGGGTACGAACGTGCCCGACGGCGCCAGCACGTGGATACGCATGCCGGGATGGGCGTGATCGCACAGCCAATTGGACGCGTACCCGTCGGGTGTGCGCTTGACGGTGACGGTCAGCGCGTCGTCGCTGAATGGTGAGCTGCACAGCGAATAGCACCGGGCCACCGATCCGGTGCGATCGCTGGGGACCCGCAGCGTCAAGAATTGCCCGGGCGCGTAGCGCAGCCGATCAGCAGGGATATCGGCATCGTCCGGCACAGCGAACACCAGCGACCGGGCGTCGTCGGTCTCGGCGAGCACATCGGCGACCTGCAGTTCCAGCACATGGCTACCGAGTGGCTCGTCCGAGACGATGTCCGTCACGGCTCGCCCTCCTTCTGTGTCATAACTAGAACAGGTTACAGAAAACTCGTTAGGTATCGCTACCAGCCGCAGGAATAGGCTGCTCGACACAAATCGGAACGTGTTCTAGTCTCTGTCATAAGTACGCACTTCTGGGAGGCATTGCAGTGACGTCTATTGAACAACGTGACACCCAGTCGGTCTTAGACGGTATCGACGAGCTGCTGCCGAAATTGCGGCAGCGGGCTCAGGAGACCGAGGACCTGCGCCGGTTGCCGGACGCCACCGTGAGCGAGCTTCAAGAAATCGGTTTCTTCCGGTTGCTGCAGCCCAAGCAGTGGGGCGGTCTGGAATGCGACCCCGCGCTGTTCTACGAGGCCGCTCGCCGGCTGGCCAGTGCCTGCGGTTCGACCGGCTGGGTGAGCTCGATCATCGGCGTGCACAACTGGCACCTGGCGCTGTTCGACCAGCAGGCCCAAGAGGAGGTCTGGGGCGACGACACGAATGTGCGGATTTCGTCGTCGTACGCCCCGATGGGGGCAGGTGTCGTGGTCGACGGCGGCTATCTGGTCAACGGCTCGTGGAACTGGTCGTCGGGCTGTGACCACGCGACGTGGGCGTTCCTCGGCGGCCCGGTCATCAAGGACGGCCGGCCGGTGGATTTCGGCAGCTTCCTGATCCCGCGCAGCGAGTACCGCATTGACGACGTCTGGCATGTCGTGGGCCTGCGCGGCACCGGCAGCAACACCGTCGTCGTCAAGGACGTGTTCGTACCCCGGCACCGGTTCTTGTCGTACAAGACGATGAACGACGGGACCGCGGGTGGGTATGAGACCAACACCGCTCCGGTTTACAAAATGCCTTGGGGCACGATGCATCCCACCACCATTTCGGCGCCGATCGTCGGCATGGCTTACGGCGCTTACGACGCGCATGTCGAGCACCAGGGCAAGCGGGTGCGCGCGGCTTTCGCCGGCGAGAAGGCCAAGGACGACCCGTTCGCCAAGGTTCGCATCGCCGAGGCGGCCAGCGACATCGACGCGGCTTGGCGCCAGTTGAGCGGCAACGTCGAAGACGAGTACGCGCTGCTGTCCGCCGGCAAGGAGATCCCGTTCGAACTGCGCGCTCGTGCCCGCCGCGATCAGGTGCGTGCCACCGGCCGCGCGATCGCTTCGGTCGACCGGCTGTTCGAGGCCTCCGGGGCCACAGCACTGGCTAATGATGCACCGGTGCAACGCTTCTGGCGCGACGCGCATGCGGGTCGGGTGCACGCGGCCAACGACCCCGAGCGGGCGTATGTGATCTTCGGGAACCACGAGTTCGGGCTGCCGCCCGGCGACACCATGGTCTAGGGCATGACGGCGACTGAAGAGTTGACCTTCGAGTCGACTTCGCGGTTCACCGAAGTAGACGTTGACGGACCGCTGAAGCTGCACTACCACGAAGCGGGCGTCGGCAACGACCAGACCGTGGTGCTGTTGCACGGTGGCGGTCCCGGAGCGGCCAGCTGGACTAACTTCTCACGCAACATTCCGGTGCTGGCCGAGCGTTTTCACGTGCTGGCCGTGGATCAGCCCGGCTACGGCCTGTCCGACAAACGTGCCGAACACGCCCAGTTCAACCACTACGCGGCGAAAGCGCTCAAGGGACTCTTCGACCAGCTGGGTCTGGGACGCGTTCCGCTAGTCGGCAATTCACTGGGCGGGGGTACGGCGGTCCGGTTCGCGCTGGACTACCCCGACCACGCCGGACGCCTGGTGCTGATGGGTCCGGGCGGGCTGAGCATCAACCTGTTTGCGCCTGACCCGACCGAAGGTGTCAAACGGCTCGGAAAGTTCTCCGTCGAGCCCACCCGCGAAAATCTCGAGGCGTTCCTGCGGGTCATGGTCTACGACCAGAAGCTGATCACCCCGGAGCTTGTCGAGGAGCGATTCGCGTTGGCCAGCACGCCGGAATCGTTGACGGCTACCCGAGCGATGGGAAAGTCGTTCGCCGGGGCCGATTTCGAACTTGGCATGATGTGGCGTGAGGTCCACCGGCTGCGCCAACCGGTGTTGTTGATCTGGGGCCGCGAAGATCGGGTCAACCCGCTGGACGGCGCGCTGGTCGCGTTGAAGACGATTCCGCGGGCGCAACTGCACGTGTTCGGGCAATGTGGACACTGGGCGCAGGTGGAGAAGTTCGATCAGTTCAACAAACTGACCATCGATTTCCTGGGAGGTGCCTGATGAGCAGCTCGACCGGCATTAGGTCGCTGGGGTACCTGCGCATCGAGGCCACCGATGTGGCTGCATGGCGGGAATACGGCCTGAAAGTCCTCGGCATGATCGAGGGCGGCGGAGCGTGCGAGGGCGCGCTGTATCTGCGGATGGATGATTTCCCGGCCCGCTTGGTGATCGTGCCGGGCGACCACGACCGGTTGTCGGAGGCCGGCTGGGAGTGCGCGAACGCCGAAGGCCTGCAAGAAATCCGGAATCGGCTCGACGTCGAGGGCACCCCGTACAAGGAGGCTACCGCCGCCGAGTTGGCCGATCGGCGGGTGGACGAGATGATCCGGTTCTCCGATCCCTCGGGGAACTGCTTGGAGGTGTTCCACGGCGCCGCGCTGGAGCATCGTCGCGTCGTCAGCCCGTATGGGCACAAGTTCATCACCGGCGAGCAGGGGCTCGGTCATGTGGTGCTGTCCACCCGCGACGACGTCGAGGCGTTGCACTTTTACCGCGATGTGCTTGGCTTCAAGCTGCGCGACTCGATGCGGCTGCCACCGCAATTGGTGGGCCGGCCCGCCGACGGGCCGCCGGCCTGGTTGCGCTTCTTCGGCTGCAACCCGCGCCACCACAGCCTGGCCTTCATGCCGGCGCCGACACCTAGCGGCATCGTGCACCTGATGGTCGAAGTCGGGGAGGCCGACGACGTCGGCCTGTGCCTCGATCGGGCCTTGCGCCGCAAGGTACCCATGTCGGCCACGCTTGGCCGCCACGTCAACGATCTGATGTTGTCCTTTTACATGAAGACGCCCGGCGGGTTCGATGTCGAGTTCGGCTGTGAGGGCCGACAGGTCGACGATTACGACTGGATCGCTCGGGAAAGCACCGCTGTGAGCCTGTGGGGTCACGACTTCACCGTCGGCTTCAAGAGCTAGCCGTGACCGAGCCGATTGACCCGCGCGCGTTCCGCGGCGTGCTGGGTCAGTTCTGCACCGGGATCACAATCATCACCACCGTGCACGACGACGTCCCGGTTGGCTTCGCCTGTCAGTCGTTCGCGGCGCTGTCGCTGGAGCCACCGCTGGTGCTGTTCTGCCCGACCAAGGTGTCGCGGTCCTGGAAGGCGATCGAGGCCAGCGGGAAATTCTGCGTCAACGTGTTGACCGAGAGCCAAAAAGACGTCTCGGCACGGTTCGGCTCCAAGGAAGCGGACAAGTTCGCCGGCATCGATTGGAGCGCATCGCCTTTGGGCTCACCCGTCATCGACGGATCGCTGGCCTACGTCGACTGCACGGTGGCCTCGGTGCACGACGGCGGCGACCACTTCGTGGTGTTCGGCGCGGTGCAGTCGCTCTCGGAGGTCCCAAAAATCAAGCCCCGCCCGCTGCTGTTCTATCGCGGCGACTACACCGGCATCGAACCGGACAAGACCACACCGGCTCAGTGGCGCGATGACCTTGAGGCGTTCCTGACGACGACCACTCAGGACACCTGGCTCTGACGGGTTCGTCAACCTGACGGTGTCGCGATACCCGGTTTGATATTTCGCGCTGGCGTTACGCTCGGCGGTGTGATCCGGTATGGCTTCGTCGCATCACTGACGGCTCTTGCGGCGGCATTGCTGACTTTGGCCGTCGTGGGGCCGTGGGGCTGGTGGATTCCCGCAGTGGTGGTCGCGGTCGTCGCGGCCGTGGGCATCTATGACCTCGTCCAGCGCAAGCACTCAGTGCTACGCAACTACCCGGTCCTGGGCCATATGCGGTTCATGCTGGAGGCGCTGCGCCCAGAAGTTCAGCAGTACTTTATCGAGCCCAACTTCGACGGCCGCCCCTTCGACCGTGACGTCCGCTCGTTGATCTACGAGCGGGCCAAGGGCACCGCCGCCGAAGTGGCTTTCGGGACCGAGCGCGACATCGACCAGGTCGGCTACGAGTATCTCGTGCATTCGGCGCGCCCGGTTGATCCCCCCGACGAGCCATTCCGGGTGCGAATCGGCGGGCCCGATTGCGCGCAACCGTATGACATGGCGTTGATGAACGTCTCGGCGATGAGCTTCGGCTCGCTGTCGGCCAACGCCCTGCGCGCGCTGAACAATGGCGCCCGCAAGGGCGGGTTCGCCCACGACACGGGTGAAGGTGGGCTGACTCCCTATCATCTCGGTGGCGCCGACGTGGTGTGGGAGATCGGCTCAGGCTACTTCGGCGCTCGCACAGGCGACGGCACGTTCGATCCGGATCAGTTCGCGGACAAGGCGGCTCACGATCTGGTCAAATGTATTTCGATCAAATTGAGCCAAGGCGCCAAGCCCGGCATTGGTGGCGTGCTCCCGGCCGCAAAGGTCAGCAAGGAGATCGCCGAGTATCGAGGCGTGCCGGTTGGCCAGAAGTGTGTTAGCCCGGCGGCGCATTCGGCGTTTCACACTCCCCGTGAACTGATCATGTTCGTGGCGCGGCTGCGTGAGTTGGCTGGCGGGAAACCGGTGGGCTTCAAGCTATGTGTCGGCTCCCGGGTCGACGTGCTGGCGGTCTGCAAGGCGATGCTGGCCGAAGGGGTGACGCCCGACTTCATCATCGTCGACGGCGCCGAAGGCGGAACCGCTGCGGCGCCGCTGGAATATGAAGACAACGTTGGCCTTCCGCTCACCGACGGATTGATGACCATCCACAACGCCTTGGTGGGAACGGGTCTGCGGGACAGGATACGGATCGGGGCTAGCGGCAAGGTCGCTAGCGGAAACGACATCGTCAAGCGTTTGATCCAGGGCGCCGATTACACCAACTCGGCCCGATCGATGATGATGGCGGTGGGCTGCATCCAATCGATGCGGTGCCACACCAACCACTGCCCGGTCGGCGTCGCGACGCAAGATCCGCACCGGGCCCGGGCTCTCGATGTCGCCGACAAGAGCGAACGCGTCTACCGGTACCAGCGCGCCACCGTCGCCCAGGCGATGCGCCTGATGGCTTCGATGGGCGTCTCCGACCCGTCGATGCTCAACCCACACATGCTGCGCAAGCGTTTGTCGCCCACCTCGCAACGTTCGTATGCGGAGCTTTACGAATGGCTGCCGCCCGGAGCGCTGCTCGACCACGCACCGGCCACCTGGCGCTCGGATTGGGAAGTCGCCGACCCGGATTTCTTTGCCCCGATCGGTCACGAAAGTCCGCGACCCAGCGCGCGCTAATGCCAGCGAGCCTGGTGATCGGCGTGGGTGGGCAGGTATGCGCCAGGTGCGAAAAACTCGTCGTAGAACTCGACGTCAAGATGTTGCCCCTGAAGGTACATCAGCACGTGCACGGTCGGCACGGTGCCGGGCAGCTTTCCGAAGGCATCGTAGATGTAGGACGCTTCGACGGTGACTACTTCCTGAATGCCGTCGGGTGGCAGCGCGGAGGCGCGCACCTTCGGTGTATCCGACCACGGCCCTTGCGTATCAGGGTGAAACGGCCCGCCGGGGCCGTACTTTCGCGCAACCAGCTTGTCGACTCCGGCCGCCACCGACGGTACATGCGGCGGGCTCAGCGTCTCGAAAAATCCGGGTAGCCCGGTGACATTGGGGAAGGGCCAGCGCTTGTCGTCGTCGGCGACGAAACCCAACCCGGGTGCGCTCGGGTCACCAGAGCCACCCAACACCGACAACCGATTGAGCCCGTCGTAGGTCCAGCCGCCGAGACCCATCGCCTGTAGGGCCAGCACCCCGTTGTTGGTGGCAATCGCGAGTTCCGCGCTGGTCTCGGTGAGCGTGTACTGCTCGACGAAGGACAGCGGGATCGGGTCGTCGGCATGCGGTAGCGAAGAAAACCGTTCGAGGCGAGGGATGTTGCGGCGATGGATGTCATCGAAGATCGGGTAGCCGTTGGCCGCGAAGAACCACAAGTTTTCCATCAGGTGCTCGGCGAGATCAGCCACCGGGAATGCCAGCAGGCTGGCTGGGTGGTTGGCAATCCAGATGTTGTGACCTTCCATGTGCGGCTCCTCGCGAGGCAGTTCGAGGCGGGCATCCGAGATGCGCACATAGGACTCCGCGGTATGACTGATCCACTCCTCGATGCTGTCGAACCCGCGAGGATGCTGGTCACGGCTGGGCAAAAGATAGCTGCCGGTGTCGTCGGTGAAGAACAGCTGGCTGGTGTGGAAGCCCGCGGCCGACGGGAAGGTTCGACCCGTCGCGCTGCCGGAGTAGTTGGGGAACAACGGGGCATAGCCGGGGTTGTGGGTGATGCCGAAGTTCCACCCGGTGACGCCTCCGGTGACTGAAACCAGCAGTGCCCGTTCGACTTCGGATAGCGGCTGCACCGGTCGACGACTGGTATAGGCCAGCGCTCCGGCGGGAATCTGGCCGCCGACCGGGAATCGGCGCGACCGTCGCCCGGTGATCGCGGCGAACAGCGGGAAGCGCGCAAGCTCGGCCAGCGCGGCACGCTCGTGATCGGAAATAACCAGGCTCACGGTGCCGGCTTCCTCATTGCGCGTAGGTGGTTTCGGTATTCGCGTCCTGGAACATCTCCGACACGATGACCCACAATCCGTCGGCCTGACGCTGCAATGCGCGAAGCGAGAAGTTGTCCCGGTCTAGGGTTCCGCCGCCGACCAGTCCCTGACCTTTGATCCGCAGGTGTGCTGACACCAGAACGACCTCGGGTGTCAGCACTCGGAAACTGGTCTCTGGTGGACCCTCGGTTTCGCCGCGGTTGAAGTTGTCATCGGCGAACAAGCCCCTGAGGTAGTGGACGATGTCCTCGCGCCCACGTTTGACCGTGCCGAAGGCGTTGACCCAGTCGGCGTCGTCGGAATACACCATGTGCAGCGCCTCGGCATCGCGGTCGCGGAAAGCTTTAAGCAACGTCAGAAGCGTTTTGCCGATCGCCTGCTGATCATCGGAGGGCAGATCCGAGAAGTCGGTCATGTCGGGATGCTAGGCGCCGCGGTGAACTTTTGGTCGAAGTATCGCGTGGTAGGAGCAGTAGGTGTGAGAAAGGTTGTGAGATGAGTCCGCTGCTGATGGTCTATTTCTCGGTCGGCACGCCCTTCGCCGGATTTGGTCTGTTGAGGCTGCAGGCGCGGCTCGAGCGGTGGGACTACGACCGGCACGCCGAGGACTAGGGCGGGGCGTCGGTTGAAACTTCGAATTCTGGTTGTCGGCGCGGGTGTGAGCGGCATTTCCGTCGCCCGCGGATTACTGCGCGACGGACACGACGTCACCGTCTTCGACCAGCGACCGAACCTGACGGCAGGCGGGGGCGCCGTCACCATCTGGTCCAATGGCGCGACGGTGCTCGAGCAACTGGGTGTCGACATGGACGGAGCCGGGCAGCTGTTGTCCACCGTGCGGGTCATGACATCCACCGGTCTCCCGCTCGCCACCATGGACCTCAACGCGATGGTGAACCGGCTGGGCGCACCGGTTCGGATGGTCCCACGTCGAATCCTGCTGGAACGATTGCTCAAAGGCTTTCCGACCGATCGCATCCGATGCAACTCCCGTGCTGAGGCGGTGGTGGGTACCGGCAACGGTGTGCGGGTCGACTTCGAAGACGGCAGCTGGGCAGATGGGGATCTGCTGATCGGTGCGGACGGCCTGCACTCGGTGGTTCGCGGTATCGTCGGCGCGCAACCGCCGAAGCCGACCGGCTGGTGCAGCTGGCAGGGACTGGTCACTCTGCCGAGCATCGCCGACCCGCATGTCGCGACGATGATGGTCGGCGAGCACGGAAACCTCGGTTTGTGGCCGGCTGGCGGTTCTGCCCTGCAGTGGTGGTTCGACTTGCCCTGGTCGCCTGACTTTGTCAGACCGCAACGCCCGATCGAGATGATCCGGTCCCATTTCAGCGGATGGTCTGAGATGGTCGATCAAGTACTCGCGATCTTGACCGACGACGATCTGGCCCCTTCACCGTTCCCGCATTTTCGGCACCCGATTCCCCGCGCCGGCGAGGGCGCACTGACGTTGCTCGGCGATGCCGCGCATGCGATGCCGCCCACGCTGGCGCAGGGGACAAATCAGGCGCTGCTGGACACCATGGTGTTGCGCAAGGCGCTGTCAGATTTCCGAAACGGTAACAACCGCAACAAAAGTGAGCTCGGCACCGCCCTACGCTGGTACGAGAACACCCGGCGTCGCAAGGTCAAGGCGGTGTCCTGGTTGACTACGCAGCAGGTGTCTCGCCCGGAGTCCGTACTACGACCGGCGGCGCTGATCTCGGATCGGTTCATGACGTGGGCATTGACGATGTTCCTGCGCTGGGTCAGTCACCGCGACATCTTGGCGGAGTTCAGCGGTGATCTTGGGGCCGCGCTACCTGTGAAGGTGAAGTGATGTCGATGACCGCAAGGATTCCGCCCGCCAAGCTAGCCCGCGTTGTTGAGTGGATTCGTCACCACCTGTATCGGCTCAATCAGCGGCTGGCACCCGCCCCGGCGGCGATGATGGAAATGATCATCGCCACCTGGATATCTCAGGCGATCACGGTGGCGGCTGAACTCGGCGTCGCCGACGCGCTGGCCGACCGGCCAATGACGATCGATGAATTGGCGGCTGCAGTCGGCGCGGATGCAGACGCGCTGGGTCGGTTGCTGCGGGCACTGATCGGTCGGGGCGTGTTCCGCCGCCGCCGCGACGGCCGCTATGAACTCAACGCCCTTGCCGACACGCTGCGTTCCGGCGCACCGGTGTCGACGGGCTGGGCGGCCCAGTTCTACGGATCGCCTGAGCAACGCGAACGGTGGACCTTGCTGGTGGATTCGATCCGAACCGGGAAATCTGTCGTCCCGGTACTGCACGGCAAAGACAGCTTCGACTATTTCGCCGAACAGCCCGAGCTTGCCGACCTTTTCAACCGGACCATGACGAGTATTTCGGAATTGACCGATGGATCCGTGGTTGCCGGCTACGACTTCAGCGCGTATCCCACGATCGTCGACGTCGGCGGCGGACACGGCGCACTGCTGGCCACCATCCTGGCCGCCGCGCCAGCCTCGCGCGGCGTCTTGTACGACCAGTCGCAGGTTGTCGCGAATGCCTCGAGCCTGCTGTGCAAGCACCGTGTGGCCGATCGGGTGCGTATCGAGGCGGGATCGTTTTTCGACGGTGTTCCGGGCGGCGGCGACGGCTATGTCCTGAAAAACATCATGCACGACTGGCCCGACGAGAAGGCTGTGCAGATCCTGCGTAATGTTCGCGCCGCGGCCGGCCCCCGAGCCACGGTGTTGTTGGTCGAGTTGGTAATCCCCAACCATGACCGCGACTTCCCGGGGAAGTGGGCGGATCTGGAGATGCTGCTGAATTTGGGGGCTCGCGAACGCACCGCCGCTGAATACCGAAACCTGCTCAGCCAAGCCGGATTCCAGATGACCCGGGTAGTGCAGACCGCTTCACCCCTTAGCGTGGTGGAGGCACGAGTCGCCTAGCGACAGCGGCTATGGTGAGCCGCGGTCGAAATGCGGTTGAACTGCTTGTTGTCGATCTCGACCAAGCCGGTCATTGAGGG
>CAVUOR010000013.1:0-390251 GCA_963743145.1 uncultured Actinomycetota bacterium | reverse complement strand
GCGGATCTTGGCGTACTCCGACGCCGTGTCGGTGGCCCATCGTGCGACGCCGACGGCCTCGGCTGAGAGCAGCGTGGAGATCAGCGCACGCGCGGCGACCACGCCGAGGTCGCTCAGCACGGCGTCGTCACCGACCTCGACGGCGTTGACGCGGACATGCGCGATGGGCCGCAGCGGGTCGACGCTGGTGACCGGTTCGATCTCGAGCTGATCGGCGCGCAGCATCACCCACTCTTCGCCGCTGTCGATCGCCACCGGCAGTACCAGCAGGGACGCCTCAGCGGCCGCCGGCACCGCCCGGACTTCACCGCGAATCACCAACCCGTCACCGTGCCGCGTCGCAGTCAGCCCGGAATCCAGCGCGTAGGCGGCGATGGCCGTTCCAGAAGCCAGGTCGTTGAGCACTTTGGCGCTCGCGTCATGCGCTGAGATCAGCGAGCTGGCAATAGCCGACGGCACGAACGGTCCAGGCACCGCGCCGTAGCCGAACTCGGCCAGCACCACGGCCAGCTCGAGAATGCCAAAACCCTGTCCGCCGACGGCTTCGGAAAGGTGGACGCCCTGCAAGCCTTGGTCGGCCGCGACCTGCCAATACGGCGGGGGGTTGTCGATCGGCGTTTCCAGGGCGGCGTGCAGAACCTCCGATGGCGCTACGCGCGCCACCAGGGACCGCACCGAATCGGCCAGGTCTTGATGCTCGGGACTGATCGCGATCGGCATTGGTCGCCTTCCGTTGGGTCGTCTTGCCTCAATCTAATAACCGGTCGGTTGGTTGACTACATGGGCTAGCTTCTTCCCGTCCCGCAGCCGGCGGCAATTAGCGACGGCCTCGACCAAATAGCGCCGCATGGTGTCGGCGGTGTACCGGGTGACGTGGGGGGTAAGCACGAGGTTGTCCAAGCTGAGCAGCGGGTTGTCCGACGGCACCGGTTCGACGGCGAAAACGTCCAGGCCTGCGGCGGCCAACCGGCCGCCGCGCAGCGCGTTGACCAGGGCGTCCTCGTCGACAACCGGTCCACGTGACGTGTTGACCAGCACCGCACCGGGTTTGATCCGGGCCAACGCGGCGTGGTCGAGCAGTCCGTGAGTGGAGTGCGTCAACGGCAGATGCAGCGAGACGATGTCGCTGGCGGTCAACAGCTCCGCCAACGGCCGCCAGCCGGGCAACCCGTCGTCGCGGGTGCTGGTATGCAGCACGGCGCCCATCGCGGCGACAATGGCGGGCACCTGCTTGGCGATATCGCCGTAGCCGACCAGGCCGACCGTGCAGGCGCCGACATCGCGCACGGTTTCACCCAGCTGCGGGTCGGATGGCCAGCCACGCCCTTCGCGCGTGGCCCGATCCAGCGCAGGCAGCCGGCGCAGCGTGGCCAACATCAACAGCACGGTGCCCTCGGCCACCGACGGCGCGTTGGCGCCGGGCATGTTGGCGACTGCGATACCGCGCCGTGTCGCCGTCTCGACGTCGATAGTGTTCACCCCGGCACCAGCCGCAGTCGGGTCGCGCGCGACAGATCGTCGCCGGAAAGTGGCCGAAGCATATGCCAAATCACTTCGGCGTGAGGTAGCTCCCGGCAGAACGTCGCTTGCGACTCGGGCGAGTCATCGGTGGAACACCACCGGATGTCAAGCCAATCAGCTTCCGGCGCAACAAAATCCAAGACCCTAGGACCGGGAACGAAATGAGCGAGGACCCTCAGCGCCACCGTTTGGCAATCCATTTGGCAATCGTGTCGGCCTGCTCGCTGCGCGCCCCTGGCGTGGTGAAGTAGTGGTCGGTGTTGATGGCGCACAACGATTTGTCGTCGCTGGCCAGCGCGTCGTAGATGCGCTGAGCATCCGATGGGAAGACACCGGTGTCGGCCTCGGCGTTGATCACCAGGGCAGGGCATGTGATTCGTGCCAAATGTGGCTCGGCCCTGGTCTGCGCGGTCCGCAGACTCCACATGGCCATCCAGCTGCGCAGCGTGCACGCGGCCGCGATGCCATGCGCGGAACGGTTGGCCTTGGCCGGAAGTCCGGCATAACACATGTTCGGCTGGCGTTTGGTCGGCTCGATGGTCGGATCGACCATCCGGGGATCTGCCCAAGTCCGCATCACCGTGAAGGGCCGATCCGAAAAACCTGCCGCCCGAACACGTTTCAGCTCTCTCTCGGCCCAGTCGGTGATCGTGTTGTTGCGTGCGATCTGCGCTGACCGGTAGCGGGTCAGGAACTCCTGCGAGTACGGTGGTCCGTTTCGCTCGGTCGAACAGATCCAGCTCGGGATCGGTGGCGACCGCATCGTTCTCATCGACGACGGCGGGGTCCATCCACGCAGTCAGCACATCCGGGCGGCCGGGGTGGGCTGCACTGGCCACATAGCCGTCGGCGGGTAGCAGGTCGCCCAGGCCGGCCGCGGGCCGCATACCAGGGAGCGGAACCACATTCGGCGCGACCGCCTGGGCCTGGTAAGCCGCCATTAAGGATCCCCCGCCGGAATTACCAAGCAGCACAACAGTTTCCACGCACTGTGTGTCGCGTAGCCAGCGGATGCCCACGCCAATGTCGACTAGCGCATGGTCGAGCAGAAAGCTGCTCTCAAAACCACGGAACCGGGTGTTCCAGCCCAGGAATCCAATGCCTCGAGTGGCCATGTAGTCCGCGAGGTAGTGCTCGGAGAAATCGATCTGGTAGTGAGTGGCGATCATTGCCACCTTCGGTTTGCGTCCGACGCCTCGGTGATACAGCCCTTGGCAAGGGTGTCCGCCCGCACCGGCGCGTCGGGCGGTTGGCGACGCTAGTCCGATGAATTCGCGGATGACCCCGGGCGTGCCGGTGGTGCGAGTCATCTCGGGCACACCTCCGTGTAATAGATGGCGCGGTAGAAGATATTCGCCAACGTGTTGATGCAGGCCTGGTCATCGGCGTCAGCGACCGGGCTCGACCAGGTACCCGCGAGTTGGAGATAACAGAACTGGTTTAACATCGCCACGATCGCCACGGCGATCAGCTGTGGGTCATCGCCCGCGCAATAGCCGTCGGCTTGGGCGCGCCGCACCGTTTCGGCGATGAAAGAGGTAGGGATGGCACAGATCTCGGCCCAGTACTCTGCGAAGTCATCGTTGATCATCGCCAGCTGCGAGACGCTGATCATCTCCGCCAGCCGATTGCGATAGGTGTGCCAATGTGCCGCTGCCGCCTGCCGTGCTCGCTCTCGATTGGATAAGCCGTGCCGAACGACCTTCTGCGCCCGCTGATTGGCTTCGTCACGGAACCGCAGCGCCCACTCGCGGACCATAGCCTCTTTGGAGTCGTAGTAGTTGTAGAAGGACGCCGTCGACCGGCCGGCCTCCGCGGCGATATCGGCGATGGTGGTGGCCAAGATACCTTTGCGGGCAATAACTGTGCGGGCTGCGGCGTCGATGGCGGCGTGTGTTCGGCGGCCGCGGTTGGTCGGTAACGGCGCACGCCGAGTGGGCTGCTCTGACACGGTGGGCACCGGCGGGCCTCCTTCGTCGTGACCGTGAGATCTGCGCGATCGCGGCAACGTCGAGTTCTCTGGAATAGACCTGAATCTGATGTTAGATTCAGATCGGGATCTCCGCCACGGAACCAGCGATGCGCAATGCCGACGGACGGGAGCCGGGAGATGATCAAGCCGCACAACCCGAATTCCGAATTCGAACTCGGCGGGATCAACCATGTCGCGCTGGTGTGCTCGGACATGGCCCGCACCGTTGATTTCTATACCAACATCCTGGGCATGCCGTTGATCAAATCGCTCGACCTGCCCGGAGGAGCAGGGCAGCACTTTTTCTTCGACGCCGGTAACGGTGACTGCGTCGCGTTCTTTTGGTTCGCCGACGCGCCCGACCGGGTACCGGGCCTGTCCTCGCCGGCTGCCATCCCAGGCATCGGGGAGATCACCAGCGCGGTTAGCACGATGAACCACCTGGCGTTCCATGTTCCGGCCGAGAAATTCGACGACTATCGGCAGCGCCTCAAAGACAAGGGCGTGCGGGTCGGCCCGGTGCTCAACCACGACGAGAGCCAGCGGCAGGTTTCGGCGACGCTGCATCCCGGTGTCTACGTGCGGTCGTTCTATTTCCAGGATCCCGACGGCATTACACTTGAGTTTGCATGCTGGACAAAGGAATTCGCGACGAGTGATGCGCAGGCGGTGCCGAAGACGGCGGCCGACCGCCGGATACCCGCCCCCCACTAGCTCAGCAGCCGGAATCAGTCGCGGTACAGGTTGGGGTCGGCCAGCTCGTCAAGCAGTGTCGCGAGCTGGTCGATCAGCTGATCAGGATCGAGCCGCACGTCACCGGCCAGCCAGGCGCTGATGGTCTGCGCCACCCCACCGACAACGAAATGCGCGGCGGCCTTGATCCGGTCGTTCTCGGGCACCCGCAGGACGTTCTCGGCATGGCGGCCGGAGAGCATCGCGAAGAGGGTGTTGGATTCGACCCGCTTGCGGGCCAACACGGCGTTGGCCAGATGCGCGCTGAACAGCAGACGCCCCACCCGGGGGTCTCCGCCGATCGTCCGGACGATGTTGGCCATGCCGGCGCGGGTCTGCTCTTCCGGCAGTGCAGCGTCCACCGTGACCTGCGTAGTCGTGGCCAAATCAGCGATCACCCAGTCGAAGACCGCGGCAACGAACTCGTCCTTATCTGCGAAGCTCTCGTAGAAGTAGCGGGCGGCCACGCCGGCCCGGCGACAGACGCCCCGAACGGTCAGCTCCGCCGCTTCCCGCTGGTCGGCACCCAGCAGATCAAGGCCGGCCGCCAACAGCCGGGCCCGGCGGCTTGCCAGCCGGTCAGCCGGGTCGACGCCACGGTAGGGCCGTGCGCTCGTCGTTTCGGCTAAAGCCATGGGCCCATCTTGACATCGGACGGCAGCGGGCTGCAATATCAGGAAACGAGCGTTCTCAGAATTAGCGGGCAGGTACGCGATGACGGTCAGTGAACCAATCAGGCATGTCGAGCGCACGTGAGTGATCCACCGATCACGGGATCGTCGCGCCGTCGACCACGGCGACCGACCCGGTTTAACGACGGCCTGATGGGGATGGCGCTACTCCTCGGCCCGGCCAACGTGATCATGGAGCTGGCGCGGCCAGGTGTGGGTTACGGAGTCATGGAGAGTCGAGTCGAAAGCGGCCGGATTGACCTGCATCCGATCAAACGGGCCCGCACCACGTTTACCTACCTCGCGGTGGCTATGGCCGGTACCGACGTCCAAAGAGCGGCGTTCCGCCGGGCAGTGAACCGTGCGCACGCCGAGGTGTACTCGTTGCCCGACAGTCCGGTCGAGTACAACGCATTCGATCCCGACCTGCAGCTGTGGGTGGCGGCGTGTCTTTACAAAGGCGGGGTGGACTTCTACCGGACGTTCGTCGGCGAGCTGAACGACGAGGACGCCGACCGCCACTACCGCGAGGGCATGGTGCTCGGCACCACGTTGCAGGTGCCACCGGAGATGTGGCCGCCGGACCGGGCCGCGTTCGACCGTTACTGGCGGGAGCAACTGGACAAGGTCCACATCGACGACAGCGTTCGCGACTACCTGTATCCGATCGCGGTGGGCCGAGTGCGTGGTATCGCGCTACCGGAGCCGCTGCGCCGGTTGCCGGAAAGTCTCGCGTTGCTGATCACCACCGGCTTTCTGCCGCAACGCTTCCGCGACGAGATGCGATTTTCGTGGGATGCCACCAAGCAACGGCGCTTTGACCGGCTGATAGCTCTGCTGCGGACGGTGAACAACGCGATGCCGCGGTTTGTCCGGCGTTTCCCATTCAACGTGCTGCTATGGGATCTGGACCGCCGGATCAGGTCGGGCCGCCCGCTGGTGTAGCCGGGCGATACCCCCTACCGGGACGGGGTCTTGTTCTACGACGCCGCGTCGTATTGAATGCCGTCGTGGGTGTCTCTTCGGGTCTGCGGCGTGACCAAAAGCATGCTGTGACATGGGCGTAGGGTCTGTTTCCGTGCGTACTGACGACGACAACTGGGACATCACGACAAGTGTCGGTGCGACCGCATTAAACGTGGCGACCGCTCGAGCATTGGAGGCGCAAAAGCCCGATCCGTTAGCGATCGACCCGTTTGCTGAGCTGTTCTGCCGCGCGATGGGAGGCACTGCGGCCGACGTGCTCGACGGCAAGGATCCCGGTCACCAACTGAAAACACCTGATTGGGGCGCGCATTTCGTCAGCTTCCAAGGTGCCCGGACCAGGTATTTCGACGACTATTTCCGGCAGGCCGCCGATGCGGGTGTTAGGCAGGTGGTCATTCTGGCGGCGGGCTTGGACTCCCGCGCCTACCGGCTGCCCTGGCCCGACGAGACGACGATCTTCGAGTTGGACCGTCCGCAGGTTCTCGATTTCAAACGTGAGGTGCTCGCGGGTCAGGGAGCGAAACCCAACGCCGAGCGCCGTGAGGTTGCCATCGACTTGCGGGAGGACTGGCCGCAGGCATTGCGCGACAGTGGATTTGACGTTGGCTTGCCGTCAGCCTGGATTGCCGAGGGTCTGCTGGTCTACCTCCCCGGCGATGCTCAAGAGCAGTTGTTCACCGGAATCGACGCGCTGGCCAGCCCGGGCAGTCATGCCGCCGTCGAGGATAGCGCCCCGATGTCGCCCGAGGAACTCGAGGCCGGCATTGACGAAGAACGCGCGGCTCGCGCAAAGGGCGACAAGCGCCTGTTCTTCCAATTGGTCTACAACGAGCAACACGCTCCGGCCGACCAGTGGCTCGGTAAGCACGGCTGGACAGCGGTGGCAACCCCGTTGGCCGACTACTACGCGAGGTCGGCCGACCGGTTCCCGGACCGGAATCGGGGGCCCGATCGATGGTCGCCCGGGTCGCTTTAGTCAGGGCCGTCAAATAGTGAAAAACCGATGCCGTAGAGTCGGCTGCTAATGACACCCATTTTCATTAAGCACGGTCCGGCCGGCGCCGGAAAACTGTTCGACTCGCTGCGCACCGAGTGCACCGAAAGCAGCCCGGCACGCGGGATGACGTGCAGTGCTTGGGATCCCGCAGCGGTGTGGCCGAGGCCGCCAATCGGCCCAAACCGTGCACCTCGACACTTAGCTTATGCAATGCTAACTTCGCCCCGAGGTTAGCTTAGGCAACACTACGTCCGAAGGGATGCAGAGGCGTGGAAACCGCTGAGACGGGCTGGGTCGCAACACGGCCGCCGACGACCCGGGTGGACGACGATGTGGTGAGCCGATTCGCGACGTGCTGCCGCGCGCTTGGGCTGACCGTGTACGACCGCAAACGTCCGGCTGACCTGGTTGCGGCACGATCCGGATTCGCGGCGCTCACCCGCATCGCTTATGAGCAATGCGACGCCTGGGTCGGACTGGCCGCCGCGGGCGACGTGTCGGCCCGCGTGCTGGAAGCGATTTCGGATACCGCGGCCACCGCGGGGGTGCTTCAGCGTCAGGTGGAACTGGCGCCAGATGCCCTGGGCTTCTACTACGACACCGGGCTGTATTTGCGGTTCCGTGCGACTGAACCCGACGACTTCCACCTGGCTTACGCCGCGGCACTGGCGGCCGACGGACGGTACGCGGACGCCCACACGCTGGTCATCGACGTCACCCAGCGTCGGTCGAGCTCGCGCGACGCTCGCTGGGTCGCGGCAGCCATTCATTACCGGGCGCAGCGCTGGGCGGATGTGGTCAAGCTGCTGTCACCGATCGTCAACGACCCCGGCCTCGACGACCACTTCGGGCACGCGGTCAAGATCGCCTTGGGCATCGCCTTGGCCCGGCTGGGCATGTTTGCTGCGGCATTGGCCTATCTCGAGGAGCCCGATGGTCCGGTCGCCGTGGCTGTTGTGGACGGTGCGCTGGCCAAGGCGCTGGCGCTGCGCGCTGACGGCGACGACGACACCGCACGCGAGGTGTTGCAGGATCTGTATGCCGCCAACCCGGAGAACGCACAAGTCGAAGAGGCGCTGACGGATACCAGCTACGGGATCGTGCCCACCACCGCAGACCGCATCGACGCGCGCACTGACCCGTGGGACCCCGACACTGAGCCCAAGCCCGGCGATTTCGTCGACCCCGGAGCCCAGGAGCGCAAGTCCGTGCTGCTGGCCGAGGCCGAGCATGAGCTCGATGAGTTCATTGGCCTTGAGAAGGTCAAAGACCAGGTGGCGCGGCTCAAGAGTGCGGTGGCGATGGAGTTGGTGCGCAAGGAGCGCGGGCTGGAGGTGGCGCAGCGCACCCACCACCTGGTCTTTACCGGGCCGCCCGGAACCGGCAAGACCACCATTGCCCGCGTCGTCGCGAAAATCTATTGCGGCCTCGGACTGTTGAAGAAGGAGAACATCAAGGAGGTGCACCGCGCCGATTTGATTGGTCAGCACATCGGGGAGACCGAAGCCAAGACCAACGCGATCATCGACAGCGCACTGGACGGTGTGCTGTTCCTCGAC
This sequence comes from uncultured Actinomycetota bacterium, assembly GCA_963743145.1. Taxonomy (GTDB): domain Bacteria; phylum Actinomycetota; class Actinomycetes; order Mycobacteriales; family Mycobacteriaceae; genus Mycobacterium. The sequence continues at coordinate 381,812 of CAVUOR010000013.1, read as the reverse complement.
GAGGCCTATGCCCTGGTTGCCACCGGCGCCAAGAACGACTTCGGTCTGGTGGCAATCGACACGTTGCTGGCCCGGATGGAAAACGACCGCGATCGGCTGGTGGTCATCATCGCCGGGTACCGCGCGGACTTGGATCGGTTCCTGGACACCAACCAAGGTCTGCGGTCGCGGTTCACCCGCACCATCGACTTCCCGTCCTACCAACCGGCCGAGTTGATCGAGATCGCGAACTTCATGGCCAAAAAACGCGACAGCGCCTTCGATCAGGTCGCGCTCGACGATCTGGAAGCGTTGTTCGCCCATCTGGCCAACACGACGAAACCCGACACTGCCGGGGTCGAACGACGCGGCCTGGATATCGCCGGCAACGGCCGGTTCGTCCGCAACGTCGTGGAAAAGTCCGAAGAAGAACGCGAATTCCGGTTGGACCACTCCCCACACGCCGCAACCGGTGAATTCACCGACGAGGAGCTGATAACGATCACCGCCACGGACGTCGCCAACACCGTGCCGCCGCTGCTGGAAGGCCTCCGCCTGGAGATGCCAGCATGACGAATCCGAGAATCCCCGGACGACCGGCGGTCGTTCGCATCGCGTACCCCGGTCAACGACAACCCCGACAAGGTCGTCTACCGTCGCGGCTTCGTCACCCGCCACCAGGTCAGCGGCTGGCGTTTTGTGATGCGCCGGATCGCCGCCGGCGTTGCGCTGCACGACACCCGGATGCTCGTCGACCCGTTGCGCACTCAGACGCGCGCCGTGCTGATGGGCGTGCTGATGCTGGTCACCGCGCTGGCGGGCTGCTTCGTGTTCTCGCTGATCCGGCCCAATGGGTCGGCGGCTAACAATCCCGTGCTGGCCGACCGGTCCACCGCCGCGCTCTACGTGCGGCTCGGCGATCAGCTACACCCGGTGCTCAATCTGGCCTCGGCTCGGCTGATCGCCGGTCGGCCGGTGAACCCCACCATGGTGAAAAGCAGTGAGCTGGCGAAGTTTCCGCGCGGCAACCTGATCGGCATCCCGGGCGCGCCCGAGCAGATGGTGCAAAACACCAGCAAGGACGCCGACTGGACGGTGTGCGATTCCGCAACAGTTCCAGGGGGTCCCGCCGCCGGGGTCACGGTGATCGCCGGCAGCACGACAGCAGCGGTGCCCGGGCCGCTACGCTGAGCGCCGGGCACGCAGTATTGGCCAGCAACGGCACCAGCACCTGGTTGTTGTGGGACGGCCGCCGCAGCCAAATCGATTTGACCGACCGCGCCGTCACCAGCGCGCTGGGCCTAGGTAACGACATACCCGCGCCGCGGCCCATCGCCGTCGGCCTGTTCAACGCGATCCCCGCGGCGCCTTCGCTGTCCGCGCCGACCATCCCGGACGCCGGAAGCCCACCCCGGTTCGGCCTCCCCACGCGCGCACCGGTCGGTGCGGTGGTGGAAGCCCGTGCCCTAGACGGCACCTCAGCGAACGGCATGATCTACTACGCAGTGCTGCCCGACGGTCTGCAGCCGATCTCTCCGGTGCTGGCCGCGGTACTGCGTAACGTCAACTCCTACGGCCTCGATCAACCACCGCGGCTGGGCGCCGATCAGATCGCCAGGCTGCCGATATCCCGAATGCTGGATAACAGCCGCTATCCCGATCAAAAGATCACCCTGGTCGACGCCACCCGTGCTCCGGTCACCTGCGCGCACTGGGGCAAGCTGGCCGGAGCAAGCACGAGTTCGCTGACCGTGCTGTCCGGTTCGGCGCTTCCGGTGCCGGATGCGGTGCACACCGAGGATCTGGTCGGCGCAGGAACCGGAGGCACCGCCAACCGGGTGGCGATGGCACCGGGCACCGGGTACTTCACCGCGACCGTCGGCCAAGATGCGGCATCACCGACCGCCGGTTCGCTGTTCTGGGTCTCCGATACCGGCGTCCGGTACGGGATCGACAACGAAGATGGCGCCCCTGGTCACGTCAAAACCGCTGAGGTACTTGGCTTGAGCCCACCACCCACTCCGATCCCCTGGTCGGTGCTGTCGTTGTTCGCGCCCGGCCCGACACTGTCCCACGCTGATGCGCTGCTCGCCCACGACGGCCTGGCGCCGGATTCCCGGCCCGGTCGTACCTCAGCCTCTGGAGAAAACCGATGAGCCGACTGATCTTCGAGACCCGTAGGCGGCTGCCGCCCCCGGCGACTCGCAAGGGCACCATCAGCATCGAAGCGCCCCCGGAACTGCCGCGGGTGGTCCCGCCGTCGTTACTGCGGCGGGCACTGCCGGTCCTGATCGTGCATCCTCATCGTCGGCATGATCATCGCGATGGTCGCCACCGGAATGCGGCTCATCTCCCCGCAGACACTGTTCTTCCCGTTCGTGTTGCTGCTGGCCGCCACCGCGCTCTACCGGGGCACCGACAACAAGACGCGTACCGAGGAGGTCGACGCCGAGCGGGCCGACTACCTGCGCTACCTGTCGGTGGTCCGCGACAACATCCGCACCCAGGCCGCCCAGCAACGCGCCGCGGCCGAATGGTCGCATCCCGATCCGACAGACTTGGCCGCGCTACCCGGCTCTAGGCGCCAGTGGGAACGGGATCCTCAAGACGCCGACTTTCTGGTGGTGCGGGCCGGTCGGCACTCGGCTGCGCTGGATACCGCGCTGCGCGTCAACGACACCGCCGACGAGATCGACCTGGAACCGGTGTCGCACAGTGCATTACGCAGTCTGCTGGACACCCAGCGGACGGTCCGCGATATTCCCACCGGCATCGACCTGACCAAGGTCTCGCGGATCACACTGCTCGGAGATGCCGATGACGTGCGCGCCGCGGTGCGTTCCTGGATCGCGCAGGCGGTGACCTGGCACGACCCGACGGTGCTCGGGATCGCGGTGGCCGCTTCGGATCTCGAAGGGCCGGAGTGGTCATGGCTCAAGTGGTTGCCGCACGTCGACATTCCCGGCGAACTCGACGGTGTCGGGCCGGCCCGCTACCTGTCCACCAAGCCCGACGAGCTGGCCGCGCTGCTTGATCCGGCGCTCACCGATCGCCCGGCATTCACCGGCGGGCCGGCGGACGCGGCGCGGCACCTGCTGATCATCATCGACGATCCAGATTACGACCTGAAGGCCTCGCCACTGGCCGCCGGCCGGGCTGGGGTCACCGTCGTGCACCGATCGGCGCAGCGCGCCGCACCGCGAACAGTATTCCGATCCCGAACGACCGATCCTGCGTATCGCCGACGGTGCTATCGACCGCTGGGAGACCGGCGGCTGGCAGCGCTACATCGACACCGCCGACCAGTTGGGCGTCGACGACACCGGACACCTCGCGCGCCGGCTGTCGCGCTGGGACTCCAATCCCACCCACAGCGGGCTGCAATCGGCAGCAACTCGCGGCGCCACCTTCACCACCCTGATCGGAATTCCCGGATGCGTCCCGGCTCGATGTGCCGACGCTGTGGGCGCCGCGACACCGTGACGACGAGCTGCGGGTTCCGATCGGCGTCACCGCGACCGGTGAGCCGCTGATCTTCGACCTCAAAGACGAAGCCGAAGGCGGGATGGGTCCGCATGGCTTGATGATCGGCATGACCGGTGCAGGCAAGTCCCAGACACTGATGTCGATTCTCTTGTCGCTGTTGACGACTCACTCTGCTGACCGGTTGATCGTGATCTACGCCGACTTCAAGGGGGAGGCCGGCGCCGACATCTTCCGCAACTTCCCACAAGTCGTCGCGGTGATCTCGAACATGGCCGAGAAGAGGTCGTTGGCCGATCGGTTCGCCGATACCCTGCGGGGCGAGGTCGCGCGCCGGGAAATGATGCTGCGCGAAGCCGGACGCCACGTGCAGGGCAGCGCGTTCAACTCGGTCACCGAATACGAGAACGCGATCGCCGCCGGGCATGATCTGCCGCCCATCCCGACGCTGTTCGTGGTCGCCGACGAATTCACGCTGATGCTCGCCGATCACCCGGAGTACGCCGGGCTATTCGACTACGTCGCACGCAAGGGCCGCTCGTTCCGCATCCATATCCTGTTCGCTTCTCAGACGCTCGATGTCGGGAAGATCAAGGACATCGACAAGAACACCTCCTACCGGATCGGGTTGAAGGTTGCCAGCCCCGCGGTGTCGCGGCAGATCATCGGCGTTGAGGACGCTTACCACATCGAGTCCGGCAAAGAACACAAAGGCGTGGGCTTTTTGGTGCCCGCCCCGGGTGCCGCGCCGATCAAATTCCGCAGCACCTATGTCGACGGCATCTACGACCCGCCTCGGGCGGCGAAAACACTTGTGGTGCACTCTGCTCCCGAGCCCAAGCTGTTCACCGCCGGCCGTGTGGAGCCCGATCCGAGCACGGTGATCACCACGAATGGCCAAGACGAATCGGTTAGCCCACCTCGGAAGTTGATCGCCACCATCGGCGACCAGCTGGCGCGCTACGGACCGCGTGCACCCGAGCTGTGGCTGCCGCCGCTCGACAACCCGATCCCACTGAGTACGGTGATAGCCAGGGCGGCACTGCCTCGGGGCGAGTGGCGTTGGGTGCTGGGCGAAATCGACAAGCCGTTCGAGATGCGGCGCGACCCGTTGGTGTTCGACGCGCGCTCGTCGTCCGGCAACCTGGTGATCCATGGGGGGGCGAAGTCGGGGAAATCGACTGCGCTGCAGACGTTTATCCTGTCAGCGGCAAGCCTGCACTCGCCTGCCGAGGTGAGTTTCTACTGCCTGGACTACGGCGGTGGGCAGTTGCGGGCGCTCGAGGACCTGGCGCATGTCGGCAGCGTGGCCTCCCCGCTGGAACCGGAACGCATCCGCCGCACCTTCGGCGAGCTCGAGCAGCTGCTGCGGTCACGGCAGCAGCGGGAGGTGTTCCGGGATAAGCTAGGGCCGGATGACGGATTGGGCCAGGTGTTCCTGGTTATCGACAACCTGTATGCCTTCGGGCGGGACAATACCGATCAGTTCAACACCCGAAACCCGTTGCTTAACAAGGTAACCGAACTGGTCAACATCGGGTTGGCCTACGGCATCCACGTGGTCGTCACCACTCCCAGCTGGCTGGAGGTGCCGCTGGCGATGCGCGATGGCCTTGGGCTGCGGCTGGAGCTTAGGTTGCACGACGCCCGTGACAGCAATGTCAGGCTGGTCGGCGCGCTGCACCGGCCGGCCGACGCCGTTCCCGCCGATCAACCGGGTCGCGGCCTGACCATGGCTGCCGAGCACTTCCTATTCGCGGCACCCGAACTGGACCAGGTGGCCGCGATCAATGCCCGTCATCCCGGGATTACGGCGCCACCGGTGCGGTTGCTACCCACCAACCTGGCGCCCGCCGCGGTCGGCGCAGTTTATCGTGGCCCCGACCGGATCATCATCGGTCAGCGCGAACAGGACTTGGCGCCAGTCGAAGTCGACTTTGCCCAGAACCCGTTGCTGCTGGTGCTGGGCGACACCAAATCGGGCAAGACCACGCTGCTGCGCCACATCATCCGCACCATCCGGGAAAACTCCACACCCGACCGCGTCGCATTCACTGTGGTGGACCGTCGGCTGCATCTCGTCGACGAGCCGTTGTTCCCCGACAACGAATACACCGCCAACCTCGACCGGGTGCTCCCGGCGATGCTGGGCTTGTCGGCGCTCATCGAGCAGCGACAGCCGCCGGCGGGCCTGTCGACGGCCCAATTGTCCGGCTGGTCATACCAAGGCCACACCCACTATCTGATCGTCGACGACGTCGATCAGATACCGGACACCCCGGCGCTGAATGGCCCGTTCGTCGGACAGCGTCCCTGGACCACGCTGATCGGGTTGCTGGCACAAGCAAGTGACCTCGGGCTGCGGGTAATTGTCACCGCTCGCGCGACCGGTTCCGCGCACGTACTGATGACCAGCCCCTTGCTGCGGCGGTTCAACGATTTACAAGCGACCACGTTGATGTTGTCCGGCAATCCGGCTGACGGCGGCAAGATTCGCGGTCAGCGATTCGATCGGCTGCCCGCTGGTCGCGCAATTCTGTTGGGCGACGGCGACAGTCCGACATATGTGCAGTTAGTCAATCCGCTCGTCGATGAGAGTGTGGCTGTCGATGGTCACAGGGGTTCATAGGAAGGGGTATATGACATGACGTTGCGAGTTGTTCCTGAGGGTCTGGCCTCGGCCAGCGCCGGCGTGGAAGCGATCGCCGCCCGGCTGGCGGCTGCGCATGCGGGCGCTGCACCGCTGATTACGGCAGTGGTTCCGCCGGCGGCCGACCCGGTGTCGCTGCAGACCGCGGCCGGGTTCAGCGCCCAGGGCAGTGAACACACCACGGTAGCGGCCGAAGGGGTAGAAGAGCTCGGTCGTGCCGGGATCGGTGTGGGCGAGTCCGGTGCCAGCTATGCGGCCGGTGATGCGGCCGCTGCTGCGACGTATCTGGGTGCCGGCAGCTGACGATGACCGCGCCGGTGTGGATGGCTTCGCCGCCTGAGGTGCATTCAGCGCTTCTCAGCAGCGGTCCTGGACCCGGGTCGCTGTTAGCGGCCGCTGGGGCGTGGACCTCGCTGAGCGCTGAATACGCCTCGGCTGCTGGCGAACTCACCTCACTGTTGGGCACGGTGCAAGCCGGCGCATGGGAGGGTCCAAGCGCCGAGCAGTATGTAGGCGCGCACGGACCGTATTTGACCTGGCTCACGCAGGCCAGCGCGAACAGCGCGGGGGTGGCTGCGCAGCACGAGACCGCCGCGGCCGCCTATACCACCGCGTTGGCGGCGATGCCGAGCCTTCCGGAGTTGGCGGCTAATCACACGGTCCACGGTGTGCTGGTCGCGACGAACTTCTTTGGAATCAACACCATTCCGATCGCGCTCAACGAAGCCGACTATGTGCGGATGTGGATCCAGGCGGCCACCACGATGACCGCCTATCACGCGGTATCCGGGACTGCGTTGGCATCCGCCCCGCGCACCACGCCGGCGCCGACGGTGGTGAAAGCCAACAGCGTGGCGCAGGCGGCCCAGACGTCATCGTCGGGATCGAACTTCCTCACCGACATGTTCGACCAGCTTGTCCAACTCATCCAGAACCCGACCCAGACGCTCAATGCCATCTTCGCCAACCCGACCGCGTGGTTTCCGCTACTGTTTTTCGTTGCCTATCAAGCGTTTTTCGAGCCAGTCGGTTGGACGACGTGGTCGCTGGTATTGAGTTCCCCGGCCTGGCTTTCGCTCATCATCGCTCTGGCTGCCAACGCGATAACGTCTGTCGCCCCGGCGGCCATACCCGCGGGCGCGGGAGCGGCTGGAACCGCCGTCGCCGCATCGTCTGCGGCGCATTGCCTGCCGCCGGGTTGACGACCGGTGGCACGTCAGTGGTTAGCGGTGGGTCGACATCGGCCACCGGCACCACGTCCGGCGCCGGCGCGGCGGCCACGCCCGCCACCGGAAGCTTCGCCTACGTGGTAGGTGGTATCGGCCCCGACGCCGGGCCCGCACCGACATTGGACGATCGCGAGGGCGCCACGTCGCCCGGCCGCTACATTCCCGCGGTGACCGCAGTCAGTGCAGTGGGTAAACAGAACGTGCGCGCACGGCGGCGCCGGCGGACCCAGATGCGAGGCTATGCCGACGAATTCGCGGACATGGACAGCGATCTGGGCCCGGGCGTTGAGCCGGAGGAAGCCACCACAATGGCATCCGATTGGGGTGCGGGGCCGTTGGGGTTTGCCGGGACCGTGCGAAAAGAAACCGTCGCCCAGGTAGCCGGATTGGCCACGCTGAGCGGTAACGGGTTTGGCGGCGGGCCGCGTATGCCGATGGTGCCGGGCACGTGGGATCCCGACGCGCCGGAAGGGGAGGGGGAACACAGCTGAGTGTGCTTGGCGGACAACGTAATCAATCTGTTCAGAAAGGATGTCAGTTATGAGTATGTTGGATGCGCATATTCCGCAGTTGGTGGCGTCGCAGTCGGCGTTTGCCGCTAAGGCGGGGTTGATGCGCTCGACGATTGGTCAGGCCGAGCAGGAGGCGATGTCGGCGCAGGCGTTTCATGCCGGGGATTCCGCGGCGGCGTTTCAGGCCGCTCATGCCCGTTTCGTGGCGGCGGCGGCCAAGATCAACACGCTTGCTGGATATCGCTCAGGCCAACCTCGGTGATGCGGCGGGCACCTATGTGGCCGCTGATGCCGCGGCGGCCAGCAGCTACACCGGCTTCTGAGAAAAGGATTTGTGATGTCGCAGATCATGTATAACTACCCGGCGATGCTGGCGCACTCGGCCGACATGGCCGGCTATGCGGGCACGCTGCAGAGCCTGGGTGCTGATATCGCCAGTGAGCAGGCCGCGCTGTCAGGCGGGCTGGCAGGGCGATACCGGGATGAGCTATCAGGCCTGGCAGAGCCCAGTGGAACCAGGCGATGGAGCAACTGGTGTTGGCCTATCGCGCGATGGCCGGCACCCACGAGAACAACACCACCTCGATGCTGGCCCGCGACCAAGCCGAAGGCGCCAAATGGGGCGGGTAGCCGGGTCACGGCCTACCGGCCGGATAACGCCGGGCGAGCTGGCGGGCAGGCCCGCAATCTAGATGGCCGCCGAGCCCAACGCCGTAGAGCTCACCGTCGACCAGGCGTGGTTCATCGCTGAGACCGTTGGAGCGGGCACGTTCCCATGGGTATTGGCAATTACCACGCCCTACACCGACGCCGCCGAGCGAGGGGCGTTCATCGATCGCCAGGCCGCCGAGTTGACTCGGATGGGCATGATGTCTGCCGGCGGTGCAGTCAACCCGGCGGTGGCCGACTGGATCCGGGTGGTGTGCTTCCCGGAACGCTGGTTGGACCTGCGTTACGTGGGATCTGGCTCATCCGGCCAAGCCTCCGGTACTGATGAGCTGCTGCGCGGGATCATCGCGCGGCGCGGCGACGAAACCCGCGAAACCCCTAAAACTATTGTGGCGCTGCGTAACGCGCAACTGGTGACATTCACGGCGATGGATATCGACGACGCCCGGGCGCTGGTGCCGGTGCTCGGTGTCGGCTTGGCGCAGCGCCCGCCGGCACAGTTCGACGAATTCAGCCTGCCCGCCCGGGTCGGCGCGCGGGCCGACGAGCGGCTGCGAAACGGGGCGTCGCTGGCCGAAGTCGTTGACTACCTGGGAATCCCACAATCAGCGCGTCGCGTGGTGGAGTCGGTATTCACCGGGCCGCGCAGCTACGTCGAGATCGTTGCCGGCTGCCGCCACGACGGGCAGCACACCAGCACCGAAGTCGGCGTGAGCATTGTCGACACCACCGCGGGCAGAGTGCTGGTCAGCCCGTCGCGTGCCTTCGACGGCGAATGGATCTCGACTTTTCAGCCCGGAACCGCGTTTGCGATCGCTATCGCCGTCGAGCAGCTCACCGCGGAGTTACCCGATGGCCACTGGTTCGCGGGTAAACGGCTGTCCCGAGACTTCAGCACGCAGTCCAGCCAACGAGCCGTCTGAGCCCTTCATTTACCAAGAGAAAGTAGAGCCCATGTCTCCGCAAAGGTCCCGCAGAACTCTGAGGAGCCGGTGATGTCCAGCGCTGTGATGCCCATCGTGCGGGTCGCTATCCTGTCTGATAGCCGGCTGACCGAAATGGCGTTGCCCGCCGAGCTACCGCTGCGCGAAATCCTGCCTGCGGTTGAACGTCTGGTGGTTCCCACCGTTCAAAACGGTGAGGCGGACGGGGCCGACAGCGGAGCGACCCAGCCGGTGACACCGACCCGGCTCAGTCTTGCGCCGATCGGCGGCGCGCCGTTCAGCCTGGACGCCAGCCTGGGCACCGTCGGCGTCGTCGATGGTGATCTTCTGGCCTTGCAATCAGTTCCCGCCGGGCCGGCCGCACCCGGCATCGTCGAGGACATCGCCGACGCGGCGGTGATCTTCTCGGCATCGCGGTTGAAGCCATGGGGTCTCACCCACATCCAGCGCGGCGCGCTGGCCGCGCTCGTTGGATTGATCTGGGCGGCAACCGCCCTGGGGGTTACCCACCGAGTGGTGACCGGCGCGCCTGCCGGGCTGTTCGCGGTCGGTGCGATCGCGGTGCTCAGCGCGCTGGCCGGGTTGGTAACGCGTGCACCTCGGGTGGGCGCGGTGTTGTCTGTCGCCGCGCTGGTACCCATTGCCGCGGCGTTGGCCTTGGCCGTACCGGGTGGTTTCGGAGCGGCGCAGGTCATGTTGGCAGCAGCCGGGGTGACTGCGTGGTCGCTGATCAGCATCGTGCTTCGCTGCCCGCGAAAGTGAAAGCGCCGTCAGTGTTTTCACCGCAACGGCGGTGTTGGGGCTGGGTGTGCTGCTGGCTGCCGGCGCCGAGTCGCTCTGGCAGCTGCCGTTGCTGAGCCTCGGCTGCGGACTGATCGTTGTGGCGCTGCTGGTCACTGTTGAGACCGCCCAACTTTCCGCGCTGTGGGCGCGCTTCCCACTGCCCGTCATCCCGGCACCCGGTGATCCGGCGCCGTCGGCGCCGTCGTTGCGGGTGCTGGAGGATCTGCCGCGACGGGTGCGGATCAGTGACGCGCACCAAAACGGCTTCATCGCGGGGGCTGTACTACTCAGCGTGCTCGGCTCGGTGGCGATCGCACTGCACCCGGGAACACTGTCCGCCTGGGGCTGGTATGTGGTGGCCGCCACCGCGGCCGGCGCTGCGTTGCGGGCCCGGGTATGGGACTCGGCGGCCTGCAAGGCCTGGCTGTTGGCGCAGCCTTACCTGGTGGCTGTGGCGTTGGTGGTGCTCTACACCGCGACATCGCATTATCTGGCCGCGCTGTTCGCCACCGTGGTTCTGGCCGTGTTGGTGTTGGCGTGGGTAGTGGTTGCGCTGAATCCGCCAATCGCCTCGCCGGACAGCTATTCGCTGCCGCTGCGTCGGCTGCTGGGTTTCATCGCGTCGGGAATCGATGCGTCGCTGATACCGGTGATGGCTTATCTGGTCGGGCTCTTCAGCTGGGTGCTCAATCGATGATCCGTGCCCAGGTCCGACGACGATGGGGTTGTCTGGCTGCCGCTCTGGTTGCCGGGCTGTGGATGTGTCCATCGGCATTGGCGATCAGCAAGCCAGAGGTCAGCCCCGGCGCCGCACCGCCCAACGGTGCTCCGGGTCCCGTCCAGCCGATGGAGAAGAACGGCGACTGCAGTAGCTCCGGTGTCATCCCCGGTACCGATCCCGGTGTGCAGACGCCTAACCAACGGATGATGGATCTGTCTGCGGCGTGGCGGTTTTCGCGTGGCGATGGGCAACTGGTGGCGGTCCTGGACACCGGTGTGCGACCGGGGCCGCGGCTACCCGGCGTACAGCCCGGTGGCGACTATGTGGAATCGACCGATGGCCTCACCGATTGTGACGGGCACGGCACGTTGGTCGCCGGACTGATCGCCGGCCAACCCGGTGCCGACGGGTTCGCCGGAATCGCGCCCGCGGCCCGGCTGCTGTCGCTGCGGGTGACCTCCGCGAAGTTCTCGCCGCGAACTCCGGGCGGCGATCCGACCATGGAACGTGCGGCGGTCGACGTGGCCGCGCTGGGCCGGGCGATCGTGCATGCGGCCGACCTCGGCGCCCGGGTGATCGACGTCTCGGCGATCACCTGCCTGCCCGCCGATCGCAACATCGACCAGTCCGAACTCGGAGCGGCGCTGCGGTACGCCGCGGTGGACAAGGATGTGGTCATCGTGGCTGCTGCCGGCGACAATGGTTCCGCCGGTTGGGGATCCGGTGCAGCGTCATGTGAATCCAACCCGCTGACCGACCTTGGCCGTCCCGAGGATCCCCGCAACTGGGCGGGGGTCACGTCGGTTTCGGTGCCGTCATGGTGGCAGCCTTACGTGCTGTCGGCGGCCTCGCTGAGCCCCGACGACCAGCCGTCGAAATTCACAATGGCCGGCCCGTGGGTGGGTATCGCTGCGCCCGGCGAGAACATCGTGTCGGTGAGCAATCGCGACGGCGGGGGACTCGCCAACGGGCTGCCCAATCAACGCCAGCAGCTGGCTCCGCTCAACGGCACCGATTACGCGGCCGGCTACGTATCCGGTCTCGCGGCCCTGGTTCGCAGCAAGTACCCAGAACTGAACGCGACCCAGGTGATCCACCGGATCACCGCAACCGCGCACAACGGCGCCCGCGCGCCCTCCAACGTCGTCGGCGCCGGCACCCTGGATCCCGTCGCCGCCCTTACCTGGGAGCTGCCAACCACCGCCAATCACGATGCGGCCCCAATGAAACGCGTCGCAGCGCCACCGGAGCCGGCACCCAAGAGCCCTGTGCCGCGGATCGTCGCCTACGCCGGCACCGCCGCCCTGATTTTGGCTGTCGTGGTCGCCGCCGCGATCGCCGCGCGCCGACGAAAGGAGCCCACCCGGTGAGGCCTAACCAATCAACAACGCCGTCCACTGCACGGATCACGCTGGTGCTGTTGGCTCTAGTGGCGGCGGCCACGGCTTATCCGTGGCAGTCGGTCCGTGAACGTTGGGTGCTCGGCATCGCGATCGTTGTGGCGATCACGCTGCTGGCCCGGTGGCACGGGCTGGCAGTGACGACCATCCTGCGTCGCCGGCTGGCCATCCTGCGCCCAAACCGGGGCACGCGGTTGGCCGGCGGATCCGGCATCGACGTGCGGACTACCGCGCTGCTGCGGGTCACTGCGCCGGAGGCCGATCCGGATGTGTTGCCACTGCCGCTGATCGCCAGCTATGTGGAACGTTACGGCCTGCGCGCCGAGGCGATCCGCGTCACCAGCCGAGACAGCACATCTGACACCGGCGCACGCCAGCGGGAAACGTGGATCGGGCTGACGTTGTCGGCCGCGGACAATCTGGCGGCGCTTAAAGCCCGTTCGCCGCAAATTCCGCTGGACAAGACCGCTGAGGTCGCAGCGCGCCGGCTCGCCGACCAGCTCCGCGAGAGCGGGTGGAAGGCCACCATCGCAGAGCCCGACGATATCCGCGGTCCCTCCTCGAGGTCTGCCCGCGAAACCTGGGGCGGAATCGAGCACGGGAGCACGGATTACGTTGCGGCGTATCGGGTCAAGGCCGACACCGCGTTGCCAAATACCCTCGCGGCCATCTGGTCATACCCGATCCGGGAAACCTGGACGGCCTTGGAGGTTGCCGGGGCGGGCGATGACCAGACGCTGGCCGTCGCCTGCGCATTGCGCACCGATGCCCCTTCGGCAGCGAGCGGACCACTGCCCGGGCTGATTTCGCAATCCGGAAACCACCGACCGGCGCTGGCGGCTTTGCACCCGCTATCCACCCGGCGGCTCGACGGTCACACCGCCCTACCCGAAGCCCTGCTGCTGACCCGGCTGCGCTGGCCCAGCACCGTTGAGCCGTTGCCCCGCGCTGTCGTCGGGTGAAAAGGCCGCCGGCCCAGCACCGTTGAGCCGCTGTCCCGCGCTGTCGGCCTCGGATGGGTAAAGGGCGTCGCCGCGTTCTCCAAGAACTGGCGCAGCAGCTGAACCTGTCGAGATTTAACCGCCTCATCCTCGACTCGTGGGGACGGGCGGGTCGGTCAGCAATACGGTTTGTCTATACCAGTCGGCTGCCAGGCTGTTGATCAGGAGGATCAATATGTGGGACCCAAACGTCTACCTGTCGTTCGCCGATCAGCGCGCCCGCCCGTTCTACGATCTGCTGTCCCAGGTGGGCGCGCAGCAGCCACGCCGAGTGGTCGACCTGGGTTGCGGCCCCGGCAACCTGACCTTGCAGCTGGCCCGGCGCTGGCCGGACGCGGTGATCGAGGCGTTGGACAGCTCGCCGGAGATGGTCGCCGCTGCCCGCGAGCGTGGCCTGGACGCTGTGGTCGGGGACCTGAGAACCTGGACGCCGCAGCGTGATACCGACGTTGTGCTCAGCAACGCCGCTTTGCATTGGGTATCAGAACACGGCGAGCTGATTGTTCGGTGGGCTGGTCAACTGCCGGCCGGGGCGTGGATCGCTGTTCAGATGCCGGGTAACTTCCAGAGCTCGTCGCACACCGCGGCGAGCGCGGTAGCCAGTCGCGAGCCATATGTTAAAGCCTTGCACGACATCCCGTTTCGAGTGGGCACCGTCGTCGACACACCGTCGCACTACGCCGAGCTGCTCATCGACGCCGGGTGCACCGTCCACGCGTGGGAAACCACCTACATTCACCAGCTGACCGGCGCGCATCCAGTTTTGGATTGGATCGAAGGCACCGCGCTGCGCCCGGTGCGCGAGCGGCTCAAAGAGCATGAATACCAACAATTTCGCCAGGAGCTCATCCCGCTGCTCGCCGACGCTTATCCGGCCCGCCCCGACGGGACCACGTACTTTCCATTCCGGCGAGTGTTCGTCGTCGCGCAGGTTGGCGGGTAACGCGCGGTGGTGTATCGATACGCATGACGTTCACGCTGAAAACAACTATTGCTCGGTGTGCTTGACTCCGTCTGCGATGCCACGGTCGATGGCGATCGCCGACCGACTAGTTGGCGTCATCTCGTGGATCTGTAGATACGTTTCGGTATAGCGCGCGGCAATGCGACTGCCAGCGAAATCGGACGGTATGACATCGCCGGTCTGCTGACGCCAATCATGCAGCAGCACAGCGAGATCGACGGCGATCGCTTCGGCTCTGTCGGTTCCGCCGGCCAGCAGGTTATTGGTCTCGGTGGGATCTGTGCGCAAATCGTAGAGTTCGCGTTCGGGGCGCGGAGCCGTGACCAGTGGTGCGACCGCATGCCCGGATGGGCTTTCCTGGATATCCCACGGCAGGTCCAATAGCGGCCGGCGCGTGTAGTTCTCGATGTAGCTGAATTCCTTCGTCCGGATCGCGCGGATCGGATCAAACGAGTCGTGGTAGGTCTTGCCGGTGTACACGTGCTCTCGCACCGGGCCGGTGTTATCCGGCGCGAGCAGCGCCTGCGCGTGGGAGATGCCTTCGACGTCGGCCGGCTCGGGGATGCCGAGCAGGCCCAGAAGTGTCGGCACCAGATCGACGCCGCTGAACAGCTCGTGGTAAACCCTTGAGGCCGTTGTCATCCGAGTGGGTGGGCGGATGATCATGGCGATGCCGGTTCCGGCGTCATAGAGCGTGGACTTCGCCCGTGGGAAGGGCGCGCCATGGTCGGTGAGGAAGACCACCCATGTGCTCTCGTCGAGTCCAGTGTCTGCAAGTGTGTCCAGTATCCGGCCGACCGCGGCGTCGGCTGTCGCGATGGCTCCGTAGAAATCGGCCAGATCTTGGCGCACCTCAACGGTATCGGGCAGATAATCGGGCGGGTCTACCGTGGCGGCGTCGGCCGGTTGATAGCGGTGCCGCGGGTAGGGGCGGTGGGTTTCGAAGAAGCCGGCCGTCAGCAGAAATGGACGGTCGGTTCGATGGTCGCGTAGCCACTGCTGAGCCCGCTCCACTACGTATTCGCAGTAGGAGTTCGAAACGTCGAACTCGTCGAATCCCAGTCTGGACGGATACGACGTCTCGTGCTGCATTCCGAAAAGAGCTGAATACCAGCCGTGGTCAGACAGCATTTGGGGCAACGTGCGAACACCCGAGCGATACTCCCACCCATGGTGGGCCAAGCCGACGAGTCCATTGCTCTGCGGGTAGCGGCCGGTGAACAGCGATCCGCGCGACGGTGAGCACAGCGGCGCGGTGGCGTGGGCTCTGGTGAACAAGATGCCCTCGTGCGCCAGCCGGTCCAGCCGCGGGCTGGAAACGTCGTCGTGACCGTAGACACCCAGATACCGGCCCAGATCGTGCCAGTGCACAATCAGCACATTGTCAGCCTGCTGGTCGGCAGTGTCGTGGTCGCCGATTGCCGTCACCTCCTCAGCTTGTGGGCCCCGGTCGACGTTATCGGCAGCGCTGCGCGGGGCTGGATCGATGCGCCCCGCCGTACGCGACGCGCGTGCTGTCAGCGGCTCACCACTGTTGGGGCGGATACCCGCCGGGGCCGGGTGGGCCGTATTGCGGCGGTTGCGGCTGGCCGTGGGACCATTGGCCGCCGCCTTGGAACCCGCCAGGTCCGGGACCAGCGGCCAGCTTCGGTGATAGCCCGAGGGCGAGTCGGACCGCCGGGACCAGCATGAGGCCGCCGGCGGCAACGATGACGACTCCCGCGATGAGGTCATAGGTCAGTCGACCGGTGGCGCCGTATCGGGCTTCGCAGCCGATCGCCAATACCACCATCACAATGCCACCACCGAGCAGCAGGAATTGCCCCGTCGGCCTCTTGAGAGCGAGCATTACGGCGCCACCGGTTGCCACCAGGCCGGCCGCGATAATGAGGAACAGTGAGGTCACCAGGGCCGGTGGAATGGCGGGGACCATATTTTTGATCGACTGCCGGCAAATGCTGGAGTACTCGCCGCCGAACCGGTTGCACACATTCGCCGCACGGCTGACAGCGCTGTGCATGTTGAGCCACAGGGTCAGGGTGAGGATGGCGCCGAGCAGCCCGAGCAATCCGACGATGGCAAAGGTGATCCAGCCGATGGTCTGCTGGGAAGTGGGGCCGGTAGCGAGCGCGCCGTAGTTGCCCCAAGCGGGCGCACCTTGCCCCGGCTGCTGAGGGTAACCGCCGTGCGCATAGCCAGGTGCGGGCGAAGGCGGCGCGCCGTAACCGGGGTAGGGCGGCGGTTGCTGGGCATAGCCACCGGAGCCGGGCTGGCCGTAGCCCCCCGGGGCAGGCTGGCCACCATGGCCAGGCTCGACGCCTTCCCGAGGATCGTGTGACGAACTGTCCGATTGCGGGGGAAAGCCTGGCGGAGGAGGTTGCACCCCGGCATCGTATCGCCGCGGGCCCCGGTTATGCCGTCGCGGCCATGATGAGGCGTAGCGCACGATCGTGCGCTACGACGGCTGCGGAGCTGTTCCCCAGCCGTTTTCCGAGACGAATTCGGCGAGCGGTCGCCCGAACGCCCAGCCATCCAATTCCAGCGAGGGCCGATCCGGAAACTCAGGTACCGGGCCCAGGCACAGTATCGCCACCGGCTCGGCGTCGGTGGGCATGGACAGCAGCGCCGCTAATCTTGGCGGGTCGAACAGCGACACCCACCCCATTCCCAGGCCTTCGGATCGCGCTGCCAGCCAAAGGTTTTGGATTGCGCAAGACACCGACGCAAGATCCATCTGCGGCAGCGTGCGACGTCCAAAGACGTAGCTGTCCCTGCCCTCGCACAGCGCGACCACCAATAGTTCGGCGCAATCGAGAATGCCTTCGACCTTTAGTGCCAGAAATTCCTGCGCCCGTTGGCCCAGCGCGTGAGCAGTCAGCAGACGCTCCTCGTCGACCAGGGCGTGAATGCGTTGTCGTAGCGAATCGTCGGTGATCCGGATGAACCGCCACGGTTGCATCAGGCCCACGTTAGGTGCCGCATGCGCGGCCTGTAACAGCCGCATCATGACGTCGTCGGGTACTGCGCTGCCCGGGACGAACCGTCGCATGTCTCGTCGCTCGGAGATCACGCGATATACCGCCTGCCGCTCCCGCGGACTAAACGCGTGACTGCTCACACAGCCATCGTAGGAAAAGGTCATTAGCCGCCGTAGGCGCCTCGTGATCGACGTTCTGCAGACCGCTGCTCGCGCTTTTTCTGCCGAACCGTCGGTTTCAGCGATCCACTGGACCAGGCGGACACGGCGAGAAGGATCAGTCCCATGAAAATTCCTGACTCAGTCGACGAATTGCCGACCAATGGCACTCGTGGACGCGTCTACGGCGAGCCCTACCGGACGGCTGACGGTGGCACGGTGATCACCGTTGCCAAGGTGCGCGCCGGCACCGCGACGCCAGTCGGTGTGTTCGTCGTGCACGACGGTACCGCTTCCTGGGTGCCGGCTGTTGACGTGAACCGGGTCGCGCTGATTGGCGTGATCACCGGCCTGATAGCGGCGGTGCTGGGCAGTTTGGCCGTGCTGCGGCGCCCGCCGTGGCCCGACTTGTCGGCGACGTCGTCAGCCTGGCTGCGCCGCTGAACTTCTCAGGGTCGGTAGGTCACGCCGACCGCGCGGAAAACGTATTCCGGTGGCACGTCGAAGCTCAGCGATCGGCGCGGTAACCCAGCGAGCACGTCGCCGGGAACGCCGACCTTGTAATGCATCGATAGATGGCCGGCGAACGACGGATCCACTGCGCCCACATCGACATCGACCTGCAGACCGGTCGAGGCGATCTGCGCTGTCGCTGCGCCGGGCTGCGGCGGGTCCCAAGGCACATCGACGGTGGGGCCGGCGAGTTTGGGCAACGACGACAGGGTCGCCAGCACTCGCTGTGAGGTGAGCACCAGCGACCCGACGTAGCTGGCGACACTGTGCGCAGAGCGCAGGCCCGGGATCACGCCGCTGAACCGTCGGGTGACTGCAACGTAATCGGCGAGGTAGACGATCCCCTCGGCCTCGACCTCCGCGCGCAGGTCGGCGGGCAGCTTGCCGATGCCGAAAAGCCTGCGGACGATGACCGCCATCCACCCAGTATGACCAGAGCCCGCTGACGAGCGGCTCAGCTAGCCTGGGTGCGCGCCCGCAACCGCAGCCTGAAGCGGACAAGACCGGTAAAAACGGCGCCCAGCACCACCAGCATGCCCATGTCGAGCAGCCATGGGCCGCGCATGTGCCGCCACAATCGGTCGACCGGCAGCGCTGCCTCGATGTGGTTCAGATCCACGGTCGACGCCGCGGCGGCGAAACCCCAGCGGGCCGGCACCAGCCATGACATCTGGTCCAAGACCAGCCGTCCGGTCACCGGGATCAGGCCACCGGCCAGCACCATCGAGATCATGATGGTCACCACCAGCAACGGCAACACCTGCTCGGTGGAGCGGGCCAGCGACGACAGCGCCAGCCCCACCATCGCCGACGCGATGGCGGTGGCCGCCAACGTCAAATACAGCTCGACGACGCCGGACAGAACGCCGCGACCCAACAGCACGCCGCCGTGGGACGGCGCGCCTTTCCCGATGGTCATGATGGCGACCATGACCGCGGTTTCGATCAGCGCCGCGCCACTGAAGACGACGACCTTGGCCATCAGGTACGCCGATGCCGATAGACCCACAGCCCGTTCGCGCTGGAAGATCATCCGCTCGCCGACCAGGTCGCGCACGGTCAGCGCGGTCCCCATGAACACCGCGCCGATGTTGAGCAGGATCAAGATGTCGATGGGTTCTTCGGGCGCGGTCGGGTTGGCATTACCCAGCCCGGTATTGCCGGGCACCGCCAACGAGAGCACACCGAGCACGAACGGCAGCAGCGCCAGGAACGCGAAGTAGCCACGGTCGGCGGTGATGAGCCGGGTCTGGCGGCGCACCAACGTCAAGACCTGGCGCCATCGGCTGCTGCGCGGCGGTCGGCCCAGCGGTGCCGCACCGGCGGTCGGCGACGGCCGTCGAGGGGCCGCGGGGTGGCGTGCCAGGAACGCGCGGTGCACACCGTCGGGATCGGTGCTGACCCGGGCGAAGATATCGGCCCAGTCGGTGCTGCCCATCGCCGGCCCGATCTCCGCGGGTGGGTCGGCGAAGGCGGTCTTGCCGCCGGGTGCCAGCAGCAGGAGCTGGTCGCACATGCTGACGTAGGTCAGCGAATGCGTGACCACGACGACCACCCGGCCGGCGTCGGCAAGCCGGCGCAGCATCGTCATCACCTGCCGGTCCAATGCCGGGTCCAGCCCCGAGGTCGGCTCGTCGAGGATCAGCAGCGACGGGCCGGTCAGCAGTTCCATCGCCACCGATGCGCGTTTGCGCTGCCCGCCGGACAGCTTGTCGACCCGGGTCTTCATGTGCGGGGTCAACTCCAGCTCGTCGAGCACCTGCTTGACCACCTGTCGGCGATCCTCGATCGAGGTGTCGGGTGGCAGCCGCAATTCGGCGGCGTAACTGAGCGCTTGCTCGACGGTGAGCTGGTGGTGCACGACGTCGTCTTGGGGCACCATCCCGATCCGGGAGCGCATCGACGCGTACTCGGCGTGCACGTCGTGCCCGTCGAAGGCGACCACACCGGCGGTGGGCGGCACCGCACCACCGATCAGCTTGACCAGGGTGGATTTTCCGGCGCCGGACGGCCCGATCACTGCGGTCAGCGTCCCCGGCTTTGCGGTGAAGGACACGTCCGTGAGCAGCGAATGTCCGTCAATGGTCAGCCCCAACCCGTAGGCGGCCAGCCCGCTGGTGCGCGCCGCCGCGGGCCTCGGTTCCAGGGTGCGGCCGGTCGCGACCAGGTCGGTATTGCCGATGGTGACGATGTCGCCGTCGCGCAGCATCGCGCGCGTGATCAGGGTGCCGTTGACGAATGTGCCGTTGCTGCTGTTGTTGTCGCGGATCTCGAGACCTGCCGGGCTGGATACCAGCACCGCATGCACACGGGACGCCAGAGCGTCGTTGACGACGACGTTGTTGGTCTTGGCGCGGCCAACCGTCGCCGAGCCCCGGGGAGCCGGCGTCCGCGGCCGAGTCGGTACCCGCTCGGTGTCACCGACGGTCCCGGAGCGGTGCGGTTGGACCGGACGCGGCTGTGACCCGGTCGGACGCACCGGCGGCGGCGTCTGCGTTCGGGTGGCAGGCGGCGGGGGCTGCGAAATTGGTGGCCGCAACATCGCCGTCTTCGGGCTATCCGCCCAGCCTGGGTCGGACAAGCGCGGGTTGCGTGGTCCCGACGATGTCGTCGATGCGGCGACGCGAAATGTCAGCTGCGGTCCATGCGGGCTGCCCAGCGTGATGCTGGTGCGATCGTGGATAGGCACCAGAGCGGCGCGGGAACCGGCGACGTAAATACCGTTTTGGCTTTTGTCGACGGCCACCCACTGGGTGCCGTCGCAGCGCAGGATCGCGTGCACCCGCGATATCAGGGTGAGGTCGTCGGGATTGATGTCCTGGAACCAGATGTCGCAGTCGCGTCCGCGGCCCACGATGACGTCCCGGTGGGCCGGGAAGGTGTACATCGCCGATCCCAGCCACACGGTCAGCGGTGGCGCGTCGACCCCGCTCGCCATGGCGAACTTGGTCGTTCTGTTGCGATCTGTCGGTGCCATCCAGTGCTCTCTATACCCCGGGATCCTGTGGTCCACTCGTGGGCCGACCACCGTCACCGAGGTTCGTGTCGAGCGTAGAGCTGCCATATCTGGCCGCTGCCGCTCAAGGACGTCGGTGCTGATAATAAGGCCCGATCAGCGGCAACAGCAGGGCAGCCTCGGGTCGCCGTCGCGCGGTGACCTGATCGAAGCGAAACCTTTACTTGACCTGGGATTGTGCAGCGTTGACCATGAGACGGTGCGCCGACTGCTGGGTTTGCTGTGCGCTGTGGTGTGCGCGGCATGCGTAACCCTTGCGGCAGCTCCGAAGGGGGGTGCAGTCGGCGCACCCTGGTTCGCCCCCTTGGTCGGTAATGCAACTCAGGTCATTTCCGTTGTCGGAGTTGGTGGTTCGAACGCGAAGATGGATGTCTACCAACGTTCCGCTGCGGGCTGGCAGCCGGTCGAGGCCGACATACCCACCCACATCGGATCGGCGGGTCTTGCGGCAGAGGCCAAGAGCGGGTATCCGGCCACTCCGATGGGTGTTTTCGCCTTGCCGTTTGCGTTCGGGACCGCGCCCAATCCCGGTGGCGGACTTAAATACGTGCAGGTCGGGTCGAACCACTGGTGGAGCGGCGACGACAACAGCCCGACCTTCAACACGATGCAGGTCTGCAAGCAGGCTCAGTGTCCCTTTGACACCGCAGCCAGCGAGAACCTCGAGATCCCGCAGTACAAGCACGCGGTGGTGATGGGCGTTAACCCGAACCATGTGCCAGGCAAAGGCGCCGCGTTCTTCTTCCACACCACCGACGGTGGGCCAACAGCCGGCTGCGTGGCGATCGACGACGCCAAGTTGGTGCAGATAATCCAGTGGCTGCAGCCTGGCGCGGTGATGGCGATCACCCAATAGTCGCTAAGTGCAACCGAATTCAGGCCAAAGCGCGACCCGGCTTGACTTTGAAGTCAATGTCAGCCACCGACATCGTCGCCTCGTAGGTCCGGTCATACCCTGTTGCGCTGATCCGCCATCCGTCGGCGGTGCGGCGATAACGGTCGCGGTAGAACGCCGCACCGATCAACATGAAGTTGAATTCAGCCACGATCACGCGATCTTGCAGATACCAGCGGCCCGTCGCCTCATCGCCGGTCACCGTGATCTCCGGATGAGTCACCCGATGCTCCGTGATGACGCCCGGGCCCAGCGCAGAGCGCATGTAGTCGACCAGGTCGGCACGGTTGGTGAAGTGCAGCTCCTCGCCGAGCGAAGACCCGTAATCGCCCTGGACATCCTCGGTCAGGGTGTCGGCAAAGTCGTCCCAATGCTTGGTGTCCAGCCCCCACAGATAACGGTATTTGACCTGTTCAATCGCTGCGACGTCGGCGAGATAGGCGGCGTGGTCCTGAGCGCTCATGTTGTCATTGCAGCACACGATCAGGCGGTGAAGTCACCCGGTCGTGCAGGTAATGGGTGACCATATCGATCAGCGCGCGTCGCTCCCGCTGCCAGTCGATCGGGACGCCCATGATCATCTGGGCCAACACCACACCCCGCAAGGTCGCCCAAATCACCTCGGCCACACCATCATTGGATGGTTCTTCGGTGATCAACCTGCCGAGCTCGGCGATGGCCGAGTTCATCTCCAGCAGGTGGCGCCGCGAGGACCCGCCCGGGCCGCCGCGGTCAGCTCGCAAGATTTCGAAGGCCGCCATCGATGTCGGGCTGCTGTAGCAACTCCACGCGGTGTCGACGACGACCTCGATGCGCTCTCGTAGCGGCAATTCGCTGACATCGGCCGATGACATGCTCTCCAGCAGCTTTGCTACCCCGTCGTCGACGACCGCCATCAACAGACCGTTGCGGTCACCGAAGTGATACTGGATCACTCCCCAGGTGACGCCCGCGCGTTCGGCGACGTGCTTGGCGGTCGCCGCGGCGAAACCTTCCTCCACGATGCAGCGAACAGTCTCGTCGATGATCTTCGCCCTGGTGTCATCACCGCGTTTGCGCGGCGCGTTGGTCCGCCGGGTGGGGCGGACCGACCGGCGTGGCTCTCGACGTGCGGCGATAGACATTGTTGACTTTATAACATAGTTAGCTCTATTTTTGGACGGTGAGCCACTCCCGATACGAACAGCTGTCCCGTCCGGACCTGGCCGTTCTCGTTCCCGAGTTGCTGCTGATCGGGCACATGATCGACCGCTCTGGCATGGCATGGTGCATCCAGGAGTTCGGCCGCGACCAGATGGTGCAGATCGCCATTGAGGAATGGGCCGGCGCCAGCCCGGTCTACACCAAACGCATGCAGCGCGCCTTGAACTACGAGGGCGTCGACGTGCCCACCATTTTCAAGGGCCTGCAGCTCGACATCGGCGCTCCACCGCAGTTCATGGATTTCCGTTACACCATTCACGACCGCTGGCACGGCGAGTTTCATCTCGACCATTGCGGCGCGTTGCTCGACGTGGAGCCGATGGGTGACGAGTACGTCTTCGGTATGTGCCACACCATCGAGGATCCGACTTTCGACGCCACCGCGGTGGCGACCAACCCGCGAGCGCAGATGCGTCCCATCCACCGCCCACCCCGGGTTCCGTCCGGCCGGCATCCGCATTGCGCATGGACGGTCATCATCGACGAGTCTTATCCGCCGGCCCAGAGTATTCCGGCGCTAGACATCGTTCGCGAAACCCGCGCTGCAACCTGGAAACTCGACGCGATCGATCCGTCCGACGAAGGATTGGCCGACTATTCGGGTCCGCTTCTCTCCGATCTCGATTTCGGGGCGTTCTCGCATTCGGCGCTGGTGCGGATGGCCGACGAGGTATGCCTGCAGATGCACCTGCTGTATCTGTCCTTTGCGATCGCGGTGCGAGCCCGCGCAGGGTCGAACACTGCGTTGGCCGACTCGATCGGCACCCGCCAGCTGATCGGTTTGGCCGGGCTAGCAGCCGAACGCATCCATCGCGCGCTCTCACTTCCGACTGGGATCGAGGGCGTGATACGGGTTTTCGAGCTGCATCCATTGTTCAACCCCCTTGGCTACGTCAACGCCGAGACATCACGTCAGCTGCGTGTTCACCGGTCGCCGGCGCATGACGACGCCGCATGGATCTCGTTGTGCTCACCGGAGTCGGTGCAGCCGTTGCAGGCGATCGCCACCGCGGTGGATCCACATATCGAAGTTCGCGCCAGCGGGAACAGCTCCGACTGGACCGCTGAGCTGTCCGAAACCGACACTGCCACAACCGAGCTGACCGAGGTGTCGGTGGCCAAGGTCAGCGGAGGGTCGACGTTCCAATTCCAGCCGAGGCGATCGCTGCCGTTGACCGTGGTTTAAGGCCGGACAAACCTGTCAAGAGGTCGGCTGTATCACTTCGGTGACACAACCGCATCGACCGCATACCGATGGGCTTGCGGCCGGCCGTGATAGGGCGACCGCGGCTAAGGTTAACGCTGGCCACCGACCGCTATCGACGAAGGTATTCGCTTTATGTATGACCCGTTGGGGTTATCGATCGGGACCAGCAATCTCGTTGCGGTGCGTAAAGGCAGCCCGCCCGTCACGCGCCGCGCATTACTGACCCTTTTTCCCGACCGCCCACCGGAACTCGGTGTGCCCGTGGATGACCCGGATGCAACGGATACCGGGACGCTGATGAGCGGCTTCGTCGAGCAGGTCGGCCGGTCAAACACTTTGGTGTCTGCCGACGGATCGACTCACGACCCGGCACTGCTGCTGGTGGAGGCACTGGACGCGTTGATCACGGCGACCGGTGCCGACGCTTCTACATCAAACATCACGATTGCCGTTCCCGCACATTGGGGTACGCAGGCCCTGCGTGGGCTGCAGAACGCGTTGAGCACACACGCGGGTTTCGTTCGGGACGGCGTAGCGCCGTGCCTGGTTTCGGATGCGGTCACCGCATTGACGGCGTTGATGTCCGGTGCCCGGCTGCCCGCCGACGGTGTCGTGGCTCTCGTTGATTTCGGTGGTGGCGGCACCAGCATCACCCTGGCTGACGCTGCGTCGGGTTTTACCCCCATTGCCGACACGGTGCGCTATCCGGACTTTTCCGGTGACCTTATCGATGAGGCGCTGCTGGCTGATGTCCTGGAAAGCGTCGGCCAATCCAATGCCGTCGATCCCGCCAGCACTGCCGTCGTCGGGCAACTCGCGAAAGTGCGCGAGGACTGCCGGCTGGCAAAGGAGCGGCTTTCCAAAGAAACGACGACCGAGCTTCTCGTTGAACTTTCCGGAGAGCGGGCCCGCGTCCAGGTGAGTCGCGACAAATTGGAGAGCCTGACCGAGGATCGGCTCAAGGGTGTTTTCTCCGCGCTCGACGATGTGCTGCGGCGCAACAGAGTTCGCCGCAAGGATCTCGCGGCGGTGGCGATGGCCGGCGGCGTAGCCAGGCTTCCGTTTGTTGCTCAACAGCTGTCGTCTCATGTGAAGGTGTCGGTGGTGACCGCAGTACAGCCCGAGATCGCCATGGCGATCGGTGCGGTGGTGCTCTCCTCCCGACGTCCAATCGAGCAGCAACGCGAAGAGGTTGAGGTGCCAACGATGGCCGCGATGGTGGGTGCGTCCACCGGCAGCTTCGCGACGTCCACTGGCACGCTCGGCCCGCCGACCAGCGCCTTTGGTCCGTTCACTGGCGGTCTCACCGCCCCGGATATCGAAGCGCTTTTCGACGCGGATCCGTCGGAGACGATGCACGAGTTGGCCTGGTCGCAGGCCGACGATTCCGACAACGAGCCGGTGTTTTACACCGGTGAGCCCTATGACGACGACGATCGCCTAACGCCGTCTCAGCTGCTGCAGCTGCCGAAAACTGAGCCGCCAGTGGATCGACGCCGCGGATATCGCTTGCCGCAGTTGTTTTTCGGACTTGCTGCACTGGTCTCGATGGTCGCCATCGGCGGGGTGGCATTCAGCTTGACGAGCGCGACCGACAAACCGGCGCCCCCGATGCATAGCAGCACCACCGCTGTGCCCCCGCCGCCGCGGCCCAGCTCCCAGCCGCCGTCGCCGAGCCCACTGCCGCCACCGCCGCCGAGTGCCGAGGCACCGCCTCCGAGCCCCGCGCCGTCGCCCGTTGTTGCCCCGCCACCTACCAGCGAAGCGCCGCCCCCGCCACCTCCACCACCGGTCACGACGACGTATCAGCCGCCGCCCAGCACCACACAGCACGTGACAAGCACGCCCACCACGACGCCACCGCCCCCGCCGACCACCACCGCGACCACCACGCCACCGCCGCCATCGGATTCCCCGACGACAACTCCGACGACATCGGTGCCGATGACGACGGAGTATTTGAGGCTTCCGTTCGTGCCGGTGCCGATACCAGTTCAGGTGCCGGACGGGCAAGGCGGCGCGAGCCAGCAGCCGCAGAGCCCGTACCAGCCGCAGAGCCCGTACCAGCCGCAGAGTCCATACCAGCCGCAGTATCCCTACCAGCAGCAGAACCCGTATATGAGTCCGGGCTACTGAAGCCAGCGGGCTCTGGTCCTTTAAGCACCCGACGACTAGGGTGAAAGGGCCGGATCGGCGGTGCTTGGTGTGTTTGCCCTGCAAAGGGCTTCGATAGCTCCAACTAATCGGGGAGTAACGCCGCATTCCACTGTGGCGACGACATGTGTGGATGGCGGCCCCGTGGTGCACTCCTCCGCGCACACCGTGGCTAGCGAAGGACTCTGGAGGAGCAGTGGACATCGTACTTGGTGTTTCGATGGCACCCACGATGGTCCGCATGGTGCTGCTCGAAGGTGAAAATGCCGACGGCGTCACCGTCGAAGAAGACAATTTCGAAGTCACCACCGCGGATGGCGCGGCAAACTCCGGCGCTGTCGAACAGGTAATCACCGCCATCCTGGGCACTCAGGAAGGTGCCGCCGATGCTAACTATCGATTGATGTCGACGGGGGTGACGTGGACCGAGTCGACCGACGTGGGTGCGCTGAGAGACTCACTCGCCATCCGGCAGATCCGAGGCGTCATGCTGGTCTCACCGTTGCTCGCGGCTGCCGCGCTGACCCAGACAGTCGGCCAGGCAATGGATTACGGGTACACGGCGCTGCTATTCGTCGAGCCGGAAAGCGCGACGTTGGCGGTGGTTGAGACCACCGACGGTTCCATTGTCGATCTACACCGACAGCATGTGCACTGCGCTCGGCCCGGCGCTGAGGCGGTCAACGAGCTGGCCGCCATGGTCGCTGCTCTCGATAGGCTGGACTCGCGCCCAGCCGGTATGTTCGTCGTCGGTTGTGGCGTCGACGTCGTTCCCATTAAGCGGCTATTGGATCCGATGGTCTCGGTTCCGCTGAGCGCACCTGAAGAGCCGGACATGGCGCTCGCCCGGGGAGCGGCGCTGGCCTCGGCAAACGCTCCGCTGTTCGCTTCGTCGACCGCCGCGTTGGCATACGCACTGGATCCCGGTACCGGTGAGGTGAACCCCCACGCGCTCGCTCCCGCGTACCTGGACGTTTCCGCGAACGCCCAGTTGGGTGACGGCGCCCTGGCCTACAGCGCGGTGGCGGACGAGGACGACGACGAAGGCTCCCGCGCTTACCGGACCCTCCTCCTGGGTAGCGGGCTGGCGGCGGTGTTCCTGATCGGCGTTGTGGCGCTCTTCGTTGCGCTGGCGGCAGATCTCGGGCCGACGCTTGCCCAGCGACCCCGCCCCCACGGAAACTTCGTTCCCACCAAGCAGGTGCCGGCGCCGCCGAGCGCGCACGTACCTGTCGTAGCAGGCCCGGGCTCATCGGCCCCGCCCGCAGCACCCCCGCCCTCGGTTGCTCCGCCTCCGCCGCCGCAGACGATCACGGCACCGACACCGGTCGTGCACTTCTCGCCGCAGCCAGCTCTGACCCCGGTCCGTCGTGCGCCGACCCGCCAAGAACCGGTCTACGTGCCGCCCCGCGCGCCAGAGCAAGCGCCACCGCCACCTGAAGCGCCTCCGCCGCCGGCCGCACCCGCACCACCACCTCCGGCGGCACCCCCGCCCGCTGCTCCGGCGCCGCAGTTGCCGCCGATGGTGGTGTACCTACACCTGCCGTTTGTCACGGTCCCGATTCCGATCAACCCACCGCCCCCGCCACCGCCGCCGGGGCCCTAGCAGGCGGAACCTGAAGGCTGCCGGCACGCAAACTGGACATGGCGCAGATTGCAGGTAGTGCGCACACTGGTGTTATTGATGTGAGCTGCCAGGAGGCTGCAATGGACGAGAACAGTCGGTTCGGATTCGATCCGGAAGACTTCGATCGAGTGATCCGCGACGCAAGCGAGGGACTGCGCGACGCGTTCGAAGGGATCGGTCGGTTTTTCACCCTGCCCGGTGACCGCGCAGGATGGTCGGTGCTGTTCGAGGATCTGGCCCGGCGCACCCGGACCGCGCCGGAAACCACCGGCGAAGCCGGCGACGGTGTCTGGGTGATTTACACGGTGAGCGGCGACGGCGGCGCCCGCGTGGAAGAGGTGTACGCCACCGAACTCGAGGCGCTGCGCGCCAACAAGAACAACACCGACGCGACCCGCAAGGTCCGGTTCCTGCCCGTACGGCATTGCCGTCAGCGTCCTCGACGACACAGACGAAACGCCATAGCTCGCCTCGCCTAGCAGCGCTGGGCTGCAGTGCCGAGAGGAATACCGCGACACATTTGGGGGTACAGCGCAACAATGCTGAGCATGCGCGCACGTCACATCACTCGATTCCTCGCTGCTGCGCTGATAACCACCGCAGGGTTGCTGACCGCACCCATCCCGGCGGCATCGGCGCAGCCGTGCCCCGACGTCGACGTGGTGTTCGCCCGCGGTACCGGCGAGCCGCCCGGCGTCGGCGGGGTCGGACAGGCATTTGTCGACGCGCTGCGCCCGCAAGTCGGTGCCCGGTCGTTTGATGTGTATCCAGTGAATTACGAGGCAAGTAGTGACTTTTCCGACCGCATCCAATTCGCCCAAAGCGTCGTCGACGGCATCAAAGACGCGGGCGGCCACATCGAGTCCACCGCAGCGCACTGCCCCAACACCAAAATCGTGCTCGGCGGATATTCACAGGGCGCAGCCGTGGCTGGCTTTGTCACCTCGGCGTCTATCCCGGAGGGGATACCTGCCGATTACGTGGCGTTTTTGCCCAGGCCAATGCCGCCGGAGGTGGCTAACCACGTCGCTGCGGTCACGCTGTTCGGAAAACCGTCAGCTCAGTGGCTGCAATCGTTTGGTGCACCGACAATCGCCATCGGCCCGCTGTATGCGCCCAAGACCATCGACTTGTGCGCTCCTGGTGACTCGATCTGCGACGGTGATCCCGGTGGGGCGCCTAACTTCGCGCACACCGAATACCCGGTGAACGGCATGGTGGGACAAGCGGCGAATTTCGCCGCGAGTCATCTGTAGCTACGTGCGAAACGTCTTGTGGCGGCCTCCCGATCCGTCCCGCGCGATGACCTATTAGCGCCCTGCGACTTTCGGCCTGGCTTGGCGGCTGCGATCGCGGTGATGTTGAAGGCTAGGGCGATCGCTCCGACGATGATCAATGGGTGCCACCACGCTGCGCCCAGCCAGTAGACATGAGTGCCGACCAGACCGGAATGCTGCTGGTCGGTGCCGAACAGCCACCTACGTACGACAGGGCACGCCAGGGAAAACATCGCGCCGACAAGGGTCGTCGACAGTAGTGGTAAAAGCAGTCTGCGCAACGAGCGCCGGATCCTCGACCTGCGCCGTTCGTCGTCGCCGCGGTTTTCCGGCTTGCCAAGGGTGCCCGGCCTGCCCGCGCCCTGCCAGGTTCCCAGGACGATGAGATAGCCGCCAAGCCAAGCCGCCAGCAGACCGCCGACACCGAAGAGCGTTGCATCCTGAATCGCGGCTGCAACACCTAAAACGAGTAGCACGGCGCCGACGATGATTGCCCGTCTGGCGATGCCTTTAGTCAACGACACTACTCGATATCCACCGAGCGCCAACGTCTGCAAGGTCACTCACCGGTGGCTTGAGAACACCAGGCAGCTGTCGAAACGGAGCCGGCGGCCGCGGATGCAGTCGCGGCGGCTTTCGAGATGGTATGCGCCATCAGCGGTGAGCCCTTGGTCGGTGACGAACGTTTCTTTCGCGACTGGGGTCGTTGTTCAAGAGGGCGTACTTGGCTTCCCCCGGTCCGCGGCCAACACCTTCTCGGCCCAGGTTCGGGAAGTCGTCGGGCTCCAGTCTGCCGTTTGTCCCGGCTGGGGGAATCACCGTCTCGGCCAACCCGTCCAATTCCTCGTCGAGAACTCGTTGCTGCCACGCTTGCGCCAGCCACAGCGACGTCCTCGGAATGCTGGGTGGTATCGCAATAGAGTCTTCGTCGAGGAATCGCAGCTCGTTGAGCAACTTCTCCTCGGTCGGGCGCTGGTCCGACTCGTCGCCAATAGCCGACGGGGAGTCAGCCGAACTCGGAAGGTCTGGTGCCCCAAACGCTTTGAGTTTGCGAAGGAACCACCGCGCTCGGGTCTCGGGCTGCCCGTTGGCGTCCTTCTCGCGTTCATCATCGTGGTGCTCAGCAATCCATCGCACACGTCGCGGGTCGAGCAACACGTGGACGAGCCATCCTGCCCCGTCGAGTCGTCCCCACATCCAGTCATTCGCTCGCCACGAGCGCTTGTAGAAAGCACCGAAATGGTGAAACTGCATGCCGGTGAGCTTCTGCTGCGCTGTCGTAAAGTCCGGTGCGAGCAGGCTGCGCGTATCGGCGCTCACCTGTACGAGCTCCAGGGGCTGCTCGATGTCCGCCTCGGCCGGAAGCATCGCCCGCTGCGTTGCCGCTAGATCGAACAACTTCATCGCCACGCTCTTCGGGTCGAGCTTGGGCGTCAGGTAGCCAGGTACGTATTCAGCTGACTGGCTGCATCGCAATCCCGCGCGATCAGCGAATCTCTGTCCGGAATGTCTCGCGAAGCGGATGAAGCTTCGGCGGCACATCGCTTCAACGCCTCGTCTGCGAGGCTCTTTAACGTTTCATACTTGTCGACCAAGGCCCGGCCAAGCTCATTCCACGCTTCCTCTTCCACTGTGAATCGTTGGAGATAGTCCGAAGCGAGCGTGGCGCCGGCGTTCTGGAGTGACCCGTGCCGGACGCCCTCGTTGTTACACACACTGCGGACGAGCTCACCGAGATCGGCTGGTGTGGTTGGTTTGAGGAGTCTGTTGGACTGGTTGTTCGACGATGTGGGCGGTTCGCAGGCTTTGTGGATTTGTTGAGTCAGCTCTGCCAAGTCTGGCGAGATCGGTTTTGGACTTTGCGAGCTGGTATGCCGCCTGGACGACGGTGAGCACGCACCCTTTTGCAATGTCGAGCGCCGGTTGGCCGTACTGAGCAAGGTCGGCCGGACTCTCGGGGAGGTTCTGAGGCCAACGACGCTGGATCGACTCGGTGATCGTTCGGCGACACAGCTTCTCGGCGTCGCCGCCGATGCGGAGTTCGGCCTGCCAGTTCGTTGGAATGCTGTCGCGTATGCCTTCGGTTGACGAGTCCGACTCCGCCGGGCAGGTGCTGAGCTGGCGTAGCAAAACTTCGGTGAGGGCGTGAGCCTGTTTGGTCGCCTCGCGCGTCGTGTAGTCCGTCAACGCCGAAGTGGTCAGAAGACCCGAACCTAGTCTTGCCCCGAGCTCGGCGAGGCGCTGTTTGGTGTCCGTTCGCGCTTCCATGCGGTCCTGATGGGCTCGGATCGCTCGCAGGTCTGCCGCGATCGACTGTGTCGTGACCGCAGCCAGGTCTTTGAGGAGTGCCTTCGACAAGCCCGAGTGGCTGGTCGACGTGATCCGGTGGAGCCTCTTCGATCAGGTCGGGTGCTGGTCCGGAGGACGGTACGACGAAGAGCAGCACCCGGCGAACCGACCGTTGGGCGGGACGGTCGAATATGCGCTTGAGCAGCACGTCGATTGGCTGGTTGTCGAGCAGGCCGCCGTCGGCGACCCAGTGTGGGCGGGTGATGTTGGCGAAATCCGCCATTGCTGGCCGAGGCGGCACGTCCCTAGTCTGTGCGGTTCCTTCCCGTGAATGGAACGAACGATGGCTCGAACGCGAGAGGGAACGAAGCGGAGCTGCGAGCTGCCAATGCCAACGCAGCGCGATGTTCTCCTTCGCGAGATCGGTCTCGCTGAAAGTGAAGAGACCGCGCCGGTCGACATCCTGAACGAGCGTCCCGAACGAGTCGGTGAACCTGCTCGTCTCACCGGTGAGCAGCGTCGTTGTGACGTACAGCGTGGTGGAACGGGTGCGAGCATTCTCCGGGAACGCCTTCGGCGGGAACGGCCCGAGGTCGAGGTTTGGAAGCTGATTCCGCCAATACGGCGAACATGCGTTCGTCGCCGTACAAGAGGGACGGCGTGCTCTTGTCCGTCGGGTCTCTGAGGAGATCAGTCAACGCCCCGAGATCGAGCCAGAGGTCACGGAGGCCTGCCAAGGTCGGAACCCGTTAACTCGCGACGACGCAAGCAAAGCCGCGTTAATGCCGCCTGCGCTTGTCCCTGACAAGATGTCGACATCGACGACCATATCGAGCAGGTCGATGAGTTCCGCGTAGAGCTTGAGGGAAGCAGCCGACGGATTGCTGAGTACGGCTCGCAGTCCGGGAACGTTCCCCCCAACCTGCGCCACTCTGATGCCTGCGCGAGCAAGTTGATCTCCCGCGCAACACCAGCCATCCAGATCGCGAGGCTGACGCCGCCCGTCATGGTCGTAGCGAGTCGGAGTTCCTAGCGTCAACTCCGTCGGTCTTGACGGCTCGTCGGATGGCATCCCGTGGAATGGCATCGCGCCCCCTCAAGGTCGCAGGTCTGGAAATTCGAACAGGACTGGTTGGCTTACATTGGCACGGCTCCGGCAACTCCACAGCTGGAACAACGCATTGGGATCATGAAATGTGAGCCGATTCGGTCCATCGTGGTCGATGGCCGCGGCGCGACCGAGTGAGGCGCTACCCGAAAAGTCGCTCCAGCAGAGAAAGTTCGTCGCGGATGATCGCAGACGCATTTACCGTCAATGGGATTGGTTCACCATGGCGATTGCGAAACGCTCGCTAATCTCGTTGGCGGGTCCTGCCCGGACGCTGTAGTCGTCGCGCCGCGCGATGCCAGCTGTAGCGCGTACTGCTTACCCAAGCCACCATCGGCGCCGGTGATCACCGCAACCTGTTCGTCGAACCGCATGTCGTTGGTCGATTGCACTGAGTCTGCCGGGTTTACCAGGTAACGGGTAGCTCCTTCATGCCGTAGATGTCGGAGTCTTTGAATTGCAGTGCATCCGGCGATACAGCCAATTGCAGTCCGGGAAGGCGCCGCGCCAGCGTCGCGAATGCGACTTGCATTTCGACGCGGGCCAAGTTGGCTCCGATGCATTGGTGCACACCGTAGCCGAAACCCAAGTGTCCGCGGGCCTTCCGGTCGATATCCAAAGTCTCGGGGTTCTCGACGAATTCGCTGTCCCAGTTTCCGGCAGGCAGGTTCATCAAGACCTTGTCCCCGGCGCGGATCAACTGACCGCCGATGGTGAGGTCTGCGATGGCCACCCGATCCACTTGGGCATGCACGATGGTGAGATAGCGCATGAGCTCTTCGATGGCATTGGCGATCACGGCGGGATCGTCGGTTCGGCCGAGCCGTTCGAACACATCGCGATGCTCCAGCAGCGCAACCGTCCCCAACGCAATCATGTTGGCGGTGGTTTCGTGTCCGGCTTGCATCATGATCACACCGGTCATGGCCGTGGTTTCGCGGTTGAGTTGGCCGGTCGCGACGTAGTCGGTGACCAGGCGGCTGATCAAGTCGTCGCCGGGTTCGCGCTCTTTGCGCTTCACCAGTTCCTCGATGTAGGCGTACATCGCCGCGAAGGCCTGCGCCTTTTGTTCCTCGGATGACCTGATGTCCAGTCCGAGGGAGGTGTTGTACTGGAAGAGCCCGAGGTCCTCGGGCGGCACGCCCAGTAGAAGCGCGATCACTAGTGATGGCACTGGCAAGGCGAAGTCGCGCACGATGTCGGCCGGCGGCCCGTTGTCGATCATCGTGCGCAGGTAGTCGTCGACCATGTCCTGAATCTGTGGCCGCATCGCTTCGCAGCGCCGGAAGGTGAATTGGCTGGTCATCATTCGCCGCAGCCGATGGTGCTCGGGATCGTCGATCCGGGCGAAGATCACTGGAATGCCGTCGTCGCTCGATGGCTTCATGGCGGACGAGATGGTGTCCGCGGACAGTCGGGGGTCGACTAACGCGGCTCTGATGTCCTGGTAGCGGCTCACTGACCAGACCGGTTGGCCGCCCCACAATGCCCGTCGCAGCCCGGGCTCTTCTCGCCACTTCACGAATTCAGGCGGGGGATGTAGCGGGCAGTGCGCAGCCCGCTGGGCCGGTATGACCGGAAGCTCCGTCTCGGAGCAGAAGTCGGAAGTTGTTGCCGTCACGAATGTTTCCTCATAAGTGTCAGTTATCTGCCAATTACTCGAGCGTAGAACCCGGCTGAGTGGCAGTCAACCGTCAGTTACGCTGTGACTATGACCGCGGTTACCGACCGGCCGTTGCGCGCGGACGCGGCCCGCAACGCCGAACGTATTCTGCGGGCCGCGCGGGACGTCTATGGCGAGCTCGGTCCGGAAGCACCCATCGAGACGATCGCCCGCCGCGCCGGAGTCGGCGAGCGAACGCTCTACCGTCGGTTTCCGACCAAGGCCGAGCTGATCCGGGCTGCCCTGGATCAATGCATCGCCGAAGACCTCGCGCCGACGATCGAGGCCGCCCGGCGCCGCGATGACCCGCTGCGCGGCCTCGCTGAGCTGATCCACGCGGCGATATCGCTGGGCGCTCGCGAACACAACCTGTTGACCGCCGCGCGCAGAGCCGGATCGCTGACCCCCGATATCTCGACCTCGCTGTATTTGGCGCTCACCGAGCTGGCCCATCGTGGCCAACAGGCCGGCGTCGTTCGTGCCGACCTGGTCGACGACGACATACCGCGCCTCATCGCGATGCTGCACAGCGTGCTGTGGACGATGGATTCCGAGAGCGACGGCTGGCGACGCTACGTCGCGCTGGTGCTGGACGCGATATCGGTCGATGAACGACGCCCGCTGCCGGCGGCGACCGCCCTGCGTCTTGCACCCGCGTCGGGCAGCTGGCCGATGTGACGAACTGGATTGCCGCTCAGGGGATCTGCTGGAGCTGAGCGGCAAGGTCTTGCAGCCGGGCGGAATACGCCTTCACACCCCAGGCCATCGCCTCACCGTCGAGCTCATTGGGCAACGAGCCATCGCGGATTCGACCCCAATTGCCCGCGATGTCTTCGACGGTCGGATGGGGGCCGAAGCTCGCTCCTTCGGTGTGTGAGATGGCGTACCGGCAGTAGTAGCCGCCAGTGGCACCGAAGATCTGCGCCGTTGCCGGGCAGCTGCGGTGCACCAGCGCCAACGCCATTGGTGTGACGCGGCTTGCGGTGAGCAGTGCCATGTATTCCGCTGAATCCAAAGAGATCTCGAGCTCTGGCGGCCGTCCCCGCAACGCCGCGTCGCCGTCCGGTGTGAACACCTCGAAGAGCCGAGTGTCGAAGGCCGCGGGAGCAAGCGCGTTCACCTTGATGCCGAACCGCATACCCTCCCATGCCGCCGAGCGGGTTATTCCGAGGACGCCCATCTTGGTGGTGGCATAGGCCGCCTGGCCGAACGCGCCGGACAGACCGGACGCCGACGTCAACGTCACGATCCGGCCCCCGCCGGAGTCCTTCATCGCCCGGTACACTGCGCGCACGGTTCGGAACGTGCCGCGCAGATTCACCGCCAAGATGCTGTCCAAGTCGTCGTCGGTGACGTTTTCGACATGGTCATCGAGCACGATCGCGGCGTTGTGGATTAGCCCGTCGATGCGGCCCCAGGTGTCCAACGCAGCCTCGACGATCTGCTGCGGCCCGTCGTCGGATGACACGCTGGTCGCGCTGGCCACGGCTTGCCCTCCGGCAGAGACGATCTCATCTGCGACGGCTTGGGCCATGGTGGGATCCGAACCGCCGCCGCGGGGGCTGCCGCCCAGATCGTTGACGACGACTCGGGCACCGCGGCGGCCCAGCTCGATGGCTTGGGAGCGGCCGATTCCACCCGCCCCGCCGGTGACCACGACGACGTCGCCGTCGAATCGAATCTCGTTGCTCACGTAGACCCCTTAGAGATCGGGTGATTCGTTGGGGAAAAGCCCCGCCGGAGCGGCGCCGTCAACCTCGAGCAGCTTTCCGGTAATCCACGACGACGCGGGTGACGCGAAGAACAAAGCGGCAGCGGCGATGTCCTCGGGTGTGCCGTTACGCCGCATCGGAGTCTTGGACTGCAAGCCGGCCCGCACGTCGGGCATGGCATCCATGAATGCGCGTAGCGCGTCGCTTTCCACGCAGCCGGGCAGAATCGCGTTCACCCGCACCCGCGGCGCGAGCTCAACTGCCGCCAACTGGGTCAGCTTGCCGAGTGCCGACTTGGTGAGGCTGTAGGGCAGAAAGCCCCGCTCGTTCTGCTGGCCGGACATCGAGCCGATGTTCACGATCGCTCCGCCGCCACGGGCAAGCATGTGCGGCAACGCAAGTCGCCCCAGCTCGAATGGCGCCAAGACGTTGAAGCGAAACGCGTGCTCCAGGATCGCGACCGTCATGTCCGGATAGGTGCCGAGCTGTTCGACACCGCCGGCATTGTTCACCACGATGTCCAGGCCGTCCAGTGCGCCCACCGCTTGCTCGACGACGTCGGGAAGCGCCTGGATTTCGGTGACGTCAGCAGGAATCACGGCGGCGTTGCGGCCCAGCGCCCGGATCTGCTCAGCGACCGCGTCGAGGTCGTCCTTGGTTCGGGCGACGAGCGCCACGTCGGCTCCGGCCTTGGCGAAGGCCACCGCGATGCCGCGACCAATGCCCTTGCCGGCACCGGTTACCAAAGCGGCCTTTTCGTCCAGCCGGAATTGGTCGGTGATGTCGGCGTTGTCGTGCAGCACTGCTCAGGCCTTGATGTTGAAGATCTCGGCGGCGTTGCCGCGGCAGATTTGCTCGACCTCGTCAGCAGGGACACCGTCGAACTGCTTCTCGATCCACTCCGCGGAGAACGGGAACGAGCCTTCGTGGTGCGGGTAGTCGTTACCCCACATCAGGCAGTCCAGGCCGGTGATGTCGCGGGAGCGGATCGCCAGCGGGTCCCACATGAACGTGGCGTGCGCCTGCCGCTTCAGGTAGTAGCTCGGGTGCACGTCAATTTTGGCCGGACCCATGAGGTCGTCGATGCCGAGCTGGTGTAGCCGGCTCTGGCTGAAGTGGTGGTCGTAGAACTGCATCGCGAAGGCAAGCCAGCCGGCATAGCCCTCAGTGCAGATCACGTGCAGGTTGGGATAGCGCTCGAACACCCCGCTGTAGGTCAGCCAGCCCAGCGTCTCGCCCATCCCGCAGCTCTGCATATACCAGCCGATGTCCTGACGGCCGGGGTAGGCCATCAGACCGGGCCCGACGAGCGGGTTGCGCAGCCCGCCGACGTGCATGGTGATCGGAATCCGCAAGCTGTCCGCGGCCTCCCACAGTGGCTCCCACTCCTCCATGTAGTAGGGCCGCTCGAAGATCCCGTCGGGTAGCAGGGCGGGGCGCAGCCCCATACCCGCGGCTCGCTCCAGCTCGACCACCGATGCGGCAACGTCCTTGAACGGCAGGTGGATACCGGGCGCAACACGGTCGAGGTAGGGACCCCAGTGGTCGGCCAGCCAGTCGTTGGCCACCTTGCAGTAGGCAGTGTCGGCGTCGGCGGGGATCCCGTTGGGCATGTCGGCGATTCGTCCGATCAGCACCGCGCCGTAGACACCGTCGCGTTCCAGATCGGCGAGCTGTTCGGCGGCGTCCAAGCTGAGGTGGGCTTCTTTGACCACGTTGCCCTCGGCTCCGGTGGCATCCGCCTGGATGTCAGAGGTGCCTTCGCCGGTCATCATGGACAACGACACGATATGTCCGGGCTGGTAAAACTCTTTGCCGCTCTCGTCCGTCTCGATGCGTGGGAAGTACTGCCGGTAATGCTCCGGCAGCTCGTTGACTATCTGCAGCGGCGGCGTGATGTGACAATCGGCGGTGATGAGTTTTTCGGGGACCATGGCGCCTCTCCTTCGATGCTCAGGCGTGCTTGGCCTGTAAGTCCTCGAGCTCGGGATTGACCGGGCCTGCGGGCATTTCCGGGAACGACCGTGAGTCCCAGTAGTCGCGGTTGCTCACGACCTTGCCGTCGTCATCGGTCTCGCCGACAGACGCACCGCGGCACGCGAACTCGGTGCCGAACGCGGTGCCGGACATCGTCCATTCGACGACGTAGTTGTTGCCGTTCTTCATGCCGCCGTGATAGGTGAATTTGCAGTCCGGAATCGCCATCAGGGTTAGTTCGATCATGTTCTTGACGCCGTCGAGCCCCTCGAACTCGATGTGCCCCGAGACGTCCTGCCATGTGACGTTCGGCGAGGTAATCGCCTGCATCGGCTCGACCTCATGCGTGTTGAAGGCGTCGATGAACTTCTCACACCACGACGACATGGATTCCTTCTCTCCGCGGCATTGCAAGCTAGACGGCCGTATAGCTGCTGGTGAGCCTAGACGATCGTCTAGGGATGTCAAGAGAAGCTCAACTGCCTTACGCCGAGGCCCGATTGGCGCTCCGGGCGCGGCGGATTCGTGTTCGCGACTGCGTCGGCAGGTCGATGAGGCTGCCCGCCATATCGAGCAGCTGGGCGCGCAGGGTGTCGTCATCGATCCCGGCGACCAGCGGATGCGCGACGGTGCCGCCGACGACACACGTCAGTGCCGCTAGGCGTACCTGGGTGTCTGGGCCCGGCTCGTCGCCGACGAGCATGCCGTACAGACGTTGGACGAAGCTCTGGAAAGGCTGGTGATCGGAGAGCACCCGTACCAGGACCGGATCGAACTGCAGGGTGTTCGCGGCGCGGCGGTGTTCCACCGCGTGATCGATCACCCGGTTGAGCAACAGCTCGCGGGCCTGCATGCGGTCTGGGATGGCCTCGGCGGCTTCCAGTGCGTCCTCGAGGCGGGCGAGCTCCATTTCCGAGACGCCGATGACGATCTCATCCTTGGTCTTGAACTGGTGATAGATCGCGCCCTTGGTGACACCGACGGCGTCGGCGATCATCTGGTATGACGTCGCGCTGACACCGTGTTCGGTGAACAACGCCAACGCGGCGTACAGGGTGCGCAGCTGTGCCGCGCTTCGCGGTGTCGACCCTAGCCGCGTGGTCAGCTGATGTCTGGCAGCCACCGGGCAAGGGTATACCCCACAAACCGGCGAAGCTATACGTTCGTCTAGCCCGCTCGGCGTCGGATCACCCTGCTGCTCGGTGCGGCAAATCGCGACCCGGCCCGGTCCGACCACGCCGATCAGTTTGACATCGGCCGAAAGAAGCTGCCGCACTTGAGATTCGCCTTCGGGCTGCACGGCTGCCTGGGGATGAACCTGGCGTGCTTAGAAGCGCAGATCTTCCTCGAGGAACTACTCGCCGCCCTGCCCGACTGGGCGGTGGATCGGCCGCTAGATTTCGGGACGAACTCCACCGTGCGGGGGCCCGCCCGGGTCCTTGTCTCCCTCGGCTAAGCTGGCGGCCGTTATCTGATCGTGACTATTTCTTGATTTGCCCGTAAGGTGCTCGGCGTGGGACGGCATTCATTAGCCAGCAGTAGGCGAAAATCGCCGGTCGTCATGGCTGCACTCGCTGCCCCGACCGTCGCCTTCTTTGCCCTCAGCGGAAGCGCCCATCAAGTTGTCCCCCGAAGCGACGCCGATTCAGTTGCTGGCGACGCTGAGCCGTGCTGTCTGCAGGTCATGGCAGCAGCATCCACCGCGTCGTCATGGACTCCGTCCAATGTGAGTCCCGGACCCGGCGAGCTGGCGCCGGCGTCGAGATGGCGAGTGGTTGCTCAAAACATCCCGCAGGCGTTGGCGGTGGGGGTTGCTCCGGAGCGAGGTCTGCAGGTCAAGACGATCTTGGCCGCTCGCAGTATTAGCGCGGCATTCCCCGAGATCAAGAGCATCGGCGGCGTTCGACCCGACTCGAAGCAGATGGCATCCGCATGGGTTTGGCGCTCGACGTGATGATCCCCAACCCCAGTAGCGCCGCAGGGCATCGCACTCGGAAACGAGATCGTGGCCTTCGCGCTGAAGAACGCGAATCGATTCGCGTTGCAAGACGCCATCTGGCGCGGCGTCTACTACACGCCCAGCGGTCCCTCGGGACACGGATACGGCCACTACGACCACGTCCACATCACCACCCACGGCGGCGGTTACCCCACCGGCGGAGAGGTCTACATCCGCTAGGCGAGGGTTAGGGCGCTGCCGGTCCGGTGAGCAGCTGCCGAATCACCGGCGCCGCCCAGCGGCAGAGTTCCTCGCGGCTCAGGTTGGCCACCGGGGGGTTGACCAGTACATAGCGGGTCATCGCAAGCCCGATCACGAACGCGCCGGTCAAGCCTGCCCGCTGCACCGGATAGTCCGGGGTCGCGGTGACCAGCTTGGGCGCGACCTGCTGTGCGAACACCTGCCGTAATGTGTCGGCCGCCAGTGGGCTGGTCATCGCCGCTCGCAACAGCGCCACGAACGTCTCGTCTTCTTCCCACACCGTGAAGAATCGCTCTAACAGAATGTTCGCGACGTCGTCGGGGTCAACGCCGGACAGGTCCGGCAGGTCGATCGCGAAATCGGCAGCGGCGGCAAATAAGTTCTGCTTGCTGCCGAAGTAGCGGATCACCAGCGCCGCATCCACGCCGACGTCCGCGGCGACGGCCCGCAAGGTCGTGCGTTCGTATCCCTCAGCTCCGAAGCGGCGACGTGCTGCCGTCAAGATGTCGGCACGGGTTCGACTGGCGTTGCGAGGTCGCGCCGAAGTCATGGCGCCGGCCCGACCAGGAGCTGACGGAAGACCGGGCCGGCCCATCGGCTGAGTTCTTCACGGCTAAGGCCGGCGACCGGCGGGTTCAAGAGAACGGATCTGGTGGCGGCAAGCCCGATCACGAATGCATCCGTCACCGCAATGCGCTTCATCGGGTTGTCGGGGGTCACACCCATCAGCGTGGGCGCGACATGGGTAGCCAACGTCTCGTTCAAGGTATCGGCTGCGACCCGGCTCGTCATTGCTGCGCGCAACAGCGCCAAAAACGTGTGGTCGTCCTCCCACACCGCGAAATACCGGGGCAGCAGCATGCCTGCGATGTCGTCGGGGTCGGCATCCGAGAGGTCGGGCAAATCAATCCTGAATTCGGTGGCCGTCGCGAACAAGTCTTGCTTGCTGCCGAAGTAGCGGATCACCAGCGCCGCGTCCACTCCGACATCGGCCGCGATAGCACGCAGCGTGGTGCGCTCGAATCCCTCGGCCGCGAATCGACGGCGTGCGGCGGCCAGGATGTCGGCCCGCGTTTGCGCGGCGTCGCGAGGGCGCGTTTCTGCCATCCTGAAACTGTATATGTCACCCACTGTTGACAAGCTCGCGAGGGTGCGCGTATGTTCCAAGTCACCGGTTGTTGACAAAAGTCATCGGTCGTTGAGAAACGAGTTTTGTCGCAGGGCAGGTGGTCCTCATGGTTGGCGGCGTCGCTCCTTACGGCTCCCCGTCAGGGCACCGGGCGAACCATTCAGCCACGGCGCTCGTAATAACGGGTGAGGACGTCTTCTGGCTCGGGTGGGAACACCCGGACAACACGGGATGTCAAAGGCGGCAACGACGCCGGCAAGGAACACGCACGGAGAAGGGTAATTAAGGTGACACATACATTGAGTCGCAACGATTTTCGTGTTCAAACTGCCGGCAGTGTCATCGCCGGTGTGCAGGGTGCACTGCCGGAGCGTAGGTATGCCCAGAGCGAAATCACCGAGGCGCTCACCGCTTTGCCGGCTTTCGACGGATACCAGGGCATCATGCGAAAGCTGCACGCGAGCGCCAAGGTCGACAGCCGATACTTGGTGCTGCCTCTCGAGGAGTACGGGTCGCTGACCGACTTCGGCGAGGCGAACAACATCTACATCGAGAACGCGGTGGAACTCGGTTGCGCGGCCCTGACGGCGGCGCTCGATGAAGCCGGATTGCAACCGCACGACGTCGATGTCATCTTTTCGACAACCGTGACCGGTATCGCCGTTCCGTCCATCGACGCCCGCATCGCTTCTCGGTTGGGACTGAGACCGGATGTGCGCCGCGTCCCGATGTTCGGGCTGGGCTGCGTCGCAGGTGCTGCGGGGGTGGCGCGGCTCAACGATTACTTGCGAGGTGCACCCGACGACGTCGCGGTCTTGGTCGCCGTCGAGCTGTGCTCGCTGACCTACCCCGCGGCCGGTCAGTCGATAGCAAGCCTGGTCGGCACCGCTCTGTTTGGCGACGGTGCGGCGGCGGTGGTCGCCGTCGGCGAACGGCGCGCTGACAAGATCGGCGCCGCGGGTCCGGATGTCCTCGGATCCCGTAGCCACCTCTACCCCGATTCGCAGAACACCATGGGCTGGAACGTCGGATCCACCGGATTCGGCCTCATCCTTTCGCCGGACGTCGCGACCGTCGTCGAGCGGTATCTGCCCGACGATGTCACGAACTTCCTCGCCACACACGGTCTGAGCATTGCCGATATTCCTACCTGGGTTAGCCATCCCGGTGGCCCGAAAGTCATCGAGTCGATCGTCGGCTCGCTCGGATTGCCCGACGACGCACTCGAATTGACATGGCGTTCGCTCAGCGAGGTCGGCAATCTCTCGTCGGCATCGGTGCTGCACGTATTGCGCGACACCATCGCCAAGCGGCCCGCCGCGGGCAGCCCTGGGGTCATGATGGCCATGGGTCCCGGTTTCTGCTCCGAACTCGTGATGCTGCGCTGGCGCTGATTCTGATGAACTGGTATGAGCTGCTGATCGCCGCGGTCGCGGTGGAGCGCCTGGCCGAACTGGTGGTGACCAACCGCAACCGCGTCTGGAGTCAGGCGCACGGCGGTATCGAGTTCGGCGCCGGACACTATCCGGTGATGGTGGTTCTGCACATCGGGCTGCTAGCGGGATGTCTGATCGAGCCGATCGTGTTGCACCGTCCGTTCGTTGCAGCGCTGGGCTGGCCGATGCTCGCGATTGTCGTTGGCGCACAAGCGTTGCGATGGTGGTGCATTACTACGCTGGATCACCATTGGAATGCCCGCGTGATCGTGATACCGGGCGCGGAGCGTGTTACCGGCGGCCCCTATCGGCTGCTGCCTCACCCGAACTACCTCGCGGTGATCGCCGAAGGCGTTGCGCTGCCGCTGGTGCACACCGCGTGGGTCACCGCGCTGGTGTTCTCGGTTCTCAACGCAGTGCTGCTGAGAACGCGAGTTCACGTGGAAAACGCTGCACTGGCGAGCCTGACATGATCGATCTGCTCGTCGTCGGCGGTGGCCCGGCCGGACTGGCCACCGCGATCTACGGCGCCAAAGCAGGATTGGAAGTGGTCGTCGTTGAAAGGCGCAGCGGACCGATCGATAAGGCCTGCGGGGAAGGGCTGATGCCACACACGCTGCGGCACTTGGAACGGCTTGGCGTGCACCCGCACGGTAAGCCGTTCCGGGGGATCAGCTACTGGGACGGCACCCGGCACGTCGAGGCGCCATTCCGGCATGGCGCGGGGCGCGGCGTACGCCGAACCGTGCTGCACGGCGCACTTCTCGATGCTGCCGCCGACGCGGGCGTGCAGATCTGCCACGACGAAATCGGCGAGATAAGCCAAGACGCAACGCATGTCCGCGCTGGGCATTGGCGGGCACGCTACCTCGCCGCCGCCGACGGGCTGCACTCGCCGATTCGCCGTTCCCTCGGCCTGGAGCGACCGAGCCCCGGTGCTCGTCGGTGGGGCATCCGTCGGCATGTGCGGACCGCGCCGTGGTCGGACTACGTCGAGGTACATTGGGCGCCCGGAGCCGAGGCGTACGTGACGCCGATAGCCGACGACTGTGTGGGCGTAGCGGTGCTGAAGTCTCGTCGCGGCGCATTCGATTCCCACCTCGCGGAGTTTCCGGCTTTGCGGGATCGGATCGAGGGCCGGCCGCACGAACCGGACCGGGCTGCCGGGCCGCTGCGCCAACGGGTCTCACGTCGGGTAGCGGGTCGGGTTCTGCTGGTCGGTGATGCTGCGGGCTATGTGGACGCCCTCACCGGCGAAGGCCTCGGCCTGGCTTTCGGTGCGGCGGAGCTGCTGGTGAAATCCATTGTCGCGGAACGCCCGGGCACCTACGATCGCCAATGGTGCCAGATGACGAGGCGTTATCGAATGTTGACCGCGGGCTTACTTCAGGCGAGCGCCT
Organism: uncultured Actinomycetota bacterium; assembly: GCA_963743145.1. Lineage (GTDB taxonomy): Bacteria > Actinomycetota > Actinomycetes > Mycobacteriales > Mycobacteriaceae > Mycobacterium. The sequence goes on along the minus strand of CAVUOR010000013.1, from coordinate 337,535 downwards.
TCCCGCGCGTGCGGGCACGCATCGTGCCGGCCGCAGCGGCGATGCCGACCATCTTCGCCGGCGTGGTCAACCTGCTTGCTCAATGAAAAGGCATGGGTGCCAGCCTTCTTGAGGCATGACCGCCAGCGGAACATCACCATACCGTCACTATTTGGAAACGACGCGGTGCGGCGTGGTGCGTGTTCCACAGGGGTCCACTAAGAATTGAGTCGGTCGTCTCGACACGGCTTCAGTACAGCTATGCCTTGTGGTCGCGGGGGTATGTGAGTCGAATAAAGGAGTTGACGTTATGACGCCCTGTGATCGACTCAAGATCAAGGCGGTTGCCGGCGCGGGATTGTGCGGGGCTGCTCTAGCGCTGAGCCCGGATGCGGCAGCCGTTCCGCTGATAACGGGCGGTTATGCCTGTGTCCAGGGAATAGCGGGCGAAACTGCGCCGGCGGCAGCCGCCGGCGGACCGCTGGTCGCGGAGGTATGTAGTCCGCCTGCGCCGGCTGGCGCTGCACTCTCTGGCGCGGGTGGTGCTGCCCCAGTCGCGCCTGGGCCGGTGGCTGCGCCCGCGCCGGTGGGTGCGCCAGTGGGTGCGCCACTGCCGGCGGGCGCGGGTGCTCCGGTGTTGCCTGCGGGTGCGGGTGCTCCGGTGGGCGCTCCGGTGCTCGCGGGTGCTCCGGCGCCGGGAGGCGCTTTATTCACAGAGCTGGCTGGTGGCGTTGGGGGTAAGGGCGTGCCTACTGGTTCGGCGCCGACGGCCGGACCGGTATCCGGTCAGCCGATTTTGCCAGGTCCTCCTCCCCAGTGACGACGGGTCGTTGAGTTAAGGCCCGACCAGGGATGCCACTCAACCAGCGGCGAGGCGCCGATCTCAGTAACAGTGAAAAGCACTGCACCACAACGACACGGCCGGGCGCGGGAGCCTTAAAGCTCCGTTGCCGCCCGCTATTCCTTCACGATTACCGGGTCGCCAACGTTGACCGTGTTGAAGTACCACTCCGCGTCCGCCGGGCTCAGGCTGATGCAGCCGTGGCTGACATTCTCAAACCCAAGCGAATTGACGGCCCACGGAGCTGAATGCACGAAGATGCCATGACGGGTGATACGCACGGCGTAGTCCACCGGGACCCGGTAACCCGCGGGATCGGTGAGCGGGACACCAACGCTACTCGAATCCATAATTACCGAGCGGTCTTTGGACAGGACCGTGTAGACGCCGACAGGCGTCGGGAACTCCGGCCTACCCATCGAGGCGAGCATTACCCCCTCTTCTCCCCAGTGCGGCCGGTGGTGCGGCGCTGGTCGTGGAGGTGTCGGTCCCGCTCCGACTCCGTCGACGCTCACGGTGAACGTGTGATCTGAAATATCGGCAACACCGAGGACGGCAGGACCCGTCTTGAAGTCCGTGGACAGGCCGCCCACCGAGAGCGCCACCGTGGCGTGCGCTGGCCAGAATCGGTCGGGAACCCATTGCACAACGTCGTTGTCGAGCCATTCGAATTTGCCGGTCATCACAGGTGCCGCTTTGATTTCAACGGAATGCTCGGCCGCGTGCCGGTTGGCGACGGGGGCGCTGAACGTCACCACCACCGGGTGCGCCACACCCACCACCTGGCCACGCGTTGGCACAACCGATGCGATGGTGAACCGATACGACTGGTTCGCCGCCGCCCGGCTGACGCCAGCGGGTCCCGCAATCACGTTCGCCGCGAACAGAATCACCGCAAAGGCAGACCGAACAACCGCACGCATGCTCAGACCCCTTTTTAATTGACACGGTGCCAATTGGAATCGTAGGGGTGCCGTGAAGATTGGAAGCGCAAGGGCGCGTTCGCAATTCGATCAAGGCTTTGTCACGTTTTGGCTACGAGCCGAACGCCAACCCACCGACTTGCAGGAAGATGCCGGCGTCAATGGATGCGGGCGCTGCCGCCGAGGCCGATCTCGAGGACACTGCCGGTGATAACGCCGGGGTCAGTGACCAGGTACAGCACTCCGCGACTGACGTCCTCGGGCTGCAACCAGGGCTGAGGTATCGGATTGGCTTTCATCATCCGGCGCACCAGATCGTCTGGGATGTCGTCGCCGCCAGCGGGTTGCACCATCGGTGTTTGAGTGGTGGTCGGGCAGATGACGTTGACCGTGATGCCCTCTTTGGCGACCTCCAGGGCAACGGACTTTGCGAGGCCGATGACACCCCACTTCGTCGCGTTGTACGCCGCCAGCTCCGGAATGCCCATCCGGCCCCCCATCGAGGAGGTCACAACTATCCTTCCGAACCGCTGCTGTCTCATCACCGGTATGGCCGCCCGCAAGGTGTGGAATGCGCCTGTCAAGTTGGTGTCGACTAGCTGCTGCCAAATCCCGTCGGTGACCTCTTCCAGTCGCCCGGTGCTGACGATCCCGGCGTTAGCCACCACGATGTCGAGGCTGCCCATGTCGGCGACCGTCTGCTTGATAGCGTCGCCGACCGCGGCTGAATCGCGTACGTCCAGGGCTAGCGGCAAGCAGCGCCGACCCAACGCTTCAACCAGCTTTGCCGTCTCTCGTAAGTCGTCCTCGGTGCCGAGGGGATAGGTCAGGTCCGTCATCGCATCGGGAGCGTCGGCGGCCACAATGTCGGCTCCCTCGGCTGCCAACGCCAACGCATGTGAGCGTCCCTGCCCTCGAGCCCCGCCGGTGATCAAGGCCACGCGTCCATCCAAGGCACCCATAGGCGGTTAAGCTACCAGCGAGGCAATGGCCTAGTTGCCTACAGCCGCGAGATCAATTGCGGCGGGATTTATTTCGATGCAACTCGACCGGGTCGAAGTCAGAGCCAGCCGGTGCGTGCCGCCGCAACCGGTTCGTCGGGTTGCGGAGCCAATTCCCCGTCCCGCACGCCGTCGAGCATGCGTTTCACTGCAGCGACAATCTCCGGGGCTGCCGCGGCGAGCCCGGTCTTATCGGCCTCGCTCACTTCATCGGCGTTGACGCCTGCCCGAGCCAGCACGGCGGTTGGGTCGGCCAGTTGATCGGCCAGCCAGGACACCGGGTCGGCTGACAGCTCCGGCGACGAAGTGGCGACGTCCGGGTTCCCAACCGTTGAAACGGGGGTGGTGGAGGGCCCGGTCCAGCGTCCCGGGCGGGCTCTCGGTGGACCCGAAAAGGTCCACCCGCCACACCGGGCGGGTAAAGGCGATCGGGATGCCGGCGTAGATCGACCCTCGGGGTTCGGCCCGCTCGACGAGGCGGAGTTCCAGTCTGACTCCCCGTTCCGGGGTCTCCTGACCGGCGCGCGGGGCCGGGTCGACGAAATACATGTCTCCGACGACTACGACGAGGGTTTCGAATCCGAACGCTGCGAGCATCGCGTACCTTTCCTTGTGCGTCATCGAGCGTAGACCGCCTTAGATTTCGGCGTCGTCAACGTCGTCGCTGAATAGCTATAGCCAGCTCGAGCTTGTGGGATAGCCTCGCAGACACTCCGTTGCTCGGGTGTGCCCGCATCGGAGCCCGGCACGAAGCCACGACCAGGGGAACCCGATGCCAGCGCTGCCCAGCACACCCCGTCCGGCGGCGCACCAGTCGACCCCTTATCTGCTCACCCGCGAAGACGCGGGTTATCACAAAGAGCTCAAGCCCCGCCAGCTGCGGATGATCGCGATCGCCGGCGCCATCGGGACTGGGTTATTCCTCGGTGCCGGCGGGCGACTCGCCGCGGCGGGTCCGGGCTTGTTCGTGGTGTTCGCAGTGTGCGGCGTGTTCGTGTTCCTGATCATGCGGGCACTTGGCGAGCTGGTCCTGCATCGCGCGTCATCGGGCTCCTTCGTTTCCTACGCCCGCGAATATGTCGGTGAGAAAACGGCTTTTGTCGCGGGCTGGATGTACGTCATGGGTGGGGCCGTGACCGGCATCACGGACACCACCGCGATCGCGCACTACTTCCACTATTGGAAAGCCTTCAGCGCGATCCCGCAGTGGACCGTCGTGCTGATCGCGTTAGTGGCGGTTCTGTCGCTCAATCTGATCTCGGTGAAGCTGTTCGGGGAGCTGGAGTTCTGGGCCGCGTTGATCAAAGTGTTGGCGCTGGTGACTTTCCTGGTCGTCGCAACCATCTTTCTGGCGGGACGTTTCCAGGTCGATGGTCAGGAAACCGGAATAAGCTTGTGGTCGGATCACGGGGGTTTCCTCCCGACCGGTCTGCTGCCCCTGGTACTCGTCACCTCCGGGGTCGTGTTCTCTTACGCTGGAGTCGAATTGGTCGGCACCGCCGCGGGGGAAACCGCGGAGCCGGAGAAAATCATGCCGCGCGCCGTCAACTCGGTGGTGGCCCGCATCGCGATTTTCTACGTCGGATCGGTTACGCTTCTGGCCCTGCTGCTGCCCTATACCGCCTACAAAGACAACGAAAGCCCCTTCGTCACGTTCTTCTCCAAGATCGGTTTCGGCGGCGCCGGCACTCTGATGAACGTCGTGGTCCTCACCGCCGCGTTTTCCAGCTTGAACGCCGGAATGTATTCCACCGGTCGGATTTTTCACTCGATGGCGATGAGCGGCAGCGGCCCGAAGTTCACCGCGCGGATGTCGAAAAGCGGTGTGCCCTACGGTGGAATCCTGCTGACCGGTGTAGCCGCCATGTTCGGTGTGTTACTCAACGCGGTCATACCCAGCCAAGCCTTCGAAATCGCGCTCAATATCGCGGCTTTGAGTGTCCTGGCGGCTTGGGCAACGATCGTGGTCTGCCAGATCCGGTTCTTCCGACTGACGAAAGCCGGAACCATGCAACGGCCCGGGTTCCAGATGCCGCTGTCCCCCTACAGCGGGTACGTCACGCTGGCGTTCCTGGCCGCCGTCCTGGTGCTGATGGTGCTCGACGGTCGGGCCGGCCTCTGGGTGATCGCCACCCTGGCGGCCGGTGTCCCCACCCTGATCGGTGGCTGGTTCATGGTCCGCCGCCGAGTGATCGCCATCGCCCGCGACGTCGCCGGCCACACCGACCCGGTCGCGGCCATCGCCGATCCGGCGGCGAATCCAGATGACCGCCAGATCAATTCATGACTCGTGACCGATTTGGATTACGAGGTGGCTATCGCAAAGTTTCCGATCGGGCGCGGCGCGACGCTGCGTGAGCTGCAGGAGGACCCGCACCCGCTGCTAGCACGGCTGCGGACGGCCGAGCCGGTGTCATGGCTCGCCGTCCGGGGCGGGTGGTTGGTCACTCGGTACGACCTTGCGATGAGGGTGATGCGCGATCCCATTACCTTCACCGTCGACGATCCCCGGTTCTCCACTTCCCAGGTGGTCGGCCCGAGCATGCTCTCGCTCGACGGCGCGGACCACACGCGGCACCGGGAGCCGTTCGCCCATCCGTTCCGCCCGGCGGGGGTACAGGACCGGTTCGCCGGGTTCATCGAGGCAGAGGCCGATCGGTTGATCTCTGCGATGCAGCCCGCCGGCCGCGCCGAGCTACGGCGCGAGTTCGCCGGTCCGCTCGCCGTGGCGGTGGTTACCGAGGCGCTCGGGCTGCGTGATGTCGACGTCGACACGGTGTTGTCCTGGTACGCCGCGATCGTGGCGGCGGTGTCCGAGGTGACCGCGGGCAGGCCGGTCACCGCGGCGGGCGCAGATGCGTTCGCCCGGCTGCGGGCCGCCGTGGCACGGACTCTCGGCTGTACCGACCAGCCCTCGCTGCTAAGGGACGCCGCGCGAGCGCCGGGAGGGCTGAGCCAGGACGAGGTTGCGTCAAACGCGGCGGTGTTGATGTTTGGCGGTATTGACACGACCGAGGGCATGATTCTCAACGCTGTCCGGCATCTACTCGGCGACCCCGAGATGCTCCTGCTTGTGCGTGAGCACGCCGATCTTTTGCCGAACGCGATCGAGGAGTCGATCCGGTTGGAGCCGGCCGCCGCCATCGTCGACCGCTACGCCACCCGCGATGTCGAGTTGGCGGGCGTCCAATCCAATGCGGTGATCTGGTCAGCGTGTCGATCGCCGGCGCCAACCGAGATCCGGTCGTGTTCAGCGACCCCGACCGCTTCGACATCCGGCGTGCCAACGCCAGGCTCAACCTTGCCTTCGCGCAGGGTCCACATTTTTGCGTGGGCGCACAGCTCGCCAGGACGGAAACCACGATCGCGGTCGGTCGACTCCTGGACCGCTTGCCCGGGCTGCGGCTTGACCCCGAGCACCCCAACGCGCCACGAGGCCTGGTGTTCCGCAAACCGCCGACGCTGCAGGTGGGCTGGACTGATAGGCCATGACGTGCTGCTAGCTATTTCCAGCGCCAAACGTCGGTTCTATAGGGGCTGCTCACGGGCCCTGTAAAGTGTTGCGCCGCAGCCGCATCCACGTCTCTCCTAAGCGATGCGCCGACGACCGGCCGAGTAGTGGGCGCGACAACGACGCAGACTCATCGGGGCACACGCACAGCGAGGTAGTACTCGTGCTGTCGGGCGTTGTCGACGGTATAGCCGATCGCCCGGGTGACGCCGTCACTGTCGTAGTCCAGCCAGCGCTCTGTGCGTTGGCGCTCGAATTCGCTCCAGGACGCGACGGTGAACCGCTCGAGGAAAATGTCGGGTTCTCCGACGCTGTGATACAGCCGCCAGCTGTGGCCACCCGTCCGTAGCCGTGATCGCCTGACATTGCCCATCGACTGGACGAAGTTTTGGAGGTTCTCGGCCGACACCCGATAGCGGACGACAACCAGTACCGGTCCGTCCTCAGGGCAGGGCTCAAACATGAGCGTCGGTGTCGGCCAGGCATTGGAAACCTCGACGTTTATCTTGCCGGTGGACGGCTGCAATGGCAGCACGGCAACGCTGAGGACAACAACGCCCAGCGCGACCGCCGACCCGAGCAGCGCGACGTCGAGTCCCGCCCGCGTGGCGAGGGCACCCCAGGCATACGAGCCGATCGCCTGAGATCCGGTGGCGACCAACAGATACACCGACAACCCGCGGGCCCGAACCCAGCGCGGCAATGTCAGCTGTGCTGCCGCGTTCAACGTGGTCAGCGTGATCAGCCAGGCCATCCCCGACATCACCAGGAAAGGTAACGCCGCAGCGAACGGTAGCCACGCGACTGCCAGCGTTGCCAGACCGTAGGCGGCGGCAGACGCCGCCAGCTGCAGGTTGTAGGACTGTTTCAGGCGTATCAGCCCGGCGACCGCCACAGCGAGTACAGCACCCAAACCCACGGCCGCCACCGCCACGCCATAGCCACTGGCGCCCAGGTGCCATCTGCGGGCGGCGACCACCGGCAGCAGTGCCAACAGGGCGGAGGCGGGAAACAGGAAAAGTGCTGCGTGCAAGAGGATCCTGCGAAATATCGGGGCGTTGTTGACGAATGCCAGTCCGGTGATGATGGCCTGGCCGAGGTGTTCTCGTTCGAGTGGCGCGATTTGCTTGGGTCGTTTCCACACCAGCAGGGCAACGATGATTCCCGCGAACGAAATTGCGTTGATCGCGAAGACCGCTGCGGGTCCGTACCATGCCAGGATCACGCCGCCGATCGCCGGTCCGATCGCGCGGGCGGCATTTCCCGAGACGCTGCCCAAAGTCGAGACGGCCGGTATCTGCTCGCGCGGGACCACCTCGGGCTGAATCGCCTGCCAGGCCGGGGCCGCCAATGCGGAAGCACAGCCGATGGCCAGGGTGAACATCAACAGCGATGTCGGGCCAACCCGACCGAGGTAGGTCAGCATCGCCAGCGCTACCGCCACCAGCACCGCGTACGTCTGCAGAACGATCAGTAAGCGTCGCCGGTCGAACAGATCGGCCAGCACACCGGCGAACAATGCGAAAAGCAGCGTCGGCCCAAGACTGGCCGTCTGCACCAGTGCGACGACGGTGTCACTGCTGTGCTTTTCCACCAAAAACCATTGGGCCGCCACACTTTGCATCCACGTCCCAATGTTGGAGACGAACGACGCGATGAACAGGTTGCGATAAATGGGATTGTGTAACGGCGCCCACGGCGATGGTTGTTCGGCGTCGGCGTGCTCCTGAGTCTGAGTCACGGCCGAACGCATTGTCGACAGCAAAGGCAGGCGGGGTTTGATGTCTGACATACGGCCCAACGCCCTTTCGCGTTGTACAGGGATCGAATTCTAAGACATGCGCACCCGGCGCGCGCACCACGGATCATCACCCTGACAATGCCCTTGTAAACGATGAATGATCGATGAGTTGGCGTCGGCGAACCGACAAAATGGGCTCTGAAGTGGGCCGGGCGGGGCTCGAACCCGCGACCAACGGATTATGAGTCCCTAGTCGAGCGCCGGTGCGACCGGCGAAATGGTTAGCTGAAACAGCTCAAATCGCTGGCATGCGAAATTTCGGGCCGCAGCCGGTACGGTCGCTGTCCGCCGTCGGTGCGGCTGAGGATCGCCTTCGGACGCCGTGTTGAAGCCGCGCGACGAGATCGCCATAGGGCTGTTTGCTAGCCAGCTTGTCAGGGATACCGTGCGCTCACCCTTCGCGCTCTTGAGCATGTCCGACACCCAGCATCCGCTCGGCGCTGCTTGGTACGGCCGGCAACGCGACGGGCGGAATATCCAAGTTCAGCATCGGTACGGCGAACACCCGTTGTTCAATGGAATTACTGCCTCCGTTCACACTTAAGGGTGCTGGTGTTTACTTTGAATCATATTGCAGTCACACAGGATTCGGCGATAGTGTGTGTCCATGAATCAGACCAGCACCACGGAAATCATCATTGGCGGAGGCGGCGGCGGCCGCATCCTCGGCGGTGGGGGTGGGGGCGGCCGCGGCGGCGGTGGCGGTGGCGGCCGTTGCGGTGGTGGCGGCGGCGGCCGTTAAGGCCAAAAACCGCTTTCACCTTTACGATTGCGCCCCTGTGGTCCCACGGCGGAATCGTGGGGCGCTCGGCCCGCGCGGCGCTTGTCCCGCGGAGGTATCTGCGTCTTAAGCGAGCCACCGGTTGGCCGGTATTGCTTGCGCGTACACCCGTCCTGATGTCGCGCAACCAGGTCGTCGTTTCGCGAGAAGCGAGTTCAGGCAACCTACTTCGCACAAACTCCGCGGTGACACGGTTCCCTGTGCAGTCTCCGCCCTGCCGTGACCATCACGACGCCCATCCCCAATCTGGCCAGCCATGTTTCATTCAACGACGGCCTCCTTGCCGCTGATCATCAGGGCTCCTGAAACCGTCGGGTGGAAGAACTTGTATGCGGTGACCACTTGGACGGGAGCTGCGTAACGGCAAGCTATCGGTGCGCTCGCGCCGCTCGGATGATGTTGCCGAAGATGCACCCGGCGGTACTCACGCCAGGCCTCCAGCAACTGCAAGACTACACCGGAAACGTTGTGCCGCTGCATGGTTAGGCGGTTTCGCCCAGCTTCTTCGTGATGATCTCTGCCGCTTGCTTGACCTGCCCATCCAAGTCACCGTCTGGGTCAAACGTCATCGCCCCACGGTTGCGCATCTTGTCGAACGCGCTTTGTGGAATCTTCGTGGATCAGATGGGTATGTCTTCGCCCTTGGTTATGAGTTCACGAATCTTGCTGTCCGGCTCAGACTCGAACCGAATGCGGTCTATTCGGTTCGTTAGGTCTGGAGCGAAGTTGATCAGGTTGACACCCGCTTGGTTGATTCCAATGCCGACTAGTTTGCTGTCTGAGAGTCGGTGTCGGCCAAGATCTTTAGCAGATCGGCGAGCCTATTTTGCTCATTCCGGGGAGTGCGGTGGAAATGTCGGCAACGGCCAACAGCAGCCCAGCGACAATGTCAGCGAGGTGCTCACGGGTAGTGCCGAAGTCGCCACGCAGCCAGCCAGCGATAACCTCCATAGCGCCGCTGACCAGGGCAAACGCACCGAGGTCGGTGTCGAGCTGGCTGGCTGCAGCAGGACCGAGTGGATCCCTGATCATCGCGGCCATGGCGTTGGATATCGCGCGTGTGCTGTCCACGCGCGCGCGCTGCAAAACCTCGGAGGTGTGGGAGCGCAGGAGCAACTGGCCACGACGCGGGTCAGCGGTGAGGAATTCAAGTGCCGCATCGGCGGTGGCGCGGACTTGCGCGCGTATGTCGGGCGCCGCGCTACTCGTCGCAGCCTTAACCGCCTGCAACCCCTCGGCGGTAAGGTCACGCACGATCGCTTCGATCAATGCATCCGAATCGGTGAAATGCTCGTAAAAGTAGCGGTCATTGAGCCGGGCCCGCACGCACACCGCGCGTTTCGACACTGCTCGTGCGCCGTCCTCTGCGAATAGATCGAGAGCTGCCTCGATAAGTGCGACTCGGCGGGTGGCGCGACGTTCGTCGGCCGTCATGCCACCGTAGGAGCGCGTCGCGATTGCCATCAACGGCATTGTGCCTGACACCCCCTTGACCATTCGAGATTTCTGGTGCAGTGTGACACCACAATAGCTTCTGGTGCAGCCATGCACCAGAATTATCTGACAGAAGGGTCACCATGTCGGTCCGATTCCTGGACAGGTCGATCGACCCTCCGAACACGCCGACCGATTCCATCTGCACTTCAGTCGAATCTGTCGCAGACCGATTCGAGCAGGTGATGGGATCGCGGTTCCTCGTTCTGTTCGCGCCTGCCCTGTTCGACGAGATGATGCTGCCAGCGGTGTCGGCGGCACTGGTTGATACGGCCCGGATAAAGAACGACCCCCTCGGACGCGCGCGGCGCACGGCTGCATCCGATCAACTCACGTTTATGGCCAAGCACGAGGACCGCCGCGAGGAGATGCAGCGGCTGGTTCGGCTGCATCGTGACATCAAAGGCGTTGGACCCGACGGGGTTCGCTATAGCGCGCTAACCCCTGAGCCTTGGAACTGGAACTTGATCAGTATCTTCTTCATGCATCGTGGTGCTTTCATCGCTCTCAGCGGCGAAGACCTCAGCGTCGCGGGCAACCAGGCGATCTGGGACCGCTTTTGTGCGCTGACTAAAGACTTGCAGATGCCCGGCCGCGCACGACAACTCCCGGATAGCTACGAGGAGCTGTGCGCGTACTACGAGAAGATGGCGGTCGAGAAACTCAAACACACCGCCAGCCTTGACATCGTCATGGACGCCACACTCCGGCCGCGACGGCCTGAGTACATGCCTGTTGTCACAGCGCCGCTGTGGAGGCTGCTGGGACCAATCGGCGGACACATTGTGGCGGTCCTGGGTTTCGGCATCATGCACCCCCGTGTGCGGTCGTTGGTCCCGATGCGCTGGGCGCGCCGACATGCCTTGGAGTTCGCTGTGCTGACCAGGCTGCTTCGTATTGCTTACCGTTGGTTACCCCATCGACTCACCGACACGCCCTTGGCGCGCAATGGGTGCGAGTACGAGCGAATCGTCGCCCACTACAAAGGAAGCGGACTGACATCGTTCGCGCCTGGTGCCACCCAAACGTGTGCTGAGGCCGATGCGTGATCATGAGCGACCGCACCCGTCCCTACTACCTCCACGTCGCCGACGAGGAACGAATCATTTGTGAGGAGTGATCAGTGACCACTGAACAAACCACAGCGGCGACCCGGCGCCCCGACACGGCCCCGAACCGCTCATCGGCAGGCACGATATGGGCTTGGCTTTTTGCTGTCCTCGGTATCAGCGCCGTCGTGGCTATCGCATGGAATGCACGCGACTACCCCGACGCGCGGATCGGAAATCCGAACGTGACTGGGGCGCCGCGTCCGGTCGAGCCACTTTTCGGTTACACCCATTGGCTCGGGACCCTGCAAGTTTTTACGATCATCGCGGTCATCGGCCTCATCGCGACTTTCGTGTGGGGTTGGCGTCGTTATGGCCCCCACCCTTACCTGGTCATGGGTCTGGTGACCACCATCATCGTCTGGCAGGACCCGATCATGAATTGGGCGCCATACGCGGTGTACAACCCCCGGCTGTGGCACTGGCCGGAGTCCTGGCCGCTGGTGTCGCTCTCGCCCACGATCGAACCGTTTGTCGTCATCGGCTATGTGATGTTCCAGTTCGGCCCGTACTTTCCGGCAGCCTGGGTCCTGCGAAAAATCCAGGCTCGTCGGCCCGTTGATGCGTTCGTATGGCGCCATCCGCTGAGCAGTCTTGGCGTACTGATATTGGTCTTCGGATTCATCATCGACATGATTCTTGAGGTCACGCTGGTGCGCACTGGTATGTACATCTACGCGCAGGTGATCCCGTTCGGTTCAATCTTCGTCGGCACACCGCACCAGTTTCCATTGCTGTGGGAATCCGTATTGGTCACGGTGGTGATGATTCCGGCGGGGATTCTGGTCTATCGCGACGACACAGGACGCACGGTTTCTGAGAAATTGGCCCAGCGCTCCCGCATCTTCCGCAGCCGGCCGGCCCTGGGCTCGTTTCTGGTCATGCTCGCCATCATTAACGTGGCGTACTTGATGTACGGCGCCGCGTTCACGGCCATCAAGTGGTCGAAGGCAGCAACGTCAGTTGCTTGCCCCTGGCCGTATCCGGACGCCAAGGTCTTTGATCCTCAGGGCTTTTACGAGAAGAACGGCCAAAAGGGCCCGTATTCCGTCGGAATCATGTCCACCTGGATGAGCGGCCAGCCCAACGGGCGTCCGACTGTGCAACTCGGATCCGTGAGCAAACGTTGCGCGCCGGGCAGCAATGAGTGAGCCGCGCGGGCACGAACCTTACATCCAAATTTTCGGGCCTCCGAGCAGCACCTGGAATGGAAGTCCGAGCAACCGGTAACCAATTTCATTCACACCCGATGGACTAACGGAGGTTCCTTGATGCCTGACCCTGTCGAAGTTGTTCGCCAGTTCTGCGCACTGATGGAGAAGCGCGATCCTGAGGCGTTGCGCCCGTTCCTCGCTAGCGGCGCGGTCTACCAGAACGTCGGAATGCCGGCGTTTACCGGTGTTGAGGCGATCTTGGAGAACATAGGGGCGCAGTTTTCGATGTTTCCGGATGCCTACGCGTTTGAGATCTTGAACATCGCCAGCGAAGGCTCTGTGGTTCTGACCGAACGGCTTGACTACATCCAAGCCCCTGACGGCACGAAGCCTGCCGTTCCCGTCATGGGGACTTTTGTGCTCGATGAGAGCGGGAAGATCACTCGCTGGACTGACTATTTCGACGTGTCTCTGACGGTCAAGCTTCTGCAAGGCGAGGACATTAGCGCATTGGTGCCCGCGGCCTCGACCTAGGCTGCGGGGCCCTCCAGTTCGGTGGCGCCGTGGCGATCGGGCACAAGGACGCGAGCGTGACGCTGCAGCTCTACGCGCACTCGCAGAGTGACGCGCTGAAAGCAGCAGGCGCGACATTGGATCGAGTTGTGTCACCGTCGGTGTCAGTGAGCAGCGTTTCGAACACTATTCGCGCTGCTTGATGTGGAGCCGATGACGGGAATCGAACCCGCGTATTCAGCTTCCGAAGACGAATCAACACGTTTACAGCCGTCCGCTGGCGGGTGCCGTGTCCGACTTGGTTGCTTGCGATCTAGGGTCGGACCTGCGGAGATTCGTCCGTATCAGGCTGTGCGGGTACGTTGCCGTCCGAGATGGTTTGCGCGCTGAGTTCCACATGACTTGTGACACCGTCGGGCCGATCCGCCTGATCGCGTCATTCGTCGAACACCTGCAAAAGCAGCCTGACGCCACGGACCTACTCCCCGGACAACGAGAGAGCAGCTTTGCAATGCCGCTTGATGATTCATCGACGAGGTCATGCACGTACTGGAGACCGACCCTGACGGCAACGAGCTCCAAGGAGAGCGCGTTAAGTTCCTGCGCTACGGCGAAGCCCGCAGCGACTACGACCAGGTGGTGGCCCCGCTCAACGCTGTCGACCCGCACGGCAACTAAACGAGTTCGCTCGGGTATTCGGCCGGTGGCGCTGAATGTATCAATGCCTTCTCGAAGTGAGCGCAGAACCATGTCTTTTCGTCGTTATGACCTCGGCGGCGTACCTTCACGCGATGATCCACCGCCAGGGTGCTCTCTCGGATCGGGTTGAACCCGATGAATTTTCGGTGCGCTGGTCGGTGATTGCTGCCCGGGACGCTGGGGCGGTGGGGCGAGATTGCGTTGCACGGAGTCGTCGGATCGGAAGATCCGGGGCGCCCGGGTCGATAGCTGTTGTGTGGCGTCCTCACGCCCGGGGCCGACGGTTATCCGACGCGTCGGCTGCTCCGTTGGACGATGGATCCGCGGCGGGGGACTTGGCTGTTGCCATGGTGGGGCGGCCGATCCCGCTGCGCCGCGGGCGCTGAGTCGAGTTGTCTCGCCGTCCCAGCTGGCAGGAGTAGGCGATGCAGACCGGATCCGGTTGTCACCCTTGTCTTCAGTGTGCGGGCGACGTTGTACGAAGCGCGCGGTGATGATGGCCGCGGCGAGGATGCACAGAGCTATCCCGCTAAGCACGACATCGAACGTGCTGGTGATCTGCTGGGCGAGATTGTTTCCGTACACCGGGTTGCCAGCCTCGGCGGGCGTACCTGCAATTCGAGGGGATAAGGCGATGCCCACGCACGATGCGGGAAACACTGAGCACGAGGAGAACTCCGCACAGAGATGAGATCACGACGACCGGAAAAGAGCGGTTGACAAGGTTGATGCGAAGCCACATCGCAAGCGCCGCGGTCACTACATCGAACGCGGCCATCGCCGCGCTATCGTACGGCGCGCGCGACAGATGTAAAACGGCTGCAACGATGACGTCGGTTGCTCTCATCAGCACGGAAGCGAGGCACCAAAGAGCGATCAGTAGCAAGCCTTTTCGTACGGCTACTCGCCAGACACCTCGGTCGATCTGGTGGTTGGTCACGACCCTGAGCAGGGTCAGCGGCGCGAATATCACTGCTGCCGCCACCCATGCCACATAGCCCTCGAATCCCACCCCGGCCGTTGACGTGTTCTGTGCGATGCCGTGAAATCCGTCGATCTCGCGGCCAACGGGAAGAAGCCAGACGACAACCCCGGCTGCCAATGTGGACGCTCCGAGCGCTATGGTCGCCAGCCGAGACGACCTGCTGCTGCTCTGAAGAATCCACCTGGCTGCCACGATGACGGCGACCAGCGCCACAACGCCATACACCACGGCCGTCGCAATGATCGCCACACTCAGTTTGCCGAAGCCAGATGAGCCGGTTGAACCCGGCAGGGCAGCTTTTGTCCGCCAGAACAGGTTGAACAAAACACTCAGCGCCGCAAGGGCTATGGACGTGTAGCCCACGATTCGAGCTGACAGCAGCCAGTTCCGAAACCTGTCGTCGTCGGCGGCCGTGCCGGTGATCGCTGGCTGCGCACTCAACAATGCGCCGCCGATCCCGAGCCATGCGCCAGGGCCCACGCCGCCCGGCACGTTGCCGCTGCCGCCGTATCGCACAGTCTGCACGATGTCGAACCCGACGAAGCCCGCTACTAGCAGTGCGTATGGGGCGTTGAGTGCCACTCGGAGTCGACCGGCGAGGGCATTGCCCGGGCGTGAGCCGATCGCATAGGTCACCGCGATAGCTACCAGCGAAAGCACAGTCACCACAGCCAGCAGCGCAAACAATGCACCGCTGCTATTCGGGATGCCGATGCCGAAGTACAGGTTCCATGGGAAGAGGGGCGCAATAAGCAACAGCACGCCGGCGACGACGTCGCGACCGATATTCCACCGCTTCGCCGCGGCTTTGTTCGGAACGGGGGGTCTCGCGGGCGGCGATGCGTTCTGGCCAGCTGAGAGACGTTGGGTGGCGAAGTCTTGGGTTGCTCGCGCGTGGGTCGCCCGCAGATGCCTGTGGAGCATCAACACGGCCTGTTTCCGGTCTGCGTCTGAGGCGCTCGGTGGGCGGGTCATCGGGCCTTTGGCTCACGAGATCTCCCTGGAATGTGAAAATTACGGTTCGGCACCCTTTTAGTTGTGCGCCGAGTGAACGCCCCGCTCGGCAATTGCGCTGCTGTGACCATATCCGCTGTGAGACGATCCGGCACGAGGTTGTGCTGGCTAATTCGGCACGCCACTCGAGTCGGGGCACAATCTGACGAATACGCGGGCATTCTCTCGCGAATGACTGATAATGCCCGAGGTATAGCCATGCGACGACGCTCGGGCATTCATGGCTTTGGACTTGCCCGTGACTCAGCGTGAGCGACCGGCGAACATGCCGATGCGGCACGCAGTTTGAGAGGAGGGCCGCGGTGGACCTAGCTTTAGGTGTCGCAGTCGCCGGTCCGGTTGCTCGCTTGGCCCTCATCGAATCGGGTACCGGTAGCCATGGCGTGATCGACGAGTCGGTCGTCGACCTCGCGGAGGATCCGATCGCGAGACTGACCGAGACGGTAGTCGGTACAAATCGGTCGCTGGCAGACCAGTATCACCGGCTGGTCGCAACCCGGCTGTGCTGGTCGGATCAGCGCCGAGCCAATCAGCTGCGGCAGGCGTTGGAAGACTCCGGCGTTCAGAACGTCGTGATGCTGTCCGAGTCTCAGGCGGCAACGGCATTGGTGCGCACTCTTTCTGGCGGCCAACAACAGCGCGGTTCGGCTGTGCTGCTTGTCGACGACGAAACGGCGACGCTCTCGATTGTGGACGGCGGTGATCTGACCGCGAAGCCCGTTGCCACCGAGCGGCTCGAGGGCTCCGACGCAGTTAGCGTTGCCGGTAGATTGCTGGGTCGTCTGCGCGAGCAACCCGGGGCGGCAGAAGATGTTTACCTGATAGGCAAGCCGGCGGACGTCAGCGGCATTACACGAGAGCTTCAGGCGGCGTCTTCTCTGCCGCTAGCGCTGCCCGACGATCCCGACTTCGCGATCGCCCGAGGCGCAGCGTTAGACGCGGCGACGGGCCGGCTTTCCTACCCTGCCGGCGACGCGACCGCCTTGGCACCTGTGGCGCCGACCGGTCCGCTTTCCTACCCTGCCGGCGACCCGACCACGGCGTCCCCTACAGCGCCGATGACCGGAGCGTTCACGGGTGCCGAGGCCGCGACGAGGGACGATCCCGCCGACGACAGGATCAGGTCCGCAGTTGGCGTACTCGATGGAGGACGACGACTCCGAATTGCTTCCGATGGAATACGGCGGCGATGATGAGGACGAGGAGTTAGACGCCGCCGCTCCGCCGGTAGGGCGGGCCTTGCTGGTGGGCAGCACGGTCGGCGGAATCCTGGTCGCTGGATTTGCAGCGTTGGCTGTCGCGGTGACGATCGCGATCCGCCCGGCCTCCGCGACCCACCCACAACCGCCGGCGCCGGCGCAGCAGAAGTCGGTTCCCGGAAACTTCGTGCCGGCCTTGCCGGCGCCGAACACGCAGCCTGCACCGGCGGTGCAGGCACCGCCAGTACCACCTCCGGATACCGGTGTCCCCCAGGGTGGTTCGGGTCCGGGGCCTGCGGTCGGAGGTGGTGGCGGAGCAGGTCAAGCGCCACCGCCGGCACCCGCATCACCCCCGGACGTCGGCCCGCCTGGCGTCGCGCCGCCACCGGCGCCTGGGGTGATCCCCATTCCGATCCCCATTCCGTTCCCGATTCCGAACCCGAACACGACTGGCGGCACCACGACCGGTGGTACGACGGGTGGGAGCACTGGGGGTACGACGGGCGCCACGACCGGTGGGACGACGGGTGGGAGCACTGGGGGTACGACGGGCGCCACGACTGGTACGACGGGTGGGAGCACGGGGGGTACGACGGGCGCCACGACTGGTACGACGGGTGGGAGCACGGGGGGTACGACGGGCGCCACGACGGGTGGGACCACGGGTGGGAGCACGGGGGGTACGACGGGTGGGACCACGGGTGGGAGCACGGGGGGTACGACGGGCGCCACGACGGGTGGGACCACGGGTGGGACCACGACTGGGGGTACGACGGGCGCCACGACGGGTGGGACCACGGGTGGGACCACGACTGGGGGTACGACGGGCGCCACGACGGGTGGGACCACGGGTGGGAGCACCGGGGGTACGACGGGCGCCACGACTGGTGGTACGACGGGTGGGACCACGACTGGGGGTACGACGGGCGGCACGACAGGTGGGACCACGACTGGGGGTACGACGGGCGGCACGACCGGTGGGACCACGGGTGGGAGCACCGGGGGTACGACGGGCGGCACGACTGGTGGGACCACGGGTGGGAGCACCGGGGGCACGACGGGCGGGGGAACGACTGGCGGTGGGACAACGGGCGGAGGAACGACCGGCGGTGCGACCACCGGTGGGAGTCACCCATAGCCCATCCGACCGGTCCGCCGCGTCGCCTCTCACCTAGTCTTCAGCAGCAGTCCTAGCGTCACTCGGACTTTCGGCGCGGGGTTCGGCGACGACTCCCTCGTCTTGTGTCGAGTCCGAATTGTCCATCTGATTCGTGGGTTTTGGCCCGGGTCGAGCAAGCGCCGCCGCCAGTTTCCGCGCCGTGTTCTTGGCGCTACGCGGAAGACGCTCCACAATTTCGGGCGGGACAAACGCAAGGTAGAGGACGAACACGGCCAGGGTGAAAAATCCAACGGCGAGGGTGATCATGATCATGGTGTGCATCACCACGCCCGCGGCCAGGACCCATGGCCGTAATCGCCTGTTCCACACCAGAATTCCAACTGACAGCTCGACGGCGAGCGTGCCCCAGGTGACGGCGTTCATCAGGAGCGCGCTGGTCGTAAACCAGTGCGGCGTGGGCAGCAGCAGCATGTCCGGCATTCGCAGCGCGTAGGACACGGCGGTGCCCTGCGGCCACGCGTTGCCATTCAGCTTGGCCTGCGCCGACGCGAGATAGATCAACGACAGCTGTATTTGCATCAGCCGCACCGGCCATTGCGGGCGCTGCTGCGCCGACCAGAACTTGCCGGTGCTGCGTACTTGGTCGAGCGAAAGCGCCGCGCCGCACGGCGAGATCGCAAGAAACAAGGCCTCGATGCGCACAGCGAGATCGCCGGAATTGAACACCCACACGTCGCGGTGCTCGAACGACAAGATAAGCACGAACACGGCCAGAGTGGCCAGTCGGCTGTGCCAGCCGATCGTCACTGCGACCGAAGACACCAGCAGCAAGATCCATCCGATAAGCAGCGCATGGTCACTGGTCCAGATCGCGAAGACACCCCACTGATAGGCATTCTCAGGCTGCTGCGGCTCGACTCCGTGCGGGCCGAACAGCGCATACAGATCAGGGAGCAGAGAGACCGTCCAGCCGATCGCCACCGCGCCGAACGCCATCCTGACTAGCCCGAGGGTGTATGTCGGCTGCGGTCGAAACCAAAACGTCCGCCAGGTCTCCACCGCGGTCGCCGGCCAACGCCGCTGCAGGCTTTTTGGTTTGGTCATTGACCGCCAGACAAGATTTCGTCGTACAGGATTTCCTCTCCTACCGTGCGGGGGCTATCGGTGCCCGGGGCCGGCAGTAACTCGGTGCGCAGAATCATTTGCACCCGCGCGGCGCGCTCAGAACGTTCGGTGACCCGATGAACAACCCAGTGCGCCATCCCAACTCGGAGGGCCGGCACCCGCACGAGATTCTCCTTCAACTTTTGCCAGTGATACCAGGCGAACGCTCCCACCACCCGGTCACCGCGCGGATTGGTCCACATCCGCTGGGCGCCATTGGTCATGGTGACACGCACCTCGACGAACTCCAGGCGCCCTAGGGGTTCTGGGGCGTACATCCGCCAGTCCTGCTCCAACCCAGTCGCCAAAGCGACCGCCTGCAGCGCCGGCGCGACCCGCCGCTTAAATTCGGCGTCAGGCAGGCTCCACACGACGCCGATCGTCAGCACCAGCACGACCACGACGCTGATTGCGAATTCGCCGACACGCGAGCGCTCAAATCGCCGTCCGATAGTCGACAGCTTCCTGCGGTCCAGTGGAAGCTCCCTTCAGTCTGGTCGGCCGTTAACCAGAGAATCGTAGAAGCCGAGACCCAAATAAAAAGGCGTTCAGCTGCCGAACCGGCGGGGCAGTTCTTGGCGATCCGCGCTTGCCGATGCCCCGCATTGGTAGCGTGCCGACGACGTCCAGCTCGCGAAAGCTGTTGACGACTCAGCCGAAGCGGGCGCGATTTAGCTGCGCAGAACCCGACCTACGCCGAAAATGTTGTGCCGCTGTACGGCGGTAGTCGAACAGTTCGAACAGCGTCGACGCTGGTCGGAAGTGGAGCCGATGACGGGAATCGAACCCGCGTATTCAGCTTGGGAAGCTATTTCCATTCCCAAACGGTTGAGCGAAAACGCCTGGTAGACGCCCGGCGTGTAGCGTGCCACACGTGACTCAACGGGTGGATGCGGCCATCATGCAATCACCAGAGGCCCGCGTTCAGTCGTGGCTGGCCGACTTCGAGTCTGCCTTGGCGGCGCGTGACATCGACCGTGTGGTGGCTAAGTTCGTCCCGGACAGCATCTGGCGCGATCTGGTGACGTTCACATGGAATATCAAGACGGTCGAGGGCCGCGAAGGCATTGCCGACATGTTGCGCGCACGACTCGCCGACACCGACCCGTCGGGATTCCGCACCCGGGAAACACCCACCGACGATGGAGGTGGTGTGTCATCGGCGTTTATCGAATTTGAAACGGCGGTCGGCCGAGGTGTCGGTCATCTGCGGCTCAAGGGCGATCTCGGTTGGACGCTGCTGACCGCGCTGGATGAGCTGAAGGGTCACGAGGAGCCGATGGGTTCTCGCCGCGTACTTGGCGCCGTGCACGGCCCCGATCCGGACAGCCGGTCGTGGGCGGAGAAGCGTGCGGAACAGGAGGCGTCGCTGGGCTATTCGCAGCAGCCCTACGTCCTGGTCGTTGGCGGCAGCCAAGGCGGAATCGCGTTGGGTGCCCGGCTGCGCCAGCTTGCGGTTCCGGCCGTCGTGATCGACAAGCACGCCCGCCCCGGCGACCATTGGCGCAAGCGGTACAAGACGCTGTGCCTTCATGATCCGGTCTGGTACGACCACTTTCCATATTTGCCGTTCCCGGCGAACTGGCCGGTGTTTTCGCCGAAGGACAAAATCGGCGACTGGCTGGAGTTCTACACCCGGGTGATGGAGATCCCGTACTGGACCTCGACAACGTGCCTGTCGGCGTCGTTCGATGCCCAAGCAGAGCAGTGGACGGTCGAGGTGGACCGCGACGGTGAACGGCTCACGCTGCGGCCTACCCATTTGGTGCTCGCGACAGGAATGGCGGGCAAGCCCAACGTGCCGGAGCTGCCCGGTCAGAACATTTTCCGCGGAGACCAGCATCATTCGAGCCAGCACTCCGGCCCGGACCGCTATGCGGGTAAACGTGCCGTCGTGATCGGCTCCGGCACCTCCGCGCACGACATCTGTAAGGCCCTGTACGAGAACGGGGGTGACGTCACGATGGTGCAGCGCGCGTCCACCCTTGTCGTCACGTCGGAGGCGGTGTTGGAAATCGCGCTCGGCGGCCTGTACTCCGAGCAGGCCGCGGCCGCCGGTATCGCCACCGAGAAGGCTGACCTGACGGTCGCATCGCTGCCATACCGAATCATCGCGGACTTCCAAAAGCCGATCTCGGACGCAATGCGGCTGCGGGACAAGGACTTATACGACCGCTTGGAAAGGGCCGGCTTCAGGCTGGACTTCGGCGAGGACGACTCCGGTCAGTTCATGAAGTACCTGCGACGCGGCGGCGGCTTCTACATCGATGTTGGCGCCTCCGACCTGATCTGCGACGGCAGCATAAAGCTATGCCACGGCGAGGTCGAGCGGCTGACCGAGGAGTCGGTGATTCTGGACGACGGCACGGAACTGCCCGCCGACCTGGTTGTGTACGCCACCGGCTTCAGGTCGATGAACAGCTTTGTGGCGGACCTCGTCGGCCAACACGTGGCCGACAAAGTCGGCAAGGTGTGGGGCCTCGGCTCGGGTACCACACAAGACCCGGGGCCGTGGGAAGGCGAGCTGCGCAACATGTGGAAGCCGACCCAGCAGAAGAATCTGTGGTTCCACGGCGGCAACCTGCACCAATCACGGCACTACTCACTTTTTCTTGCCCTGCAGCTCAAGGCCCGCTGTGAAGGAATCCCCACGCCGGTTTACGGCTTACAGCAGGTGCACCACCACAGCTAATCCGGTGGTATCCCGTACCACTGTTTGGGACAGGAACCGTGCCCTGGGCTTGCGCTAACAAGGGCTGCGGTCGAACTCAGTGTCAGAGTGAGTTGCCGCATGTTGCGGTGGTTGGATCCTGATCACCTAGTGCCTGGCTCGTAGTGTCCGTGCCGCCTTTGGGTTGGCGTGCATGCGTTTTGTCGGTATCAGGTGTGAAGGACCGGCCGGCGTGACTTGATAGGAGCGTGGCATCGCCCCCACCGAGATGTGTCCGACCGGCCTAACCGTCACCTCGCAGTGAAGGAGGCAACCACCATGGTTGTTGTTGGAGCCGATGTACACAAGCGGGTCTCTACGAGGCGCGCTACTCCGGCGGGAAGTTGGACTACGGCGCGACGATGAAGCTGCTGAAGACGTTTAACGAGTTCAAGGCGTAGGCGGGACCGATACGGGACCGCCGACCTCCCCGAGTAGCTAGCGCCGCCGGTTTGCCCAAGTCAACGTGGAGCCGATGACGGGAATCGAACCCGCGTATTCAGCTTGGGAAGCTGATGTTCTGCCATTGAACTACATCGGCGCGGCTGCTTCGGAAGGCTAGCACCCGGCGTCACGGCGTTCATCAACATCGCCAGCCGGAGTCGAGCGGATACGCTCGTCGCGTGCTGCTCTCCGATCGTGACCTCAGGGCCGAAATTGCCGCCGGCCGGTTGGGCATTGACCCGTTCGACGACGCCTTGGTGCAACCGTCCAGCGTGGACGTTCGCCTCGACAGCCTATTCCGGGTGTTCAACAACACCCGGTACACCCACATCGACCCGGCGCAACAACAGGACGAGTTGACCAGCCTGGTGGAACCGGTCAACGGGGAACCATTCGTGCTGCATCCGGGAGAGTTCGTGCTCGGCTCGACGCTGGAGCTCTGCACGCTGCCGGAAGACCTAGCGGGCCGGCTGGAGGGCAAATCGTCGCTGGGCCGGCTGGGGCTGCTGACCCACTCGACCGCGGGCTTCATCGATCCCGGCTTCAGCGGTCACATCACGCTGGAGCTCTCCAACGTCGCCAATCTGCCCATCACGCTCTGGCCGGGCATGAAGATCGGTCAGCTGTGCATCTTGCGGTTGACCAGTCCGGCCGAGCATCCCTACGGCAGCGCGCGGGCCGGATCGAAGTACCAGGGTCAGCGCGGACCGACCCCGTCTCGCTCGTACCAGAACTTCATAAGGTCCACATAACTTCCGCTGTAACGTCGCACAGTCCCATTCGCGATCATCTCTACACATATGGCGGCCGATGCGGTGTTCCCCTCCGCTTAGACCGTGGGGTTTGCGGGGGCATTTGGAGGAGCCAGTGGACGTCGTACTCGGGATGTCAATGGCACCCAAAACGGTTCGCATGGTGCTGGTAGAAGGTGAAAAAGCCAACGGCGGCACAGTCGAAGAAGACAACTTCGATCTCGCCTGCGACGATGCCGCACCAACCATGAGCGCATCCGATCGGGTGATCACGGCGATCTTGGGCACCCGGGAAGGCGCCACCGAAGCCGGCTATGCGCTGGCGTCGACCGGGGTTACCTGGACCGACCCAGCTCGAGGCCGCCGCCCTGCGCGAGGCGCTGGCCACCCGCAAGATCGAAAACGTCATGCTGGTCTCGGCCTTCCTGGCCGCGGCCGCGCTAGCGCAGGCGGTGGGTAATGCCACCGGCAACGCGCACACCGCCCTGCTGTTCCTCGAGCCCGAGACCGCGACATTGGCCATCGTCGACACCGCCGACGGTTCGATCACCGATGTCCACAAAGAGCTGATTTCCAGTGTCGACACCGTTGCCGAACTGGCCGAGATGGTCGCTGGCTTGGACACTCTGGAGCCGCGCCCGGAGGGCGTGTTCGTCGTCGGCTCCGGTGTGGACATCAGCGCGGTCAAGGCGCAGTTGGAGACACTGACATCACTTCCGGTGAGCGCGCCCGACGAACCCGAGACAGCGTTGGCGTGGGGGGCCGCACTGGCGTCGGCCAGCGCGCCGTTGTTTGCGTCGTCGACCGCGGCCCTGGCGTACGCGCAAGATCCCGCCACCGGTGCGATCGATCCCTACGCGGTGTCCCCGGGATACCTTTCGGTGCCAGATGTTCCGCCGGGCACCGAGCTCGGTGAGGAGGACCTCGCCTATAGCGCCGTCCCGGATGAGGAAGCCGAAATCAATACCAGCGTCCTGGATCTGGCCGGCGACGACCATTCCGACGGCAGTTCTGAGCGCCGGCCGCTTTTGCTCGTCGGCACCGTGTTGGCAATTGCCGTTGTCACCGCGGTATTGGCGCTGGAGGTCTCGCTAGCACTCGGTATCCGACCGAGTGCTGTTTCGCTGCTGCCCAGGCCGCTACAAAACCTGCTTCTTGTCCCAGCCCAGCAGGCGCCCGCGCCCGCCCCGGTTCCGGCAAGCGCTCCGGTACCGCAGGTTAATCACCTGCAGGCGCCGGTGGTGTCTCCACCGGCGAACGCACCGATTCCGGTTCCGAGGCTCGCAGCTCCGCTACCCGCGCCGGTTCCGGCCGCACCGCCCGCGCCAGTCATTGCGCACCCGGCGCCCGTGCCGGTTCCGGTGCCGCTGGCGATTCCCGTCGTCCCGCCAGTTCACCTGCCTGTGCCGCAGCCGGTGCACTCTGCCACCCCCAATCCACCTGCCGTCGCCGCAGCCGGTTCAGCTGCCGCAACCGCAGCCGGTTCACCAGCCTGCGCCGATTCACCTGCCGTCGCCGCAGCCGGTGCAGTTGCCGCAGCCGCAGCCAGTTCAGCTGACGCCGCCGGTTCACCAGTGGTCGCCGATTCAACAGTCGCCGCCGGTTCACCAGTGGGCGCCGGTCCACCAGCCTGCGCCTCAGCCGGTGCAGATGCCCGAGCCGCAGCCGCCCGTGCAGATACCGGCGCCTGAGGCTCCTGGGCACATGTGGGCCCCGGGGGGTCCGGATGTGACGGCGCCCGAGGCTCCCGGGCACATGCCTGCCCCGGAGGCACCAGCTGGTCCGGCTATGCCTGCCCCGGAGGGACCGGCGGCTCCAGGCATGCCGGCTCCCGATTCACCTCCGGCGCAGGGGCCGTTCGGCGCG
Source organism: uncultured Actinomycetota bacterium (assembly GCA_963743145.1). GTDB lineage: Bacteria > Actinomycetota > Actinomycetes > Mycobacteriales > Mycobacteriaceae > Mycobacterium. The sequence goes on along the minus strand of CAVUOR010000013.1, from coordinate 312,475 downwards.
CCCGGCGGTGACACCAATGGCCCGCACAGCTTCGGCGGAGGCCCCAACGGACCCGGCGGTGAAGGCACGGACAGCAGTTCCGGTCCCTTCGGCGGCAACCATGGCGGCACGGCGGGTTTGGCGGTGGCCCCGGCGGCTTCGGTGGCCCCGGGTTCGGCGGCTTCGGCGGTGGCCCCGGCGGCTTCGGTGGCCCGGCGTTGGCGGCGGCTTCGGCGGCGGCGGCTTTGGCGGTGGCGGCACGGCGGCGGCGGATTTGGCGGCGGCGGGCACGGTGGCGGAGGCGGCGGCGGCCACGGCCGCTGAGGTCGGCAGCCGCGGGGATAGCGAGTAGTCTCCAAGGGTGAAGGTCAGCGGGGGTCGACCTGTTCCTGGTCAGAACTTCATATAGCCCAGCTAATCGCGTCAGAGTAACGCCGCACCCCGGTGTGGCGATCAATCTTGTGGTTGGCAGCTTATGCAGGAGGCTGCCCCACTCGGTCCGTAGACGCCTAGCAAACGACTTGGAGGAGTGGTGGACACCGTACTTGGGGTGTCGATGGCACCCACGACGGTCCGCATGGTGCTGGTGGAGGGGGAAAACGCCGACGGCAAAACCGTCGATGAGGAAAACTTCGCCATCGCCGATGGCGAAGACCCGGCAACCTTCAGCGCCCCTGAGCAGGTGGTCGCGGCAATCCTGGGCACCCGGGAGGGCGCCAACGAGGCTGGTTACCAGCTGCTATCGACCGGCGTCACCTGGAGTGACCAACAGGAAGCCGCCGAACTTCGTGACGCGTTAGCGGTCCGCAAGGTTGAGAATGTGATTCTCGTCTCGGCTTTTCTGGCCGCGGCGGCGCTGGCCCAAGCGATGGGCAACGCAACCGGATATGCGCGCGCCGCGCTGCTATATATCGAGCCTGATTCCGCGACGTTGGCCGTGGTCGACACCGCCGACGGTTCGATCACCGACGTGCACCGCGAGCTGCTGCCCGACGACGACGACGAGGCGGTAGCCAAGCTGGTCGGACTGGTTTCTGGCGCCGAGGCGCTAGAAGAGCATCCGGAGGGGCTGTTGGTGGTGGGCTCCGGGATCGACATCCCGTTGATCAAGCCCGCACTGCAGGCGGCGACGTCGCTTCCGCTCAGCATCCCCGAGCAACCCGACATGGCGCTGGCCAGGGGAGCGGCACTGGCATCGGCGAGCGCGCCGCTGTTCGCCTCGTCGACAGCCGCGCTGGCCTATGCGCTAGACCCGGGCACCGGGGAAGTGGGCCAGGACGCGCTTGCTCCGGGGTATCTGGCCGTAGCCGAGGCAGCCGCGGGCGCCGCCGAGGCGGATGACGACGCGTTGGCCTACAGCGCCGTCGCCGATGACTCCGCCGCCGTGTACACCCAAGAGGGGTCTGACGCTTACGCCAATGCCGACGATGAGGAAGACTTCACCACCGGCATGTACCCGGACTTCGGCGCATTAGCGGTTGAGCGGCCGAGTCGGACACCGTTTTTGGCGGCGATGGGCGTGATGACGATTTTTGTTGTCGGCGTTGTGGCGCTTGTGATTTCGCTGGCGTTTAGCATCCGGCCCTCGGTCAGTCAGCGGCCCAGCCTGAGCAGGAATTTGGTGGCTCCGGCCAGGCAGCTGCCGGCCCCGCTGCCAAAGGCGCAGGTGCCGGCGCCACCCGCACCCGCACTAGCACCGGTGTCGCCGCCGGTCGCGGCGGTTGCACCGGCGCCGGTCCACGCAGCCGCTCCGGCGCCCGTTCCCGTCCGCGTCCCGGGTCCCGCTCCCGTACCGGCACCATTGCCCGTCCCCGGACCGGCCCCGATGATGCCCCCGCTGATACCGCCGCTCCTCCCGCGGTTGGTGGCGCCTCCGCTGCTCGGACCGCCAGTCGGCCCGCCGCGCGGCGACGACGGCTGGGGCGGCGGTCCCGGCTGGGGTGGCCACCACGGGGGTGGGGGCTGGGGTCCCGGTTTCGGTGGCGGTCATCACGGCTTCGGTGGCTTTGGTGGTCACGGGCGCTGGTGAGTTCTGCCGATGGGCGCATGGCCATCGGTTGCACGCATAGGTAAAGTTGGCGTAGCAACGACCGGGGGAGTGGTCCGCGTCGCTCCTGCCAGAAATTGACGGAGCTCGGCATCCGCAATTCAGCACTGCGTGGCGTCACGCCAACAACGACCCGGTTTGGTCAGCGAATAGCTTTGGAGGAGTAGTGGACACCGTACTTGGCGTGTCGATGGCGCCCACTGCGGTCCGGATGGTTCTGGTTGAGGGCGAAAACGCCGACGGCGTCACGGTCGACGAAGAGGGCTTCGACGTCACCGCGGCCGACGCGCCAACTCTCAGCGGGGCTGACCAGGTGATCTCCGCGATCCTGGGGACCCAAGAAGGCGCTGCCGAGAGTGGCTACCAGTTGCGGTCGACGGGTGTGACCTGGACGGATCCGACTGATGCCGCCGCGCTGCGCGATGCGCTGGCAGCCCGCAAGGTCGAAAACGTCATGTTGGTGTCGGCCTTCTTGGCCGCTGCCGCGCTGGCGCAAGCGGTTGGCAGCTCCGTCGGCTACGCCCAGACTGGACTGCTGTTTGTCGAGCCCGACACCGCGACGCTGGCCGTGGTCAATACCGCCGACGGTTCGATCACCGACGTGCACCGCCAGCCGCTGTCGCCCGGCAGTGACCCGGTTGCCGAGCTGTCCGCGATGGCTTCTAGCGCCGAGACACTGGAGACGCGTCCCGATGGCCTGTTCCTCGTCGGCTCCGGCGTGGACATCGCCCCGATCAAGGCGCGGGTGGAGGCGGCGACGTCGCTGATGGTCAATGCGCCCGAGGAGCCGGAGACAGCGCTGGCCCGCGGTGCAGCGCTGGCGTCGGCCAATGCCCCGCTGTTTTCGTCGTCGACCGCGGCGCTGGCCTATGCCCAAGACCCCGGCACGGGTGCGATAGACCCCAACGCGGTCGCTCCCGGATTCTTCGACGTCGCCGCCGACGGCGCGACCGGCCAGCAGGCCCTGGCCTACAGCGCAGTTCCGGACGAGGACGCCGACGCCCACACCGCGCTTGTCGACGACGACGACCTCCCAACCGGCACATATACCGGCGTCAGCCCTGCTCAGGGCGGCCGTAGGCCGCTCGTCCTGGTGGTCAGTGCGGTGGCCGCGATCTTTGTGGTCGGCGCCGCCGCATTGCTGGTCGCGCTGGCACTCAGCATGCGACCGACGGCCGCTATCCGGCCCGAACCCGGCCACCAAGCGGTCGCTCCCGTGCGGCCGGCACCGGCCGCGCCCCCAGCGCCCGCTCCGGCCGCTGCGCCGGCACCAGCACCAGCTGCGCCGGCTCCGGCCCCCGCAGCTCCGGCTCCAGAACCCGCTGCGCCGGCCCCAGAACCGGCGGCTCCGGCTCCCGAACCGGCGGCTCCGGCTCCCGAACCGGCGGCTCCGGCTCCAGTACCGGCGGCTCCGGCTCCTGCACCGGTGGCTCCGGTGCCGATTCCAATCCCAATTCCTGTGGGGCCGATATTGGGTGGGCCCCAGCAGGGACCGCCGCTCGGACCATGGGGCGGCGACCACGGCGGCGGCGGGGGTCACGGCGGTTGGGGTCCTGGCGGCGGCGGTTGGGGCCCCGGCGGCGGCTTCGGCGGCGGCCACGGCGGCTTCGGCGGACATGGCGGCTTCGGAGGCTTCGGCGGCCGCGGTTTCTAAGTCCGGGCAGCAAACTGTCATCTGCCGTTTGCCCACCGCTCAGCAAGGCGATGCAATTAGCTCATAGCGGCAACTTACACACGGGTGTATGAGGTGCACCGTCTTTGGCACGGGCTATCTGGGCGCCACCCACGCCGCCGGAATGGCCGAACTGGGGCACGAAGTCGTCGGCGTCGACATCGATCCCGGTAAGGTCGCCAAGCTGGCTGCCGGTGACATTCCGTTTTACGAGCCCGGGCTGCGAAAGATGTTGAGCGACAACATCGCCGCTGGCCGGCTTCGCTTCACTACGGACTACGACCTGGCCGCAGAGTTCGCCGACGTGCATTTCCTCGGAGTCGGAACTCCGCAGAAAAAGGGCGAATACGGCGCCGACCTGAGCCACGTGCACGCCGTCATCGACGCGCTGGTACCGCGGCTGACTCGAGCATCGGTGATCGTCGGCAAATCCACGGTGCCGGTAGGGACCGCGGCCGAACTTGTCCAACGGGCCCGCACGGCTGCCCGGCCCGGTGTGGACGTGGAAGTGGCCTGGAACCCGGAGTTTCTGCGGGAGGGTTTCGCGGTGCAGGACACCTTGCGGCCCGATCGGATCGTGCTTGGTGTGCAAGAGGGTTCGATGCGTTCCGAGGCCGCGGTCCGTGAGCTGTACGGACCGCTGCTGGACGCCGGGGTGCCGTTCCTGGTCACTGATCTGCAGACCGCGGAGTTGGTGAAGGTCTCAGCGAATGCCTTTCTGGCGACCAAGATCTCGTTCATCAACGCGATATCGGAGGTCTGCGAAGCCGCCGGCGCCGACGTCGCCATGTTGGCCGATGCGCTCGGGCATGACCCGCGGATCGGGCGTCGATGCCTCAACGCGGGCTTGGGTTTCGGCGGCGGCTGCCTGCCCAAGGACATCCGCGCGTTCATGGCTCGCGCCGGTGAGCTTGGGGCTGACCAGGCCCTGACGTTTTTGCGGGAAGTCGACCACATCAACATGCGTCGCCGTACCCGCATGGTCGAACTTGCCACCACCGCCTGCGGTGGCTCGCTGCTGGGCGCCAACATCGCCGTGCTTGGCGCGGCGTTCAAACCCGAATCCGACGACGTCCGCGACTCACCGGCACTCAACGTCGCGGGCCAGCTACAGCTCAACGGTGCAGCGGTCAACGTCTACGACCCTAAAGCGCTGGAGAATGCCCAGCGGGTTTTCCCCACGCTGAACTACGCCGTCTCGGTGGAGGAGGCCTGCGACCGCGCCGACGCGGTGCTGGTACTCACCGAGTGGTCGGAGTTCGTCGAGCTCGACCCTGAGCTGCTTGCCGACCGGGTGCGGGCCCGCGTCGTGGTCGACGGCCGCAACTGCCTTGATGTGCAGCGGTGGCAGCAGGCCGGTTGGCGCGTGCACTGCTTGGGTCGCCGCGTAGCCTGACCGCGTGGATTACGCGGCAGCACTCCTGGACGAAAACCGCGCCTTCGGTGAGGTGATCCGCGCTGGTGACCCATCCACACCGGTGCCGACCTGTCCCGGCTGGAACCTCTCCCAGTTGTTTCGCCACGTCGGGCGGGGGGACCGCTGGGCGGCGCAGATCATCGCCGATCGGGCCGATCACTATCTCGATCCGCGCTCGGTCGAAAGCGGCAAGCCCCCGCCCGACCCCGACGAGGCGATCGCGTGGCTGCACGACGGCGCGCAGCGGCTGATCGACGCCGTCGAGCAGGCCGGGCTGGACACCCCGGTGTGGACATTCCTGGGCTTGCGGCCAGCGTATTGGTGGGTCCGGCGCCGCCTGCACGAGGCGACGGTGCATCGGGTGGACGCGGCGCTGGCGCTCGGCGTTGACTACCCGCTCGCCCCCGAGTTGGCGGCCGACGGCATCAGCGAATGGCTCGAGCGCGTCGCGAGCCAGGCCGGCCGCGGCGACGCAACACTCCCGCTCGAGGACGGCAGCAGCCTGCATCTGCACGCCACCGATCCCGGGCTGGGGGCCGCCGGCGAGTGGACCATCCGCGCCGACGGGGGCCGCATCTCGTGGTCACACGACCACGGCAAGGGCGCCGTAGCGCTGCGCGGCGGTGCCCTCGACCTGCTGCTGGCGGTCGTGCGGCGAGTTCCGGTCGCCGACACCGACATCGCTGTATTCGGCGACACGGCGGTATGGCAGAACTGGCTCGACCAGACGCCCTTCTAGATCTAGCTAACACGGTACGTTTCACATCATGACCACATCGGAAATCGCCACCGTCCTGGCCTGGCATGATGCGTTGAATGCGTCCGACATCGACACCCTGGTGGCATTGTCCAGCGACGACATCGATTTCGGCGACGCACACGGCGCCGGGCAGGGCCACGCCGCGTTGCGCGATTGGGCAGAGGCCCACCCGCGGACGGCCGAAGTGGGCAGAATCTACGTCCATGAGGGCGTGGTCGTGGTCGAACAGCAGATCCGCAGCGCGGACGATCCCAGTGCCAACACCACCGTCGCGTCAGCCTTTCGGGTGGTCCACGACCACGTCACCTCGGTGTTCCGCCACCATGATCTGGCCGCCGCACTGGCCGCGACCGAGTTGACCAACGCCGATCTTGTCGAGTGAGGAGTAGGACGTGCGCGGAATCATCCTGGCCGGCGGCTCCGGCACTCGGCTGTATCCGATCACCATGGGTGTCAGCAAGCAGCTGCTACCCGTGTATGACAAACCGATGGTCTATTACCCCCTGACCACGCTGATGATGGCCGGCATCCGCGACATTCAGGTGATCACCACCGCCCACGACGCACCAGCATTCCAACGAGTCCTCGGTGACGGCGCGGCATTCGGCATCAATATCAGCTACGCGGTCCAAGCCAATCCTGAGGGTCTGGCGCAGGCCTTCATCATCGGCGCCGACCACATCGGCAGCGGTCCGGTAGCTTTGGCGTTGGGCGACAACATCTTCCACGGACCAGGCCTGGGTACCAATCTCCAACGCTTCCAATCAGTCAGTGGCGGAGCAATTTTCGCTTACTGGGTGGCCAACCCCTCGGCGTATGGTGTCGTCGAGTTCAGTGCAGACGGCATCGCGCTGTCGCTGGAGGAAAAGCCGGCCACACCTAAGTCGCAGTACGCGGTTCCCGGACTGTACTTCTACGACAACGACGTCGTCGAAATCGCGCGGGGTCTGCGACCTTCGGCGCGCGGCGAATACGAGATCACCGATGTCAACCGGACCTACCTGAACCAAGCCCGGCTGAGCGTCGAGGTGCTAGCACGCGGCACGGCCTGGCTGGACACCGGGACATTCGACTCACTGCTGGACGCCAGCGATTACGTCCGCACCCTGGAACGTCGGCAGGGCCTGAAGGTCGGCGTCCCCGAAGAAGTGGCCTGGCGGATGGGCTACATCGACGACGACCAGCTGGCCCAGCGCGCCCACAGCCTGGTCAAGTCCGGCTACGGAAACTACCTGCTGCACCTGCTGGAACGGCGCTGACGTCGGGCATTTGGAGAGCGCGTGACTGACTGTGTGCGGTTACTGACGGTAGCTGGACAGGAAGTTACCCAACCGCTCGATGGCGTGCGCAAGGTCGCGCGACCACGGTAGCGTCACGATCCGCAGGTGATCCGGTGCGGGCCAGTTGAATCCGGTGCCCTGAGTGACCAGGATTTTCTCCGACAACAGCAGATCCAGGACAAGTTGCTCGTCATCCTCGATCTCGTGCACCTCGGGATCCAGTCGGGGAAACGTGTAGAGCGCTCCGGCGGGTTTGACGCACGTCACCCCAGGGATCTCGTTGAGCTTGGACCAGGCCACGTCTCGCTGTTCGAGCAGCCGCCCACCCGGTAGCACCAAGTCCTCGATGCTCTGGTGACCGCCGAGGGCAACCTGGATCGCGTGCTGCGCCGGAACATTCGGGCACAACCGCATATTCGCCAGCAGGCTGATGCCCTCGATGAAGCTGGTCGCGTGATCCTTGGGCCCGGTGATCGCTAGCCAGCCGGCCCGGTATCCGGCCACTCGGTAGGCCTTGGACAGGCCGTTGAACGTCAAGCACAACACGTCGGGTGCGACCGAGGCCATGCTGATGTGCTGGGCGTCGTCGTAGAGGATCTTGTCGTAGATCTCGTCGGCGAGCAGTAGCAGCTGATGTTTACGTGCGAGATCGGCTATCTGCGAAAGTACTTCACGACCGTAGACAGCGCCGGTCGGGTTGTTCGGGTTGATCACGACCAGCGCTTTGGTGCGCTCGGTGATCTTTGATTCGAGGTCGGCGATATCCGGTTGCCAGCCTTGGGTTTCGTCGCACAGGTAATGCACCGGTGTGCCGCCGGCAAGCGAGGTCGAGGCCGTCCACAGTGGATAGTCGGGCGCCGGGATCAACACCTGATCGCCGTTGTCCAGCAATGCCTGCAGCGTCAGCGTGATCAGCTCCGAGACACCGTTGCCCAGATACACATCGTCGACGTCGAATCGTGGGAATCCGTCGACGAGTTCGTAGCGGGTGACCACCGCGCGCCGCGCCGACAGGATGCCCTTGGAGTCCGAGTAACCCTGCGCGTACGGCAGCGCCTGGATCATGTCGCGCATGATCACGTCGGGCGCATCGAAGCCAAACGGCGCCGGGTTGCCGATGTTCAGCTTGAGGATGCGATGCCCCTCGGCCTCCAGCCGCGCGGCGTGATCGTGCACCGGGCCGCGGATTTCGTAGAGCACATCCTGCAGCTTCGACGACTGCGCGAATGTACGCTGCCGCGGCTGATGACCCGTGGCATGCCAGGGCAGCTGATGAGTGGTCACGTCAACCATGGTGCCATGGCTGTCTAACTATTTATGCGGCAATTGGCCTGATCAGCGCTTCCCCGGCGGACGGGCACCACGGGCGATGCCTAATCCTTTAACAGGCGGTGTCGACGAACTCTGATCACCATCACTGCCACCATCAGCTGTCGTGTCGCTGTCGCTATCGCGTCAGGTGTGGATTCCGGTTCTGGCTTCGGTTCCGGCGCTGGCGCTGGCTCTGGCTCTGCGGGGGTGGGTTGTGCGGCGGCCGCGGTCTTTTTGGCGCCCGGCCGTTTAGCTCCGGCCGCAATGCCCAGGCCCGTGACTGGTGCGGCCGGCGCCTTGGCCTCCGGGGCTTGTGCGGGTTCGGATTTCGCTTCCGGCTGTGTAGCAGGCACGGATTCTGTTGAAGCTTCCGGCTTTTCAGCAGCCTTCGCGCCGGGTCGTTTCGCGCCGGCGGCGATACCGAGCCCCTTGACCGGTGCGGCGGGTGCGGCGGGCGCTTTGGCCTCCTCGGGCTGCTCGGCAGCTGTCGACGCATCCTCGGCGGCTGGGGCTGCTGGCGTTGCCTTTTTAGCTCCGGGCCGTTTCGCGCCGCCGGCGATACCAAGACCCTTAACGGGTGCGGCGGGTGCGGTCGGCGCTTTGGCCTCCGCAGCCTCGGCGGCGGGGGCGGGATCGGCTGGCGCTGCCTTTTTAGCTCCGGGTCGCTTGGCGCCACCGGCGATACCCAGTCCGGTGACGGCTTTGGGCGCTTCGGTTTTGGTGGCTGTCGGTTTCGGTGGTTGCCTTGGCCGGCTCGGTGGCGGCCGGTGCCTCCTCCTTGGGAGCGGCCTTGGGAGCAGCCGCGGCGGCCGCCTTCGCCGCCGCGCCCTTCTCTGGCAGCGTGATCGTGCTGCGGTCGAGCGACTCGAGCAGCAGCTGCGCGACGTCGCGCACGTCGACGCCTTCGCGTCCGGCGGCCTCCTGCCGGTCGTTGACGCCGTCGGTGACCATGACCCGGCAGAACGGGCATGCGGTGGCGATCGTGCTGGCCCCGGTGGCCAGCGCCTCGTCGACGCGCTCGTGGTTGATCCGCTTGCCGATGTGCTCTTCCATCCACATCCGCGCGCCACCGGCGCCGCAGCAGAAGCTGCGGTCGGCGTGACGCGGCATTTCGGTCAGCTTCGCGCCGGCGGCCCCGATCAGCTCGCGGGGCGCCTCGTAGACCTTGTTGTGCCGACCCAGATAGCACGGGTCGTGGTAGGTGATGTCCTCGGAGACCGGGCTCACCGGCACCAGCTTCTTGTCGCGCACCAGCCGGTTGAGCAGCTGGGTGTGGTGCAGCACCGTGTAATTGGCGCCCAGCTGCCGATATTCGCGGCCCAGCGTGTTGAAGCAGTGCGGGCAGGTGACCACGATCTTGCGGTCGACGGTCTCCACGCCCTCGAATAGCCCATCGAGCGTCTCGACGGCCTGCTGGGCCAGCTGCTGGAACAGAAACTCGTTGCCCGAGCGGCGCGCCGAGTCGCCGTTGCAGCTTTCCCCGGTACCGAGCACCACATACTTGACGCCGGCGATGGCCAGCAGCTCGGCGACCGCCTTGGTGGTCTTCTTGGCCTTGTCGTCGTAGGCGCCCGCGCAGCCCACCCAGAACAGGTACTCGTAGCCGTCGAAGCTGTCGACGTCTTCGCCGTAGACCGGCACGTCGAACTCGACCTCGCTGATCCAGCCCGTGCGATCCGAGGCGTTCTGGCCCCACGGGTTGCCCTTGGTCTCAAGGTTTTTGAACAGCACCGACAGCTCGGACGGAAATTCCGACTCCATCATCACCTGGTAGCGGCGCAGATCGACGATGTGGTCGACGTGCTCGATGTCTACCGGGCATTGCTCGACGCAGGCGCCGCAGGTCACGCAGGACCACAGCACGTCAGGGTCGATCACTCCGCCCTGCTCGGCGGTGCCGACCAGGGGACGGGCCGCCTGCTCGGGCCCGTGTCCGGGCACCCGGCCGAAGCCGGATTCCGGCACGTGATGGCCCTCTTCCTTCACCGTCTCGAGGTCGAGACCCTCGAGTGGCTCCGCAGTCTTCTCGCCCAACAGGTAGGGCGCCTTGGCCATCCAGTGATCGCGCAGGTCCATGATGACGAGCTTGGGCGAGAGCGGTTTGGCGGTGTTCCAGGCCGGACATTGCGACTGGCAACGCCCGCACTCGGTGCAGGTGGCGAAGTCGAGCATGCCCTTCCAGGTGAAGTCCTCGATCTTGCCGCGGCCGAATTGTGCGTCATCCGGCGGGTCGTCGAAATCGATGGGCTTGCCGCCGGACTCGACCGGCAGCAGTGGGCCCAGCCCGTCGGGTAGCCGCTTGAACGTGACGTTGATCGGCGCCAGGAAGATGTGCAGGTGCTTGGAGTGCAGCACGATGACCAGGAACGCCAGCATGACGCCGATGTGCAACAGCAGGGCCACCGTTTCCAGGACTTCGTTGCCGGTGTGGCCAAGCGGTCGCAGGATCGCGCCAGAGATCTGCGAGAGGAACGCACCCTTGCCGTAGGGCAGGGTGCCGTTGTTGACCGCGGACCCGCGGACCAGCACGTAGGTCCAGATGACGTTGAAGATCATGAACAGGATCAACCAGGCCCCGCCGGTATGCGAGCCGTAGAACCGCGACGATCGACCGATCTCACGCGGGCTCCGCGTGAGCCGGATGATCGCGAAGGTGGTGATACCGAGGAAGACGGCGGTCGCGAAGAAGTCTTGCAGGAAGCCCAGCGCGTCCCACCGGCCGATGATCGGGATGTGGAAGTTCGGCTGAAACAGCAACCCGTAGGCCTCGATGTAGACCGTGAGCAGGATGAAAAAGCCCCACATCGTGAAGAAGTGCGCCAGGCCGGGGATCGACCACTTCAGTAGCCGGCGCTGCCCGAGAACCTCGGCGACCTGTGTCCAGATCCGCGTGCCGACCTCGTCGGTGCGACCGGTGGCCGGCTGGCCGGAAAGTGTGAGCTTGACCAGCCAGCCGACTCGGCGGACGGCTAACAATCCGACGATCGCCGTCATGCCCAGGCCTACTACCAGTCTGATCAGCGTCTGAGTGTGCACGAAGCGTCTCCCCAATTCTGCTGCTACTGAGCGGTAACTAAGACAATGTTACTAGCCGGTAACTTAGCCTACCGCACGTCCTCTAGCTGCGTAAGCCTGCTCATAGTGACATCTTCGCGGTACAGACCGCGACAAAGGCTGCCCTAACTGGGGCTGGGGGCAACCGCCGCGCGCGGCGTCGGCGCCATGTTGGTCAGCTGGGCGTCAGCGGCCGCGATGTGCGCGCGCAGCGGTTTGAGCCTGGCGTCGATTCCGGCCAGGGCCTTGACGTGGTCTGCCTGGGAGGCTTTTGCCGCTGTCTCCGCGGTGGCGATCAGGTTCTTCAACGTGGCCATCGACTCGGCGAGGTAATCCTTGTATCCGTTGATGATGACGGGCCGGACCGCGTCGCCACGCTCCTGGATTTCGCGTGATAAGTCTTTAACCACGGCGTTAGCTGTCATCGCGAGCCACTGCTCATGGGCTTGTCGTCCCATCTTGATGGCGCGGAAGCCGTAGTTCAGCGCCACATAGACCGCTCCGACGGCAGCCCCGACGGCAAGTCCCACCGGGGCAAGGGCTACGGCGGCCATGCCGCCGAGTATCTAGTCCCGTATCCCCATAAACCCGATGCCGAGGCCCGAGGCCGCCATCATCGGATCGAGCGCGCCCTCCCCACGCTTGCGTGGCCGTTCGACATCACGCACGCCCGAGTGGAGCGCTTCGACCGAGATCTGGGCGTTGATCTGCAGTCCATTCACAAGTTGCTCGATCGCGCGGGTGTATTCGTCGGAGACTTCGGCGACCAGAACCTCGAGATCGGCGGTCATGTCGGCGACAACCAGTTGCGGTGCGCGGCGCAGGATGTCCAGCTTCGTGTGATCCAGTTTCGTCCGCCACCGCGCTTTGAGGTCGTCGAGCTTGTGGTCAAGGGAGGCAAGCGCGTTGCGCTGCACGTTGTTCAGGTCTCGCGCCATATAGTCGCGCCAGCCGCCCTCCCATTCATGATGCAGGGCCTGGAGGCGTTTCTTCTCATCATCCAACCCGGCCGGCGTGAGGTCGCCAACCATCGCGGAGCGCTGCAGTTCCAGCTGTTGGGCGAGCTGCTCAAGGCCGGTTCTTGCGGCCCGCAGGCCGTTTGCGGCGGCCAGCGTGTCGTTGTGAGCGGTTATCTGATTGATGCATCTGACCAGCGTTGGCAGACCGGACGCCCGCAATGCCGAATCGCGGTGCTCGCCGGGATCCATCCTGAGCGCCGAGACGGCGCCGACACTGGACAGTCCCATCATCGCAATATCGGCGAATCGCGGTGCGTGTTCGCGCAGAAGTCGGCGGTTTTCCGCGACGATCGCTTGCCAGTGGGCGAAGTTCTTGTCCATCTTGGTGACCGCGATCAGGACCGAGTTGACTTCGGCGCTGACCTGTTCGAGGAAACTCAACTCCGGAGCGGTGATGGGTGCGGTCGCATCGCAGACCATCAGCAGGATGCTGGCCGTCGTGGCGGCGGTGGTGGTCCGCTTCAAGTGGTTGGGGTTCAGGCCGCCAACACCTGGGGTGTCGACCAACGTGACCCGGGGCAGAAATGGGCTGCTCAGCGCGACTTCGGCGCCGATGGGCAGTTCCTCGATGTTCGGATCGACGACGTGGCTGCCTCCGACGGTGACCCAGTTCGGCAGGTCGGCTATAGCGATCGGTTCCCGGCGGCCACCGGCAAAGAGCAACTCGGTATGCCCGGGTGCCGCGGAGGGTCCGGGGGGAACGAATCGAAGGAATGCTGACGTGGCAATGTCGACGTCGACCGGGGATATGCCGGGTCGCGCCAGCAGGGCGTTGACCAACGAGCTCTTTCCGCGTTTGACCTCACCGACGACCACCAGGGTGGGCGCAGCCGCCGGTGTGGTCACCTGCGACCACGCGCGCTCGCCAAGTTCGCCTAGCCCACCGGCGGCGAGCTCTTTCCGTACCGCCTGCATCAAGTTGATCAACGCGGCGTCGGTGTTCGGTCCTGCCGTCCCGGCGACCTGCGGAGGAGTGTCTGTCATGCACTGCCTTCCGTGGAGAGCTGCAGGGATCACACTAGCCGCCACAGCAATCGCCGACATCGGAAAACGTTTTTCCGCGGCGATCGCTTGCCCGGTCAGGCTCTCGCGTGTTCCGCCGCTGGGTAACCCCTTTCCGCTGTCCGTGACTGCTGCGGCGGCTAGTCTGATCCCTGCAGCTCTCCATAGCAGGCAGTGAGAACGAAGGTATCCCATGGTGTCTGGAGGCTCGCCGCAATTGGTGGCCGAGGTTGCTGCGGCTGTCAACGCGGTTGGGCCGTACTTTGCCGACACCGAGCAGTCGGCTATCGCTTCGTTGCGTAGCCGTCTGGGCGCTCCGCTGCGCGTGGCGTTGCTCGGGCGCGTCAACGCCGGAAAGTCCACGCTTCTCAACGCGTTGGTGGGCCAGCGGGTAGCCCCGACCAATGAGACCGAGTGCACCCAGGTCGCGACCTGGTACCGGTTCGGCGCGCCGGCCAGGGTAGAGGTATTCGGCCTCGACGGGCGCATGGCGACGCTGCCCGTGCGCGATCGGCTGCCCGATGAGCTCGGGCGACCCGCTGCCGAGATCGATTACGTCATCGCGCATATACCGTCGGCGCTGCTTCGCGAGTACGAGCTCATCGACACCCCGGGACTGGGGACGATGGATTCGACCAACTCGGCGGCCACCAGACGGACCCTGGTCGGCACCGCGTCTGGCCGCGGCATCGAAAAGCCCGACGGAACGCTGTTCCTGTGCGACGGCGCTCTGCGCTCTGACGAGGTCGCCTTCTTGAACGAGATGGGCGCGACACGCATCGACACGCTGGCCCTGCTGTCTCATGCCGACACGTTCGGTGACGGTGCCTTCGGTTCCGTCGACCCGCTGCAGATGGCCGCCAAACACGCCGATCAACTCAAGGCTGAGCTGGCAGGCCTGGCCGGCGCGGTGCTACCGGTGTCGGGCCTGCTGGCCGAAACCGCCTTGACGGGGCATCTCACCGAAGCCGATGCTCGATCGCTGGCACAACTGGAGTCGCTGGAAGATTTCGAGCTTGGCGGCGTTCTTTCCGGACAAGATCAGGGGCCGCTCGACCGCGAGGATGTCAATCGGCTGCTGGAACGGGTCGGCGACTACGGAATTCTGCACGGCCGGAAAGTGGCGCGTGGTGGTGCGAGTGGGCTGGCGCAGTGGTTGGCCAACAGGTCCGGATTGACCCCGGTCCATGAGCAGATCACCCGTCGTTTCCTACGCCGCAGCGAGGCGTTGCAGGCGCGCCATGTTCTTGGTCAACTCGAGAAGCTGGCGGTCACTTCGCCATACCGAGCCGAGATCGGCGCCATCTTGGAATCCGCGCAGCTCGATCCGGCACTACATCCACTTCGGGAATTGTCCGCGCTGGAATTGATGCTGCGGTGGGACCCAACCCATCCCCTTGTCGAGGAACTAGACCACCTCGGGGTGGCGGCCACACCGGCCGAGGCGTTGCGGTTGCCCCCCGACGCCGAAGCGGCGGCCATCGTCAACGCCGCCCAACAGGCCTGCCTGCGCTGTCGACGCGAACGGCTGACCGCTTTGTCGGCCGCCGAGCGAGAGGCGTGGACCGTGCTGGAGCGCAGTTATCAGTTGTTCTTCACTGGACACTGATCGATTCAGAGCGCGCCGTGTGTTACGCGCGGGAAGTACTTGTCGCCCAACAGCTTTGCCATGAGCCTGCGGTCGTGGCTTGCCCAACACCCTCAGCCCACCGTCAGTTTCACCACCCGATTGTTCTTAAGGTCGGCGACATACACGTTGCCGGCGTGGTCCACCGTCACACCGGCGGGCAGGTTGAGGCCGGTGAACGGCAGCACGGTCTGGGTGTTCGAGCCGGCCGCCAGTTTCACCACCCGATTGTTGGCGGCGTCGGCGACATACACGTTGCCGGCGCTGTCCACCGCCACACCCTCGGGATCGTGGAGCCCGGTGAACGGCAGCACGGTCTGGGCGCCGGCCGCCAACTTCACCACCCGATTGTTGACGGTGTCGGCGACGTAGACGTTGCCGGCGCTGTCCACCGCCACATCCTCGGGATCGTTGAGACCAGTGAACGCCAGCACGGTCGCGACGCCGCTCGCCACCTCCACCACCAGATTGTTGGGGGTGTCGGCGACGTAGACGTTGCCGGCGCTGTCCACCGCCACCGCGTCGGGATGGTTGAGGCCGATCAACGGCAGCACGGCCTGGGTGTTTGACCCGGCCGGCCAACTGCACCACCCGACTGTTGCCGGTGTCGGCGACATCCACGGTGCCGGCACTGTCCACCGCCACATCCTCGGGCTGGTTGAGGCCGATGAACGGCAGCACGGTCTGGGTGTTTGACCCGGCCGCCAACTTCACCACCCGACTGTTGCCGAGGTCGGCGACGTACACGGTGCCGGCGCTGTCCACCGCCACCCCGGCGGGCTGGTTGAGGCCGGTGAACGCCAGCACGCTCTGCCCGGGCGTCGGCCCCTTCGACGATCGGATGACGAAGTATGCGGTGGTGCCGATGGCGGCAACGGTGACCGCAATAATCGCGGCGATGACAACAATTCGGCCCCGCCCCCGCGGCGGCCCGGCTGCGGTGGTGGCGGCGTCGATGCGCGCCGGCGCTGGCGGGTACTGATCACCGGAGCCGGCGCTGCCCGCACCGGTGATCGCCCACGACCGGGTGGGGTTGGCGGCCGTGTCGGCGGCCGGTTGGGGCGCCGGTGGGGAAGCCCACCCGACACCGGAGCCCGCCGTGGCCGTGGGCGGTTGGGGCGCCGGTGGGGAAGCCCACCCGACACCGGAGCCGGCGGTGGCGGTGGGTGGTTGGGGCGCCGGTGGGGAAGCCCAGCTGACTCCGGAGCCCACCGTGGCGGCGGCGGTGCGCCGGTGGTGGTGGTGTCGGGTTGGGCCTGGGGGGTGTACAACGCGCCTTGTACCACCACGGTTTTGGGATCACCGAGCACACCGACCGAACCCAACTCCGAGAGCCGGGAATGGACCAGCGGAATCGAGGAGGAGCCGCCGGTCAGATAGATCGTCGGGGTCTGCGCACACGGCACCCGCTCGTTGGCGTCGGCCATCACCCGTTTGGTCAGCTGCACCGCCTGGTCGATGTCGGGGCCGATCAGCGCGTCGAATTCGTCGCGGGTCAACTGCAGCACCTGGGTGTCGGCGCCGGCAGCCACCACGATCGCGGCCGTAGCGGCCTCCGATAACGCCTCCTTGGCGGCGCGGATGCGTTCTTCGAGGGTCAACCGGTTGCCGATCGCGGCGGCATCGGTGATCGCGGCGAACAACACCGGATCACTGATCGCCAACTGGCGGCGCACCCAGGCTTCGATGCGGGCATCCAAATCCTGGCCGCCCAACCCGTCCAAGCCATCCGAGGCGATCACCGCGAAACTTTGGTCGGACTGCTTGTCTAACACCGCCACATCACAGGTGCCCGCCCCGAAGTCGAACACCACCAGCCGCGACCCCACCGGGACTGCGGCCGGGGCCGAGGTGGCATAAAACCAGGCCGCCGCCTGAGCCTCGCTGACTAGGCGCATCCGGGCGGCATCGACCCCACCAGCACAAGCACCCTCGACCAACAACTGCTGCAGCGGCGTGCTCCACTGATCGGGGTGGGTGATCACCACCAGCTCAGGGGGCCCGCCCATCACCCCGCTGGCCTTGGCCAGCACCTCGGAGAACACCGCGGCCACCATCTTGGTGACCGGCACCATGCTGGCCGCCAAAAACACCTCACGATCAGCCAACCGGCGCTTGGGTGAAACCTCGAAGGCATCCGGGGCGGTCAACGCCGCCTGCACCGCGGTCTGCCCGACCAGAAACCGGCTCCCGTCGAAAAACACCCCCGAAGCCATCAACGACCCCGCCGCCGACAACCGCACCTCGCGCACATACCCATGGGCGTCCCGATACGCTGCGGCGGTATTCGACGAACCAAAATCAATCGCCAACACCACCCCGCCGGCCACCTCACCCATCACGCCCACACCCACCGCAGCATCAGGGGCACCCCTTATCGAAGAACCGTCCCGGCCCAAACAGAAAGGCAGCTGCCGCCGCGTCGCTGAGCTGCACCCGGCCGGGGTTTTTGCAGCCTGCCCGTGATCATAGGGCGCCCACCCACTCACCGACGACGAAACCATCCGCGCCGCAGACATACGGCCGGGCACCCCCAATCGGGTGGACGACTGCGACATCTCATCACCGCATCGGTTAGCGCGACGGTCTCAACGCCTTGCAGGGTGGCGTCGGCCACGGCTGCCACGACCAATTCTCACAGCCCAACCCTTGTTGGTGGCGCTGGCTGTTGCTGGTCAGAGTTCTTCGCGCCCCATCCCAACGGTGATGGGCGCATCCAGCCGGTGACCATCGACAACGTTTGCACAACCTGCTGTTGGTGGTTGGCGTCATCCAGCAAAGCCCCGTGGCGGCCTATCGCGCAGATGTGCACCTTGAACGACAAGCCCGCCGAATTGTCACGTCGCCGTGGGGATCCTGCACACCACCGGCGTCGGCGCAATGCGATTATCCCGCCTGCGACTTCACCACCGATTGTTCCCAGAGTCGGCGATGTAGACGTTGCCTACAAAGTCAACAGCCGCACCCGGCCGTTTTGTGAGGCCGGTGAAGAGTGGCCGAGTCGGGGTGCTCGAGCCCGCGGCCAGCCAAGAGCTACAACGTGGTCGTGGTTGCACATCTGTCTCGAATCGACTGTCCCTGGCATGCTCGCAGGGGCATCCGTAGGTCCCGCATTCCGCTTGCGTCCGCCCGAGGATCAGATGTCAACTCTGTGCTGATTCTGAGCCATGAGATCGGCAGTCGATTTACACTCACCAGAGCACCAAAGAGTAGTTCGGCAATCGAAACGATAGCCATCCAAACGGCGCAGGATGAGCAGCGCCCCGTCTTTGCACGTCTTGCTTCGGTGAATCCGATTCATTCGTTGAGATGGCAAATGAACGGCAGAAACGCAGGCGCAACTGCGGGTACTAGTTCAGAGGGGGCGGCCGTGTCCCATCCGGGCGTTGCAACCCCCCGGCCGTTGCCGTCAGCCGATACCCTCACCGACCGAATCGTCCGTTCCATCGGCATTTGGGAGACCAACAGAGGTGGGACGCAGCCGCAGCCGAGGGAGTCGGGACTCACCACGACGGCGGGCATACCCGCCAGCATGGCCACGATCGAACAAGCGACGATGCCATATGCGGTCGGGGTGATCAGCGGCAGCGCCAGCCTGAGGAACATCCCCGATCCCCATCTGTCGACAGCAGACCTCGCCGCGGCCAACGCTCGCTGCAACGCCGTCGTCCAGCTCTTGCGATCTGTTAACTCGGCGAAGGGCGGGCCGGACACCTTCATCAACGGCAACAGGAACCTTATCGCGCAGACCGGCTTGGGAAGCGACGACGTGAGAACGATGTTTGCTGCTCGCAACCTTAAAGCCAGGGTTGACCAAGAAGCACGAACCGTGAACCGGGAAGCGCCACAAAGGGGAACGGCGCAACGGAAGCGCGCTTTGACGGATGCGATAGCAAGAATTCCTGAGGGTGACCGAGTTGGGCTGAGCCCAGGCAGTCTCCGGACCTATATCGATCGACCGGAGACCTGGGGCGAGAATCGAGCGGCATGGCAACGCAAGGCCGTTGACGCCCTACCCAACGGAATCGGTACTCGAATAGAGTCGATTTCGACTAGCAATCACGGCACCGCTCTGGCCCGCGTCGCGGTCCGCAGGAGAGTTGACGCTCAGCTCAGCAAGGCCACGGTCCCTACCGAAGACCAGATTGTTAGGAACGTCGCGGCAGCTAACAATCCCCGAGAAGCCGGTTACGGCGCGAATGTGTTGGCTATTTACCACCGGCTATATCGGGGGGGCACAACACCTGCAGCCCAATCAGGGCCTTCAATCAGCCAGCCACCCGCAAGCGGTCATCGTCAGGCCGCACCTGCCCACGGCCAGCGGCAGCAGCAAGGCGTACACGGTGACGTAAGGCCAGCGCCACCGGCCGCCCACGGCCCCCAGGGACAGCACGGCTCGCCGGCCGCGATGAACCCGCCGCCTGGCGAGCCCGACCCGGCGCAGTTGCAGACCAATGTGGCGTGGAACGCGGGGTCGGGTCAGGTGGGTCAGACGGGGCCAGAGGAGTTGCAGGCTCCGCCGGCGGGGTCCCTGGGTGGGGATCCGGCGCAGTTGCAGACCAATGTGGCGTGGAACGCGGGGTCGGGTCAGGTGGGTCAGACGGGGCCAGAGGAGTTGCAGGCTCCGCCGGCGGGGTCCCTGGGTGGGGATCCGGCGCAGTTGCAGACCAATGTGGCGTGGAACGCGGGGTCGGGTCAGGTGGGTCGAGACGGGGCCAGAGGAGTTGCAGGCTCCGCCGGCGGGGTCCCTGGGTGGGGATCCGGCGCAGTTGCAGACCAATGTGGCGTGGAACGCGGGGTCGGGTCAGGTGGGTCAGACGGGGCCAGAGGAGTTGCAGGCTCCGCCGGCGGGGTCCCTGGGTGGGGATCCGGCGCAGTTGCAGACCAATGTGGCGTGGAACGCGGGGTCGGGTCAGGTGGGTCAGACGGGGCCAGAGGAGTTGCAGGCTCCGCCGGCGGGGTCCCTGGGTGGGGATCCGGCGCAGTTGCAGACCAATGTGGCGTGGAACGCGGGGTCGGGTCAGGTGGGTCAGACGGGGCCAGAGGAGTTGCAGGCTCCGCCTGCGGGGTCCCTGGGTGGGGATCCGGCGCAGTTGCAGACCAATGTGGCGTGGAACGCGGGGTCGGGTCAGGTGGGTCAGACGGGGCCAGAGGAGTTGCAGGCTCCGCCCGTGGGGTCCCTGGGTGGGGATCCGGCGCAGTTGCAGACCAATGTGGCGTGGAACGCGGGGTCGGGTCAGGTGGGTCAGACGGGGCCAGAGGAGTTGCAGGCTCCGCCGCGGGTCCCTGGGTGGGGATCCGGCGCAGTTGCAGACCAATGTGGCGTGGAACGCGGGGTCGGGTCAGGTGGGTCAGACGGGGCCAGAGGAGTTGCACGTCCGCCGGCGGGGTCCCCGGGTGGGGGCCCGGCCGGTTCGGCGGCTCCCCCCGGCCTCAACCCGTCAGACCTCAATGCTGGTGACAGCGGTACCACACCAGGAGCCATCAACTGGTTGAACCCGTCCGCAGCCAACGCTCCCCTCTTCACCGACCCCGGCGGCACCAATCCGTCAGGCGTCAATACGGGTGGCAGTGGTATCACACCAGGAGCCATCAACTGGTTGAACCCCTCTGCGGCCAACGCTCCCCTCTTCACCGACCCGGGCGGCACCGGTGCGACCGTTGCGCCTACCCCTGACGGTGGCGGGGGCAGCGGCGGCGGATCACGCGACAGCGGCGGCGGACCTCAGAGCCCCTCCAGCACCACCCCTTCAGTCATCGCGCCCGAGGGCAACGACACGTTCGGACAGCCCGGCGCCGGTGGACAGCCCACCACCGGAACGTTGGTGGATGATCCGGGCAATACGGCCTTCCCCCAGGGTGATGTGTTCGTCCCGCCCGGTGCTGGGGCGTGGGCCGATGATCCCAGTAATCCGGCTGACTCGGGGGCAGGGTGATGCGTTCGCTTCGCCGCAGTCTGGTGTAGGTGGGCAGCCTGCTGGTGGGGCGTGGGCCGATGATGCCAGTAATCCGGCTTATGGGCAGGGTGATGCGTTCGCTTCGCCGCAGCCCGGCGGCCCAGACGTGCCGGCGGCCCAGACGCCAGCGTCCCCCGTGGCCGGATCCGCAGGGTACGAGGGTGGCGACGGCGGGCCCACCGACACCGCCTGGCCCGGGCCGCTCGAACGACCCGGGCACAACAAGCCCGCCGGTTGCTGGCGGGGCCAAGGATCTTTTTCGCGACCAGCCCGGGGGGTTACCGGCCGACGGCCCACCCGGCTCCAACGACCCAGGCATGAGCAACCCGCCGAACGCTGATGGGGCCATTAGGGATCTAGTCCGCGACCAGCCTGAGGGCGGCGGGGAACCTGCCGCCGGTACAGGGTCTGGGCTGCCAGACGGTCCTGACGCCGACCAAATCACTCGACTACTGTCTGGACCCCCTCTGTATAACGAAGCCCCCCTCAGCGGCGATCAAATAGCTGGCTGGTATGTCCCCGGAAGACCCGAAGCTTCAGATGATCCGAATCTGCCAATCGTTGCCCCCACTGCACCTGCCCAGTGGTTGCCGCCCGATACCGCCAACCTACCCCCCGGGGCCATACCCATACCGCGTGACGCCCTACCCGACGGGATATCCGCCCCTATTTCCGAGACGAACTACACCTATAGCGGCCGCGGCTGGGGCGGCTGGCGCCCGGCAAGCACAGCCGCTTACTACGTGCCCGGCCATCACGGGGATCCCCCGCAATGGCTCGACGCCGAGCACCATGGTGCGGTTAACGTACCCCAGGGCGCCATACCCATACCCTACGGCGCCGTGCCCTACGGCTGGGTCATGCCTGAGGCCATGCCCCCGGACTCCGCCGGCCTTAAGACCCTCCCCGAGACGGCACGGACGAGCCAACCTCGCCCGACGCTCATGGTGCTGGCGGCGCGACGGCGGGTACCGACACCGGCACGACCGAGGCCACCCGACGCGACGGGGTCCGTCGACGACACTGGCGCCGACGCCGATACGTCGGATACGACCGGGTTGGTCGACGGCACTGGCGCCGACACGACCGATACCGCAGGGCTCACCTCCTGGAACCCGTCTGCAATCGATGATCCCCGTCGGCGATGGCACCGATACCGACTCGGCCGACGTCGGCACTATACGGCCGACACCGGCAGTGACGCCGATACGTCGGATACGACCGGGTTCGTCGACGGCACCGATACCGACTCGGCCGACGCCGGTACTGATACGGCCGACACCGGCAGTGACGCCGATACGTCGGATACGACCGGGTTCGTCGACGGCACCGATACCGACTCGGCCGACGCCGGCAGCACGCCAGGTCTCATCAACTGGATGACTGACCCGTCTGCAATCGATGATCGCCTGTTCGGCGATGGCACCGATACCGACTCGGCCGACGCCGGTACTGATACGGCCGACACCGGCAGTGACGCCGATACGTCGGATACGACCGGGTTCATCGACGGCACCGATACCGACTCGGCCGACGCCGGCAGCACGCCAGGTCTCACCTCCTGGATGACTGACCCGTCTGCAATCGATGATCCCCTGTTCGGCGATGGCACCGATACCGACTCGGCCGACGCCGGTACTGATACGGCCGACACCGGCAGTGACGCCGATACGTCGGATACGACCGGGTTCGTCGACGGCACCGATACCGACTCGGCCGACGCCGGCAGCACGCCAGGGCTCACCTCCTGGATGACTGACCCGTCTGCAATCGATGATCCCCTGTTCGGCGATGGCACCGATACCGACTCGGCCGACGTCGGCACTGATACGGCCGACACCGGCAGTGACGCCGATACGTCGGATACGACCGGGTTCGTCGACGGCACCGATACCAACTCGGCCGACGCCAGCAGCACCCCAGGTCTCATCAACTCGATGACAGACGCGTCTGCAATCGATGATCCCCTGTTCGGCGACGGTGACCTGCCGCCCGGGCCGCCGCCTGCGTCGGTCGGTGACCTGCCGCCTGGGCCGCCGCCTGCGTCGGTCGGTGACCTGCCGCCTGGGCCGCCGCCTGCGTCGGTCGGTGACCTGCCGCCTGGGCCGCCGCCTGCGTCGGTCGGTGACCTGCCGCCTGGGCCGCCGCCTGCGTCGGTCGGTGACCTGCCGCCTGGGCCGCCGCCTGCGTCGGTCGGTGACCTGCCGCCTGGGCCGCCGCCTGCGTCGGTCGGTGACCTGCCGCCTGGGCCGCCGCCTGCGTCGGTCGGTGACCTGCCGCCTGGGCCGCCGCCTGCGTCGGTCGGTGACCTGCCGCCTGGGCCGCCGCCTGCGTCGGTCGGTGACCTGCCGCCTGGGCCGCCGCCTGCGCCAGACGACGCGACCGACCCGGCCGATGTGGATGCGGATGATGACCCGGCGGAGACGTCGGTGACCGGGTCGGTGCTGCCCGCCTCCGGCGGGGGCGACGGAACCGACGATCCCCTCGTCGGCGACGGCCGGCGCACCGATTCGAGTGGCTCCACCTCCGATCAAGGCGACGGCTCTGCCCAATCCGTCTATTACGACGCTAGTACCAGCACGTTTCTCACCGTCGACGGCGACGGTGACCTCACGCCGATCGACCCATCGGAGATCAGCGACTTCTCCTCGTTCAGAGCCTGTCGCCTGACCCATCGCCGGGTCCGCCTGCGCCGGCTCCTGACCCGTCGCCGGGTCCGCCTGCGCCGGCTCCTGACCCATCGCCTGGGCCGCCGCCAGGTCCGCCTGCGCCGGCGCCGGACCCATCGCCGGGTCCGCCTGCGCCGGCGCCTGACCCATCGCCTGGGCCGCCGCCGGACCCATCACCGGGTACCGCCTGCGCCGGCGCCTGACCCATCGCCTGGGCCGCCGCCTGACCCATCGCCGGGTCCGCCTGCGCCGGCGCCGGACCCATCGCCGGGTCCGCCTGCGCCGGCTCCTGACCCATCGCCTGGGCCGCCGCCAGGTCCGCCTGCGCCGGCGCCGAGACCCATCGCCGGGTCCGCCTGCGCCGGCGCCTGACCCATCGCCTGGGCCGCCGCCGGACCCATCACCGGGTCCGCCTGCGCCGGCGCCTGACCCATCGCCTGGGCCGCCGCCTGACCCATCGCCGGGTCCGCCTGCGCCGGCGCCGACCCTTCGCCTGGGCCGCCGCCTGACCCATCGCCGGCCCGCCGCCCGGTCCGCCGCCTGGTCCGCCGCCTGGCCCGCCCGGGCCGCCGGGTCCGCCTGGCCCGCCGCCTGGGCCGCCCGGTCCGCCGCCTGGCCCGCCCGGGCCGCCTGGGCCGCCGGGTCCGCCTGGCCCGCCTGGCCCGCCTGGTTCGCCCGGGCCGCCGGGTCCGCCCGGCTCGCCTGGTCCGCCCGGCTCGCCTGGTCCGCCGGGTCCGCCTGGGCCGCCGGGTCCGCCTGGCGCACCCGGTGGTGATGCACGTCACCCAGCATCACCATCATCGAGTTCGGAGATCGAAACAGTGCCGCGCCGACCGGGTCGTCCTCAGATCGGGCCCCGTATTGAGTGAATCGACCGTCCCCTCTTACGTCGTTGCCGCGACACCGCGAACGGGCAGTGGTCTCCAGTGCGAGGGGCTCGTCGCAAACCGTGTTGCGGGTGTCACGCCGGCGGTATTCGCACCATGTTGGGAGGCGAAGTGGCTCGCGGAAGCTGGGGTGGCGATGTGGCACCGCCGGCTGGGGCGATCGCAGCGAAAACGACCGTCGCCAGGCGACATGGAGTCTGGGGCTTCCCGTAATAGAGGGATGAGATGTCTGTTGTTCCGAGCCCAAGCCTGAACGCCGCCGGCGGCGCGGACCAAACAAATCTCGAATCGGTCCTGGCATGCCGCACCTGGCTGCGCATGCAAAGACCGTTTCCACACGTGCTAGCGCGCGACGTATTCACTACCGACTTCTATCGCGACCTGGAGGCGCACCTTCGCGGTATTCTCGCTGCCGGCCTCAGCGAGACCCCCGACCGAACTCGCTTCGGGCGCAACATATCCGGATACGACGCATATTCGACAGGATTCGACGCGCAGTCCACCGGGCCCACCGCGTTATTTCTTTCACCCGCGTGGCGTGACTTGTTGTGTGGACTGTTCGCAGTGCAGCGCACGCCATACGTATTCGCCGGGTCCCACCATCACCCGGCCGGGAGTCCGACTGGTTTCGTGCACAACGACTACAACCCAGTGTGGTTTGTCCGTTCGCGCGACGGGCGCATCCGCTCACCCGAACCGACGCTCTGCGTATACAGGACTGGCCAA
Source organism: uncultured Actinomycetota bacterium (assembly GCA_963743145.1). Taxonomy (GTDB): domain Bacteria; phylum Actinomycetota; class Actinomycetes; order Mycobacteriales; family Mycobacteriaceae; genus Mycobacterium. Next base: position 287,068 of record CAVUOR010000013.1, on the reverse strand, counting down.
GGTCCGTTGCCCGACTCAGAGAAAATCGAGGTGGTGCGCGGCGTAGCGATGTTGTTCTACTTGATGAATGACGGGTGGCGTCAGGGCGATGGCGGGGAGACCGCGCTGTTTCGTTCGGCGCACGACTCCGAGCCGGATATAACGTGCCCGCCAATTAATAACAGCCTCATAGCGTTTGAATGCACACCCCGCTCATTCCATACGTATCTGACTAATCCAAGACGGCCACGCACCTCAATCATCATGTGGATCCACCGAAGCATGGCGGATGCTGGTTTAACGCACGGGATTAATAACCTGGAACGGTGGCGGTCGTGAAACAGGTTTGCCTACTAACGGGCGCTAGCGGCACACTCGGTACGGCGTTTATCGAACGGCACGCAGCTGCCTACGACATCATCGGAGTGCACAACAGCAGGCCCATCCTTTGGCCGACGAGTGACGGGCAATGCTTCGTAGATCCCCTCGATCCGTCGGCGACTGTGGGAGCCAACGAGCATGCTGTACGCGCCATTCCCGCCGACCTAAGCCATCTCGACGGCGTGCGAGCGGTCGTCGACGAGGTGGCCGCTCATGTCGACCGAGTCGATGTGTTGATCAACTGCATTGGCGGCGGAACCTGGACCCACCTGCTGTCGCCTGTCGCGCTGGAGTGTGCCGCTGATGTGTTCCAGATAAACGCCCTGGCGCCCCTGCAACTGACAATCGCTGTCGCTCAGCGTTTCTGGCGCTCGGACGTGTCGTCGAACTTGCAGAATAACCGCAATGTGGTGAACATCTCCAGCACCGCTGGACTCGTTGTTTACCCAGATCTGGGCCAGGGTCTTTATTCCGGCGCAAAGGCAGCTCTGAACTACCTGACCTACCACATGGCCAGCGACTTTTGGGACTACGGTATCCGCGTTAACGCAGTTGCCCCGAACAGCTTCCCTCGACGAGTGCCTGTAGACGAGGTACTCGACGCGGTGCAGGATCTCGTCTGTTCCCAGCGCACCGGCGAGGTCGTCCCACTCTTCGGAACGAAGTGAGCGCTTCAGCGCCTGGGTCATTGCTCAACCGGTGGTGGTCGCCGACGATCAGGAGGCGAGTTCGTCACCTGGCGACGCCGCGTGGGTTCCGCGGGCCGATAGTTCGGAAGAAGAACGTCTGGAACATCCGCCCGCTGGCGAGATCGTGGCCCCACCCATCGGCCCCGCTGTGCGGCATGTTTCCACGGCACAAGATGAGGCGGTTGAAGACGTTGGCAAAAACGTCCTGCAGTACCCAATTCCTTGCCGGCGTCATCCAATCGTGCTGGTGGTTGGGATCGACATTGGACCAAAGCTGCAGCCCTCCGCCAGGTTGGGCACCCGGGCTGAGGTAAAGGACACCCACCCACCCGTTCGGGCCCACCGAGTTCCAGGCGTCGGTCACATGGTTGTGCACGCCGTCGCCCAGCTGTTGCCCTGTACCGAGCTTGACCTGAAACGAGCAGTTCCAGAGGCAGGTCGATCTGCTCCCAGGCTGGCCGAGCACGGGTTTCGAGCGCTCCTCCACCGGATATCGCGCGCTCCAGTGGGCCATATCGATATATTCGTCGACCGCATCCTCTAGGCGTTTCACCAATGCCGCGGACGACTTGAACGGGCACCGCTCTTAGGGTTGGTACCAGGACGACCACCAAGTAGCGCCGCGCTCCTCCCGTTTGACCTGCTCTTCGTCCTGGTATGGCAGGTAGTACTTCTGGTTGAGCGCGTACTCGCGGACTTGGTCGGGATCGGCGTAGAAGTCGTCAATGATCACGACACCGCGGCGCTCGCTCATGACAAGCCTTGAGGTGCGCCACCGGCGTCGAGCCTCTTCCTCCAAGTCAAGGTCTTGTCGTCGGCCTGCCGCACCAGGCGAGGCTCGGGGATGGACTGCGCCGCAAGGGAATCCTGGCCGATGAACGTCAAGACGCGGGCAACCTCGTCCCGAAGCCGGCAAGCCAGCGACTCGTACTCAACCACCAGTGCGACGGTCCCTTGCTCGCGCAGGTGCTGCGCCCACGCCTCATCCTGAGCTTGCAGCTTGGCCTCCAAGCGACGGACCGCGCGAGCGTCGAACTCCGGGTCTGCCCCGGTGACCTGCGGATTTACCATCCCGGGGATACGCCACCACTCGTTGCTCGCCGACGCCCGATACCACGAGATGGCTTGTGCGCGACGGTCTCGGCGGACCAGCCGCACGTACCGCGCTCCCGGCAGCAACTGGGCGAGCACATCACCGCGTCCCGCGCCGGTATGTTCGGCCAGCCAGCCCAGCTGGCCCCAGTGGACCTTCACGCCGAACACGCCATTGCTGGTCGTGCCATGCAGGACAACCTGATACCAGTACTCCTGGAAACCCACGTCGGCGCTTAACCCCCATCGCTGATGGAAGTCCCAGAGGAACCGGGCATTAAAGGGCTCTGTCGGGTTGCCCGCTACACCGGTGGCAGCGAGCGCCTCACAGAGCAGGTAGCTGCCGCTGCGCGGCGTCGAGGCGATCACATAGCTTTGCGTCGCGCCGGCACGCTGCCGGGCCGCCTCGAACTCATCTGCCGGTTCAGCGACCACCAAGGGTTGGCTATCCGGTTGTGGGCCGATCACCGGTCTGCCGGGCCTGGGAAGCCGCTTCGGTGTCGGGGGCGGGTTCTGGCCCGGAGGAGGAGGTGACCCTGGGGATCCAACCGCCATCGTTAAAGCGTACTAATCCCGTGCGACGCGAGCACTGTGTCGGCGGACCAGCGCATCGCCCTTTTAGCCCACGCCTGGGATGTGAAAGGGGGGTAGCCCCGGTAGTGGGGGAATGGTGCCGTTCCAATGGTGCCGATGGCGACCCGGCGTGGTCGTGGGCGGCGGTGCAGGTTGCTCCGTCGTCTCAGGCGGAACGGCCGACGTGGGCGGAACGGTCGACGACGGCGTGGTTGTCCGCGGCGGGTGAGTTGTCCGAGCCGGGGTGGTTGACGAGGGCCGCGTCGTGGTCGGTGCGCTGCCTCCATTGTTGGTGGCGAGGATCACCAGGCCGTAGATGATCACCGCGATCAGGGTCACCACGGTTAGGCCCCACAGCGCCAGCACCCACGGTTTGAGATACCACGCTCTGGGTTCCTCGGCAGCGTCGAACGACTCGTCATTGTTCCCGCCGAGGCTCAAGCGACGCGTTGAACCGTCGATGTCATCAGGTGATCTGCTGCCCCGCACTGGGACAGATCGTATCGGCTATCACCGAGCGAGCGCCAGAGCGCCTCAGCGGCCAGCAGCTACGGCGTATCACCACCGTCGTGGTGGTGGTGATGATGGTGACCATCGTCGGTGGTCGTGCTCGTCGGCGCTGTGGTGGCCGGTGTGGTGCTCGTCGGCGCGGTGCTCACGCTCGTCGTCGGCGCCGGAGCAACGGGCTCAGTGCTCGTTGTGCTGCTCGACGACACGGACGACGTGGACCGGGGCGGGTGTCGTCGTCGATGTCGAGCTGGGCATGGAGCCACCGCCCTCGCTGGTCAGCTTGACGATTCCCAAGATCACCAGCACGAGCAAGGCAACCACGAGCACGCCCAACCCGATCAGAGCGGCAGGCTTGCGATGCCATGGCGTGGACCCGGGGTCGGATCCGCCGTCGTCTTCGTGGTCGTACTTGCCGGTCGGCGCTTCACTTGGGTCGTCAGGAGGTTCGTAGCTCGTCACGGGCGCCGATCCTAGCGATCGACGATGCTCACCAGCCCCGCGGCACCGTAATCACGGTGTGCGGCAGCGTGATCGTCGACGGGATGTGCGGCAGGTTGTGCGGCCAGTGGTGGTGATGGGTGGGCGGCGCGGCGGGGGGAGCGCTATTGTCGCCCGGCGGCTGCTGCTCGGGCGTGCTGGGCGGTGCCTCCTCCTCCGGCGTGGTGGTGGGCGTCGTCGATGGGGGCGTGGTGGTGGGGGTCGTTGTCGACGGTTTGGTTGTCGACGAGCGGGTGGGCGTCGTTGAAGGTGTGGTCGTCGACGGGCCACCGCCACCGCCGCCGCGAGAGAGCTCGACGATGCCGTAGATGATCAGCACGACCAGGATGGCGACCATGAGGGCCCACAACGCCAGCAGCGTGCGCTTGCGGTACCAGGGGGTTGGCGCGGCGTCGAGCTCGGAATAGCTCGGACTGATCAGGCGCTTCGGCAAGACCCGTCGACGACGAACCGAGCTCGCCGTAGTTGGCCATCCGCGTCGGCCGATCGCTCGGGTCGCCGTAATCGGCCATCCGCGTCGGCCGGTCGCTCGGGTCGTCGGAAGGGCCAGAAGGGCCAGGTGGCCCAAAGCCAGTCACGCCCCGATGCTACTGACTGTCAGCGGCCGCGTCCGCCCGCCGAGCGCGCGTCAGAGCTGACGTATGACCTCGCTGGCGAAAAGTCGCAGGTGCTCGAGGTCGGACAGGTCCAGCAGTTGCAGATAGACCCGCTGCACGCCGATGTCCGCGAACGGCCCGAGATGCTCGACGATCTCGGCCGGTGTGCCCACCAGCGGAGAATTGGTCCGCAGCTCGTCGACCTCGCGCCCGATCGCGGCGGCGCGCCGAGTGATCTCCGCGTCGTCATGTCCGGCGCACACGACGAAGGCCGCGGAATAGGTCATCGAGTCGGTGGGCCGACCGACCGAATCGACCGCTTCGCGGACCCGCTCGAATTGGGATTTGATGGTGTCCAGCGGTGCGAACGGCACGTTGAACTCGTCGGCGAATGTCGCGGCCAGCGCCGGCGTCCGTTTGGCGCCGAGCCCGCCGATGACGATCGGGGGATGCGGCCGCTGCACCGGCTTGGGTAGCGCGGGCGAGTCGTTGATCGCGTAATGAGCTCCCGCGTAGTCGAACTTTTCACCGACCGGCGAGGTCCACAACCCGGTGATGATCTCGAGTTGTTCAGTGAGCCGGGCGAATCGCTCCGCCAGCGGTGGAAACGGGATCGCGTAGGCCACGTGCTCCGGCTCGAACCAGCCGGTGCCGAGGCCGAAATCGACTCGCCCGTTGCTCATTTCGTCGACTTGGGCCACCGAGATCGCCAGCGGCCCGGGATGGCGGAATGTCGCCGACGTGACCAGCGTGCCCAGCCGGATCGACGACGTCTCGCGGGCAATGCCGCCCAGCGTCACCCAGGAGTCGGTGGGGCCGGGCAGCCCGTCGCCGCTCATCGCCAGATAGTGGTCGGACCGGAAGAACGCGGAAAATCCCAGCGCTTCAGCGGTCTGGGCGACGGCGAGCTGGTCGGAGTAACTGGCGCCCTGCTGCGGTTCAACGAATACCCGGAAGTCCACGACCGCCAGACTAGGCCCCCGGGCGCGGGTGCTCGGCTCAGAAGCAGTCGACGTCGATGGTTAAGTCGACATTGTGGATTCCTTGGTGAAGTTGTTCCGCGACACTGTCGCGGTTCGGATATTGGTCTGCGTGGTGCTCGGAGTCGCCGTCGCTCTCCTGGTCGGCAACACGGTCGGCTGGCGTTTTGCGCTTGCCGGTTGGGTGATAACCGCCGGATCGTATGTGCTGTGGACGCAGCTCATCCTGTATCGAATGGACGCTGAGCAAACTCACAGATGGGCGACGCGGGAGGACCCGACGCGGTGGGTCGCCGACGCGGTCATCCTGTCGGCAAGCGTCGCGAGCCTGGGCGGTGTCGGCTACGTGGTGGTCGCCGCGTCGCGCTCTGGCAGTCCGGCTATAGAAGCTGCCGTTGTCGGCATCTTGACCGTCGCGGCGTCCTGGTTTGCGGTGCACACTCTGTTCACCGTGCACTACGCGCGGCTCTACTATTCGGACGAGCCGGGCGGAATCAACTTCCACGACCCGAAGCCGCCCCGCTTCCGCGATTTCGCCTATATCGCCTTCACCGTCGGCATGACCTACCAGGTGTCAGACACCGAGATCGGGTTGACATCGATCAGGGCGACGGTCTTGCGCCATGCCCTGCTGTCCTATCTCCTTGGGGCTGTTGTTCTCGCGGTCACGATCAATCTGATTGCCGGGCTTGGCTCCAAGGTCTGATCGACTAGTGCGACCGCAGGATGGTGATTGCGTTGTCGATCTTTTTGAGGGAGCTGAACGTCGCTACGGGAACGCCGAAGACGGCGGCCAACACCGGGGGCGGAAGCTGGCTTAACGACTCGCCGATGCCGATGTTGTCTTTGTCTTCAGGCGCGCTGGTGTTCTGAATGATCAGCACGTCCAGGTCTTCCGTGCCGTGGTTCTCGAAGTAGTGGAAGGAACCCTGAGGCGCGAACACGAGGTCGTCGACGTGAGCGTCGAAACCTTCGTGGTTACCGTTCCCGTCGATGAGGACCCAGGTCGCGACTCCTTTGGTGACCAGGTTGATCTCCCACGCGCTGGGATGCCAATGCGGCTCGCGAATACCTCCAGGCTGCAACGTGATTAGCTGGATGCTGGCCTGTTGACCTTTAAGTATCGGGAAATTGTCTTCATGTGCCTGCTGCTGTGTACCCCCGTCATAAGTGATCGGGGGCACCGCGGTGAGACGGAACAAATGCGATTGCGAGGTGATCGTCTCCGAGGGCAGGCGGGGATCACCAAAGCGTGCCGCGTCATCGGTCATTGACTCGTCCTTAGTGCGACCGCAGGATAACGATCGCGTTGTCGAACTTCTTGAAGGGTTTGAATGTCTCTGCGGGAACGCCGAAGACGGCGGACAACACCCGGGGTGGAAGCTGACTGAGCGACTCGCCGATGCCGATGTTGTCTTTGGATTCAGGCGTACTGGTGTTCTGGATGATTATGATTTTCATGTCGGCCGGGCCGCGGTTCTCGAAGTAGTGGAAGGAACCCTGGGGTGCGAACACGACGTCGCCGGCATGTTGGTCGAAACTCTCGTGGTTGCCGTTCCCGTCGACGACGACCCACGCCGCGACTCCGCTAGTGACGATGTTGATCTCCCACGCGCTGGGATGCCAGTGCGGCTCGCGGATACCTCCGGGCAGCAACGTGAGCTTCACGATGCTGGCCGCTTGACCTTTGAGTATCGGAAAAGTGTCCTCGTCCGCCTGCTGAAACGAGCCCCCGTCATACTGTGCTGAGGGGCTGAGCGCCGAGATGGAACAGGTGCGATTGCGAGTTGATGACCTCATCGGGTATGCGGGGATCACCAAACCGTGCTGCATCATCGGTCAGCGGCTACTTCCCTATCAGTGCGATAGCCGGAGACAAAGCGGTCAACGCCTACACCAGTCGCGGCTGCAGCACCAGCCAGGCCCGCTCCGCCCAAGACCTTGCGACGGTTAATCGGCACTCTCAGAAATTACCGCAGCGGTTAGGACCGGTCTAGATGTTGATGGCGCCGTGAGGTGGCGACCGAGTCAGGACGTGTCGACCTTCTCGACGCTGACGAGACTACTTGGGCGTTTGCTGGCTCAAGCTGTGTTTACTGCAAGATCAACGCCGTGGTCACGGAATTGGTTGTGGCGGTTGGCTAAAGATGCCGCAAGCTCGGCTGCGGAGTGGCCTGTCGGTGTTACCCGAGTCAGCACGGCCCTGGGCACTGCTGGCACGTTCGCGGGGAGATGAGGTTGTCTACCGGAACGCCCGAGATCGCTATCGCGAGATGGCCACCCCGTTTGGCTTCGAAGGGCACGTGAAGTATGCCGCGGCGATGCCTGCGCGGGCGGACCGCGAACGGCCCTGCGCGCCGGATCCAATGGCGCATGCTGGCTGGCTAGTGGTGACACGATGTTGGCGTGAGCGATGCTCGTGACGGGAGTAGTGCCCTATTCACGGCGACGACATGACCGCACCAGAATTCCGGTGCGGGTCGTGTGGCACTGAGCTGCCGCCGGCCTCACGGTTCTGCAACAAGTGCGGCGCACTGTCACACGGGCGGAAGTACAAGCAGGTGACGGGGCCATCTGCGCGAAAAGCAATTGCTGTGGGAATTGTGTTGCTTAACCTCGCGGCGGCTTCCTCGTGTGGCTACCCAGCGCACACAACGGTAAGGGACAGCGCGCAGGCAACGCCGGCGCCAGTTGCGGTTGCCTCGCCTACGCCGGCGCCAGTTGCGGCTCCCGCACCTGCGTCGCCGGCGCCTGATGCGGCTCCCGCACCGGACTTCGCAACGGTATCCAAGCTGATGAACGATGCGATTACGGCAGGTACGGTGCCAGGTGGCGTGGTGATGATTGGGCATGGTGGCAAGGTCGTCTTCCATCAGGCTTATGGCTCGCGCAAGCTTGCCGGCGAACCGGGGCTAGATGGATCGCCCGCACCTGCGGAGCCGATGACCGAGGACACGATCTTCGACATCGCGTCGTTGACGAAGTGCCTGGCAACGGCGACCGCGGTCATGCAGCTTTACGAACACGGCAAGGTTCAGTTCGACGATCCCGTGCAGAAGTATTTGCCTGACTTCAACACGGGGAACGACCCACAGCGTGCAAAGGTGACGGTTCGCATGTTGCTGACGCACACTTCAGGCGAACCGGAAGACGTACGCCTCGACGATCCGTGGGGACTGGGCGGAGCCGATAAACCAGAAGGCATTCGCCGTGCTCTCACCACGCCGCTGGAGTCGCCTCCCGGTGAGTATTTCAACTACGCCGACATCAACTTCATTCTGCTTGGCGCGCTGATCGAGAAACTCACCGGCGAGCCAGAAGACGTTTACGTTCAGCGGAATGTCTTTGCGCCACTTGGCATGACAGAAACCCGTTACCTTCCCCCGGCCAAAGCATGTGGTCCACATGTGATTCGAGGATCCGCGGTTGCCTGGGCGCCTGCGCCAATTGGCGGCATGCCAGGCGTTTGTCCTGCGGGTACGTGGAGCACGAGTCTGTTGTCGCGCATCGCACCTACGACACATGACGACGAAAGCAGAAACGATCCGGGCAAGAATCCCGATTTTGATTTCCTGCTGCGGGGCGTTGTGTTTGACCCGACGACGCGCCGCATGGGCGGAGTAGCCGGGCATGCCGGTGTGTTCTCGACGGCGCACGATGTCAGCCTCTTTGCGCAGGCGTTGCTTGATCGGCTCGCGGGCCGCCCGAGCAGGTTCCCGCTGACGCAGGCGACGCTGGAGTTGATGACGAGTCCCCAGCAGCCCGGACACACCGCTGAACAAGTCGAGGCAGCCAACGATGCCACCCGAGAAGCCATCGCGAGGACACCAAACACATATGATCCGCTGCTCGCTCCGCGCTATCCGGCGATCAGAGGACAAAACCTGCGTGGCTTCGGCTGGGATATCGATACCGCCTATTCCGGCACGCGAGGCATGGTCTTTCCCATCGGCAGCTTCGGCCACACAGGCTTTACCGGAACCTCGCTGTGGATGGACCCACGCTCGGATACCTACGTCATTCTGTTCACGAGCGCGATCGATCCGCGAGACGATCCACCGATCGCGTATCTGCGAGGTGATGTGGCTACGGCGACAGCCCGGGCCCTAGGCTGAGCAGTGCGTCATCGTTCGCGACTTTCGCCGCAGGGGCAACGGCCCAGGGGGCGCAATCGGGTCGCAGCCTCGGTGGGCATTGTCGCCGGCGTCGTGGTCGTCGCGGCGGTGATCTTCTTTTCTGGCTTCCCTCGGGGTGGCCTGTCGGGCAGCTACAACCACCCCAGCCCCGCGATGACGAGGCCCGGCGGCACGATGGGCCCGGGTGGGATGACGGAACCCGGTCAGACGCCAACCAGCGCCTTTGTCGCCGTGTCGGTGGCCACGGTGTGGACCACGCCGCAGAGCCCGCGATCGGTCGACCATCCCGCCCTGACAAATCCGGTCGATATTCGCGGCTGGCTGTCCGATATGACGCTGGCCCAGCAGCAAGCGCTCACCTCGGACAATCTCACCCAGACGCAGGCCCTCTTCGGCGACCGTGTCTTCGTGGTGGAGCAGCAGGGCGACTGGGACGAGGTACTGGTCCCCGGCCAGCCCACACCGAAGAACGCGCTCGGCTATCCCGGCTGGATTCCCAAGGCCCAGTTGACGACCGACGCAGACTACGGCGCACTGAAGGACCACGCATCGTTGGCGCTCGCCGATCGCGGTATCACCACATGGCTGTACCGCGATTCCCGACTCTCCGATCAGGACCTCGAGATCAGTACCAACACCGGGCTTCCCGTGCTGAGCCGCACCGAGACGGCGGTTCAGGTGGCCACCCCCGATCGCGGCCCGAAGTGGCTAGATGCCCGAACGGTGGTGGTCTACGAAAAGCCCACGGACATACCGCATCCCACGGGAGCCGATCTGGTCCGGTACGCCGCCATGTTCGTGAACGTCCCCTACCTGTGGGGCGGCCGTGCCGGGTTTCGGGTTCGATTGCTCCGGTTTCACCTCCACCATCTACCAGGTGTACGGCATCACGCTGCCGCGCGATGCCGGCCCGCAAGCCGCCGACAGCCGGGGCCGTCCCGTCGACAAATCCGCGTTGCGTCCCGGCGATCTGCTCTTCTACTCGCACGGCCGCAGGGACCCCGCCAATCCCGACGCGATCTACCACGTGGCCATGTATTCCGGGGACGGCGAGATGATCGAGGCATTCGACTCGACGGCACCAGTGCGCATCACCCAGGTTCGACTAGACGCAGAGTACTGGGGCGCGCGCCGCTACCTTGACCAACCGGGGTGATAGATCTACGGCTAAAACGTGTCGGAACGAACCAGTACTCCGGCTCCAGCGCCGCAACTATTCGAACAGCAAAGGTTCAAGGCTGCCAGTTTTTCTAGGTCAGCCAGTTTGCGGTCCCAGTGACACCGGCTAGCCGACCGTCATTAGCTGCCGTTGCCGGTGGTCTGCGGCAGCCTCGACGATCCGCTGGGCTGTCCGGTCAGTCAATACCCCGACGCCTTAGCCGCCGCGTCGATTGACGCGCCACCACGGTGTGATGCGAGCACTGCGACCACCGTAAGGCGGGTTGCGCGGTCACTCCGGATGCGATCGAGTCCGACGCAAAGGTCTGCATCTGCTTGTGCACATTCTGCGCTGTCCTGTGCCCCCGCAGTTTCGCACTGAGCTTTGCACTGGTTGTGCTGGTTCGGGTTGTAGTGATGCAGACGCCGGTACCCGCTTGCCACCCAAGACAGAACTGGTGACCTGGGCTTTTGTGCCCTGTGTCGGAGATTGAACTACCCGCTGCTCCCTTGGAGTTTGTGTATTACCGAGGGTGGTCACGGTGCGGGCCCGGCGTACCGGTTTGTCCCCAAGCGCACCAGCATCAGGGTGCTGACGGCCACCGCCGTGTCGACGATCGCCGGGAAGATACAAAGCGGTTGTAGAGCTGTAACCGATGGCTTGCATCAGATCACGCAGTGCCAGAAAACTGGCGGCGAACGCACCGATCCCGATGGTGGCGACGGCACCGACCGTCCAGCAGTAAACCCGGCCGGATGCTCCCGCACGGACAGCGAGGGCGATGCCGTGGACGGCGGCCAGGAGTGCAGTGGGAGGCGCGGCTGCGGCACCGATCTGGATGACGACGTGGGGTACGTACGGCAGCACCGCATGAGTGATGTTGCCGATGAGACTCACCAGGGTGGCACCGATCAAGAGGCTCCAGAAAAAGCGAACCGCCCTCCGATGGTTGCTGGGGCTGGACCCCGACGACCCCCGCAGTCATCGCGGCGATAGACCTTGTCCGACGGGAACTCTCGCTGGCTAGTTGAGTCGCCGCACCCGCCCGACGGGAGTCCGCGCACGTGTCCACGCGACCGCAAGGCTGCCGAAATAGCAGATTAGGGGAACACGTCCCCGCCCACGGTGCGGATTCTGTGCGGCGCTACCGATTTGCTGGCAGATAATCGCAGGTCAGGAGGCCTAATTGTGCTATGATGAACATCTACTAGAAGTAGGAAAAAAATGAATAGTCGCATCGACAATTTTTGGTATTCACTACAGCACCCGCTGGGGCCGTCGCGGGAACTTGGCTCATACGCAAACCATCAGGAGAGCGTGGAGCAACTTATTCGGGACATGAACGCACGAGCCCTTCCGATTGAACCGGGGCTGGAAACTCGGCGATCGGACAACCGATCCGCTCCTGCCCGCTAACGATCTTCAGGAGCTATCTTCGAGGCCCGTCCTACGAGGCAGAATCGAGCGATGAAGCCAGTCGGTGTGCACCATGTCGCCATCAGCGTGGCGGACGCGCAGAAGGGTCTCGCGTTCTATCGCGATGTGCTCGGCATGACGCAGCTGCCGCGCCCCGATCTCGGCCCGGGGTGCTGGCTCGACGCCGGCGGCCAGCAGGTCCATCTGATGGAGTCCGACACCCAGCCGCTCGGTGCGAACCACTTCGCGATCCGAGTCGACGACATCGATGCCGCCTTCACCGACCTGCAGGAGCAGGGCGTCGAGGTGCACCGGATTCCGTTCATCCCCGGCGCCGGGCACCAGGCCTTCCTGCACGATCCGTTCGGCAACTTGCTCGAGCTGAACCAGCCGGAATAGCTTGCGCTCACCGGCGTCGCGATGCCGGCCGCCACGGTCGGTGACTTGCGCCGACTATTCCCGGGCTGTTATTGCATAGTCAGCATTTCTTCCTGCGAGGTGGTGGACGTGGGGCTTGGCGGAAAATTCCAGCTCGACCTGGAGGCTTTGGCGCCCCATATTAATTTCAGACGCTATGAAATGTGGGCGCACCGGTGGCATGATGCGTCCAGCTGACCGGGCGATTGCGGTGATCCCGCCACCGCTACGGCACACCCGCAAACCGTGCCATCCAGCTGACCAAGACGGTGAGCTAGTGAACACACTCCTGGTTGCAGCGGTGGTCGGGGCAGCGGCCATTGCGCTGGCTCCCGTGGTGCACTCGGGCACCCCGTTAACGATCGAGCTTGGTGTTCCCGCCAGGCGCAATCCCCGCTCTGTGCCAACACGCAGGCATGCGGCACACATATTCGCCAAGAATCCTCCAAGGCGTCCGCCGCAGCCTACCTGTGAGAACGGCCTGCCCGCTGCCACCACATGACGGTAAAACCACGTCCGCCCGCCCGAGTGCCTCTGACAACAAAAGGGAGCGACAGCATGAGGAAAGCAATTATCGCAGCGGTGGCCGCCGTCGCCGCCATCGCCCCCGGACCCCTGCTGCTCGCCGCATCCTGGGAGGCGCACGCGGTGCCGTGCTGTACCAGTGGTGACGAGCGATCCAATGACGAATGTGATGTATACACGGCGGCATGCTCGCCGCCGTTTTGCGACGCAGGGAACCCGCCGCAGGTCACCAACCAGGTCCCGGCCACCAGGCCGGTGCAGACCCCACAGGCTCCGCCGACTCTAGGCGTGCCGCCCTCAGGTCAATCCGGCCAGGCGACACCTCAGCCCGCGGTGGTGAGCACCACCGAAGGGCCTGGGCGCGTCGCCGCAGGCGATCGCGGCGGCCAAAGCGGCCCCGCCGACGCCGGTTGACCCGGCCAACCCGCCGACCGCCCCCGACTCAGGTGGACTTCAATCAGCGGGTGCAGAGCGTGATCACGACCCACAACGCCAACATCGACGTTGTCAACGGACTGGCCCATCCCCGTCATTGGGACTGGGTCGATTACGACGTCGACCACCGCCCGACCTTGTACAACCCGCTCACCGAGGCGATGACCTTCCGCTACTTCTATGACGGCGACTACCGAGAGGTTTACGTTGCCGCCGGTAGCGGGTGGTGCTCGACGTCGGGGTCGACGGGGTGTTCCCATTCACCGCTGTCGGCGACGACTACCTGGCATCGGGCAGCTTTGACGGCGGGTCGCCACCGGCGCTGTATCAAGATGTCGCTGCCTACGTCCCGGCCTACAACCAGACGGTCGAGGTCGGCAAGGTGCAGCCGGTGGGCCACGACGACAGTCAACCTGCGGGCAGTCAGGACACTTTCATGCTCGATGACTCCACGCTGGCGTGGGGTCAGGCCACCAACCCCGGTGACGGCGGTCAGATCACCGTGACCAAGACGCAAACCCTGCCAGGCGTGGGTCCGACAGACGACGGCAAATCCCTCATCGACTTGGCGGCGGCGTCGCATCCGGCAGCCGACCCGCACCTGGTGGCCTTGGTTGCTGGGCGGCGGGGTGCTGGTGATAGCCGTAGGGCTGGTCGCCTGGGTGGTCACACGTAGTAAACGGAGCGCGGATCTGGGGTTAGCGGCTAGCGGTCGGTACTTCGCCTGACGCAGTAACGCCCGGGGTATCCCATCAGCTGACGGAAATGTCACTAGGTTGTCGGTACTTTGGCCGCGATTTGATCCGCGATGTTTACTGCGGCGCCGGAAGGATTTTCGCCGCAGGCGTCGATGTCGATGGCCACGTTGTTAGCCACGGTGAGCGCCCGCTCGCAGGCCCCGCGACTGCCGTTGCGGGCCAAGAAGCCCGTCATCGTGGCGCTTAGGGTGCCATTGGTGTTGGAGACCGGGCCCGACGGTGTGTGCCTCCGTTTGCCCGGCCGGCGTGGTTTCGTCGTGTGACCGGTTGGCGCAGGCCGGCCAGCGTTCGGCGGAGGCGGCGAAGAATGCGCGCGCATCCTGCGCCGAGGGAAACAACACCACGATCTGCTCGACAAGATGAGCGTGAGGCTCGTCGGCGGCGCGTTGCCCGCTGACGGCGCTGAATCCGCTGCCCGCGTAGACCGTGGCTTGCCCCGCTCCCTCCAGTGCTACGCACGCCTTGTCCGGCACTTGGCCGCTGCCGTCGGGCAGCGTGGTTAGGCTTCCCGTGATCGTCATCCCGGTCGCGCCCGTCGCTGTGTCGAGTTGGTCGGGGCTCAGCAGCAGCTCTTGCAGCGCCGTGTCCGCGACCGGAGACACCGTCGGCCCGGAAGGCGCTTCGGACTGCGCGGATCGCCGCTGCGGGATGCGCGCGAGTGCGGTCGTGACAGGTAGCCGATGCTACCGGCAATGGCCAGGATCACGACGACCGCCGCGACGATCAGGCCCGGCCGGCGTTGGCGCCACCACGTCGTTCGAACGGCCTGCCGGGGCGGCTGCTCAGCAGATTGATGCTGTGGGGCAGGCGGACTGCCTTGCTGCGCCGTGGCGAGATTCAGGTAGTCGATTCGGGCATCGCGGTGACGACACCCAAACCAGCGCCACCCCAAAGGCGGCGATCTTCACCTACCTCACCCGTGGCCACGGCCTGATCCAGCGCTTCGAGTCGGGCACGGGCTGCGGCCAGCTTGTCGTGCTGTTCGGGTCGCTGTTCCACCGGTGCCGTTGGTGCTTGAGAAACCCCAGATGTGTCTGCGGGGGCGTCAGTTGGGCCGACGCCGATTGCCGGAAGGGTCTTGTCGATCGCACGCACCAGGCGGCCCAGGTCGGACTCGAACCGGTTCGGGCTTAGTTCGATGGCGTTCCGTCGGATAAGTCCCCGCAGGCTATCCGGCAACTGCTCGCTCCTCGGCATTGGTGCTCGACCGACGAGGATCGGGATGACCCGCACATCGCGGCGCAGCGCAGCCTCGATCTCAAGGCGCACAAAGTCGTCGGGGTCGTCGAGCCGCCGATTCCCGGTCTCGTCGGTGATGTCCAGCCAGCGGTCACCGATTAGGGCCAGCAACACCTGGCAGGAGCCGACCGCATCCTCGATGACCCGGAAAAAATCATCACCAGGGTCGATGGAGTCGACGTCCTTGAAAACGCAGTCTCTGCCCAGATGGGCGCACAGGCGGTCGTATAGCCAGCCTGCCGGGAACGCCGAGTCGTCGCGCCGGTAGCTGATGAAGACCCGTCCCGGTCCCACCGAGGTGGACGCCGTCATGCGGTGAAGAATGCCACACGAAGACCCATAGCAGGCATCGTTTTAGGCGTGCTCAGCGGGAGTGGAGATGACCACCCAAGCTCAGGAAGGGTGCGCCAATACCGTTGGGCCCGGTCGCCAGGTTGATCTTCGGCAAACCGTAGTCGTGGCGCGCAACCGGCCATGCCGCTACGGCGAGTTACGAGGTTTTTCGCGTCTGGGTCCACTGGGCCGACTGGTGATTAAGGCCGTAGAGGCAGCCTTGTATGTAGTCCTGCTGGACAAGGTCGGGGTCCGCGCCCTGGTCGATATTGAAGGATAATTGGCACGCTTGGTCATACGGCAACGCCACCCCCATGTACGGCCCAAACGCCTGGACTTCGGCATAGCCATCAGTGCCACTCTTGAGGCCCTGCTGGTAGGACGGCGAGGACGTGGAAGGCGCGGAGGACGGGGAGGACGGAGAGGACAAGGGGGACCCAGGGGACTGGGAGGGCCCGTCGTGAAAGATCGAGCGATGAAGCTGGCCGTGCGTGAAAAGTACGATCGCTGCCATTCCCGCCACCCATATGACGGCGAGCGCAACGGCAACGAACACGGCTATGCGTCGACCAGACGGACCCTTGGACGCGACGGGCATGGGCGGGGGCGGCAACTCAGCCGGGGGCGGCGGGGTAGGTGGGGGCGGCAGCGGTGCCACGTAGTCGGGGTGAAGCTCCGGTGGATACCACTTAAGATCCGAAGCTTGCCACCATCCGGGTCCCTGCGATACGTCACTCATCGTCGCCTCGATTTCGCTCCCGATCACCCATCAGCGTGAGTTCCATCTGGGCCAAGAGTCTTGCTGACAATTTGGGCGCTGCAATGATCTGGATCCCTACCCACGCTGCGGCACCAGTTCAGCACGCTGCCGGAGTCGGGGTACGTGGTCGGCACAACGGTGACCCAATAGTCGGGGTGATCGTATGTTGTCCAGTCGCCCGACCACAGAAGTTTGGCACCGTACTGCTGGCGGAGCTGCTGATGTTCCCGCAAGATCTGTGCGGGGTCATACACCACATTGTCTGCTGTGTCGGTAGTCCACGGTTTCGTGCCGTGCTTGGCACTGAGTTGCGGGATCCACTGGTCGACGACTTGGTTGATGGCCGGAGCATCCTGATCTTTCAATGCCTGCAGCTGCTGAGTGGGATCGGGTGCGGGCGTGTTCGTAGATGGAGGCGCCGAAATTCGAGGGATTACTGGACGCCACGGGGGATGAGGTTGCTGGTGCGCTTGACGGTGCATGGTCGCAGGCAGCGGTCATCGCGATGATCGCGACGGCGGCGATCCCTGTGGTTAAAACGTTGGTGATCTTCATTTGGATGGGCAAATTCTGGATAGGTAGCTAGGAGCCACCCCGGCTAAGGGCCTCAGGTTTGGGTCGATGTATTCAGATTCTGCTCCGCCTCATCCTCTAAGGGAGTCGATTAGCCCAGTTGTGCACGGGCCTAATACCAGCCCGGATTGCGGAAGAGTTAGAAGGTCGCCATGACCGCAGCCGGTCCGCGAGCAAAGTACAGAAAATTTTCTCGCAAACCGCGTTGCTAAGAGTCTCCAAGCGGCGTAGCGTGACGCGCCTAACATTTTAATCTGACATCGTCAATTGTGGGCGATTCGGCGGCATCTATGCGGCTTATGCGTCGAGCTGACCCCGGCGATCCCGGTGATCCTCCTACCGGCACGGCCATCCGCAAAACCGTGCCATCCAGCTGGCCAAGACGGTGAGCTAATGAACACGCTCGTGGTTGCAGCGATGGCTCAACGACGTCGAGCCACGGTGACGGTGCACAGCCCGGCAATGCCGAGCGCGGCAAGAATTCGCCAGCTCTTCCAAGAATCCTCCAAGGCCTCCGCCGCACCCTACCTGCGAGAGCGGCCCGCGCGCTGCCACCACACGTCGGTAAAAGCATGTCTGCCCGCCCGAGCGCCTCTGACACCGATAGGGAACGAGAAAATGAGGAAAGCAAGTATCGCAGCAACATTCGGTGGGCTACTGATAGCCGGGGTGATAGTGGCCCTGGCCGCACCGGCTTCCGCCGATGATCCCACTTCCTGGGGGGAGGCCCACTCCTCCATGATCTGCAGCTCGTGGAAGGCCAACCCCAGCTATGCCGGGTTGGTCAGCCTGGTCAACTCGATCACCTCTATGGGCGGTTTCACTCACTACCAGGCCGGTCAGGCCATCGGGGCTGGAGCAGGCGTTGGTTGCCCGGATGAGGTGAGCAGCATCGAGGCCATCGCTGCTCAACATCCAAACGAGTGAGAAAAGAATAATGAGGAAATCAATTATCGCAGCGGTGGCCGTCGTCGCGGCCATCGCTCTCACCCCGCTGCTCGCCGCATCCTGGGAGGTGGCGCGCGCGGACCCGAACACCGATTGCCCCGAACCACCCCCCGGATGTGGTCCCGCCTGTATGAATCTGAGGGGGGCTCTATGTAATGCCGGGGCGACACCGCCGCAGGTCACCACCCAGGCCCCAGCCACCAGGCCGGTGCAAACCCCACAGGTCAATCCGCCGCCTCCCCCGCCCCCGAGCGTGGTCCCGGTGCAAACCCCGACGATCAATCCGCCGGCCCCAGGGGCTCCGCGAAACGCCGCGGTGGTGGCACCGCCGAAGGGCCTGGACGCGCCGCCGCAGGCCATCGCGGCGGCCAGGGCGACCCCGGCTACGCGGATTGACCCGGCCACCCCGCCGCCGCCCCCGACGCAGGTGAACTTCGGCCAGCAGGTGCAGAACGTGATCAGCGCCCACAGCACCAACATCGACGTCGTGAAGGCCGACAACCAGGCGCTGGTGCGCCCCCGCCACTGGGACTACATCGACTACGACGTCTACCACCGCCCGATGCTGTACAACCCGCTCACCGAGGCGATGACCTTCCGCTACTTCTACGACGGCGCCTACCGGGAGGTCTACGTCCCCGCGGGTGGCCAGGTCGTGCTGGATGTCGCCACCGTTGGCATGTACCCGTTCACCGCGGTCAGCGACAACTACTTGACGTCGGGCAGCTTCTACGGCGGGGCCTATATACCGCCGGAGGGCTGGAACGGCCCACCGCCGCCGGATTACACCCCACCCCCGCCACCGGTGGTGTACCACGACGTCTCGGCCTACATCCCGGCCGATAACCAGACCGTCCAGGTCCCCCAGGTGCAGGTGCTGGGCCACGACGATAGCCAGCCTGCGGGCAGCCAGGACACCTTCATGCTCGACGACAGCACCTTGGCGTGGGGTCAGGCCAACGATCGGTATACCTGGGAAGCCCGGAACGGCATCAGCAATGGGCGCGGCTAATCCAGAAGAGCCAGCCGTTAACCCGGCGAACAAGGCGGCGGTGATCCCAGCGAGAAACTTCTTCACGAGTGGCCCTTCGGAGGTCAGTCTTGCGGGTCTCTAACTATCGACGCCGGATTTTCGCGCCGGCCGTCGCGGAGTGCCGCAAGACGGACAGCGCATTCCCGGTCATCACGCCCCACGATCTGCGTCACACTGCCGCCAGTCTGGCGGTCAGCGCCGGAGCGAACGTGAAGGCTGTGCAACGGATGCTGGGGCACGCCAATGCCTCCATGACCCTGGATGTTTACGCCGATCTATTTGACGACGATTTGGACGGCGTTGCGGACCGCCTGGACATGGCTATCCACGCTGCTGCGGACCAGCTGCGGACCAGATCAGCGCGTTAGCGCCCTGACGTGGTCTTTTAATGCCCTAGAAGGTGTCGACCTGCTCGACGCTGACGAACATGCCGTGTCCCGTGCCTTTATTAGTGAATCGGGTACCGCTTTCGCTGGCCGCGATCGTCCAGCCCTCCGCGTCGTAGGTGCGGTAATCGATGGTCACGGTGGGGATGTCGCCGAGGTTGCCCAACACCCATTGCACCGAACCGCTCGCGGTGATGTTCACGCCGTTGGCGCGTTCGCCATCCTGTACCGGGGAGTTGGTGAACTGCGCCTCGCATCCGACGGCGTCGGTGTCGATCTGGCAGCGGGTCTGACCGGATTTGGTTTCGATGAAGACGTAACCGTTCTGGTCGGGGGGCAGCGGGATGGCGCCGACCGGCGGTGCAGCGCTCGGTGGCGCGGGCCGCGCTGGCGCCCGGGAGGGGATTGACGGTTTGGCTTTCGGGAACGACGGTTCGGTTGGTCCTGCGCCCCCGGATGCCACCGGCTTGCCGTGGATGATGGAGCTGCAGCCGCCCACGAGCGCAACACACATCAGCAGGCCTGCCAGCAGCCGGCCGCCCACCATCGCCGTCGTTACTCCGCGCGCAAACATCTCGTAGACCAGCCTACGCATGAAGTGACGCAAGTGACAGTAGTGACGCGCCTGTTTAGCGGTTAACCGGTCATCACGTGTCTGGCCGAGGCCCGGCATCAGCGGTCAGTGCGCGCACCGCGTGCTGGAACATGGTGTGCTTGATGGCTCCGAGGGTGCCGGGGTCCTTGCCGTCGAGCGGACGAAGGATGTCGATCGCCGCGGCCGTCACCACGCCCTCCGCCGCGACGGCGTCGACAAGGCCAAGGCTCGCGGCATCGCCGCCGCCGAATCGGCGTCCAGTCGTCATCGAGGCGACTGCCGCCTGCGGGGTGAGTTTGGCTTGAATCAACGCGGCCATGCCGGGCGTGAAGGGGATGCGGATGTCCGCTTCGGGGAAGCAGAAGTAGCCGCGATCAGCTCGCATCACCCGAAAGTCGTGGGCCAGGGCCAGCATTGCGCCCGCGCCGAACGCGTGGCCGACCAACGCGGCCGCAGTCGGAACCGGCAGGGTGAGCATCCGGGCCAACATGCCCTGCACCCGACCGACGTACCACTGGGCCTGCTCGCCGTGCGCGGCCAGCCAATCCAGATCAAGACCATTGGAGTAGAACTTGCCGCCGCCCGTGGTGACCAGGCCCTGCGCGCCAGCGCCGACGATGTCATCAAGAGAAGAGTCAAAATCATCGAGAAAGCCTGGTGAGAAACGGTTTTCGTCATTCCCAAGGTCCAGGATGGCGATTTTGTCTTCGTGGGTCAGCGTAATTCCCACGGTTTCTCAGGCCCCTGCCGCAGGGTTCGCCGGCTGCGGCGGCAGGTCGTCTGAGACGTCTGCGGCCTGGCCGAAGACTTCCTCCCTGGTGGCAGTCACGCGGTTGCGGACCAAGAACCAGCCGCCGATCAGGGCGGGGATGCCGAGCACCACCGCGGCGATAACCCACGGACCCTCTTCCTCGTCGAGCATCATCAGCACCACCACGCCGGCCAGGAACAGCAAGGTGAGATAGCCGCTGTAAGGCGCCAGCGGCATCTGGAAATGCGGGCGCTGCATGGTCCCGGCTTTAGTCATCCGGAAGAGCCGCAGTTGGCATGCCACGATCGTCGCCCAGGCGGCGATCACACCCAACGCGGCGATGTTGAGCACGATTTCGAAGGCCTGACTTGGCGTGATCGCATTGAGCACCACACCGAACAGACCGATCGTGCAGGTCAGCAGGATCCCGCCGTATGGCACACCGTGTTTCGACATCCGCCCGGTGAACTTGGGGCCGCTGCCGTTGACCGCCATCGATCGCAGGATCCGACCCGTGGAATACAGCCCGGCGTTGAGGCTGGAGAACGCGGCGGTGAGCACCACCACATTCATCAGGCTGCCGGCGCCGCCGAAACCGATCTTTGAGAAGAAGGTGACGAATGGGCTCTCGTGGTCTTGGTAGTCGGTGTAGGGCAGCAGCAGCGCCAACAGGACCACCGACCCGACGTAGAAGACCCCGATCCGGAACACGACGGAGTTGATCGCGCGCGGCATGATCTTCTCCGGTTCCGCGGTTTCCCCGGCGGCGGTGCCGACCAGTTCGACCGCGGCGTAGGCGAATATCACCCCCGAGGTGACAAGCACCAGCGGCAGCAGACCGGTCGGCAAGAACCCGCCGTGGTGAGCCCATAGGCTGAACCCGGTGTTTTGACCTTGGATCTTGAAGCGGCCGACCAGAAAGACCGTGCCGACCCCCAGGAACGTTGTGAGCGCCAGTACCTTGATCAACGCGGCCCAGAACTCAAACTCGCCGAAGGCCTTCACCGAGATCAGGTTCACCGACACCACAGCCAGCAGCGCGACCAGCGCCAGCGTCCACTGCGGGATCTGCGGCGAACACCTTCCAATAGTGGAAGTAGTTCGCGATCGCGGTGGAGTCCACGATGCTTGCCATCGCCCAGTTCAGGAAGTACAGCCAGCCCGCGACGAAAGCCGTTTTCTCTCCGAAGAACTCCCGGGCGTAGGACACGAACGAACCGGACGACGGGCGATGCAGCACAAGTTCGCCGAGCGCACGCAGGATCAGGAACACGAAAGCGCCGCAGAAGCCGTAGACCAGAAACAACGCCGGTCCCGCCGACGCAAGCCGTCCGCCCGCGCCCAGGAACAGCCCGGTCCCGATGGCGCCGCCGATCGCGATCATCTGCATCTGGCGGGGTTTGAGGTCGTGGTGATAGCCCGTGTCCTCATGAGCGAACCGATCAGGGCTGTTTGCCCCGGAGCCGGGCCAGGCGCGCTGGGTGGCGGTGGCATCGAGGTCCTATCGTCGTGGTTCGGTGCAACGCTGCGACCCGGCACGCAGCTCGAGAAATGGACTGGTTGGGAGGCTATCCCACGGCGTGCGCGGCGCGCTGTTTGCAGCAGAGAAGTGATGGCCGCGGCTCAGATTTTTGGCGTCTCGGGGCTACGCTTAGCCCGACACCGTTTGTTGGAGTGAAGCGGCGGTGCGAAGTGCGATGAAGCTGGTTGGTCATCAGGCCGAGTGCAGCACGCTCGACCGATTGGTAGACGCGGTAAGCGCCGGGCAGAGCCTTGCGCTGGTGCTGTTCCGCGCGCCCGATGTGGCTGAGACGGCGTCGCCGTTCGCTGGCTTGAATCAGTTGTGCGCGTCGTTGCTGGCTGGCCTGGACTACAGAGTTGAGCGGCCCCGCAGATCGCGTTCTGGATGAGTTCGGAACCCGCGCCGGACCGGGGATACCACTACCCAAGGAGTACTCAGGGCTGAAACTGTCATTCAATACGTCTTGCGGCGGCTCAAAGAGATTGGCGTCGATGACGTCTTCGGAGTCGCCGGTGATTACGCGTTTCCGGTCAATGACGCGATTGTCGAGGACCCGGCGTTGAATTGGATTGCCTGCTGCAACGAACTCAATGCCGCCTACGCCGCGGATGGATATGCGCGCACCCGCGGCGTCGGCGCGGTGTGCACCACCTTCGGGGTGGGCGAACTGGCCGCGATGAGCGGTATCGCGGGCGCCTACGCCGAACATCTTCCGGTATTTCATTTGGTCGGCACGCCTAACTTGGCGACGCAGGAGGGCGGGGCGCTGGCGCACCACACGCTGGGTAACGGCGAATTCGACCTGTTTCACAAGGTGGCCGAGCCGATTGTGTGTGCAAGCGCGGCCATGACGCCGCAGAACGCAGCGGCGGAGACCGAACGACTGATCGCGGCCGCGTTCTACCATCGCCGGCCGGTCTACCTGGCGATTCCCAGCGACGTCGCGAACACGCCGATCCTTGCGGACGCGTCATCGGTGAGCGCGCCGACCAGTGACCCCGCGTTGCTGGCGGCGGCCACCGACGCAGTGGCCGCCGCACTGAACCACGCCGGGCAGGCGTGCGTGCTGCCAGGGATCCTGCTGAGACGGCTCGGGCTGCAGGATGCTGCGACGGCGTTCGTCGACGCCGCAGGCTTGCCCTTTGCGACGATGTTCGCCGACAAGTCGGTCCTTGGGGACGACCACCCTAGCTACATCGGCATGTACGTCGGGCGGCTGATGGGCGAACCGGTCCGCGCCTTCGTCGAATCGTGCGACGTGGTGCTGATGCTCGGCGCGAGGCTGACCGACGGCAACACCGCCGGGGCACCGTCCAATTGGACCCGGCCAAGGTCATCACCATCGACCATCACCGCACCATCGTCGGCTCCACGGTGTACCGCAATGTAGAAATCGCCGACATCCTCGGGGAGCTATCGGCGCGGATTACCAAACGTGTCCAGCGGCCGGTTATCGCACCGGAGACGCTCGGGCCGATCGTGGGCGGTGGCGAGGACCCAATCACTGCTGACGCCCTCTACCCACGCTGGGCGGACTTCTTCCGGCCCGATGACGTGATCATCACCGACACCGGGACGTCGTCGCTGGGTTTGGCGTTGGCGCAACTCCCGCGAGGAGCCGAGTTTCACAATCAAACTCTGTGGGCCTCGATCGGATGGGCGACTCCGGCAGCGTTCGGCGCCGCGAAGGGGGCCCCGGATCGGAGGCTGATCCTGATCACTGGGGAGGGCTCGCACCAGATGACCGCTCAGGAGATCAGCCAGCTCGGCCGCCATGGGCTGCGCCCAATTGTCTTCGTGCTCAACAACTCTGGCTATCTCAGCGAGCGCATGCTGTGCAAGGACATGGCGCTGGGTTACAACGACATCGCCGCATGGAGCTATGTCGAGTTGCCCCACGCCTTGGGCTGCCAGGGGTGGTTCACCGCGCGGGTGAGCAGCTGCGGCGTGCTCGACGACGCGCTCAAAACGGCCGAGCAAGCCGATGGGGCCGCCTACATCGAGGTGATCACCGACCCCTACGAGGCCCCACCGATGTATAAGAAGCTGCACGAGCACGTCGAATCCTTCTACAACCTGCACTAGGTTGCCGCGGCGCCGATAGCCTGCGTCGCTGTCCGGGAACAAACCTGCGCGTGCCGCCGTTGACCCCTTCGACAACTTGAGTGGACTAGACTCAATATTGGCTTGACAGCAGTACGCTGCGGAAGGCAGTCTTGAGCGAGGCGCACTCAGAGTAGCGCAAGACGAAAATCAACCATCAGGAGGATTCACCATGGCTCGTGCGGTCGGTATCGACCTCGGGACCACCAACTCCGTCGTGGCAGTTCTGGAGGGTGGCGACCCTGTCGTCGTCGCCAACTCCGAGGGCTCGCGGACCACTCCGTCCATCGTCGCGTTCGCGCGAAACGGTGAGGTGCTGGTCGGCCAGCCCGCCAAAAACCAGGCAGTGACCAACGTCGACCGCACCATCCGGTCGGTCAAGCGGCACATGGGCACCGACTGGTCGGTGGAGATCGACGGCAAGAAATACACCGCGCAGGAGATCAGCGCTCGCATTCTGATGAAGCTGAAGCGCGACGCGGAGGCCTACCTCGGTGAGGACATCACCGACGCGGTGATCACCACACCCGCCTACTTCAACGACGCTCAGCGTCAGGCCACCAAGGAGGCCGGCCAGATCGCCGGCCTGAACGTGCTGCGCATCGTCAACGAGCCGACCGCGGCCGCGCTGGCCTACGGCTTGGACAAGGGCGAGAAGGAGCAGCGGATCCTGGTGTTCGACCTCGGCGGCGGCACCTTCGACGTGTCGTTGCTGGAGATCGGTGACGGCGTCGTGGAAGTCCGCGCCACCTCGGGCGACAACCACCTCGGCGGTGACGACTGGGACGACCGCATCGTCGGCTGGCTGGTTGACAAGTTTAAGGCCTCGGCGGGCATCGACCTGACCAAGGACAAGATGGCCATGCAGCGGCTGCGGGAAGCGGCCGAGAAGGCCAAGATCGAGCTGTCCAGCTCGCAGAGCACCTCGATCAACCTGCCCTACATCACCGTCGACTCCGACAAGAACCCGCTGTTCCTCGACGAGCAGCTGACCCGTGCGGAGTTCCAGAAGATCACCCAAGATCTGCTCGACCGCACCCGTAACCCGTTCCAGCAGGTGATCAAGGACGCCGGCATCTCGGTGTCCGAGATCGACCATGTGGTGCTGGTGGGTGGTTCCACCCGCATGCCCGCGGTGTCGGATCTGGTCAAGGAGATGACCGGCGGCCAGGAGCCCAACAAGGGCGTCAATCCCGGACGAGGTGGTTGCCGTTGGTGCCGCCCTGCAGGCCGGTGTGCTCAAGGGTGAGGTGAAAGACGTTCTGCTGCTTGACGTTACGCCGCTGAGCTTGGGTATCGAGACCAAGGGTGGCGTGATGACCAAGCTGATCGAGCGCAACACCACCATCCCGACCAAGCGGTCGGAGACCTTCACCACCGCCGACGACAACCAGCCGTCGGTGCAGATCCAGGTCTACCAGGGTGAGCGCGAAATCGCCTCGCACAACAAGCTGCTCGGCTCCTTCGAGCTGACCGGCATCCCGCCGGCTCCGCGCGGCGTCCCGCAGATCGAGGTCACCTTCGACATCGACGCCAACGGCATCGTGCACGTCACGGCCAAGGACAAGGGCACCGGCAAGGAGAACACGATCAAGATCCAGGAGGGCTCCGGCCTGTCCAAGGAAGAGATCGACCGGATGATCAAGGACGCTGAGGCGCACGCTGACGAGGACCGCAAGCGTCGCGAGGAGGCCGACGTCCGCAACCAGGCCGAGACGCTGGTCTACCAGACGGAGAAATTCGTGAAGGAGCAGCGCGAGGCTGAGGGCGGTTCGCAGGTTCCCGAGGACACCCTCAACAAGGTCGACGCTGCGGTCGCCGAGGCCAAGACGGCGCTGGAGGGCACCGACATCGGCGCGATCAAGTCCGCGATGGAGAAGCTGGGCCAGGAGTCGCAGGCCCTCGGCCAGGCGATTTACGAGGCCACCCAGGCCGCGCAGGCGGCCGGCGGCAACGGTGAGCCCGGCCCGAGTGGTGCCGACGACGTCGTCGACGCGGAGGTGGTCGACGATGACCAGGAGGCCAAGTGAGCGAGGGCAATCCACGCGAACAGGTAACCGTCACCGACAAGCGGCGGATTGATCCCGAGACCGGCGAAGTACGTCACGTGGCATCCGGTGCCGCCCCCTCCGGGGCGGCGCCGGAGACCGCGCAAGACGCAGCCACCGCTGACAAGGTCGCTGAACTGACCGCCGATCTGCAACGGGTGCAAGCCGATTACGCCAACTATCGCAAGCGGGCCCTGCGCGATCAGCAAGCGGCCACCGAGCGTGCGAAGGCTGCCGTCGTCAGCCAATTACTAGGCGTGCTCGACGATCTCGACCGCGCACGCAGTCACGGAGACCTGGAGTCTGGGCCGTTGAAGTCGGTCGCCGACAAATTGCTCAACGTGCTGACCGGATTTGGTCTGACGGCATTCGGCGCCGAGGGCGACGACTTCGACCCGGTGCTGCACGAGGCCGTGCAACACGAGGGCGATGGGGCAGCGGGGTCGAAGCCGGTGATCGGCAACGTGATGCGGCACGGCTACAAGCTCGGTGAGCAGGTTCTGCGGCACGCCTTGGTCGGGGTGGTGGACACCGTCCCGGACGAGTCCGCCGCGCAGACGCCTAAACCGAGACACCGATCATCGACACACTCGATAACGACACGAACGAGGGTGAGCAGAACGCAGAATCAGAACCGTCGGAGAACTAACGACCGGTTCGGGCAGGATCAGAGAACTACAGAAAGGTAGGCAGGGGGTGACGCGAAATGGCCCAACGCGAATGGGTCGAAAAGGACTTCTACAAGGAGCTGGGCGTCTCTCCTGACGCTAGCCAAGATGAGATCAAGCGGGTGGCCCGCAAGCTGCTCGCCGAGAACCACCCTGACCGCAACCCGGGCAACAAGGTGGCCGAAGATCGGTACAAGGCCGTTTCTGAGGCCAAGGAAGTACTGACCGATCAGGCCAAGCGCAAGGAGTACGACGAAACCCGCCGGCTGTTCGCCGGAGGTGGTTTTGGTCGCCGATTCAACGGCGGCGACTTCGCCGGCGGCTTCGGCGGCGACGGCGCCGAGTTCAACCTGAACGATTTGTTCGACGCCGCGGGCCGCAGTGGTGGCACCAACATCGGCGACCTGTTCGGCGGGCTGTTCGGCCGTGGCGCTTCGCCACGTCCCACCCGTCCGCGACGCGGCAACGACCTTGAGACCGAAGCCGAGCTGAGCTTCATGGAGGCCACCAAGGGCGTGGCGATGCCGCTTCGGCTGACCAGCCCGGCGCCGTGCACCAACTGTCACGGCAGCGGAGCCCGGCCGGGCACCAGCCCCAAGGTGTGTCCGACCTGTAACGGCTCGGGTGTGATCAGCCGCAACCAAGGCGCTTTCGGCTTCTCCGAGCCGTGCACGGATTGCCGCGGCAGCGGGTCGATCATCGAGCACCCCTGCGACGAGTGCAAGGGCACCGGTGTCACGACGCGCACCCGCACCATCAACGTGCGGATCCCGCCAGGTGTCGAGGACGGGCAACGGATCCGGTTGGCTGGGCAGGGCGAGGCCGGGTTGCGGGGCGCCCCGTCGGGTGACCTGTATGTGACCGTGCATGTGCGGCCGGACAAGGTCTTCGGCCGCGACGGCGACGACCTCACCGTCACGGTTCCGGTGAGCTTCACCGAATTAGCACTGGGCACAACGCTTTCAGTTCCGACACTGGATGGCAAGGTCGGGGTTCGGGTGCCCAAGGGCACTGCTGACGGCCGTATCCTGCGGGTGCGTGGACGCGGTGTGCCGAAGCGTTCCGGCGGTAGCGGCGACCTGCTGGTCACCGTCAAAGTTGCGGTTCCGCCGAACCTGGAAGGCGCGGCCCAGGAGGCCTTGGAAGCCTATGCCGTCGCCGAGCGCTCCAGTGGTTTCGACCCGCGCGCCGGATGGGCCGGTAATCGTTGATGGCCAAGAACCGGAATGAAAAGGACGCCCGGACCTTCTTGATCTCGGTGGCCGCCGAGTTGGCCGGTATGCATGCGCAGACGCTGCGTACCTATGACCGACTCGGTCTGGTCAGCCCGAGCCGCAGTTC
The DNA here is from genome assembly GCA_963743145.1 of uncultured Actinomycetota bacterium. Taxonomy (GTDB): domain Bacteria; phylum Actinomycetota; class Actinomycetes; order Mycobacteriales; family Mycobacteriaceae; genus Mycobacterium. Next base: position 258,624 of record CAVUOR010000013.1, on the reverse strand, counting down.
CGGTGGCGGGCGGCGCTATTCGCAGCATGACGTCGAGCTGCTGCGCGAGGTGCAACGTCTCTCCCAAGATGAGGGCGTCAACCTAGCTGGTATCAAACGGATTATCGAGTTGACCAACCAGGTGGAGGCGCTGCAGTCGCGGCTGAAGGAGATGGTCGCCGAGATTGAGGCGCTGCGAGCGAACCAACGACGTGACGTCGCGGTGGTACCCAAGAGCACTGCAGTGGTGGTCTGGCAACCGCGGCGGTAACCGGCCAAGCAGGCACGCGTCGCCGCTGCGCCATGACATGATGTTGACCATGACAATCGTACTGGTGCACGGCAATCCGGAGACGGCGGCAATTTGGGAGCCGCTGGTCGATGCCCTCGAGCGCGACGACGTGGTGGCGCTGTCGCCACCAGGATTCGGGGCGCCGCTGCCCACCGGATTCTCCGCGACCTACCTCGCTTACCGGGATTGGCTCGAAGACCAGTTGGAGGACTTCGACGAACCGGTCGACGTGGTCGGGCACGATTGGGGCGGCGGCCACGTAGTGAACCTGGTGATGCATCGACCCGAATTGGTGCGCAGCTGGGCCAGCGACGTCGTCGGCCTGTTCGACCCAGATTACGTGTGGCATGACATGGCCCAGATCTGGCAGACACCCGGCGACGGCGAGCAGCTGGTCGACACGATGTTCGGCGGCACGGTCGGCGACCGGACCGAACAAATGGCCTCGTTGGGCATTCCCCGCGACATTGCAGAGTCGATCGCCGCGGCGCAGGGTCCGGAGATGGGTCGGGCGATCCTGCTGCTATACCGCTCGGCGCGCCAGCCGGCGATAGCCGAGGCGAGCCGGACGTTGGAGAACGCCGCCGCACGGCCAGGACTTTCACTGCTTGCCACCGACGACCCATACGTCGGCTCCGACGAGATCCGCCAACGGGCCGCCGAGCGTGCCGGTGCCCGCACCGAAGTGCTCGACGGCCTCGGACACTGGTGGATGGTGCAAGATCCGGCCCGTGGCGCCGCGGCCCTGACCCGCTTCTGGGACACACTCGGCTAGGGCGCGAAGACCCCGGTCAGCCGTCGACAGGCCGGACTGAGGTACTTGCACGACAGTGCGTAGAACTCAGGTAGCCTCGCTACTCGTGCTGTCGGGCGGCCAGGGGCCGTACGTTGTTTGCGAAAGTTCTCGTATCGCTAGGAGAAATCCCGAAATGTTCGATCTCGCAAACCGCAGCGACCGCGACTACGACAAATGGCTAACTACCTTCACCGAAGCGTCTGCACGGCTTGACGCCCTAGAAACAGCCGTAACCGACCTCCGCCAACTCCTGCGCCGCAGCGAGGGCGTTCGCGGCGGTGAAATCCTCGAAGTGCTTGAACGGCACGGCGTATAACCATTCGAGCATCGATCAGACAGGACCAGACAGGACAACGTCATGCCGACGATTGAAGCGCGGCTCCGCCGGGAGCTAAACAAATACGCCATCGAGTTACGGAGGCTTGCCTACACATTGCCGAACGGGGTGGGCGAGTACGACCTGTTGCAGTTGGCGGAGCGCATGATCGCCGGCGCTGACGAAGTGATCTGAAGCAAGGAACCGACTGGCCGGGCCTCCGGGTAAGCGACGCGTTAATACCAAGCCGAATTCACGCCGCACTTTCAACACAGGGGTTATAGTCGGCCGGTGATCAGCGGCGACCCGCTGACGGGGCGCGAGAACGAACTAGATGCTATTCGCCGTGCGCTCAGCAGAGTTGGGAATTACTCCGGCGCCGTCATCGTCGGAGCAGCCGGAGTGGGCAAAACCCGGCTCGCGCGTGAAGTGTTAGCCCGCGCTGAGGCGTTAGGCGAGCAAACATATTGGATTGTGGGCACCCAGTCCGCTCGACAGCTCCCACTGGGCGCATTCACCGCGTCGATATGCGACAGCATGGCCGACCCGATAGCTGATGTGCGACGTGTCATCAGTTCTTTTGTCACCCAACAACGTAAGGGTCGCGTCCTGATCGGGGTCGATGACGCGCATCTTCTCGATGGATTGTCGGCACACGTCGTGCACCAGCTGGCCCAGGCCCATGGGGCACGGCTGGTGGTCACGGTGCGCACGGGCGGCGAAGAGCCCGATGCAATTACGGCGCTGTGGAAAGATGACCTGCTGATCCGCCTGGACCTCCAACCGCTGTCCGCTTCGGACACCCACGGCGTGATCGAGACCACGCTTGGTGGCGTGGTCGATAGTCGCAGCGCTATGCGGTTTTGGAAGCTGACCGGAGGCAACGCGCTGTTTCTGCGGCAACTGCTCAAGGACCAGATCGCCGCCGGCGCCATACGGCAGGTTGCCGGGGTGTGGATGTGGGATGAACGCGTCGCAGTGTCGGACAGCATCGGCGACATGGTCGGTCGGCAACTGAGCCGGCTCACCCCTGATGTCGCGCTGGTCGTCGATACGTTGTCGCAGTACGAGCCGCTGCCGGTCGACGTGCTCTGCGACCTGGTGCACCGCCGCGATCTCGAGGTGGCCGAACAGATGAACCTGGTCACCGTGGAACGCAGCGGCTCCAAGCTCATGGCCCGACTGGCCCATCCGCTGTTCGGTGAGCTCCGGCGGTCCGCGGCCAGCGAAATGTATCTGTCGCGGATCCGCGGCAAGTTGGCGCAACGGTTGGCCAAGGAAACCGACGCGGACGTGTACGTGACGGTGCGCCGGGCGTTGCTCGCCCTCGAATCAGACCTTCCCCCTGACCCTCATCTGTTCCTGGAGGCGGCGCGGTTCGCGATGACGCTGCTCGACCTCGACCTGTCCGACCGATTCGCCGCCGCCGCTGCCGATGCGGGGGCCAGCGAGGCCGTCGACCGCCTGCGCGCGATAAGCCTGGTCGGCCGTGGGCGTGGCGACCAGGCCGAGGTGATCCTGGCCGGAATCGGTCGGGATGACCCCGACGGACATCACTGGGCAACCGTGCGGGCAGCCAATCTGATCTGGAATCTCGGGCGCCCCCAACAGGCAGCGGCCATTCTCGACGGCCTGGCGTCGACGCCGGAATCGGCGGCAGAGCAGGCCGAGCGCACCGCGATCGAATCCTGCGTAGACGCGGTGATGGCCCGCTGCGAAACGGCGGCGGAAAAGGCGCGGACGGTGCTGCGTTCGCCGACACTGCCCGACTTTCACGCCATGTTGGCTTCCGTTGCGTTGACCATCGCGCAAGGCGCGCTCGGCAGAATCGACGACATCACCGACCTCGTGACGGAGGCCATCGACCGCGCGATCACGTCGTCTCAGGCCTCGCCGATGAGGTTCTGGTATGGCGGCGTCTATGCGCGCGCCTGCCGGTTAAACGGGCACATCGACGAATGCGTGCGCTCGGCCAAGCAACTATCCGAGTCGGCAGGCGATATTCCCGGCCTTGCCTACGCGAACCTAGCTTTCTTGCAGGGCCACGCCGAGCTGGCCCGCGGCGAGATCCCCGCCGCGGTGAAGCTGTTGCACGAGGCGCTGGCCGGGGCGGAAAAGCACAGCGTCACAACCGGTTTACGGCCGGCGAGCTGCTTCGCGTTGGCCGAAGCCCACGCCAAGCTGGGGCAGCCGGGTGCCGCGCAAGATGCGATTAACGAAGCGCAGCGGTGTGTGCCGGCCGACTACCAATTCATGCAGACCGGTCTGGCGGTAGCCGGCGGCTGGGCGCTGGCGGCGAGCGGGTACCTGACCGACGCGATCTCGAAAGTCCGCGTTGCCGGTGAGGATGCGCGCAAGCGCCATCAACTAACCCATGAACTGGCCTGCGTGCAAGTGGCGGCTCAATGGGGCGACACCTCGGGCGCGATTCGCGCGGGCGAACTGGCCAATGAATTATCGCTCCCGATTGCTAATGCTGTTGCGCGGCATACGGAATCGTTGTTAGCAGACGACGGGGAGGGTCTGCTCGCGGCATCGGCCGACTACCGGGCATTCGGCGATAGGGTCGCGGCCGCCGACGTCGCCGCTCAGGCCGCCGTGGCTTTCAGCCGCAAACAGCAGCGCAAGCGCAGCCTGCATGCCGCAGCGCTGGCGCAGCAGCTCGCCACCGACTGCGGCGGCCTGTGTACGCCGGCGTTACGAAACCCGATAGGCCAACCGTTGACCGGCCGTCAACGCGAGATCATCGAATTGGTCGCAGCAGGGCTGTCCAATAAAGAGATCGCCGACCGGCTCGTCACCTCGGTGCGCACCGTTGAGGGCCATGTGTATCGCGCGTACCAGCGCCTGGGAGCGGGTTCCCGCGAGGAGCTGGTCGAGATGTTGCGCGCCGGCCAGGGCAGCTCATAGCCTGTCCATTTCTCGTGACATGGCGGAGTATTCGAGGTAATAGGCGCGACGGGCGTGGTGGGGCCGCGGGGGCGGCGGGCGCAAGGCGGTGGTAACCGCCCGAAGCACGCCGACCATTCGGCGGGTGATCGGGATGGACCGCGGCCGCACCGCTATCGCGGTGCCAAACATGACTTGTTGTTCGGTGATGAGAACCGGTGGCTGCGCCTCGGTCTCCAGAGCTGGCGGCCGGGCTAAGTCGTCAGTACTGACGGCCGCGCTCGCGATGGTGTCCTGCGTTGCCTCAATGGCCAGGGTTGAATTCGACATTTTCGGACCGCCTCCACGCTGCGGGTTGTGATGTTGTGTCGAACGTACGACCGGCGCCGACCTGGAAGCACGCGTAGTTCACTACTCGCTTCGCCGCCGATGTCTACTTAATCCGCAGATAAGCCCTGGCGAGCCGGCAAAGTCTGAAAAGCTGCGCACATGGGGGGAGGCCGACTGGCCGCGTGATCCGCATCTGGCAACGTCCCGGGATGTCGCTCGAGTACCGTCGCGGACAGAATGTAGTAGCCGTCTACGCATGACGTCGCAACCCAGTCAGCCAACGCTGGTGGCCATGACGCTCTCGATCACTGCCGCGGAGCCGATCCCGCTAAGCCAGTTGCCGCTGGCGCCGAAGAATCCGTTGCCGTACTGGCGCCGGCTGACGGCGGCCAGACAGCTCGATACCGGACCTGAGCTGATGCGGGATTCGGGCGGACCGGTGACCCGAATTGTGCTGGGTCCGCAGAAGTTGATCCCGCCGCTGGTTTTCGTCTCCTCCCCGCAGGGCGCCCACGATGTCCTCGCTCGCAAGGACGCATTTGCCGAACGCGCGGCGACGCCCATCTCGTTCGAGATCCGCCGGCTGGCGGGTGACAACCTGCTGGTGGTACCCCATGATCAATGGCTGCCACGCCGGCGCGCACTGCAGCCGATCTTCACCAAACACCACGTTCCCCAATTCGCCGGGCATATGGCCGACATCGCCGAACAAGTTGCCCGCGACTGGGCCCGCGGCGCCATGGTGGACCTCGACGCCGACTGTCGCGAACTAACGTTGCGGGCACTCGCCCTTTCGATACTTGGAATCGACTTAGGCGATCGAACGCAGGTGGTGGGAGACGCGCTGCGCACCGGCATGAAGTGGGCGGCCGACCGGGCGATGCGCCCAGTCAAGCCGCCACACTGGCTCCCCACTCGCGCGCAGCGGAGGGCGCACGCGGCCGTCGCGGCCCCGCGCGCGTTGGCGGCCGAGATACTGCACGCGTGCCGAGCCGACCCGACACGGGATGCGCCGCTGGTACGCACCCTGATGCAGACCACCGACCCGCAAACCGGCGGGCCGTTGTCCGATGACGCGATCTGCGACGAGTTGGTGTTGTTCCTGCTGGCCGGCCATGACACCACGTCCACCGCGCTGAGCTATGCGCTGTGGGCGTTGGGCCGGCGGCCAGACCTGCAGCAACGGGTGGCGGAAGAGGTCGCCGCGCTCGGTGGCGGTCGGCTCACCCACCAGGACGTTCCCCGGCTGCCTTTCACCACGCAGGTCCTGCACGAGGCGCTGCGGCTGTGCCCGCCGGTACCGGCGGTGGGACGGACGGTAATGGCCGACATCGAGGTCGGGGGATACCGGGTGCCTGCGGGCTGCTTCGCAGTGATCGCGATTTATGCCATGCATCGCGATCCCGCGCTGTGGGTGGATCCGCTGCGCTTTGACCCTGATCGTTTCAGCCCAGAGCGCTCCAGGGGCCGTCACCGCTGGCAGTACCTGCCGTTTGGCGGTGGTCCGCGAGCATGCATCGGCGACCATTTCGCGATGCTCGAAGCGATCCTCGCCCTGGCGACGATCGTTCGGCGCGTCAGAATCCGTTCCCAGAGCCACGATTTTCCTACCACTACCCCGCTGACGATGATTGCCGGCGCGCCCGTCCGAGCCCGGGTAGAACCTCGGGGAGAGATACCGCACTACACGCGGATAGAGAAGATCGCGACCGCCGATTCGCCAGGCTGCGCCGATCGATAGCCGCCACGGCGCAGCGCATCGGCGCGCGCAGCGCGGGCGTGCAGATCACGGCGCAACGACGGCGGGGCCAGCTCGACCGCAACCTCGCGGAGCAGCTCATGGCGAAATCGCCAGCCGTCGGTGTCACGCCGTTCCAGCACCCGCGCCTGGACGAGTTCGGTGACGACGTCGTCGACGTCTTTGGCGTCGCGCCCGACCACCCAGCGAAGCAAGGGGAGATCACCGGCGCGCCCGATGACGGCGGCTGCCTCGACTACCGGCACCACGTCGGCGTCAGAGTGATGCAGCCCGGCGAACAGCGGCTCATACAGCGCCTCGGGCACCCCAGACTCGGCTCCGGCGGCGTCGAGTTCGCCGACGACGTGTTCGATGTAGAACGGAACCCCGTCGCACCGGGCGCGTATCGCGGCCCGCTGCGCGTCGTCGGTCATCGACGGTTGCAGTGCACTGATCAGCGCATCGGACTGCTCGTCGGTCAGCGGCGCAACATCGAAAAGCGTTACGGGCCAATCGGCTCGCAGCCAATCACCGTCGCGCCCGGTCACGACCACCAGCAGCCGTCCGTCCGCGGTTGCGAGCAACGAGTTGAGCAGCTCCAGGGTGGACGGGTCGAACCAGTGCACATCCTCGGCGACCACTAATCCGGCCTCATCTCCGATGCAGGCCAGGACATATTGGTGAACCGTTGCGCCGATCAACTCGTAAAGGGCGCGGCCTTCTACGGCAGCTGGCTGATAGCCGTGCTCGGGACCGACGCCGAGTACCGGGGCAAGCAGGGGTATCGCGCTCACGGGATCCATTCCGCAGGAACGCAGTTCGGCTTGCAGTAAGCGCAGACGCTCCGCGCCGTCGGTGAGTCGGGTGAAGCCGCATCGCCGTTCCACGAGCCTGCGCGCCGGATGCAGGCCGGTGGCGGTATGCAGCGGCGAGCCGAACAGCTCGATCGCGGGCGAGCCTGAACTCCGGACTAATTCGGCCGCCTCGCTCGCGAGCCGAGTCTTGCCGATTCCCGGCTCGCCGCGAAATACTACACCCGGGCTACTCAGCACACCGTCGCAGGCCCGCCGCCAGCTCTGCTGCAGCCAGCTGCGCTCACGATCACGCCCGATCAAGGGTGGCGACCGCAGCGGCGGTGCTTCTGATCGCTCGCCGAGCACCTGGTGATGGCTGACCAATCCTTCGACACCCTTCACCGGGACCGGCGGACGTGCGTCGAGTTCGAACGAGTCACGCACCAACGGTGCGACCGAATCCGATACCGCCACTGTGCCCGGCTCGGCCACACTGCAAAGCCGGGAGGTCAGGTTGGCCGCAAATCCGTACACGTCGTCCTGGTCGGTGTCGAGGTAGACCAGGCCACGATGGATGCCGACCCGCACGTTGATGGCCACGGCGAACCTGCGTTCGGCCTGCTCGCTGAGCTGCGCCACTGCGCGGGTGATGTCCAGCCCCGCCGCTACGGCGCGTCGCAGGTCGTTCTCGTGCGCCTTGGGGTGACCGAACACCACTAGCAATCCGTCGCCCTTGATCGAACTGATGTGGCCTTCATATCGATCGACGACCCGGCGCACCTCATCCCGATAGCGGCCGACCAACGTGCGATACGTCTCCGGTTCTAAACGGGTGGACAGCGCTGTCGAGTCGACCAGGTCGGCGAACATGATTGTCAGTCGGCGTATTTCACCGTAGTGAGCCGGCGCGGTGAGTAGGTCCTCGGCTTCCGGGTTGTTGCGGTCGACTGAAAGAACCCGACTGGCCAAGGTGGCGGCGGTGGCGCGGTCGCCTTCGTTGATGGCCCGCACCGCGCGGTCCAGCAATTCATCGATCGATGCACCGCTCTCGCCAGGGCTCACCTGCTCCTCCTGCCCTAGATTGGCTAAGGGTACCCGTCGGCCGCCCCTTTTTCAGCGCGGTCTAATAGCCTTGCTGCGGAAGACCGCAGGTCAGGCGACGCGGATCGAGAAGACCGCGACCGCTGATTCGCCGGGCTGCGCCGATCGGTAGCCGCCGCGGCGCAGCGCATCGGTGGGCGCCGTCATCGGCTCGAAGCAGACTACGTCCTCGGCAGGCGGTGCGAAGATCTGCGCCGCCGGATACCCCTGTTCGAAGTGAACCTCGATACGGCGGCCGCCACCGGACACCGCGAACACGGCGCCGTCGGCCACCTCGTCATAGCCATCGTCAAAAGCCTTGTCGCCCAATCGTTGCGTCGCCGCCGCTTGTCGTTTGGTCTCGCCGGTGGGCAGTCCGCGCTCGTCGAGGCCTAGTTGCCGCAGTGCTGGGGTCTCGATGATCCACTGATCACGCGACACACCGGGCAGCTGCAGATACGGGTGGAAACCGAAACACAGCGGCACCGGCTGATCGCCGATCGGAGTTATCGCGGTGCTCACCGTCAAGGTTCGCGCGGAAAGCCGGACCGTCAGCGCCAGCAGATGCGGAAAAGGAAAGCTGGCCAACAGGTTCCGGTCGGTGCCGAAGTCCAGTTCGGCGGTCAGCTCGTTAGCCGACTCGGCTCGTACCCGCCAACCAGGATAGCCGGCCAGTACCCCGTGGATCGGCAGGCCGTTGGGGTCGGCGCGTACCCGATTGTGGCCGGAAGTCAGCGTGACTGTCGTGCCCTCTGCCGTATAACTGTTGGCTCCCAGCCGGTTTGCCCACGGATACAGGATCGGGATACCCATCGTTTTGCCATCGGCGACATAGGCGTCCAGTCCGCGGCGCTGGCCGAGCAGTTGCTTTCCCGAGTCGGTCAGTGAGACGCCGATCATGCCGGCGTCCGGTACGAACTGCGCCTCCAGGTCAGACGACGGGTCGCGCAGCGTGACGATGTGCACGATGATCAGATTAGCTGTACAGCGGGTCGTGCTGGATACGTTCCGGTGGAGCGCCTTTGGCGATCAGCGCGGCCTTGGTAGCCCGCACCATCTGCGGTCCACCGCTGATCAGGATTTGCCGGTCCCCCCAACCGCCGTATTTGGTGACGACGTCCATCAGCTTGCCGGTCTGCCGCAGATGCAGTCCCCGCGGGGGCGTCACATCGGGATAGTCGGCGGCCCAGGGCGGGTTGCCGTTGTGCTCGGAGACCGGCGATACCGACAGCCAGGGATTGTGCGCCGCGATCTGCCACAAGGTGGGCAGGTCGTAGAGCTCGCAGGGGTAGCGGCCGCCGAAGAACATGTGCACGCGCGGGTTCTCGCCCCAGCGGGTCAGGTCCATGACGATCGAGCGCAGCGGCGCCAGCCCGGTGCTGCCCGCCACCATCAGCACGTCGCCACCCTCGCGGTCGACCTGCAAGCCGCCGTGCGGGCTGGATAGCCGCCACCGATCGCCGGGCTGACCCTCGTTGACGACGGCGTTGCTGACCAGGCCGCCGGAGACTGCCCGGACATGAAACTCGATAGCGCCCCGGTCATCCGGCGGGATGGCAGGCGTCAGGTAACGCCACCGCCGTGGGCACTGGGGCACCGCGACGTTGACGTACTGGCCGGCGTGATAGGGCATCGGGCGGTCCAGCTGCAGCCGAACCACCGCCAGGTCGCGGGATACCCGGAGGTGTTCGAGCACCGTGCCGTCCCACCAGGCGGGCCCCTGGTCGGCGTCCGCGGCGCCGCTCATCACCCCGACGATCAGGTTCAGCGATTGCTGTGCGGCCGCGTCGACGGCGTCGGTCCACGCCTCGTCCAGCTCGTCACGCAGGGTGGCGTAAAGCGCCTGCCGCAACGTCTCGTAGTGCTCGGAGAGCACCCCATATTTGCGGTGGTCGCGGCCGAGCTGTGCCAAAAACGCCACCGGCGCTTCGGCACGCTGGGCGACGAGTTCGCCATATATCCAGCTCAGCGCGTGGGCGAATGCGACCCGTTGTCGAGCCATGTCGGGCGGGAACAGATCACGCACCGCTACGTCGAGGGAAAACCAACGGGTGTAGAACCGGCCGATGAGCCCGTTTTCGTCGTCCGGGTCGACGGCGCCGTGCAATACCGCCAGCGCGTCCCGGTCGTTGAGGCTCACGGCCGACGATTTTATGCGTGGTGGAGTAAAGGGTGAACGCCGTTGTAGAGCACCATCAAACCGATCAGAACCAGAATCGCCGCCAGCAGCGCGGCGTTGTTTCGCTCCATCCAGTCTTTGAGCCGCGCCATCGGCTCGTCGAGGCGTTCACCGGCACCCGCGTAGGCCAATACCGGGATTGCCACCGTCGATGCGGCGACGGCTACGAAGACCGCGGCAGTGATCCAGTTCGCGGCCATGCCCAGCCCACTACCACCGATCGCCAGACCGGCTAACGCACACATGATCAGCACCTCGAGCCTGATGATCACCAACACCAGCCCAGTTATCCCCGCGCGCCGGGGCGTCAGCGTTGCGAAAGACCGCATCCATCTTGGCGATTCGGTATGGCTGTGTCGGGTCAGCCAGTGGTAAATGCCGTACCCGATGAGCGCCAATCCGAGGACGACGCGTAGCCAGGACGCCCAGGTCGGCGGTGACTTGCGCAGATCGCCTAGTGCATCGGAGGACGCGATAAAGATTGCGGTCAGCGCGGCCAAGCCCAGCAGCCAGCCGCCGAGGAAGGCCAAACCGGTCGGCCTCGGCCGCGGCGTTTGCAACACCAGCACCGCCGGAATGATCGTCAGCGGTGAGATTGCGACCACCAGCGCTAGCGGAATGAGCGTGGCCAGTACGGAGGCCCAACTTCCAGTCACGGGCTGCATCTTCGCATTGCTAGGTGACGAACGCTGCCGGACCGGATCCTTTACCCAGGTTGGGTGCGTATCGCGAGCCAACTCGGCCAGGGGTGAGGAGTTGTCAAACGCGGTTAACGCGCGCCGACGCCGGGCTAATCTCTGTCGATGGGGAAAATAGAACGTGGCAAGGAGTTGACGGCGCAGAGCTGGGATGTCCTTAAAAGTGATGCCTCGCTGTTGCTGTTCCCGGTCCTCTCGACGATCTTCGGGATCGTCGCGATTGGCGTGATCTGCGTCCCGACGCTGGGCTTGCGAGGTGTGCTGGACGTCGTCAGCAACAAGCACCCGATTCATTACCTCATCGATACGCACGACCCGATTTATTACATCGCCGGCTTCGGCTCCGCGTATGTGGCGACGTTCATCGCAGTGTTCTTCAACGTCGCGCTTGCTGCCTGCGCCGTGCGCTCGATGCGTGGTGAGGACACCAGCGTGAGTGAGGGGCTCTCGGCCGCCTTCGGGCGCATCGGCCCGATTCTCGGCTGGACGCTGGTGACGACGACGGTCGGTCTGATCCTGCGTGTGCTCGAAGAGAAGCTGCCGGTTGTGGGCAAAATCAGCGCCTGGATCGCCGGCGCGGCCTGGGCGATTGCGACGTTCTTCGTGGTCCCGGTGCTCGCGCTGGAAGGCAGCGGACCATTAGATGCGCTCAAACGCTCGGCGGCGGTGGTGAAGGCACGCTGGGGCGAGGGTGCGACGGGGGCGGTGATTATCTCGGCGGTGAGCTGGTTCGTCTTCATGCTGATCGTGTTTGTCGGGGTGGCGGGCTACGTCCTGCTGTCTCAAGCCAACCAGCCGCTGGTGGGCGCCGTCATCCTCGCCATCGCGGCCGCCGCATTCCTTGCGGTCTCGGTGATCTCTAGCGCGCTTAGCCAGATCTTCCGCGTAGCGGTCTACGAATACGCGACAAACGGCACGGCCCCTGGTGCATTCGACGGTCGAGAGTTGGAAGCAGCCTTCGACCGGCACTAAGCCTTGCGGCGCAACACCCAGGCCGGAACCCAGTGCGTGACGGTTTTGCGCTTGGACCCGTAGACGATCGGGTAGGTCACCAGCCCCCACCAGTCGCCCTGCTCGCAGATGCCCCAGCAGGTCAGCCTGCCCTCGACCACCTTGTGCAGCTGCAGACCGTTGGGGTGATACCGCCCCGAGCGGTGCGGCTCGCGCGGAAACAGGACCGTCAGATCAACCAGCACGGTGATCGGCGGACGCACCGCCCGGAACGGGTTGCGGACCGGCTGGCCGTTGTATCCGATCGACGCGAGGTCGCCCACTGATCGATCATACGTTCGAATCAGCCTCAGGTTGAGGGGTCTGCTGACGCGCGGCATTAAAGCGTGTGGAGAGGCTGACTAGGTCGCCGTCGGCGAACGTGGGATCGCCGGACGCGCGGCTGTATGCACGAAACTGCGTTTTGCTGGTATGCAGCGCGTAGTCGGGTTTGGCGACGATGAGCTCGACGAGTGCCTGCGTTGCGTCGTCAAGCTCATCGGGTTCTGCCAATCGGTGCACGAGCGAAATGCGGTGCGCAGTATGGGCGTCGATCCGGTCGGCGAGCAGCACGATTTCGCGTGCTCTGGCGGCGCCGACCTCGGCGATCAGTCGAGGTATCGTGCCCCAGGTCATCGGCACACCGAGGTCGACCTCGGGCAGCCTGAACACGGTGTCGGTGGTGGCAATTCGGAAGTCGCAGGCCAGCGCGAGCGCGAATCCGCCGCCGACGACATGCCCATGCAGCCGCGCGACCGTCACCACTTCGCAGTCGGCGATGGCCTGGCAGGCGCGGTAGCCGATCTGCGAGTGGTAGCGGCGTTCCCGGCCGCTGGTGCCCGCGAATCCGGGCGGGTTGCCGAGATCGGCGCCGGCGCAGAACGCGCGGCCACGCCCGCCGAGGACAACCGCCTTCAGATCGAACCGCTGCTGAAGACGGGTGTAGAGATCCGTCACCTCCAGCAGCACGTCGTCGTCGAGGGAGTTGAGCGACTCAGGGCGGTTTAGTTCGACCCGCAGCACCGGCCCGTCCTCGTTGATTGCCAGCATTGGATGCAACCTTTCGTCGTTACCTTCGCGCGGTCAGCGGCGAGACGCCGGGCGGATTCGACGGCCGTACGCGGGAATCCGTCAAAATTCGGCTAGAGTTGAGCGGAACAGACTCAACCTTGACGGCGTTGAACAACGCGACAAGCATTTTTACCAGGGCCCTTTAAGGCCCTTAAAACCCGAACGGAGGTGTCGTGGACTCTTTCAACCCGACAACCAAGGCGCAGGCGGCCCTGACCTCGGCTTTACAGGCGGCGACCGCTGCCGGCAACCCCGAGATCAGGCCCGCGCATCTGCTGTTGGCGCTGCTGACGCAGAACGACGGGATCGCGGCACCGCTGCTGGAGGCTGTCGGCGTCGAGCCCGCCACTATCCGCACTGAAGCGCAGCGCATCCTCGACCGGCTGCCGCAGATCAGCGGCGCCAGCTCGCAACCGCAGCTGTCCCGCGAATCGCTGGCTGCCATCACCACCGCGCAGCAGCTGGCGACCGAGATGGACGACGAATACGTCTCCACCGAACACCTGATGGTGGGGCTCGCCACCGGCGACTCCGACGTCGCCAAGCTGTTGACTGGCCACGGCGCCTCTCCGCAGGCGCTGCGCGACGCGTTCGTCAAGGTTCGCGGTAGCGCCCGGGTTACCAGCGCTGACCCCGAATCCACTTACCAGGCGCTGGAAAAGTACTCCACCGACCTGACCGAGCGCGCCCGCGAAGGCAAACTCGACCCAGTCATCGGGCGGGACAACGAAATTCGGCGCGTGGTGCAGGTGCTCTCCCGTCGCACCAAGAACAACCCGGTGCTCATCGGCGAACCCGGTGTCGGCAAGACCGCGATCGTGGAAGGCCTGGCCCAGCGCATCGTGGCCGGTGACGTGCCCGAGAGCCTGCGCGACAAGACGGTCGTCAGCCTGGACCTGGGCTCGATGGTGGCCGGCGCGAAGTACCGCGGCGAGTTCGAGGAACGGCTCAAGGCCGTGCTCGATGACATCAAGAACTCCGCCGGGCAGATCATCACCTTCATCGACGAGCTGCACACCATCGTCGGGGCCGGTGCGACCGGCGAGTCGGCGATGGACGCCGGCAACATGATCAAGCCGATGCTGGCCCGCGGCGAGCTGCGCCTGGTCGGCGCCACCACCCTCGACGAGTACCGCAAGTACATCGAGAAAGACGCCGCGCTGGAGCGCCGCTTCCAGCAGGTGTTTGTCGGCGAGCCCTCGGTGGAAGACACCGTCGGCATCCTGCGCGGGCTCAAAGACCGCTACGAGGTGCACCACGGTGTGCGCATCACCGACTCGGCGCTGGTGGCGGCCGCGACGCTGTCCGACCGCTACATCACCGCCCGCTTCCTGCCAGACAAGGCCATCGACCTGGTCGATGAGGCGGCGAGCCGGCTGCGGATGGAGATCGACTCCCGACCCGTCGAGATCGACGAGGTCGAGCGGCTGGTCCGCCGGCTGGAGATCGAAGAGATGGCGCTGGCCAAAGAAGAAGACGAGGCGTCCAAGGAGCGGCTGGACAAGCTGCGCTCCGAGCTGGCCGATCAGCGCGAGAAGCTGGCCCAGCTGACCGCCAAGTGGCAGAACGAGAAGAACGCGATCGACGTCGTGCGTGAGCTCAAGGAGCAGCTCGAGACGTTGCGTGGCGAGTCTGAGCGCGCTGAGCGCGACGGTGACTTGGCCAAGGCCGCCGAGCTGCGCTACGGCCGGATCCCCGAGGTGGAAAAGAAACTCGACGCCGCTGTGCCGCAAGCTGAGGCCCGCGAGAACGTCATGCTCAAAGAAGAGGTCGGTCCCGACGACATCGCCGACGTGGTGTCGGCGTGGACGGGCATCCCGGCCGGTCGGCTACTGGAAGGCGAGACCGCCAAGCTGCTGCGGATGGAAGACGAGCTGGGCAAGCGCGTCGTTGGGCAGAAGAAGGCCGTGCAGGCGGTTTCCGACGCGGTGCGCCGCAGCCGGGCCGGGGTCGCCGACCCCAACCGGCCGACCGGATCGTTCCTGTTCCTCGGTCCCACCGGCGTCGGCAAGACCGAGCTGGCCAAAGCGCTGGCCGACTTCTTGTTCGACGACGAGCGGGCGATGGTCCGTATCGACATGAGCGAGTACGGCGAGAAGCATTCGGTGGCCCGCCTGGTCGGTGCGCCGCCCGGCTACATCGGCTACGACCAGGGCGGCCAGCTGACCGAGGCGGTCCGTCGGCGGCCGTACACGGTGGTGTTGTTCGACGAGGTCGAAAAGGCCCACCCGGACGTGTTCGACGTGCTGCTGCAGGTACTCGACGAGGGCCGGTTGACCGACGGGCAGGGCCGCACGGTCGACTTCCGCAACGCCATCCTCATCCTGACGTCCAACCTGGGGTCGGGCGGCAGCGAGGAGCAGGTGATGGCGGCGGTGCGCTCGGCGTTCAAACCGGAATTCATCAACCGGCTCGACGACGTGTTGATCTTCGACGGGCTGAACCCCGAAGAACTGGTGCAGATCGTCGACATCCAGCTGGCTCAGCTGCAAAAGCGGCTGACGCAGCGGCGGCTGCAGCTGGAGGTGTCGCTGCCGGCCAAGAAATGGCTGGCTCAGCGTGGATTCGACCCGGTCTACGGGGCGCGTCCGTTGCGGCGGCTGGTGCAGCACGCTATCGGCGACCAGCTGGCCAAGATGCTGCTGGCCGGCGACGTGCACGACGGCGACACCGTTCCGGTGAACGTCAGCGCCGACGGCGACAGCCTCGTACTCGGCTGAGCTGCATTTGCGACGTTCGTAAGCTCTCGTAAGCTCAGGCGGCGATGACAGGCGACCCCGCAGGAACTTCCAAGCGGCCACCGAGGCGTCGACGGACATCGTGCCCGTGCACAGCTTCGACCGCGTCGAGAAACTTCAGCCCGGCGTGATCGTTCCCGTTGAGATTGACATGTTCCCGATCGGACTTGCGTTTCATCCCGGCGAGCAGTTGCGGCTTGTCATTTGCGGCTACAACTTGCTGGGCGACGTGATGCCGAACATGTCAGCAGGCTCCACCACGCCGCAGAACCTCCCGACCGTCGAGCCAGATAACCGTGGCAGGCACATCATCCATACCGGCGGGTCGCACGCGTCGTATCTGCAGGTTCCGGTCAAGCCAGTCTTGGCTCCGCAGCGCCGGTACGCCGAAGCGGTAGCAAACATTAATTCGGTTGTGACCTGCTGACGTTCTCGGTTAGGGGGTAACAGCAGCTAGGCTACGTGGCGATGGTTCCCCTTTGGTTTACGCTGTCCGCGCTGTGCTTCGTCGGCGCGGCAGTGCTGCTGTACGTCGACATCGACCGTCGCCGCGGGCGAGGTCGTCGCCGCAGATCGTGGGCGCGGTCGCACGGATTCGACTACGAGCAGGAGTCGACCGAAATCCTCAAGCGGTGGAAGCGCGGAGTGATGTCGACCGTGGGCAGCAATATCCCGGCGCGCAACGTCGTTTTGGGTCAGATCCGCGGCGAGGCGGTGTTCATCTTCGATCTCGAGGAAGTCGCCACCGTGATCGCGCTGCACCGCAAAGTGGGCACCAACGTCGTAGTCGACGTCCGCCTCAAGGGTCTCAAAGAGCCTCGCGAGAACGACATTTGGCTGCTAGGCGCGATCGGACCGCGGATGGTCTACTCCACCAACCTGGACGCCGCCCGTCGGGCCTGCGATCGCCGCATGGTCACCTTCGCGCACACCGCACCGGACTGCGCCGAGATCATGTGGAACGAGCCGAACTGGACGCTGGTCAGCATGCCGATCGGCAGTACTCGTGCCCAGTGGGACGAGGGCCTACGCACGGTGCGCCAATTCAACGACCTGCTACGGGTATTGCCGCCGGTGCCGCAGCAATCCTCGGCGTCGCAGTCGGCCGGACGCCGTAAAGCCGCACCCAGCCGCCCGCTTGCTCCGGCCGGCCGCAGCGAGTCGGCGCCGCGCCACTCGGAAGCCGTTCCCCGTGACGGTGGAACAGCGTCCCGCGGCTCTGCGGCGTCGCCGCCCACGGTGCGGCAGGAGCCAACCCGCCGCGCACCGGCCGCCGAGCCCGGTGGCGCAGTGCGGCGTCCGCCGACGGGCCGCAACGGCTATCAGGCCACCCACTACCAGCGCTGATACTTACATCGCCCAGCCATCTCCCAGCATCCGCCCGGCGCTTTGGGCATTGGTGCCTTCGCTACGCTGTCGGTCATGCCGCGCCGCGTCGCCCTGATCACCGGGCCCACCTCCGGGATCGGCGCGGGTTTTGCCCGCCGCTACGCCGCCGACGGCTATGACTTGGTGCTGGTTTCCCGCGACGCCGACCGGCTTACCGAGCTGGCAGCCGAACTGCACAACGAGGGCGGCCGCGCCGTCGAGGTGCTACCGGCAGACCTGGCCGACTCCGCCGACCGCGCCAAGGTCGCCGAGCGGTTGGCCGCCGGCGTCGACGTATTGGTGAACAACGCCGGGTTCGGCACATCCGGTGAATTCTGGACCGCCGATCCCGGCCTGCTGCAATCGCAGCTGGACGTCAATGTCACCACTGTGATGCAGCTGACCCGGGCCGCGTTGCCGGCGATGATCGACGCCGGCGCAGGCACCGTCGTCAACGTCGCCAGCGTTGCGGGATTGCTGTCCGGGCGAGGCTCGACCTATTCGGCATCCAAGGCGTGGGTGGTGTCGTTCACCGAAGGCCTGGCCGTAGGGCTGAGGGGCACCGGCGTCGGGCTGCACGTGGTGTGCCCGGGCTACGTGCACACCGAATTTCATGACCGGGCCGGCATCGACATGACCTCGCTGCCGTCATTCATGTGGCTTGAGGTGGACGACGTGGTCCGGGAAACCCTGGCCGATATCGCCCGCGGCAAGGTGCTCATCATTCCGGGCGTGCAGTACAAGGCGCTCACCACCGCCAACCGGATGGTGCCGCGAAGCCTGGCGCGCGCCGCCACGAGGGTCTTTGGCCGGGGCCGTGGCCGTACCTGACTTGAGTAGCACCGACCGCGACGAGTTGGCCGACCTGGTGCGCCAGCTCGCCGTGGTGCACGGTCGCGTCACGTTGTCGTCGGGCAAGGAAGCCGACTACTACGTCGACCTGCGCCGCGCGACCCTGCACCACCGGGCCGCCCCGCTGATCGGCCGGCTGATCCGCGAACTCACCGCCGACTGGGAGTACGCGGCTGTCGGCGGGCTGACCCTGGGCGCCGACCCGGTCGCCATCGCGGTCATGCATGCGCCCGGTCGCCCGGTCGACGCTTTCGTCGTACGAAAGTCAGTGAAAACCCATGGCATGCAACGTCTTATCGAGGGGCCCGACATTTCCGGCCGGCGGGTGCTGGTGGTGGAGGACACCAGTACCACCGGCGCGTCAGCCCTGACCGCGGTGCGCGCCGCCCAGGACGCCGGCGCCCAGGTGGTCGGCGTGGTAACCGTCGTCGACCGCGCCACCGGCGCCGCGGAAGCCATCGAGGCCGAGGGTCTGCCGTACCGCAGCGTGCTGGGGCTGGCGGACTTGGGTCTGCACTGAAGATCGTGCGGACTCTCATCATGATCGTCGCGACGCTGGCGGTGACCTGTTTGGCGGCCTGCTCTCATTCCACACACCGCGACCCAATCTATGGCGCCCAAACTGCCCGGCTGGGCGAATCGCTGGCGGTATTGGGTTGGAACACTTCGGTATCCAACCTGCGCTGGCAAGACGACTACGTGCTGGTCGACATTGACGCGGCCCCGGCCGACCCGGCCAAACCCCACGCCGATGCCCGCGATATCCGGTTTGGTCTCTACGGGGCGCTGGCGCATCCCATGGAAGCCGCTGGCATCGGCAGCTGTGACAATGTAAAAAACCTTGTCATTCAGTCGCTTTCCGCTCCTGGCGGCAAACGGCTGACCGGTACGGTCTGCCTGGGCCCGCTGACTGATCGCAGCGCGGTCCGCGGGGTATACCTCTACTCGCCCCGTGACCGGCTCGCCGGCACCGCCGCCGCCTATCCGGCCGCATTCCCGGTCGGGTTGCTGCCGACGAAGCAGAACGACACCGGTCTGGTGGTCAAGACCACCAGCGTGGACGCCTGGCGGGCCGACGGCACCCAGCTGACCCAGGCCTCGCTCGGAGACCCGGGCGCATTCACCGGCAGCGGCTACATGCTGCTCGGGTTGGTGGCTGACACCCTCGCGGCGAAGTACCGCGATGACTCCGCGGCTCGCGGTGGGCCGATGATGTTGCTGGTCGCCCCGACCCTGCCTCCCCCCGGGCTGAGCCCGGCCTGCTCGGCGTACGGATCGTCGGTGTTGATCCTGCCCGAGGCGTCGCTGGACGCCGTGCACGTCAATGCGTCGCTGTGTACTCAGGGCGACCTCAACGAGGCGCTGCTGTACGCGACCGTTTCGGTAGAGGGCACCCACGCCGCGGTTTGGACCACGCAGTGACTGAGCCCGGTCCGACCGAATGGGGCGTTGCGGCAAGCGGAGTCGGCCCCTGGGTCGGGGCGCCCCCCGACGACCCGCGGTATGACCCGGTGCTGCTGCGCGACGGCGACACCCGCAACGTCGTCGACGCCTACCGGTACTGGACGCGTGAGGCGATCATCGCCGATATCGACAAGCGTAGGCACCCGCTGCACATCGCGATCGAGAACTTCGGCCACGACGCCAACATCGGCGGGGTGGTGCGCACCGCCAACGCGTTCGCCGTGGACACCGTCCATATCGTCGGTCGTCGTCGGTGGAATCGCCGCGGCGCCATGGTCACCGACCGTTACCAACGGCTGTGCCACCACGACCACACCGCCGACCTGCTGAGTTTCGCTGCGGGAGCAGGCCTGACGGTGGTCGCCGTCGACAACGTCCCGGGCGCAGCGCGGCTCGAGCAGACGACCTTGCCGCGGAACTGCCTGCTGGTCTTCGGTCAAGAAGGTCCCGGGATCACTGACGACGCCAGGGCGGGCGCCTCGCTGACCGTGTCGATCGCCCAATTCGGATCGACGCGCAGCATCAACGTCGCGGTCGCGGCGGGCATTGCCATGCACGCCTGGATCAGTCAACACGGAGACATTGAGCAGGCCTGGTAGGGCAGGATCTGCAGACATGGATCAGGTATGGGTCAACCGGGCGGTCAGCGCAGAAGCCGCCGTCACAGGACGGCATCTGAAACGGCTGTGGGCACTGCCTGGTACCCAGCTCGGCGTGGTGGCCTGGCCGCCGGCCCGGCGCGACCGATGGTTCGGCGGCTGGCATTACTGGTGGCAGGCGCATCTGCTGGACTGCCTGGTTGACGCCGAGCTGCGCGACCCACAGCCGGAGCGGCGCATCAAGATCAATCGACAGATCCGCTCACACCGACTGCGCAACACCGGATCCTGGGTCAACAGCTACTACGACGACATGGCATGGCTGGCACTGGCGCTGGAACGGGCCGCGCGGGTCGCCGGCGTCGAGCGCAAGCGCGCGCTGCACAAGCTGAACGACGAACTCGTCAAAGCCTGGGTACCCGAAGACGGCGGCGGCATCCCGTGGCGCAAGCAGGACCAATTCTTCAACGCCCCGGCCAACGGCCCGGCCGGGATCTTCTTGACGCGCTACGGCGACCGACTGCGGCGAGCCCAGCAGATGGCGGACTGGATCGACACCACATTGATCGACCCCGAGACGCACCTGGTGTTCGACGGCATCAAGGCGGGTTCACTGGTCCGCGCCCAGTACACCTACTGCCAGGGCGTGGTGCTGGGTCTGGAAACCGAACTGGCCGCCCGCACCCGTGACGACCGCCACGCGCCGCGGGTCCATCGCCTGGTCGCGGCCGTCGACGAGCACATGGCGCCGGCCGGAGTACTGCGGGGCACCGGCGGTGGCGACGGCGGATTGTTCGCCGGCGTGACCGCTCGCTATCTGGCGTTGGTCGCCACCACGTTGCCGGGGGAATCGGCCGCGGATGCCGCGGCCCGCGAAACCGCGCGCGAAATCGTACTGTCCTCGGCGCAGTCGGCATGGAACAACCGGCAGTCGGTGCAAGGGCTGCCGTTGTTCGGGCCGTTCTGGGATCGCACCGCCGAGCTGCCCACGGCCGGCGGGAAGCAGGCCGAGTTTGTCGGGGGTGCCGTCACCGGTTCGGAAATACCCGAGCGTGATCTGTCAGTGCAATTATCCGGTTGGATGCTGATGGAGGCCGCACATGCCGTGACCATCAACGAGAGGACCAATCATGAGTAAAGTCCACGCCGATGCCGAGTCGGCGCTGCAGGGCCTGCTGAAGGACGGCATGACCATCGCCGCCGGTGGGTTCGGCCTCTGCGGCATTCCGGAGAACCTGATTCAGGCTCTGGTGGACAGCGGTGTCAAGGATCTCACCATCGTCGGAAACAACGCCGGCGTAGACGATTTCGGCATGGGCCTGCTGCTCAAGGCGCGACAGGTAAAGAAGGTGATCGCCTCCTATGTGGGCGAGAACAAGGAGTTCGAGCGCCAGGTACTGGCCGGCGAACTCGACCTTGTCCTCACGCCACAGGGCACCCTCGCGGAGAAGTTACGCGCCGGCGGGGCAGGCATTCCCGGCTTCTACACCCGCACGGCCTACGGCACCAATCTCGCCGAAGGCAAAGACACCCGGGTCTTCGACGGCACCGAATACGTTCTGGAAGAAGGCATCCGGGCCGACGTGGCGATCGTCAAAGCCTGGAAGGGCGACACTGCAGGCAACCTCGTCTACCGGAAAACGGCGCGCAACTTCAACCCGATGATCGCCACCTGCGGCGCGGTGACCGTGGCCGAGGTGGAAGAACTGGTCGACGTCGGCGACCTCGACCCCGATTTGATCCATACCCCGGGCATCTATGTGGACCGCATCATCGAGGGCACTGACTACGAGAAGCGCATCGAATTCCGCACCACGAGCGGCGGTGCCGCGCTCAAGCACGACAGCCCGATCCGCGAGCTGATGGCCCAGCGCGCCGCGAAGGAACTACGCGACGGCTACTACGTGAACCTGGGCATCGGCATCCCGACGTTGGTGGCCAACTTCATTCCCGACAACATCAATGTGACGCTGCAGTCGGAGAACGGGCTGCTCGGCATCGGTTCCTACCCAACCGAAGACAGCGTCGATGCCGATCTCGTCAACGCCGGCAAGCAGACCATCACCACTCTTGCCGGGTCGAGCTTTTTCAGCAGCGCGGACTCCTTCGCGATGATCCGCGGCGGCCATATCGACCTTTCCATCCTGGGCGGCCTGGAGGTAGCGGAGAACGGCGACCTGGCCAACTGGATGGTGCCGGGCAAGATGGTCAAAGGGCCCGGCGGCGCCATGGATTTGGTGTCCGGCGTCAAGCGCGTGATCGTGCGTGATGGATCACACCTCCAAAGACGGCAGCCCGAAGATCCTCACGCAGTGCACGCTGCCGATCACCGGCAAGGGCGTGGTGGACATGATCATCACCGACCTGTGTGTCTTCGACGTCGAGCCGGAACACGGGCTCACGCTTACCGAATTACACCCTGGGGTGACGGTCGCCGACGTCCGAGCCAAGACCGGCTGCGACTTCAAGGTCGCTGTCTGAGGACGCCCGTTGGGGACCAGATCGGTGAGCGGTCGCCCGAGAACACGATCAGCGGCGCCGCTTCGGCGTCGTCGACCATTGAATAGCCTTGTTTCACATGGGTTTTCGGGACATTTTCGCCGAAGCAGACAATACTCGGCTGGCGCCTGCCGCCGCAACGCGGAGAGTCCACGAATCGGACATCGCCATATGCCCTAGCCGGCCAAGCTTTGTGGCCATGGCGCGGTATTGCCGGCTGAGATCTTGGTAGGCGGCATCGTCGCCACGGGCGTCGGCCAGCAGCGCGCGTAGCCGCAGCACCCAGATGTCGCGGTCCGCGACGTCCATCGGGGCGGCCGCCAACCGCTCGATCGCGGTTTGGGCTTCCTGCAGATCAGCCTCGCCGCCGCGGGCCAGCAGCGTCTCCACGAAAACGCGGGTGGGAGGGATGCACCAGGCGAACTGTCCTGCCTGGAGCAGGTCGTCCACGGCTGCCCGCATTGCCGGGATGGCACCATCGAGGTCGCCACGCCTGGCCTGCTCCCAGGCGATGAAAAGCTCGATCATCGGTACCTCGGATAGGGTCCAGTGCTCGTGCAGGCACATCTCGCGCAGTTGTGTCAGTGCTGTTAGTCCGCGCTCACGATCTGCTGGGGAGTCGCGGTGCATCAGCGCCAGGCCCAGCGCGTATCGGGCGTGGCCCAGCGCGAAATCGTCAGCGGATCGTTCGGCGATCTGCAGCCCCTCATCAATGAGCTCCAGCGCGGCGTCGTCGGCCAGCAGCGCCCCAATGGCTATTCCTAGTGCGTATGTGAAGGCGATGACGATGGCAAGGGTTGTCGGGTCCGTCTCACGGGCCATCGCGACGGCGTAGGGGAGGGCAGGCAGCACCTCTGCCAGCGGGCGGCCCAAGGCCCCTAGGCTAACCGCGCGCGTGCCGTGGGCGAACGCCAGCGGAGACCCCATGATGAAGTTGCCTTTGGTGGGGTCGCCGTCGGCCAGGTCGATGACGGCCTGTGACCAGCGCAGCACGTCGGAGTATTCGCCAGTCTCCAGCTTGACGAATTTCGCCGTGAACGACAGCCCGACCGTCATGTTCGGATCGGCGATCGCCTCGATCAGGGTCATGAGTTCGGATGCCAGCGCCGAAGCCTCCCGCATGCGGGCATGAATAAAGTGGTCCATCACCTGCCCGGCCATGCCCATCGCCAACGATGCCTTGTCGCCGGCGAGCGTGCTCAGGTCACGCAGCTCGTCAAAGCGCGTCGGGGCATCTTTCGCATGGACTCGGTAGGCGGTGCCACATAGCAGGGTGCGCGGCTCGATACGCATCACGATGCGTGCCAGATCGTCGGTGGGCAACGCGTCGGCGATCTCGCACGCCCGCTCCCAACTCAGCCGCGCCGCGGCCATATCGCGGTGCGTCGACCACGCGCCGGCCCGCATATGCCAGCCGTAGGCGGCCTGCACATCGCCGGCTGCCTCCAGGTTCTCGGCGATCAACGAGGCGTGCTCCTCGACCGCTGCCGGGTCGCCGGCCTCGATGACTGCGGCCAGGCTCCGGTGCAGCTTGGCCCGGTCTGGTTTCAGTTGTGATTCGTAGGCCACCGCCTGGATCAACGGATGCCGGAATGCGTACTCAGCGCGCGGGGCGAACCGCACTTGGTCAATCATCTCGGCCTCGACCAGCGCCTCAAGGGCCGGATCGACGCCCAGGCTGGTCAACAGATCCGGGCCGAACTGTGATCCGATCACCGCCGCGGCACTTAGCGTCTGTTTGGCCCCCGGTTCGAGGCGATCGATGCGCGCGGCGATGACCGCCTGCACGGTGGCTGGCACGCTGACCTTGGCCACATCGGTGTGGCACAGGTAGCGACCGCGCTCACCCTCGAGCACACCGCGCTCGGCAAGCTCGCGCACCATCTCCTCGGCAAAAAACGGGTTACCGGCGGTCCGTTTGGTGATCAGTGCTGCCACCGCGGCCACCGAGGGATCCGGGCCCAACAGCTCACCGATCAACGCCGAGATGTCCGCATCACCGAGTGGGTCCAGCGCCAGCGCCTGCGCACCAGGCACCTGGGCCAGCGGCCCGTGGTAGTAGGGGCGGTAGGTGATCAGCGCCATCGACGGGGTTTTCGGAATCACCTTCAAAAACTCGGCCAGCATCGATTCGCTGACCGCATCGATCCAGTGCGCGTCTTCCAGGATGTAAAGCCTGGGCTTGCTGGTCGCCAGCGACATCGCGTTGACCAGCGCGGTCAACCGTCGACCCCGCGCCGCGGGGTCGATGGACGGCAGCTCGATAGCCGGGTCACGAATGCCCAACAGGTCATCCAGCAACACCAGATCCTGCGGGTCGAGACCGTCGGGAACTCTGCCGCGCAGCCGCGCCCGCGCGGCCGCATCGTCGAGATCGCTGATCCCCACGATCGCCCGCAGTAGCCGCGCCACCACATGAAACGAGATATCACTGGCATGGGACTCGCAGAAGGTCTCAAACACCTCGACACCATGGCCGCGGGCGATCTCGGCGGTCTCGTGAACCAGCCTGCTCTTGCCGATGCCCGCCGGTCCCCCCACGCACACCACACCCCCGTGCCCGGCACGCACTCGATCCAACATCCCTGTGACGGTGTTCATTTCCCATTGACGTCCCACCAACGTGGAGTCAAAGCGACCGACCTCCCCGGGTTGCGATGCCACCCCCAACAGGCGACGCGCTGGCATCGGTGCCGCAGCACCGATCTGCACCATGTCCGGCTCACCGAGCACCGCGGCGTTTTCCACCAACCGGGCCGTCGACCCGCTGAGCATGACCCCGCCGGGTGCGGCCACGGACTCCATCCGCTGGGCCATCCCGACTTGCTCTCCGACCAAACCCAAAGAACCCGAACCCATCCCACCGGCGATCACCTGACCCGAATTCAGGCCGATGCGCAACTGCAGGTCCACCCGGTCGGGACCGCCGACCTCGCCAGCTAGGCGCTTGGCCTCCTCCTGGATTCCCAGCGCCGCCAAACATGCCCGAAGCGCATGATCCTCCAACGCGGCCGGCGCGCCGAACACCGCCGTGACCCCCTCGCCGCTGCCCCTGTCGACCATTCCGCCGTAGCGTTGCACCACCGCGGCCGAACGGTCGACCAGCTCGGTGATGATCTCCCGAAACCGCTCCACCCCCAGCGCCGCGGCCAGCTCCATCGAATCCACCACACTGGCCACCAACACCGTGACCTGCTTGAGCTCAGCAGAGGCAGGGTGGGTGCTAGCCGCCGATGCCGGCGCCTCTAGCTGGTGACTGTCGACAGGTGCGATGTCCTCGGCGGGTGGGGCCGCCGGGGTGTGGCTGACCTCAGCCACCTCGCCGCGCAGGATGGTGTCGATCTCGGTCGCTACCGGATAGGTGACATCACTGCGTCGGCGCAGCACACCCAGCAACGTGCGGATGTCCTCCAGGACGGTCGAATCGTCCTCTTCGGTCAGCGCATTGCGCAGCTCGAAGAGCATTTGTGCCTGCACCGATGGTGTCAGCACCGCGGCATCGTGGATCGATTCACCGAGTCGCTGCAAGTACTCGTAGGGAATCGCGGGCCCTTCGGGCAGCGGGTCGGGCAGGTCGCCGCGGTGCGCGCCCTGTTCATGCAGCGCCCCCATCAGGGCGAATCCGGTCGCCGCTGCGGGTTCTCGGTAGTCGATCAGTTGCTTGCTGAAAATTGAGTGGGCGCGGTAGCTGGATATCTCGCCGATCTGCACCGGCAACATCGGCAGCCCCAGCGCCTGGGCGTAACCCAATTCAGCCTTGCACGGCTTGGAGTGCAAGGAATTGTCCGACGCCGCGAAAAGGAAGACCGTGCACCCGCGGATCTGCTCGAGGATCTCCGACCACCACGCGTCACCGCCACCAAGATTGTCATCCAGCCACACCTCGACCCGAGCCCGGTGCAGATCGCTCACCATCGATCTGACCGCGCCTTCATCATGGCGCGAGTAGCTGATGAACACCTTCATCCGGCGCGGCTCACTCCTTGGCCAAAGACCCCCGGTTACAACTACCTCGTAGCATACGGATTACCGGACACCGAGGCGGGATTCTGGACAACCCCCGGGCCCGGCCATGTCGCTAACGCCTGGTTAGCGCAGCTCAGAGGCGATATCTAGGTCTACGAAACATATCGCGGGGTCGCCTTCTGGATGCTCGGGCAGGCCCAACACCGAGCGTGCGCGGTTAAGGTGCTTCGTCCGATAGGACAAGCTGCTTACTTCTGGATTCGCGACGACGATTCAGGTACGCCCGGCCGGATGCGATCAGTGCCGGCAGCAGCGACACAAACAAGATGACAAGGACGATCTTTTCCAGATTCTGGTGGATGAACGGCACGTTGCCCAGGTAGTAGCCGGCGATCGTCACGCCGCCACCCCAGAGGACGCCGCCGACGATGTCGAACGCCAGGTACACCGGATAGCGCATGTATGAGACCCCGGCGACCACTGGGGTGAAGGTCCGCACGAAGGGCATGAACCGAGCCAGAATGATGGCCATGGGCCCGTATCGCTCGAAGAACGCGTGTGACTCGGTCACGTAGTGCTGCTTGAAGAAGCGCGAGTCTTCCTTCTTGAACAGCGCAGGCCCGATCCGGCGGCCGATGAAATACCCGGTCTGATCGCCGAGCACCGCGACCGCCGCCACGGACGGCGCCAGCACCCTGATGTCGAGCGTGCCGTGGGCCGCCAGCAGCCCACCGGTGAAGAGCAGTGACTCACCGGGTAACAGGGGGAACAGCAGCCCCGTCTCGACAAAAACGATGGCCAGGATCGTCGGCAACACCGCCGACGCGAATAGTCCCTGGGGACCGATCCAGTACATCGGGTCGACGATGTCGGGCAGGGCCACCACGGCGGTGCTCACGATGTTCCAAGATACCGGCGAAGCCGCCCGTCCTTTACCAGGCGCAGCTGCGGGGCCGGTTGGGCTGCCAACCAGAATGTCTTGTTGCGATACTGATGGCACACGTCAGGAAGGAAGCTTCATGCCGATCGCAACGCCAGAGGTCTACGCGGAGATGCTGGGCCGCGCGAAGGAGAACTCGTACGCCTTCCCGGCCATCAACTGCACGTCGTCGGAGACCGTCAATGCCGCGATCAAAGGGTTCGCCGACGCCGGCAGCGACGGCATCATCCAGTTCTCCACCGGCGGAGCGGAATTCGCTTCCGGGCTCGGAGTCAAGGACATGGTTGCCGGTGCGGTAGCGCTGGCCAAGTTCACCCGCAGCATTGCGGCCAAGTATCCGATCAACGTCGCGCTGCATACCGACCACTGTCCAAAGGACAAGTTGGACAGCTACGTGCGCCCGTTGTTGGCGATCTCGGCGGAACGGGTGGCCGCCGGCAAAAACCCGCTGTTCCAGTCGCACATGTGGGACGGCTCGGCGGTGCCGATCGACGAGAACCTGGTGATCGCCCAGGAGCTGCTCAAGGAAGCCGCGGCCGCCAAGATCGTCCTGGAAATCGAGATAGGTGTCGTGGGCGGCGAAGAGGACGGCGTCGCCAACGAGATCAACGACAAGCTCTACACCACCCCCGAGGACTTCGAGAAGACCATTGAGGCGCTGGGCCACGGCGAGCACGGCAAGTACCTGCTCGCCGCGACATTCGGCAACGTGCACGGCGTCTACAAGCCCGGCAACGTCAAGCTGCGCCCCGACATCCTCGACCAGGGGCAGAAAGTGGCGTCGGCGAAACTGGGCCTACCCGACGGCTCCAAACCGTTCGACTTCGTGTTTCACGGTGGGTCGGGGTCGGAGAAGTCGGAAATCGAGGAGGCGCTGCGCTACGGCGTGGTGAAGATGAACGTCGACACCGATACCCAGTACGCGTTCACCCGCCCGATCGCGGGCCACATGTTCACCAACTACGACGGCGTGCTCAAGGTCGACGGCGAAGTGGGCTCCAAGAAGGCGTACGACCCCCGCAGCTACCTCAAGGCCGCCGAAGCGGCGATGACGCAGCGGGTGATCGAGGCGTGCAACGACCTGCACTGTGCGGGGAAGTCGGTCACCGCAGGGTAAGGGCGCCGGCCGGGGTCAACCCGTGTTGGATTGACAGACCTTCCACCGGTCGTCGCGATACTGCAGGTCGAAGCTGCGGGTCGAGCGGATCTGCGGCGCGTAGGCCATGAAGGCGGTGACGTTGGCTTCGGCGTGCCCGTCGTTAACGACGACCTGATCGATGCTGGCGACCACGGGATACTGCTTAGCTGCTGCAACTCGCCGATAGGTGTCGGTCCATTCATGCTCGTCGTAGTTGAGGTAGCCGTCGCGGATGTCTCCGCAGGTGATGCTGCGCAGCTTGGCCAGGTCGCCGTTCTGCACCGCGACATCGAAGCTCTGGATTGTGCTGCGGACCTGTTCTTCCTGTGAGGCTTTCGGCTTTTTGTTGCTCCGCGTCAACCACACCGTGCCCAGCACCGCAACTGCCGTCAACGCCAAAATGATCAGTATTAAAGCCAGCACCCAGCCCCAACTGCGCTGGGTCGACGGCCGCAACTTGGCGCCCAGCCGAGGCGGAATCAGCTGCGGCATAGCGGTTCTCGGCCGCACTTCGCCCGCTCCAGGTCGACCCGGTTCGAAGACTTCGGTCGCCGGTTCTGCGGTGGTGCTGATGACCGCGGTCTCCTTGGCGTCGAAACCCGGCGCGGTGAACCGACGCTCACCTCGTGGCCGCTGCGGTTGGGATGCCTCCGACTCGCGCTGGGCCCTGGCCATCACCTCGGTCGCCGGCTCGGCCGTTGTCGGCGCGGTGTGGTGGCTTTCGGTGATATCTTCGTCGGGACCGGCGGCCTGTTCGGCGGCGTCAGCGTCGGATTCCGCCGGGTCGCTGGTGGTACCTCGATCGGCGGCATCCGGATCGAACCCAGCCGGATTCGACTTGTGGTCGCGGTCAGGCCCTGATGGATTGGGCATTAGCGCTACTGTCCTCTTCGCTGTCGAAATACCTATTGGAGCTTAGCGACTCGGCTACGGGTTTGGTGTGGCGGCGTCACCCCGACCGGACGCAGCACGGCACAATAAGCGCCATGACGCCGATGCATGACCTTATGGGGCCGGATCCGATTTTGTTGCCCGGCGATACCGAGGCCGAGGCCGAACTGTTGGCCAACGAGGACCCGGCCGCTGTCGCCGCCGCGCACCCGTCGGCCTCGGTGGCCTGGGCGGCGCTGGCCGAAGACGCGTTGGCCGACGGCAAGGCGATCACCGCGTATGCCTACGCCCGGACCGGCTACCACCGCGGCCTGGACCAGCTGCGCCGCAACGGCTGGAAGGGTTTCGGTCTGGTGCCGTATTCGCATGAACCCAATCGCGGTTTCCTGCGGTGCGTGGCGGCGCTGGCGCGGGCGGCCGACGCCATCGGCGAAACCGATGAGCAGACCCGGTGCCTGGACCTGCTCGACGATTGCGACCCCGCTGCCCGGGCCGCTCTCGGATTGAGCTGAGCCGGCCCGCCAGCTGGTTAGGAGCCCACCGAGCAGCCGCCGGGCGGCTCCACCTGGATGGTGGCGTGGCTTAATCCGTGCTCGGCAACGATCGCTCGCGCCTGGTCCAATACCCGCGCAGCGTCGCCGTGACTGGCGAGGTGGGCGGTGACCATGTCCTTGCCGGGCACCAGCGTCCAGACGTGCAAGTCGTGCACGTCGGTCACGCCGTCGACGGCGCGCAACGCCGATCGCAGTTCCTCGACGTCGATGTGGCTGGGCGACGCTTCGGACAGGATGCGCAGCGCACTCAGGGCCAGTGACAACGCCCTCGGCAGCACCCACAGCGCGACCAGGACGGCGACCACCACGTCGGCATAGGGCCAGTGCGTGGTGATGGTGACCACACCGGCGATGAGCACACCGATGCTGCCGACGGTATCGGCGATGACCTCCATGTAGGCGCCCTTGACGGCCAGGCTCTGCGTCGAGTGCGACCGCAGCAACAACGCCACCACCGCATTGGTGGCCAGCCCGCCCAGGGCCACGACGATCATCGGAATCCCCGGCACGTCTGGCGCTCGGCCGATCCGCCCGATCGCCTCGCGCAGAATGATCGTCGCCACCCCGATGAGCAGGACGGCGTTGGCCACTGCGGTAAACACCTCGGCGCGGTGCCAGCCGTAGGTGCGGCGTGGCGACGAGCTGCCGCGTTGGGCGAGTAGCACCGCGCACAGCCCCATGAATGTGGCCGCCACGTCGGTCAGGATGTGGCCGGCATCGGCCAGCAGAGCGATTGAGCCGATCACCAGTGCGGTGGTCAGTTCCACCACAAAAAACCCGCCCAGCAGTGCAGTGGCAGCGGCCATTCTGGGAACTGGTGTGCCGGTGTTCGCGTGATCGTGGCCGGCACCCATAAGGGCTAATATATGCAGATCCACGCATATATCGCAAGCTGGTTGCGGCCACTTCCGCTGCCGCGAAGTCGACGGCGCCGCGGCACCCCTCAGAACCAGGAACGCCAGAATTGGGTAAGCCCAGCACCGGCTTGCCACAGGATCCTGGGCACCCCGGAGAGCTCGAACAACCAAGAGACGACCCCGAAGAAGAATTGGCCCACCTGCGGCACGAAGAGCAGAAACACCAGGAACAAGATGCCGTACGGCTTGAACTGTTCGAGCGCTCGCTGGTTTTCCGGGCTCAGATGCGGTTCCAGCGCGTTGTAACCGTCCAGGCCGGGAAATGGCAGCACGTTCAGCAGTAGTGCGGTGATCTGCAGGAAGCCCAGAAATGCCACTCCTGCCCACAACACCAGGTGCGCCGGATCGAAGAACAACCTCGTCACTGTCAGCAGCAGCACCGCCAACAGCAAGTTGGCCGACGGCCCGGCCAGGCTGACGATGGTGCGCTGGGCGGGGGTCATGGACGACGTTCGTAGGTAGACCGCGGCGCCGGGCAGACCGATGCCGCCCAACGCGGTGATCAAAATTGGTATACCCAGCGACAGCCACGGGTTGCTGTAGCGCCGTGGATCTAAGTCCAGGTAGCCCCGGACGGCAACGCCACGATCGCCGAACCGCCAGGCGGTGAACGCGTGTCCGAATTCGTGCAGGCACAGCGACACCACCCAGCCGGCGATAACAAAGATGAACACCGCGGCACTGGCCAGCGCCCCGGGCTGGATGCCGTCCCACCAGGCCAGCGCGCCGCCGAAGACCGTCAGGGCAACGATGGCCAGGAAGATCGGGCTGGGCCGCACTGATCGGTGCAAGTCACGGCTGCTCACGAGAAGAAGCTACCGGCCGAGACGAGGGTCCGTCTCACCGGACCAGCAACCAGCCTTGAGTGTTCCGGTAGAACGTCGACCGGCGCACCGCCCGGGGCGCCGGCACACCGTCGCGGAGCACGGCCGCCCCGGTGGTGCCCAGCTGCGTGGCTCGCCCGGTCAGCCAGCGGCGCGACCGGCTGCCTAATACCCGCGCCCGCAGGCCCGGCAGTGCTGCCGTCGGCTCGATTCGCACTCCGACGACGGCGCCGTCGAAAAGCGGGGTGTCGTCGACGACGGCTTCGCCATGCAGCAGTTGCCCATCGTCGGGTGGGCCGGGTGGTCGCCAGTGGGCTGTTCCGACGATCACCGACCCGGTCTCGTCGCGGATCAGCGGCGTCCGCCGGGCCGATCCGCGCCGCGCCCGGCGGGCCGCCCGTCGACCCGCCGGCACCCGGTAAACCCGGGTGGCGGCGGTGCGCCGCCGCGGCGCGTAGCCGACCTCGACATCGAGCTGCTCCGCCCGCAGCAGCCGGGTCAGCACCGCCGCCAGGTCGACGTCGGCGCCGACCACCACCACCCGCCGGACTCCGGTGATCGCGGCTTGCAAGACTTCACCGTCGCCGGGATCGTCGATACGCACCGCGGGCAGGCCGCGCAGCGGCTTCGGCACGCGGTGATCGCCGAACATCAGCACGGCGATGTCCGGGTTCAACTGCCCGCCTCCTCGCCGCGCCTTTCGGCGCGTATCGTCGCCGGACGGGCCTCCTCGCAAACAGCTGAGATAGTGTGGGTCACCGGCTGGACCACAATAAGCGGCAGATACCAGTGGGAGAAACGCCATGCCGGCAATCGTCCTGATCGGTGCCCAATGGGGCGACGAGGGCAAAGGCAAGGCCACCGACCTGCTCGGCGGTCGCGCCCAGTGGGTGGTGCGCTATCAGGGTGGCAACAACGCCGGGCACACCGTGGTGTTGCCCACCGGTGAGAATTTCGCCCTGCATCTCATTCCGTCGGGGGTGCTGACGCCCGGCGTCACCAACGTCATCGGCAACGGAGTGGTGGTCGATCCCGGTGTGCTGCTCGACGAGCTGAAGGGCCTCGAGGATCGCGGTGTCGACACCTCCCGGCTGCTGATCTCGGCCGACGCGCACTTACTGATGCCTTACCACGTGGCCATCGACAAGGTGACCGAGCGCTACATGGGCAGCAAGAAAATCGGCACCACCGGTCGCGGCATCGGGCCGTGCTACCAGGACAAGATTGCCCGCATCGGGATCCGGGTGGCCGACGTGCTGAACCCGGATGAGCTGACCCACAAGATCGAAGCCGCGCTGGAATTCAAAAACCAGGTGCTGGTAAAGATCTACAACCGCAAGGCGCTGGACCCGGCGCATGTGGTGGAGTCGTTGCTCAACCAGGCCGAGGGTTTCCGGCACCGCATTGCCGACACCAGGCTGCTGCTCGAACACCGCCCTGGAGGCTGGCGAAATCGTATTGCTGGAAGGCTCGCAGGGCACCCTGCTCGACGTCGACCACGGCACGTATCCGTATGTGACGTCGTCGAATCCGACTGCCGGCGGCGCGGCCGTCGGCTCGGGCATCGGTCCGACCCAGATCACCACCGTGCTCGGAATCCTCAAGGCCTACACCACCCGGGTTGGCTCCGGCCCGTTCCCCACCGAACTGTTCGACGCCAACGGCGAATACCTGTCGAAGACCGGAGGCGAGTTCGGCGTAACCACCGGCCGACGCCGGCGCTGCGGCTGGTTCGACGCCGTCATCGCGCGCTACGCCACCCGCGTCAACGGCATCACCGACTACTTCCTCACCAAGCTCGACGTGTTGTCCAGCCTGGAAACGGTTCCGGTGTGCGTGGGGTACACGATCGATGGCAAACAGACCCGTGACATGCCGATGACTCAGAGCGACCTGGCCCGCGCCGAACCGGTCTACGAAGAACTGCCGGGCTGGTGGGAGGACATTTCCGGCGCACGGAAGTTCGACGATCTACCGGCCAAGGCGCGCGATTATGTCTTGCGGCTGGAAGAGCTTGCCGGAGCGCATATTTCGTGCATTGGTGTCGGTCCGGGCCGGGATCAGACCATCGTGCGCCGCGACGTCTTGGCGGCCTGCCCGTGACGGATTCCTCGCAAAACCCGCAGCAACTCGACCCCGATTACGAGCATCATGGCGGCTTTCCGGAATATGGCGCCGCTAGTCCTGGGCCGGGCTTCGGCCGATTCGTCACGGCGATGCGCCGGTTGCAGGATCTCGCAGTGTCCGCCGATGCCGGCGACGATGTCTGGGAGAACGCCGCCCACAGCGTCGAGGCGCTGACGGCCGTGCTCGCGCCGTTTCACGCCCCCGAGGGTCAGGGTCCGGCGGGTCGATCGCCGCAGTTGCCTGGGATGGGTAGTTTGCTGCTGCCGCCGTGGACGATGAGCAGATTCGACTCCGACGGCGTGGAGATGCAGGGCCATTTCTGCCGGTTCCACGTGGGCGGTAACGGTGCGGTGCACGGCGGTGTGATCCCGCTGCTTTTCGATCATGTCTTCGGGATGGTGGTGCACGCGGCGGGCCGGCCGATTAGCCGGACCGGCTTCCTGCACGTCGATTACCGCAAGATCACCCCGATCGACACACCGCTTCAAGTACGGGGACACGTCACTTCAACCGAGGGCCGCAAGGCCTTTGTTCGCGGCGAACTGGTCGACGGCGACACAGTGCTGGCCGAAGGCAACGCCCTGATGATCCGATTGCTGCCGGGCCAGCCTTGAGCTGCCCTTTTCATCAGCCGACCTATCCTTGAGCGGCGTGATTGAGGGAGAAGGTGAAATCGGTGGCTGAGGGCTTGCCGCAGGACGAGTCGGCTCACGGAGCCCACGAGCAGCTCCCGGTCGAGCACGCCGACAGCCGGACCAAGGTGATGTTGTTGGGCTCGGGAGAGTTCAGCTTGGAGCTGGCAATCGCCTTTCAGCGGCTCGGCGCGGAGGTTATCGCGGTCGAACGGTATGCCGATGCGCCCGCACACAAGGTCGCCGACCAGTCACTGGTGGTCAACATGACCGACGCCGACGAGCTGGTCGCCGCGATCAGGCGGATAAAACCAAATTTCGTGGTGACAGCTACCGATGCGGTCGCCGCCGACGCCCTAACGGCCGCGGCCGAAACCGATCTCGCCGAGGTTTTCCCGACCGCCCGCTGCGCCCGGCTCACCGCCGACCGGGAGGGCCTGCGTCGGCTGGCTGCCGACGAACTCGGCCTGCCCACCGCGCCGTTCTGGTTTGCCGGATCGCTTGACGAGCTGCGGGCGGTGGCCGGCCACGCGGGCTACCCGCTGCGGGTGCAGCCGGTGGCTCCGGTGACCCTAGCGGCCGGTGAAGGGCACTCGGTGGTCCTGACACCGGCGGACGTCGAGTCGGCCTGGCAGCGTGCGGTGTCGGCCGGCGGCCGGCTCGCCCACAACCGGGTGATGGCCGAGACCCTGGTCGAGATCGACTTTCACGTCACATTGCTCACGGTGCGCAGCGCTGGACCGAGCGGGCCGACGATCGACTTTTGCGCCCCGATCGGACACGGCGAAGCCATCGGTGACGTGCAGGAATCCTGGCAACCGCAAACCATGAGCACGACAGCGTTAGACACCGCCAAGTCGATCGCGGCGCGCATCGTCAAGGCGCTGGGCGGGCGCGGCCTGTTCGGGGTGGAACTGATGGTCCGCGGCGACGAGGTGTACTTCAGCGACGTCACCGCCCGGCCCTTCGAGAGCGGCTTGGTCACCTTGCGCAGTCAGCGGCTTTCGGAATTCGAGCTGCAAGCCCGGGCCATCCTGGGTCTACCGACCGACACCATCATGATTTCCCCGGGTGCCGCCGAGGTGATCTACGCCGGCACAGATGGAAACGTTGGAGTGGGCGGCGCGCTGGCCGATGCGCTGAGGGCGCCGGAGAGCGACGTGCGGGTGTTCGGCGGCCGGGAGCCCGAAGTGCGACGGCCGCTCGGGGTGGCTGTCGTCACATCCTCGGACGTCAGCAGTGCGCGTAACCATGCCCGGCAGGCGTCGGCCGCGCTGCGCAGGCTCTGGTAGTTAGACTCACGCGGGTGAGCTACGCAGGAGATATCACGCCCGAGCAGGCTTGGAAGCTGCTCAGCGACAACCCTGAAGCGGCGCTGGTCGACGTGCGCACCGACGCCGAATGGCGCTTCGTTGGTGTGCCCGACTTGTCCACCTTGGGCCGCGAGGTCGTATACATCGAGTGGAACAGCGTCGACGGCAAGCGCAATGAGAACTTCGCGGCCGAACTGGCCGAACAAGTGCCTGCCAGTACCAGTGATCGGCCGGTGATCTTCTTGTGTCGCTCGGGGAATCGCTCCATCAGTGCGGCCGAGGCCGCCACCGAGGCCGGTATCGCCCCGTCCTACAACGTGCTGGACGGTTTCGAAGGACATCTCGACGCCGACGGTCATCGCGGCGGGGTGGGATGGCGGGCGATCGGGTTGCCCTGGAAGCAATCGTGACTGACTCGGTTCGTACTCCGGCGCCGCTGCCGGATGGTGTCAGCCAGGCCACCATCGGAGTGCGCGGTGGCATCTTGCGGTCGCAGTTCGAAGAGACCGCTGAAGCCATGTATTTGGCTTCCGGATATGTCTACGAGTCTGCCGCCGATGCAGAGAAAGCGTTCGCCGGCGAAACGGACCGCTACGTCTACTCCCGCTACGGCAACCCGACGATCACGATGTTCGAGGAGCGGTTGCGCTTGATCGAGGGCGCGCCGGCGGCATTCGCGACCGCAAGCGGGATGGCGGCGGTATTCACCTCGCTGGGCGCGCTGCTGGGCGCCGGCGATCGGTTGGTTGCCTCGCGCAGCCTGTTCGGGTCGTGTTTTGTTGTGTGCAACGAGATCTTGCCGCGCTGGGGGATCGAGACCGTCTTTGTCGACGGCGACGACCTGTCGCAGTGGGAGAAAGCGCTCTCGGTCCCGACCCAGGCGGTGTTCTTCGAGACGCCATCGAACCCGATGCAGTCGCTGGTCGACATGGCGGCCGTCATCGAACTCTCACACGCGGTCGGGGCGAAAGTCGTGCTGGACAACGTCTTTGCGACCCCATTGCTGCAGCAGGGCTTTCCGCTCGGTGTCGACGTGGTCGTCTACTCGGGCACCAAACACATCGACGGCCAGGGTCGGGTGCTTGGCGGGGCGATCCTCGGCGAGAAGGAGTACATCGACGGCCCGGTGCAGAAACTGATGAGACACACCGGCCCGGCGCTGAGCGCCTTCAATGCCTGGGTCCTGCTCAAGGGCCTTGAGACGCTTGCGATTCGGGTCGACTATCAGAACTCTTCGGCGCAGCGGATTGCTGAGTTCCTGGAAGGTCATCCGGCGGTACGGTGGGTGCGATATCCGTTTCTGGCGTCGCATCCGCAGTATGACCTGGCCAAGCGGCAGATGTCCGGCGGCGGTACCGTCGTCACCTTCGAACTCGACGTTCCCGACAGCGCGGCCAAGCAGCGGGCCTTCGAGGTGCTGGACAAGCTGCAGTTGATCAACATCTCCAACAACCTGGGTGACGCGAAATCCCTTGTCACTCATCCGGCAACCACCACCCACCGCGCGATGGGACCGGAAGGGCGCGCCGCGATCGGCTTGGGTGACGGGGTGGTCCGAATTTCGGTCGGCCTGGAGGGCACCGACGATCTGATCGCCGATGTCGATCAGGCGCTGAGCTGAACGCTCGCAGCATTCTCACAGCATTGTGACCTGGTCAGTTACCGCCGACGGTGCTATGGCGTTATCACGTTGTTCACCTTGCTGTTTCTAGCTCTTTGCATCGGGTTTGGTCGTCAAGAACCTTTGATGCGATGCTTGAATTATCGGTTCCGGTGTTAAGGCGCGTATGGCAACATAAGGCGCCGGCACCGCCGACGGCGGACTGCGCTGGGCCAGATATGGAGATTACGAAGGTGTTTTCGTGCATGCGCCGGCCGCGGACGTCGCCTCATCCGTTGACCGGTGATTTCCTCGATTGGACCGTTGTTCTCGGCGGACGCGAAATTCCATGGCAGAGCTATGCCGGTCCTCTCCGACTTGATGAAACAGAGTTCGCCATAGCTTGTCGCAAGTTGTTATCAGTCGAACCGTATGACCTGCGCGATACCGTGCTCGAACATGTCAAATTCTCCTCACCCAATGATGGCCAGTCGCGCTTGATAGTGCATTCGACCACACCGAGTGCTCGCAGTTTCGAGACAGACCTGACTGCGATGGTTGACGGGCGGCCGATATCAGACCTCACCACATACGTGGAGACTCGCGGTTTGTATTTCGCGCGGAGCGGTGACCTCGTCGTAGGACGAACTCGCCCGTGGCGCAACGCGATAGCGGAAAGCGGCGTGCAGCGCCTGACACTCCCGGACACCGACTACTACTACATGTCACACGCGCTTCTGCGGCGGGCGGTCGATGGCGGCGAGCGCGATCCGGTGATGGCTCGGATGATCGCGTATCTGCGCGAACGCCCGCTGACTGTAGTTTCTCCTTACGACTTCGAACCCGAGTTCCAGATACTTGTGACCTGGCTGGCGCGCGTTGTAGGACTTGAGCGAATTCGCGTTGATGCCAATGACTCCCGCCTCGGAGCTTGGAACGGTAAGCGCATGCTCCATCCGACGGTGGAGTCTGCGCTGCGCCTGAGCGACCAGGTTTCCGATCAACCCGGCGCGCTCGTGTTGGATCAGGAGCATCGGAGCAGCGAGGCGTTTCAAGCGCTGCGGGCCGCACTTCCGGTACTTCCGGGCTATACGGTCTCGTGGCAGCCGAAACGTTACGACTTCACTCGCGATCTGATCGACGCGAGCACGCTGTTGAAGCAACGCTACGAGCTTTCGCATGCTTGCCTGAAGCCATCCGATGGCGGAAACGGCGGCCGCATCGTGACCAAAATCGACCTTGATGACACCCCTCAACTGGAAGAGCTCGCGACCAAGGCGTGGAACTTGGGCGGTGACCAAGTTCTCGAGGCTCACGTCAACTACTTTCAGAGACGCATCGGCGGGGAAGAAGTTCTGACGACGCCGTCGGCGCATGTGCGCTCAGGCAAGTTGCTGGACGGACTTACCCTTCAATTCATGCGCGGTACTTCGTGGAAGGGCAACATTTTTGCGGGAGCCGCGGATTGGGAGGCCCTCGGCCTGGAAAAGGCCGTGTACACCAGCCTGCGAAGGGCGATGACCGATCTGACTCGAAAGCTCCAGCCGCGGGGCCTGCTTCATTGCGGTGTTGATTTTGCCGTCGGCACCTTGGGGGGAAAGTTCGGGAACGGCGTTGTGGCTGCTGTCCAAGACATCAATCCGAAGGTAACGGGAGCCTTCTTCTTGCGCGAGTTCATGGCGCGCTATCCCTTGATCGGTGCAGGGGCTGCCACCCGCGTTCTCATTCCGGAAGCTACGGCGAGTGCAGAAAAGATCTCCTCGCTGTTATCGAGATTCAGCACAGCCGAACGGCCCTGCGAGGACATCGGCGTGGTACCCGGCCGTTGGGCGATGATCGCCACGTCCGGACAATCCTCCATGGCAGCGGGCGCTCAGGCACTGACGCTGGAGCGGATGCTTGCTGTCAGGTGACGGCGAGATAACAATTCCCGCAACAAAGTAGCGCGACGCGCTGGCCGAATACCGGGAACTACGCCTTGCGCACCTTATCGTCACTTTGTGTACCGCCGTGCAGTTCTGAAGCTTCCGCTGCTGCTGGCAGCAGGCGCGGCTTTGGCCCAATCACCTCGCGCTTCTGCGGAGCCGCCGCGCGCCTCTGGCGAACCCAGTCGGTGGTCAACCGATCGAGCCAACAGTTGGTATCAAGCGCAGGGCTGGCCCGTCGGCGCCAACTTCATCACCTCCAACGCGATCAACCAGCTGGAGATGTTTCAGCCCGGCACTTACGACCCGCGGCGCATCGATACCGAACTCGGCTGGGCCCGACTTCACGGACTCAACACCGTGCGGGTTTTCCTGCATGATCAACTGTGGGCCCAGGATTCTCGTGGCTTCCAAGCACGTCTCGCGCAGTTTGTGGGCATCGCCTCGCGCCATCGGATCAAGCCACTGTTCGTGTTGTTCGATTCGTGCTGGGACCCACTACCCAGACTGGGTCGGCAACATGCGCCAACTCCCGGGGTGCATAACTCCGGTTGGGTGCAGAGCCCTGGCGCTGAACGCATCGACGACCGCCGCTATACCCGCACTCTGCAAGACTATGTGACGGGCGTGCTGACCCAATTCCGCAATGATGACCGGGTTTTGGGGTGGGATCTGTGGAACGAACCGGACAATCCGGCCAAGCAGTATCGCAACGTCGAGAGGTCCGACAAGCTCGAACGTGTCACTGAGCTGCTTCCGCAGGTCTTCTCGTGGGCGCGCTCCGTCGATCCCCGCCAGCCACTGACTAGCGGTGTGTGGGACGGTGAGTGGGCAGATCCGGCAAGCCGCAGCGCGATCACCGGCATTCAACTTGCCAACTCCGACGTGATCACATTCCACTGCTACGCCGAACCGGCGACCTTCGAGTCGCGGATCGCCGAGCTTGCCCCGCAAGGGCGGCCGATGCTGTGCACCGAGTACATGGCTCGGCCGATGGGCAGCACTATTAACGGCGTCTTGCCAGTTGCCAAGCGGCACAACGTTGGTGCAATCAACTGGGGGTTGGTCGCGGGCAAGACCCAGACCTA
This sequence comes from uncultured Actinomycetota bacterium, assembly GCA_963743145.1. Classification (GTDB taxonomy): domain Bacteria; phylum Actinomycetota; class Actinomycetes; order Mycobacteriales; family Mycobacteriaceae; genus Mycobacterium. The sequence goes on along the minus strand of CAVUOR010000013.1, from coordinate 218,037 downwards.
CTTTCCGTGGGACTCGTGGGATCACCCCTACGCTGCCGTTCCGAAGGTGTGGTTCCACGACCTGCTACGACCGGACGGAAGAGCCTTCCAGGACAGCGAATCTCAGATGATTCGCTCGCTGAGCGTTTCGACGCCCAGTTAGGTCTACCCGGCTTCTTGTTCGACGTGTTCGGCTTGCTCGGTCGCCGCCAGCGGATCCCGCGTCTGCGCTTGTAAGTGGCTCATCGCCAGACGGGCGTAGATCATCTGGCTGGTGATGGCCATCTGTCCGCGGCCGCGGCCCAAAAACGAGACCCCCCAGGCGAACATAGCAGCGATGCGGTTCCGGTGTCCGACCAGGTAGTACAGGTGCAGTACCAGCCACGCCAGCCACGCGATGAAGCCGCCGAACTCCAGCTTGCCGACCTTCGCGACGGCACTGTATCGAGAGATCGTTGCCATGCTGCCCTTGTCGAAATAATTGAACGGAGCGCGGTGGGTCGGATCGTCGTGGCCCTTCAGCGAACGCTTGATGCACTTCGTCGCGTAGGTTGCGCCCTGGATCGCTCCCTGCGCCATCCCGGGCACTCCGGGCACCGCCATCAAGTCACCCACGACGAAGACATGCGGGTGCCCCTTGACGGTGAGGTCGGGCTCCACCACTACCCTTCCCGCGCGGTCGATTTCGGTGCCGTCAGACTGCTCGGCGAGCATTTTGCCGAGTGGGCTTGCCGCAACCCCGGCCGCCCACACCTTGCACGCGCATTCGATGCGGCGCTCCACTCCGTCGTTATCCTTGATAGTGATGCCGCGGTAGTCGACGTTCGTCACCATCGCGTTGAGCTGGATCTCGACGTCCATCTTCTCCAGCCGACGCTGTGCTTTTAGGCCCAGCTTCTTCCCCATCGGCGGTAACACCGCGGGCGCGGCGTCCAGCAAGATCACTCGGCAATCGCTGGGCTTGATGGTGCGAAACGCCCCCGCGAGGGTCCGCTCGGCGAGTTCAACGATCTGCCCGGCCACCTCGACGCCCGTCGGCCCGGCACCGACCACCACGAATGTCAGGCGTCGCTGCCGCTCGGCGTGGTCGGTGGTCACCTCGGCTGCCTCGAATGCACCGAGGATCCGACCGCGCAACTCCAATGCGTCGTCGATCGTCTTCATACCCGGCGCCCAGGTGGCGAATTGGTCGTTGCCGAAGTAGGACTGTTGCGCACCGGCGGCGACGATAAGGCTGTCAAACGGGATCACCGTGTGCATATCCATCAGCCTCGACGTCACCGTCTGTGCGTTCAGGTCGATCGCCTCGACCTCGCCGAGCAGCACCCGGACATTCTTCTGCTTGCGCAGGATCAGTCTGGTGGTCGGGGCGATCTCGCCTTCAGACAAGATCCCGGTCGCCACCTGATAGAGCAGCGGCTGAAACAGATGGTTGGTGGTCTTGGAGATCAGGGTCACGTCGACGTCGGCTCGCTTCAACGCCTTGGCCGCAGTCAGGCCGCCGAATCCCGATCCGATGATGACGACCCGGTGGCGGTTGGCGGTAGCCGGCATGCGGACGCACCTCCTCGGTGAGGACTTCGCTTGAGCCTCAGGCTAGGCGGCCGGAACGCTGCGCGCCGCACGAATACCCATGAACTGATAGGAATAAGCGCTAAACGGAGGTGCTGTCGTGACGGTCGCCAGATCGATCCTGCTGTTCGCGGTGGCCGCGCTGTTCGAGATCGGCGGTGCCTGGTTGGTCTGGCAGGGCATCCGCGAGCATCGCGGATGGATTCTGGGCCGGCCTGGGGGTGATCGCTTTGGGTGCCTACGGCTTTGTCGCCACCTTTCAACCCGACGCCCAGTTCGGTCGCGTGCTGGCCGCCTACGGCGGTGTGTTCGTCGCCGGGTCGCTGGCCTGGGGCATGGCGCTGGACGGGTTTCGCCCGGACCGCTGGGACATCATCGGCGCTGGGGTGTGCCTGGCCGGGGTCGCCGTGATCATGTACGCCCCTCGTGGGCGGTAGTCAGTCCTTGTGCTCGACGACGCCCGTCGCATGCTGCGCACGGTCTTCGTATGCCCGGCGGACGGTGCTGTCGAAATTGAGGAACACCGTGTCGTTGCCCATCTTCTTGTTGAGCCAGCGGCGGCCGCGGTCCGACAACAGCTGCGCCACGATGGCGATGAACCGGCCATTGCCAGGGACCGACACCTGGGTTTTCGGCTTGTCGAGTATCTTGACGATCGCCGCGGCGATATCTGCGGGCTCCACCGGCTTCTGTGCTGCCGACGGCGACGTGCCCGAGATCAGTTCGGTGTTGGTGAATGTCGGCAGCACCGCGCTGACCTTGATGCCGTGCGGGGCGAATTCATCTGCCATCGCGGTAGACAGGCCGACGACCGCGAATTTGGTTCCGGCGTAGACAATTTGGCCCGGCACCGCCATCATGCCGGATAGCGATGCGATATTGATGATGTGCCCGCTGCGGCGCTGCACCATTTCCGGGAGCACCAACTGGCAGCCAGTCAGCACGCCGTAGAAGTTGACCTCGATGGACGAGCGGATCGCCTGCGCGGACTGTTCCAGGAATGGGCCCACCGGCATGACACCGGCGTTGTTGATCAGCACGTCGATGCGCCCGCCACCGTCGGCGCGGGCCTTGTCGAGGAAAGCCGCGAACGACTCCCGGTCGGTGACGTCGAGCGGATGCCCGCTTACCGAGCCCAGGCTGCTCATGCCGGCGACCGCGCTCTCGAGCACGTCGACGTCGCGGTCGCCGATGACCACCCGCGCACCTCGGGCCAGCAGAGCTTTGGCGGTCGCATGGCCGATGCCACGGGCAGCGCCGGTGATGACGATGGTCTTGCCCCTGATGTTGTCCATGCCGACGGACTTTACAGCTGTCAACTCCGCCGGAGAACCGCGGTTATCCACAGTCGGCGGTTTATCCACAGCCCGCGGTTTTTGGCTGGATTCATGTCGGGTCGTTCGGCGATAATCGAAACTATGTTCGATATAGAACTGCCTGATGTGGAGGCGGTGCGGCGGCGCGACGACGCGGGCCTGGTCGATGCGATGCGAGGCGCCGCGCGATTGGAGTCTGCGGTCATGGCCCGCCGATTGGCCGCGGTCGCGGAGCTGTTTCACCGTCGGCTCGCCGAACAAGATGCCCGGGACCGAGAGCAATGGTGTATCGACGGTTGGGAGCAGGTGGCCGCCGAGGTGGCTGCCGCTCAGGGGATTAGTCGCGGCCGTGCGGCTGGCCAGTTGCGGTATGGCCTGGTTCTGGCAGAGCGCTTTCCGAAGTTGGGCGCCTTGTTTGCCGCCGGTGATGTGGACTTTCGGGTGATCTCCGCGGTGGTGTTTCGTTGTGAGCTGATGAGTGATGACGATGCGGTGGCGCGGCTGGACCGCTGGCTGGAGCGTAACGCCTCACGTTGGAGCCGATGGTCATACAACAAGATCGTCGAGGTCATCGACTACTGGGTGCAGAAGCTGGAACCGGCCGCGGTGCGGTTAGCGCGAGAGACCGATGAGAATCGCCATATCGGCGTTTCGCCGCTGGATTCGGGCATGGCCGAGATCTGGGGTGACGTACGGGCTCCTGATGCGCTGGCTTTCGACCGCCGCCTCGATGAGCTGGCCGCCACGGTATGTAAGGCCGATCCGCGCACCAAAGCCCAGCGGCGTGCCGACGCCCTCTCGGCGCTGGCGGCGCGGGCCACCGCAATGGCGTGCGCCTGTGGTTCGCCGGATTGTCCGGCGGCCACCAAAGACGCGACCGTCGGCGATGTCGTCATCCATGTGTTGGCCGAGGCGGCCACCGTCAGCGGGGACTCGACGGCGCCAGGCTACGTGCCCGGCTTCGGCGGGTTGGCGGCCGATGCGGTGCGGCAGCTGGCGACTTCCGCGAAACTGCGGCCAGTGGTCCACCCGCGAAATAGTCCACCAGAGCCGCAGTACCGGCCCTCGGCGGCTCTGGCTGATTTCATTCGCTGCCGCGACCTGACCTGCCGGTTCCCTGGTTGCGATCGCCCGGCCGAAGGCGCCGACATCGACCACACCGTGCCATGGCCGCTAGGCCCGACGCATCCTTCAAACCTCAAGCTGCTCTGTAGGATTCACCATCTACTGAAGACGTTCTACAGCGGGCCCAACGGCTGGCAAGATCGGCAGGAACCCGACGGCACTATCATGTGGACTTCGCCGACTGGCCACACTTACACCACGAAACCCGGTGGAAGTCTGTTCTTTCCGGCGCTAGCAGTTCCGACCGGCAAGCTGGTCTTGCCGACGTGGACATCACCGAACTCCGCAAACCGCGGGCTGATGATGCCGGTCCGCCGGCGAACGAGGGCCGCTGACCGCGCCGCCCGTAACAGCTGGGAGCGCGGGGTCAACGAGGCCCGCATCGCCGCCGAAGCGGCCCTAGCGGCGGCGCGGATTGCGGCCGACCCGCCGCCCTTCTAGCGACGGTCGCGGGATATCACAGACCGAGATCCTTGGCGATGATGGTCTTCATGATCTCGGTGGTTCCGCCGTAAATCGTTTGGATGCGGGCGTCGACGAACGCGCGTGACACCGGGTATTCCCGCATGTAGCCATATCCGCCGTGCAGCTGCAGGCAGCGGTCAGCAGTGCGTACCTGCAGTTCGGTGGTCCACCACTTCAGCCGGGCGGCCCGCGCCGCGGTGAGTTCCCCGGCCAGGTGCGCGGCGATGCAGTCGTCGAGATAAGTACGGGCAACGTCGATTTCGGTGGCCAGCTCGGCAAGCACAAACTGCGTGTTCTGCAGGCTGGAGATGGAGGACCCGAAGGCTTTTCGCTGCCGGACATAGTCGAGGGTTTCGGACAGCACGCCTTCGGCGGCGGCCACCGCGCCAACCGACAACGACAGTCGCTCTTGCGGAAGGTTTTTCATCAGTTGATAGAACCCGCTGCCCTCCGCCTCGAGCAGGTTATCGACCGGGACGCGCATGTCGGTGAAGCTCAGCTCGCTGGTGTCCTGGGCGTGCAAGCCGATCTTCTCCAGGTTGCGTCCGCGGCCGAAACCCGGCGTGTCCGGGTCGACGACCACCAGCGACAGGCCCTTGTGCCGATGCGGTGCGGTGCGTACGGCCACGATCACCAGGTCAGCGTTCTGCCCGTTGGAGACGAACGTCTTCGCGCCGTTAACGACGTAATGGTCGCCGTCGCGTAGCGCCGCGGTACGAATCCCGGCCAGGTCGCTGCCGGCGCCGGGTTCGGTCATCGCAATGGCGATTACCGCCTCGCCGCTCACCACGCCAGGCAACCAGCGCTGTTTCTGTTCGGGTGTCGTCAGGTCGGTGAGATAGGGCAGCACGATATCGTTTTGCAGCGAGAATGCGACGGCCTCGGCCGCCGCGCCGGCCCGCTGGAGTTCTTCGACGACGATCGCGTTGTAGCGAAAGTCGTCCACACCCGGGCCACCGAATTCCTCGGGCACCGAAAAGCCAAGCAGTCCAAGCTTTCCGGCTTCGGTGAATAGTGAGCGGTCCCAACATCCAGCCTTCTCCCACTGCTCGTGGTCCGGAACGACCGTCTGCTGCACGAAATCACGGACGAGTTCCCGAAACTGCTGATGCTCGGACGTGTACTCCAGGCGTGCGCTCATGGGGATACTCCTGTCAGCGGAAGGCGTCCATGCCGGTGATGGCCTGGCCGAGGATCAGCTGATGCATTTCCGGGGTGCCCTCGTAGGTGAGCACCGATTCCAGGTTGACCATATGGCGTATCACCGGGTACTCCAGCGATATCCCGTTGCCGCCCAGTATGGTTCGTGCGGTCCGGCAGATCTCGATCGCCTCACGGGTGTTGTTGAGCTTGCCGAAGCTGACCTGCTCGGGACGCAGTCCCACACTGTCCTTGAGGCGCCCGAGGTGCAGGGCCAACAGCTGCCCCTTATGCAACTCGACTGCCATGTCGACGAGTTTGGCCTGCGTCAACTGGAATCCGGCGATCGGGCGGCCGAATTGGGTGCGTTGCTTGGCGTAGTCGAGGGCGCACTGCCAGGCCGACCGGGCCGCGCCCATCGCTCCCCAGACGATGCCGTACCGCGCTTCGGACAGACATGCCAGCGGGCCCTTGAGGCCGGTCGCGTCGGGCAGCATCGCGTCCTCAGGAAGACGCACATCGTCGAGCACCAGCTCGCTGGTTATCGAGGCCCGTAGCGAGAGCTTGTGATGGATGGTGTTAGCAGAAAAACCCGGCGTATCGGTGGGTACGATGAATCCGCGGATGCCGTCGTCGGTCGCCGCCCACACGATCGCCACGTCGGCAACCGAGCCATTGGTAATCCACATCTTGCGGCCGTTGAGGATCCAGTCCGATCCGTCGCGTCGCGCCCGGGTTGTCATCGACGCCGGGTCGGATCCGGCGTCGGGTTCGGTCAGCCCGAAGCACCCGAGCAGCTCGCCGGCGGCCATACCGGGCAGCCACTGTTGCTTCTGCTCTTCGGACCCGAATCTCCAGATCGCGAACATCGCCAGCGAACCCTGCACCGACACCATCGACCGGATACCGGAGTCTGCGGCCTCCAACTCGGTACACGCCAGTCCGTAGTGCACGGCCGACGCGCCACCGCAGCCGTAGCCTTCCAAATGCATGCCGAGCAGACCAAGCTGGCCGAAGTGCTTGGCAAGTTGGCGGACCGGGAGGTCACCGATTTCGAACCATTCCGCGACATGCGGAATGACATGCTCGGCGCAGAACTGTCGGACTGTGTCCCGCACCGCGACTTCATCGTCGGAGAGCGACGTGTCCAGGCTCAGTGGGTCGATCGGATCGAAGCTCATCGCCTCATCCTGCCATCGTCAGTCCGCCGCTGAGGCAGATCACCTGCCGTAAGACTGTGCCTGGCTCAGGAGGGCCGGGTGTGGCTGAGATCGCCTTGCGCTTTGGTCGCTAACTGGGAATGTCCGCCTGGCTCTCCGGGGCGCCCTGGCCGCTGATTGAGATCTGCGCTCGGTCGCTGTTTACGGATGCGTCGGCGGGGTGTTCCACGGGCCACTGTCAATACCTGTGAGATCGAGGGACGGAGACGCGCACGTGGCGGCACAACGAGACATGGCCTGGGTCGGCATCGATGTCGGCAAGACGCATCATTGGGTGTGCGTGGTCGACGCCGATGGGAGGGTGCTGCTGTCGGCCAAGATCGCCAACGACGAGGCCGAGATCGTCGCGTTGCTCGCCGAAGTGGCCTGCTTGGCGGCGCGGTTGATCTGGGCGGTCGACATCATCGGCGCGCCGTCGGCAATGCTGCTCGCGCTGCTGGTCCGGGCGGGCCAATCGGTGCGCTACGCGTCGGGACGGGTGGTCTCCGCGATGAGTACCGCCTATGCCGGAGAGGGCAAGACCGACGCCAAGGATGCCTACGTGATCGCCGAGACCGCCCGCCTACGTCGGGATTTGGCAGTGATCGACGCCGACACGGATCTTGTGCGCAACCTCGCGGTGCTGACTGGGCATCGAGCGGATCTGATCGCCGATCGGGTGCGGATGATCAACCGACTTCGAGACCTGATGACCAGTGTGTTTCCCAGCCTCGAGCGGGCCTTCGACTATCTCATCGCACAAGGGCGCGTTGGTGCTGCTCACTGGATACTCCAGTCCGGAACCGGATTCGCCGTGTCGGCCAAACACGGCTGGCCAGCTGGCTGCGGAATCGAAACGTCCGTGGGTCCGCCGACGTGGCTTCACGCGCCGTCGGCGCGGCCAAAGCCCAGTCGGTTGTACTGCCAGGCCAAGAGCTGACGGCGAGCATCATCGCCGAGCTGGCCGGCGGCATCCTCGCCCTCGACGAACGATTGAAAGTCCTCGATGCCCAGATCCAGGAGGCGTTCGCCGAACATCCTCAAGCCGAGATCATCCAGTCCATGCCCGGCTTCGGTCCCTTCCTCGGCGCCTCGTTGCTGGTCGGCGCTGGTGACCTGCGCGCCTTCCCCAGCGCCGGTCACCTTGCTGCCGCGGCCGGACTGGTGCCCGTCCCGAATGACTCCGGCCGGCGCACTGGCAACCTGCACCGCCCGCTGCGCTACAGCCGCCCGCTGCGGCATGTCTTCTATCTCTCCGCACAGACGAGCATGATGCGCCCCGGTCCCAACCGCGACTATTACCTCAAGAAACGCGGCTGCGGCGCCACACACACCCAGGCCGTCATCGCTCTCGCTCGCCGCCGCATCGACGTTCTGTGGGCACTATTGCGCGAGAACCGAACTTGGACAGCAACACCGCCGCTCCTCGCTCGGCAGCTTGACAACACCATTGAGATTCCCGGTGAAGAACGACGCGGCGTCGAATCAGTCCTTTCCGCGGGGCGGCGGCTGAACCTCGACGCCGGTCGACTCGTGCTCTGGGCCAGCATCTGGGTGTTCGGCAGGCAGTCGGCCGCGGAATCGGGTCGCCTCGCTCGAATCCTGGTTGCCTGTGTGCCGTTGCTCGCCGTGGTAGGGGCCGGGTTTCGGCCGCGGCTTCCCGCCGGGGAACGCCAACCGGAAGATGCTGCGGTGCACCGAATACCACTGCTTTGAAAACCGTCCGGTGTTGTACGGCAACTCGTAACGCTCGCAGATGTCCTTGATCTTCGGCGCGATCTCCGAGTATCGGCTGCTGGGCATGTCGGGATACAGGTGATGCTCGACTTGATAACTCAGGTTGCCGCTGATGATGTGAAACAGTGGGCTGCCCTCGATGTTGGCCGCGCCGACCAACTGGCGCACATACCAGCCGCCGCGCGTCTCGTCCTTCACCTCTTCTTCGGTGAAGGTGTAGGTCTGGTCCGGGAAATGGCCGCAGAAGATGATGGCGTGCGCCCACACGTTACGGATCAGGTTGGCCAGCGCATCGGCGGCAAGGGTACGCAAGAATGTGCTTTCCACCCCAGGCAGAACTCGGTCTGCGAAACGTGCCGTCGCCCCGAGGCGGCCTTTGCTCGATACCTTGCGAAGCCGCCGGCCAATTCGGGATTCTGCCGGCTGATCGATGCGGCCGCGCAGGGCCAGCTGCGCGAGTGCGAATGCGCCGGCACTGATCGCCGGCCAGCCGACGTAGTCCTTCCGAATCTGCGCGCGTGCCTTACCGCTAATGCCTTTGAGGTCTTTGCGCACCTCCGACCACGATTTCTCTCCGGCCCGCACCGCCTCGATGTCCATGTCGTGCAATGCCACGCCCCACTCGAACAACAAAGTGAGCAGCAGGTTGAACAACGGTTGGGCCAGCCAGACCGGGCGCCATTTCTGCGCGGGGTCGATGCGCATGATCTCGTATCCGAGATCCTTGTCCTTGCCCAAAATATTGGTATAGGTGTGATGGATGTAGTTGTGGGAGTGCTTCCACGCCTCCGCGGTGGAGGCGGTGTCCCAGTCCCACACCGATGAATGAATATCGGGGTCGTTCATCCAATCCCATTGACCGTGCATCACATTGTGGCCGATCTCCATGTTTTCCAAGATCTTGGCCATCCCCAGGCACGCGGTGCCCAACACCCACGCGGTTTTCGACCGCGACGCCAGCAACAGCACGCGACCGAGGACCAGGATCTGGCGCTCTACTGAAATCACTGCCTTGATGTAATGCCGATCCCGGTCGCCGAGGTCGGCGAAGACCTCGTCATGAATCGCGTCGAGTTCTTTGGCGAGCTTTTCGAGTTCCTGTTCGCTCAGTCGAGCGAGCGGGCTTTCCACAGGAGTGGACACGGTGTTTCCTTTCAATCAGAGTTCGAGTTCGACATCGTAACCCTTCGGCGGTATTGATGCAAATCCTCACGTCTTGGCCGATGGGCTCGGTGACCTCGCCGGAGCGCAGATCGCGTAGCTTGCCCGACTTCAATGTCCCGACGCAGGTATGGCAGATCCCGATGCGGCAGCCGTAGGCAAGGTTGAGACCGGCTTTCTCGCCGGCTTCCAAAATCGGTGTGCCGCCGTCGCATTCAGTAGTTGTCTCGCTTTCGAGGAAGGACACTTCACCTCCCTCGCCTTCACCCCCATCACCGCTGATCTTTGGCTGGAACCGCTCGAAGTGCAGGCGATCGGGGTTGCCGTTGTCTTCCCAGTGCTCGATGAGCGCGTCGAGCAGTTCACCGGGGCCGGAGCAGAACGCCTCGCGTTCGCGCCAGTCCGGGCACAACTCGTCCAAATCGCTCGGCGACATTCGGCCGTGCTCCGAGGTGAGCCGCAAATCCAGCCGCATCTGCTCGTGACGTTCGTCGAGGTCTTCGAGGACGGACAGGAACATGACCTGGTCGCGCGTGCGGACGGAGTGGATGACCACCACGTCGTCGAGCTCTTTGCGACGATCCAGGCTGCGCAGCATGCTCATGATCGGTGTGATGCCGCTGCCGGCGCTGATGAACAACATCTTGGACGGCAACGGCTCGGGAAGCGTGAACACTCCTTCCACTTCCCCGAGCCGCACCAGGTCGCCGGGCTGAATCTTCTCCACCAGATAGGGCGATACGACGCCGCCGTCCACTTTCTTGGGTGTGACGCTGATCAGGCCATCTTCGGGCGCCGGATCAGAGGTCAGCGAATACGCCCGCCAGTGGTAGCGGCCGTCGATGACAACGCCGAGCCGCACATATTGGCCCGGCTTGTGACCCACCCATTCGTAGCCGGGCCTTATCAGCACGCTTGCCGCCTCCGAGCCCTGTGGCTCGACGCGCTCGACCTTGCCGCGCAGCTCCTTCGTCGTCCACAACGGGTTGATCATCTCGAGGTAATCGTCGGGACGCAGCGGGCTGAACAGAGCCCGCACGGCGCGCAGAAACAACCGGCGCCCCCGTGGTACCGGGGGTTGAGCACCGCGTTCCGCCATGGGCTTTATCGTACACACTCGTACACTGAATTCAATGGAGAAGCGCTAAATTTGTCTTATTAGCTGCGCAAACAATCCCATGTTGGCGCATCAAGTATTGCGAACACACGTTCACTGAATCTAGTGCGCCATTCGGCGCCGGCGCCACCAAGTCAAGTGCTGCCATGCATGCGTCGGTGACGCGCGCCCCAACGAGTAGTCGTTCCAGGGCGGGGGGATTCTTGGGCCTCTTGGAGCGGTGTACCCAATAAGCGCGATCGACAACCCGAGCTTCGGTGACGGGCGCCCGGTAGTGTCCGCTGGCATGGCGCGTCCACGTCGCGGTCCGGGGTGGCTGGGCGTCGATGTTGCCTGTGTGCTGGTGTTCTGCGCGGTCGGGCGGCGCAGCCACGACGAGGGTCTCAACGTCGCGGGCGTCGCAACGACGGCATGGCCGTTTCTGAGCGGGACCGCGCTGGGATGGCTGGCCTCGCGAGCGTGGCGGCGCCCGACGGCCGTGGCACCCACCGGGGTGGTGGTGTGGTTGTGCACTGTGGTGGTCGGGATGCTGCTGCGCAGGGCCACCTCCGCCGGGGTGGCGGCCAGTTTCGTAGTGGTGGCGTCATCGGTGACCGCGCTGCTGATGCTCGGCTGGCGGGCGGCGCTTCTTTTAAAGCGCACCTGAACGCTAACTAGACAGCCCGTTGACCACCGCTTTTGTCGAACCGCGGTTCAGTCATCCGCGCTGGCCGACACCGCGCGGCGTAGGGTCGGCCGTGACTATGGCGCGAACAGATCACGACACCTGGGATCCGGCGACCAGTGTCGGAACTACCGCGACACTGGTCGCCACGGCCAGGGCGCTGGCAACCAGGGCGGGGTTGATCAACGACCCGTTCGCCGAGACATTGGTGCACGCCGTGGGGCTGGATTTCTTTATCCAAGTAGCCAGCGGGGAGCTGGCCATCAGTGAGCTCGGAGACAACAATGGATTTGCGCTGCTGACCGACCTTTTCGCAGTTCGCACGCGATTCTTCGACAACTTCCTCACCGATGCCGGCCGGGCCGGTATTCGGCAGGCGGTGATCTTGGCGTCAGGGCTCGACACCCGGCCCTATCGGCTGTGGTGGCCGTCGCGGACCACCGTTTACGAGATCGATCAGCCGGGGGTGATCGATCTCAAATCCCAGACCATGCGGACGCTGGACGTCACCCCGACCGCCGACCGCCGCGCGGTAGGTATCGATCTTCGCCGGGACTGGCCGGAAGCGCTGCGACGCGTCGGTTTCGACGCCACCGAACCGACCGTATGGATTGCCGAAGGCCTGTTCATCGGGTTTTTGCTGGCCGATACGCACGACCGGCTGCTCGACGACGTCACCGCGTTGAGCGCGCCCGGCAGCCGGATGGCCGCAGACTATCTGCCGGATCAGAACCAGACGTTGGCCAGCCAGGAGCATGCGCTCGCTGATCGTTGGCGGCCGTACGGTTTCGATGGCGACATGACCGAACTCACGTATCCGGACGAGCGACACGACGCTGCCAATTCGCTCGCGGCATTGGGCTGGAAAACCATCGTGACCGATCTCGAGGACCTGTTCACCGCCACCGGGTTACCCGGGTTGCGTAATCAGGATCTGACTGGCGCACCGGTCGCGGGCCGCTACGTCAGCGCGACATTGACCTAGCAGCGGCGGAATGCAGCCGATAACGAGACGTTGGACAGTTACGTGATACCCGGATTCAGCCGACCAGCCGCGGCGGCCCAGCTACGTTTCTTGCCGACCGCCTTGCATGACGAGCTTGCGCGGCCGCTGGTGACCGAGCTGGCCGCGGAGTATGCCCAACGCTATGGCGCCACGCCGGAGCAGGTCCTGACCTGGTTGCGTGCTTCTCCGGTCGCGGAGTTTGCGCCACCCGACGGTGGTTTGTTGATCGGTGTGTTGGATGGTGTCCCGGTCACTGGTGGCGGGTTCAAGCGTTTCGACGCCGATACCGCTGAGCTCAAACGGATCTGGACCGACCGAGCGACGCGCCGCCACGGGTTTGCGACGGCACTGCTGGCCGAGCTCGAAGCTGCGATCGCCGCCCGTGGCTATCGGCGCGTCTATCTGATGACCGGTGACCGTCAGCCCGAGGCCGAAGCGCTGTACCACGCGACCGGCTACACCCGGCTGGCCGAGCCGCTGCCATCACCGGACCAGTCTTTCCGGTCGCGTTTGTGAAGGATCTGCCGTGACCGATCAGCTGCATCTGGGCGTTGCACTCGACGGCTACGGCTGGCACCCGCGTGCCTGGCGAGCCACGCTGGCTGCCGACCCCGCGACGGAATCGGTGCTCAGCGGTCGGTACTGGGCCGGCTTGGCGGCCACCGCTGAGCTTGGCTTGCTGGACTTCTTGACCATCGACGACACCCTGATGCCGCAATCCGGGCGCCGCGAAGAGATCTCTCCGCGGCGGCTGGCCGGTCGCGCCGACGCCGTACTGGTCGCCGCACGCATCGCCCCGGTGACCCGACACATCGGGCTGCTGCCGGTGGCCACCGTCACCCACACCGAGCCCTTCCACGTCTCCAAGGCCATCGCCACGTTGGACTACGTATCGCAGGGACGGGCGGGTTGGCAGCCGCGGGTGAGCGCAACCACGCACGAGGCCGCATTGTTCGGTCGTCGCAACGGATCACACTCTCCGGACGCACTCTTTGACGAGGCCGCCGATTTCGTTGAGGTGGTGCGCCGGCTGTGGGACAGCTGGGAAGACGATGCGCTGATCCGTGACGTGGCCACTGGGCGCTACGTCGACCGGAACAAACTGCACTACATCGACTTCACCGGTAAATACTTCTCGGTCAAGGGGCCGTCGATCACCCCGCGGCCGCCGCAGGGCCAGCCGGTAGTTGCCGCGCTCGCGCACGCACCGCGCATCTACGAATTCGCCGCGACCAGTGCCGATCTCGTGTTCATCACGCCGACCGATGACGCGGTGGCACGCGGCATCATCGACGAAGTGCGCGCGGCCGGAGGCGAGCAGTTGCGAATCTACGCCGACCTGGTGGTGACTTTCGGCGGTGACGCCGAATTCGGATCAGACGCACTCATTTTCGGCGGCAGCGCAAAGGATCTGGTCGACTTGCTGCTGAGTTGGCAACAGCTCGGTATCGAGGGTGCGCGGCTGCGCCCGGCCGTCAACGCGTCCGATCTTCCGGTGATCGTCGATGAGGTGGTGCCACAACTGCAGCGGGCCGGGCGGTTCCGCACCGGATATCGGGACGGCGAGACATTGCGGGAGCGGCTGGGCCTGGCGACCGCGCAAAACCGATATGCCAGGGCCAGGCGATGACTCCCGTCCCGCTCTCCGTTCTCGACCTGGCGCCGATCAGTGCCGGCAGTGACGCGGCGACGGCCCTGCGCAACACCATCGACCTGGCTCAGCGTGCTGAGCAATGGGGTTTTCGCCGATTCTGGATCGCCGAGCACCACTTCGTCGGAGTCGCTAGCTCTGCGCCGGCGGTGCTGATCGGACAAATCGCGGCTGCTACCAGCAAGATTCAGGTAGGCGCGGCTGCCATCCAGCTGAGTCACACCACAGCCGCCGCGGTGGTGGAAAGTTTCGGGATGCTGGAAGCCTTCTATCCGGGCCGCATCGATCTCGGCGTCGGCCGAGGGCAACGACGCGACACCGGGTTCAAGCCGAAGCAGCCGTCGTCCAAACGCCGCCCGCCGCGGCAATGGCGTGAAGTCGACGGTGTAGTGATCCCGCTGCCGTTCGACCTACGCGGACTGCTCGACAAAGAGCGGGTGCAGGCGACCATGGGGATCCTGCAGCAGCCGGAGGCCGTGGCGCCCGACTTCGCCGAGCAACTCGGCGACATCATCGCGATGTTGGACGGCACATACCAGGTCGAGGGTTTCGACGTGCATGCGGTGCCGGGTGAGCGATCCGGGCTGACGCCATGGGTCTTCGGCAGCACCAGGGGGCAAAGTGCCCGGCTGGCGGGCGCGCGTGGGCTGCCGTTCGTGGCGAGCTATCACATCACCCCGGCAACCGCGCTGGAGGCCATCGACGCGTACCGGGATACTTTCGTCCCATCGGCCGCGCTGCAGCGGCCTTACGTCGTGGTGTCTGCCGACGTCGTCGTTGCCGACGACAATGCCACCGCAAGGAAACTGGCTGCCGGCTACGGACATTGGGTGTATTCCATCCGAACCGGGGTCGGGGCCGTGCCCTACCCGGATCCACGCGATTGTCGTCCGCTCACCGATGAGCAGCTACCCGTCGTAAAAGACAGGCTGGAGACGCAATTCGTTGGTGATCCCGATGAGGTCGCCGAGCGGCTGCGCGCGCTGCAACGACTTACCGGCGCGGACGAACTGGTCGTCACGTCGGTGACACACCGTTATGAGGACCGGCTGCGCTCGCACGAGTTGATTGCCAAACGATGGGGGTTAACTTCATGAGCCGCAAGCCAATTCATCTAGCCGCCCACTTCCCCGGCGTCAATAACACCACGGTGTGGACCGATCCCACCTCGGGTAGCCAGATCGAGTTCGACTCGTTCGCACACTTGGCCCGCACCGCCGAGCGCGGGCTATTCGACTTCTTCTTCTTGGCCGAGGGGCTGCGGCTGCGCGAGCATCGGGGCCAGATCTATGACCTCGACGTAGTTGGCCGGCCGGATACCTTCACCGTGCTGGCGGCGCTGGCCGCAGTCACCGACCGGCTGGGCTTGACCGGGACCATCAACACCACCTTCAACGAACCCTTCGAAGTGGCAAGGCAATTCGCTACGCTTGACCATCTTTCCGACGGCCGGGCGGGCTGGAACATCGTCACTTCGTCGGACGCCTTCACCGGCGAGAACTTCCGCCGCGGCGGCTTCCTCGACCGCGCCGATCGTTACCGCCGCGCCGAGGAGTTCCTTACCGTGGCAGGTGAATTCTGGGACAGCTGGGGAACCGGCGCCGTGGTGGGCGACCTCAACGCCGGGGTCTATGTGAATCCGGACCGTATCCGCAACATCGAGCACTTGGGTTCGCAGTTCGACGTGCGCGGAGTGGCGACGCTGCCGGCCGGTCCGCAGGGACACCCGGTGCTATTGCAGGCGGGGGATTCTGACGAGGGCCGAAACTTCGGAGCCCGGTACGCCGACGCGCTGTTCACCCTGCATGGATCGCTAGAGGACGGTCAGCGCTACTACGCCGACGTGAAGGGCCGTGCCGCCTCCTACGGGCGAAACCCCGACGAGCTCAAGGTCTTTCCGGCGGCTACTTTCGTGCTGGCCGACACCGCCGAAGAGGCCGCCGAGAAAGCCGTGCATATACGTCATCAGCAGGTTAGCGGCGCCACGGCAATCGCCATGCTCGAACAGATATGGGGACGCGACCTTTCCGACTACGACCCCGATGGGCCGTTGCCCGATGTCGATCCGACCGGCGATACCAGCATCACCCAAGGTCGCGTTAGGCACGGCGACCCGGTCGCGGTCGCCCGCGGCTTCCGCGAACGTGCTGAAGCCGAAAAGCTCTCGATCCGCGAGCTGGTCATCGCGGTGACCAGCCGCCAGCAGTTTGTCGGCACCGCCGCCCACATCGCCGACGAGATCGACCGGTATATCCAGGCGGACGCCTGCGACGGATTCATCCTGGTGCCGCACCTGACCCCGCAGGGCCTGGACGACTTCGTCGACCAGGTCGTGCCACTGCTGCAAGAACGTGGAGCGTACCGCTCGGAATACAGTGGCCACACCCTGCGGGATCATCTTGGGCTGACGCCTGGCGATCTGGCGGTTCAGCCGGCCATGAACTCGTTGTAGGCCGACTCCAGATCGGGCGACAGCACGGTCGTGTTGCATTGGCGCTGGGTGTCACCGATCGGCGCCAGGATGCCCCGCAATTCGACGTACTCCTGCGGGTGTGCGGTGAAGTAGCCACGTAGATCCGACTCCGCTTGCGGGCGCGGCTCGTTCCTCGCTGCCGTCACGACCGCATTGGCGCCCGGGTGGGCGCTGAGGTACTGGCTTGCCGAGCCCGTCACCGAGCTGACCGTATTGGCCACCCCAGAGGTGCTGCAGTCGGGTGCCGCGGACGCAACGGGCGCGGCAATCACTGTGGCGGCCAGTCCGGTGAGTAGACCGCAACCGGCGGCGTGCCGGCGCATGGTCTTACCACTGAATTTCATCATTGTTTGCTTTCTTGAAGACGCAGATTGATCACAGGTTGCCGAGACCTGATGCCCAAGGTACGCGAACGTCCAGTATCGGAACCCTCTGCAGGGGAGCCGTTTCCGGAGCCTGGCGTGAGCTGGGCCTCATCTGAGGCCGCTTTCGGTAAGTAATCGATCAGAGGCACGCCGGATTTCTTAAGGAACGCGCTAGAACCTTAAAGAATCGTGACCTGCAACGTAATCGAATCGTGACCGAGCTATTGCGCCAGCGCGGTCGCCCGATTGGTGGCCTCGCGGATCGGGCCCCGCCACAAGTCGCCATGGCCGGGCACCAGAACCTCGGTATCCAACAGGGCCAACGCCGCCAGGCTTCGGATGCAGCCGTCCTGGTCATGGCTGAACACCTCCGGCAGCAGCTGCGGCCCGCTGCGCGCCAGCAGTGGATGCCCGGTAATTAGCGCGTCGCCACTGGCCAACACGCCGTCGACCAGATACGAGCAGTGACCGCTGGTGTGACCGGGAGTGGGAATGGCCATCGGATGGCCGGGCAACTTCGCCGCCACCTCGGCGGTCAACGGCCGCGCGGACGGAATTCCTTCGCGGATCAACCCGCCGTTGCGCACGAGGTGGGCGGCCCACACCGCCCACCTGGGCCGCCAGATCCGCAGAGCGACGTCGAGCGGCGACGCCTGCTCGAGGTACTCCCGCTTGGCGTGGCCGACCTCGTCGGCGTGGCAATACACCGGGGTGCCGTGGGTTTTGGCGAACCAGATCGCCGAACCCAGGTGGTCGATATGGGCGTGGGTAAGCAGGATCGCGCACACATCGTTGGCCTCGTACTCCAGCTCGCGCAGCGAGGCCAGCACGTCGTCGCGGTCGCCCGGATATCCGGCGTCGATCAGCATGACCCCGGTGTCGCCGGTGACCAGCAGCCAGTTGACCGCCCCGCCCTGGGCGAGGTGCACGATCTCGGTGACGGCCTTGAGCGGCGGTGCCATGTCGGAGAGTCTAAGCATTGGAGTAGAAACGGAAGGGTGGCTGAACTGAAACTGGGATATAAGGCGTCCGCGGAGCAATTCGCGCCGCGGGAACTCGTCGAGCTGGCAGTCGCCGCCGAAGCGCACGGCATGGACAGCGCGACGGTCAGCGATCACTTCCAACCCTGGCGGCACGAGGGCGGCCACGCCCCGTTCTCGCTGTCCTGGATGACGGCGGTCGGTGAACGCACCAAACGCCTTCAGCTGGGCACGTCGGTACTCACCCCGACGTTCCGCTACAACCCCGCCGTCATCGCCCAGGCGTTCGCGACTATGGGATGCCTGTACCCCGATCGCATCTTCCTCGGTGTCGGCACGGGGGAGTCGCTGAACGAGATCGCCACCGGATACGAGGGCGACTGGCCGGAATTCAAGGAGCGCTACGCCAGGCTGCGCGAGTCGGTACGCCTGATGCGTGAGCTCTGGCTCGGCGACCGCGTTGACTTCCAGGGCGAGTACTACCACACAAAGGGCGCCTCCATTTACGACGTGCCCGAGGGCGGCATCCCGATCTACATCGCGGCCGGCGGCCCGCTGGTGGCCAAGTACGCGGGCCGCGCGGGCGATGGCTTCATCTGTACCTCCGGCAAGGGCGAGGAGCTATACAAGGACAAGCTGATTCCGGCGATGAGGGAAGGCGCCGAAGCCGCGGGCAAGAACCCTGACGACATCGACCGGATGATCGAGATCAAGATCTCCTACGACACTGACCCGGATCTGGCGTTGGAGAACACTCGGTTCTGGGCGCCGCTGTCGCTGACCGCCGAACAGAAGACCAGCATTCACGACCCGCTGGAAATGGAGAAGGCCGCCGACGAGCTGCCGATCGAACAGGTCGCCAAGCGCTGGATCGTGGCGTCCGACCCCGACGAAGCTGTCGCCAAGGTCAAGGACTACGTCGACTGGGGCCTTAACCACTTGGTATTCCATGCGCCGGGTCACGACCAGCGCCGATTCCTGGAGCTTTTCCAGAAGGACCTCGAGCCGCGGCTGCGACGGCTGGGCTGAACCGACATGCCCGACGTCGCTGGCAACTCTGTGACATCTGGGCTTTACATCGCGGCGCCGGAGGGCGACACCGGCAAGTCGACGATCGCGCTGGGGATCTTGCACCGGCTGGCCGCCACGGTCGCCAGAGTTGGCGTCTTTCGGCCGATTACCCGAGCGGGTAGCGAGGACCGCGACTACATCCTGGATCTACTGCTGGCGCAGACCACCGCCGGCGTGCCGTACGAGCGCTGTATCGGCGTGACTTACCAGCAGCTGCATGCCGATCGGGATGCAGCCATCGACGACATCGTCGAGCGGTATCACGGGATGGCCGCCGAGTGCGACGCAGTCGTCATCGTCGGCAGCGACTACAGCGACGTCGCCAGCCCGGCCGAACTCAGCGTCAATGCCCGCATCGCGGTCAACCTCGGTGCGCCGATACTGCTGGCGGTGCGGGCCAAAGACCGCAGTCCCGAGCAAGTCGTCCACGCCGTTGAGGTGTGTCTGGCTGAGCTCAATGCTCAGCACGCGCACACCGCGGCCGTGGTGGCCAACCGCTGCGAGCCGTCGGAGTTGACCGCAGTTGCTGAGGCGCTGCGCCCGCTGGACCCCAGAACATATGTGCTGCCCGACGAACCGCTACTGATCGCGCCGACGGTGGCCGACCTGCAGACCGCGGTGAACGGAACGCTGGTCAGCGGTGACACCGCGCTGATGAGCCGCGAGGCAATGGGCGTGGTTGTCGCCGGAATGACGGCGGATCACGTGCTCGAGCGGCTGCGCGAGGGCGTCGCGGTGGTTACGCCCGGGGACCGCTCCGACGTTGTGCTCGCTGTCGCCAGCGCCCATGCCGCCGAGGGGTTCCCGTCGTTGTCGTGCATCATTCTCAATGGCGGGTTCGAGTTGCATCCGTCGATCGGCTCGCTGGTAGCCGGCCTGCGGCTGCGGCTGCCGATCATCGCCACCACGCTGGGCACCTTCGACACAGCCAGCGCGGTTGGCTCGGCGCACGGCCGCGTCACCACGTCGTCGCAGCGCAAGATCGACACCGCCCTACAGTTGATCGAAAGGCATGTCGATCTGGGGGACTTGCTGGCGCAGTTGGCTATTCCGATCCCCAAGGTGACCACACCGCAGATGTTCACCTACCAGCTGCGTGAGCGGGCCCGCTCCGATCGGAAGCACATCGTGTTGCCCGAGGGTGACGACGATCGAATCCTGCGCTCAGCCGGCCGATTGCTGGCGCGTGGCATCGCCGAGCTGACCATCCTCGGCGACGAGAGCCAGATCCGTGCTCGCGCAGCCGAACTCGGCGTCAACCTCGATGACGCCAAGGTGTTGGATCCTCGTACCAGCGAGTTGTGCGACAAATTCGCCGAGCAGTACGCGCAGCTGCGCGCGAAGAAAGGCATCACCGTCGAGCAGGCCCGGGAGATCATCCACGACGTGTCGTATTTCGGAACCATGCTGGTCTACAACTCCCTTGTTGACGGCATGGTCTCCGGTGCTGCGCATACCACGGCGCACACCGTTCGGCCGGCCTTCGAGATCATCGGTACGGCGCCCGGTATCTCTACGGTGTCCAGCATCTTCCTGATGTGCCTGCCGGATAAGGTGCTGGCGTACGGCGACTGCGCGATCGTGCGCGATCCGACGGTCGACCAGCTCGCCGATATCGCTATCAGCTCGGCGCACACCGCCGCACAATTCGGCATCGAGCCGCGGGTAGCCATGTTGTCCTATTCCACCGGTGAATCCGGCACTGGCGCTGATGTCGATAAGGTCAGGGAGGCAACAGAATTGGTGCGCAGTCGGGCGCCGCAGTTGCTGGTCGAGGGTCCGATCCAGTATGACGCCGCGGTCGAGCCCTCCGTCGCCGCCACCAAGATGCGCGATTCGGCGGTGGCCGGCCGCGCCACCGTGCTGATCTTTCCGGACCTCAACTCCGGTAACAACGCCTACAAGGCGGTGCAGCGCAGCGCCGACGCGATCGCGATCGGTCCGGTGCTGCAAGGGCTGAACAAGCCGGTGAACGACCTGTCCCGCGGCGCCCTGGTCGACGACATCGTCAACACCGTCGCCATCACCGCGATCCAGGCCCAGAGCACCGATGCGGCCAATGACGATGCAGAGTGAAGCGATGAGGTGGGGGCACGCCCCCGCCACTGCGCGGCTGGGGTACCCCCACCCGCTTGCGGGGGAGAATGGCGCCATTGACTCCTGACCGCATGGTGCTGGTGATCAACTCCGGCTCGTCGTCACTGAAATACCAACTGATCGAACCGAACTCGGGTAGCTCGCTGGCCGATGGCATCGTCGAGCAGATCGGCGAACCCTCGTCTTCGGTTACCGACCACGACGTGGCGCTGCGGTTGGCGTTTGACCGAGTCTCCCAGGCCGGTATCGACCTGAAGAGCTGTGGCCTGGCGGCGGTTGGCCACCGAGTGGTGCACGGCGGGCCCACGTTCTACCGACCCACCCTCATCGATGACGCGGTTATTGCTCAGCTCAAAGATTTGTCGGCGTTGGCCCCGCTGCACAATCCGCCCGCCGTGCAGGGCATCGAGGTGGCCCGCAAAATGCTTCCGGATGTGCCGCATGTCGCGGTCTTCGACACCGCCTTTTTCCACGACCTGCCCGCCGCGGCGGCGACCTACGCGATCGACCGTGAGCTGGCCGAGAAGTGGCAGATCCGGCGATATGGCTTTCATGGCACCTCGCACCAGTACGTCAGCCGACAGGTGGCGGCCTTCTTAGATAGGCCGCTGGAGGACCTGAATCAGATTGTGCTGCATCTGGGTAACGGCGCCTCGGCGTCGGCGATCGCTGGCCGGTCGACCAGTGGACACATCCATGGGTTTGACCCCGTTAGAGGGCCTGGTGATGGGTACCCGCAGCGGTGACATCGATGCCGGTGTCATCGGCTACCTGTGCCGCGCGGCGAAGATGAACGTGGACGAGGTCGACTCGATGCTCAACCATCATTCCGGGTTATTCGGGTTAGCCGGCGAGCTCGATTTCCGCCGGTTGCAACAGATGATCGAGACGGGCGATGCCGCAGCGCAATTAGCCTATGACGTGTTCGTCCACCGGCTACGCAAGTATGTCGGCGCCTACCTGGCGGTGTTGGGTCGCACCGACGTGGTCAGCTTCACCGCAGGGGTCGGCGAGAATGTTGCGACGGTCCGCCGTGACGCGCTGAGCGGGCTGGGGGTGCTGGGTATTGAGATCGACCAGAGAGCGAAACGCTCAGTCCGCCAAGGATGCCCGGCGGATTTCGGCCGACACCTCGCCGATCGCCGTACTGGTGATCCCCACCAACGAGGAACTCGTGATCGCCCGCGACTGCCTACGAGCGATCTAGGGCTCAGCTCAGAGGAATCCCAGGCTTTGCCGGCCATTCCCGACCGACGGTGTCGGGTCGGCCCCAAGCGTCTTGGACAGTAGCTCGTAGTAGACGTCCCGGAAGTCGGTGGTGGGTTTGAGATCGCCGTTGTCCAGATCGGTCAGACTGGGTTCCTCGCCGTAGAAGCCGCCCTTGACCGCAGCTCCAGCCACGAACACAGGCCCGGCGGTGCCGTGATCGGTGCCTTGCGAGGCGTTGGCCTTTACCCGTCGCCCGAATTCCGAGTACGCCAACAGGACGACGTTCTTGCCGTACCGGTCGCCGGCCATCTGGGACAGGAACGGCGTCACTGCTTCGTCGAAGGTTTGCAACAGCCGCTGCTGGGTCTCGCGTTCGTTGGCGTGCGTGTCGAATCCGCCCAGCGACACCGCGTACACCCGAGTGGGCACCGCCGCCTGTACCGCCGCCGCTACCATCTTGAGCTGGCCGGCCAGTGAGTTGTGCTTTCCGCCCTTCTCGCCGGGCGGCTTTATCTCGCCGAAGGTCGTGTCGGTGGTGCGGGTGGCGCGATAAGCGTCGCAGACCGCTGCCATCGCGGTTGTGTCGTTGGGATCGTCGGCACCGAGCGCGACCATGGTCTGCGCGAACTTGTCTGCCGATTCGGGTTTTTCGGACGCGGTAAGTGCTGCCGCCGTAAACTTTTCACCCACGGCAAGCGGCGGAAGTACCGTGCCGATATTGACCGCACGTAGCGGGTCATCGCCAGTGGCGTCCAGCCAGCGACCGATCCAACCGGTCGGTACGGGTTCCGCTGGCGACGCGGTCTGCCAGATGTCCATCGACCGGAAGTGACTGTGGTCGGGCTGCGGGTAGCTCGCGCCGCGCACAATCGCTAGCTTCCGATTTTTCCATTGCTGGGCTAGGCCTTTGAGCGCCGGATTCAGCCCAAGCTGGCCATCCAGGTCCAGCACATCGCTCGGAGCATAGGCCAATTCGGGGCGGGCATCATGGTAGGCGTTGTCGGCGTGCGGAATCAGAGTGTTGATGCCGTCATTGCCGCCGTAGAGCGTGAGGATCACCAGCACGCCGCTGCCCTCGGCGAGCGGACGCTCCTTGGCCTCGCGCATCAGGTCGGGCCAGCTGCACGCCACCGCACCCGACAGCAGGCCCGCCGCGCCCGCACCGGCGCTGGCGATGAGGAACTTGCGGCGATTCACATCAAGCATGGGCATTCTCGCTAAGACGTCAGGTATTCGGGTGCATTGACGGCCGCGGCGACTAGCTGGACCGGTCGGCGCACCAAGGGCTGCAGGGCCGCGACGGTCCGATCCGACCATGCGCCGACCCCGATCAGATAGCCGACCGCGTCGATCCGGTCGTCGGCAGCGGCGTCCTCGATGCCGGACAGGTCAGCGGCGCGTGCCAACTGACTCGCGGCGCGCATCCGCACGTCGGCGCTGGCGGTCGACATCCAGACGCGGCCGTGCGGCCACCCGCCGACATCCGGCGGATAAAACGGTCGCTGCCCCAGCGCTTTCAGCGCGACGTCGGCCAGCTTCAGCCGTGCCGGGGTGTTGATGCGGACACCCAGTGTGCGGATCACCCCGACAAGCCATTCGACCGGCGTGTTGACGATTGCCGCTCGGCTGCTGATGAATTCGTCGTCGGTGAGAATCGCATGCGTCAACGCCCGCAGGTTGCGGCCCGGGCCGTAGGTGGCGACCAAGCGATCGAGGGCCTGCGGCGACGGCGGGGTGTCAGACGCAAGCTGCTGCCACAGGCGGCTGGCTACGTATTGCGGCGATTTGGGTTGGGCCAGTACGAGGTCGCAGAAGCCTCCTGCGTCGAAGTTACCGGTGACGCCGAAAATCGTTTTGGCCGTCCTATCGTGGCGCCTGGGCACCACCGACGGGTCTCCGCCGGGTCGAATGACCCAGCCGGTCAGTGCTCGGGCGCCCTCCCGCACGTCGTCCTCGCTGTAGCCGTCACCATGTCCGAGCGTGAACAGCTCCATGAATTCGCGGGCAAGGTTCTCGTTGGGGGCCTTGGCGGTGTTGGTCTGCGCGTCCAGCCAGCGCAGCATCGCGGCATCGGTCAACATGGCATAGGCCAGCGTGCGAAAATCGCCGAGGGACAAGCTACGCAGTTTCTGGTTCTGCGCTGCCATCTGCGCCGCGACTCGCACCTTCTGGGCAGAGGTGGCAAAGTGGTTGTGCCACAACAGCGTCAGCTTCTCGTGAATTGGCTGCTCGACGCTGATCATGCGGCTTAGCCACCATTGCGATAACTCGGTCATCTGTCCGACGAGACGCCGGTTAAACTCTTTGCGGTCGGCCACCGCGGCCCCTTTTCCGGGGTTGCGCAGGGTAGGCAGCGTCGGCATCGGCGTTGCTACCGCACCTGGGTCCGCTTCGGGATCTGCGCCCAGGGCGGCGTCGACGTAGCTCGACCAATCCTGGCTAGCAACGGCGTCGACCTGCGGGCCGGTCACTCCGAACCCGGCCCGGCGCAGTAGACGCGCGGTGGTGATCCACCGGTCCGACTGACCAGGCATGACTTAACTGTGCCTGATCTTTCTTGCGATTTTCTTGCGGCGCTGCCTACAAGTTGATTTCGCTTGCCTAAGGATTTGCTGATACTTCCGGTTGCATGGCGCTGCGTCATCGGAGACCATCCCGCCGATATTTTACGACGCGTGCGATCCGCCTTGGATGCACGGAAATCGTGCGTGCACTGAGGGTTCTCAGCGTGTAAGGAGGGCGGAAAGTGAGCAGCGATGTCAAGATTCACGCTCGACGCCGGACCTGCTAGAAGGTGCTGGTGGGCCGCACCTGGTTGGCCAGGTCGACCAAGGTGTAGCGGTGCGCCTGGGTGGGCGCCACTCGAGCCAGCCCACGCAGCGATGCCTCGACACCGAGCCGCAGCCCATGTTCGGTGAACGGAAAGCCGAGGATGTGGTTGGTGCTGGCCTCGTGCTCTCCCAGCCAATCCAACGCGCCGCCGAGTACCAAGGCGCGGATCTGCAGCACTCGCGGTTCTGTCGGCGGCAGAGCCTCCACCCGCCGCGCGGCGTCGCGTATCTGCTCTTCGGTGATTTCGCTCGTCGACCGGCCGGACAGCAGCGTTACCGCACTGGTCAGTCGCGCGGTGGTGAAATGCCTTGAGGTGGCCGGGACTTCGTCGAGAGTGCGGACCGCGCCGGCTCGATCCCCTTCAACCGACTGCGCCCGGGCCAACCCGAACGCCGCCGAGATAACCCCGTCGTCGGTCTTCCAGACCTCCTCGTAGTACTTGTGTTCGTCTGAGCTACCGGCGAGCTCGGCGGTAGCGGCGAGTGCCATCTTGGGTGCCAACTCACCGGGGAAGGTGTCCAGCACCTCGCTGAAATGCTTGCTGGCCGATTCGTAATCGCCGGTGAGCAGTTCCGAGACGGCGCGGTACCAGACCAGTCGCCATCGCCAGCCGACGCGCTCGGCTAGGTCGTCGAGTTTGCGGTTGGCCTTGGCCACATCGCCGAGATCCAGTAGCGCCCGCACCTCCATCAGCGGCAGCTCGACAGACTCCGACAAGTCGATATCGTCGGAATCCATTGCGCCGTGGCGAAACGCGCGCAGTGAATCCAGCGTCTGCACCGGCTGGGACAGCACCGTCGCTCCCAGCAGCGGCGCGGCGACGTCGGCCGGGTCGACCAGCGGCACCTGCAGCGCAGTGACAATCTCCTTGGCGGTCAGCTTCTCCGCATGCACGTGGCCGTCCAAGTACACGTCGGTGTGGGCAACCAACAGGTCTTCGCCGAACGTCGAGCGGGTGCGGCTGAAGATCGTCGACAAGCCCGGCCGACGCACACCGGTGTCTTGAGCGACCACCTCGCGCAGGACACCGGACAGCTGCCCGGACATTTCCTCGGCGCTGGCAAACCGTCGCCGCGGATCCGGATCGATTGCGCGACGCAACAACCGGCCGAACGAGTCGTATTTGGCCAGCACCGGATCATCTTCGGGAAGCCCGTCGACGTAGCGTCCGCCCCGGGCGCGCAATTTCAGCGTCAGAGCCGCGAGCGTGCGTCCGACCGTGTAGATGTCGCTGGCAATCGTCGGACCCGTGCGAACGATCTCGGGTGCCTGGTAACCCGGCGTGCCGTAGAGGTAGCCGAACGAGTTGATCCTCGACACCGCCCCCAAGTCGATCAGCTTGAGCTGCTCTTCGGTGAGCATGATGTTTTCCGGCTTGAGGTCGTTGTAAACCAAACCGAGGGAATGCAAATAGCTCAGTGCCGGCAGGATTTCCATCACGTAGGCAATGGCTTCGGCGACCGGAAGCCTCTCGCCCTTGCGGCGTTTGAGCGACTGTCCGCCGACATACTCCATGACGATGTAGCCGACGGGATCCCCATGCCGGTCAATGTGCTCGACGAAGTTGAAGATCTGCACGATCGACGGGTGCACGACCTCGGCGAGAAATCGCCGCTCGGCCATTGCGATCGCTTGGGCCTCGGCGTCACCGGAATGCACCAGACCTTTGAGCACCACCGGACGATCGTTGACGTTGCGGTCGAGAGCCAGGTACACCCAGCCCAGCCCACCGTGGGCGATGCAGCCTTTGATTTCGTACTGGCCCGCGACGACGTTGCCCGGATTCAGTTGCGGAAGAAACGAATACGGGCTCGCGCAATAAGGGCACCAGCCCTCCGAAGATGCCATGCCATCCGAGCTGGACCGGCCCACCGGCTGTCCGCAGTTCCAGCAGAACCGTTTCGACTCCGGCACCACAGGATTGGGCATCAACGCTTCGAGCGGATCGATGTCGGGCACCCGCGGAATCTCGACCAAGCCGCCGCCCAGTCGCCGGACCGGAGCCCGAGGGGCGGGCTTCGCGCGTTGTTGGGGCTCGGTGTCGAGGACGCGCAACGGGATGTCGTCGGAGTCGTCGTCATCGAAATCGGGGCGGAAGATTGCCTGGGTAGCCACCGGGCGGCCCAGTGAGGACGAGTCCACCGTCGCCTCGACGGGCTGGGTGCCCGTGGTGGCCTCGTCGGTATCCTGGCTGTCCGAATTCAGGGGTTGCTCGGCCATCAGTCCACGTACCTTGGACTCGGTGGGGCCGGCGCCGGACCGAGCACCGATAACCACTTGCGGTACAAGGTGTTCCAGGTGCCGTCCCGGCGAATGCGTTCCAGCGTGCCGTTGACAAACCGGACCAGCCCGGTGTTGTCCAGCTTGACCCCGATGCCGTAGGGCTGAGTGCCCATATTGGGTCCGACGATGTGCAGGTAGGGGTCCTGGGAAACCAGTCCGGCCAGGATGGCGTCATCAGTGCTGACAGCGTCGACTTGCCGCTGCTGCAGCGTCACCAGGCAGTCGGCCCAGTTCTCCACCTCCACCACGATTGGCGGCGGCGCGATCTCCCGGATCCGGTGCAGCGACGTGGTGCCCTTCGCCACGCAGACCCGCTTGCCGGAAAGGTCGGACGGCTTGGTGATCGGGGAGTCCCGCGACGCCAGGATGCGCTGGTAGGCATCGAGGTAAACGGTGGAGAAGTTGACTTGCTTCCGGCGCTCGCAGGTGATGGTCATCGTCTTGACGACGATGTCGACCTCCGATTGCATCAGCGCAGTGATCCGTTCGGCAGACGACAGGATCCGATACTCGACCTGTGACGGGGTGCCGAAGATATCGCGCGCCACCTCGCCGGCAACGTCGACGTCGAAGCCGGTGATCTCACCGCTGATTGGGTCCCGGAAGCTGAACAAGTTGCTGCCGATGTCCAGGCCAACGATCAGCCTGCCGCGGGCACGGATCTTCGCCACCGCGGCGTCGGCGTCGGCGGGGTTGGTAAACGGCCGCAGGCTCGCGGCGGGGTCGCAGCTGTCAGCCGACTTGTCCGGCGGCAGCGGCGGCTGTGGCGACATTTCCTGCATACCGGCCGGTGTCGGCGGCGGTAGGGTCGGCACCGGCGTCACTATCATGGCGGCGGACTGGCCGCACCCGGCCAGCACCGTGGCAACGATGGTCATAGTCAGGGCGACGGACAGGATCCGGGGCGGGCGCTTCATCGGTACTCGTTCAATCGAGGCCACATTCCAAGAGCGACTGCGACGGCCGCGCCCAGGCTGAGCACGACGCCACCGACCGTAGCGCCGGACAGTCCGCGGCGCGCATTGAGGATGTCTTCACGCAGTTGATCGCGACTCTGCTCCATGGCTTTGCCCAGCGCATGGTCGAGTTTGTCGAACGCGGGGGTGGAGTCGTCCGCACCGGTGCCGAGCGCCACCTGAGTGGCGGCCTGGTAGTTGCCGACCGAGATGTAGGCGTTGATTCGGTCATCAGCGCGGCGCCACTGGGCCAGCAGTGCATCGGCGCCCTGTAAGTCGCCTTTGTCAACGGCGTCGTCGCGGGACAGATATTCGTCGAGTTGCTTGTGCATGTCATCGATGCGGCCGTAGAAGGACTTCTTGCGGGTTTGTTCGTCCCCGCGCCGGATCAGCGACAACGTCTCGTCGGCGCGGGCCTGCTGCGCACTGATGGACATGTTCGTCACGGTTTTCAGTGATTCTGCCGCGGTGTTTTTGGCGCTGCGGCTGCCGCTGGTGGAAATGGCAAGAGCGGTTCCTACCCAGACCACCATAACCAGGATCGCGAGTGCGCCTGCGACGAGACCGGGATTGATTCGTCGTTTGGTGCGACGGGCCAGCCAGCGGTGCGAGAACGCGCCAAACACCGCGGTGGTGATGACGACCAGGATGACCGGAGCCGGCATCTGGGTTGATGCCGTGGTCTCGGCGTCCACCCGTTTCGATGTCTCGCGGTAAAGCTGCTGGGCGTCCGGCAGGATCGTCGACTGCATGAGCGACGACGCCTCGGACAGATAAGACGACCCGACCGGGTTACCGGCCCGGTTGTTGGTTCGCGCAATCTCGATCAGCCCGGTGTAGACGGCTAATTCGGCGTTGATCCGTCCGAGCAACTGCACCAGGGGTTCGTCGGTCAGCCCCTTCGACGCCCGAGTGACTGCCACCGCAGCGTCGGTGATCGCCTGCTCGTAACGCTGCCGGACCGTGCGCGGTTCGGCCTGAGCGATGAAGGCCGTCGCGGCGGCGGCATCGGCCACCGACAGGGTGGTGTAAAGCCGCCCGGCGGCGAACGCCAGCGGCTCGGTGTGGTTCAGCACCGTGGTCAGCGCGGTCTGCCGCTGGTTGATCGTCGTCGAGGTGGCGAACGCACTGAGCCCGCCGAGGATCGCCAAGATGAGGCCGATGGACAGGATGCGGCCCGGGGTCGTCGCCACGAACCACCAGCGTGGGTGAGCCGGTTCAGTGGGCGACCGCGAACCCAACGGCTCGGTCGACGGATGCGCCAACTCAACGGTCACGTCTGCTCGGACCTCATCTTTCGGGCGTGCGTGCCACAAATTCTATAAGCAAATTCTAAGAGTTTCTTCGCCAGTTGCGGGGACGCGCCGCCCAATTGGCCCTGAAAGGCTGCATATCCTGAACGCGTGCGCGGCGACGGCGACGGATGGGTGTTCTCCGACAACGGCATGCATTACTGGGGCCGGCACGGCGCGGCCGGCCTGCTGCTGCGAGCGCCCCGGCCCGACGGTACACCGGCAGTCTTGCTGCAGCACCGGGCGCCGTGGAGTCATCAGGGCGGGACGTGGGGTCTACCGGGCGGCGCCCGCGACAGTCACGAGACCGCCGAACAGGCCGCCGTGCGCGAAGCGCACGAGGAGGCCGGGCTGGCCAGTGACCGGCTGTCGCTGCGGGCGACGGTGATCACCGCTGAAGTTTTCGGCACCAGCGGCACCCAATGGACCTACACCACGGTCGTCGCCGACGCCGGTGAATTGCTGCATACCGTGCCGAACCGGGAAAGCTCCGAGCTGCGGTGGGTGGCTGAAGACGAGGTAGGCCAGCTGCCACTGCATCCCGGGTTTGCGGCCAGTTGGCAACGGCTGCGCACCGCGCCGGCGATCGTGCCGTTGGGCGCCGGTGACGAGCGACGACGCCACCTGCCCCGCACGGTCGAACTCGAGGCCGGTGTTTTCGTGTGGTGCACCGCGGGCAAACCCGACCAGGCCCCGTCGCAACTGAGTTCCCGGATCAGCTCGCTGCTGCAAGCACCGAACTGAGCTGTTGAGCCGCGGCCCGCGGATCCTCCGCGCCGGTGATCGCTCGTACCACCACGATTCGACGGGCGCCGGCCTCCAGCACATCCGGCAGTCGACCGATGTCGATACCGCCGATGGCGAACCACGGCTTGTCGCCCGCCAGATCGGCGGCTAGGTTGGCCGCGAAGCGGACCAGCTGCAGGCCCGGCGCAGGCCTGCCCGGTTTTGTCGGAGTCGGCCAGCACGGCCCGACGCAGAAGTAGTCGACGTCTTCGGTCGTCGCGGCGGCCACCTGGTCGCGATCGTGGGCGGACCGCCCGATCAGGGTGTCCGGCCCGACGATGTCGCGAGCCACCGGTAGCGGTAGGTCATCCTGGCCCAGGTGCAGCACGTCGGCCCCGGCGGCGCGGGCGACGTCGGCGCGGTCGTTGACGGCCACCAATGCACCATGCCGGCGGGCGGCGTCGGCGAGGATCTCCAGCGCCGCCACCTCGTCACGGGCCTCCAGCGGACCCAGCTGTTGCGCACCCGTCGAGCCCTTGTCGCGCAGCTGAATGATGTCCACGCCGCCGGCCAGCGCGGCGTCGGCGAACTCGGCCAAATCGCCACGATCGCGACGCGCGTCGGTGCACAGATACAGGCGTGCGCTGGCGAGCCGGGCCAAACCTGCGTGCACACCGCGACGCTAGCGGCTAGCGTGGTTAGTCGACACGGGAGTCCCGGGTACGGGGTCTGAGAGTGGGCGCGCCTGCCCTTACCGTCACACCTGATCCGGATCATGCCGGCGAAGGGAGCGAAGGATGCGACCGGACTCGGGATCGCTGGCCGTCATTGGCGGCGGCGTCATCGGGCTGTCGGTGGCGCGGCGCGCTGCGCAGGCGGGCTGGTCAGTGCGGGTGCATCGCTCCGGGCAGCCGGGTGCGTCCTGGGTGGCGGCCGGAATGCTCGCGCCGCACAGCGAAGGCTGGCCCGGCGAGGAGCGGTTGCTGCACCTGGGTCTGGAGTCGCTGCGGCTGTGGCGGCAGGGCGGATTCACCGATGGGTTGCCGACACAGGTGATCACCGCGCGGGAGTCGTTGGCGGTGGCCGTCGACCGTGCTGATGTCGCCGACCTGCACACGGTCGCCGACTGGCTGTCGGCGCAGGGCCACCCGGTGATCTGGGAGTCATCCGCTCGGGACCTGGAACCGATGCTGGCACAAGGTGTTCGGCATGGCTTCCGGGCGCCCACCGAATTGGCGGTGGACAACCGCGCATTGCTCGATGGGCTGGCAGCGGCATGCGAGCAGCTGGGCGTCGAATGGGAGGGGCCGGCAGGCGATCTGAGTTCTGTGCAGGCTGACACGGTGGTGATTGCCAACGGCATTGACGCCCCAGCCTTATGGCCCGGTCTGCCGATTCGGCCGGTGAAGGGCGAAGTGCTGCGGCTGCGATGGCGTAAGGGATGTATGCCGTTGCCGCAGCGGGTGATTCGCGCACGCGTCCACGGGCGGCAGGTATACCTGGTGCCACGCGCTGACGGTGTGGTGGTGGGCGCCACCCAGTACGAGCACGGTCGCGACACCGCGCCGGCGGTATCCGGTATACGTGACCTGCTTGACGACGCGTGCACGGTGATGCCGGCGCTCGGTGAGTACGAGCTGGCCGAGTGCCTCGCCGGCCTGCGCCCGATGACGCCGGATAACCTCCCGCTGGTGGGACGCCTGGATGAGCGTACGTTGATCGCTGCCGGTCACGGCCGCTCCGGTTTCCTGCTGGCACCCTGGACCGCCGAACAGATTGTGTCCGAACTTCTTCCGGTTGGAGCTCATCCATGATGATCATCCGCGTCAACGCAGAGCGACTCGAGGTCGACGACCAGATGACCGTCGCCGCGCTGCTGGAGTCGCTTGGCTATCCCGACCGCGGCGTTGCGGTCGCACTCGATCAGACGGTTTTGCCGCGGTCTGGTTGGGCGACAACTCTTTCCGACGGTGCACAACTCGATGTGGTGACGGCGGTGCAGGGTGGCTGATTCCAAACTGACGATCGCCGGGCGCAGCTTTACGTCGCGGCTGATCATGGGCACCGGCGGCGCGGCGAACCTCGCAGTCCTGGAAGAGGCTCTGATCGCGTCCGGCACCGAGCTGACTACCGTCGCGATGCGTCGGGTCGACGCCGAGGGAGGCACCGGCATGCTCGACCTGCTGAGCCGACTGGGTATCACCCCGCTGCCCAACACCGCGGGCTGTCGCAGCGCTGCGGAGGCGGTGCTGACCGCGCAGCTCGCCCGCGAAGCATTGGGCACCGAATGGGTCAAGCTGGAAGTGATTGCCGACGAACGTACGCTGCTGCCCGATGGTGTTGAATTGGTCCGGGCTGCAGAGCAATTGGTCGACGACGGATTTGTGGTGCTGCCGTACACCAACGATGACCCGGTGTTGGCTAAACGACTGGAGGACACCGGCTGCGTGGCGGTGATGCCGCTCGGGTCGCCAATCGGCACGGGTCTGGGCATCGCCAACCCGCACAATATTGAGATGATCGTCGCGCAAGCCGGCGTCCCTGTTGTCCTCGATGCCGGCATCGGCACGGCCAGTGACGCCACGCTGGCAATGGAGTTGGGATGTGACGCGGTGCTATTGGCGACAGCGGTGACTCGCGCCGCCGATCCACCCGCGATGGCCGCGGCGATGGCCGCCGCGGTCACTGCCGGTTATCTGGCCCGCCGCGCCGGACGGATCCCGAAGCGGTTTTGGGCTCAGGCGTCCAGCCCGGCCTTATGACCGGGCGGTATGTGGCGCTCGGCAGTTCGATGGCCGCCGGCCCAGGCATCAGGCCCTACGTGCGCGGTGCGCCGTTCGGGTCGGGTCGATCGACGCGCAATTACGCCCACCTGGTCGCCGAACGAATGCAGCTCGACCTGGTCGATGTCACTTTTTCCGGTGCCACCACCGCACATGTGTTGGCCGAGCGTCAACGCAGCGCACCGCCGCAAATCGACGCGCTGGACGGCTCTGAAGAGCTGGTCACCATCACCATCGGCGGCAACGATGTCGGATACGTGCCGCTGCTGATGGCTGCGATGCTGCCACGCCCGGCCCGGCTACTGCCCGCAATCCGTGCACTGCTTGACCGCGCCGCGCACGAGCAGGCGCTCGCCGGCGTCGGCGAGTCGTTGTCCGCGGTGGGTGCCGCTGTCCGTCAGCATGCTCCGCGGGCCCGGGTGGTGTTTGTCGACTACCTCACGTTGCTGTCGCCGGAAGGAGTTCCGGCGCCCCCGTTGTCGGCCGCGGATGCCGCGCTGGGTCGCTACGTCGGCGGGCGGTTGGAAGAAGCCACCGCGGCGGCCGCGCAGGCCAGCGGCTGCGAGCTGGTCCGCGCGGGTCAAGCCAGCCGCAACCATCACCCGTGGTCGGCGGACCCGTGGGCAGTGGGCGCGGGTTGGCCGCTCCCGTGGCGCCCGGCGCCGTTTCACCCCAACGCCGCCGGTATGCGCGCCGTCGCCGACTTGGTGGCAGCGCAGGTCTGACCGGCGGTCAGCCGCTCGCCTGCCACCACTGGTACAGCGAGGCCACACCGGATCCGGCGAGCCCGCCGAGCATGTGATTCTTATCATTCGTCCAGACCAGCGCGGCGCATTCCGATCGCGGCGGCGTCAGCGGGACCGTGTTTGCTTCCACAGAGCTGCTGGCGGCCTGCATCCTTCGCGGTGCCGTTCGGACCACGGGTTAGTACAGCTTTTGCGACCCCACCCGCTTAACCCGTCGGGTTGAGACGTTTAGTTTTTGCTGCCTCGGTAAATCTAACGGGGCGACATGCGGAAGCACTGCCGAGAGAGCAATCCGTCGACATGACGACATGACACTGACAGCACACGCGCACGTGCCTGCCTACGACCATTCAGCGCTCCTGTACCACTCGGAGCGCGAATACGTAGATTGGCTGGTGCGGTTTATCGCCGACGGCTTGGAGCGGGCGGAGCCGGTGTTGGTGGCAGTGCCGGGGGACAGGCTGGCGTGGTTGCGCGCCGCGTTAGGAGACGCGGCAGCCGACCTGACGATGACGGACATCACCGAAGTTGGCCGTAACCCCGGTCGGATCCTCGCTGCGCAACTCGCTTTCGTCGAGCGGCATCCTGACCAGCATGTCCGCATCATCACCGAACCGGTATGGGCGAGCCGCAACGCATTCGAATATCCCGCCTGCATGCAGCACGAGGCATTGGCCAACATTGCGTTCGCGGGCTCGGACGTGACCGGTCTGTGTCCCTACGACGCATCCCAACTGGACAAAAGCGTCCTGGCCGATGTCCGTCTCACCCATCCGCAGGTCTGGCAGGGCGGCGCGCGGAAACACAGTCCGGATTACGCACTCGATGCCGCACTCGACCAATGCAACCAACCGCTGACGACCAACCCGGCCGCAGTGACCTACACCGTCGGCAACCCGTCCGATCTGGCGGGCGCCCGCAGCTGCGGTAACCGGTATGGCCGATTGCTCGGCATGTCCGCGGACAGACTCAGCGACCTCATGTTGGTCGCCACCGAGCTGGCCAGCAACGGCCTCGACCACGGCGGCGGCGCATGCCGACTGGCGTTCTGGTACCAGGCCGGACACGTGGTCTGCGAGGCGCGCGATACCGGGCAATGGTCAGATCCGCTCGCGGGGCGCCGGCCACCCGCCGCGCCAGGAGTCGGGCCGTACGGGCTTTTCGTCGTCAACGCAATCGCGGATTTGTTGCGCACTCACACCTCACCGACGGGCACCACGATCCACGCCTACCTGCGGCTCGACGATTCCGCGGATAATGCGGCCGTCTAACCTGGGCGCGGTGGTCATCAAATCAAGATCCATCCTCGCGGGGATTGCAGCCGTTGCGGCCATTGCGTTGGCGACCGGCGGGTGTACGACTGACACTGCCACGCCGCTGAAACCGACATCCGCCCCGGATTTCGC
The DNA here is from genome assembly GCA_963743145.1 of uncultured Actinomycetota bacterium. Taxonomy (GTDB): domain Bacteria; phylum Actinomycetota; class Actinomycetes; order Mycobacteriales; family Mycobacteriaceae; genus Mycobacterium. The sequence goes on along the minus strand of CAVUOR010000013.1, from coordinate 182,686 downwards.
TGCCGCGCTGCGCGGGCGGGTGAGCGTCGATGCGATGATGGCGGACTTGGCGAAGCTGCAGGACATCGCGAAAGCCAACGGCGACACCCGCGCGGTCGGCACTCCCGGCTACGACGCCAGCGTCGACTATGTGGTGGGCAAGTTGCGGGACAAAGGCTTTGACGTGCAAACCGTGCAATTCGATGCGCATGTGTTCCATTCCGACCCGGGATCGGTGACCGTCGGCGATAAGTCGTTCGAGGCGCGGGCCTTGGAATTCAGCCTGGCCACCCCGCCGGTCGGGGTGACCGGCCCGCTGGTGGCCGTCCCGGTCGATAAAGATCCCGGCTGCAATGCCTCCGACTACGACGGCCTTCCGGTCAACGGCGCGGTGGTGCTGGTGGACCGCGGCACCTGCTCATTCGCTCACAAAGAAGACGCCGCCGTGCAGCGCGGCGCGGTCGGGATGATCGTCGCGGACAACGTCATCGAGGAGCATATGGGCGGCACGTTGGGTGAGAACACCGAAGCCAAAATCCCGGTGGTCAGCGTCAGCAAGGCCGACGGCGCGCTGCTGCGCTTCGAGTCGGGATCTGCGACGCTAAAGCTCAGCGCGGAGACCAAGACTCTGCACGCCCGCAACGTCATCGCCCAAACCAGGACCGGCTTGACCAGCGACGTGGTGATGGCCGGGGCGCACCTCGACAGCGTTCCCGAGGGGCCCGGCATCAACGACAACGGGTCGGGGGTGGCCGCGGTTCTGGAGACCGCCCTGCAGTTGGGCAGCTCGCCGCAGATCCACAACGCAGTGCGATTCGGATTCTGGGGCGCAGAGGAACTCGGGCTGGTCGGTTCACGAAAGTACGTCGAGTCATTGGATATCAACGCGCTCAAGGACATTGCGTTGTATTTGAACTTCGACATGCTTGCCTCGCCGAATCCCGGTTACTTCACCTACGACGGGGACCAGTCCATGCCGTCCGATACCCGGGGTGATCCAGTGGTGCCCGAGGGCTCAGCCGGTATCGAGCGTTCGTTGGTCGCCTACCTGAGCTTGGCGGGCAAAACCGCGCAGGACACCTCGTTCGACGGCCGGTCCGACTACGACGGGTTCACCGCGGCGGGTATCCCGTCCGGCGGGTTGTTCTCCGGCGCCGAGGTCAAAAAGACCGAGGCGCAGGCGAAGCTGTGGGGCGGTGCCGCGGACCAGCCGTTTGACCCGAACTACCACAAGAGCACCGACACGTTGGACCACATCGACCGCACCGCGCTTGGCATCAACGGCGGCGGCGTCGCCTACGCGATCGGTCTATACGCTCAGGATCTGAGCGGCCGTAACGGTGTTCCGCTCCGCGACGACCGCACTCGCCACGAGCTGGCCAAGTAGACGGTTTGCCGTCGCCCAACTTCCGGCTAGTCGCCTGTGCGCTCGAACTTGTCTTCGAAATCGCCTCCAGCGCATGCGCTTTCGGTCGTTATATTTTGGCCGCGCCCGGTGAGCACTGGAATCGGATCCTGCAGCTGTTCAGGCAGCGGGTACTCCGCGGTGATTTTGATATGGGCCGTGCCACCGAGATTGCAGGGTACGGTGCCCTCGTCGTCGCGTGTCCACTTTCCACTGCTGAAGACCAATGGCACTACCCCGTCGGGGGCATGGAACAAGCTCAGGCACCGATCGCCGGTGCGAAGACACTCGGTACGGACAGTGAGATCGTCTTGTCCCGGAGCGGAATTGCCGTTCGCGTAGGTGATCGTTTCGTGGTAACGGCCGTGCAGCGCTGACGCCGGGGACGCCGCCCGAGGGGGCAAGGTGGCCGGGTCGGGAATCTTCGCGACGTCGGGATCGCCAGTGCGGGTGAAGGTAACGTGTCGTTTTCCGGTGCTGCAGCTGTTGGTGGTGGACCTAGTGGTGTCGCCCGACAGCGTGCCGTCGGGTTGGGGCTGCAGGGTGAATACCACCCAGACTTCGGCGGGGGCGTTATTACACAGCGTTGAGCCGAGGCCGACGGCTACCCAGCTGCCGCCCACCTCATCGAAGACCAAATTCGACACCAGCACGATTCCGCTGCCACCCGTGTAGGACGCCGTCGCGATGCAGCCAGCCGGGGCCGCACGTCGAGCGCACGCCCCAGGTGCCAGTCATCGGCGGCGCGCCGACGACCGGTTTGCCCTCGAGATCAGTGCCCGGGCCGTAGTCCGCCCGATAAGTGCCACTGAAGGGATAGGAGGGGTGGGCATTGGCCGCCACGGTGGCCGACGGCGGGCCACCAGCCTGACTGCGGTGGTGCAACAACGTGACGCCCGCGTAGATGCCACCGGCGATGATCAGCAACGGGATGACAACAATCGCCGCAAGCGCAATCTTCGGACGCGAAACCCGCTGCACGACAGTCCCGACCGAGGAGACTGCTGCGGCTTGGCTTGGCTGGGTTCGCGGTTGTTCCGGCGGTGCGGACTCAACTAGCGGGGGCAAGGTTGAGGGGACTGACGGCGAGCCGAGAAGGTGCTGCAATTCCGTGGCGAAATCTCGACAGCTGGAAAACCGCTCGGCGGGCATCTTGGCCATCGCCCTGGCCAGCACCGGATCCAGCCCAGCCAACTCCGGGCGGCGCTCCTCGAGCGATGGCGCGGGAGCCATGCAATGCTTGGTGATGACCACCGCGGGATTGGAATCGACAAATGGGGGCGAGCCGGTCAATAGGTGAAATGCAGTGCAGGCCAACGCGTACTGATCGGCGCGCGCGTCGAGCGGCTCACCCTTCAATTGCTCTGGCGCCGCGTAAGACACCGTGCCCACCGCCATGTTCGTCGCGGTCAGCCCCGATATGTCATCGATGCGCCGCGCGATTCCGAAGTCGGCCAGGAAAATTCGTTGCGACCCCGAGTCCAGCAGGATATTGGCCGGTTTGACATCGCGGTGCAGCAGCCCTCGCTGATGCGCATAATCCAATGCCGACCCGACCCCGGTGATGATCGCCAGCGCCTCAGCGACTGGCATTCCGCCTGGATAGTGGTCGCGCACGAGCCGACCCGCATCGGTGCCGGCCACATAGTCCATCGAAATCCAAAACTGTCCTTCGTATTCGCCGCGGTCGTGGATGCCCAAGATGTGGGGATGCGACAAGCTGGCCGCCAACTCGGCCTCTCGCAGGAACCGCTCTTGATATTGGGGGTCGGCGGTCAACTCGGCTGGCAACACCTTCAGCGCATCCTGCCGCGGTAACCGCGGATGGGCCGCTAAATACACCGTGCCCATCGCGCCGGCGCCCAATACCCGCAGGATCGTGAATCCCGCAAACAATTCGCCCACCGACACCGGCATGGCCAAATCCTAGGCCCGCCATTTCAGCGGCATGATCGATTCGTTAGCGTCGCGAACCCGGTGGTGGAGAAGCTATGCTGCTGGTGTTTAGCTGGCTTACGTGTTGGGCGCAGGAACGTCATGATCGACGAGGGGTTGAGGGCGCGGCGCGCCTTTGCGGGTGCTATTGGCGCGGTGTTCTGCGCGGGTGAACGGCCGGTGGGGAATCATCCACCGGCGGTGGGTTGATGACGACGGCTTCGCTAAGCGCCGGACGTGACGACGCGATGGACGGCCCGGAAGGCGAGGCCGTCCAATTCGGTGTCCTGGGCCCGTTACAGATGAGCATCGGGGGCGCGTTGGTGCCGTTAGGCACGCCGAAGCAACGCGCCGTGCTAGCGGTGCTGGTTGTCAACGCCAATCGACCAGTGGACATCGACACGCTGATCGGCGCCGCCTGGAATCAGCGCCCACCACCAGGAGCGAGAGCCACACTGCATGCCTACATCTCCAATTTGCGTCGCCTGATGAGTAGCGCGGGCATCGACCGGGCGCTCCTGACCAGCTCACCGCCCGGGTACCGACTGGCCATCGACCCTAATCAGTACGACCTCGGTCGTTTTCGCGCCCAAAAAGATGCCGGGGTGCATGCCGCGGCTGCCGCGAAATTCGAGCAGGCTAGCCGCGATTTGTCAGATGCGTTGGCCCACTGGCGCGGCCCGTTCTTGGACGACCTGCGCGACTTTCAATTCGTTGAGACCCTTGCCACGGCGTTTGACGAGGAAAAGGTCCTCGCCCATACCGCTCATGTCGAGGCCGAAATCGCCTGCGGCCGACCTAATGCCGTGATCACGGAACTCGAGGCGCTGATCGCCGAGCATGCCTACCGCGAGCCACTGTGGGCGCAGCTGATTACCGCCTATTACTTGGCGGGACGGCAATCGGATGCGCTCGAGGCTTACCTGCGGCTAAAAACCAGACTGGCCGAAGACTTGGGGATTGACCCGGGCCCTAGGCTACGTGAGCTTTACGAGCAAGTCCTGCGGCAGGAACCCGTGGATGTGTGCAAGGCTGCTCAGACCCATGCCCAAGACACCATAGTGTCTTCTGTCGCCGTGGAAGGCAACGCAACGACGAATCGCCGACCCGTCGTGGCGGTGTTGCGCCGCGCCGACGGTCAACGTTACGCGTTGGCCGGCACGACCACCCGGATCGGGCGCAGCTCCGATAACGACATCGTGCTATCAGACGTCAAAGTCAGCCGCCACCACGCTGTCATTACCGACAACGGCACGGCACTCGTGATCACGGACCTGGGATCAGCCAACGGGGTCCGTGTGCGAGGGCAGCGGATCGATCCTAGTGCCGAACTGTTCGAGGGCGATCGTATTCGCGTTGGCGAGCAGGAATTCACGCTCGAGACTCGAGGTTGATCCGCTGGGCGCGGCACGCCACGGCCGCGCTACTAAGAATCCATTAAGCCCTTCGTCGGACTCTATTGGCAGCCGGGACGCCGGACCGACAACCGAGAAGAGTCCACCATGACGACCATCAACCGCAGCAAAACCCCTAAAGCGGAGCTGGCCGATGAGTGACACCGACCGACTGCATCCATGAGTAACTGCTATCGGCCCGAGCCGCCGCAGCTGCTGCCGACCACCGTGGCCGACGGGAGCGCGCCGGGTGTGTACTACCGCATCGACGGAGAGCTGGTGCCGGTACTGCGTATCTGGCTGGACGGCAGCGTGCCAGTGTTTTTCGAGCACCACGTGGTGTTGTGGAAAGAGCCGGCGCTGTCCATCGGGATTAAAGGCAACGGTGCGGTTAAGCGCATGATCGCCGGCGTACAACTGCTTTTGACCGAGGCGCGCGGGCCGGGACAAGTCGCGTTCTCCCGCCATGGCACTGGTCACATGTTCCCGCTGCATTTGCGACCCGGGTCCGCGGTCGAGGTGCGTGAACACCAATACCTGGCGGCGACAGGAAATCTGGAATACGAAGGGATCAGGAACATGCTGTTCGGCTCGACCGGGTTCTTCGTGGATCGGTTCGCCGCGACACAGTCTGAGGGCGTGGTGTGGCTGCACGGGTACGGCAACGTTTTCGAGAAAGTTCTTGGCCCTGGCGAAGAGATCGACGTGGAGCCGGGAAGCTGGATCTACCGCGACGAGAGTGTGCGGATGGACATGCAAGTGTATGGGCTGCGCACCGGAATATTGGGTAGCACTGGCAATCTCGTCTTCAACCGGTTCACCGGTCCCGGTCGTATCGGCATCCAGTCGATGTACATGGACATGCCGACAGGCTCGATGTGACCAGCCCATTAAGGATCCAGTAAGCCCTGTCCCGCAAAGTGTTTAAGCATCGCGAATCGCGATGAAGAAACGATCGGCAACGAAGAAAAGGAGTTCAGGTATGAAACGCGAAGTCATGATCACGATCGGCGCAGCGGCGATTCTCGGCGTTGCGTTGGCGGGCTGTTCCCACAACGGGACCGTCAGCGGCGGCAATGGTGCTGTCGCTGCCGCCAGCTCGTCGAACACCAAGGTGCTAATCGACGGCCACGATCAAAGCGTCAAAGGCGCGGTTGCCTGCACCACCGCCGCCGGCACCGTCAACATCGCGATCGGTGGGTCCACGGCCGGTGCAGGGGGTACCCCTACCGGTATCGGCGCTGTGTTAACAGATGCCAACCCGCCGGTGGTCAAGTCCGTTGCGCTCGGCAATGTCAACGGTGTGTCGTTGGGAGTTGGCGGGACCTCAGGCAGCGCCACCGCCACTAAGGACGGCAATTCCTACAAGATCACCGGGACGGCAAGCGGCGCGGACATGTCCAACCCGATGGCGGGACCGGTGAGCAAGCCCTTCGAGATCGACGTGACGTGCCCCTAGCCAGTTCACCTACGGCATAACCGGCCGCTGCAGTCCCAGCCCCGGGTATCGCCTCGGCGACACCCAGGGCTGGGCGGCTGACCCGCACACCCCACGCTCCTGCGACCAGGAGTCAACTACCAGAAAGGAATACGCTCATGAACAAGACCAAGGTGGTGCTCTGGGCGATAGTCGGGCTTCTCGCTCTATCGCTCGTGTTGCGCTTTGCCGTGCTGAGCCAGGCCGGCGTAGCCGGCGGCTGGATTTTCTACCTCGGCCTGCCAATCGGAGGCATCGTCGCGCTAATTGTGCTGCTGCTGCGGCTCGGACTGCTCAACTTCGGCGAAAGCTCAAGCGCTGCGGTTCAACACTGGCAGTACAACACTGGTGTGCAGGGGGCTCCGGACGGAGCCTGCGTCGCCGGCAGCACCGACATCGCAACGCCTGCAGGAACTCGAGGCCCTGCGGAGCAGCGGTGCCATTTCGGACACCGAGTACGCCGCAAAGCGTGCGCGGATCATCTCCGGCATCTGATCCTCAGCGGCTCAACCGATCCCGGACATCTTCGGCATCAGCTCGTCGCCAAACCGCTGGACGAAGCCGACGGGATCCGGTGTGCCCGGCACCGGACCGATGTTGATCATGTCGATGCCCAGTTCGGCGTAGCGCTCGAGGCGTTTCAGGTATGTGTCGACGTCGCTGAACGGGTCAGCGAATAGGCCCACCGTTTTGCGGATCTCGGTGACATCGCGGCCCACCGTGTCGCAGTGCCGCTTCAGCACCTCGATCTTGTGCTTGAGTTGGTCGGGCTCGGAATCCGTGCTGTTCCAGACATCGGCGTACTGCGCGACCAACCGCAGTGTCTTCTTCTCACCGCCGCCGCCGATCAGGATCGGCGGCCGCCGAATAGGCGCAGGCTCACAGATCGTTTCGGCCAGCTGATAATGCTTACCGCGGTAAGGACCATTGTCGTCGCTCCACATCTGCAGACAGATCTGCAGCGTCTCCTCGAGCATCTCGAACCGATCACGCAGCGGCGGATACGGGATGCCCAAGGCGACATGCTCGCGCTCATACCAGGCGGCTCCGATACCGAACATCGATCGGCCCTGCGAGAGCACGTCGAGCGTCGTCACCGTTTTGGCCAGCACACCCGGATGGCGGTAGGTGACTCCGGTGACCAGCAGGGCCAGGGTGATGGTGGTTGTCTGACCGGCTAGAAAGCCCAGCGACGTGTAACCCTCCAGGAACGGATCCTCTGCACGCCCAACACCTTCCATTTGGAAGAAATGATCGGCCAGGGTGAACATCGTCGCACCGGCATCTTCGGCAGCCTTCGCGCTCGCTAGCAGTGTCGGAGCCAAATTCGCCGGATCGCCCGGCAGAAAGTCGATGAAGTGTATTCCCAATTCCATTTCGAACTCCTGCTAATCGGTCAAACGTTGCAGCAGGGACAACGCGTCGAGGATGACGCGGCGTTCCTGCTCGGAGTAGCGCTCCTGCATGGCACGAGCCAGCCACCCCTCGCGGACCTGCCGGTCGCTCTTTGCGCGCTGCCGGCCGGTGGGGGTCAACGAGATCACTTGGCGCCGACCGTCGTCGGGGTCGGGCGTACGCCGAATAAGGCCGTGCCTGTCGAGCCCGGTCAGTATGGTCGCCATCGACTGCGGCCGCACCCGCTCGGCGGCGGCCAGGGCGCTGGCCGAGGACGCACCCTCTTTCCAGAGCCGGGTGAGCACCGCGGTCTGCGACGGCGTCAGATCACTGCCGGTCGCGACATCCTTGAGCCGACGGCGTAGCCGGCTGAACATCACGCGCAGGTCCCGCGCCGCCGCGCCTGCCGACTCGCTGATCCCATCCACGAGTCTTAGTCTAATTTAGACAGTTGAAACTGTCCAGTTATAGCTGTCTAAAAAGCTCCTGGCGTGGGGAAGCGTTGTGCAGCCAGGTCGCTATCAGGCCGGTGAGGATCGGCCAATTGAACACGGCAACGTGCGGAAGTTGATGGAGGCTAACGTGTTTGGGAGTATCGAATAGCGTTCCCGCCGAGGTAGGCGAGGTATCCGATCAACCCCGCGATGGCCAGGCTGCGGGTCTGGCGGCTACTGAAACTGAGCCCCAACAGCGTTTCGATCCCGCCATTGGTGTAGAGCTCCTCCTCAGGCAATTGCGTAATCGCTCAGCGGGAACCGAGAGCCGTCCCGCACCGAGTTGCGCACCGACGTGGGTCGTAGCAGCGTCGCCTCGCCGCTGTGGTTGAAGTAGTAGGACCGTGACGTGGCACAGTCGCCGGCGTAGAACACGGAGCTGTCCAGCTGCTTGGTCATCCGGTCCAGGAAGCGGGCATTGGCCGCTTCGGTCACCTCGAACATGGTTGCGCCGCTGCGCTTCACCTCGCTCAACAACCGGTCCATGTGCCGCATCTGGTATTCCATGGTGTTGAAGAAGGACAATCCGGAGAAGGCATATGGACTGGCCAGGCTTAGGTAGTTAGGGAAGTACGGAATCGACAAGCCCTGGTAGGCCTGGAACCTGTTCTCCCGCCACCACTTTCCGAGGTTCCTGCCTTCACGGCCGACCACCTCGATGGCCGGGAAGTTGGCGTCCCACAAGTCGAAGCCCGTGGCCAGCACCAGGGTGTCGATGACGGCCTTGTGCCCGTCGTTGGTGACGATGCCGTCGGGCTCGATTCGCTCGATCCCGCCGGTCTCCAGATGCACATGCGGTTTGGTGAAGCTGCGGTAATAGTCGTTAGACCAGCTGGGTCGTTTGCAGCCGATGTCGTAGTCGGGCGTCAGCTTGCGCCGCAGCTCCTTGTCCCGAACCTGCACGAACCGGTGGATCTTGCAGAGATCCATCCCCGCGATGGAGAGTCGCCGGAAATAGCGGTAGTTCAGCACGGCGGTGAACGTGATGAACTCCAGCAGGCCGTCGGTTAACCACCGCACCGCCCGTTGAGTCGAGCGGGATGCGGGCGAAAAGCCGTTGCACGCCAGGGACGATCCGGAAGTCCAGCTTGGGCGCCACCCAAATCGCGGTGCGCTGGAACACGGTCAAGTCGGCGACCGTCTTCGCCAGTTCGGGGATGAGTTGGATCGCGGTGGCCCCGGTGCCGATCAAGCCGACCCGGCGATCCGCGAAGTCGTAGCTGTCGTCCCATGCGGTGGTGTGCACAACCTTGCCGCTGAAGCTGGTGATGCCCGGGATGTCCGGCGTGTGCGGTTGCGACAGGAAGCCGGTGGCGCTGATCAGGAAGCGGGTGGTCAGCGTTTCCCCGCCGGCCAGCGCCACTTGCCACAACTTCGAGTCCTCGTCCCAACGTGCGCTTTCGACCGTTGTGTTGAACCGCATGTGCCGGCGCACGCCGTATTTGTCGGCGACGTGATGGGCATACTGCTTGAGTTCTGGGCCGGTGGCGAAAAGCCGTGACCAGGCCGGGTTGGGCTCGAACCAGTAGCAGTAGGTGGTCGACGGGATGTCGACGGCCAGACCCGGATAGCGGTTGACGTGCCAGGTTCCGCCCAAGTCGGCCTCGCGGTCGAGGATGGCGATGTTCTCGTACCCGAGGCGCTTGAGCTGGATCGCCGCGCCGATGCCGCCGAAGCCCGCCCCGACGACGATGACGTCGAATTGCTCCGAACTCATGAAAGGACCGTACCTTACTCCAGAGTAAGTTTAACGTGGCTACGTCTCGATGATATCGAGCCTGGTGGCGCTATTCGCGCAGGAGAGCCTGGGCACGGTGGCTTTCCAGAGCGACATTCCTCACGCATTGTTGGACCGGTCTGTGTCGGACTCGGATTTCTTCTTTGCCCTGCCACCTATGGCGTGGTTGGCGGCGAGCAGCGCAGCGTTGTCGTCTTGAAGGTCGAGGATTTTCGCGATGCCGGCCAGGTTGACACCCGCAGCGACCAGCTCGCTGATGCGCTGCAGCCGGGCCAGGTCGTCGGCGCTATAGCGGCGGGTTCCGCCGTCGCTGCGAGAGGGGGTCAGCAGGCCTTGCCGCTCGTAGAGGCGCAGCGATTGCACCGCGATGCCGGACAGCTCGGCGGCCACTGAGATGCCGTAGACGCCGTGGCTGGCGGCGGGGTGTCCCGGGTTGTCGGGCGGATCGATCATCAAAAGTCATCCTTGGCTGCCTGTACAGAAAATCTTTGTATCACACTTGCGGCACGATGGTACGCATGCTATATGAAATATGTGCTATGAGACACAGGTTATGGATGACATCCTACAGAGAGATTGGAGAGTCAGAGGTGACCACCATGCTGATGCGTACCGACCCCTTCCGGGAGCTGGACCGCTTCACCCAGCAAGTGCTGGGCACCGCCGCCCGACCCGCGGTGATGCCGATGGACGCTTGGCGTGAAGGCGATGCGTTTTTCGTCGAGTTCGACCTGCCTGGCATCGACCGGGACTCGCTGGACCTCGATATCGAGCGCAATGTGGTGACGGTTCGCGCCGAGCGGCCTGCCGTTGATCCGAACCGCGAGATGCTGGCGACCGAGCGGCCGCGGGGAGTGTTCAGCCGTCAGTTGGTTCTCGGCGAGAACCTCGACACCGAGCGGATCGAGGCCACGTACCGGGAGGGCGTGCTACGGCTACGGATCCCAGTGGCCGAGAAAGCCAAGCCGCGCAAGATCACGATCGGCCGAGGCGACGGGCGCCAAGCTCTCGACGAAAAGGCCGACCGGCGCGAGGTAATCGACGCCTGATCGCTCCGGTGGGCGGCAGTGCACCAGTCCGCCGTGCGGACCCTGCCGCCCACCGGCGCCGCCGTCGTGTGTCTTCGACCACCCCTTCAGCTGCTGTGAGGAGATTGCCGTGCCACTCCACTCGCGTGTCGACCCGGCAAACGTTTTCACGTCATTGGCCGACATCGTCCACCAGGGTTCGACGCCGAAAGAGATGTATGCCGCGATCTGCGTGGCGGCCACATTGATGGTCCCTGGGTGCGACCACGCCAGTTTGATGATCTGCCGCGGCGGTGCCTGCAGCACAGCAGCCGCGAGCGACAGCGTCGCATTGAAGATTGACAAGCTCGAGCAGGCGCTGGGTAAGGGCCCCTGCGTCGATGCCATTGAGAAGCGAATCGCGCAAATCCAATCAGATTTGACCGCAGGTAGTCGGTGGCCGGTCTTGGCGGCACGCGTGGTCGCCGAAACGCCGGTGCGCGGCGCGATGAGCATCCGGCTGCCAGTCGACCGCGCCAAAGTCGGTGCCCTCAACCTGTTTTCCGACGCACCCGGCGCATTCGACAAAGCGTCACTGGAACGTGCCATCGTGTTGGCCGCGTTCGCCACGGTGGCCACGAACGCCACGGCGCATGGCGAAGACGCGGCCGCGTTGAAACGGGGGCTGGTGAGCAACCGCGCGATCGGCAAGGCCGTTGGCATGTTGATGGTGCTCAACGACGTTTCCGATAATGACGCTTTCGACATCCTGCGCCGAACCTCGCAAGACACCAACGTCAAGGTCGCCGACATTGCCGGTGACATCATTCGACGCAGCTCAGCGCAACAGGCGCAATGCGGCGTCGACTGCTAATGCCGGCACATCGAGGGTTTTCGAGCTCAGGTCGTGTCGCGCGCCGGTGACCTCGACGACCTCGGTCGGTGCAGGAATCAGAGCGACGGCGGCCCGCAGCTCGTCGAGAGTGCCGAAGGGATCCGACGTGCCGTGGGTGAACACCGTCGGCACCGCGATGTCCGGCAAGTGCTCGGTGCGGGCGCGCTCGGGCTTACCGGGCGGGTGCACCGGGTAGGAGAACAGCGTCAGCAGGTCCACTGGCTGAGCATTTTCGGCGACCACCATCGACGTTTGCCGGCCGCCGTAGGAATGGCCACCGGCGATCAGCGGACCCTCGGCGAGGCGGCGACAAACGTCGATTGCCTCCACGATGCCGGCCCGATCGGTGGCCGCCGAACCCGATGGCGGTCCCTTGGGCCTGCGTCGCCGGTAAGGCAAGTTATAGCGCACCGCAAGCCAACCACGTCGGGCCCACTCGTCGCAAAGTTTCTGCAGCACTGCGGATTCCCTGCTGCCACCGGCGCCGTGCGTCAACACCACCACCCCGGATGGGGTGCCATCCGGTTCATGCGCAACGCCGGCAATCTGCTCGAGACCGTCCACGACAGCCTGAAGAGCGGGGACACCGGGCCGTGGCCATGCCCGAGCGGATAGGAGGCACGTAGGCATTCAGTCACCCAACCTTTGGCGAACGCGACGGCGTCGGGCACCGTGTAGCCGTGGGCCAGTGCGCAAGCCGTCGCAGCGGCCAACGTGTCGCCGGCGCCGTGGTCGTGGGCGGTATCAACTCGCGGTGATTCGAATTCGTGAAAGTCGTTCCCGTCGAACAACAAATCCGTGCTGCTGGCCGACCCGCGCAGATGCCCGCCTTTCACCAACGCCCACTTCGGCCCCAGCTGGTGCAGGGCACGAGCCGCGTCGGCCTGGGATGTCGAATCGACCACCTCGATGTCTACCAGTAGCCGCACCTCATGTAGGTTTGGTGTCACCAGCGTTGCCAACGGAAATAGCTCGGCGCGAAGAGAATTCAGTCCGCTGGAATCTAGCAGCGGATCACCGTGCATCGATGCACAGACCGGATCGACCACCAGCGGTACGTCTGGGCCGTGCTCGCGCCAACTCTGCGCGACCGCGGCGATGATCTCGGCCGAGGCCAGCATGCCGGTTTTGGCGGCCTGCAACCCAATGTCGTGGCAGACCACCTCGATCTGGGCGGCGATGACATCGCCGGGTACCTTGTGAAAACCCTTGACTCCCACGGAGTTCTGCACTGTCACCGCCGTCACCGCGCACAGTGCATGCACCCCGAGCAGGGCGCAGGTTCGGATGTCGGCCTGAATACCGGCCCCACCGCCAGAGTCCGATCCGGCCATCGTCAGCACCCGCAGCGGCGTCGTGCCGCGGGGTGCCAGCGGTAGGTAATTCACGGTGCGATCGGCAGATACACCCGATTGCCGTGCTCGGCGAACTCGGCCGACTTTTCCGCCATCCCCTGGGTCAGCGCCGCCTCGATAGCCTCCGCACTGTCGAGTCCGTGCTTGGCGGCGTAGTCGCGAACATCCTGGGTGATGCGCATCGAGCAGAATTTCGGTCCACACATCGAGCAGAAGTGCGCGGTCTTCGCGGGTTCGGCCGGCAATGTCTCGTCGTGGTAGGCCCGTGCGGTGTCGGGGTCCAGCGACAACGCGAACTGGTCGTTCCAGCGAAACTCGAACCGCGCCGTGGACAGCGCGTCGTCACGTTCCTGCGCGCGGGGATGCCCCTTGGCCAGATCGGCCGAATGAGCGGCGATCTTGTAGGCGATCACGCCGTCTTTAACGTCTTTGCGGTCGGGCAGGCCCAGATGCTCCTTGGGTGTCACGTAGCACAGCATCGCGGTGCCGGCTTGGGCGATGATCGCCGCGCCGATTGCCGAGGTGATGTGGTCGTAAGCCGGAGCGATGTCGGTGGCCAGCGGTCCTAGCGTGTAGAACGGAGCTTCCTCACATAGCTCCTCTTCCAGCCGCACGTTCTCAACGATCTTGTGCATCGGGATGTGCCCCGGACCCTCGATCATCACCTGTGCGCCACGGGCTTTCGCGATCTTGGTGAGCTCACCCAAGGTGCGCAACTCAGCGAACTGGGCGGCGTCGTTGGCGTCGGCGATCGATCCCGGCCGCAGCCCGTCACCCAGCGAGAACGTCACGTCGTAGCGGGCGAAGATATCGCAGAGCTCTTCGAAGTTGGTGTAGAGGAACGATTCCTGGTGGTGCGCCAGACACCAGGCAGCCATGATCGATCCGCCGCGCGACACGATGCCGGTGACCCGCTTGGCGGTCAACGGCACGTAGCGCAACAACACCCCGGCATGCACGGTCATGTAGTCGACACCCTGCTCGCACTGTTCGATCACGGTGTCGCGGTAGATCTCCCAGGTCAGCAGCGTCGGATCGCCGTTGACCTTCTCCAGCGCCTGATAAATCGGCACCGTGCCGACCGGCACCGGCGAGTTGCGCAGGATCCACTCCCGGGTGGCGTGAATGTCTTTGCCGGTCGACAAATCCATGATGGTGTCCGCGCCCCACCGAGTGGCCCACACCATCTTGTCGACCTCCTCGGCGATCGAGGACGTCACCGCCGAGTTGCCGATGTTGGCGTTGACCTTGACCGCGAAGGCTTTGCCGATGATCATCGGCTCGCTTTCGGGATGGTTGTGGTTGGCCGGGATCACCGCGCGGCCGCGAGCAACCTCGTCGCGAACCAACTCCGCGGGCATCTCTTCACGGGCTGCGATGAAGGCCATCTCGGCGGTGATCTCACCGACGCGGGCCCGCTGCAGCTGCGTGCCGCGGTCGCGGATCACGCCCGGGCGCGACGACAGCCCGACCGTCACGTCGATCACCGTGTCAGGGTCGGTGTAGGGGCCGGACGTGTCGTAGAGGTCGAAGTGCTGCCCGTTGGACAGATTCACCCGCCGGAACGGGACTTTGGCGCCCGGAACGGCATCGAGATTCCGATAGGCCTTGCTGCTTCCCGCGATGGGCCCACTCGTCACCGATGCCACCGACGCATTGGCCAAATCAGTCATTTCCATCTCCCTACGTCGGCATTACCCGCTCAGGTTCCTACGGTCGACGGCCCCGAGCCGTCCTCTCAGCACACCGGGCGTGCGCTCCCGCGTCTCGTGCAGTCCACGCTAGCGCAGCCGGGCATGCTCGCCCAGTGGTGTGCAGAAGCTTTGTGGGCTGTCTCGCCCAACCCGTGGGCAAGCTGCGTCGACGGTGCAATGATGCGTAACGTGCCCAAGGCCGCCGAAGCGAACGCCGATGGTGGTGTCTTGCCTGCCGCACGTTCGGCGGGCGTCGATGTCGACAACGCGAGCGTGGGTAGTTTCCGCTTCTGGTTTGTCGGCCAGCATTGGGAGTGGTCCGACGAGGTAGCCCGGATGCACGGCTATCAGCCCGGGTCGGTGCAGCCGACGACGGAACTGCTGTTATCGCACAAGCATCCAGACGACCGAGACCATGTTCAGGACCTGCTTGACGAGGCCCTGCACTCCAAGAGCTCGTTTTCCAGCCGTCACCGCTTTATTGACGTGGGCGGCAATGTGCACGATGCGATCGTGGTGGCCGACCGGATGGCTGACGAGACCGGCGCAGTGGTGGGAACCGCCGGCTACTACATCGATCTGACCGCCACTTTCGTCGAAACCCGGCAAGTGGCCCTTGACGAGGCTCTGCCGGACCTGTTCGAGGCCCGCGCGGTGATCGAGCAGGCCAAAGGCATCCTGATGGCTGTCTACCGGGTCAGCGCCGACCAAGCCTTCGGTGTGCTGCGGTGGCGATCGCAGGAAACCAACGTCAAGCTGCGTGCACTGGCCAAACGGCTCATCGTCGAAATCTCTACGCTGCCACCGCCGTCGGCGGAGGTGCAGAGCGCCTTCGACCATCTTTTGCTCACGGTGCATGAACGTATTCGGGGCGAACCCGACGCATAAGCGGGCAGCCGGTTAGGCTCGACAAAGCCGTGGAAAGGCGACCACGGCAAGCTGGCACTTTGAGTGCATCAAAGCGGGTGAACGCGATGGATTTGTTGGTGGTCGAGTCCGAGGTTCGGCCGGAAGCTGTGGTGGTGCAGGCCGCGGGCGAAGTGGACTCCAGCACCGCGGGCGACTTGACCTCACATCTGGATGCTGCGCTGCAGCAGGCCGGGACTCAGGAGTCTCGACTGCTCATCATCGATCTGCAGGCTGTGACTTACTTCGGCAGCGCGGGCCTGAACGCCGTGCTCGACTGTCACAAACACGGGCAGCAGGCTGGGACGTCGGTTCGGCTGGTTGCCGACAACGGACTGGTGGTTCGCCCGATCGAGGTGACGAACCTGGACAGCGTGCTCGAGCTCTATCCGACGCTGCCCGATGCACTGCAAGGCCGTGACCCCGAGCAGGGGTCGTGAGCTGGCACCAGCGTTCCAACTGGCGCAGCGAGCCGCAGGCCCTGCCACCCGACCTTGCTGAGGCCGTTGCGCTGGGCGGTGAGATGGGCCGTCTCTTCACCGAATTCGACTGGGCCGCACACCCATTGGGGGCGCCTCAGGAGTGGTCAGCCGAGGTGCGGTCGGCGGTCGCGGTGGTGTTGACCTCACGGTTTCCCATCGTGTTGTGGCTGGGCGCAGACGACTTGTTCCTGGTCTACAACGACGCCTACATCGAGATCCTCGGCGACAAACACCCAGCGGCGCTGGGCCGGCGCGGCCGCTTTGTCTGGTGGGACATCTGGGAGCCGATCAGCCCGATGCTGGCCAGCGTCATCGCCACCGGCGAGGCGACCTGGTCAAACGACTTGATGTTGCCGATTGTGACCGCCGGCCGGCGCCAGGAGCGCTATTTCACCTTCACTTACAGCCCACTCATCGGGCAGGACGGCCAGATCTATGGGATTTTCTGCCCGTCGTGGGAGACCACCGAGCGGGTGATCAGCGAGCGGCGCCTGCATCTGCTCAACGCGGTGGCTTCGGCGACGATGGAAACTCGCACCGTCGACGGTGCAGTGAACGCGGCCGTCGCGGTGTGTGCTGGCCAGCCCGACGTACCGCTGGTCGCGGCATTCGTCAGTGAGGCGGACGCAGTCGATACCACCTTGCGCGGGGCGACACCGTCGGTGCTGCCGCTGCTACCACCCACCCTGGAGCGCCTGACGGACTGGGAGCCGACAACGCGATCACGGGCCGAGGTGCAGATCATCGACGACGTGGCGTCGGCAATTCGCGGCCTCGACGAGGTGTTGCGGGGCGATTGCCCGGACCAGGCGCTGGTGCTACCGCTGGGCGAGAACGCGGTCGCCGGGGCACTGGTGGTGGGGATCAATCCGCGCTGTCCGCTGGATGACCAGTACCGCGGGTTTTGTCAGTTGCTCGCCGACCAGCTGTCCTCGGCGCTGGCCTCGGTGGTCTCCCACGAACAGCAGCGTCAGCGGGCGGACGCGCTGGCCGAACTGGACAGCGCCAAGACAGCGTTTTTGACCAATGTCAGCCACGAATTCCGCACTCCGCTAACCCTGCTGCTCGGCCCGCTGGAGGATGCGCTTGCCGACGTGGGTTCGCACTCGGTTCTCGCCGATCGGCTGCGTACTGCCCGGCGTAACGCGGGGCGGCTGCTGCGCTTGGTCGACTCGCTGCTGCAGTTCTCCCGAATCGAAGCGGGGCGCGCAACCACCAGCTTGGTGTGCACCGATGTCGGCGCGCTGACTTCGGAGATCGCCTCGTCGTTCACCGAACTGTGCGCGCGCGCCGGGCTTGACCTGGTCGTCGACTGCCATCAGGCCCTGGCCGACGTCGATCCGGACATGTGGGAAACGATCATGCTCAACCTGCTGTCCAACGCGGTCAAATACACGCTGAGCGGCTCGATCACCGTCGCAGTGCACAGCAGCGGCGCCGGCCGATCCGGCCAATGCCGCGTCATTGTCCGCGACACCGGGGTCGGCATCGGCGAGGCGGACCTGAAACGGCTGGGGGAACGCTTCTTTCGAGCCGAGACCGCGCGCGGCCGCAGCGTGGAAGGCACCGGCATCGGGCTGTCGCTGGTACGCGGGCTGGTGGAACTTCAGCAGGGCAGCATGCAGATCGCCAGCAAACTCGACCGCGGCACGACGGTCGCGATCACGCTGCCCGCATCGCTTGCCGGCACACCGGTCGATCACTCACCGGCCGGCCTGCTGGACAACCCCTACGTCGTGGAGGCGGGCCAATGGCTGGTGGCGCCACCGACCGAGGTTGCACCGAGCGAGGACGACCGCGAGCTGGTGTTGATTGCCGACGACAACGCCGACATGCGGGCTCATCTGGAGCGGGTGTTATCGGTGCACTGGAGAACAGTTCTGGTGGCCGACGGCGAGGCGGGCCTGCGGGCCGCCCGCGAGTTTCGCCCGGACGCCATCGTGACCGACGCGATGATGCCCAAGCTCGATGGCTTCGACTTCATCTCGGCCGTTCGTCGCGATGCCGAACTGGCCGCCGTTCCGATCCTGATGCTCTCGGCCCGGGCCGGCGACGAAGCCATCAGCGAGGGCTACGCCGGTGGCGCGGACGACTACCTGCCCAAACCGTTTCGCTCGCAGGAGCTGGTCGAGCGGGTGGCGGCGCGATTGTCGGCCGCCACCCGCGAACGCGTCGGTCAGCAACAGCGTGAAGCCGAGCTTCGACGTACCTCCGCCACTGCCCAACTCGATGCGGCGTTGCAGGCTGCCGACTCGGTCGCCGGGGTCGCCGAGGCGCTGCTGGCCTCGCCGGTCGGCTCGGGCGGTGCCGTCATCATCGTGATCGGTGTGCTGGACGCCGAGGAGAACACCGTCCGATTCGACTACGCCGGTCCGGTGCCCGTGGAATTCCGCGACCGTTACCACGTGGCCACCCTGGACACGCCGCTGGTGCCGATCGACGTCATCAACACCGGTCAGCGGATCGTCGTCACCGATACATTGTCCCTCACCGGGCGTTATGGCCACGTGGTGCAGGAAACCGCGCACAGCGTTCGGGCATGTGTCAGTCAGCCGCTGCGCGGTCATGACGGCAATGTGATCGGTTCTCTCGGGATGCTGTGGCCTACGCCGCGGGATTTCGAGCCCGCTGAGCTCGAGATGTTCGCCAAGACCGCGCGGATGACCCAGTTGGCCGTGGACCGGCTCCGTAGTGCGCAGCGCGAGCATCGGATTGCGGTCGACTTCCAAGAGCATCTGCTCGACCTCGACCGCGGGTCGACGGCCGCGGTTGTGGCGGCGGTGTATCAGCCCGGCGGTGAGGCGATGCGCGTCGGCGGCGACTGGTATCTGGTGGTGCCCATGCAGCAACCGGGCCAGATCGCGATCTCTGTCGGCGACGTAGTTGGACACGGTCTGCCCGCCGCGATCGTGATGAGCAGACTTCGGGCGGCAGTGGCGGCCACCGCCCTCACCGGCGCTGATCCGGATGCGGTGCTCAGCGCGCTGGACAGGTTCGCGACGGCGATTCCTGGTGCGCGCTGCGCGACGGTCAGTTATGCGGTGATCGACACCGGGCAGCCGGGAACGGCCGACGGCACCGGCCGCATCAGCTATACCTGTGCGGGGCATCCCTACCCATTGCTGGTGACGTCGGACCGACCACCGGTCTTTCTGCAGGCCGGCCGACGACCCCCGGTGGCGGCGTGGGAAAACCATCACACCAAGAACACGGCACGACGGGAATTGCCGGCGGGCAGCCTGATTCTGCTCTACACCGACGGCCTGATCGAGCGGCCGGGCGAGACGCTCGATCAAGGATTCGCCCGGCTGCAGGCCGCGGCGGCATATCGTGCGGACCTGCCGGTTGGGGATTTCTGCGACGAGCTACTCGATCGGATGGCCCCGCCCGGTGGCTACACCGATGACGTCGTCCTGTTGGCGTTGCGTCCCAACCACGCGTTGCCGCGCAGTTTCGCCACCGTGCTGGCCGCCGTGCCGATGCATATCCCGGAAGCCCGACACCAGTTGCGCCGCTGGCTGATCGGCATCGGCGTGGATCTGCGCCGAGAAGCCGATATCCTGCTGGCCACCGGGGAGGCGGTGACCAATGCAATCGACCACGGAAGCGGCGGCGATCCGCTCCGGACGGTGTCCATCGAGGCGTTCGTCCGCGGCGCTAGCATCACCGCTACGATCAGCGACACCGGCCAGTGGTCGGGCGATTCCTCGGCCAGCCAACGCAGCCTGCAAGGCGGACGGGGGCTCACCATGATCAATGGACTCGCCGACCACGTGAAGACCGTGCGCACCACTCAGGGCACTCGCATCACCCTGACTTTCGAGCACGCGGTCGCCTTGGAAGCCAGCATGGCAGAGAGGGCATAACGTGGCGAGCGGCGCGGTTTTCCAGCTCCACAACCCAGAGACCGACCACGCGTCGACCGCCACCTCGCTGGTGGCCGTCACCGGCGAGGTCGACGTCACCAATGTCAGCGAGTTCACCCGCTCAGTGCTGGCCGTGTCGGATAACCGGCCCATCATCCTTCAACTGAGCGGGCTCAAGTACTTGGACAGCGCGGGATTCGCCGCGGTGGATCGCCTGCTCGCCGACGGCGCCATTGTCGTCGTGCTGTCACCGGATAGCGTCGTGCACAAAGCCGCCGAACTGATGTGCCTGCCGTTTCACCACGACACCGAGACCGCGCGCCAGCTGCTGCACCAGGCCTAGACCTCCGCTAGACCTCTGCTAGGCCTCTGCTAGGCCTCTTCTATGGCCTCGCCGAGCTCTTCGAGGAGCTTGTTGCGGTGGTTGCTGGCCAACAGGTGGCCCGCGGCGATCACTACGGCGACCGGCCAATCGATGAGCTCGAATGCGGCCAACGCAGCCAAACCGCCGAAGTAGGCGAGCTGATCAGGCCGCGGAATTTCTACCTTTCCGACCACTGGCAGGTTGACGAAGAACGTCTCGGCCTCGCGGATGTGTGCGACAGCCGCTGCCTGGGACGTTCCGCGGTGGGGCTTCTTGTCGACCATGGTTTGCCTTTCAGTCACGTCAGATTTGCCGTCTAGCAGAGTGCCCCGGTCACCGTCAGGAGTATGACGTCGACGACGGAGACTCTCGCCGACCCACTAGCTTCAGGGGCCGCTGTTTTTCTGGCGATCCCGCTGGTCGAGTTGTACGCCGTTCTGTGGCGGCTCGGCGTTGTGCAGGTTGGAACTCGTCAGGCGTCTCGATCGGGGCCGGCTTCCAGCTCTAACGGAAGCATACTGTCGAGCACGCGGGTCACGACGGCAACCGCTGCGGTCGCAACCCCGGCTGAGCCCAGCGCCTGCGCCCACCCGATCGGGCCGAGCGGCGTACAGCCAAGTAGCTGGCTGACGACCGGGATGCTGATCAGCGTCCCCAATACGGCCAGCGATCCGCCGGCGGTCAGGACCACCAACGGCGCGCGCGACTCCAGCAGCGTCTGACCCAGCTGGGTGCTCACCAACGCGACCAGCGCGACCGTCGACGCGCGTTGTGGCCGTCCGGTGACGCCGGCCATCACCCAGGCCGCTGTCGCCGCCGCCGCTGTGGTCGTTCCGCGGATGGCGACGGCTCGCCACAGTGCCCGTTGATCGGGGCCACGACCACCGGGTTGCACCGGGCCACTTGGTGGACTCACCGCAAGAGCGGCGGCGGGGAACGCGTCGGTCATCATGTTCACCAGCAGCAGCTGTCGGGTGTTCAGCGGCGATGTTCCGCTGATCGCGCTGCCGATGATGGCGAATGCCACCTCGCCGGCGTTGCCGCCCAACAGCATGGACACCGCGGCGTGCACCCGCTGCCAGAGCTGGTGTCCCTCGTCGATGGCTGCGACCAGCGCTTCGATCCGGGCGTCGACCAGCACGACATCGGCCGCGATGCTGGCCGGATCGCTGCCGCGCGCCACGACGGCGATGCCGACGGTGGCGGCCCGGATCGCGGCGGCGTCGTTGGAGCCATCGCCGACCATTGCGCACACCTTGCCGGCGCGTTCCAGGGTCTGGACGACCTGGACTTTGTTCTCCGGTGACATCCGGGCGAAAATCACCCGCTCGGTGACGGCGCGCTCCTGGTCTTTACGGGACATGGCGTCCCACTCCGCACCGGTGATGACCTCCGCCGCGGTCATCTGCATACCCATTTCGCGTGCGATAGCGGTGGCCGTGATCGGGTGATCACCGGTGATCAACCGAATGCCGACCTCGCGCTCGGACAGCGCCTTGAGCAGTGCCGGTGCTTGGGCCCGCGGAGTGTCGGACAGCCCGAGGAATCCTGCCAGCGACAGCTCATCACCGGCCAAGTCGGCGATGGTGTCTTCGTCATCGGCCACCAACTTGGCCTGCTGCGAGTTCAGCCGGCGCCGCGCGACGGCGATCACCCGCAGCCCTTCGGCCGCCAGTTGACGCACGGTGTCGTCGATTTCCGGACCGACGTCCTGGCAGGCCGCCAGCACCACTTCGGGTGCGCCTTTGACGGTCAGCTCGTCGTCGGATACCGACGCCGAGAACGACCTGCCGGACCGGAACGGCAGGTGGGCGTCAGCCTCGGGATGGAAACCGTTGGACGCATCGACTGCCAGCGCCGCCTCGATGATGGCCCGGTCGGTGGCGTGCACCTGCGGGCCGCCGTTTGCGTCTGGCGCTGCGTGCGCCGCAAAGCGCAACACGTCGTCGCCGGAGTAGTCGCCCACGGGATGCACCTGCGCCACTCGTAGCCGGTTCTCGGACAGCGTCCCGGTCTTGTCGAAGCAAACGACGTCGATGCGGCCGAGCGCCTCGACCGAACGGGGGATACGCACCAGCGCGCCGTACTCGGTCAGCCGCCGGGCCGAGGCGGCTTGTGCGAGCGTCGCCACCAGCGGCATGCCTTCGGGGACCGCGGCCACGGTAATCGCGATTCCACTGGCGACCGCTTCGCGCAACCCCCGGCCCCGTAACAGGCCCAGTAGGCCGACCAGGCCACCGCCGGCCGTGCTGACCGGGAATGCCTGGTTGGTGAGCTTGCTGAGCTGGTGCTGCAGCCCGACTTCCGGCACTTCACCGGACGCGAGTTCGGCGGCGCGCCGCGCCTGGGTGTCGGCACCGACAGCGGTCACCAGCGCCACCGCGGTACCCGCGACGATCGTGGTGCCGGCGAACAGCATGCAGCGGCGCTCGGCCAGTTCGGCCCCCGGTGTGGCGTCGATCTGCTTTTCCACCGGCAGCGACTCACCGGTCAGCGTCGATTCGTCGACCTCGAGGTCGTCTTCTTCGATCAGCCGCGCGTCGGCGGGGATCACCTCGTGGGTGCGAATCTCGATCACATCGCCGGGCCTCAGCTGCTCTGCTACAACCTCGGTGTACACCGGCGCACCGTCGGGACCGGTAGTCACTTTGCGGGCCGGCGGAATCTGTTGAGCCAGCAGTTCGTTCAGCCGGCTTTCGGCCCGCAGGCGCTGGCTGGCGGCGAGCACGGAGTTTCCGGTGAGGACCGAACCGACCAGCACCGCGTCGACCGGCGAACCGAGTATTGCGCTCGCTGCCGAGCCGAGAGCCAGTACCGGGGTCAGCGGGTCGGACAATTCGGCTTGCACCGCCTTGACGAACTGCCAGACCGCTCGGCGCGGTCGTCCGGTCAGTTCGGCTCCGCGGTGGGCCGTATCCATTGCCCGGGTGGCCAGCCTGGGCCGGCGGGCGCCAGAAGTCCCAGCAGGCTCTGCGGAATCCGGCGGCGGCAACATCTTGCGGACCTGCTCAACCGACATCGCGTGCCATTCGTGCATCGGGGCCGGCAGCGGAGTCGGCGCGCTAACCACCCGGCGGGCCATGAGGTAGCCGGACAGCAGACCTGCCGCCGCGCCGGTGGTCATCGGCCCGGGTCCGCGGCCGCGGACGCCTGGCACCATCAGCAGCGCGCCCAACGCCGTCGCGCCGGTCGATATCTCGATCCCACGCCGGCTTGCTGTCTTGGCCGCCGGGATGGCATGTAGCAGCCGCCAGACGCCGGCGAGGTCGCTCAGGATGAGATCCGCCGTCCAAGGCGGTGGCTCGCCATCGGAGTTGGGCATCACACCCAGTCCGACGTCGGCCGACGAGAGTGCTTGTGCACCGGCGGATGACACCACCGCAACGGTGTGACCCGACTGTTGCAGCTCGCTTAGCGCAGCGATGAGCGCCGCGTCGATCTTTCCGTTCTGCGCGGTCCGCAACTCATCGAAGGCGGGCCGCAGCTCGCCCAGGTCGTCAATGTCGACAGAGATCAAATCCAGGCCTGTCCGGCGCGCCTCGGCCAGCACAGCCGAGGCCAGCGGATCGTGCGTCGGACCGACCAGCGCTTCGACGCCTGCTTCAGATCCGCGGCCCCTGCAACCCCGGAACCGGGTGCCAGCCGACGCGCAGGCCCCGCTTCTCCAGCAGCAGCTGGGCGCGGTTCCACGCGACAGGCGCGTCAGCGAGTTCGTCGTCGTCGGCGCCGCGGACCCGTACCACCCGCAGGGCATCGGTGCACAACACCCTGGGATCGATCAGCAGCGCGTCGACTCGATCCAGCCGGCGCAGGCTCTGCGGGTCTAGCGGCAACACGGCGTGCTGGTCGGCCAACCCTTGGCCAAGCGCCGCGGCGAACGATTCGCGGGTGGTGCGGGTGGCTTTCGGTGTGGTGACCAAGGCCATGGTTGAGGCCATGCTGAGGTTGCGGGTGGTGGCGCCGACAGCCGTGACACCGATTATTTGCGCTATTGCGCTGCGACGCGAGTGCCGCTCGATCGGCCCCTCGGGCAACGGCACCGGGCGGAACGGCGGGTGGACCTCCGCGTACTCGGCGTGGCGGGCCAGGCTCGGTTCGTGGCGGCTCCAGGCCTGCGCTTCGGCGCGCAACTCGGTGGCTTTCAGCGTTTCCATCATCAAGTCCACCGCCAGCGACGCGGGCGAGAGCTCTAGGACGTGTGCGGCCGTCATAGCCAAACTCAGCAGCGTGTCCGTCGCGGACTGGCCGATGCTCTCCTCGAGCAGGCGGCGCACCCGCGGCTGATAGTCGACGGCCACCACTGCCGCTTCGAAACCGTAGGCCAGGCGCGGCCACCGCAGTAGCCGGCCCGCGACCGCGGCCCCCACCCCGGCTGCCGTGGCGCTGACTCCCACCGCTTTGGCGGCCAGCACCACACCGTCACCCGGCAACGGTTTGCGGCCTGCGCGTCGTCGATCGGCAGTTTCGCTTGAGCGGCCATGCTTTTCGGCCTGGTCCACCGCTCTGCACAGCTCGCGCACTGAGGTCTGGTCGCCAGCGAGACTCACCACGACCCGCGACAAGGGGCGGTTCAGGCTGGCCGAAGTGACGCCGGGCAGTGCGAGCACGGCGTCGACGACGGCACGCCCAACCTCGGCGCCGCCCGAGCCATCCAGGCCGCGGACCTCGATCCAGGCGCGTCCTCGGCCGCGCCAGCTATGCCGGCTCACCGTGGGCACCGGCAGGCCCTCGGACAGCGCCTTGACGCCTTCTCGAACCGGGATCGCGGCCATGGTCAGGCCCGTTGAGGCCACCGTGCCCAAGTTTTCAGCAGTGGTCGCCGCGGTTTGCACGGTGGCGCTGACCAGCGCGGAAGTTACTTGCGTGATCGCGCGCAGCGGAGATGCTCGCACCAATCCGAAGGTACCCACTCGCAACAATTAACGGCGGCTGCGCGACCGCGTGCCGCGCGCCTGCCCTGCCGGTGCCCGCTTGGCCGGCGACCTGCGTTGTGACGGCGAACCGCTCGACTTGGTCGGGACCGCCTTAACCGGTCTGGCCGACGTGGCGTGCGAGCCGTCGTTGTGCCCATTGTTTAGCTGCCGCAGTAGCAGCGCGCCGCCGCCGATGGCCAACACCAGCGGCCACTCGATGAGACCGGCGACGCCGAGCGCGCCCAACGTCAGTGCGGCTGCCGGCGTCGAATGGCTACCGCTGGCAATACCCTTCTGCACGCCGGCTGCGGCTCCGGACACGGCGCCGACGACGCCGTTGACCGCGGCGCCGCCCACTGCACCCGCGGCCGCGGTGGTCGCTGATGCGGCCCGCCCCGCCGTTCGACTCACGTTGCGTACGGCGTCGTTAACGACACCCATGATGACTCCCTGATAGTCGGTTGTTGTGGCGCTGAACCTGATAGCCGCTGCGCGCCACACTGACGGCGGTTGTATACGCGCAAACTCGCAAAGTTCATGGAACCGTCACGATACTGCGCAGCATCTGGCAATCCTAGAACTCTGTCCGACAAATGAACAGCAAATGAATACCCGCCAGCGCCGGTTATATGCGTCAGTCACGGCGCAGATCCACCAAAACTGGCGCGTGGTCGCTGGGCGCCTTGCCTTTCCGCTCGTCCCGGACAATCTGGGCGTCAGCGACCCGAGCAGCCAGCGCGGGGGAGGCGAGGATGAAGTCGATGCGCATCCCTTGCCTCTTTGGGAATCGCAGCTGGGTGTAATCCCAATAGGTGTAGACCCCGGGACCGGGGGTGAATGGCCTTACCACATCGGCGAATTGAGCGTCAACGACAGCGTCGAACGCCTTGCGCTCAGGTTCCGAGACATGTGTGCAGCCCTGGTAGAACTCGACGCTCCAGACGTCGTCGTCGGTCGGGGCGATATTCCAGTCGCCGACCAGCGCGATCTGCGCCGATGGATCGTCGCGTAACCAGCCTTCGGCTGTATCGCGCAGCGCAGCAAGCCAATTCAGCTTATATGTGTAATGCGGGTCGCCCAGGGCGCGGCCATTGGGCACGTAAAGGCTCCATACCCGCACTCCTGCGCAGGTGGCCGCCAGGGCGCGGGCTTCAGCCGCAGCTGCCAGATCGGGCTTGCTGGTCCAGCTCGGCTGGCCGTGGAAGCCGACCTCGACATTGTCCAGACCTACGCGCGAAGCGATAGCCACGCCATTCCACTGGTTGAAACCGCAATGCGCCACCTCGTAGCCCAGCTCGTAGAACGGCAACGTCGGGAACTGCTCGTCGGCGCACTTGGTCTCCTGCATGGCCAGCACGTCGACCTCGGCGCGCTCCAGCCAGTCGAGTACTCGACCCAACCGGGAGCGGATCGAGTTCACGTTCCAGGTGGCCAGTCGCAGCAGCGGGTCGCCACCATCAATCATGCCGTCGGGCATGGCCCGACCCTACCGAGCCTCGGCGTGCGCCGAGGTGGCCACCAAGTAGCGGGCCCGGTGATGCAGCGCGAAGCCCAGTGATTGGGCCAGGCCGTCGGCGGCGTGATCGTCGTCGAGAACCCGGACATAGCCACGGGTCGCACCACGAGCCGCCCCCCACGCCAGCAGGGCTTCGCACACCGCCCGGCCGGCGTCCTGGTCTGCTGTCCGCACCGCCGACAGGCCCACCCAGCGGGTGCCATCCGGGGCGTCGGTCACCGAAGCTCGTGCCACCGCCAAGCCCGCACGCATCCCGAACACCAGCTCGCCATCGATGATCGCGGTCAGTACGTCAACGGGAACGTCGCGCCGGTAGAGCCGCAGCCAGGCGTCGTCCGGACGGGCTGACAGTCGGACCGACGAATCGCGCCCTGGCGGCGGCCACCTCGCGCACCAGCACCTGGTTGGCCCGTTCGCCCGCACCGGGCAGTCGCACCAGCCGGTCAGCGATCGCCAGCCGCGGTGTCAGGCCGCGACGGGTGTACCAGTCGACGATCGCCGGTATCGAAGCTGGATTAGCTGAAACGTCCAGCGGCGCAGCGGAATTAGCGCGATATGTGACGCCGTGTCCAGCGCGCAGCAGCCAGCCGTCGAGCCATTGCTGTTCTACGCCCGGCCATCCCAAGGCGGCGGCATGCTCGAGCGCGCGGATCTGCGAAGTGCGCACCGGCGCATCGCTCAGCGCCCGTAGCGCGACCACATCTGCGGGCGCGAACTGCACCACTGCTCCGGTCTTCGTCCGGACGCGCACCAGTGGGTCGATGCCGAGCAGATGTCCCACCGCGTCAGTCAGTGGCGGGACCGACCCGGCGGGCCGACGGTAGCGCACCGTCACCCTGGTGCCGGGTTGAGGCCACGAAACCATCAGTGACCGAACGGGTCCGGCCCTTCACCCGGTGTCCACGACAGCCCGGGAACGCCCCAGCCGTGCGATTTCACCGCACGTTTTGCGGCGCGGGCGTGTCGTCCGATCAGCCGGTCCAAGTACAGCAAGCCGTCCAGATGACCGGTCTCGTGCTGGAGCATCCGAGCGAACAACCCCTCGCCCTCGATCGTGATCGGGCTACCGTCGGCGTCGAGCCCGGTGACCCGGGCCCACTTGGCCCGCCCGGTCGGAAACGACTCACCCGGCACCGAGAGGCAACCCTCGTCGTCGTTGTCCGGGTCTGGCATGGTCTCGGGCACTTCCGAGGTTTCCAGCACCGGATTGACGATCACACCGCGGCGCCGCGCGGATTGCCCACGCTCGTCGGCGCAGTCGTAGACGAATACCCGCCGCCCGACGCCGATCTGGTTGGCGGCCAGGCCAACCCCGTAGGCGGCGTCCATGGTGTCGTAGAGGGTGGCGATCAACTCCGACAGCTCGGCGGGCAGCGATCCGTCCGCGGCGACCGGCACCGGCTTGGTAGGCGTGTGCAGGACCGGATCTCCCACGATGCGAATGGGTACGACTGCCATGGTCGGCTAGCTTAAGCCCGCCGACGATGCGCTCTGCTGATGCGTTCCGGTTGCGGCGTGCGGCGGTAACAGGCAATCTCACCTAGTCAGCCGACTCGCGGGCCGGGGTGCCGGGTCAACAGTTGCAAGCGTGGTTCAATATTCGCCGGAGCAGCGAGCATTCGAGAATTCGCCGAAAGGGTCGAGGAAGCGATATGGACAGCGCCATGGCGCGGGCTAATCGATCGGGGGACGACTCTGAACTCGCCGATGGCCTCACCCGCCGCGAACACGACATTTTGGCTTTCGAGCGCCAATGGTGGAAATACGCCGGCGCCAAAGAAGAAGCCATCAAAGAGTTGTTTGGCATGTCGGCGACGCGCTACTACCAGGTGCTGAATGCGTTGGTCGACCGGCCCGAGGCGTTGGCCGCCGACCCGATGCTGGTCAAACGGCTACGACGGTTGCGTGCCAGCCGGCAAAAGGCGCGGGCTGCGCGACGGCTGGGCTTCGAGCTCACCTGAGGTTTTGCCGG
This sequence comes from uncultured Actinomycetota bacterium, assembly GCA_963743145.1. GTDB lineage: Bacteria > Actinomycetota > Actinomycetes > Mycobacteriales > Mycobacteriaceae > Mycobacterium. Next base: position 153,899 of record CAVUOR010000013.1, on the reverse strand, counting down.
CGCGCTGTGCGTCGTTGTGGGTTTTCGCACAGTCCTAGATACAGTGATGTCAATGAATGAGCGTGTTCCCGACTCGACCGGGCTACCACTGCGGGCCATGGTGATGGTGCTGTTGTTTCTCGGTGTGATTTTTTTGCTGGTTGGGTTTCAGGCCATGGGATCGGGCGGGAGCTCTGACGACGACTCATCGGAGTCGACCGTGGCGACCAGCACAATGACGCCGAAAAGCTCAGCCAGGTCAGTAGAGAAATCCGACGTGCGGGTCTACAACGTGTCGAACCAAGAAGGTATCGCTGGGCGCACCGCGGACCAGCTCAAGCAGGGCGGATACAACGTGACCGAGGTCGGCAATCTGACATTGCCGGACGTCTCGGCCACCACGGTCTACTTCGGCAACGCGCCCGGCGAGCGCGAAACCGCCGATAGCGTGGGCCAGCTGCTGAAAGCCCACGTTGAACCGCGAACTCCCGAAGTCGCCGACCAGCCGCCCGGCGTCATCGTGGCGGTTACCGGCTGAAATCAGCGTTAAAACGGCGGCGGGTCGTCGTCGGTGTTGGGTGGTGCGGGCCCGGTGTAGCTGAGGTATGCGGCGCGTCGCGCTAGGCGTGCGTCGTGGTTTTGTCGGCGTTCGACCGCGATGCGGTGGGCGCGGTTTTGGGCGCGGGTGCGGCGGCGTTTGGGCATCATTGCGGTGCGCTCGCCGCAGTGGTCGGGTGCCAGGTCGGCTTCGGGTGCGGGAAAGCCGCCGGTGGATAGGCACAAGCTGGGAAACAGCAGCGCGCTGCCTGGTGTGGTGACGTGGGTCTGTCCCGAGGGTGAGGTGAGAATTACTGTGCCGTCGGGCAATTGCCTATCGCGCCAGCCCCAGAAGGTTTTGACCAAATGGTGGGTACGGCAGTAGCACTTCAAATTCGACGCATGGGTGGGCCCGCCGTCGGCGAAGGGGATCGTATGGTCCAGGTCGCAGTCGTGGGCCGGGCGATCGCAGCCGGGCCAGCGGCAGGTCAAATCCCGGCAGCGCACAAACTCGGCCAACCCCGCCGAGGGCACATAGCCGGCCTCGGGGGCGGCGTCGGCGGGATGAACCAGAGCCACCAGCTTGGCCGAGGCGGCCAGTTCGGCGACCAGTTCGGGCGAAATGAGCCCCCCAGCACCGACTTCGGATGCCGTTGCCGAGCCGCTGCCGCTCAGCGCGGCGTGCTCGGCGATGACGTGGATCACCACCGGTGATGCGGCAGCGCCTTGTGCGGCGCCACACTCCGAGCGCCCACAGCGACAGCCCAGCCGATCAGCCCCGGCGGCCAGCGCGCCCAACGCGTCAGCGCGGCGCTCGTCGCGGCTGCGGGGATCATGCTCACACACCGTGGCCGCCAGCGCCGTGAGTCGCTTGTCCAGCGCATGCGCGTCGGGGCTGAGCAGGCTGCCGCCGATCTGCGAGATGCCGCCGTCGTCGTCGACGAACCACACCTCGCGATCGGGCTGGCGCTGGTGGCGCCGGCGCACCGCATCGGCGTCGGCCCTATTGACGATCTTGTCGACCTGGGCGGCCAACCGGCCCTGGGTCATCGACGGCCAGCGCGCCACGTTGGCGGCCAGCTGCGCATCCACTGCGCCCAGCACGTCGGGGTCGCTGATCAAATCGGTGCGATACACCATCGTCTGAAACATCCGATAGTCGATATCACCGGCGGCAAAGACCGCGCCCACCTTGGGCAGCCGCTCACGCATCGCCCGGGCATAACGCAGCTGGCTAGCGGCCAACCCCTGACTGATCCGCAGCGCGGCGGCCACCTCGGCGGCCACCGCCTCCTCGGTGTCAATCGCCCAGTCCTGGGTCTCCGAGCAGCGCGAGAGCCGATAGCCAAACAACTGACCAACCGCACTCAACAACGCGGCCGCCCCCCGATTCTGCGCGCGCCACGACGCGCAGATCCCATCCACCAAGGCCGCCGACTCGCGGCGTCGTCGACGGATGGCGCCGCTCGAAAAGCTCGTCGAAACGAGCAATCACCTCCGGCTGTCCTGTCGAACATATGTACGAGTATGCCAGAGCGGTACGACAAGCAATAATTGCGGCTGCCTGGCTGGGACAACCGCCAAGCGGCCCGTTCCGGGCCGCATCGTCGCCGGGCTGGAGCTGATGATCCCGCTCCTCATCGGCCCGTTCCGGGCCGCATCGTCGCCGGGATAGGCTCTCTCCATGGTTAAGCCCGCCATCAGCCGCAAAGTTGCCGTCGCCGCCGCATTGGCCCCGCTCGTCGTTTCGGTCGCGCTGTTGAGCGCGTGCAAGCCGAACCAACCACCATCAAACGCCCCCGGGACCACGCCGTCGGTCTGGACCGGCTCACCGACGCCGTCGAAGACCACAACCACTGGCGCACCGGTGGCGCCAGAGAGCCTGACCACTCATCTGATTGCGCCCGACGGCGCCAAGGTGGCGACGGCCAAGTTCGAGTTCGGCGGCGGCTACGTGACCATCACCCTCGAGACCACCGGGGTGGGCCAGCTGACCCCCGGTTTCCATGGCGTGCACATTCACTCGGTGGGCAAGTGCGAGGCCAATTCGGTTGCCCCGACCGGTGGCGCGCCGGGCGACTTCTTGTCGGCCGGCGGCCATTTCCAAGCGCCGGGACACACCGGCTATCCCATGAGCGGGGACCTGACCTCACTGGAAGTCCGCAAGGACGGCGCAGCGCTGTTGGTGACCACCACCGACGCGTTCACCAAGGAGGAGCTGCTGGCCGGCAAGGCGACCTCGATCATCATTCACGCCGGACCCGACAACTTCGGCAACATCCCGGCGGATCGCTACACGCAGATCAACGGGACGCCAGGTCCCGACCAGACGACGATGTCCACCGGTGACGCTGGCAAGCGGGTGGCGTGCGGTGTCATTGGGGCGGGTTAGCCCGTCTGGCCGCAGGGTACCCGAGCGTGTGGATTTCGCTGGCTCGCCAAGGCCAACGCTCGGCGTGGAATGGGAGTTCGCGCTTGTCGACGCGCAGAGTCGCGACCTGAGCAACGAAGCCGCCGGGGTGATGGAGGAGATCGGCGAGAACCCCCGCGTGCATAAGGAATTGCTACGCAACACCGTTGAGGTTGTCAGCGGCGTCTGCGACTGCACCGCACAGGCGATGGAGGATCTCCGCGACACCGTGGGCACCACGCGCCACATCGTGCGAAAGCAGGGGATGGAATTGTTCGGGGCGGGTGCACATCCGTTCGCGCAGTGGTCTGCCCAGAAGCTCACTGACGCACCGCGTTACGCCGAGTTGATCAAACGCACCCAGTGGTGGGGACGGCAAATGCTGATCTGGGGCGTGCACGTCCACGTCGGGATCTCATCGGCGCACAAGGTCATGCCGATCATGACGGCACTACTCAACTACTACCCGCACCTGCTGGCGCTGTCGGCGTCGTCGCCGTGGTGGGGCGGGGTGGACACCGGGTACGCCAGTATCCGGGCGATGATGTTTCAGCAGCTGCCGACCGCCGGGTTACCTTTTCACTTCCAGAAGTGGGCCGAGTTCGAAGGTTTCGTTTACGACCAGAAGAAGACCGGCATCATCGACCATATGGACGAGATCCGTTGGGATATAAGGCCTTCACCGCATCTCGGGACTCTCGAGGTGCGGGTCTGCGATGGTGTGTCCAACCTGCGCGAGCTGGGCGCGTTGGTGGCGTTGACGCATTGCCTGGTCGTCGACCTCGACCGTCGCCTCGACGCTGGTGAAACGCTCCCGACCATGCCGCCTTGGCACGTTCAGGAGAACAAATGGCGCGCCGCCCGCTACGGGCTGGATGCCGTCATCATCCTCGACGCCGAAAGCAATGAGCGGCTGGTCACAGATGACCTACCCGAGGTGCTGAACCGTTTGGAGCCGGTCGCGAAGTCGCTGCATTGCGCCGACGAGTTGGCATCGGTGGCCGATATCTGGCGGCTGGGTGCGTCATACCAGCGCCAGCGGCGGGTCGCCGAGGAGCATGACGGAGATCTGCGCGCGGTCGTCGACGCGCTCGTCGGAGAGCTGGCCATTTAGCGATGACGGCAGCCGAATCCATTCCACTGGCGATGTTCCCGCTTCAGTCGGCGCTGCTGCCCGACGAAGAGCTGCCGCTGCAAATCTTCGAACCCCGCTACGCCGCGTTGGTGCGGGACTGCTTGCGTGACGACGATCCCCGGTTCGGTGTTGTGCTGATCTCCCGTGGCCGCGAGGTCGGCGGCGGTGATGTGCGCTGCGACGTCGGGACGGTAGCCAGGATCACCGAATGCGTGGACCTCGCCGGCTCGGGTCAGTTCGTGCTGCGCTGCCGGACGGGCGAACGAATCCGGGTAAGCGACTGGCTGCCTGACGATCCCTACCCGCGGGCAATGGTGCGGCCCTGGCCCGACGAGCCCGCAGACCTGGTGACCGCGGGCCAGCTCGAAGAGCTCGAAGATCGGGTGATGGGCCTGTTCGAGCGGATCGCGAGCCGCCCGCGATTTCTCGCTCCCGGATCGGGCTGTGCTGTTGGGTAGCGACCCGGACACCGTCGATCCTGGTGTCCGCCTCTACGCGTTGGCGGCTCGCGTCCCCATCGGCCCGGCGGACCGCTACGCCGTGCTGTCCGCGCCGTCGGCCGCGGCACGGCTGACGGCGCTGAGCGACGCGGTGGATTCCGTTGCCGCGGTGATCGAATTCCAGCTTTCGGAGTAACTGCGGGCGGCAGCACGCCGCCGCGACCAAGTGGATTCACTCACGGGCATTCGGACCCAACGAGGTATAGCACCACCTCATTTCTTGCATAATCCGGGATGAGTCGAGGGCTAGCCTCAGACGCTTAGGGAAGTAGTGAAGTGATGCAAGCGCTTCGGATCGTGGAAACCAAAGACGTTTCGGCCACCGAATTGGGGTCCTTGTACGACGAGATTCTTGCCCGGTCGTTTCGTCCAGCCGAACTCGAACCACGTGCCAAGGTGCTCGACGCATTGACGGGTGGCAAATCGGGACCCGGTGGATTATTGGCAGTGAATCCGGCGGGCTTGATTGTCGGCACGATCATTGGCGACTGGTTTGGCGATTGCCGCGTAATGCTCATCTCATACCTCGCTGTGCGCCCCGAATTTCGGGGTTGCGGTGTCGGCAAGCTATTGCTCGCTGAGGCCTTCGCGTCATGGCGCGAGCGGTTTGCGCCGGCACTCATCCTCGGCGAGGTGGAAGACCCACGGTACTACCGCGAGCACGATCCCACGGGTTTCGGTGACGCCAATGCGCGACTTCGACTGTACGGGGCGTTGGGCGCGCGAATACTCGCAATACCGTATTTCCAACCGGCACTTAGCCGGCTTCAGCCGCGCGTGTACAACCTGCTGCTGATGGTGTTTGAGGCCGATCCGGTGGCCATGAAGGGCGATAATGCCGTTGACGGCAAAATTGTCAGCGGTTTTATCGACGAGAACATCGCCCGGTCCGAGGGGCGAGCCGATGATGACGAAGCTCAAAGCCTTCGCGAAGCGCTTCGAGGCAAAAGCGATATTCAGCTACTTCCACCGGCGGACTACCTTCAGTCTCAGCAGTAGCTTGCGCCCGCGAATCCGTTCCCAATCCAGATCCGGGGCAGCGCAATGCCATTCAGTTCTCTGGAACGGGTAGCTTGGGGCAGAGGGTCATGTAGCCGATGGTGGGTGAGATCCAGTCGTGCCAGTCCCGGTGGCTGATGTTGGAGGTCAGTTTCGAGCAGAGGGTCGCCACGGTGGCGTCGACGGGGGTGGGCCACAACCGCACGGTGGTGTCGTCGCTTGCCGACGCCACGATGTGCCCGTTGGGATGAAATGCCACCTCCTCCACAGCGCCGGTGTGGCCCCTCAGCGGCTGGCCCAACGGCCTGATGTGGGCGGGGTCGCTGACATCCCACAACCGCACGGTGTGATCGGCGCTGCCAGAGGCAAGGGTGTGCCCGTCGGGGCTAAATGCCACACCGTAGACGGCGCCGAGCACCTCCTGCGGGCGGCCTAAGGGTCTCGGGTGCGCCAGGTCGGTGAGGTTCCACAACCGCACGGTGTCGTCGGCGCTGCCGGAGGCCAGGATGTGCCCGTCAGGACTAAACGCCACCTCGTACCCGAAGCCGGGGACCTGCAGGGGCTCGCCTAGCGAGCCCGGGTGCGCCGGGTCGGTGACGTTCCACAACTGCACAGTGGAATCCTGGCTGCTGGAGGCCAGCGTGCGCCCGTCGGGACTAAACACCAGGCTCCAGATGATGTCGGTCTGGCCATTCAGAGGCTGGCCCAAGGGCGCCGGGTGCGCCCGGTCGGTGAGATCCCACAACCGCACCGTGCCGTCATCGGCGCCGGCGGCCAGCGTGTGCCCGTCGGGGCTGTACGCCACGCTGTACATCATCTCGGCGTGGCCCTGCAGAGGCGGGCCCAAAGGTGTCGGGTGCGCGCGGTCGGTGATATCCCACAACCGCACGGTGCCATCGGCGATGGCGGAGGCCAGGGTGCGTCCATCGGGGCTGAACTTCACGTCGTAGACGGTGGCGGGCGCCTGCAGGGGCCCGCCCAACGATTTGGGACGTGCGGGGTCGGTGAAATCCCACAACCGCACGGTGCCATCGTTGCCGCAGGAGGCCAGGGTGCGCCCGTCGGGGCTAAACCGCACCCTCTCCACGATGCGGGTGTTGCCGCGCAGCGGTATTGCGGTGTCGAGGTTCCACAACCGCACGGTGAAATCGTTGCTGCCGGAGGCCAGGGTGTGCCCTTGCGGGCTGACCGCCAGGCTGTAGACGGTGCCGGTATGGCCAGCTAGCGGCTCGCCCAGCGGCCGCGGGTTGGTCCGGTTGGTGAGATCCCAGAACCGCATGGTGGCATCGTCGCCACCAGAGATGAGGGTCTGCCCGTCGGGGGTAAACGCGACGCTGTAGACGATGCCGGTGTGGCCCTCCAAGGGTTGGCCCAAGGGTGCCGGATTCGCCGGATCGGTGAGATCCCACAACCGCACGGTGGCATCGTCTTGGGCGGAGGCCAGGGTGCGCCCGTCGGGACTAAATGCCACGCTGTACACGGCTCCGAGGTCCATGGCCTCGGTGCCGATCACATGCAGGGGCTGGCCCAGCGGTTCCGGGTGAGCCGGGTCGGTGAGGTCCCAGAAAATGATGTTGGCGTCGTCGCCACTGGAAGCCAGGGTGTGCCCGTCGGGGCTAAACACCACACTGCGCACCGGGCCGGTGTGACCCTCCAGGGGCGGGCCCAGCGCACGCGCGTGGGCCGGGTCGGTGAGATCCCACAACCGCACGGTGTGATCGTCGCTGCCAGAGGCCAAGGTGTGTCCGTCGGGGCTGAACGCCACACTGTTCACGGCGTCGGTGTGACCCTCCAGGGGCGGGCCCAGCGGGCCCGGGTGCGCCCGGTCGGTGAGGTTCCACAACCGCACGGTGTGATCGTGACCGGCCGAGGCCAGAGTGCGTCCGTCGGGGCTGAACGCCACACTGGCCACGTCACCTTTGTGGCCCTGCAAAGGCTGGCCCAACGGCACCGGGTGGACCGGGTTGGTGATATCCCACAACCGCACAGTGGCATCGCGGCTGGCGCAGGCCAGGGTGTGCCCAACAGGGCTGACCGCCACACCGAGCACGGGTGCCGGGGTGGGAATGATGATGCGGGTGGTGTTCAGCGCGGCGGTGGCGGTGTAGAACGCGCCGCGGCTAGCGTCCGGGTCGGTCCGGATTCGTTGTGCGGCCAACGTGCCGGCCACCGCGCTAATGTCAGTACCCGCACTGACACGGGAAAACACCGCCGCCGCTGCGGTGTCGAGTTGGGCGGCCAGCGAGTCGCGTGCTTCACGAATGGCTTTGTCCCGCTGGTCGAAGGCGATTGATGCGGCTACCACAGCGATGACAGTGAGCACGGCCAGCCCGGCAAATGCTGCGCGTCGCAAACGGCGGAACCGGCGCTGCTCACGCAGATCATCACTCGTTAACTCGTCTTTAGGCTTGCCGTGAATCGGGGCGGCCAACGACGCGACTTTGTCGCGGAAGACCGGGGACCGGATGTCCCAGGGTGCGTCGGCACTGACGTCGATGTAGAGAGGCTCAAATGGCAACGACCCCGGCTTGTCAACGGGGCCGGAGCGGCATCGGACAGCTCGGGGTCAAACCGTTCGGTTTTTTCGTCCCAATGCAGCTGGCCCTCGACCAGCACCATCATCAACCCCTCATGCCCGTGGCGTTCGAGCCAGTGCTTGACCTCCTCACCGACCCAATGCGATGTCGCGGCCTGCGGCGAGAGCATCACGATCATGAATCGCGATCCGTCGAGTCCATCAAGGATCTTGGCCCACAGATCAGGGTTGGCTTCGAGGTTGGTGGTGTCTCGAAACACCCGCAGCGCTCGCAACTGCCCGATACGCCGCCCGATCTGGTGCAAGCCTTTCTGGATGGCGGCGGTGGCTTCCTGGTTCCGGTGGGCGTACGACAGGAAGGCGTCGAACTCCTTGCGCCTTTCCGGCGCAGGAGCAGGAGATTCCCCGGCCTCCACGACTTCGGCCATATTCTCCCTACAGGATTCCCGCGATATGCAATCCGCTTCGGTACGGGCACCAGCCGACGCTGCGGAGACAGCTATCTTGTCACTCAAGCTGCAGCATGTTGTCATTTTCGCGCTAGCGAGACGACTCGAAACGGCGGCTTAACCTTGTCGAAAACTGACCACGGCTGCCCGCGGTTGAACCGCGCTATCGGGTAGGCGGTGGCTAATGGCGAAGCCGGCCCTCAATGAAGACGCTGCGCGGGGCGAGATCCTCGAGATCGTTTTCCGGCGGCCGGTCGTAGCGGTGCATCAGGTTCAACGCCTCGATCGCGCTGACCTGCCAGCCGCGTTCGGTTAGCCATAGCTCCAGGTCGGTCCGTTCCTCGATGAACCACAGATCGACAGGGTCCGGCGCGTTGGTGTCCTGATTCGGTTCGGCGTTTTGGTGAGAGCGTAGGTATTGCCGGCGCCGCTCCAAGTAGCCCGGCTCGAAGAAGCTCGCGCTCAGCGCTTCGACCGCGATCCGGCTGCCGGGGGCGCTGAGCTTGACGATCCGCTCGAACAGCAAATCCTGACCGACTGCCGACAAGTACGGCAACAGCCCTTCGGCAGACCACGCCGTGGGCGTCGACGGATCAAAACCCGCTTCGCGCAACGCTGTCGGCCAATCCGCCCGCAGGTCGATCGGCACCGCCTGATACCTAACAGAAGGTCGGGCGCCGCCGGTGGCCAGCGTCTCGGCCTTGAAGGCCAACACCTGCGGCTGGTCAATCTCATAGACGACGCTGCCGTGGACCCACGGTAGTCGCCAGGCCCGGGCGTCCAGGCCCGCGGCCAGAATCACGGCCTGGTCGATGCCATTGGCGCCGGCAGCGATGAAGTACTCGTCGAACCATTTAGTGCGCACCGCGGCATAGCCCTTGAAGATCCGCTGTCGTTCGGCCACCGTCGACGGCTCCCAGCCGCGGTCAACCGCGGCGTCGATAAACAGTTGCGCATAGCGGTCGGTGAACAGCGGGCAGTCGCAATCGGACTCGGCCGCCCGCGCCATGGCCACACCGAGCGCCGTCGCGCCGACGCCTTTCGTGATGTCCCAACTGTCATCGTCAGTCCGTGCCATGGCCGCCGTTCATCTCGTTTCTGCCTGCTTCGAAAACCAGGCTAATGAAATCGGAAACTACGTGCTGAGCCCCCAGTGGCGTGGTGTACTTCGACGCGTGCCCGATCTGGCAGTCGAGGTCGATGCGGGTGTGGCGGTGCTCACACTGAATCGTCCCGAGCACCTCAATGCTTACACCGCTGAGATGGGCGCGCTGCTGGGTCGGGCGTATCGGGACTGCGACGACGACGACGATGTCCGGGCCATCGTGCTTACCGGCGCGGGCCGCGCCTTTTGCGCCGGAGCGGACTTCTCCGGCAATACATCGCCGTTCGACGCGCCGGCCGACGACAGCGCGTTCTCCGCATCGCCGATCGACCCGGCCGCCTTCGAATTGCGCAAACCGGTGATCGCCGCGGTCAACGGCCACGCCATCGGAATCGGCCTGACCAAAATCGATGTGATCGCAGACGGGCTCGGCTTTGCCGAGGGGCCGGTGTGGCTTCCCGATGACCGCATCGCGCTGACCTCCATCAGCCATGGCTGCGTCTACATCGTCGACGTGGCCGATGGCGCGTTGGAACGCATCGACACCGGCGGCGGGCCAAACGGTTTGGCGTGCAGCGCCGACGGGACTTTGTATGTGGCGCAAAACGGCGGTGCCTGGGGTGCAAGCGGTCCTGCCGAGCCGGGCGTGCAAGTGATCACCGGCGGGCGCGTCGACTACCTGGTGGAGGGGCTGGGCGCCCCCAACGATCTGATGTTCGGTCCGGACGGGCAGCTGTGGATCACCGACACCCGCGCCGAATTCGACATCAGCACTCCCGGTTCAAGGGCTGCCCGGGCCACGTCTATGCGACCGATGTCGACTCGGGCGACACCCGACAGGTCATCGACGACGGCCCGGTGTTCATCAACGGATTGGGGTTCACTCCGGACGGTTCCAGATTGCTGGTGACTGCCACCTTGTCGTCGCAACTAATCTCCTACGCGATTTGGCCCGACGGCACGGTCGATTCACCCGATGTCGTGCACACTTTCGAGGACGGTTGGCCGGACGGGATGGCGGTGAGCGCCGCTGGCGATTACTGGGTCGCGCTGACCGCCGCCGACCGCGTCGACGTCGTCGACGCCTGGGGTCGGCGCATCGCGGAAATCGCGTTGCCCGCGAATCGCTACCCACCAACGTTTGCATCGGTGGTAGCCGACACAACGAACTGTTCGTCACCGCAGCACAGCGCGAGAGCTTGCTGAGAATTCGGTCCGACGGTGACATTCCGCCGCTGGGTAACGGCGGTCAGCCTTCGGCGGACAACAATTCGGCCAGCGCCGTCGCGAGGTTGTGCAAGTTGGTCTCCAAGGAGTACGTCCGGTCCACGGTCCAGTTGACGATGCCGCCGGATAGCGCACCAACGATGATGTCGGCCAACGTTTCCGGGCTATGTCGCGTGCCAATTTCGCCGCGGGCGACGCCCGCTTTGACGAGTTCGACAAACGTGTCGTGCAGGTTGAATCCGCGCTGGATGCCATAGCCGCCGGTGGCGAGCATTTCCCCGATCATTTCGCGATAGGTGTCGCCGGATTTGACCAGCGCCGCGGCGATGTCGTCGAACACACCGATAAGACGTGCCGGGATGGCTTCGTCGCCACGGTCGAAGAAGACATCGTGCAGGTTGGCCAGTCGCCGCTCTGACAAGGCGCGGATCATGTCCTGGCGGGTGGCGAAGTGGTTGAAGAACGTCCGATTGGCCACGTCGGCGCGCTCGCAGATCTCTTCGATGGTGGTGGCCGCAACGCCTTGGGCGAGAAACAAATCGAAGGCAGCCGCAAGGATCTTCTCCCGCACCTCGCGCTTGCGCCGTTCCATTCTGTTCACGATGCGGCACAAAACTTCTCGGACAGCATCCACAACGCTGCCGCGTGCTCGGCGTCGCGGGCGTAAGGGGCAACGGTTTCGCTGACCCGACAATCTTCCAGGTACAGCGCACCGTGGTCGGCCAGTTCAGGGCTGACCGCTGCCCACACCTGGGTGGCCGCACCGTGTTCGGGCATGGTGAATTCGAGGTAGCCGTCGGTCGGTTCGCCGCGTGCGGCAGTACTGGCGGAGGCGTATTTGCGCAGCTGGGAAAAATCCGAACGGGACATGTACCGCGCCAGCGACGTGGCCACGGTCCCGGGATGGACAGCATAGGCGCGGATTCCTAAGTCCCGCAGACGCTGGTCGGCTTCGATGGCGTGCAGGATGTTCGCGGTCTTGGATGCGCCGTATGCGACGAATTTGTCGTATTCGCGATGCTCCCAGTTGGGGTCATCCAGGTCGACGTCCCCCATGACATAGCCGCCGGAGGACAGCATGACCACCCGGGCGCCCTGCGCGGCGGCCAGCTGTGGAACCAGCAGTCGGGTAAGTTCGAAGTGGCCGAAATGATTTGTCCCAATCTGCATCTCGAAGCCGTCGTGGGTACGGCCGAACGGGGTGAACATGACGCCGGCGTTGTTCATCAAGACATGAATCATCGGCGTGATCTCGCGGATCGCGGTGGCCGCGGCGCGCACGCTGGCCAGTGCGGTGAGGTCGAGATGCACTGTCGAGATCCTCGCGCCGGGCGCCTCGGCGGCTATCCACCCGACCGTCTCGGCCAGGGCATCGCCGATTGCGTGCGGCCAACACCACATGTGCGCCTGCGGTGGCCAGCGCCCGCGCCGATTCGCGGCCCAGCCCCGACGAGGCCCCGGTGATCACGCATACCTTGCCCGACAGGTCAATTCCCTCGACCACCTGCAGGGCGCTGCGGCTGCTCGGTCATGCGGGGGTTAGCTCCCAGAGCGGGATTACCCGGGCCGGATCACATTCCTCGTCCACCACCCACTTGCACATGCGCCGGATCGGCTCGATCGCGTCCTGAGGCGAGGCGATCGCGACGTTGCACGCGTAGCCCAGGCTGGTCAGCCGTTGAGCACCGAACAGCGGCAACGTATCCCGCAGCCGGCGTTTGAGCGATTCGGGGTAGATGCCGATGGTCTGGGTGTAGGAGTTGACCGCGGCGGTCACCTTGTCGATGTCGTCCACTGGGACGATATTGGCGACCCGCCCGGACAGCATCGGCGAATAGTCGACCGGCTCGTCGAACTGGGAAACGACGATCGCGCCCTCGCGCTGCTCACCGCCGATCACGCGGTAGAAGTCATCGGTCATCCGCGAGGCCTCCAGGTGGTCGAGCAATTCGCGGTTGGGGAAGAGCGGCGGGGTGCTGACGACGGCGGGCAGCGATACCAACTCTCGATAGATCAATTCGCCGAGCCGATTGGCCTTTGTCAGACCGTCGGCGTCGGTTCCGCTGAGCACGTAGATGACCCGGGCATTGGCGCAGCCTTCTTGGTTGGCGACACCGATGTCCGTCGCGGCGCGGCGGGCCACTTCGTGCATGGTGGCTTCGTCGGCGAACGCCTCAGAACCGATGATCGTGGCGCTGCGCTTGGGGTCCAGCGCGATGAGCTCCAAACCTGGCTGGATATATCGGGTTACGTGTTTGACCGAGGCCAGCCCGCCCCATGCCACGATCTTTTCGATGTGGTGCGGCTGATAGAGGGTTTCTTCGATAGACAGATCGCCGCCCTTCCAGTACCCGACCGCCAGATGCTTGGTGATCGGGTGATCCGGCGCGATGTCGGCCAGTGTGCGGGCGATGGCGATCGCGGTCAGTGGATCATTCGACGGTGCCTTGATGATCACGTCCGATCGGGTAATCACCGACCGCAGGATGGTCACCGCCGAGACCAAGCCGCCGTTACCCGCCGGGACGTGCAGGGTGCGCGACCCAAACGCGCGCACACGCAGCTCGCGCCCGTCGCGCAAGGTGTGCGGAACCCATCCGTTGAGGTAGTCCAGCCCGACCTGGCTGTCGGCGATTTCGGTGACGTTCTCTCGGGAAAACAACGGCCGCAGAACCCGATAGCTGTTCTTGAGCATTTCCGCGGGCAGCACATTAGCAACTAGCGAAGCTTCGTAGGCCTCCTGCAGGTGGGTGTTCGTATCGAAATCCAGCGCGTTGCCGAGGGCTTCGAGCACATCGAGGATCTCGTCGAAGCTCAACTGATAGAGGTCGCTCAGCTCCGCCGGGCTCTTCAGCGGTAGAAGCTCGACGTACTTACTCATGTCCGGCGCCTGGAACTGTGCGACGCCTTTGCGGGTGCCGAACGCGACCAGGTCGTCAGTGATGACTCGGCCGCGCAGGAACAGCGGCACGGTGTAGGCGATCACAGGTCGAGCCCATTCATGAAGTTCACGGCCTCGTTGTGTACCTCATGCGTTGCAGCGCAGGTGATCCGGTCGTCTTCGAAGCCCTCCTTCTCGCTGTAGCGGATGATGTCGGGCTCGAAGGCAACGCTGGACTGTCCGCACGGACACTGCAGGTCCCAGTTGATCGTCACTTCGTCGCCGGAGATGACGCCGCCCCAGTGCGCGCGCAGCAGGATGTCATAGACGGCGGCGCGACCGGTCTGCACGCCGGTGCGAGGCAGCGGCTCGCTGGTGTCAGGATCCAACACGAACGGAATGACCCACGGTGCCACGTGGTAGCGGCCCTCGGTGCAGCCCCAGTGGAACGTGCTCGACTCGGAGAAGCCGTAGCCGACTTGGATGCGGTCGACGCCGAGGAAGTCCTTGATGACGTCCATGAAATCGTCCGGCAGCGCAACACCTTTCATCCCGCCGCCGGTCAGGATCGCCGAGTCCGGAGCGAAGACGTTGCGCACCCCGCGCTCAAGGCCGGCCTTGGCGATGTCATACATCAGGTGGTAGGTGCCCAGCATGAACACCCGTTTACCGCGCAGCTGTTCGGTGATACGGGTAAAGAACGCATTCATGTCTTGGGCTTGGCGCGCCTGCATCGCGATGAACTCATCCTTGCGGGCGGCCAAGGCTGGGTCGATCTCGAGTCGGTCGAGTTCACCACGCGATGCCGCCGCGCGCATCTTGGAGGCCAGAAACATCAGATCGGTGTCTACCGCGAAGGGGTAGAGCGCGTGAAACTTGCGCTCGTCGCCGCCGGTGAAGCCGCGCTTGATCATGTTGGCGATGCGCAGATGACCGAGCTTGCCATTGGCGAAGTTCGGCCACACCACATCCACCGACGGGTTGAGTTCCTTCTCGGTCGGTTCGTGACCGAAGTTTTGGAATAGACAGATCTTCCACAGCGTCATGCCGTCCTCGGCGCCGCGCTTGTCTTTGGGAAGGATCGAAATGGTTCCGGTGGTGCCGCTGGACGTGATGACCTCCAACGGAGTCTGTGCGTCGAGGCGATCGATCCAGTCGTCGATCCCGCCGCAGCCCACGGTGTCCACGCCAGACAAGTCGTAGCTGGTCAGCTTGTCCAGCCACTTGGTCATCAGGTCGAAGCGTTTCTTGTCGATCAGCGCAGCAGGGTATGACTTGAATGCCGTGTGCGAGAAGAACAGCGGCACAACATCGTTGAAGTCGTGAAGCACGGTGATGCCGAGCCGATCGGCCAGCTTGCGCAGCATCTCGATGCTTTGGTGGTGCTGCTGAAAGCGGATGGACATGGCTTGGCGTTGCAGCGCTTCGAGCTCGACGCGGTCGATGCTGTGCATCTGGGTGTAGGACTGGCCGAAGAAGCTGATCGGGTCGTCCATGAATTCGGTCACCGACCGCGTCGTCTTTTCCGTGACTGTCATTCGGGTGATCGTAGACCTAGAGTGCAGTTATACGCAAGAGTGCAGTTAACTGCATTAGGTCTGCCGCTTGCTTCAGAACACCCTGGCCGACCTCGGCGGCCAGCTCCGCCACCGGCCTGTCCGGTTGTGCGGGCAACACCCCGACCGCCGACGCGACAGGCCGGTCGAGCGTCGGGTCGGCAGCTGCGAAATAGTCGGTTGCCAGATCTGCTAACAGCGACATCCGCTGCTCGGGAGTTGTTGCGTCGAGCAGATTCTCGGCTATCCGGGAGCCAGCGACACCGAAAGCCGAATCGAGCGGAACGCGCATGTCCCTGAACTCGCTTGCGGGATGCCCGATCACCGCGGCCGCCGCGCCCGCCCGTAACCGCAGACCTGTCAGTACGTCTTGATCGGCGGCTGGCAAGTCGTAGAAGGTGTTGGCCGGACCGGCGATCATGACATCGCCTTGTGCGGTCACGAACACGTCCACACAGCCGTCGGGCATCACCCGTATCGAAGGAGTCGTCGACCCCGACCGCAGCCAGCCGCATTCCACGAAGGGCCGAAGCCCTCGGTCAGGACGAAACTCCCGCTACAAGGCGGTGATCACCGCTCTGCGGCAAAGGCGCGCAGCGAGGCCAGCTGCGCGGGATCCAGTGAGGGGCGGACGGTTTCGCGGGCGGCCGCGACGTCGGCGGCGGTGATCTCGGCGGCGTCGACGGAGCGCCGCATCGCGGTAAGCGCAGCCTCGCGCAGCAGTGCCACACAGTCTGCGCCGCTGTAGCCGTCCAGGTCGGCCGCCAGCGCGGCCAGATCGACGTCGCGCAGCGGAACCGACCTGCCTGCGGTGCGCAAGATGTCCAAACGGGCCTGTGCGTCCGGTGGTTCGACGAAGACCAGCTTCTCCAGCCGACCGGGGCGCAAAAGCCCCGGATCGATGAGGTCCGGCCGGTTGGTGGCACCGACCACCACGACATCACGCAGCGGATCGATGCCATCCAGCTCGGTGAGCATCGCCGCCACCACCCGGTCGGTGACGCCGGAGTCAAAGCTCTGCCCGCGCCGCGGCGTCAGCGCATCGACCTCGTCGAGGAATACCAGCGACGGCGCGGAATCGCGGGCCCGGCCGAACAGTTCGCGCACCGCCTTCTCCGAGGAGCCGACCCACTTGTCCATCAACTCAGATCCTTTGACGGCGTGCACCGAGAGCCGTCCGGTGCTGGCCAGCGCGCGGATCACGAAGGTCTTGCCGCATCCCGGCGGACCGTATAGCAGGACCCCGCGCGGCGGCTGAACACCGAGCCGGGCAAAGGTGTCGGGATGCTGCAGCGGCCACAGCACCGCTTCGGTCAGCGCCTGCTTGGTGGCCGTCATGTCACCGACGTCGTCGAACGTGATCGAGCCGACCGATAGCTCCATCGCGGCCGAGCGTGACAGCGGCCTGATCACGGTCAGCGCACCGAGCAGGTCGTCCTGGGTCAGCTTGGGCGGTGTGCCGTCGGAGCTGGCCCTGGCGGCGGCGCGCAACGCCGCCTCGCGCACCAGGGCGGCGAGATCGGCGACGACGAAACCTGGTGTGCGGTCGGCGATCTCGCCGACGTCGAGATCGCCGGTGGGTGCCGGTTTCAGTAGACCTTCCAGCAGCGCCGTGCGGGTGGCCGCGTCGGGCAGGCTCAGCACCAGCTCCCGGTCACACAGGTCGGGGGCGCGCAGCCGCGAGTCGAGGTTCTCCGGCAGCGCCGACGTGACGATCAGTGCGACCCGCGGGGTCGCGACCGCCTTGCGTAGTTCGCCCAGGATCAGCGTCGCCACCGGTTCGGCGGTGGCCGGCAGCAGCGCGTCGACGTCGGAGATCAGCAGCACTGCGCCGCCGTTACCGGCAGCCGCCACCGCCGAGGTCACCCGCTTGAGCCGGTCGTCCGCCGTGAGCGCGCCGACCTCCGGCCCGTCGAGCTCGACCGTCCGCCGGCCCGCGCAGACCGCGCGCACCAGCGTCGTCTTGCCTACACCGGCCGGACCCGACACCAGCACACCCAGGTTGGTGCCTGCGCCCAGTGTTTGCAGCAGGTGCGGTTCGTCGAGAGCGAGCTTGAGCCACTCGGTCAGCTTGGCCGCCTGCGCGCTGACGCCCTTGAGGTCGTTGACCGTAACCGGGGCGGTGGCGGCGCTGACTTGTTCTGGCGTGCACGCCGCGGCTTGCTTGTCGGGGATACCAGCTCCCCACGTCACCAGCGAGTTCGGTTGCACGCTCACCGGTCCCGTGGGGTCGACTCCGGTGACGGTCAGCAACTCCGACGTCCAGCTGATGCCCACCGCCGACGCCAGCGCGCGGGTAGCTGTCGATGTCGAGGTGCCCGGGCCCAGGTCGCGCGGCAGCAGCGACACCGCGTCGCCAACGGTCAACACCTTGCCGAGCAAGGCTTGCCGCAAGGTGGCCGGCGGGACCGATTGAGTGGTCATCGTCGACCCGCTCAAGGTGACCGACCGCGCGCCGTACACCGTCGCTGCGGCGACGATGACGGCGGTGTCCTCGCTCAGCCCGGCGTTGGACAGCGTCACATCGTCGAGCAGGACGGTGCCGACGGGGGTCTGCAGGCCGGCCACGCCGGCGACCGCCGTCGTGGTTCGCGACCCGGTCAGCGACACCGCATCCCATTCTCGAATGCCAAGGGCGGCAATGGCGTTGGGGTGCAGTCGAATAACGCCGCGGCGAGAGTCGACAGCCGAGGTGTTCAGCCGGGCAGTCAGGGTGAGTTGCGGAGGTGTCATGTCCGGCCGGCGGGCCTGCGCAGGCCCAACCGCGCCATCGACCGGCGGTTCGGCTGCGCCCGGCGGATCGCGCGTCGGGTGGCGCGCCGCTGCTTGGGCTTCTCACCCCAGGCCTCGGGATGTGCCGCCAGCCAGTGGTGATTGCGGACGGAGAATGGGATGTAGCAGAGGTACGCCGCGATGACCACCATGATCAAGATGTAGGGGAACAGGAACGCCGCGGCCGCCACCATGGCCAGCCCGGCCAGCGCCAGGGCGGCCAAGTTGGGCGGTACCGAGAGGGCGTGCATCTTGCGCATCGGGATCCGGCTCACCACCAGCATCGAGCAGGCCGCCACCCAGGCACACACGAACCACGGCGACGTCCACCAACCCACACCGAACTGCAGCTTGGCGGCCAGCGGGCCTAGCGCTGAGATCGCGCCGGCCGGTGCGGGTACGCCAACGAAGAACTCGCGCGCAAACGAAGGCTGGCTGACGTCGTCGAGCAGCGCATTGAACCTGGCCAACCGCAGCACGATTGACACCGCGTACAGCAAGACCACCACCCAGCCCGCCGCCGACGAAGACAACAACGTCACGTAGATCACCACTGCGGGGGCCACCCCGAAGTTCACCGCATCGGCGAGCGAATCGATCTCCTCGCCCATCCGCGACTCGGCGTCCAGGATGCGGGCCACCCGGCCGTCGAGCCCGTCGAGGATCGCGGCCGCGGCGATCAGTGCGATCGCCACGTGGGGCTGGCCCTGCAGCGCGAACCGGATCGATGTCAGCCCGGCGCAGATGGCCAGCACGCTCATCGAGCTGGGCAGGATGCGCAGGTTGACCACTCGCCTGCCGCGAGGTTTGGAAATCATGAGAGCTCGGCCAGCACCGTTTCGCCGGCGAGCGCCCGTTGGCCGACGCTGACCAGCACCTCCGCCCCGGCGGGCAGATAGGTGTCGAGCCGGGACCCGAACCGAATCAGCCCGTAGGTATCGCCGATCGATAGCTTGTCGCCGGCGTGTGCGTCGCAGACGATGCGCCGGGCCAGCAGACCGGCGATCTGCACGGCGATGATGTTCGTCCCGTCGGCCGTGCGGATTTGCATGCTCATCCGCTCGTTGTCGTCGCTGGCCGCGGCCAGGTCGGCCGAGCCGAAGCGACCCGGCCGGTGCTGCACGGCGATCACTTCGCCGCTCACCGGGGCTCGCTGGACGTGGGCGTCGAGCAGGGAAAGGAAAATGCTGACCCGGGTAAGTGGTGTGTCGCCGAGGCCGAGCTCGGCAGGTGGGGCCGCCGAGTCGACGAGGCAGATCAGGCCGTCGGCGGGTGCGACCACGACGCCGGGCCGGGTGGGCGGGACCCGCGGTGGATGCCGGAAGAACCCGGCGCAGGCACCGGCGGTCAGCAGCCCGGCCCGCCGCAGCCACCGGTAGCGGCGCCCAGCCAAGGCCACTCCCAGCCCGGCGGAGATGAATGGTAGCCCGGCCGGATGCACCGGCGGAACGGTCGAACGCAGCAACGAGACCAGGCGCTGCGGGCCGAACGTCAGGTTTTCACCGCCTGCGCGGGGACGTCGGGCCACGCGGTCATCTTACGGACCGGCCGCGGCGGTGAGTGTGGCCTTTTGTCACGCGAAAACGTGATCGGCGTGCGTCAAGCCCACACTCGGCCGGCATCAAAAGTGGTAGCTGACGCCGGTCAGCTCTTCGGAGACCTTCCACAGTCGGCGCTGCAGGTCCTCGTCGTGCGACTGCGCGCTAGATGACACCACCTTCGGGTGGCCGCGCTGCTCACCCAGACCATCAGGCCCGTAATACTGGCCGCCCTGCACATCCGGGTCGGTGGCCGCGCGCAACGTCGGCAGCGCGCCCATCGCCGCGCTCTGCGTCCCCACCGCGTTGAACACCGCGACTACGGGCTTGAAGACTGCCGGCAGGTTGCGCGCCAACTCGGTGTTCGAGCCGCCCGGGTGGGCGGCCACGGCGATCGTGGTCGGGGTCTCCCGGGCCGCCAGCCTGCGCTGAAGATCGTAGGTGAACAGCAGGTTGGCCAGCTTGGCCTGCCCGTACGCGCCGACCCGGGAATAGCGATGTTCCCACTGCAGATCGTCGAAGTGAATGGCAGCGCGGAGACGGTGGCCCACGCTGCTTACGGTCACCACCCGCGAACCCCGGACCGGCAGCAGGTTGTCGAGCAGCAACCCGGTCAGCGCGAAGTGGCCGAGATGGTTGGTGCCGAACTGCAACTCGAACCCGTCGGCGGTGACCTGCTTGGGCGTCCACATCACGCCGGCGTTGTTGATCAGCAGGTCGATGCGCGGGTAGGCCGACCGCAGCTTGTTGGCGGCGGCGCGCACCGAATCCAGCGAGCTGAGGTCGAGTTCCTGCAAGGTGACATCGGCCTGCGGATGGGCGGCGACGATGCCCGCCAGCGCGTGGTTGCCCTTCTCCAGGTTGCGCACCGCCAGCACGACGTGTGCACCCCGCTGGGCGAGCACCGCGGCGGTTTGGTAGCCGAGACCGGTGTTGGCGCCAGTGACGACGGCGATGCGGCCGCTTTGGTCTGGCACGTCGGCCGCGCCCCATTTGCCGTTGGAAGTCATCGCCGACGACAATACTCACCCGAAATCGGCGTCGTCGTGTCGGTGCAATCCGGGTTGGCGGTCGATGGCATCCTCGATGACGTGGACAAGGGCACACAGGGCACACCGAGCCTCCCGGTCGTCGGGATGGTCGATCCGGCGCATCCGCCCAGTCGGCGCGCTCCGCTGCGGTGGGCGGTCGGCGGTGTGGTCCCGTGGCTGCTGCTGGCCGCCGGCCAGCTGGTGTGGATTGCCCTCGACAAGTCCCCGCATGGTCTGGCTGCATATCCTGGCCGCCGTCCTGACCGTGCTCGGTGCGGCGATCTCGATGGCCGTCGTGCCGCTGTGGCGGTATCGGGTGCACCGGTGGGAGATCGGCCCGCAGGCGGTGTACACCCGCACGGGTTGGCTGGTCCAGGAACGGCGCATCGCGCCGATCTCCCGGGTGCAGACCGTCGACACCTACCGCGGCCCGCTGGACCGGCTGTTCGGTCTGGCCAATGTCACGGTCACCACTGCGTCTTCCGCGGGGGCGTTGTACATCGTCGGGCTGGACGTCCCGGTCGCCGACCATCTGGTCGCGCAACTGACCGATATCGCCGCGATCGGCGCCGAGGACGCCACGTGAGCGCCGGCGACGATGAGGTGGGGGTACCGCCCGCTAGCGGGGGAGAGCGGCGCCATGTGATCGCCCCGCCGCGGAAGTCAGAAATCGCTTGGCAGCGGCTAAGTCCCAGGATGCTGCTGATTCACCCGGTGCACGAATTGCTGCGCCAGCTGCCGTTGCTGATCGGGGGATTAGTGCTGGGTTCGACCACCGGCAACCAGCTCTGGACGTGGGCGGTGCTCGCGCTGAGCGGTGTGCTGGGGGTGGCCCGCTGGTTCACCACCAGCTACCGCATCGAGGCCGACCCCCAATCGGGCCAAGTCCAACTGCGGGTGGGTTTGCTGCACCGCAAGGTGTTGTCGGTGCCGCGCAACCGGATCCGTTCCGTGCAGGTCGACGCGCGGCTGCTGCATCGGCTGCTGGGGCTGGCCGTGCTGCGGGTGAGCACCGGTCAGGAAAGCAGGGGCGAGCACGGCTCCGGGGCTTTCGAGCTCAACGCCGTCAAGGTTGAAGAGGTGCCGCGACTGCGGGCCATTCTGTTGGCCGAATCGCCGAGGCCCGCCGATGCGGCGACCGCTGAGCCTGCGGCGCAGAGCACGGTGTTGGCACGTTGGCAGCCGTCGTGGTTGCGATATGCCCCGTTGAGCCTCTCCGGTCTGCTGACCATGGCCGCCGCAGCGGGCGTGGTGTACCAAAGCGGATTCGTTGGGCCGCTGCAGCATTCGCGGCTGGTTGAGTCGGGGCTGGCCGCCGCGCAGAACCTGGGTGTGGCGGCCACCGTCGCGGTGATCGCCGCGGCGGTGCTGGTCGCGTCGGTGCTGCTGGCGGTGCTGCGGTCGCTGGTCACCTACGGCAATCTGGTGCTGCTGCGCCAGTCAGATGTCTTGCACCTACGCCACGGCCTGCTGCGGCTCCGCGAGCACACCTACGACATGAGCAGGCTACGCGGCGGGACGCTGCGCCAGCCGCTGCTGGTGCGTGTCCTCGGCGGCGCCCGGCTGGATGCGGTGATGACCGGTGTGCACGGCGCCGGCGAGTCGTCGATCCTGCTGCCGCCGTGCCCGGTGTCCACCGCCGAAGCGGTGTTGACCGGTCTAGTGGGCGACCCGGACGTGGTCGGCGGGCCGCTGCGCGGTCACGGTCGCCGGGCGACGGCCCGGCGGTGGACGCGCGCGCTGGGGATTCCGGCGCTTTTGGGCGTGGCGCTGGCCGTGCTGACTGTGCTGATCGGGACGTCCGACGTGCCGGCATGGCTATGGGCAGCGTGGGTGGCGGTGACGGCGTGGTGCGCGCTGCTGGCCGCCGACCGGGCCCTCGCCCTCGGTCATCGGGTCGACGCTCACTGGCTGGTGATGCGCAGCGGCAGCCTGGAACGACGCCGCGACTGCCTGGCCACCGCGGGCATCATCGGCTGGACCGTGCGGCAATCGCTGCTGCAACGCCGGGCCGGGGTGGCCACCCTGGTGGCGGCCACCGCGGCAGGCACCAAGCGCTACCCGCTGATCGACGTGCCGGAAAACCTGGTCTGGGGAGTGGCGGCGCAGGCATCGCCGTGGGTGGCCGAGAGCATGTGGGCGAGGCGCTAGGCGCTCAGTCCACGCACCGCTTCGATACGCGCCCTGAGCTGTTCGGTGCTGGCCGCGGCCACCGGCGGGCCACCGCACATGCGGCGCAGCTCATTGTGAATCCACCCGTGCGGCTTGCCGGTTCGATGATGTGCCACCGTCACCAGGGCGTTGAGTTCGCGGCGCAGGTCCCGCAATTGCCCGTGTCGGGTGACCGGTTCGGGCCCGGACGGCGGTGTTGCGGCTGCGGCGGTCAAGCTGCTCACCCTGGCGACGCAGCAACAGTTCTCGCATCTGGTTGGCGTCCAAAAGGCCGGGCAAGCCTAAGTAGTCAGCTTCTTCGTCGCTCCCCGAGGGAGTCGCGGTGCCGAACGACGAGCCATCAAAAATCACCTGATCCAGTTCCGCGTCGGCGCCCAACGACATGAACGCGTCCTCGGTTTCGGACGGCTCGGTCTGCCGGCGCTGCGCATCGGCCAGTTCGTCGTCCTCCCGGTGCGGCTGGCCGAGCACGTGATTGCGTTGCGCCTCAAGCTCGCTGGCTAACTGGAGCAGCGAAGGCACCGACGGCAGAAAGATGCTCGCCGTCTCGCCCGGCCGGCGAGACCGCACGAAGCGGCCGATCGCCTGGGCGAAATACAGCGGGGTCGACGCGCTGGTGGCATAGACCCCCACGGCCAGCCGCGGCACGTCGACACCCTCAGACACCATCCGTACGGCGACCAGCCAGCGGCTGAAGTCCGCCGGAGAACTGCGCGATGCGGTCGGATGAGCCGGGGTCGTCGGAGAGCACGACGGTCGGCGCCTCACCGGTGGCACTGGTGACCAACTGCGCGTAGGCGCGGGCAGATTTCTGATCCGACGCGATGATCATGCCGCCGGCATCGGGCACACCGCCGTCGCGCAGTTGGCTGAGCCGGGTGTCGGCGGCCTTGATCACTGCCGGCATCCACTGGCCGACGGGGTCCAAGGCGGTGCGCCATGCCCGAGCGGTGTGCTCGGCGCTGCACGGCTCCCCGAGCCGGGCGGCGTATTCCTCGCCGGCGCCGTTGCGCCAGCGCGCCTCACCCGAGTAGGCCAGGAATACCACGGGACGTACCACGCCGTCAGCCAGCGCGTCGGCGTAGCCGTAGGTGTGATCGGCCGCCGAACGCAGCACGCCGTTCCCGTCGGGCTCGTAGCGGACGAACGGGATTGCGGCGTCGTCGCTGCGAAATGGCGTGCCGGTCAATGCAAGTCGCCGGGTGGCGTCGCCGAAGGCCTCGACGATGCTGTCACCCCAGCTCTTGGCGTCGCCGCCGTGGTGGATCTCGTCGAAGATCACCAGCGTGCGCCGGCTCTCGGTGCGTACCCGATGGCGGGTGGGATGGCTGGCCACCTGCGCGTAGGTGACGACGATGCCGTGGTACTCCGCAGAGGTGTGCGCGGCGGCGTTGCGGAACTTGGGATCCAACGCGATGCCCTCGGCAGCTGCTGCCAGCGCCCACTGTGTCTTGAGGTGCTCGGTGGGCACCACCACGGTGATCGTGTCGACGCTGCGATCCGCCAGCAGCTCGGCGGCGATCCGCAGAGCAAACGCCGTCTTGCCCGCACCGGGGGTAGCGACCAGTAAGAAATCGCGCGGCTTGGTGGTTAAATACCGCACCAAGGCTCGCCGCTGCCAGCCCCGCAAAGCCCGGGTGCTGGGCGCTTCACTTGCCCGCACCCGAAAGACTCCTATCTGATCGAGATGCAGTCTAGGGCAAGCGGATCGGGGCGCGCATCTTCGCTGGACAGCGGGCGAGTCGCCCGCTCGGCTCGCTCAGGCGAACTGTCCCGCTAACCAGGCGATGATCTTGGGCACCACCTCGGGCGCCTTGCTCATCGCGCAGTGGCCGGTGCCCTCGAGCAGGTGCACTTCGGTGTTCGGGCGGCCCTGGAAGATCAGCGTGTCCGACTGCGGGATGAAATAGTCGTCGGCGCCGTTGATGACCAGCATCGCCGAATTACGTTGCTGGGCAAGCAGCTCCTGCCGGTTGAGCTGTTCGAGGCCGGCGCTGAGCTCGTCGATGGTGGGGGAATGGTCCCAATGCATGGCATTGCCCACAATGTCGTGCATGCCAAACGGCAGGTTCTGCACGTTCTCGGATTCGAAAGCACTGACCACCGGGCCGCCGAGGTCGACGGCGGCATCGACGATCCGGACAACCCCGACATCGCGGCGAAGTTCCCGCCGAATGACACCCCGAAGTGGGCCACCTTGCCATTGCTCAGTGTGCGGGCGTAGTCGGCGAGTCCACGGATCACATCGTGCGCGTGCTCATCGAGCGGGATTGCCGTTTCGCCGGTGCCCGGGTGGTCGAACGCCATGGTGGTCACCCCAGCGCCCTGGGTGAGGCCGACCCACCACGGGTGGATGTCCATCTTCCAGGTGTCCACGCCGCCGCTGGCGATCAACACCGGCCGCCCTGCGTACTCTTCGTCGGCAGAGTACAGGTGAACGGGTACCTCGACGCTGCCACCGCGGTGGGGGACGGTGATGATGCGGCGCTCGAAGGCGAGCGGGAAGTCGTTGGCCGCCAACTCGAATTCGCTCGAGTTGGTGCTGGCTTCGCGCTGGTGCGCTACGTCTGGAAGATCGAGCCCGTCGCTTCGATGTCAGACGACGAGGCGATCGCCGCGATCACCCCCAACCTGCAGCACTACGTCAACGGCGACCTCGGTGGCTGAATCGACCCTTAGCCCGCACCCTTGCCGTTGTCGACCCGATAGACGGCGCCATGGATGGCTGCCGCGGCGTCACTGGCCAGGAACGCGATGACATTGGCGACGTCACCGGGCTGCATGAAGCCGCGCGGTGCGGCCGTACGCATGATCAGGTCGTAGTTCGCGTTGTCGGGCGCGCTGAACTGCTCTATTTGCGGCGTGAGCATGCCGCCCGGACATATTGCGTTGACGCGCAGGCGATCCGCGGTGTACTCCACCGCCAACGCGCGGGTAAGGCCGATCAGCCCATGCTTGGCAGCGCAGTAACCAGCCGAGTACGCCTGGCCCTCGACGGCGGCGATGGAGCCGACGTTGATGATGCTGCCACCTCGTTCCAGCAGATGAGGCAAGGCAGCCCTGCACAGATAGAACGGCCCGTTTAAGTTGACCGCAAGATCTTGCGCCCAGTCATCGTCGGTCATCGACTCGGTGCGGCGCATCTGGTGTCGCCCCGCGACGTTGACGAGGACGTCCAGACCGCCGAACTCACGGACGCACTGTTCGACGCTATCCCGACAGGCCTGGGCCGACGCGATGTCGACTGATGCGTATGCACCTCGTTCCACGCCCGCGAATACGTCGGCCAAGCGCCCGGTATCGCGACCGATGCCGAAAACCGTTGCGCCCTGACGGGAAAGCAACTGCGCCGTTTCAGCACCCAGGCCCGACGACGCACCAGTCACCAACGCGACCTTGTCCTGCAGTAGTTCTGGCATCTCCGCAGCGTAGCCACGCCACCTGGTGCGAGGACCGCACTTTTGACATCGTTGCGAATGTGATTACCGGATTGGCCCACAGCGGGATTTGCGTGCCTGACTGCGAAGCGGCGGTGGCGTTTTATCGCGACGTATTGGGCCTTCGTGTGCTGTCGCCGCCCTACGTGATGGCCGACGACGCGATTCGTGACGACATGGGCCAGTTGGTGTCCGATCCCACCATGAAAGCGGCCATCGTCGGCTTCGACGACGACGGAGATCGTGTCCTAGAGGTGATCGAGTATC
This sequence comes from uncultured Actinomycetota bacterium, assembly GCA_963743145.1. GTDB lineage: Bacteria > Actinomycetota > Actinomycetes > Mycobacteriales > Mycobacteriaceae > Mycobacterium. Next base: position 127,368 of record CAVUOR010000013.1, on the reverse strand, counting down.
TCGGCGTCGCCGGTGGGGATCAGCGCAGCGCCGCAGCCATCACCGACCACGGGTTGTCCCACGTGGGGCTGATCTGCGAGGACCTCGACGACACCCGGGCCCAACTCGAGGCCAAGGGCGTGCGCTTTCTTGTCGACGGCATCGCGGACGTGGCGCGAGTCCGCACGACCTGGTTCATCGACCCGTGGGGTGTGGTGTTCATCCTCGTCGAGAAGAGCAAGCCGGAGCTTCCGACTTTGCGCAGTGGGGCTGAAGGCGGTCTACACGAAGGAGTTGTCGTGGCGGATGAACCACTCCCTGCGCTCGTCGTCGGTCATGTCCAAGATTTGGTCCAAGCGGTCTTCGTCGACCGGCTGCGCCTCATCGTCGACGAAGGCCGAGCACTCTTGGAATCTGGCCTTTCGGGTCAGGCATTGTTCGATTTTTTGCGTTTGCTGGTACTGGAGTGGGGCGCCACGACTCACGGCCTGAAGAATGCTTTCGCTGGTTCGGGCGTCAAGATCAAGACCGCGGGTGCCCAAGATGCCTTCCTGGCAATCCTTGACGAATTGCTGCGGAATGCTCAGGCGGCGGGTGCGGCCCGCACCGACGTCAATGCTGCAGAAGTCAAGGCGTTAATCATCGGGTGCCAGGCAATGCAGACCTACAACAGCGAGTTAGCCGAGCGGCTGGTCGACGTCGTCTTTGACGGCTTGCGCGCGTCGCCGGCCGAGGCCTGATCGCCTCCCGCGGTCGTAGCATCGATGCAATGACTAGGCCGATCGTCGACGAAAACGTCCGCGCGGAACGGCTTCTCGATGCCCAGGACAGGGCGGCGCAACTGTTCGACGAGATCGAGCGACGCGCGATGATCCGTGCCGGTGTCGGCGAGCAGGAGTTGTCCGACGAGATCCACCAGCTGGCCGGGGAGATGTTCGGAGTCACCCGGCACTGGCATCGGCGGATCGTGCGGGCAGGCGAGAACACCCTGCAACCGTTTCGGGAGCATCCACCAGACCGGGTTATCGCGGACGACGACATCGTGTTTCTGGACTTCGGCCCGATTTTCGAGGAGTGGGAGGCCGACTTCGGGCGCACTTTTCTGCTCACCGACGATCCGGGCAAGGTAGCCCTCCGCGATGCCCTGCCTCGGGTGTGGCAGGCCGGGCGCGACTATTTCGAACGCCACCCCGACGTCACCGGCGCCGACCTGTTCGACCACGTCGTCGAGGTGGCGCGTTCCGAAGGTTTCGGCTGGGGCAGCCACATCGCCGGCCACCTAGTCGGCGAGTTCCCACACAAGAAGATCGCCGGGACGGGCACCGAGTGGTACATCAAGCCCGGATCGAACAAGCCGATGCGGCGGACGGACCCGAAAGGTCGCCGCTGTCACTGGATTCTCGAGATCCATCTGATCGACCCGCAGCGCCACTTCGGCGGTTTCTACGAGCAGCTGTTAGACCTGCCCTGAGGATCAGTCGACGGGATAGACCACGCCGGTGAGCTCTTCGGACACCGCCCACAGCCGGTGCTGCAGGTCGACGTCGTGCGACTTGCGGCTGGACCCAACGATCTTCGGGTAGCCCCGCGTTTGGCCGAAGCCGTTGGGGCCGTAGTACTGCCCACCCAGCACCGCCGGGTCGGTGGCGGCGCGCAGGGTCGGCAGCGCGCCCATTGCCGCGTTCTGGAATAGCGGTTCGAGCACGGGGTAGACGGCTGCAGCCCATCGGGGCAGGTTGCGCATCAACTCGGTGTTCGAGCCGCCGGGGTGGGCGGCTGCGGCAATCGTCGTCCCATGTGTTGCGAGCCGTCGTTGCAATTCGTAGGTGAACAACAGGTTGGCCAGCTTGGCTTGCCCGTAGGCCGAGACCCTGTTGTAGCCGTGTTCCCACTGCAGATCGTCGAAGTGGATGTCGGCGCGGATGCGGTGACCGATGCTGCTGACCGTCACCACCCGTGAGCCCGCGACCGGTAGCAGGCGATCCAGCAACAGACCGGTAAAGGCAAAGTGGCCCAGGTGGTTGGTGCCGAACTGCAACTCGAAGCCGTCCTTGGTGGTCGACTTCGGTGTGTACATCACGCCGGCGTTGTTGATCAGCAGGTCGATTCGGGCGTGGTCGGACCGCAATTGTTCCGCCGCGGCGCGGATGGAATCCAGCGACGTGAGGTCGAGCTCTTGCAACGCCACGCTGGCATTCGGGCTGCCACGGTGTATGAGCGCGGCGGCGTCCTTGCCTTTGTCGAGATTGCGGACGGCCAGCACCACGTGGGCGCCATGATCGGCGAGTGCGGCGGCAGTCTCGTAGCCAAGGCCGGTGTTAGCTCCGGTGATGACGGCGACGCGACCGGTCTGGTCGGGGATGTCTGCGGTGGTCCACTTGGCCATGGGGAAGCTCCTAAGCTGTAAGGTAAACGGGGCGAGCGCTCCGGTTCGTCCAACTATACGGAACGCGCGCCCCGTTTTGTCAACCGTTAGGTCCAGTGAGATGGCTCAACCCGTACCGCGGTTGCGGGCCGATGCGGCGCGCAACCGTGCCCGCGTGCTGGAAGTCGCTTACGAAACCTTTGCGGCCGAGGGCTTGTCGGTGCCGATCGATGAAATCGCCCGCCGGGCCGGAGTCGGGGCCGGAACCGTCTACCGTCACTTCCCGACCAAAGAGGCGCTATTCCACGCGGTCATCGCGGACCGAATGCAACGTTTTATCGACGACGGGCACGCGCTGCTGGAATCCGCCGGGCCCGGCCAGGCGATCTTTAGCTTTCTGCGCTCGATGGTGTTGCAGTGGGGGGCGACGGACCGTGGCATGGTCGAGGCGCTGGCCGGTCTCGGCATAGACATCGCGCAGGCCGCGCCAGACGCAGAGGATGCATTTTTGGCCATGCTCGACGACTTGCTGCGCGCCGCCCAGGCAGCGGGCACCGCCCGTCGCGATATCGGCGTGCGCGAGGTGAAGTCGATCCTGGTCGGATGTCAGGCCATGGAGGCCTACAACCCGGCGTTGGCCGAGCGGGTGACCGATGTCGTCGTCGACGGTTTACGCGCAGCGCCGTAGCGGGGCCTGACCTTGCACTCGGCATAGGCGAGTGCTAAAAATGAGTTTGGCACTCGCGACCGGTGAGTGCTAGGTCGGGACAGTGAGACCAAGCCCCAAGACAGCTGTGGTCGTCCGTCGCGGGCACTGCGCCCGGCCAGAACGTGTCATCCCCTAATCGGAGGAATCACTTCGCAATGGCCAAGCAAATTGCGTACGACGAAGAGGCCCGTCGCGGCCTCGAGCGGGGCCTCAACGCCCTCGCCGACGCGGTAAAGGTGACGTTGGGCCCCAAGGGCCGCAACGTCGTCCTGGAAAAGAAGTGGGGCGCTCCCACGATCACCAACGATGGTGTGTCCATCGCCAAGGAGATCGAGCTGGAGGACCCGTACGAGAAGATCGGCGCCGAGCTGGTCAAGGAAGTCGCCAAGAAGACCGACGACGTCGCCGGTGACGGCACCACCACGGCCACCGTGTTGGCCCAGGCGCTGGTCAAAGAGGGCCTGCGCAACGTCGCGGCCGGCGCCAACCCGCTCGGCCTCAAGCGCGGCATCGAGAAGGCCGTCGAGAAGATCACCGAGACCCTGCTGAAGTCGGCCAAGGACGTCGAGACCAAGGAGCAGATCGCTGCCACCGCGGCCATTTCCGCCGGCGACCAGTCGATCGGCGACCTGATCGCCGAGGCGATGGACAAGGTCGGCAACGAGGGTGTCATCACCGTCGAGGAGTCCAACACCTTCGGCCTGCAGCTGGAGCTCACCGAGGGCATGCGGTTCGACAAGGGCTACATCTCGGGCTACTTCGTCACCGACGCCGAGCGTCAGGAAGCGGTCCTGGAGGACCCCTACATCCTGCTGGTCAGCTCCAAGGTGTCGACCGTCAAGGACCTGCTGCCGTTGCTGGAGAAGGTCATCCAGGGTGGTAAGCCGCTGCTGATCATCGCCGAGGACGTCGAGGGCGAGGCGCTGTCCACGCTCGTCGTCAACAAGATCCGCGGCACCTTCAAGTCGGTGGCGGTCAAGGCCCCCGGCTTCGGCGACCGTCGCAAGGCGATGCTGCAGGACATGGCCATCCTCACCGGTGGCCAGGTCGTCAGCGAAGAGGTTGGCCTCTCGCTCGAGACCGCCGACATCTCGCTGCTGGGCAAGGCCCGCAAGGTGGTCATCACCAAGGACGAGACGACGATCGTCGAGGGCGCCGGTGACCCCGACGCCATTGCTGGCCGGGTGGCGCAGATTCGTCAGGAGATCGAGAACAGCGACTCCGACTACGACCGTGAGAAGCTGCAGGAGCGGTTGGCCAAGCTGGCCGGCGGTGTTGCGGTGATCAAGGCCGGAGCTGCCACCGAGGTGGAGCTCAAGGAGCGCAAGCACCGCATCGAAGACGCGGTCCGCAACGCCAAGGCGGCCGTCGAGGAGGGCATCGTCGCCGGTGGTGGCGTGGCCCTGCTGCAGGCGGCACCGGCCCTGGACGAGCTCAAGCTCAAGGGCGACGAGGCCACCGGCGCCAACATCGTCAAGGTGGCGCTGGAGGCTCCGCTGAAGCAGATCGCCTTCAACTCCGGGCTGGAGCCCGGCGTTGTGGCCGAGAAGGTCCGCAACGCAAAAGCCGGTACCGGCCTGAACGCGCAGACCGGTGAGTACGAGGATCTGCTGAAGGCGGGCGTTGCCGACCCGGTCAAGGTGACCCGCTCGGCGCTGCAGAACGCGGCGTCCATCGCGGGCCTGTTCCTCACCACCGAGGCCGTCGTCGCCGACAAGCCGGAGAAGGCCGCGGCTCCCGCCGGCGATCCGACCGGTGGTATGGGCGGCATGGACTTCTAAGTCCAAGTCTCAAACACGGAAAGCCCGGTCCCCATGTGGGGCCGGGTTTTTCGTTTCGCTATTTAGCTGCTGTACTGAACGCTTAGCGCACGATCAATTGAAAAGCCGGGTTAACTGTTGCGGCGCCGAACGTCAGGCGGGAACGGGCTGGCGGCCGCGAACCAGCTTGCCGGGCCGAGCCTCGGTGGGCACCCCGTTCTCGGCGATCACCTCGCCGGAGACGATCGTCGCCACGTAGCCGTCGGCAGTCTGATCGAGGCGACGCCCGCCAGCGGGTAGATCGTAGGTGATCACCGGCTTGTGCAGTCGTAGCCCGGCGTGATCGATGACGTTGAGGTCGGCCTTATAGCCCACAGCGATGCGGCCACGATCCGCCAGGCCGGCGACGCGCGCCGGCACCGAGGTCAGCTCGCGAACAGCTTCGGGCACGGTGAATCGCCCGGATGCCCGGTCGCGCGCCCAGTGCGCCAGGAAGTACGTCGAATAGCTTGCGTCGCAGATCATTCCGTAGTGGGCGCCGCCGTCGCCGAGACCGAGCACGACGTCGTCGCGGTGCAGCAACTCACCGACCGTGTCCAGCGAGTTGTGCTCCAAATTGCTGGTGGCCACCAGCAGCATCGCGCGACCGTCGTCGTCGAGCAGGCGGTCGTAAGCCTCTTCCATCGGGTCCATACCGTTGGCCCGGGCCCGGGCCCCGATGCTGGTCGACGGGTCGGGTTCGTAGTTGGGATCCTCACCGAGCGGGTAGATCCAGTCCCACATCTGCGCCACGTACAGGATCGGGTGCCCGTGACCGGGCTTGTCGGCAAGGATGCGGGCGCGGACCTCCGGGCTTGCGCATCTCGGCCACTCGCTCGGCCAGTGGCAGGTGGGCGATCTCGCGGTAGCTCGGATACAACACAAACGGGTTAGCGGTGAGCTGCAGCCCGATGATCAGCCCGATCGGCCGCGGCAGCAGCTGCGCGGTAAAGCGGACGGCGCCCGCATTCTTATTGGCCTTCTCGACCATGGTGATGGCGTCCGGCCAGGTCGGGTCGCCGGCGTTGGCAACAACGAGCGTGAAGGTGACCGGCAGCCCGACGTCCTCGGCCACGTCGAAAACCGTTTGCAGCACCGGCTGGTAGCCGCCGGACGGAATGTCGGGGACGAATTGCAGCAGGCCCCCACCGGCGTCGACGACACCCCGGGCGATCTGTTCGATCTCTTCGCGGGCGGCTTCGTAGCTCGGGATCGGCGAGCCGCTCTCGGTCTTGTGAATCGTCAGCCGTGAGGACGCAAAGCCCAGCGCGCCGGCCTCCATGGCCTCCTTGGCCAGCGCCCGCATCGTCGCCAGGTCCTCGGCGGTGGCCGGCTCGCGGTCGGCGCCGCGCTGGCCCATCACGTAGACCCGCAGCGGCGAATGCGGAAGGTAGGCGGCCACATCGATATCCCGCTTGCCCGCATCCAGGGCATCCATAGTATTCGGGGAACGTCTCCCACGTCCACGGCAGGCCGTCGGTCATCACGACACCGGGAATGTCCTCAACGCCGGCCATCACGTCGACCAGCACATCGTGGTCTTCTTGGCGGCACGGCGCGAAGCCGACCCCGCAGTTGCCCATCACCACCGTCGTCACGCCATGCGCCGACGACGGCGTGAGCCGCTCCGACCAGATCGACTGGCCGTCGTAATGGGTGTGCAGGTCGACAAAGCCCGGAGTTACCAGCAGCCCGGTCGCATCGATCTCCCGCGTCGCAGCAGAGCCATTCACGGCCCCGACGGCTGCGATGACGCCGTCGCGCACCGCGACGTCGCCGACGTACGGTTCACCCCCCAGCCCGTCGACGATGCTGCCGTTGCGGATGATGATGTCGTAGGTCATCTAAATAATCTACGACCGTGCCGCCAGCTGATGCCAGGAGCAATTCGTGCGCGGTCTGCCACGCGTAGGGTCGCCGGTATGTCCGATGCTGCCGTTCAGGAGTTGCTCCGCGACGCGTTCACCCGGTTGATCGAGCACGTCGACGAGCTCACCGAGGATCTCACCGACGATCAGGCCGGCTATCGGCCCAGCCCGAATGCCAACAGCATCGGCGTGGCTGATCTGGCACAGCGCGCGCGTGCAGGACATTCAGCTGGCCCCGATCGCCGGCATCGAGCAGGTGTGGTTGGACGAAGGGTGGGTGGACCGCTTCGGGCTGGATCTGCCGCGCAATGACACCGGCTACGGGCACGGTCCCGACGAGGTAGCCAAGGTGCGAGCACCGGTCGATTTGCTGGCCGGCTACTACCACGCCGTACACAAGGCGACGCTGGAATTCGTTGCCCAGGTCACCGCCGAGGACTTGGCGCGCGTCGTGGACAAGAACTGGGATCCGCCGGTGACCGCCAGCGCCCGGCTGGTCAGCATCATCGACGACTGCGCCCAGCATCTCGGCCAGGCCGCCTACCTGCGGGGCATCCTGCCGCGGTGAACTTGACACCTGTCGAGCTAACATGGCGACCATGACCGCCATCACACCCGCCACCCCCGTCACCGAACCAGATTTCTCCGGTACCGGCACCGTCCTGAACCCGGCGACCGGTGCCGCCGCCGGAGAGGTGCAGTGGACCGACCCGGCCGACGTGCCCGCCATCGCCGCACGCCTGCGCGCAGCTCAACGCGAGTGGGAGCAGCGCGGAGCCAACGGCCGCGCCAAGGCCCTGGCTCGCTTTGCGGTGTGGCTGGCCGAGCACCGCGGCGAGATCGAAGAGCTGCTGATCAAAGAGACCGGCAAGTCCGCCGTCGACGCGGCCCAAGAAGTGCCGATGCTGATCATGATCCTGTCGTACTACATCAAGACGATGGAAAAGGCGTTGGCGCCCGAGCGCCGGCCGGCGGCGTTGCCGTTTATGGCGATCAAGAAAGTCACCGTCCACTACCGGCCCCGTCCGGTGGTGGCAATCATCGCGCCGTGGAACTACCCGGTGGCCAACGCCCTGATGGATGGCATCGGCGCCCTGGCCGCGGGCTGCTCGGTCCTGCTTAAGCCGTCCGAGCGCACACCGCTGACCGCAGAGGTATTGCGACGTGGCTGGCTGGAGTCCGGCGCGCCAGACGTGCTGGCGCTGGCGCAAGGCGCCCGCGAGGTCGCCGGCGCCGTCATCGACAACGTCGATTTTGTGCAGTTCACCGGCTCCAGTGCCACCGGACGCAAGGTGATGGAGCGCGCGGCACGCCGGCTCACGCCGGTCAGCCTGGAGCTCGGCGGCAAGGACCCGATGATCGTTCTCGAGGACGCCGACGTCGAGCTGGCCGCGCATGCCGCGGTGTGGGGAGCGATGTTCAACGCCGGCCAGACCTGCGTATCGGTGGAGCGGGTTTACGCTTTGGAACCCGTTTACGACCAGTTCGTCGCGGCCGTGGTGCGCGACGTGCAGGCGTTGCAGGTCGGCGCGGGCGAAGGACACACCTTCGGGGCGCTGATCGACGAGCAGCAGCTCGACGTGACCGAGCGGCACGTCCGCGACGCGGTGGCCGCGGGCGCACGTGCACTGACCGGCGGCCGGCGCGCCGACGGGCCGGGCAGTTTCTACCAGCCGACGGTGCTCGTCGACGTGGACCACTCGATGGCGTGCATGACCGAGGAAACCTTCGGTCCCACGCTGCCGATCATGAAGGTCAGTTCCGTCGACGAGGCGATCCGGCTGGCCAACGACAGCGAATACGGGTTGAGTGCGTCGGTGTTTTCCCGGGATGTTGATCGGGCGAAAGATATTGCTCTGCAGCTTGATTGCGGCGCAGTCAACATCAACGACGTGATCGCCAACCTGATGTGTACCACCGCGCCGATGGGAGGGTGGAAGACGTCGGGCATCGGCGCGCGGTTCGGCGCTGCCGACGGGCTGCGCAAATTCTGTCGCGTCGAGACCGTCGTCGGGCCTCGCACCAATGTCGGCGCGGGCGGAAATTACTACAACAATTCGCTGAAAGCGCTGAAGCGGATGAACCGGATGATGACCCGGATGGCGCTCGTGCGTCCGCGTCGCATCGCCAAGCTCGGCGACGATGCGGGCCGCTCGACGGCCCGCTGAGAAGCCGAGCCAATAGGCGGGGCGCCGCCGTAGGCTTGACCGCGTGCGATTCGCGGTAGCGGTGCTGCTGTGGCTGTTCAGCACTGCGGCACTGGCGGTTGCGGTGCCGACGGTGTGGGCGCAGACGCACGTCGTCGACGTCAATGGCTACCAGTCGATGGCTCGGAAAGCGGCGAGTAAACCGGCGCTGCAGGCGGCGGTAGCATCGGAGCTCACTAGCAGGGCGATGGTGTTACTCAACCAACACGGCTACCACGTCGACTCGTCGCTGGTTCACGAGATAGCCGCCGGGTATACCGCCGGTCCGGACTTCCCACCGCAGTTCGCCGATGCCAACCAGATGGTGCACAGCTGGATGTTCACCGGCGCCGACACGCAGTCCGAAGGCAATCAGTGGGTCATCGACGTGGCCGCGATGCTCAAAGACAGCGCGTTTGCACCGGTACTGGCCGACTACCACGTGCAGGTGCCGGCGACGGTGCGGGTGCCGGTGACGGCGTCCACGCCAAAGATATTGCGGCCCGGCATATTACGGCCGCTGGCTACCTGGGGGCCGTGGGTGAGCCTCGTCGCGGTGGTGCTGACCAGCATCAGCGCATTGCTGATGCTGGCCGCAGCGCGCAGCCGCGGCAGGGCGCTGGCCGGCCTCGGCGTTTCGGCGCTGCTGGCCGGCGCCGACGGTTGGGCGGCGATCGAAATTGTCCGCCGGCGTATCAACGACGCGCTCAACGACACCAACGGTGATATCCGCGGTATCGCGGATGTCATGGTCGGCGAAGCCAAAAGCAGCCTGCACCAATGGCTTGACCTCACCCTGGCCGCGGGCGGGGCGTTGGTGGTGCTCGGCGTATTGGCGGCGGTGCTGGGCAGTTTGCGCAAGTCCCGACACGAAAGCCGGTTACGTCAACGACAATTTGGCAAAGATCTTGCCGGTCGGCTGCGGTGACCCGTTGCCGGGTTCGACGGTGAACGCCAGTGCGTTGGAATTCCCGAGGTTAGGCAGCATGGCAGTGGTCGACGGCGCGACGGCCGCGGTGTTCATCGTGCCTGCCGAGAGCGGGGCCCGGTTGCTGAGCAGCCACATCTGATACACGGTGCCCTGCGACGGAGGCGGCACGTTGTTCATTACCAGCATCCCGGCGTTCATGTCCCGCGAGAAGACTACTGTCGCCGTCCCGCCGGCCAGCTGGGCGGAGACCGTTCGGACATCCGGTGCTGCCATGATCTGCGCGGCCATTGTCGGTGTGGGCGCTGGGCGCAGCGCGATTCCGGCGCCGAAGGCCGCCAAACCCACCACAATCGCCGCTGCTGCGGCTAATAACGCTGTACGCCAAGGGGATCGGCGCGCAGTTTGCTGCTGGGCAGCGGCCAGCACCGCTGCGCGGAGACGGGCCGGCGGCTCGGCGGCGGTGGTTGTCGACACCGTCGCCATCGTCTCGCGGACCGCGCGCACCTCGTCGCGGAAAGCCTCGGCGACCGATGCCGGCGCCGCAGCGAGCTGCCGGTCGATCGCGCCGCGTTCGTTCTCGGAGATGGCATTCAGCGCGTAGGGCGTGGCCAGCTCGAGCAGTTCGAATTCGGTCGGCTCGGTCATGGCACACCCAGACAGTTGCGCAGCCCGCGCAGCGCGTCGCGCATTCGTGACTTGATCGTCGACAGATTGGCCGACAACCGCTGCGAGACCTCGGCGTAGGTCAACCCGCCGTAGTAGGCCAGCTCGATGCACTCGCGCTGTATGTCAGTCAGCCCGTCGAGGCACTCGGCCACCCGGCGGCGCTCATCCGCGGCGATCGCCGAATCCGCGACGACGTCGCTGGATCGGACGACGCTGGCCGCGCCGTAACGCGATTCTCGTTGGCTGGCGGCTTGCTCGGCACGCACCCGGTCGACGGCGCGTCGATGCGCCATGGTCAGCAGCCAGGACAGCGCGGAGCCTCTCGCCGAGTCGTACGCGTGGGCGGTCCGCCACACCTCCAAGTAGATCTCTTGGGTGGTCTCTTCGCTGTAACCGGAATCTCGCAGTACCCGAGCTACCAGCCCATACACCCGCGTGCGGGTGTGGTCGTAGAGCGCGGCGAACGCGTCGGGGTCGCGACCTGCCACCCGACGCAGCAATGCGTCCAGGTCACTGCGGTGCCGCGGTCCGGTCATTGACCGGTAGCCTAGCGCCTCAACTGCGAGGATCGTCACTTCTGGACCGATCGAGGCGGGCGCGGGACGAAAAACGAAGTCCGTGACCGGTATTCGTCGAAGCCGGGGCGGCCCTTCATGTACTTCTCGGTCAGCCGGGCGCCGGTCACGTAGACCAAGAAGTAGGTCATGAGCAGCGGGGAGAGCACCGTCGCCAGCGACCACCAACCGGTGATCGTGACCAGCCACAATCCCCACCAGACGCATGCGTCGCCGAAGTAGTTGGGATGACGCGTCCACGCCCACAGTCCGCGGTCCATCACCACACCGCGATGCACCGGGTCGGATTTGAATGCCCGCAGTTGACGGTCGCCCACGGCTTCGAAGGCGACGCCCACGACCCACACCAGAACGCCGGCCACCGTGACCCCGAGCAATCGCCGCGGCGTGGGCCCGATGATCGCCGAGAGCTGCAGCGGCAACGCGACAAACCACGTCGCGAGGCCCTGGATCACGAACACCTTGCGCACCACTTGGCCTAACGTGGCGCCCCGCAGCAGGTCGGCGTAGCGCGGATCCTCGCCCTTGCCCGCCGACCTTCGACCGATGTACCAGCTCAGCCGCAGACCCCAGATCGCGACCAGCGTCAGCAGCAGCCACCGGCGGGCCGCGTCGCCATCGCCGAGTAGCGCCGCCACCAGCGTGACCGCAATAAACCCCAGTCCCCAGGCCACGTCGACGACGTTGTAGCGGCCGATGCGTCGGGCGATCGCGAAGGTGAGCGCGTGTACCACGAGCAGCGCCGCAATCGATGCGCCCGCGACGGTCGCGAAGTCGACGATCATTGGGCGGCCTCACTGACGAACGACCATTGATAGACGTTAAGGTAGCCCGACCTGAATCCGGCCTCCGCATGCGCCAGGTAGAGCTCCCACATTCGTGCGAACACCTCGTCGAAACCGGCGTGCGCCAAGGTTATTCGACGTTGCATGAACCGCTCCCGCCACAGCCGCAGCGTCTCTGCGTAGTGCGGGCGCAGCGAGAGCATGTCGACTGCGCGTAACCCGGTCTGACGCTCGGTGATCTCGAGGATGGCCCTGGCAGACGGAATCAGCCCGCCGGGGAAGATGTACTTCTGAATCCAGGTGTGGGTATTGCGGGTCGCCAGCATCCGGGCGTGCCGCATGGTGATCGCCTGGATTGCCAGCTTCCCGTCTGGCGCCAGCAGCCGCTCGAGGCTGCGGAAGTAATCCGGCCAGGCGCGGAAACCGATTACTTCGATCATCCCGACCGATATCACCGCGTCGTAGTTTCCGCCGACGTCCCGGTAGTCGCGCAGGTCGACCTGAACGCGGTCGGACAGTCCGGCGGCGGAGACCCGTTGGCGGGCCAACCAAAGCTGGCGCTCCGAAAGCGTGACGGAACGGACGTCGGCTCCGCGCTCGGCCGCGCGGATGCACAACTCGCCCCACCCGGTGCCGATTTCCAGCAGCCGGGTGCCGGGGCCGACCGCGGCCGCGTCCAGCAACCGGTCGATCTTGCGCCGCTGCGCCCCGGCGAGCTCCGGCCACGACGCCGGCAACCGGCCGAACACCGCGCCGGAGTACGTCATGGTCTCGTCGAGGAACTCCGCGAACAGATCGCTCGAGACTCCAAAGTGCCTGACAACATTGCGGCGCGCCTGTTCCCGGCTGGACCCTGACGAAATCGGTTGGGATGCAACGACGATCGGTCTGAGCCATTGCAGCGCTGACGGTACCAGGTTGTCCACGTCCGTCGCCAGCACGGTCAGTAACTCGGCGAGGGCATCCGATTCCCACTCTCCGGCCATGTAGGACTCTCCGAAGCCGATCAGACCGTGGCGCCCAATCCGGCGGGCCAGCCCGTCCGGCTCGTTGATCACCAGGGTTGGTGACGTTGCGTCGCCGGCGCCGATCACCGTGCCGTCGGGGTAGCGGAGTCGCAATGGCAGGCGAGCGGCGGCGCGGTGCAGTAACCGCTTGGCAATCACCGCCGACGCCGCGGCGAGCAGGCCGGAGGGTGGCCTGGCAACCACGGGTCGGCGCGTTTCGCCGACTGAAAGTCCAGATGACTCGAGCACATCCAGTATTCGGAGCCGGCGGCCCACCGGACGACCGTCGCCGAGGTCCGAGGGCCATCCACGCCGCCGCCCGCTCCGAATAGCAACTGTCCGACCGGTAAGCAGCGGCACCCGCCGCCTTGATAAAGCCTTGACAGAGGAGCCACAGCGAAATGAAAGATATTCAGACAAAGGCACTCACAGTGAGCCTGGCGGCGATCGCCATCGTGGGGTTCTCGGCGTGTTCGAGCAACAAATCCAACTCCGAGCAGCAGACCAGCGCCAGCGCTCCAGCGCCGGCGACCAGCATGATGGCGCCCAAACCCACCAACGCAATGGCGAATCCTGCGGCCGGCCTGATCGGTTCCGGGTGCAGCGCTTACGCGGCGCAGAATCCGAGCGGTCCGGCTTCGGTGGCCGGAATGGCACAGGCCCCAGTCGCGACGGCGGCGTCGAACAATCCGATGCTGTCGACGCTGACTGCCGCGCTTTCCGGCAAGCTCAACCCAGGCGTCAACCTGGTCGACACCCTCAACAACGGCCAGTACACGGTGTTCGCGCCGACCAACGCCGCTTTCGACAAACTGCCGGCGAGCACGCTCGACGAGCTCAAGACCAACGCCGACATGTTGAAGAACATCCTGACCTACCACGTGGTGCAAGGCCAGGAGAGCCCGAGCAAGGTTGACGGCGCCCACAAGACCCTGCAGGGCGCCGACGTGACCGTGACCGGCCAGGGAAACGATCTCAAAGTCAACGCCGCGGGGCTGGTGTGCGGAGGGGTGCACACCGCCAACGCGACGGTGTACATGATCGACACTGTGCTGACTCCACCCAGCCAGTAACGGCGTACACCGTCAACGAAGACAAGGCAGCCCGGTCCGCCGGGCTGCCTTGTCGCATGTATGGGCTGGCCGGCGGCACCGATCCAAGACGGATGTGGTAGCGAATAGTCACTATGTTGTCACTAGCTTTGATCGGTCTGGTCGGAGGCCTTATCACCGGCATTTCGCCGTGCATATTGCCGGTGCTGCCGGTGATCTTCTTCTCCGGCACGCAGAGCACTGCCGACGGTGCGGTCGCGGTCAAGTCGAAACGTGAAGTCTTGCGGCCGTATCGGGTGATCGGCGGTCTGGTGCTGAGCTTCAGCCTGGTCACGCTGATCGGCTCGGCATTGCTGTCGTTGCTGCACCTGCCGCAGGACACCATCCGCTGGGTCGCGCTGGCCGCGTTGGTGGCGATCGGTCTCGGCTTGATCTTCCCGAGCTTCGAGCAGCTGCTGGAGCGGCCGTTCGCCCGCATCCCGCAAAAGCAAATCACGAAATTTGCCAACGGGTTCGGGCTGGGTTTGGCGCTCGGTGTGCTCTATGTCCCGTGCGCGGGTCCGGTGCTGGCCGCGATTGTGGTGGCCGGTGCCACCGCGCAAATCGGTCTGCCCGTCGTCGTGCTGACGCTGGCGTTTGCGGTGGGCACGGCGGTGCCGCTGTTGTTCTTCGCACTGGCCGGCCAGCGAGTTACCGAGCGGGTCAGCGCTTTTCGGCGTCGTCAGCGTGGGATCCGCATCACCGCAGGTGTTGTGACGATCCTGCTGGCGGTGGCGCTGGTGTTCAATGTGCCGGCGGTGCTGCAGCGGGCCATTCCGGACTACACCAGCTCGTTGCAGAACAAGCTGGGCGGCAACCAACAGGTCCAGCAAAAGCTCAACCTCGGCGGCATCGTCAACGACCAGAACAAGGACTTGTCCAACTGCACCGACGGCTCCGCACAGCTGCAGAACTGCGGCCCCGCGCCTGACCTCAAGGGCATCACCGCATGGCTGAACACGCCCGGCGACAAACCGATCGACCTTCATGCACTGCGGGGCAAGGTGGTGCTGATCGACTTCTGGGCGTATTCCTGCATCAACTGCCAACGCGCCATCCCGCATGTCGAAGGCTGGTATAAGGCCTACCACGACAGCGGTTTCGAGGTCATCGGTGTGCACACCCCGGAGTATGCGTTCGAAAAGGTCACCGGCAACGTCGCAAAAGGCGCCGCCGACTTGGGAATCACCTACCCGATCGCCCAGGACAACGGCTATTCGACGTGGACGAACTACCGCAACATGTACTGGCCGGCCGAATATCTGATCGACGCCCACGGCACTGTGCGGCACGTCAAGTTCGGCGAAGGTGACTACAACGGCACCGAGAAGCTGATCCGCCAACTGATCACAACCGCCCGACCCGGAGTCACGCTGCCCCCGCCGGTGGACGCGCCCGACACCACCCCGCAGCCAGCCTGACCCCTGAGACGTACTTCGGTGTGGGCAAGGTGGTCAACTACGCCGGAGGCGGAAGCTACGACGAGGGGAAGGCGAATTTCGCGTTCCCACCGTCCTTGCCGAACGACAGCTTCGCGCTGCAGGGACCGTGGGCGCTCGACTACGAGGGCGCGACGGCCGACAGCAACGCCTCCAGTATCGAGCTGAACTACCACGCTAAGAACGTCTACGTTGTCGTCGGCGGGACCGGCACGCTCACTGTGACGCGCGACGGGAAGACGACAACACTGCCGGTCAGCGGGCCGCCGACCTCGCACCAGATCGTCGCAGACAAAGACGAGACACGCGGCTCACTCGTCGTGCGTTCCAGCGAAGGGCTGCAGGTATTTTCTTTCACCTACGGCTAATCGCACCAATTGGATTGCGCTGCCGCCAATCTAAAAGGCGCCCGGCTCCGAATTACCTATGTCAAATGATGTGAATCAGACGGCGTGGCAATTCGTCGTCGTCGAAACTCTAGGAGCCGAAACGCGATGAACACGATAGTCAAGCCACAAAAACATGCGGTCCCCGCGATTGGTCTGGCGGCGGCCACCATGGTGGGTTTCGCTGTGGCCAGCGCTGCACCTGCGGCGGCCGCGCCAAATCTCATCGGCTCGGGCTGCGCAGATTACGCGGCGATGCACGCCGACGGTCCTGCCTCCGTGGCCGGAATGTCGCAGGACCCAGTGGCGGTGGCGGCGTCGAACAACCCTGAGCTCACGACCCTGACCGCGGCATTATCTGGTCGGCTCAACCCGCACGTGAACCTCGTCGACACCCTTAACAGCGGTCAGTACACCGTGTTCGCACCGACCGACGCGGCGTTTAAAAAGCTGCCCGCCTCCACCATCGACGAGCTCAAAACTAATTCGAACATGTTGAAGAGCATCCTGACCTACCATGTCGTCCCCGGACAGTTGAACCCCAGCCAGGTCGACGGCTCACACAACACCGTCCAAGGTGCTGCCGTGAACGTGACCGGTGCGGGCAATGGCCTCAAGGTCAACAACGCCGGCTTGGTCTGTGGCGGCGTGCCTACCGCTAACGCTCAGGTGTACATGGTCGACACGGTGCTGATGCCGCCCGCCCAGTGAGGTTCGCCGACGACACCTCATTGGGCGCGGCAAGCGTCGCCCCCATGCTGGCTGCGGCCATCGAGCCACTGATCGGCGAGGAAGCCGCGCGAGTTTGGCGACTGTACTTGGCCGGCGGACGGCTTGCGTTCGCGCAGGGCCGCATGGGCGTTGACCAGATCCTGCTCACTCGGCCCGCCGCAACTGCCGGACGCACCGCGCAGTGACGACAACTTCAATCAGCACCACCCGACGCTGGTCAATGCTGGTCGTCTCGACGACGACGACGTTGTGCGCCACCGTCTTCATCAACGGTGTCGTCTTCCTGATCCCCGCGCTCAAAGCCGAGCGCCACATGGGCTTGGCAGAAGGCGCCCTGTGGTCTGCCATGCCGAGCCTCGGCATGGCAGCCACCTTGTTCGCCTGGGGTTACCTGCTCGACCGTATCGGTGAGCGGATCGTGCTGACCGTGGGTTTGGCGCTGACCGCCGCGGCGGCGTTCGCCGCGGCCTCCGTGAATTCCATGCTGGCTGCTGGCATTCTTCTGTTGCTCGGTGGCATGGCCGCCGCCAGCAGCATCACGGCCAGCGGCCGGCTCGTCACCGGTTGGTTCCCCCCGGACCAGCGCGGCGTGGTGATGGGGCTCCGTCAGACCGCGCAACCGTTGGGAATCGCGTTGGCCGCCTTGGTGATGCCGGAGCTGGCCAAACGGAACTTCTCGCTTGGCGCTGGTGTTCCCCGCGGTGTTGTGCACGGTGGCCGCAGTGGCCAGCGCTGTGGGCGTACTCGACCCGCCGCGTTCAACTCGTCAAGCCGCTGATGATCGGGACCTGGCCAATCCATACCGGGGGCCGGGAGTGCTGTGGCGAATACACGTGGCTTCGGCGCTGCTGGTGGTGCCGCAGAACGTCGTCCTGACCTTCATGCTGGTCTGGTTGATCGGCGGCCACGGCTGGTCAACCGCATCAGCCGGTGGGTTGCTGGCGCTGTCGCAGCTGCTCGGGGCGTTAGCCCGAACCGTGGCCGGCCGATGGTCGGACCGCATCGGTTCGCGGATGCGGCCGATCCGGCTCATCGCGGTCGGCACCACTGTGGTCATGGCTTCGCTGGCGCTCACCGATCACCTGGGCTGGTCCGTTGCCGTGGCGGTCATGCTCGCTCGCGGGAGCGATCACGGGCGACAACGGGTTGCCGTTCATCGCGATCCCTGAGTACGCCGGGCCGTTCTGGAGCGGGCGCGCGCTGGGTGCCCAGCACACCGCCGAGCGGCTGGTGTTTGCTGCCGCACCTCCGTTGTTCGGTGCGCTGATCACCGCGGTGGGTTATCCGCTGACGTTCGCGGTGTGCGGGTTGTTTCCGCTGGCAGCGCTGCCGTTTGTGCCGATCGGAGGTCGCGGCACGTTTCAGGCCGCAGCCCGGCGGGAACAGCAGCCCGGGGCGAAGGAGCCAGAAGAATGCAGCGTTTCCGATGCGGCAAAGTCGCCGCGGCCGGCCTTGCCGTAATGACGGCGACAAGTATGTCTGCGTGTTCGAACCCAGGGTCCAGCAATCCGCCGTCGTCGTCGGCAAAACCTGCAGCCGATCAGACCGCAAAACTCGTCGGCTCGCAGTGTGCGGTCTACCAGGCAAGAGAACTCGTGGGTCGGGGGTCATTCGCCGCGATGGACAACGAGCCGGTGGCGGTCGCGGCGTCGCATAATCCGATGCTGAAGACCTTCTCGTCGGCGCTGTCCGGAAAGCTCAACCCGGGGGTCAACCTCGTCGACACCGTCGACAACGGCAGCTATACGGTGTTCGCACCTACCGACGATGCCTTCAACAAGCTCGCCCCATCGACGATGAATTCGCTGAAGTCCGACGCGTCAAAGTTGAGAAGTGTCTTGAGTTTTCATGTGGTGAGCGATCGGCTCGGTCCCCAGCAAGTCGACGGTGTCCATCCCACGCTGCAGGCGGGCGCCCCGGTTACGGTGACCGGCTCCGGCAACGACATCAAGGTCGACGACGCGGGTTTGGTGTGCGGCGGCATCAACACCGCCAACGCCACCGTCTACATGATCGACACCGTGCTGATGCCTCCGGGTCAGTAGTTGCCGCGCACTGACTCACGGTGTGATGACGTGTGACGGGTCGGGTCGCAGCTCCGGTGGGGCCTGGCTGTAGTCGCCGAACGGCCCGTCCCGGCGCTCGACCGCGGCCCGGACACCCTTGTTGGTGGCGGTCTGGATGAAGTCGAGGGCGTCGGGGGTGTTGCGCATCAGACCGTCGAGGATGCCGCCCAGCATTTGGGTCGACGCCAAGCCCATGTTCTCGTAGACCTGGTTGACGACAAGCTTCTGAGCTTGCAACTGCGACAACGGGATTCGCGCCAACTCGGCGGCGATTTCGGCGACCCGGGCCTCCAAGCGCTCGAAGGGGACCGCCTCGTTGATCAGCTCAACCTCGGCGGCCTGCACACCGGTCAGCGGCCGACCGGTCAGCGAGTGCCACTTGACCTTGGCGAGGCTGAGCCGATACACCCACATGCCGGTCAAATAGGCGCCCCACATGCGGCTGTAAGGGGTGCCGATGACGGCGTCGTTGCTGGCGACGACGATGTCGGCGCACAGCGCGTAGTCGCTGGCCCCGCCGACGCACCAGCCGTGTACCTGCGCGATCACCGGTTTGGACGCCCGCCAGATCGCCATGAACTTCTGGGTCGGCCCGGTCTCACGGGCGGTGACCAGCGCGAAATCCTTGCCCGGATCCCAGCGCCCGTCGGTGTTCATCGCCTCGCCCCAGTGCTGGAAACCGCCGCCGAAGTCGTAGCCACCGGAAAAGGCCCGCCCAGCGCCGCGCAGCACAATGACTTTGATGTCCGGGTCGCGCTCGGCCAGGCCGACGGCGGCCTCGATCTCGTCGGGCATCGGCGGAACGATGGTGTTGAGCTGGTCGGGGCGGTTCAACGTGATGGTGGCGACCGGCCCGGCCGTCGTGTACAGCAGCGTCTCAAATTCGGGTATGGGCATCAGCTCAAGCGAAGTCGCTTGACGACGCTGTGTCTACCCGGTCCCGGGTCAGCCGCTATAGCGGTCGCTGAGCCGCGACAGCGTGGTTTCGATGGCTGCGGCATTGCGCTTCGCGAAACCGGTCACCCCGTAAAACCTCAGCCAGTGCGTGAGCGGTGCAGCCTCGCGGTAGTCGAACGTTTCAGTGACTCGGGTCGTGGTCGGCGTCACGGCGGCGAACTCCCAGCGCCAGCGGTGTCCGAAGGGATGGGCCCATTCGATGAGTTGGTCGGGCTTGAACGCGGTCACTGTGCTGGTGATCCGGTAGGGCAGCCCGTACATCGCCATCTTGGTGGAAAACCGCGCACCCGCGCTAAGCCGCTCAGGTCCGCGGATGTTGTCTCGGACAAGCCCGGATCCGTCGAGCTCGCGGTGGCGGCGCGGATCGGCGACGATCGCAAACAGCTCGCTGGCAGGGGCATTCACCTCGACCGAGCGGCTGATCTGCTTGGGTCCGGCGTCGACAGTGTCTACAGTCATGGCTCCGCTCTTCAGGATGCGAGTGTCGAAATCAATCCTCAGCGTGCCGTTCCTGCTCCCATTGTTCAAGGCGTGCCTGCAGCTCGAACAGGCCAACCCCGGCGACCGGAGCGGCCACTGAAAGGCACGCCACCACGAGTGGAGTCATCTCGACCTCCTCTGCTGCTCCTATTGCTGAGACGGCCGGCCGGCAGAAACGGTTCGATTGCGGCGCGCCTCCCGTTGCCGCCTGCCCCCCTCGTCGCTCTGCCGACCGGCCATGGCCTCTGCTTCCCTCATGTTTTTCTCAGCTGTGTGTAAGGTACGCCTTAGGCATGCTTTGGGGAAGTAAACACACCGAATTGATATCAAAACCTTCCTGTCCTTACCTCGCCCGTCGGATTTGTGCTGGTCGCGACGTTGCGTGACCGCTCGACTGCGCAATCGCGCCGCTGATGATGCATGCCCCCGCCGACTTCGTTCTCACAGCACTTACTCAGGATGTTCTCAGCTGCACCCGGGCGGCCCCGCGTTAGGTGGCACGTCACGATCGCTAGGCTACGTCGGCGACGCGTCCGAATCTGGACGCGACACTACTTTCAGGTCAGCTTCGGGAATGGTGACCATGGCTTGGGTGACACCGCAGGAGTCGACAAACTCCACCTCATACGCCGGCGGAAGGCTGCGGCCGAGAATCCCCGCTTACGCCAAGATCACCGGCTCAGCATGACGTTGCTTGTTCAGTCACTTGCTCAACATCTGCCACAGGAACGAGAAACTCAGTGCGGACTTGAAAGCGACCTGCGCGTTGTCGGCTGCGCCGGCGTGGCCGCCCTCGATGTTCTCGTAGTACCAGACCCGATGACCCGCCGCTTCCAATGCCGCCGTCATTTTGCGGGCATGCCCGGGATGGACGCGATCGTCACGGGTGGACGTGGTGATCAGCACCGGCGGGTAATCGATCTCGGTCGAGATGTTGTGGTACGGCGAGTATTCGGCGATGAACTCCCAATCGGCCGGGTCGTCGGGGTCGCCGTACTCGGCGACCCAGGACGCGCCCGCCAGCAGCAGATGGAAGCGACGCATGTCCAGCAACGGCACCTGACAGACCAGCGCGCCGAACAGCTGCGGGTACTTCGTCAGCATAATTCCCATCAGCAGCCCGCCGTTACTGCCACCTTGCGCGCCAAGCTGCGGCACGGTGGTGATTCCGCGGTCCACCAAATCGGTTGCCACCGCAGCGAAGTCCTCGGCGACCAAGTGACGGCCTTCTCGCATCGCCTGGGTGTGCCAGCTAGGGCCGTACTCGCCACCGCCGCGGATATTGGCCAGCACGAAGGTGCCGCCGCGCGCTAGCCATAGCCGGCCTAGCACGCCGTCGTAGCCCGGGGTGCGAGCAACTTCGAATCCGCCGTAGCCGCCGAGCAGCGTTGGACCCGGTCCGGTCGCATCACGCGGGCCGACCACGAAGTAGGGGATCGAGGTGCCGTCCTTTGAGGTGGCGAAGTGCTGTGCGACGCTGATGTTTTCGGCGTCGAAAAACGCGGGCGCGGACTTGATCTGTTCCAGCGGCCGCGTCGACCGCGCCATGCAGTAACCGCGACGGCGTGACGAATCCGCTGGAGTCCAAGAAGATTTCGTCGCCGGTATCGTCGGCCGCGGCGATAACCGTGTTGGTGTTCGCCGGCACGTCGGGCACCGGTCGACGCTGCCAGCTGCCCGGTGTCACGATCTCGACGTGGCTGGCCACATCGGCCAGCGTGACGACGATCAGCCGGTCGCGGGTCCAGGCGTAATGCAGCAGGCTGGTGTGCGCATCGGGCTCGAACACCACCCGCAACTGCGCTGTACCGGCGAGGAATTCGTCATAGTCGGCGGCCAGCAGTGAGCCCGCGGTATAGCTGGCGCTGCCGGTGAGCCAGTCGGTGCGCAGCTCAATGAGCAACCACTGCCGGTGCACCGACACCGTGGCGTCGGTGGGCGCGTCGATGCGGATCAGCTCGTCGCCGCGCAGCTCGTACAACTGGTCGTTGAAGAAGTCGAGGGCTCGTCGCAGCATCGTCCGCTCGAAGCCAGGTGTGCGGTCGACTCCGGCGGCCACGATGACATCGCTCGTCGAGCCTTCGAACACTGTCTGCGCGTCCTGCACCGGTTGTCCCCGGCGCCATCGCTTGATCATCCGCGGATAGCCGGATTCGGTCAGCGAGTCAGCGCCGAAGTCGGTGCCGATCAGCAGGATGTCCGGATCGACCCAGCTGGTTGCGGACTTGGCCTCTGGCAAGGCGAATCCGTCGGCGACAAATTTCCTTGTGCCCATGTCGAATTCACGCACGATTGCTGCGTCCGAGCCGCCACGGGACAGGCTGATCAGGGCCCGGGTGTGGTCGGGTTCGATGACGTTGGCGCCGGCCCACACCCAGTTCTCATCGTCAGCACGAGCGAGCTCATCGACGTCGATCAGCACATCCCACTCCGGGCTATCGCTGCGGTAACTGTCCAGCGTGGTCCGCCGCCACAGCCCGCGCGGATTGACGGCGTCGCGCCAGAAGTTGTACAGATAGTCGCCGCGACGGCGCACGTAGGGGATACGGGCATCGGTGTCGAGCACCTCGAGCGCTTCGGCGCGCATTCGCTCGAACTCCTCGCCGGAAAATTCGGCCTGGGTGGGCTCATTCCGAGCGCGCACCCAGTCCAGTGCCTCCTCGCCGGCGATGTCTTCCAGCCACAGATAGGGGTCTTCGGACCCGGGACTCGTCATAAAAAGATTGTGACGGCGGCGGTAGTGTGACCTGTATAACACCGTCAAATGAGGAGCTGATCCCATGACCGTCTACGAACGTCCGGGTTCCGCTGAAGCGCTGATGTCGTATGAATCGCGGTACGAGAACTTCATCGGGGGCGAGTGGGTCGCTCCGGTAAGCGGCCGGTATTTCGAGAACCCGACGCCGGTCACCGGCCAGACGTTTTGCGAGATACCGCGCTCGGACGAGACCGACGTTGACAAGGCGCTCGACGCTGCCCACGCCGCGGCACCGGGGTGGGGTAAGACCGCCCCGGCCGAGCGGGCGGCGATCCTGAACAAGATCGCGGACCGCATCGAGGAGAACCGCGAGTCGCTGGCGCTGGCCGAAGTCTGGGACAACGGCAAACCGATCCGGGAGGCGCTGGCCGCCGACATTCCGCTCGCCGCTGATCATTTCCGGTACTTCGCCGCCGCGATCCGCGCTCAGGAGGGTTCGCTGAGCCAGATCGACGAGGACACCGTTGCTTACCACTTCCACGAGCCGCTGGGCGTCGTCGGACAGATCATTCCGTGGAACTTCCCGATTTTGATGGCTACCTGGAAGCTGGCGCCGGCGCTGGCGGCCGGCAATGCGGCGGTGCTCAAGCCCGCCGAACAGACCCCGGCCTCAGTGCTGTACTTCATCTCGCTGATCGCCGACCTGCTGCCGGCCGGGGTGGTCAACGTGGTCAACGGTTTCGGCGCCGAGGCCGGCAAGCCGCTGGCGTCGAGCAACCGGATCGCCAAGGTCTCGTTCACCGGTGAGACCACCACCGGGCGACTGATCATGCAGTACGCCTCGCAGAACCTGATCCCGGTCACCCTGGAACTGGGCGGCAAGAGCCCCAACATCTTCTTCTCCGACGTGATGGCCGCACACGACGACTTCCAGGACAAGGCGCTGGAAGGGTTCACCATGTTCGCCCTCAACCAGGGCGAGGTGTGCACCTGCCCGTCGCGCAGCCTGGTCCAGGCCGACATCTACGACGAGTTCCTGGAGCTGGCGGCTATCCGCACCAAGGCGGTGCGACAGGGTGACCCGCTGGACACCGAGACGATGATCGGTTCGCAGGCCTCCAACGACCAGCTGGAAAAGGTGTTGTCCTACATCGAAATCGGTAAGGACGAGGGCGCCAAGATCATCACCGGCGGGGAGCGCGCCGAGCTGGGCGGTGACCTGTCCGGCGGCTACTACGTGCAGCCCACCATCTTCGCCGGCAACAACAAGATGCGGATCTTCCAGGAGGAGATCTTCGGGCCGGTGGTCTCGGTGGCGTCGTTCAAGGACTACGACGACGCGATCGCCATCGCCAACGACACTCTCTATGGCCTGGGTGCGGGGGTGTGGAGCCGCGACGGCAACACCGCCTACCGGGCCGGTCGCGACATCCAGGCCGGCCGGGTGTGGGTCAACTGCTACCACGTCTACCCGGCACACGCCGCTTTCGGCGGCTACAAGCAGTCCGGGTTCGGCCGGGAGAACCACAAGATGATGCTCGACCACTACCAGCAGACCAAGAACCTGATGGTCTCGTACTCCAATAAGGCGCAAGGGTTCTTCTGATGACCCCGCGGGTGGTGATCACCTCCGACGCCGCCACGCTGCTGGGGCAGCTGCAGGAACGGCACGGTCCGGTGATGTTCCATCAATCCGGCGGCTGCTGTGATGGGTCGTCGCCGATGTGCTACCCGGACGGGGACTTCATCGTCGGCGATCGTGACGTCCTGTTCGGCGTGCTTGACGTCGGAACAGCCGGGGTGCCGGTCTGGATCTCCGGGCCGCAATTCCAGGCGTGGAAACACACCCAGCTCGTCATCGACGTGGTGCCCGGCCGCGGCGGCGGGTTCAGCCTGGAAGCACCGGAGGGGAAGCGGTTTTTGTCCCGCGGACGGGCTTTCAGCGACGCCGAGAACACCGCACTGGCGGCCGCCCCGGTCATCACCGGTGCCGATTACGAACGCGGCGAGCGACCGCCGGAACGCGCGCCGGTAGTAGCTGCCGCGGCTGACGCTTGCTCAGTCCCAGCAGGGCGCGCCGCGCAGCTAAAGCCGTAGCGGGCAGCCGCGGCAGTATCGTCGAAGCGTGATACCGCTGCCTCGCAACTGGCTGCTGACCAGCGCGATGCTGGTCGGCGTCGCGGTCGGGGTCATAGTGGGGACAGCGGGCGCGGTGCTGGTCACCACCCGCATCCGCCCCGACGTCGTCATCGGGTTAGTGGTCGGATTCCCCACCATCATCGGTCTGCTGGTGATCTTGGTGTCCGGACGCCGGTGGCTGACCGCATTGGGCGTGTTCATCCTGTCGCTGGCACCGGGATGGTTCGGTGTGCTCGTGGTGATCGAGGTGATGAGCCGTGCCTGAGGAAGAACGCGCGGACACCCAGTCGATGCCGAAGACCGAGGCCTACACGCCGACCTTCGACACCGGTGCGCACCCCCAACCCGAGCAACCCGAGCCGGAGCCGGTTGAACCGGAACCGGAACAGCCGGCGCCGCGACGCCGATGGTGGCGCGCTCGTCGGTGGCACTCGGAGCCGTCGACGGACGAGGCGCAGGATGCACCGGCGGTCAGCCCGGTCCCGGCGGCGCAGACCGCGAAGGGTCCGACTGCTGATGCACCGCCGTCGGAGCAGCTGCCCATACCGGCGCCGCCGATCGCCGTGCCCGGCCGGTACCACTACCTGAGGTGGTGGCAGTTCCTGTTAATGATCATCGCGGTGTGGGTCCCGGCGGGGGCGATCGGCGCCGGCCTGTTCTACTGGTGGAGCCACGACAACTCTCCAAAAAAGACCGCGGTGGTGTTCGTAGTTTTCGTTTACGTCGTCGTCTGCACGGTCGCAGGTTTGATGCTGGCGATGGTGCCGGACCGGCCGCTGGTCTCAGCGTTGGCGATCGCAGTGATGTCAGCGGTGTTCGCGTCGGTCGTCACCGCGGCCCCGTTCTACGGCGCCTTCTACTGCGACCACAGCAAGCGTCATTGCTTGATGCACGTCATCCCGCACTGAGGCCTGTCGACCGCCTGCTGGCCGCGTCGGCCATCCGCCGCCTCGACGACCGAGATCACGAGCTCACCGACCGCGGACAGCACTTGCTCGACGAGCTGGGCATCGACCTGGCAGCGCTACGGGCCAGCCGGCGGGTTTTCGCCCGCCGCGATCACCGGCGTTTTCCTGGCCCGCGGATGGCTGCCCCGGGGGCCGGGTCGCAGCCTGCGCGTCGCCGGCGGTTACGAGGACAACCTCGAAAAATGGTTGGCCAGCTGACAGCGCAGGCCTGGCCATTAGGGTAGTTGCCGTGACCCACTATGACGTTGTCGTCCTCGGAGCTGGACCCGGCGGTTACGTGGCAGCCATCCGCGCCGCGCAGCTGGGATTGAATACCGCCGTCGTCGAACCCAAATACTGGGGTGGAGTCTGCCTCAACGTCGGCTGCATCCCGTCCAAAGCGTTGCTGCGCAACGCCGAACTCGCGCACATCTTCAATAGGGAAGCCAAGACGTTCGGCATCAACGGTGACGCGACATTCGACTATGGCGTCGCCTACGACCGAAGCCGCAAAGTGGCCGAGGGCCGCGTCGCCGGTGTGCATTTCTTGATGAAGAAGAACAAGATCACCGAAATCCACGGGTACGGCAGGTTCACCGACGCCAACACATTGTCGGTGGACCTCAACGACGGCGGGACCGAGACGGTCACTTTCGACAACGCCATCATCGCCACCGGCAGCAGCACCCGGCTCGTCCCCGGCACGTCGCTGTCCGAGAACGTGGTCACCTACGAAGAGCAGATCCTTTCCCGCGAGCTTCCGGAATCGATCGTGATCGCCGGGGCCGGCGCCATCGGCATGGAGTTCGGCTATGTGCTGGCCAACTACGGCGTCGACGTGACGATCGTCGAATTCTTGCCGCGGGCGTTGCCCAACGAAGACGCCGAGGTGTCCAAGGAAATCGAGAAGCAGTTCAAAAAACTCGGTGTCAAGGTCCTCACCGGCACCAAAGTCGAGTCGATCGTCGACGACGGTTCCGTGGTGACGGTGACCGTGAGCAAGGACGGCAAGGCACAAGAGCTCAAGGCCGAAAAAGTACTGCAGGCCATCGGGTTTGCGCCCAACGTCGAAGGCTACGGATTGGACAAGGCCGGGGTGGCGCTGACCGATCGCAAAGCGATTGGGATCACCGACTACATGCAGACCAACGTCTCGCACATCTATGCCATCGGCGATGTCACCGGGTTGCTGCAGCTGGCCCACGTCGCCGAAGCCCAGGGTGTGGTGGCAGCCGAAACCATCGGCGGGGCTGAGACTTTGGCTCTCGGCGACTACCGCATGTTGCCGCGCGCGACGTTCTGCCAGCCGAACGTCGCGAGCTTCGGACTGACCGAAGAGCAAGCCCGCGCCGAAGGTTACGACGTTGTGGTGGCGAAGTTCCCGTTCACCGCCAACGCCAAGGCGCACGGAGTGGGCGACCCGAGCGGCTTCGTCAAACTCGTCGCCGATGGCAAATACCGCGAACTGCTCGGCGGGCACTTGGTCGGCCACGATGTCTCGGAGTTACTGCCCGAACTCACGCTGGCGCAGAAGTGGGATTTGACCGCAAATGAGTTGGCGCGCAACGTGCATACCCATCCGACGATGTCGGAGGCGCTACAAGAATGCTTCCACGGCCTGACAGGCCACATGATCAACTTCTGATGCCGATGCGTCGACGCGTGTTCACGGTGGCCACATTGGTGATGGTGGCCGCGTTGGCGCTGGTCGGGTGTCAACCGCAAGCACCCGATCTGGCGACGCCGCGCCACCGGCGGCACGCGCCCAGTCTGGTGAGGTCGTCGCCTCCGCCGCCGGCGCCCGATCTCAGGGGCTACGCCGAGGTCTCGACCGACGATTATCTGGTCACCGAGCAGGACACGCAGTACGTCTCGTTCCAAACACCGGACGGGCTGACGTGCCGGATCGAGGCCATGGCCGCCGCCGGCTGCGACGGCGCCCTGCACGGAACCCCGGCCCCGGCGAACGAGGTCGAGCTCTACGGCCACCCGCCAGCGGCCGTCGAGGTCGAACCGGATGTTTTCCGTCAGACGGCAAAGCCGCAGTTCACCGGGACCGGCGGTAGTCCGCCGAAGACCTTGCCGGTGGGACACAAGATCGTCTTCGGCGACTTCCGATGTGCCGCCGCCACCGGTGCGATCACCGTGTGCGCCCGTGGCTCACCGGCCGCCAGCTGGTTCGTGCTGTCTCCGGCGCACAGCGGAATCGGACCCCACACCGCGGGCCTGCCCGCCAGGTTTCCCGATCCGCACGACTTCGTCGTCGACGACCAGAGCTACATCGTCGGGTCCGGCGCCAGGAACCCGTTCCCGTTGTTTACCGTCGCATCCGGTCTGACATGCGAGATTGAGATCTTCAGCGGCGGCGCATTCGGTTGTGACGGACCGCTGCCGGGCGCTCCGGACGGCGAAGACGAGATCTACGTGGACTTCTCCGGCCGTCAGGTCGGCATGCGCAAGACCGACTCCCCGCGGTTCAAGACTCCGCAGTATCCGGGAACGATTCGGCAGCTGCCGGCCCAGCACCGGCTCGACTACACCTACGAGACGTACACCACCTGCCTGGCCACCAGCGATGGCGGGGTGGCCTGCATTGCCGACTGGCAGCGCCATCCCCGCGGGTTTGTGGTCTCCTCGCATGCGGCGTGGACGTTCGGCGAGTGACGCTGCCGATCGGTCAGGCGCCGCGACCAGCGATACCATGTCGGGGTGGCCAAAGCAGTCCGTAGCGAATCGATTTGGGCCGTCATAGGCGGAGTGATCGTCGGCTACGTCACCTGGCTGGTGGCGATCTCGATCGGAGAGGCGCTCACCACGGCGAACCTGTGGGGTCTGATCGTGTTGGTCCTCTCAGCGGGCGCCGCCGTATGGGCAGCGCTGTGGGGACGGCAGCTACGACGGCGGCAAAACTATACGCTGGCGTCGTTCGTTTTTGCGTTGCCGGTTTTGCCCGTGCTGTTGTCGTTGGTTGTATTGGCTTGCATTTATTTGTGACGGTCCGCTAGCGAGGGTGATCCAGCGGAATCTCAAGGGCCGACATCGTTGCGGCTAGGCCGTCGTATTGTCCTGCGAGCATGCAGAATTCGATGAGTTGACGCCGATCGAGGTGAGCTGATAGCTGCTGCCAGACCTCGGCGCTGATCGAGCGGTTGTTGATGAATTCGTCGGTGGCGGCCAGCAGCGCATGCTGCCGGTCGGTCAGCCCGCCAGAGGTTTCCGTCGCGTTCGGCCACGCGAAGATCATCTCCTGGGTCTGATCATCGAGCCCGCGACGGCGCCCCAGCCGGCGGTGCTGCTGCAGCTCGTATTCGGAACCGCGCAGGTGGGCCACCCGCAGGATCACCAACTCGGTGTCGGCGCGTGGCAAGCGGCCCCGTAGCAATAAGGCGGAATAGGGCATCATCGCCAAGAACAGCCGCTTGTGCTGACCCAGCGTGGCGAACAGGTGCATCTGGCGCGCGCCGACCGTACGGGCGGCGAACTTTGCCACAATCCAATTGAGCATCCCCAAATCGCGAAGCCTGCCCGATGGTGGTATCCGGCCGACCTGACCGGTCTCCGCGGTGCCGGTCATGCCTGCTTCACCAAATATGGCGACACCGTGCTGCGGTGCTCGTCGAGGTCAAGTGCCCGGCCCAGAGCGGGGAATGCGCGCTGCGGGCAGTTGTCGCGTTCGCAGACTCGGCAGCCTGCGCCGATCGGCGTGGCAATATCCCCCGACAAGTCAAGTCCTTCCGAGTAGACGAGTCGGTGAGCGTGACGAAGTTCGCAGCCCAGCCCGATCGCGAAGGTCTTACCGGGCTGACCATACCGTGATGCCCGCCGCTCCACGGTCCGGGCCACCCACATATAGTTGCGGCCGTCGGGCATCTGAGCGATCTGTACCAGGATCTTGCCCGGGTTGGCGAACGTCTCGTAGACGTTCCACAGCGGGCAGGTGCCGCCGCTGGACGAGAAATGGAAACCGGTGGCCGACTGGCGTTTTGACATGTTCCCGGCTCGGTCGACGCGGATGAACGAGAACGGCACTCCCCGCATCGACGGCCGCTGCAGCGTGGACAGTCGGTGTCCGATGGTCTCGTAACTCACCGAGTAGAACGCCGAAAGCCGCTCGACGTCGTAGCGGAAGTTCTCCGCGACGTCGTGGAACTGCCGGTACGGCAACACCGCGGCCGCGGCGAAGTAATTGGCCAGCCCCAGCCGGGCCAGGGTGCGCGATTCGTCGCTGGTGAACCTGCCGTCAGTGACATGGGCGTCGATGAGGTCGCTGAACTCCAGATAGGCCAGCTCGGCGGCCATCTTGAACACCTGCTGGCCCGACGAGAGGTGGTTGCTGATCTCCAGCGTCTTGGTGGCCGGGTCGTAGCGATGCAGCACGGTGTCGCCGAGGTCGATGCGCTTGGTGATGTGCACGCCGTGCACCTCGGTGAGTCGGCGGGACAACTCACCGGCCAGGTCACCGTGATGCATCCGCATCCGGGTGGTCAAGTCCTCGGCGGCGGTGTCCAGCTCGTGCAGATAGTTCTGACGTTGGTAGAAGTAATCGCGTACCTCTTCGTGGGGCATGGTGATCGACCCGCTGCCGCTGCCGTCGGAGAACCGCTCCTCGGTCGCGGCGGCCAGCTGCGCGGTGGTGATCCGGAAGCGGCGGTGCAGGTTGACCATCCCGCGGGCAAACCCTGGGTGCCCGTTGACGATCTCGGCGACCGCGGACTGATCGACGTCGATGTCCAGATCGCGGTCCATGGTCACCTCGCGCAGTTCAGCGACCAGCCGGGTGTCGTCTTGGGAGGCGAAGAACGTCGCGTCGACACCGAAGACTTCGGTAATGCGCAGTAGCACCGCCACCGTGAGAGGACGGACGTCGTGCTCGATCTGGTTGAGGTAGCTCGGCGAGATTTCCAACATCTGCGCCAGCGCGGCCTGGCTGAATCCGCGCTCACTGCGCAGCTGCCGAACGCGTGAGCCAACGAACGTCTTGGACATTGGGCCAGCTTACCCGCGTTGCGAAGGTATGGTTTGCAGAGTTGGCAGAGGCCTCTAGGTTGGCGCCGCAGCAAGGAAGTTTGGCATGATTCGGGCTTGGGGGAACCTAGCTAGGCCAGCTAGCCAAAGCGGGGCGGTAGGCACCAGTGGGCAACAGTAGGCAGGGACCCAGCATGAGTAGCAGCGGGGAGTGAAGCCGTGAGCCTGGACAAAGTGATGATGCCCGTCCCGGACGGCCATCCCGACGTATTCGACCGTGAATGGCCGCTGCGCGTTGCCGACATCGACCGCGAGGGCCGGTTGCGCTTCGACGCTGCCGCCCGTCATATCGTCGACATTGGCCAAGATCAGCTGCGCGAGATGGGTTATGAGGAAACCCATCCGCTCTGGATTGTCCGCCGCACGATGATCGACCTGATTCGCCCGATCGAGTTCAGCGACATGTTGCGGATGCGCCGCTGGTGTTCGGGAACATCGAACCGGTGGTGCGAGATGCGGGTCCGCATCGACGGCCGTAAGGGCGGCCTGGTCGAGTCGGAGGGGTTTTGGATCAACTTCAACCGCGACACCCAGACGCCGGCTCGGATCGCCGACGACTTTCTGGAGGGCCTACGGCGCACGACCGATGTCGACCGGCTGCGGTGGAAGGCCTACCTGACAGCCGGCAGTCGTGACCTGAGAACCGGAGCCGAGGAAATCTACGAGTTTCCGGTTCGGTTCACCGACATCGACTTCTTCGACCACATGAACAACTCCGTCTACTGGAGTGTGATCGAGGACTACCTAGCGTCGTATCCCGACTTGCTGAAAGCGCCGTTGCGGGTGACCATCGAGCACGATGCGGCGGTGGCGCTCGGGGACAAGCTGGAGGTCATCGCGCACGTGCACCCGGCCGGCTCGACCGACCGATTCGGCACTGACCTGGCAGATCGCGCTGTTAGAACGCTCACATATGCCGTTGGCGACGAGACCAAAGCGGTCGCGTCGATCTTCGCGCTTTAACCGTACGGGCGTCACGCAAACGCCTACCCTGACCTGCGAATTTAAGTTACTGACGGGTAGCTACTGAACCGTTTCAGATCCTAGCCACCTTCGCAATCTTTGCAAGACTGCTCGAAGTCCTAGCCAAAGTTGGCAACAAAAATGGGTGGACCTGCGAAGCTATCCTGTGCCATCTTCGACTTAGCAGATCAGTAAAGACACTGAGGGCCTTAGCAAGCGTGGAAACTCTGATCCCTCAGATTACCGACGATTGGAGCAGCGCAATGTCTAGCGTTGGCGCGCCGAAGGGCGCCGAACAGATCCAGCACGACTGGGACACCAACCCCCGCTGGAAGGACGTCAACCGTACTTACACCGCCGCCGACGTCGTCGCCCTGCAGGGCAGCGTGGTCGAGGAGCACACGCTGGCGCGTCGTGGGGCAGAGGTGCTGTGGAGCCAGCTGCACGACCTGGAGTTTGTCAACGCGCTGGGCGCGCTGACCGGCAACATGGCCGTTCAGCAGGTCCGTGCCGGCCTCAAGGCGATCTACCTGTCGGGTTGGCAGGTCGCCGGCGACGCGAACCTGTCCGGCCACACCTACCCGGACCAGAGCCTGTACCCGGCCAACTCGGTGCCGCAAGTGGTTCGCCGCATCAACAACGCGCTGCTGCGCGCGGACGAGATCGCCAAGGTCGAGGGCGACACGTCGGTCGAGAACTGGCTCGCCCCGATCGTCGCCGACGGTGAGGCCGGCTTTGGTGGTGCGCTCAACGTCTACGAGCTGCAGAAGGCGATGATCGCCGCCGGTGTCGCCGGTACGCACTGGGAGGACCAACTGGCGTCGGAGAAGAAGTGCGGTCACCTCGGTGGCAAGGTGCTGATCCCGACTCAGCAGCACATCCGCACGTTGACCTCTGCCCGGCTGGCGGCCGACGTCGCCGGCGTGCCAACGGTCGTGATCGCCCGCACCGATGCGGAGGCGGCCACGCTGATCACCTCCGACGTCGACGAGCGCGACCGCCCCTTCATCATCGGTGAGCGCACTGCCGAGGGCTTCTACCGAGTGAAGAACGGCTTGCAGCCGTGCATCGCGCGTGCCAGGGCCTACGCGCCGTACTCCGACCTGATCTGGATGGAGACCGGTACGCCGGACCTGGAACTGGCCCGCAAGTTCGCCGAGGGCGTCAAGAGCGAGTTCCCTGACCAGATGCTGGCCTACAACTGCTCGCCGTCGTTCAACTGGCGCAAGCACCTCGACGACTCGACCATTGCGAGGTTCCAAAAAGAGCTTGGCGCAATGGGATTCAAGTTCCAGTTCATCACGCTGGCCGGCTTCCACGCGCTGAACTACTCGATGTTCGACCTCGCCTACGGCTATGCCCGCAACCAGATGAGCGCTTACGTCGAGCTGCAGGAGCGTGAGTTCGCCGCCGAGGAGCGCGGTTACACCGCGACCAAGCACCAGCGTGAGGTCGGTGCCGGTTACTTTGACCGCATCGCCACCACGGTGGACCCGACCTCTTCGACGACCGCGCTGGCCGGTTCGACCGAAGAGGGCCAGTTCCACTGAGGACGAGCGGCCTCCAGGCCGCGAGGAGGAAGTGGAACCGACAGCGGTAGCCACTGAGGACGAGCGGCCACTGACTTCTGCTGAGCAGACGCGGAATCGCACTGCTGCGATCCAGATCGTGCGAGTCTGCGTCTGCTCGCCGTAGGAGAAGTTGACAGCACAGGCCCCGCCCGGCAAACCTGGGCGGGGCCTGTTCGTATCCGCCCGGCGATGAGACCGCGGAGCCTTAAGGAGAAATGTGCCAATCGAACGAGTAGGCGTCATCGGGGCCGGCCAGATGGGCGCCGGCATTGCCGAAGTATCGGCCCGCGCAGGGGTCGATGTGCTCGTCTACGAGCCGACTGAGGTGTTAACCACTGCCGGGCGCAACCGGATCGTCAAGTCGCTCGAGCGCGGTGTCAGCGCGGGAAAGATCACCGAGCGCGAGCGTGACGCCGCCATCGCCAAGCTGAAATTCACCACCGATCTCGCCGAACTGGCCGATCGACAGCTTGTCATCGAGGCCGTACTCGAGGACGAAGGCGTCAAAGTCGGTATCTTCGCCGAACTGGATCGGGTGATCACCGACCCCGAGGCCGTCCTGGCGTCCAACACATCGAGCATTCCGATCATGAAGCTGGCTGCCGCGACCGCCAATCCAGCCCGGGTTTTGGGCTTGCATTTCTTCAACCCCGTTCCGGTGCTGCCCCTGGTGGAGTTGGTCAGCACGCTGGTGACCGACGAAGCCGCGGCCGCTCGCACCGAGGAATTCGCCAGCGCGGTGCTGAAAAAGCAAGTGGTGCGATGCTCCGACCGATCCGGGTTCGTGGTGAATGCATTGCTGGTGCCCTACTTGCTTTCGGCGATCCGGATGGTCGAGGGCGGCTTTGCCACCGTCGAAGATGTCGACAAGGCGATCGTTGCCGGGCTGTCGCATCCGATGGGTCCACTGCGGCTATCCGATCTGATCGGCCTCGACACCCTGAACCTGATCGCGGACAAGATGTTCCAAGAGTTCAAAGATCCGCAATGCGCTGCGCCGCCGCTTTTGCTGCGGATGGTGGAAGCAGGTTTGCTTGGGAAGAAATCAGGTAAGGGCTTCTACACCTACTAAGGCTCCGCTCACTTCGGGCGGCTCCCGTCTGGCTTCACCACCTCAGCGGCCGATTCGGCCAGGGTGAACCGCAGACAGCAGCGGGCCGTGGCGGGACATTCCTACGTGTGACGATGTCGACCGGTCGATCCAGCAGCAGGTCAAAGGCGCGCGGACACGTCGCCTGGCTGAGACCTGAGAAGTTCACGAGTGGGATTCTCAAGTCGGGCTGCTACAGTACCCGCTTGGGTCGCATGGGTGGTCGCATTGGTCGACCACTAAGGTCGAGTGTGAGGTAGCTGTCGCGAATGTCGCAAATGCCTGAGCTGAAGCCGTATTACGAAGAGTCACAGTCGATCTACGATATTTCAGACGAGTTTTTCGCCCTTTTCTTGGGTCCCACGATGGGTTATACGTGCGCGTATTTTGATCGTGACGACATGACCCTCGAAGAGGCGCAGATAGCCAAATTCGATCTGGCGCTTGGCAAGCTGAACCTCGAGCCCGGGATGACTCTGCTCGACATCGGTTGCGGGTGGGGCGGGGCGCTAGTCCGCGCGGTGGAGAAGTACGACGTCAATGTCATCGGTATCACGCTCAGCCGCAACCAATGCCAATACAGCACCGCCAGGTTGGCGAAGATCCCGACGAAGCGCACGGTCGAGGTGCGGCTGCAGGGCTGGGAAGAGTTCGACGAGAAGGTTGATCGGATCGTGTCCATCGGCGCGTTCGAAGCGTTTAAGGCCGAGCGGTATCGAACCTTCTTTGAGCGGTCCTACGACATTCTTCCTAATGATGGCCGGATGTTGCTGCACACGATATTGGGGCATACGCCAAAGTACTTTCGCGACAACGGAATCGCGGTGACGATTAGCGATCTGAAGTTTATGAAGTTCATCGGAACCGAAATCTTTCCCGGCGGCCAGTTGCCCGCCGTGGAGGACCTTATCGCGTTGTCGCAAACTACCAACTTCTCTGTTGAGAGGGTCCATTTGCTGGGCCCGCATTATGCGCGGACATTGGACATGTGGGCGGCTAATCTGCGAGCTAACCGCGAGCGGGCCATCGCCGTCCAGTCCGAAGAGGTCTACGACCGCTATATGCGGTACTTGACCGGGTGCGCGGACTTTTTCCGCCGGGATATCTGCAATGTGGGCCAGTTCACCGTTGCCAAGTAGCGGGCCCGCCGCTGCCACCTGAGCGGCCGATTTCTCCATGGTGAACTGGCAGACGTCGGTCTAGCCGTCGTAGAACAGGAAGAACCGTTCGAGCGGTCATCGGCTGCACAGGCGTCTCAGGTCCAATCGCTGCAATCACTGAAACCGTCTGGCATGTCGGCGTTGCTTGATCTGCGGCGATTTGCTCGGACCGGATCTACGCTTTATACGTATTTGCACTGAGGTATCGGGGTGTTGGGAAGGGGCGTCGAGGCCGGGAAAGGAGAGAGCGGGGCAACGCCATGGCGCGGCTCTCGACCGGAAATGGTTTGACCGATGTGGTTGTCACCGGCATCGCGATGACGACTGCGCTGGCAACGGACGCTGACGACGCCTGGAAGAAGCTGCTGGACGGGCAGAGCGGGATCCGCAAGCTCGATGATCCCTTCGTCGAGCAGTTCGACCTCCCGGTTCGCATCGGTGGCCACTTGCTCGAGGATTTCGACCATGAGCTGACCCGGGTGGAACTGCGCCGATATCTGTTTCTGCAGAAGATGTCGACAAGGCTCGGTCGGCGAGTCTGGGCGAACGCCGGCTCTCCCGAGGTCGACACCAACCGGTTGATGGTTTCCATCGGCACCGGGATGGGCTCGACCGAGGAATGGATCGCTGCCTACGACGACTTCCGCGAACGCGGTATCAGGGCGATTTCCCCGTTGGGCGTGCAGAAGGCCATGCCCAACGCGGCGGCCGCCGCCGTCGGGCTCGAACGTGGTGCCAAAGCCGGGATCACCACCCCGGTGTCTGCCTGCGCCTCCTCTTCCGAGGCCATCGCGTTTGCGTGGCGCAACATCGTGCTCGGTGAGGCCGACATCGCGATCTGCGGCGGCGTCGAGACCAGAATCGAGGCGGTCCCCATCGCCGCGTTTGCTCAGCTGGACCTGTTATCGACCAACAACGACGATCCGGCGGGGGCGTGCCGCCCGTTCGACAGGGACCGGGACGGCTTGGTGTTCGGCGAAGCGGGAGCGCTGATGGTCGTCGAGACCGCGGACCACGCAAAAGCCCGCGGCGCCAACATCATTGGTCGACTGATGGGTGCCGGCATCACTTCCGACGGCTACCACATGGTGGCACCCGATCCCAACGGCGAACGGGCCGGCCACGCGATGAAGCGGGCGATCCGCCTTGCGGGCCTCACTCCCGCCGATATCGACCACGTCAACGCGCACGCCACCGGCACCACCATCGGCGACCTGGCCGAGGCGAAGGCAATAAACAACGCATTGGGCGCGCACCGACCGGCGGTCTACGCGCCAAAGGCGGCACTGGGCCATTCGATTGGCGCCGTCGGCGCGGTGGAGGCGATTTTGACCGTGTTGGCCCTGCGGGACGGCGTCATCCCGCCGACGTTGAACCTGCGCAATCTCGATCCGGAGATCGATCTGGACGTGGTGGCCGGCGAGCCGCGATCCGGTGACTACAGGTACGCAATCAACAATTCCTTCGGTTTCGGCGGCCATAACGTCGCCTTGGTCTTCGGAAAATATTGACGCTGACCGGCGTCGTGCACCGAAGATGTCACCTGGTTAGCTTGCGCCGTAGTGGCCTGATCAACAGGGCACTACGGCGTTTCCATCAGGCTCGCCGCCAACCGTTGCAGGTGCTCCCCTAAGGTAGGGCGTAATCTCGAACCCGTGCCGTGCGGCCGGCACGGGTTCGATTCGTAATCCCCATACTCCAGGACAAACGGTGGCAGATACCTCAAGCGCAACGCCCAGTGCTCAATCCAAGTGGTTATCAAAATCCGCGGCGCAAACCCGCGGGTCGAACGCCACGGAAGTCCAGTTCCACTACGACATCTCCAACGACTTCTTCAAGCTCTGGCAGGATCCGAGCCAGACGTACAGCTGCGCGTATTTCGAGCGCGACGACATGACGCTGGAAGAGGCGCAGCGCGCCAAAGTCGACCTGTCCCTCGGCAAGCTCGGCCTGAAGCCGGGGATGACGATGCTCGACATCGGCTGCGGATGGGGATCCACGATCATGCGGGCGGTCGAGAAATACGACGTCAACGTGATCGGACTGACGCTGTCCGAAAATCAGAAGCAACACATCGAGGACCACTGGTTCGCGAATTCGACCAGCAAGCGCCACATGGAGGTTCGCCTGCAGCCGTGGGAGGAATTCGACGAGCCGGTCGATCGGGTTGTGTCAATCGGTGCTTTCGAGCACTTCGGCTTCAACAAGTACGACGACTACTTCAAGAAGACGTTCAACTTGATGCCCGATGACGGCGTGATGATGCTGCACACCATCATCATTCCCAGCGACGAGGAGATCAAAGAGCGAAAGCTGCCCTTGACGATGTCTCGGGTGCGGTTCATCAAGTTCATCATGGACGAGATCTATCCCGGTGGTCGTCTGCCGCTGAGCGCGCAGGTCGAGCAGCACGCGGCGAACGCTGGGTTCACGGTGACCCGGAAACAGCGGCTGCGCCCGCATTACGCCCGCACCCTCGACACCTGGGCTGCCAATCTCGAATCGAAGAAGGACGAGGCCATCGCCATCACGTCCGAAGAGATCTATGAGCGCTTTCTGCGGTACCTGACCGGTTGCGCCGACCTGTTTCGCGAGGGCTACACCGACGTCTGTCAATTCACCTGCGAAAAGGCTCCCGCTTAGCCGGATTCGACGAGATACGTTATAAAGTTCGAGTGTCGCAGCACAATCTGACGACTTGAGCGGACTTGAAAGGCGCATTTCTCATGACGGACAGCGGGTCGGGGGGCGCGCAGAAACTGCGGCCGGCCTACGAGGACGTTCAAGCCCATTACGACATCTCCAACGATTTCTTCGGGCTGTTCCAGGATCCGACGCGGACCTACAGCTGCGCTTTCTACGAACGCGATGACATGACGCTGGAAGAGGCCCAGATCGCCAAGATCGACCTCGCACTCGGCAAGCTTGGTCTGCAGCCCGGAATGACCCTGCTCGACGTCGGCTGCGGCTGGGGCTCGATGATGAAGCGCGCCGTCGAACGCTACGACGTCAACGTCGTCGGGCTCACCCTGAGCAAGAACCAACGCGCTCTGGGACAACAGAAGCTCGACCAGATAGACACCAGTCGCACCCGGCAGATCCGGTTGCTCGGCTGGGAGGAGTTCGAAGAGCCCGTCGACCGCATTGTCAGCATCGAGGCATTCGAGGCCTTCCCTAAATCGCGATACAAGGCCTTCTTTGATCTGTGCTACCGCATCATGCCCAGCGACGGTCGGATGGTCCTGCAGACCATCATGGGCCACCCGCTGAAGCGCTGGCCCGAGATGGGCATCCCGATCACCATGAGCGATCTTCGGTTTATGCGATTTATCGCCGAGGAGATCTTTCCCGGCGGCGCGGTGCCGTCCGACGAGGATGTCATCGAATACTCAACTGGCGCGGGCTTTTCAGTCGAGGCGCTGCAGAAGATGACTGCCGACTATGTTCGAACACTCGATACCTGGGCGGTGAAGCTGGAAGCCGCCCGCGACGATGCCATCTCGGCCACCTCCGTTGAGGTCTACGACCGCTACATGCGCTATCTGACCGGATGCTCTGACTTCTTTCAGCGGAACGTCTCTGAGGTTGGACAGTTCACCCTGGTGAAGGCATAGCGGGCCGAGCTCGCCTACATAGCCCGCAGTAGCGCGCCGATCGCCAGGCCCACTACCAGCAATGCGCCCGCTTGGCGCACATGTACCCAGGCCAGCGCGGCATACCAGAGCGGCCAAACCGGGAACCCCTTCGGCGGCTCGTCAGGTGGTGGGCGGCGGAAGTACGGCCACACCTTGACCAGCCGCGGCAGTGCCGCGACGACGAGCAACGCCGGCCACGGCATCGCTTTCACCACTACCGCCGCCACAACGAGCAGGTAGAACCCAACCATCATCCCGAGCGTCAGCGCGCGGGAACGGGTTTCGCCGAAGATCACCGGCAGCGTGCGGATGCCAAGCGGCTCGTCGTAGGGGATCTTGTCGATGTGCTTTCCCATCAGCACCGTCGTGCAGAGCAGCCCGTATGGCAGTGATGCCAGCAAGACATCCCACCCGACTGTGCCGACCGCCGAGAAGTAGGTGCCGCACACCATCAGCGGACCCCAGACCACCAGTACATCGGGCTCGCCGAGGCCACGCTTCTTCAGTCGTATCGGCGGCGCGGTGTAGGCGACGCTCAGCACGAAACCCGACAACGCAAAAGCGACCACGGGCCAGCCGCGTGCCCATGTCAACACGATCAGGATCGCCAGGTCAGCCACGTTAACCGCGGCGATGGCGACGAGCAGGGTGCGGCGGCTCACCAGCCCGGACAGCACCGGGTGCGGGGCGTAAAGGGCGCGCGGATAGCTGGCGCTGTCGGTGCCGGTCTGGGTGTCGTAAAGATCGTTCATCAAGTTATTAGCCGTGTGGGCCAGCAGGATTCCAGCGATCGCGAGAACTAGCCAGCGCCAATCCAATCCGGGCTTGCCGACCGCCAGCAGCGCGGCGACCAACCCGGCGAACAGGGTCATCGGCAGCACCGCGGCGCGGGTCACCACGATCCAGCGAGTCACGGCG
Organism: uncultured Actinomycetota bacterium; assembly: GCA_963743145.1. Lineage (GTDB taxonomy): Bacteria > Actinomycetota > Actinomycetes > Mycobacteriales > Mycobacteriaceae > Mycobacterium. Next base: position 87,201 of record CAVUOR010000013.1, on the reverse strand, counting down.
TCGACCGGCCCGTCCGGTGGCGGGTTGGTAGTGCGCAGAGCGTAGGCCCAGGAGCTCAGCCGGGAGCGGACCGTCACGTGAGTCATTGGCGCTGGACCTTCCACATCAGTCGGATAGGGGCGGCACGATCGGCGACGGATGCGGTTGGCCCCGGAACTTCTCCAGCGAGCCGGCGACCTCGACGATCCCGCACAGCGCGCTCCAACTCAGCATGGTCAGGTAGTCGATCAGTTCGTCGGAGGTCATCCGCGGGTCCAACAGCCACGAGTGGGTGGCCAGCTGGACGCCACCGACGATGTGGTAGGCCCACGGCTCAACTCCGCCGACGTCCATCCCGGCCTCGCGCATGCGTCGGCGCAGTATCACCGCGAGCATGCGGGCAATGATTCGCTCGGAATCGGCGATCACCTTGCTCTTGCTGGCCGAGTTGTTGGCCATCACGAACCGGTAGGGCTCGGGTTCGGCGGCCACGGTTCCGACGTACACCCGGATGATCTCGCGGGTCAGGTCGAACCCGTCCAGATTCGACGACAACGCGGCCGCCATGTTGGGGATCAGGGTGATCTGCGCGAACCGCATCATCACCGCGGTCGTCAGGTCGTTCTTGTCCACGAAGTAGCGGTAGAGCACGGTCTTGGAGACCCCGATTTCACCGGCGATCTCGTCCATGCTCACGTACTGGCCCCGCCGCCGGATCGCTTCGATGGTCCCGTCGATCAGCTCATTGCGGCGTTCCACCTTGTGCTGGTGCCACCGTCGTTTCCGGCCATCGGTTTTTACCGTCCCGGCCGGGACCTGCTGTGCCACTATCGCGGATTCCCATTCACTAGATGTACTTGATAGTACGACTTACCGGCGACGATTTCTCTGGCTCGCACCTGAGGCGACGGAGTTTCGTCGTCGGACCGGTAACAGTAACTACCCCCAGTTGGTGCGGCTTTATCCACAAGTCAGCGTTACCCTCGCGGGTCCGCATTGTCGCCGAGCAGCCACGTGGATGGCGGATGATGGAGTGGTGGCACATCGAGTTGTTCCGGGCCCCAGCCGGGGAGCCGATTCGCGGGCCCCGCTGACGGCTCAGACTGCTCGGTCGGAGCCAGTGCCACCGCCGCGGGCCGAGGGAGAGGTCCGCAAACCCGCATCGCTCGCGGAGTCGTTCGCGGGGGCCGATCCGCAGGCCGATGCCGAGCGGCGTCGGGCACTGCGGCGGATGAAAGTCGTGGCGCTGAGTTTCCTGGTCGGCGCCACCGTGGTGTTCCTCGGTTGCCGCTGGGCGCAGTCCGGCGGCACCGCGGCCACCTGGGTCGGCTATGTGGGGGCCGCCGCGGAGGCCGGCATGGTCGGCGCGCTGGCGGACTGGTTCGCGGTGACCGCGCTGTTCAAGCACCCATTGGGCATCCCGATCCCGCACACCGCGATCATCAAGCGCAAGAAGGACCAGCTCGGCGAGGGCCTGGGCACCTTCGTGCGGGAGAACTTCCTTTCCCCGCCGGTGGTGCAGACCAAGCTTCGCGACGCGCAGATCCCCGGCCGGCTGGGCAAGTGGCTGTCGGACACCTCGCATGCCCAGCGAGTGGCCGCTGAGACGGCCACCGTCCTGCGGGTCGTTGTGGAACTACTGCGCGACGATGACGTCCAGCAGGTCATCGACCGGATGATCGTCCGCCGCCTCGCCGAGCCGCAGTGGGGTCCGCCGGTGGGCCGGGTGTTGGCCACGCTGCTGGCTGAGCACCGGCAGGAGGCCCTGATCCAGTTGCTGGCCGACCGGGCGTTTCAGTGGTCGCTGAACGCCGGCGAGGTCATCCAGCGGGTGGTCGAGCGTGATTCGCCGAGCTGGTCGCCGCGATTCATCGACCATCTCGTCGGCGACCGCATCCACCGCGAGCTGATGGACTTCACCGACAAGGTGCGCCGCAACCCGGATCACGAGCTGCGCCGGTCGGCGACCCGCTTTCTGTTCGAGTTCGCCGACGACCTGCAGCACGACGAGGCCACGATCGCGCGGGCCGAAGCGGTCAAGGAGCAGTTGATGGCCCGCGAGGAGGTCACCAACGCCGCGGCGACGGCCTGGAAGACGTTGAAACGCCTGGTCCTCGAGGGCGTTGACGATCCCTCCAGCGCGTTGCGCACCCGGATTACCGACGCGGTAGTGCGCATCGGCGAATCGCTGCGCGACGACGCCGATCTGCGGGACAAGGTCGACAACTGGATTGTGCGAGCCGCCGAGCACCTGGTCGCTCAGTATGGCGTCGAGATCACCGCGATTATTACCGACACCATCGAGCGGTGGGACGCCGAGGAGGCCAGTCGGCGCATCGAGCTGCACGTCGGCCGTGACCTGCAGTTTATCCGTATCAATGGCACCGTGGTGGGGTCGCTGGCCGGGTTGGTCATCTACGCGATAGCCCAGCTGCTGTTCTGAGCTCAGCTAACAGTGCTTGCAAAAGTTAGCACTAGGTTTTACTGTGGGCCGCGTTCGTACCGACGATTGACGCAAGGACGTAAGGGGTAGCCAAGCCATGGCGCAGGAGGAAAAACTTGCCGCTGTGGTGTCTACCGCCGCGTCCGACATCGGCAGCTTCATCAAGGCGCAGCGCGAGGCCGCGCAGGTGTCGGTGCGACAGTTGGCGGAAAAGGCCGGTGTCAGCAATCCGTACCTCAGCCAGATCGAGCGCGGATTGCGTAAACCGTCCGCTGATGTGCTGAAACAGCTCGCAAAGGCGCTGCGGGTCTCCGCGGAGGTTCTCTACGTGCAGGCCGGAATTCTCGAGCCGAGCGAGTCCAGCGAGGTCCGCGACGCCATCGTCACGGACACGGCGATCACCGAGCGGCAGAAGCAGGTTCTTCTGGACACCTATACGTCCTTCGTTCAACAGAACGAAGCTGCTGGGGAGGGGACTGCACCTGCGTAGACCCTCGATAACCCTGGCTAGCTCGTGACACTGAGCAACGCCAACCAATTGGCAACAACGAAAACCATGAAAGGAAACACCATGGCGGACAACCCAACCATTGACGACCTGAAGGCCCCGCTGCTCGCCGCGCTGGGCGCCGCCGACCTGGCCCTGGCCACGGTCAACGACCTGCTCGCCGAGCTGCGCGAGCGCGCCGAAGAGACGCGCACCGACACCCGCAGCCGGGTCGAGGAGCGCCGGGCTCGCCTGAGCAAGCTGCAGGAGGACCTGCCTGAGCAGCTGCGCGAGCTGCGCGAGCGGTTCACCAGTGAGGAGCTGCGCAGCGCCGCGGAAGGCTATGTCGAGGCGGCGACCTCTCGGTACGCCGAGCTGGTCGAGCGCGGCGAGGCCGCCCTGGAGCGGCTGCGCAGCCAGTCCGGCTTCGATGACGCGTCGGCGCGCGCCGGGGGTGCCGTCGACCAAGCGGTCGAGTTGACCCAGGAGGCGCTGGGCACGGTTGCGTCGCAGACCCGCGCGGTCGGCGAGCGTGCCGCCAAGCTGGTCGGCATCGAGCTGCCCAAGAAGAGCGACGCCGCGGCGAAGAAGGCTCAGAAGGCCGTAAAGAGCACCGCCAAGAAGGTTCCGGCGAAGAAGACCCCGGCCAAGAAGGCGCCGGCTAAGAAGGCGCCGGCCAAGAAGGTCACCCAGAAGTAATCGCCTCCTCCGCGTTGCCCGGTCGGGCAGCGCGGACTGGCCAACACCTCGACTCCGAGTTGCCCGGTCGGGCAGCTCGGAGTCGACGTTTGCGACGCCGCCCGCTTACGCTTGATGCGTGAATCTCGTGTTTATCGTCCTGCTCGTCTTGCAGATCGGTGTCTTGCTGATGGCGGTCTACGCTTTCGTGCACGCGGCGATCCAGCGACCGGACGCCTATACCGCCGCCGACAAGATGACCAAACCGGTCTGGTTGATGATCTTGGGCGGCGCCACGCTGCTCACCCTGCTGTTACCCGCCCAGTCGGTGCTGGGGATGGTCGTCGGCGCCTGCGCGGCGGGTGTTTACCTCGTCGACGTGCGGCCCAAGCTTCTCGAGATTCAGGGCAAGTCGCAGTAGCGGTATGCGAGCTTTGACCCTCGCGGCGATCGCCATTGCCGCGCTATCGGGCGCAGCTCCGGTGGCTGCCGACCCGGGCGCCGCAGGGACGCCCGGCCCGTCGTACCCACCGCCGTTTGTCGACCACACTCAGTGGACGCAGTGGGATCACCAGCGCAGCCTGCGGGTGTATCCCACGCCGTCCGGGCGGGCGGCCGCCCGGCAACTCGGGTCGGCGGGGCCCGAAGCCGATGAGGCCTGGTCCGAGGTGCTCGCACTGGCGCCGGACGCCAACACCGCCGGCATGCACGAACAGTTCACCTGCCACTGGGAGTTAGCCGAGGTGGCCGAACCCGGCAAGGTCAGCTGGAATTTGGAGCCGTGGCGGCCGGTGGTCGACACCGCCACGATGGTCAGCTCCGGCTGCAATCCTGGTGGTTCCGAAGAAGGCTTTTGATGTCGGGCCGGCCGACCCGCGACCAAGTGGCCGCTCTCGTCGACCACACCCTGCTCAAGCCCGAGGCCACCGCCGCCGAGGTGGCCGCCGTCGCGGCCGAAGCCGCCGCGCTGGGCGCCTACGCCGTCTGCGTCTCGCCGTCGATGGTGCCCGACGCGAACGCCGCAGGCGTGCGGGTCGCCGCGGTAGCAGGTTTCCCGTCGGGAAAGCACCTGCCCGAGGTGAAGGTGGCTGAAGCGACGCTGGCCGTGGCATCAGGTGCCAGCGAGATCGACGTGGTCATCGACATCGGCGCTGCCCTGACCGGTGACATCGACGCGGTGCGGTCAGAGATCGCGGCGGTGCGCGCCGCCGTACCCACCGCCGTGCTCAAGGTGATCGTCGAGTCGGCGGTGCTGTTGACGCTGGCCGACGAGCGAACCTTGGCCGACGTCTGTCGCGCCGCCGAGGACGCCGGCGCGGATTTCGTCAAGACCTCCACGGGATTTCATCCGGCAGGCGGGGCGTCGGTGGCCGCGGTCGCGCTGATGGCCGACACCGTCGGCGGACGCCTCGGGGTCAAGGCCAGCGGCGGCATCCGCACCGCCGCCGCCGCGCTGGCGATGCTCGATGCGGGCGCCACCCGGCTGGGATTGTCGGGCACCCGCGCGGTCCTCGACGGTCTGGGTTAACGCTCGTCAGAGATTGGCGAAGCAGGGGTCCTGCTGGCCGCCAGCAGGGGATGGTGGCGTTGCTGGTCGAGAAGGTGGCCTGGACCCCGCTGTCGGTGACCTTCACGCTGTCGGCGTGGATGCCCAGTGGAAAGTTCTGGGTCGCGTTGGAAGTGAGGTCGTCCAGGTGCTTTTGCACCCTGTCCGTCGACATCGTGGAGCCCAGCGCGGTCAGGTTTACCACCTGTAGCGACAGCCCGTTGTTGGCGATCTGCGGCTTGACGGTGGCGCTGTCCAACACGCCTTTGAGTGCGACGGTGCCATCGCTCGGGTTGGTGGTGACGTCGCCGGTGACCAGGCTGCCCAACACCGGGATGGCGTCTTGGATGGACTGCTTGATGCCGTCCGAGGACCAAGTGATGGTGCCGTTGATCGACCCGATGGTGCCCTGAGAATTGTTGGTGTTGTTCAGTGTTACGTCGCGGATGTCCAGGTTCAGCTTCATGCCCTTGGCCGACCGCACCTGATTACCCGCGGTCTGCACCGAGATGTCGGTGTAGTGGCTGGTGAAGTACTGCCACAGCACCGGCGGGGCGCCGGCGAACGAGACGCTGGCGCTGTCCTGGACCTCGCACTGCACCGCGTTTGCCACCTTGCTGCTCGCGAGGTGGCGGGCATACAGCTCGGCGCCGATCGGCACCGCCAGGACGAGCAGCAGCACGATCAGCAGGACCAGCAGCAGCGCCGGCCGATTGGCGAAAAAGCGGGGCTTGGCAGCGACCGGCGTCTCTTGGGACGGCGGCGGCGTAGCTATCCGGGTAGTGGGTTGTTCGAAGTGGGGCGCCGGCCCGGGTTGATGCGCCCGCGGGTTAGGTGGCAGACCGGGTTGTTGCGGCGGTCGGCTCAGCGGGGGGTTGCGGCGGCGGGCGATTCGGCGGGGGCACCGGTGGCTGCGGCCGCGGCACGTCACGGGGTGGATCCTGCGGACGGCCGCCGTGCGGAATTTGGCGAGTCGGGTATTCCGACGGCGGCGGGGGCTGACGGCGCGGCGGCACGCCGCGGTTGGGGGGTCCGGCCGGCCTGGGCACACGGGGCCCTTCCGACGGGTCGCCGCTCGAAGGCCCTCGCGGATTGTTCATCGGCGCAGCCGTTCAGGTCGTCGGGTAATGGCCAGCGGATACCCGGGCCCTTCGGTGCTAAACATGGGCAAAGCAGGGGTTGGTCTGCGCCGCCGGGATCGTGGCGTCGCGCGTCGAAAAGTGAGCCACCACACCGTTATTGGTGACCTGCACGCTATCGGCGTGGATGCCCAGCGGGTAGTACTTGGTCAGCGAAGCGGCAAAGGTGTCCATCGCCGCCTGCGCGGTCTCGTGCGGCACCGTGGCACCCATCGCGGTCACCCTGACGACCTCCAGCGACAGCGCGTTGTCGGCGACCTCCGGCTTGACGGTGACGCTGCCCAGGCCCAGCGCCCCGCTGAGTTCGATGGTGCCGTCACTGGGGTTGGTGGTGACGTTATTGACCAGGCCACCGATGAACGGAATGGAATCCTGCACAGTTTCCTTGATGCCGTCCGAGGTCCAGTTGATGGTGGCATCGAGCTCGCCGATGGTGCCCTTCGAGTCCGCGGTGCCGTGCAGGTCGACGTCGTTGATGTTGATGTTGGCCGTCATGCCCTTGGCGTTGCGGATCTGATGGCCCGCGGTACGGATCGAGATGTCGCGATAGTGGCCGGTGATGTGTTGCAACAGGAATGGGCTGGGGCCGAAGGACACACTGGCTTGGTCTTGTACCACGCATTCGGTCGCTGCGGCCACGACTTTGTCGGCGCGGTTACGGGCGTACAGTTCGGCGCCGACCAGGCCGGCGACGGCTAACGCCAGCACGATGACCAGAACCAGAATGATCGACACGGGGTCGCCGAGGAAACGGCGTTTGGTTTTCACGGGTGCTGTGGTGTCCTGAGACGGCGGCTGGCCGGACGGCGGCGCAGCCGGGTATTGCGGTGCGGTCGGCGGAAAGGTCTGCGCGGCCGACTGGATCGGTGGTTCATGCGAGCGGTCTGCTTGCGGCGCCGGCCGGGTAGGCGGGCTTGGGCTGCCCGGACGAGCCCATATCGACGGGTCCTGGCGTGTCTGGTGTGCGGGTCCCTGCGGATTCGTCACCCAGGCGATTCTGCCTTATCCCCATGTGCGAACCCTGAGCGGTTACGCAGTACCGCTATAGTCTCGCGAGCCTTCACCACGCGCTCGAGGTCGATATCGGCCACCAGCAGCTGCGGGTCGGATCCCGCCGACGCCACCACGTCGCCGAACGGTGAAACCACCAGGCTGCCGCCCACCCCGGTGGGTGCGCTGGAGGCCAGCGGCTCGCCGGGGTGAGCTTGCCCGGCCGCGACGATGTAGCTGGTGGAGTCCAGCGCCCGGGCCCGGGCCAGCAGTGTCCACTGCTCCAGCTTTCCGCGGCCGGAAGCCCAGGACGCACTGACCACGATCACCTCGGCGCCGCGACGTGCCAGCGTGGTGAACAGTTCGGCGAAGCGGATGTCGTAGCAGGTGGTCAACCCCACCCCGACGCCGTCGACGGTGATCACCACCGGTTCTCGCCCCGGCGCGACGGTGCGTGACTCGGTGAAACCGAACGCGTCGTAGAGGTGGATCTTGTGGTAGTGAGTGTCCGGCTGATTGGGTGTGCCCGTCCCCTCTGGACCCACTGCTAGCAGCGTGTTGGTGACCCGCCCGTCGTCGGCCGGGGCGAACATGCCGGCGATCACGGTGACGTCGGCCTCGGTGGCGATCCGGCGCACCCCGTTGGCCCACGGCCCGTCGACCGGCTCGGCGATCGGCGCCAGCGGAACGCCGAACCGGCACATGGTCGCCTCCGGGAACACCACCAGGCTCGCGCCGGCGTCAGCCGCCCGGCCGGTGTACTCCCGCACCAGCTGCAGGTTCTCGGTCGGGTCGGTGCCACTGAGGATCTGGGCCACCGCAATCCGCATGACCGCCAGCCTAGGGCGATGGATCAGCGTGCCGTTGACGGGCAACAGGGATTCCACGCCAGATCGTGGCCGGCCGATTGATGAGGGCGCCGCCGGGCGTCCTTCATGCTCACGCCATGAAGGTGGTGAACCGAGGAGGTTATGGATGATTTTCGTCGGGGATGACTGCGCCGAAGACCATGGTCAACTGGCTCAGCACAGCGTAACCTCTTCGACACGTATGCAATAGACGGCTAACAGGGGCTTTGGTCGGAATTCGAGGCAACCTTGGGAGCGCCGAGATGAGCAAGCACCGCGCCACTCGTCAAAGCCGCCGGTGCCGTGGCGTTGCCGGGTGCGCTGGTGCGACCGTGGCCACTGCGGCGGTGATCGGGATCGGCGCCACCCACACCGATGGATCCACCCTCGCGCACCCGTTGACCGCCTTGGTGCAGTTGCTGTCCGGTCCTAGTGACACCGGCGCCGACGCATTTACCCTCGGCCCTTACACCTTTGACCCCTACACCACCCCGCTCCTCCTCCCCGAAGAGGGCTGGGCCACCTTCCCCGCCCCGGTCTTCCCTCTTCCGCCGCTGGCGAATATCTCCGGCGGGGAGCTGGACGGCCTTGGCCTTGCCACCCAGAACTTCGAGGTGTTCAACTCCAGCGGCCAGGAAGTCGGAACCATCGGCACCGCCGGGACCATATTGCAGGTCCTGGGTGAGGATAGCTACGAGTTCACCGTCACTAGCTCAACTCCGGCATTGGGAGAAAGCTCCGCGGACTTGCCGGCAGTGGGAACGGTGTACGACATCTTCAACGGTTTTGCCGCCGGGATCGACGGTGAATTCAACTTCGACAACGTCTACGAAGCCCCCCCGAGCGGTACGGTCGCCGACTACGTGGTGCTGCCTTCCGGCCAGTACAGCCTGGCTGACCCCATACCGGTGCCGCAAGACTTCGCCACACTCAACCTGTCGTACCTGTTGAACCAGAACTACGCCGAGGACTTGCAGCCGGGCGACGCTTTCAGCAATCTGGTGGCGACCTCGGGCGACAGCAGCATCGGTCCAGACGCCTTCACTATCAATGTGCCCGGCTTCGACTACACCCTCGACCCCTTTAGCACTCTCCTCGCCCCGGACACGTACAACGCGGTCTCGCCCCTTGCGGGCTTTCCGCCGCTTTTCGCCGCCGGCGGTGCTGACTTCGTTGGCATATCTGTTGCCACCCAGGGTTTCAATGTCTACAACACCGCCGGCACCGAGGTCGGCAGCGTCAACGCCGACGAGTTTTCGATCGAATTTTTGGGCCTGAACACCACGGAGGAAGTGGTCACCAGCCAACTCCCGGAACTCGGGTACACCGACGCGAACCTACCGGCGGTGGGAACGGTGTTCAGCGTCACCAACTTTGCCCCGTGGGACCTCGACCAGAAGGACTTGATTTACCTCACCAGCCCAACAACATCCGCCACCGACACCGTGGTGAGCACGTCTGGCAACGTCACCGGTCCTGCCTTCGTCAACCTCGACTCGGCCGGCAACGCGGAGATAAACCCGTCCAGTATCTTCGCTTCGCTGGCTGCGGAGCAGCCCCAGGACGCCAGCATTCCGCCGCCCCTCCTAGGCGCCACCGCTACGGACGCTTTCACGATCAACCAAATAACGTTCTACCCGGAAACGTCTTTGCTTACGGAGGGCTACAACAACATCGCTCAAACACTGGGCGCAGCGCCGTGGGTGGCCGCCTTCGGCGGCTCGGCCGAGGGCATCAGTTTCGCGCCGCAAGATTTCTTCTACTACACCGGCACGGGTGCCAGCGCCCAGGAGGAGGGGGAGCTGACAACCAGCATGTCGGTCTTGGACTTCTTGTTCGTTAGCGACGCGTCGTTCACAGTTACCGGGTGTGCGAGCGTGCTCTGTACGGATGCGCCGGCAGACGGAACCGTCTTCGACGTGCTGAACCTGGGCCTCGGCACCGGTATCGAAAACATCTACGAGGGCACCCCGAGCGGTACCGTCACCGACACCCTGTGGACGCCGCTGGGGCCGCTCTTCACTTTCACAATCCCGTCACTCGACGCCGCCATCGACCTCACCCCGGCCGACATCGTCCCTTCCGGTTTGGACGTTCCTTTGCTGTGAACCCCGGAATGCCACCGCCGCGACAACGTAGCCGGTGATGGCATGCCCGATTGGAGCACTACGCCCAGCGGATCAGGCGGGTCGCCACGGATGCCAGAATTGCCCGATGATCGAGTTCACTCTCACGCGCACCACGACGGCGCCGATCGAGAAAGTTTTCGACGCGCTCACCGACCACCGCGCGATCGCGGGCTACACGCGGGCGGTCCGTCGCAGCACGCTGGATCGCGAGGGCACCCCCGCGCCAAACGGTGTCGGCGCGGTCCGACGCCTCGAGGCGGTCGGGCCCGCAATCGTCGAAGAGATCATCGAGTATCAGCGACCCAAGGGCTACGCGTACAAGTTGGTCTCCGGCGCGCCAGTCCGGGATCATGTCGGCACGATCGAGTTGCGCGAGGCTGGCGCAGGAACCGCAGTCAGTTGGCACCTACGGTCGACACCCAAGATCCCCGGTGTTGATTGGCTGTTGGCACCGGTGCTGAAGAGGGTCATCGGCGCAATCTTCAACGGCGCCATCGACGCTGCAGAAGGCCGCGCCTGAAATCAGGCAGTTTCGCCGATCCACATGGTGGTGAAGCGCTGCTCGGCGATCAGCAGCTCGACCAGTTGGCTGCCGATGAAGTTCTCCAGCTTGCCGCCGACCAGCGGAATGCGCACCTCGATGGTGGCCCGAAACTTCAGCCGGGCCCCGCCCGACTCCGCCAGCGGCTCCAGCACCGCGGTGCCGGCCAGCGACGCCGGCGAACCCAGGATTGCGCCGGTGATGGTCGCGGCGGCCGAACCGTTGGTGACCGGCTCCCATCTTTCCTCGCGGCGGATGCGCAGATCGCCCCGATGGAATTGGGTCACCACGCCCGGGAGCCGGTCGCTGCGCAGCACCTGCGTGGTGATGACGTCGATACTGCCGTCGTCCCCGGATGGGCCGCCGAGTTGCATCGAATCCAGCGTCGCGTCGTCGGCTCCCGAATCGGCAAGCCGGGCCAGCCAGTACTCCTGCTCGCTGAATGCCCGAAGAACCTCGTCGACGGTGGCCCCGTAATCGGCGGACATGTCGAACGAACGCGGCATAGCAGGTCAGGCTACCGTGAAGGCCCATGAAATTCGCCGGGGCGCGCGTCGACGAGGCGGTGCCGCTGGCGCCGCTGACCACGTTGCGGGTCGGCCCGGTTGCGCCGCGGTTGATCACCTGCACCAGCACCGAGCAGGTGGTCACCACGCTGCGGCAGCTCGACGCGCAGGACTGCCAGCCGCTGCTGGTGTTGGCCGGCGGCTCGAATCTGGTGATCGCCGACACGGTGACTGACCTGACCGTGGTGCGGCTGGCCGCCGACAACATCAGCGTTGACGGCAACATCGTGCGGGCGCAGGCCGGCGCGGTGTGGGACGACGTGGTGATGACGGCCATCGCGGCGGGCCTGGGCGGGCTGGAGTGCCTGTCCGGGATCCCCGGCTCGGCGGGCGCCACCCCGGTGCAAAACGTCGGCGCGTACGGCGCCGAGGTCGCCGACACCATCACCCGGGTCCGGCTGCTTGACCGCAGCAGCGGCCGGAATGCGTTGGGCGTCGGGCAGTGAACTGCAGTTCGGGTATCGCAGCAGCGTGCTCAAGCATTCGGATGCGGCCATCGTTCTGGAGGTGGAGTTCGCGCTGGACGCGTCGGGCCGCAGCGCGCCGCTGCGCTACGGCGAGCTGGTCGGCGCCCTCAACGCGGCCGACGGCGAGCGTGCCGATCCCTCGGCGGTCCGCGATGCGGTGCTCAAGCTGCGCGCCAGCAAGGGGATGGTGCTCGACCCGGCCGACCACGACACCTGGAGCGTGGGATCGTTCTTCACCAATCCGGTTGTCGCGCCCGAGGTCTACCAGCAGCTGGCAAACGGCGTCGAGTGGACCGTGCCGAACTATCCGGCCGCCAACGGCGTCAAACTGGCCGCCGGCTGGCTCGTTGAGCAAGCCGGCTTCGGCAAGGGCTATCCGGATGACACGGCCGCACGCTGCCGGTTGTCCACCAAGCATGCGCTTGCTTTGACGAATCGCGGTGGGGCCAGCGCCGCCGACGTGGTGGCGCTGGCACGTACGGTGCGCGACGGGGTCCGCGATGTGTTTGGTATCACACTGATACCCGAGCCGGTGCTGGTCGGCTGCGAGTTGTAGCGCGCGCGTGCGCAAGCGCGTCATTTTCGCCGGTATCTTGGTTTGTCGTGGACACTTCGCGCGGTCTCACGCCGGTCAACCGGCGCCGGGCTTTGACGACCCTCGCGGTCGGCATCTTCGCGCCCAACGTACTAGCCGCCTGCGTCGGTGGGTCGAGCAAGCAAGCGGAGAAGACCAAGGCCCCGTCGGCGGCCAATGTGACGTTCCGACCGGCCAATAAGGCCACCGATGTGGTGCCCACTGCGCCGATCAGCGTCGAGGTCCGCGACGGCTGGTTTCAGCATGTCGCATTGACCAACTCGTCCGGCAAGGCGGTCGCGGGCACACTCAACCGGGACCGCACCATCTACACCGTCAGCGAGCCACTCGGCTACGACGCGACCTACACCTGGAGCGGATCGGTGGTCGGCCACGACGGCAAGCCGGTCCCGGTGAAGGGCAAGCTCACCACGGTCTCGCCCACCAAAGTGATCGACGGCGGGTTCCAGCTGGCTGATGGGCAGACCGTCGGCGTCGCGGCGCCGGTGATCATCCAATTCGACGCGCCGATTGCCGACAAGGCCGCCGTCGAGCGGGCGCTGAAGGTCACCACCGAGCCGCCCGTCGAGGGCAGCTGGGCCTGGCTGCCCGACGAATCCCAGGGTGCCCGCGTGCACTGGCGCACCCGCGAGTATTACCCGGCCGGCACCAAGGTCAACGTCGAGGCCAAGCTGTACGGGCTGGCGTTCGGCGACGGCGCCTACGGCAAGCAGGACTTCAGCCTGAGCTTCGACATCGGCCGCCGCCAGGTGGTCAAAGCCGAAGTCTCCTCGCACCGCATCCAGGTGGTCCGCGACGAGGGCGTCATCATGGATTTCCCGTGCAGCTACGGCGAAGCCGACAAACCCCGCAACGTCACGCGCAACGGCATCCACGTGGTCACCGAGAAGTACGCCGACTTCTACATGTCCAACCCGGCCGCCGGCTACAGCAACGCCCACGAACGCTACGCGGTGCGAATTTCCAACAACGGCGAGTTCATTCACGCCAACCCGACCAGCGCCGGCGCGCAGGGCAACACCAACGTCACCAACGGCTGCATCAACCTGTCCACTGGCGACGCCCAGCAGTACTTCGGTAGTGCGATCTACGGCGACCCGGTCGAGGTGACCGGCAGCTCGATCGAACTGTCCTACTCCGACGGCGACATCTGGGACTGGGCCGTGGACTGGGACACCTGGGTGGGGATGTCGGCACTGCCGCCGGCCAACGGGTCCAACCCGTCCTCGGTGTCGATGCCCCGCAGCGCCCCGGCCACCCCGCACGACGCGCCCACCTTGTCAGGCACCCCGACGACTAGCGCCCGACCCGGCGGCTAGCGGTCGCTTGGTCGCGCGGCCGGATGACGATCTGGTCGATGTTGACGTGCGACGGCCGGGATGCCACAAAGCCGATCACTTCGGCAATGTCAGCGGCCACCAGCGGCGTCATCCCCGCATAGACGGCGTCGGCGCGCTGCTGGTCGCCGCCGAACCGAACCAGTGAGAATTCGGTATCGACGGCTCCAGGGGCAATCTCGGTGAGCCGCACCGGTTTTCCCAGCAGTTCGCCGCGCAGGGTGCGATGCAGCGCGCCCTGCGCGTGCTTGGCCGCGGTGTAGCCGGAGCCGCCGTCGTAGACCTCTATTGCTGCGACCGAGGTGACGGTGACGATCAGGCCGTCGCCGGAGTCGATCAGTTTCGGCAGCAGCGCACGGGTGACCCGCAGGGTGCCCAGCACGTTGGTCTCCCACATCCACCGCCAGTGTTCGAGGTCGGCTTCGGCGACCGGTTCCAAGCCTTTGGCCCCGCCGGCATTGTTGACCAGCACGTCGACTCGGCTCAGTCGGCCGGCCAACTCGTTGACTGCTGCGCCATCAGTGACGTCGGCCACAATGGCGGTGCCGCCGATTTCGGCGGCCAGCGCGTTGATCCGGTCTGCCCGGCGTGCCACCGCGACCACGTGAAAGCCTTGCCCAGCAAGGGTTCTCGCGGTTGCCTCGCCGATCCCGGCGCTGGCGCCGGTGACCACCGCGACTCGTTGCTTAGCAGTTGTCATCTGAACAACTCTAATAAGCGTGCTAAATTCCTCGTGTGTACTTCAGTTCCTTGTTCGACTACATGTCCGCGTGTCTGTACGCGGACTGCGCGTGTTGTTGCCGCGCAGCTAGCCGCGCCTGAGCGAACCGCAAGCGCTCGCGACGGTGCGGTCCAGGACCGCCATCGGAACTCGGACAAGGACACCCCACGTGCGCTCAACCACTCTTACCTCCCACTCTCACAGTCATGCTGGCCAGCCTCAAGGCCGGACCGGCCCTCGAACCTCTGCGCGGTACCGCGTCGTTGCGCCGTCGCTGCAACTCTCCGACGCCGCCGCTTCGGCGGTGTTTCGGGCCGTGCGGCTGCGCGGCCCGATCGGCCGTGATGTCATCGCGCAGGCCACCTCGCTGTCCATTGCGACAGTAAACCGCCAGGTCATCGCCCTGTTGGAGGCCGGCGTCCTGCGGGAACGTGCCGACTTGGCAGTATCCGGCGCGATCGGCCGTCCCCGGGTGCCCGTCGAGGTCAACCACGAGCCGTTTCTGACGGTCGGCATCCATGTCGGCGCCCGAACCACCAGCATCGTGGCGACCGACCTGTTCGGCCGCACCCTGGACGTCGTCGAGACCCCGACACCGCGGAGCGCTCAGCGCCCGGCGCTGGAGGCGCTGGCCGACGGCGCCCGTCGCTACCTGAGGCGCTGGCACCGACGGCGACCACTGTGGATAGGGGTAGCGATCGGCGGCGTGGTCGACGGCGGCACGGGGCACGTCGACCATCCCCGGCTGGGCTGGCGAGATGCGCCGGTCGGACCGGTATTCGCCGAGACGCTCGGCCTGCCGGTGTCGGTGGCCTCGCACGTCGATGCGATGGCCGCGGCCGAGCTGCTGCTCGGTATGCGCCGGTTCGGACCGCACGCAACGACCAGCCTGTACGTCTACGCCCGCGAGACCGTGGGCTATGCGCTGATGATCGGTGGCCGGGTGCACAGTCCGGCCAGTGGGCCGGGCACCATCGCCAACCTGCCTGCGCAGTCGGAGCTGCTCGGCGGTACCGGGCTGCTGGAATCCACCGTCAGCGACGAGGCGGTGCTGACCGCCGCCCGACGGATGCGCATCCTGCCCGCCCGCAATGGTGGGTCGGGTGCCACCGTGACCGAGCTGCTGCGGGCCGCACGCAACGGCAATCAGCAAGCCAAAGAGCTGCTTGCCGAGCGAGCCAGGGTGCTTGGCGAAGCGGTGGCATTGCTGCGCGACCTGCTCAACCCTGACGACCTAGTGGTCGGCGGCCAGGCGTTCACCGAATACCCGGAGGGCATGGAACATGTGGAGGCGGCGTTCGCCGCGCGATCTGTGTTGGCGCCGCGCGACATCCGGATCACCGCATTCGGCAACCGGGTGCAGGAGGCCGGGGCTGGCATCGTGTCGCTGGCCGGCCTGTACGCCGATCCGCTCAGCGCCATGCGCCGTGCCCAACCGCCGATGACCCCACTCGAGGCCGTCACCGAGACACCCGCCTGAGCTGCGTCTTCGGGGTCCACCAGAGCGGTCCTGCAAAGATGACAGTGTGGGCCACACTGACTTGTCTGGGCTGGACACCTCCGAGCTGACCGATCCGCGCCGCGTCGCGGTGCTGGCGGTGCACACGTCGCCGCTGGCTCAGCCGGGCATCGGGGACGCCGGCGGGATGAATGTCTATGTGCTGCAAAGCGCACTTCATCTTGCTCGCCGGGGCGTGCAGGTGGAGATCTTCACCCGGGCCACCGCGTCCACCGATCCACCCGTCGTGCGGGTGGCGCCAGGGGTGCTGGTTCGCAACGTGGTGGCCGGGCCGTTCGAGGGCCTCGACAAATACGACCTGCCTACCCAGCTGTGTGCCTTTGCCGCCGGGGTGCTGCGCGCCGAAGCGGCACACGAACCCGGCTACTACGACATCGTGCACTCGCACTACTGGCTGTCCGGGCAGGTCGGCTGGCTGGCTCGGGACCGCTGGGCGGTCCCGTTGGTGCATACCGCGCATACCCTCGCGGCGGTCAAGAACGCCGCGCTGGCTGACGGTGACGCACCCGAGCCGCCGCTACGCACCGTCGGCGAGCAGCAGGTTGTCGACGAAGCCGACCGGTTGATCGTCAACACCGATGAAGAAGCCGGACAACTGGTTTCGCTGCACCACGCCGATCCTGCCAGGATCGACGTCGCCCACCCCGGAGTTGACCTGGACGTGTTCCGTCCCGGTGACCGTCGCGCCGCCAGGGTAGCGCTGGGGTTACCGCTCGACGAGAACGTGGTGGCGTTCGTTGGGCGGATCCAACCGCTGAAGGGGCCCGACATCCTGCTGCGCGCGGCGGCCAAACTACCGCGGGTGCACATCGTGGTGGCTGGCGGACCGTCGGGCAGCGGGCTGACCGCGCCGGACGGCCTCGTTCGGCTCGCCGACGAATTGGGTATCTCTGCGCGGGTGACGTTTCTGCCGCCGCAGTCGCGGGACCACCTGGCCCGGCTATTCCAGGCCGCGGACTTGGTGGCGGTGCCCAGCTATTCGGAGTCTTTCGGTCTGGTCGCCCTGGAGGCCCAGGCCTGCGGGACACCGGTGGTCGCGGCCGCCGTCGGTGGCTTGCCGGTGGCGGTGCGCGGCGGGGTGAGCGGAACGCTGGTATCCGGTCACGACGTCGACCAGTGGGCGCAGGCCATCGATGAGCTGCTGCGGCTTGGCCCCGGGCCGCGGGCCTGGGCGATGAGCCGCTCGGCGGTCGAGCACGCGGCGACGTTCTCATGGGACAACACTGTGGACGCGCTGTTGGCCAGCTACCGGCGAGCGATCAGCGATTTCACGGCCCGCCGCTCGGTGCGCGATCTGGCCTCGGCGCGCCGCGCCCGGCGACGGGCTACGCGAAGGGAGGCATGGGCATGACCCGCGCCGACGACGAAGCGGTGCCGGTGAGTCACGTCCAGCAGGTGATCGAGGATGCGCTGGACGCCAGTGGACTGACGTATTCCAGGCATCCCGGTGCTCATGGCGGGCTACCGGGACTGATCGTGGAGTTACCCGGCGAGCGCAAACTCAAGACCAACACCATCCTGAGCATCGGCGAGCATTCAGTGCGCGTCGAGGCGTTTGTCTGCCGCAAGCCCGACGAGGACCACGAGTCCGTCTACCGATTCCTACTCAAGCGCAACCGCCGTCTCTACGGCGTCGCCTACACGTTGGACAACGTCGGTGACATCTACCTAATAGGCCGAATGTCGTTGGCGTCGGTAGACGCCGCCGAGATCGACCGAGTGCTCGGGCAGGTGCTCGAAGCCGTGGATGCCGACTTCAACACGTTGCTGGAGATAGGTTTTCGGTCATCGATCCAAAAGGAATGGGAGTGGCGGGTATCCCGCGGTGAATCGCTGAAGAACCTCGAGGCGTTCGCTCACCTGATCGACGACGACGATTAACCCCACCGCGCTCACGTCGCGACGGCGCGCAGGAACGCGTCGGCGAAAACCGCGCAGGCCTGGTCCAATTCGGGCATTTCGACCTCGGGGATATTGTCAACGGCCGGCCGAACCATGGTGTGCACGCCGATCGGCGCGAGCATCTGCTGAATCAGCAAGGGCAGCGGCAGATCCCGGATTCGCCCAGCGGTGATCTCACCCGCCAGCCACTGGCCCACGCCTGCAAGCATGCGCGGCACGTGGTATTGCAGGAGGGTTTGCCCCGCGGTTCCGGTCGGGCGGGCCAGCGCTTCGGCAAGCATCGCCGGCGCCACCCGGGGTTCGCGGCTGAACGCCTCGGTTATCAACCGGTAGATCCGGTGTACGGTTTCGCCGAGTTCAGCATGCGGGTCGGAGATCGCTTCGTCCAGGTCCAGGATCGGGCTGTAGCGGTCAAAAACCGCGCGCAGCAACTCATCACGACCGCCGAACACCGCATACAAGCTGTGCACCGAGCAATCTGCTCGCGCCGCAACCGCTTCCAGCGTCACCGTAGCCAGGCCTCGGTCGCTGATCAGCGACGCCGCCGCCTGGACCGCGCGTTCACGCACCGGTGGCCGGCCACCCGGCTCCACGCCCGCGGCGCGCACGGCGTCGTCCAGCGGCTGCCGGGTACCGTTCAACCGTCGCACCAGCGTGCTGCGCGACATTCCGGCCTCGCGGGCGATCGCGATCAGTGGAACATCGGCCACGTCCCTGCCGAGGGTCTCGGCGGCGCGCAGCGCAGCCTCGACCACCTCGGCGGGCACTTCGCTAACCGTCGGCGCGGCAGACGCCATGTGCGTCAACTCTTTTCGTTAGCAGGTACTGGGATCTCTTGCGGCGCCCGTCGGGCGAACTTCGGGGCATGTTCGGGCCGGACGCCAACCCCCATCAGGTACGCGGGGACCGCGGACAGCTGCGGAAAGCGGGCCAGCACACGCAGTAGCTTGCCGGGCGCCGGCGTCCGGCCGCTTGCCATGGCGCGGTCCATCGCTGCGTGTAGGAAACGTTGCAGTGTCTGAATCACCACCGTGGGAAGCTCGCGGCGGCGTTGCACGGCGGCGAGGTCCTTGTCGGTAACACGGTGCTCCCGAAGCGGTTCAGCGAGCAGCGTCGCCGCTGCCACGGCGTCTTGCACGGCGAGGTTGATGCCGACACCCCCGGCCGGAGACATGGCATGGGCGGCGTCCCCGATGCACAGCAGTCCCTCGGTGTACCAGCGACGCAGCCGGTTCAACTGGATGTCCAAAAGCTTGACCTCGTCCATGGATTCGAGGCCGCCAACGGCCTCGGACAGTTCGGGAACGGCGGTGACGATGTCGTGGCGCAGCGCCTCGATGCCCCGGGCCCGCAGTTGGGCATCAGCGCCTTTGCGGAGGAAGTAGCCGGTTTGCAGGTATTCCTTGCGCGGTATGACCCCGAGAAACAGGCCGTCCTTGAATCGGGGAAGCAACGTCTCACCGACACCTTCGGCCTTGGGAAGCCGGAACCACCACACGTCGGCGTTCACCGGATAGTTGCGCGGAATGAGTCCGCCCTCGCGCCGGCACAGCGACCAGCGCCCGTCGCAAGCGATCGTCAGGTCGGCCCGCAGTTCTCCCGACCCGGACGGGCTGTCGTACCGAACGCCGACGACCCGGTCCGACTCGTACAGCAGCCCGGTGACGTCGTGGTTCATCCGCAGCGTGAACGTCGGCTCCTTTCGCGCGGCCTCGGCCAGCAGGTCGAGCAGATCCCACTGCGGCACCATGGCGATATAGCGGTGCGGTAAGCGCAGCCGGGTGAAGTCGATGATGGGCGCCTTACGGCCATCGGGCAGATCCAATCCCCAGCCCTCGAGCCGGGTATGCGGTAACGCGCTGAACTGTTCGTAGAGGCCGAGCTCATCGAGCAGCCGCAGCGTCGACGGGTGCACCGTGTCGCCCCGGAAATCTCTGAGGAAGTCCGCATGCTTCTCCAGCACGGTGACCTCCACGCCCCCGCGCGCCAGCAATAAGCCCGCGACCATGCCGGCAGGACCCCCGCCGACGATGACGCATGTCGTCTTCTCGCTCATCGGATTCTCCTCGGAACTGAGTGTGATACTCGATTACGGCATAACTGTATACCTGTATCATCACGGCTGAGCTGTCGTGTGACTCACCTCACCGCACATTGGCGCCGTGGCAGGCCTCCATGACGGGTGGGAGACTTGCCGCCATGGGGAACGCGGTTGCCACGCTGGTGCTGCTCCGCCACGGCGAGAGCGAATGGAATGCGAGTAATCAGTTCACCGGCTGGGTCGACGTCGACCTCACCGAGAAGGGCCGCGGCGAGGCGGTGCGCAGCGGTGAGCTGATCACCGAACACGATCTGCTGCCCGACGTGGTCTACACGTCACTGCTACGGAGGGCCATCACCAGCGCGCACCTGGCACTGGACACCGCCGACCGGCTGTGGATCCCGGTGCGGCGCAGCTGGCGGCTCAACGAACGCCACTACGGCGCGCTGCAGGGCCTGGACAAGGCCGAGACCCTAGCCCGCTACGGCGAGGAGCAGTTCATGGCGTGGCGGCGCAGCTATGACACCCCGCCGCCGCCGATCGAGGAGGGCAGCAAGTTCAGCCAGGACGCCGACCCCCGCTACGCCGACATCGGCGGCGGCCCGCTGACCGAATGCCTCGCCGACGTGGTGGCCCGGTTCCTGCCGTACTTCACCGACGTCATCGTGCCTGACCTCCGGGTCGGCAAGACGGTGCTGATCGCCGCCCACGGCAACTCGCTGCGGGCCCTGGTGAAGTATTTGGACGGCATGTCCGACGAAGACGTCACCAACCTGAACATTCCGACCGGCATTCCGCTGCGCTACGACCTGGATGCCAATATGCGGCCGCTGGTTATCGGCGGTAGCTATCTCGATCCGGAGGCCGCTGCTGCGGGCGCCGCGGCAGTAGCCAACCAAGGCGCCCGGTAAGCGCGCTTTCGCGGCAACTGGGCAAACACCGCATGAACAGCCACCGAACACCTGCCTCGTGGCGTGTGACATGTCCGATTTTGGCCTTTCGCTGCTGGGTTGGTGTTCACCGCATTTGTAGGATTTTGTTGTGACTGTGTTCTCGGCCCTGTCACTGGCCGGGGTGTTGTTTCTCGTGGCATTGGCCGCCGGTGTCACGGTCGGTGCGCGCCTGGCGCCGCGGGTCATGGAACGACGGCAGCGGGTGGCCGTCGAATCGGCTGGAATCACCGTCGCGCAAATGCTGGAGCGCATCGTCTCGCTGATGCCGGTCGGGACGGCCGTCGTGGACCGTCACCGCGACGTGGTCTACCTCAACGACCGCGCCAAAGAGCTCGGTCTGGTGCGCGAGCGTCAACTCGACGACGAGGCCTGGAAGGCGGCGCGGCAAGCCCTGGCCGACGGCGCCGACGTCGAGTTCGACATGCTGCCGAGTAAGCGGCCGATCCCGGGGCGATCAGGGCTGGCCGTGCACGGGCAAGCGCGGCTGCTGAGCCAGGACGATCGCCGGTTCGCCGTGGTCTTCGTCTACGACCACTCTGAATACGCGCGATTGGAGGCGACTCGCCGCGACTTCGTGGCCAACGTCAGCCATGAGCTCAAGACGCCAGTCGGTGCCATGTCCGTACTTGCCGAGGCCCTGCTGGCCTCCGCGGAGGACCCCGAGACGGTGCGGCGGTTCGGCGAGAAGGTGCTCGTCGAGGCCAACCGGCTGGGGAACATGGTCACCGAGCTGATCGAATTGTCCCGGCTGCAGGGCGCTGAGCGGTTACCGGACATGGGCGCCGTCGACGTCGACTCCGTAGTCTCCGAAGCGATCTCGCGGCACAAGGTGCCTGCTGACAACGCTGACATCACGGTCTGCACCGACGCACCGAGCGGCTTGCGGATGGTGGGTGAACAGGCCCTGTTGGTCACTGCGCTGGCCAACCTGGTGTCGAATGCGATCGCGTACTCGCCGCGCGGCTCGCTGGTGTCCATCAGCCGCCGGCGCCGCGGCGACAACATCGAGATCGCTGTCACCGACCGGGGTATCGGGATTGCCCGCAAAGATCAGGAGCGGGTCTTCGAGCGATTCTTCCGCGCCGACAAGGCACGCTCGCGGGCCACCGGCGGCACTGGACTCGGACTGGCCATCGTCAAGCACGTTGCGGCCAATCACAACGGCAGCATCGGGTTGTGGAGTCAGCCGGGAACCGGGTCGACGTTCACCCTGTCGATCCCGGTCTATAACGGCGAATGTGAACCGCCCGACCAACCGCCCGAGCGCGAAACCAGGCCCATGAAGCCCCAAAGAGAGGAAGAATTACGCCCATGACCCGTACCGACGATGCGGTGGGGGCACTCCCCAGCCGTGCGGGGACCCCACCCGCTTGCGGGGGACGGAGCAATCAGGAGGAGCGCCACCGATGACCCGCGCTGGTGACGATGCAGAGCGAAGCGATGAGGAGGAACAGCGCTGATGACCAGTGTGCTGATCGTAGAAGACGAAGAGTCGCTGGCTGATCCGCTGGCGTTTCTGCTGCGAAAGGAAGGCTTCGAGGCCACCGTGGTGACCGACGGGCCGTCCGCGCTCGCCGAATTCGATCGGGCCGGCGCCGATATCGTGCTGCTCGATCTGATGCTGCCGGGGATGTCCGGCACCGACGTGTGCAAGCAATTGCGGTCCCGCTCCAGCGTGCCGGTGATCATGGTGACCGCGCGCGACAGCGAGATCGACAAGGTTGTCGGTCTGGAGTTGGGCGCCGACGACTATGTGACCAAGCCGTATTCGGCGCGCGAGTTGATCGCCCGGATCCGTGCGGTGCTGCGCCGCGGCGGCGACGACGACTCCGAGGTCACTGACGGCGTGCTGGAATCCGGGCCGGTACGAATGGACGTCGAGCGCCATGTTGTCTCGGTCAATGGTGAGCCGATCACGTTGCCGCTCAAGGAATTCGACCTGCTGGAGTACTTGATGCGGAACAGCGGCCGGGTGTTGACTCGCGGTCAGTTGATCGACCGGGTCTGGGGCGCCGATTATGTCGGCGACACAAAAACACTCGACGTGCACGTCAAGCGGCTGCGGTCGAAAATCGAGGCTGACCCGGCCAACCCGATACACCTGGTGACCGTACGCGGGTTGGGCTACAAACTGGAGGGTTAAAGCCTCAAGGTTGTTCACCATTTCTTGTCGGCACCCATTCGCACCAGCGGAATGGGCCGATTCGGAGTCGGCATTATGCTCCTGCACCAATTTTGTCAATTTCGATCATTAAAGCCGCTGCCGGTTTAACGTCCTCTCCATACATGTTCGATGCCTGCTAGGTGAGGGGCATTAGGAGAAAAGGGCACCCTGCCATGTTTATACGCATCGCAAACCTAATCGCCGGCGCGGCCGTGATCGGCGGGGCGTTCGTTGGCGGTGGCATAGCAAACGCCACCGCGCAGGACGACCAATTCCTGCAGGCGATCGGTCAAAGCGGCATCCCCGTCACCGACGCGGCCGCGAACGCGGACTTCATCAAGGCTGGCCACGACTTCTGCGACGCACTCGCGCAGGGCGGCACCGCCACCGAGGTAAGCCAGGGATTAGTCTCACAAGACAAACTCAGCCCAGCTCAGGCCAGCGCCTTCCTGCAAGCTTCGGTGTCTGCTTACTGCCCGAACGAGCAAAGCCGGCTCGGGACTTGACCTAACGACACAGGTTCGCGATGCGCTTAAATCGGCGCGCGGGTCGGGACGTCCAAAGGTTAAAGAACTTGAGCGTGAATACCGGTGGTTAGCACCCCCGGTATTTCACTTGTGATGCCTATTTCGACCAGGCGCTGCCTATTCCGCCGCCCGCGTTGCCGGGTGGACCGCGACGAGTCCTAATGCGCTGCGCCGCTTGCACATTGCGGCCAGCTCGGCGTAGGCCTTCTCGCCGAGCAGCTCGGTGAGTTCGGCGGCCATGCTCACCCATACCGGCTTGGCGCCGACATGGGCCGCCGGATCACCGGTGCAATACCAGTGCAGGTCGGCACCGCCGGGACCCCAACCGCGGCGGTCGTACTCGGTGACGGTGGTCTTCAGGATTTCTGTGCCGTCGGGGCGGGTCACCCATTCCTGGCTGCGGCGAATCGGCAGCTGCCAGCAGACATCGGGCTTCATCGTCAACGGTTCCACCCCGAGCTGTAGCGCTTTGATGTGCAGCGCACAGCCCACGCCGGCTTTGAACCCGGGCCGGTTCAAGAAGATGCAGGCGCCCTTGTATTTGCGGGTGCGAAAGGACTCTTCTCCCTCGTGCTCGTCGAGTTCGAGGTAGCCCTTGCGGCTCAGGCCCTTGTCACGGAACTGCCAATCGTCGTCGGTGAGCTTGGACACAGCGTCATCCAACCGGGCCCGGTCGTCGTCGTCGGACAAAAACGCCCCATGCGAGCAGCATCCGTCGTCAGGGCGTCCGGCCACGGTGCCCTGACAGGCTGGGGTGCCAAATACACATGTCCAGCGGGACAGCAGCCAGGTCAGGTCCGCGGCGATCAGATGCTCGGGATTGTCCGGGTCGTAGAACTCCACCCATTCGCGAGCGAAGTCCATTTCGACTTCTCCGGGATGATTTGGCTGCGAATTTGCCACAGTTTGCACGGTAGACCACGACAACGCTGCGGCGCCTCACCCGTAAGGTTGTGTTTCGTGCGATTAGGAGTGCTCGACGTCGGCAGCAACACGGTCAATCTGCTCGTGGTGGACGCCCACCGCGGCGGGCACCCGACGCCGATGAGCTCGACCAAGGCCACCTTGCGACTGGCCGAGTCGATGGATAACTCCGGCAAAATCACCCGGCGCGGCGCCGACAAGCTGATCGAGACGATCGACGAGTTCGAAAAAATCGCGGACAGCTCGGGCTGCGCCGAGCTGATGGCATTCGCGACCTCGGCGGTACGCGACGCCAAGAACTCCGAGGACGTGCTGGCCCGGGTTCGCAAAGAGACCGGTGTCGAGCTACAGGTGCTGCGCGGTGTCGACGAGTCGCGGCTGACCTTCCTGGCGGTACGTCGCTGGTATGGCTGGAGCGCAGGCCGGATCATCAACCTCGACATCGGCGGCGGCTCGCTGGAGTTGTCCAACGGCGTCGACGAAGAACCCGAAGTCGCGTTGTCGCTGCCGCTGGGTGCCGGGCGATTGACCCGCGAATGGCTCAAAGACGATCCGCCCGGCCGGCGCCGGGTGGCGATGCTGCGCGACTGGCTGGACTCCGAACTGGCCGGCCCGAGTGCCAAAATGCTGGACGCCGGCAGCCCAGATCTCGCGGTAGCAACGTCGAAGACGTTCCGTTCGCTGGCGCGGCTCACCGGTGCGGCGCCGTCGGCTGCCGGGCCCTGGGTGAAGCGCACACTCACTGCCAATGGCCTCAGACAACTCATATCTTTCATCTCTAGGATGACGACCGCTGACCGTGCGGAACTGGAAGGGGTGAGCGAAGAGCGAGCGCCGCAGATTGTGGCGGGAGCTCTGGTCGCAGAGGCGAGTATGCGAGCGCTGTCGATAGAAACGGTGGATATTTGCCCTTGGGCGCTACGAGAAGGCCTCATTTTGCG
Organism: uncultured Actinomycetota bacterium; assembly: GCA_963743145.1. Taxonomy (GTDB): domain Bacteria; phylum Actinomycetota; class Actinomycetes; order Mycobacteriales; family Mycobacteriaceae; genus Mycobacterium. The sequence continues at coordinate 61,764 of CAVUOR010000013.1, read as the reverse complement.
CAAACTCGATAGCGAAGCTGACGGAACTGCCCTCGTTGAGACTTCCGTGCGGGATGCTGGTAGCCAGCGAGTTGATCGGAACGCAGTTGACCGATCGAGAGGCGACAGGCGATGACCGAACCATATGACAACTCGAATACTCGCCCCATCTCGGTTGCTGAGCTATTGGCCAAGAACGGCACACTCGGTGCCCCGGTTCCCGGCCGCCGTCGTCGTCGTCGCGGCAATTCCGACGCGGTGACTGTCGCCGAGCTGACCGGTGAAATCCCCATCATCAATGACGACGTCGAGCACGAGCTCACCGAGCACCGGGGTCCGGGATCGCATGCCCACCGCGCCAACGGGTCCACTCGACTCGACGAGGTGGTCGACGATGCGCCGGATGAGGCGCCCGAAAAGCCGGAAAAGTCGCCCTATTGGTCCGAACCCGAGCCGCGCTGGCCGCAATCCGCGCCACCTCGTCCCCCTGAAGCGCGATACGACGAGCCGCGCGAATCGCGGCCCGAGCGCAGTCCCTACCCGTTGCCGATGCGCAACAACGTCCGCGTCGACGCCGGCCGTTCCGCCGCCCGAGACGAAGGATCGGCGGACCAATCCGGTGCCGAGGGGATGAACCCCGACCCGCTGGACGATTACGCGGGGATGCCGGTGGACGTGATGGACACCGACGTGCGGGACGCCGAACTCGCGAATGAAGACTCCGCCTACGTGCGCTCTTACCTGCGTTCGTCGATCGCTCGATCGCGCGGCAAGGGCACCGGCAACAGTGCCGAATTCCGCCGCGACGCGGACTATCGGGGCATCGCCGACGTCGAGGACGAGGAGGACTACCCGGAGGATCTTGCCGACGATCTTCAGCACGATGAAGCCGAGGATTCCTATGCGTGGTCCAGCCGGTCTGAACTCGCGCGGTACGGCGGAATGGTTGTGTTGCAGTCGATTCTGGCAGTCGCCTTCGGCGCCGGGCTGTACATCGCGTTCGATCAGCTGTGGCGGTGGAACAACATCGTGGCGCTGGTGCTCTCGGTGCTCGTCATCCTTGGTTTGGTGGTGGGCGTGCGGGTGGTCCGCAAGACCGAGGACATCGGCAGCACGTTGATCGCGGTGGCGGTGGGGGCATTGGTCACGCTGGGGCCGTTAGCGTTGTTGCAATCCGGCTAGGCGCCCGGCAGATCCCGCGTGCGCCCAGCTATCAAGGTCGGTCTGTCGACGGCCTCGGTCTATCCGATGAAGGCCGAGGCCGCTTTCGAGTACGCGGCCAAGCTCGGCTACGACGGCGTCGAGCTGATGGTGTGGGGCGAGTCGGTCAGCCAAGACATCGACGCGGTGGAGAAGCTCTCGCGGCGCTACCGGATGCCGGTGTTGTCGGTGCACGCGCCGTGTCTGCTGATCTCGCAGCGGGTGTGGGGTGCCAACCCGATTTCCAAGCTCGATCGCAGCGTGCAGGCCGCCGAACAGCTCGGCGCCCAAACCGTCGTCGTGCATCCGCCTTTCCGCTGGCAACGGCGCTACGTCGAGGGGTTTAGCGAGCAGGTCGCCAGCCTGGAGGAGTCCAGCGGTGTGATGGTGGCCGTGGAGAACATGTTCCCGTTCCGGGCGGACAGGTTCTTTCGCGCCGAGCAGATGAAGGAGCGGATGCGCCGGCGCGGCGGCGGCCCGGGGCCGGGCATCTCGGCGTTCGCTCCGTCGTACGACCCACTGGACGGCAACCACGCGCACTACACGCTGGACCTGTCACACACCGCGACGGCCGGCAGCGACGCGCTGGACATGGCGCAGCGAATGGGTTCGGGGCTGGTGCACCTGCATCTGTGCGACGGCAGTGGGCTGCCGGCCGACGAACACCTCGCGCCGGGCAGGGGCAACCAACCGGTGGTCGAGGTGTGTGAAATGTTGGCCGGCGGCGACTTCGCCGGCCATGTCGTGTTGGAGGTGTCGACGTCGGGAGCACGTTCCATCCACGAGCGCGAGGCCATGTTGGCTGAGTCATTGCAGTTCGCCCGCGCATACCTGTTGCGCTGACACGCCTAACGGAACCCGAAGGAAACTGCAGACGTTCATGACCCCGTTGTTCACCAACGCGATGGCGCTGCGCGAGATCGACGCTGACGGCGTCAACCGCGTCTTTGAGGGCGAGTTGAACAAGCACTGGACCATCGGGCCCAAGGTGCACGGCGGAGCCATGCTGGCCTTGTGCGCCAACGCCGCCCGCACTGCGCACGCGCTCGGCGACGATGCGGGCCGCGGACCCGTTGAGCCGGTGGCGGTCTCGGGCAGCTTCCTGTGGGCGCCCGACCCCGGTGTGATGCGGTTGGTGACCTCGATGCGCAAGCGCGGGCGCCGGATCAGCGTGGTCGACGTCGAGCTCATCCAGGGCGATCGCGCCGCTGTGCACGCCGTGGTCACGCTCGGTGAGCCCGAGCACCTGGCGGCGCCGCTGCTGTCCGCCAATCCAGTTGTCCGGCTGATGGACCCGGAACCGCCCGACGATGTCGCGCCGATCGGACCCGGCCACCCGTTGGCCGGGCTGGTGCACCTATCCGAGGGCTGCGATGTGCGGCCGCTGGTCTCGACGCTGGGTCCCACCGACGGCAGGCCGCCGGTGATCCAGATGTGGGTGCGCCCGCACGGCGTGGCACCCGACGTGCTGTTCGCGCTGACGTGCGGAGATGTGTCGGCGCCGGTGACGTTCGCGGTGAGCCGAACCGGCTGGGCGCCGACGGTGCAGCTCACCGCATACCTGCGGGGGCTGCCGGCGGACGGCTGGTTGCGGTGGTGTGCACCTGCATGCAGATCGGACAGGACTGGTTCGACGAGGACCACACCGTCGTCGACTGCGAGGGCCGCATCGTGGTGCAGGCCCGCCAGCTGGCGCTGGTTCCCGCCCCCTAGGGTCTGGCAGGCGACCCGCTGGGCCTGGGTAGCCCACCGAAACCCGCGGCGTCTGCCATGCTGTGCGACATGGCCAGAATCGCAATCATCGGCGGCGGCAGCATGGGCGAAGCCCTGCTATCGGGCCTGCTGCGGGCCGGACGCCAGGTCAAGGACATCGTGGTCGCCGAGCGGATGCCCGACCGCGCCCGGTATCTCGCCGAGACGTACTCGGTGCTGGTGGCATCGGTGCGCGACGCGGTGGAAAACGCGACGTTCGTCATCGTCGCGGTCAAACCCTCCGACGTCGGGTCGGTGGTGGGGGAGATCGCCAAGGTGATCGCTGAGGCCCACGAGGACAGCCCTGAGCAGGTGTTCATCACCGTCGCGGCGGGGGTCAACACGGCCTATCTGGAATCCAAGCTGCTGGCGGGGACACCGGTGGTCCGGGTGATGCCAAACGCGCCGGCGTTGGTCGGCGCCGGTATCAGCGCCATGGCCAAGGGCCGTTTCGCTACCCCTGAGCAGCTCAAAGAGGTCGCTGCGCTGTTCGACTCGGTCGGCGGCGTGCTGACCGTTCCCGAGGAACAGCTCGACGCGGTGACCGCGGTGTCGGGCTCTGGTCCGGCGTATTTCTTCCTGATGGTCGAGGCTCTGGTGGATGCCGCGGTCGGGGTGGGGTTGAGCCGGTCGGTGTCCACCGAGCTGGTGACCCAGACGATGGCCGGGTCGGCGGCGATGTTGCTGGACCGGATGGAACAAGACCGCGGAACTGCTCTTGACAGCGCCTCGGACCTGTCCCTGGACACCACCCCGGCGAGGCTGCGCGCGATTGTTACCTCGCCCGGCGGTACTACCGCGGCTGCGCTGCGGGAATTGGAACAGCGGGGTTTGCGGGCGGCTGTCAACGAGGCCGTGCGGGCCGCAAAAATGCGCTCTGAGCAGCTAAGAATTACATCAGAGTAATTTATAGATTTTTACTTATTTGCCCCCACCCGTCGCAGTAACCCCACTAGTCCCGCTATTCTCCTCACTGTATGCACCTGTGGGTGCCAGCGGAGGGGAAGCCGCTGGGACTGCCGGTGCCTGACTGATTGGGTTGCGATGACGTCTATCAACGGGCCATCGGGACGGGATTCGACTGGCGGTAAGTCGGGACGGGATACCGGTTCCTCGGACGGCCAGCAGCCGCGGACGCAATTCCTGACAGTGGCCGAGGTGGCAGCGCTGATGCGGGTCAGCAAGATGACGGTCTACCGGCTGGTTCACAACGGTGAGCTGCCGGCAGTCCGGGTCGGGCGGTCCTTCCGGGTGCACGCCAAAGCCGTGAACGACTTGCTGGAGAGCTCGTACTTCGACGCCGGTTAAACCGGCGACGAGTGCTTGACGGCGTGACGCTTGGGGCGCGATCCCCTCGCGCGGCGGTGGCGGCTGCGCCGGATTGAGTGCCGCCGCCGGTTTTGGTGTTCGGCGCGCGGTCCCGGGTAGAGTGTGCGGGTTATTGCAGAAGCCCGGCCATGGCGGACTCGGGCCGCCAACAGATAGCGGAGTTATGGGTTCAGTAATTAAGAAGCGGCGCAAACGGATGTCCAAAAAGAAGCACCGCAAGCTGCTTCGCCGCACGCGGGTGCAGCGCAGAAAACTCGGAAAGTAAATTCCGCCAACGGCTGCCGCGGTTCGTCGGCAATGCCGCGGGGGTATGAGGTCGTTAGGCTAACGGGGTGGATTCGTCGGGCGGTCAACCAGGCAACGGAACAAGCACCAGGGCGAGTGGCAGTGGTAGTAATGCCGTGCACTACCCGAGAGTCGTGCTGGTCACTGGCGCATGCCGGTTCCTGGGCGGTTACCTGACGGCCCGGCTGGCGCAGAACCCGTTGATCACCCGGGTCATCGCGGTGGACGCGGTCGCGCCCAGCAAGGACATGCTTCGCCGGATGGGCCGAGCCGAATTCGTCCGCGCCGACATCCGCAACCCCTTTGTCGCCAAAGTGATTCGAAATGGCGACGTCGATACCGTGGTGCACGCGGCGGCGGCGTCGTTTGCGCCGCGGTCCGGTGGCGGCGCTGCGTTGAAGGAAATCAACGTGTTGGGCGCGATGCAGCTGTTTGCGGCCTGCCAGAAGGCGCCGTCAGTGCGTCGAGTCGTGTTGAAGTCGACTTCTGAGGTTTACGGGTCCAGTCCGCACGATCCGGTGATGTTCACCGAGGACTGCAGCAGCCGTCGCCCCTTCCGAGAGGGTTTTCCCAAAGACAGCCTGGATATCGAGGGTTACACCCGCGGGTTGGGCCGTCGTCGGCCCGATATCGCGGTGACCATCCTGCGACTGGCCAACATGATCGGTCCGGCCATGGAGACGACGTTGTCGCGATACCTGGCCGGGCCACTGGTTCCGAAGGTGCTCGGCCGCGACGCACGGCTGCAGCTGCTACACGAGCAAGACGCGCTGGGCGCTTTGGAGCGCGCCGTGATGGCGGGCAGGCCCGGTACCTTCAACGTCGGCGGCAATGGCGTCATCATGCTGTCGCAGGCGATCCGGCGGGCCGGCCGACTGCCGCTGCCGGTACCCGGAGTCGGGCTGTGGGCGTTGGATTCGCTGCGACGGGCCAACCGCTACACCGAGATCAACCGTGAGCAACTTGATTACCTGAGCTACGGCCGCGTGATGGACACCACCAGGATGCGAAGCGAGCTAGGTTACCAACCCAAGTGGACGACGGCCGAGGCGTTTGACGATTACGTACGCGGCCGTGGTCTGACTCCCATTATCGATCCAGAGTGGGTACGCTCCATGGAAGGTCGAGCCGTGGCCGCAGCGCAGCGCTTTGGTGGCCGCACCGGTGTCAACTAAAAGCGGGGCGAGGTTAGTTTAATGGCTGGCGATAAGGCGAAAGTCATTCCGCTGCACGGGAATTCAGGCCGTGCAGCAGCGCAGCGGCGCGCCGACCAACGTAGCCAGACTTCTCGCCAGCATCCGTCGGCGCTCTCCGAACCCGATACTCGGGCGTCGGCCGATGAGATTGCCGCTGTTGTCCGCGAAATCGATCAGCACCGGCGCGTCGCCAGCGCCGAAGGGCCCACCAACGAGCTCGCGAACAAGGTCAGCGCCGTCACTGATTTCTTGCGGCACCGCCTCCTCGGTGACTACAAAGTCGACGAGTTCGGGTTTGATCCGCATTTCAACGACGCGATCGTGCGCCCACTGCTGAGGTTCTTCTTCAACTCGTGGTTCCGGGTCGAGGTCACCGGGATCGAGAATCTGCCGGACACCGGCGCGGCCCTGGTGGTGGCCAACCACGCCGGCGTGCTTCCCTTCGACGGGCTGATGGCCTCGGTGGCTGTGCGCGACGAGCATCCGGCGCATCGTGATCTGCGGCTGCTGGCCGCCGACATGGTGTTCGACTTGCCGATGATCGGTGAAGCGGCTCGCAAGGCCGGGCACACCATGGCATGCACCACCGACGCCCACCGGCTGCTGGCCGCCGGGGAACTGACCGCGGTGTTCCCCGAGGGATACAAGGGCCTGGGCAAACGCTTCAAAGACCGCTACAAGCTGCAGCGGTTCGGCCGCGGAGGCTTCGTGGCGGCGGCGCTGCGCACCAAGGCCCCGATTGTGCCGTGCTCGATCGTGGGCTCCGAGGAGATCTACCCGATGCTGGCCGACGTCAGGCTGCTGGCGCGACTGTTCGGCCTGCCCTACTTCCCGATCACCCCGCTGTTCCCGCTGGCCGGTCCGGCCGGGCTGGTGCCGCTGCCGTCGAAGTGGCACATCGCCTTCGGCGAGCCGATCCCGACCGCGCACTACGAGGGAGCCGATGCCGAAGATCCCATGGTCACCTTCGAGCTGACCGACCAGGTGCGCGAAACGATCCAGCAGACGCTCTACCAGCTGCTGGCCGGCCGCCGGAACATGTTCTTCGGCTGATTTCCGCCTACGCGGCCCGTTTGACCAGCGTGAACTGGCAGACGTCGGTTTTGCCCTCGCGGAACAGCTCGGCGCAGCCGGACAAGTACTTCATGTAGCGCTCGTAGACCTCTTCGGACTGGACTGCAATGGCCTCGTCCTTGCGAGCCTCCAGCGCGGCGGCCCAGATGTCCAGCGTGCGCGCGTAGTGCAGCCGCAACGGCTGAATGCGGGCCACCTGGAAACCGGCTTTCTCCGCGTGCTCCTCGACGAGCGCCACCGACGGCAGCCGGCCGCCGGGGAAGATCTCGTCCATCATGAACTTGGCGAACCGTGCCATCGTCATAGTGATCTTGATCTGACGCTCCTCGAATTCTTCGGCACTGGGGATCACGATGGTGTGCAGCATCATCGTGCCGCCGGCCGGCAGCACCTCGTACGCCATCTTGAAGAAGTCGTCGTAGCGCTCGAAGCCGAAGTGCTCGAACGCGCCGATTGACACGATCCGGTCCACTGGCTCGTGGAACTGCTCCCAGCCCTGCAGCCGGACTTCCCTTGACCGCGCGGTGTCCAGCGCGTCGAACGACTTCTGCACGTGCAAGGCCTGGTTCTTGCTCAGCGTCAGGCCGATCACGTTGACGTCGTACTTTTCGATCGCGCGTCGCAATGTGGCGCCCCAGCCACAGCCGACGTCGAGCAGCGTCATCCCGGGTTCTAGCCCCAGCTTGCCTAGCGACAGGTCGATCTTGGCCCGCTGGGCCTCTTCCAGCGTCATGTCATCGCGCTCGAAGTAGGCGCAACTGTAGGTCTGGGTGGAGTCCAGGAAGAGCCGGTAGAAGTCGTCGGAGAGGTCGTAATGTGACTGGACGTCGTCGAAGTGCGGCGTCAGATTGGTGCTCATCGGTTTGGTTTCCCCTCGTTGGTCCCGCGAGACATTAGGTCCCGCCGCGGATGGATGCAATTGCGGCGATCGTCGCGGCGGCGTCTGCGTCCGGGTTCGACGACTCCCCGAGCATAGTGACGATGCTGGTGATTATCGGGTTGCCGTCGGCGTCGGTGACCTCGCTGCGGATCTCGGCGATCACGGTGCCGTGAGACTCGATGACCGAGTCTAGGTAGGTGTCGAAGTACAGTCGGTCACCGACCGTGATCGGCCGGTGGTACACGAACTTCTGGTCTCGGTGCAAAACCCTCGCGAGGTTGATCGGGATGTCGAATTTGGTGAAGACTTCCAGCTGGACACGCCGCCCGGCGACCGCAAGGAATGTGAGCGGCGCCACCACGCTGTCGTAGCCGGCCTCGGCGGCGGACGCCTCGGAGTAGTGCGACGGATGATCGTCCTTGATAGCGCGCGCGAACTCGCGGACCTTTTCGCGTCCGACGTCGAAGTAATCGGGAAACCGGTAGTGCGTTCCGATGAGTCCTTGGGCGCCTTCGGGAACTGACATTCAGGGCTCCGCTCGTATGGATGTTCAGCGGCGCAGCTTATCAGCGTGATTGCCGTCGGGACGCCACCGCGGCCAGTGCGCCGCCGGCTGCGCCCAGCGCCAGAGCTGACGGCACCCCGATCCGGGCGGCCTTGCGTGCCGTCCGGAAGTCACGGATTTCCCAGCCGCGTTTGCGGGCCAAATTGCGCAGAGCGGTGTCGGGGTTGACCGCGACCGCCGTCCCGACCAGGGAGAGCAGCGGCACGTCGTTGTAGCTGTCGGAGTAGGCGGTGCAGCGCTTGAGATTGAGACCCTCCCGGATGGCCAGCGAGCGCACCGCGTGCGCCTTGCCGGGGCCATGCAGGATGTCGCCGACCAGCCTGCCGGTGAAGACGCCGTCGACCGATTCGGCGACGGTGCCCAGCGCGCCGGTCAGGCCGAGTCGGCGGGCGATGGTTATGGCGAGTTCATAGGGCGTGGCGGTCACCAGCCAGACCTGCTGGCCGGCATCGAGGTGCATCTGCGCCAAATCGCGAGTGCCGGTCCAGATCTTGTCGGCGATGATCTCGTCGTAGACCTCTTCGCCGAGCCTGACCAGCTCTTCGGTGGGTCGGCCCTCGATGAAGGCCAGCGCCTTGCGCCGGCCCTCAGCGACGTCGTCGCTGTTTTCCCGGCCGATGAGCTGAAACTTGGCTTGCGCGTAGACGAAACCGACTACGTCGCGATAGGTGAAGTACTTGCGGGCCGCCAGACCCCGGCCGAAATGCAGCAGCGACGAGCCCTGTACCAGGGTGTTGTCCACGTCGAAGAACGCGGCGGCGGTCAGGTCGACGGGCGGCTGCTCGGGGCCGGAAGCATCCTCGGAACGTACGTCTACCAGCGCGCGGTCGGCGCTGGCATTGGCGGCCAACTCCTCCAGGTCAGCGGGGGAGGGTCCTGCGTTGCGGCCGGGTTCTTCGGTCTCCGGGCCGCCGGAAGCGGTCACGGTTCAACAGTATCCGGCGAGGGCGCGTTGGGGTGTTTGGCCGTGCGCTGTTGTCAGCGGCCTAAATCGGCGATGTCGTCAGGATCGGCGTCGGCGGCGACGATGCGCCTGCTCGCCACCGGTTTGCCGTCGATGCGTTTGACCACTTCCGGGGGAGCCTGAGGAACGGTGATGCGTCCTTGCACCGGGGCGCCGTTCTTCACCGAAGGAACAACGATGCGCTTGGTCTCGGTCTTCGCGTCAGCGCCCGTGCCGCCGGAGCTGCCGACGGCGGCTGGCGGTGCCATCGGAAAGCCGCCCACCGGCGCGCGGCTTTCCGATGCAGGGTCAGTGACCCCGGGTGTTAGCACCGGTGGGCTCGGGGCCGATGCCGGGTAGGTGCTGGCCGACGGGATCGGCGGCGGCCCGAGGTATCCGGTCGGGGCGGTGCCTTCTGCCAACCCCGCCGCGGCACCGCCGGCGGCCCCGGCGCCGAGTGCTGCTCCGCCGGCGCCGAGCGTGTCACCAAGGGCGTCGGCGGGTACTTCGCTGGCGAGCTCGGCGCCCTCCCCGCCCTTGCCCAGACCGCCGGCGAGTTGGGTGCTCGCCTGCACGCCCTGTTGCATGGCCTGGTTGAGCGCTTGGAAGACACCGCCGAACGCGCTGCCGAAACCTTGCCCGATGCCGCTGGCCGATTGGGGTATCTGCTGGGCGGTATTCAATATCTGTTCGATGGCCTTGACGGACTGGTCCTCATTGGCCGGGAATTTCACCATCGCGTCGGTGGTCTGCAACCCGCGTTGGGCAAATCCGGATTCGTCCGCAGCCATATCGACGGGGTCACCGGCATTGCCGGCCAGCCCCAGCCCCGCTAGCAGCAGGTCGATTTCCGAGCGCGCCCCAGCCGGCAAGTCGGGCGGAATCGGTGGCGCCGGGATGTTCTGCTGCAAGGCCTCGGCGAGTTCCATGATGTAGATGCGTAACTCGTCACCGGAACCCATCGCCCTCTCACTCCCTACGCTGCGGGTTCTGCCGATCGTAACGTTGATCGAGCATTTCGCTACTCACGTCCGTTGCGATATGCGGTCGGGCTTTGCGGCCGAGGCCGGCAAGCTGAATACCGAGATTGCTGATCAGCGATAGCATCGCTGCATGCCGGATACGCCTCCGCCAGGGCTTCCACCTGCATCGGGTCCCACGAGCTATCCTCCCGCGTCAGCCCCGCCGATATCGTGGCCTCCCGCGCCGCCGCCACAGTGCGCGGGCCCGCGCGATGGCCGATGTTCGTCATGCTGGTGATCACCCTCGTCGCAGTGGGTGCGGCAGTCGCTGCCTGGCTGCGCCCGATCCCGCAGGCTCCCGCCGCCGCTCCGCCCAAACCCACTTACAGTGCCCAGCAAGTGGCCGACGCCAAGTCAAAGGTGTGCGGGGCTTACGAGAAAATACATCATGCCGTCGATATGAATGCGGCTCGAAGTGGTGGTGACGACCCGACCGCCCAACTCGTCGTCAAGGTGAACATGCGCCAGATATATCGTCGTGGGCAGCGCATATTTGTTCACTACGCTGGCCGACGAACCAGCAACTCCGGCTGATCTCGCCGCGGAGACGCGGAAGCTTGCCCACTTGACTGCAGGACCTCGTGCTTTATGGCCTGGCTTCGGACCCTACTGTCCCGACCTATGACGCAGTGAATGAGACAGGCGTCGACGATTGAGGGACTTTGCAAATAATGCAAGGTATTGGATACCCACCCGGTGAATGGTCGCCTTTACTCGTCGGTCATCAATGGCCCAGCGAATCGGCTGTGGCGCAACTGGGTTTATGGCAGGAAAATCGCGAGCAAATCGCAGATTCGCACCACTACATTGCAGACTTGCTTAACGCGGCGAAAACTGGCCCACTCGCTATGCAGGAAGGGATAACGGCAGACTGCGCTCGTCCAAGTCTTCCACGAGGGTGAGCAGCGGGCCCGGCAGACCGCCATAAAGAACGGGGTGAAAAAACAAGCTTACGGCACGGCCCTGGGCAGCGTTAATTCCCTTAGGGACAAACTATCTGATATCTCGGAACAGGGTAATACGGATATTAGGAATATCCAGACCTCCGGCGAGCCTACCGTGGTGCAAGTCATGCAGATTGTCGCGGTAATTGCGGCGGCGCAACAAGCAGCCAATCTCGCCGCGGCAAGTTGTGCTGCCGACATCAGCGACGCGGGTCAGCGCATTCTCGAGCAGGAGTGCGACCAGTCGTTTTCCCAGTTCGTCAAAGCCAACGGCATTGACATGAACCAGCTGTTCCGAACACGGGACGCAGCAGACTTAGAGTCCACGGTTCAGGGCATGCTCAGAAGCCCGGGCGCAACGGCAGGTGCGCCGGGTAGTGCCGGAGTGCCATCGGGAGTTGATCCGGTCGCGTCCGGCCTACGGGCGGCGGGAGTCAATCCGATACCGCCTGGCTTACCGGCGGGGATCGCGGGCCCGGGAGTGAATCCGGTGACCTCGAGCCTGCCGGCAGTTACGACGGGGACTGCCGGGACGCCGCCGGGAGGGAATTCGACGGTACCCAGCCCGGTACGCCCGGTCGACTACGTCACGGCGCCACCAGGCCGCACGCCGCCAGCCGCCCCACCGCCCGCCCCGCCATCATTCCACCCTCGCACGGGACCGCATCGCCTGCAGGACCAGTGGCTCCGAAGGCCCATCGGCACTCCCCGTCGGCACAGCCCGCCCCGGGACCACTGTCGCCACAGGGCGGCGTTGGTCGAAGCCCGCCGGCAACGCAGCCGTCCCCGGGACCGCATGTCGCCTCCAGGGCGCGAATCGGCGACAACGCCAGTGCCGCCATCGATATCTCCTACTTCTCTCGGACCCGCTACCTCCGCACCTCCGTTGGCCCCGCCGTCGATGCTTAATCCGGGGATGTCCGGCATTGGTGGCATGCCAACTTCGGGCACGCCTGCGATGCCGATGAGTCCACTTGCGCCGCAGACCAGTTCGGCCGCGGGTCTGGCACCAACTAACTTGATGAACGGTCTCGGCACCGGGACGATGCCACCGGCAGGCAACGCGCTTCCGCCTCCACCGCCGGTCACGCCGCCGTCGGCGGCGGCATCGCCCCAAACTGCACCAGCCGCCGGAGCGGGGGACTGGAATTCGCCACTCCCCGCCGAGAATCCGGCAGTGCCGCCGGCCCCGCCACCCGCCTCAAGTCTGCCGCCGGAGCCGCCGATGCCGGCCCAGCCCGCGGCCACAAACCCCGGCCCGACATCGACGCCGCCGCCCCCGGGTTCATTGCCGGCCTATGGCGCCGATCTGCGACCGGTGGCAAGCTCCGTGCCGGCTGCACCACTCAATGCGCCGCCCGCTGCGCCAGGTTCGGCGGCAACCAGCGCCACCGCCGGCTCCAGCGGTGTGAACCAGGCCGCCGCGGCGGTTCGCCCCCCGCCCGCGTCGCCGCCGCCACCGGCGCCCATCGGCATCGGTGCCAGAGCCGTCGCGGCCAGCGCGAGTGGCGCTGTGGCAGGGGCACTTTCGGCCGATGCGACCAAGCGGGCCCGATTGCAGCGACTCGTCGACGCGGTGGCCCGCCAGGAACCTCGGCTGGCCTGGGTGGCCGGTGACCGCTCCGACGACACCACCGTGCTGGTAACCGATCTCGCCAGCGGCTGGATCCCGCCCGGCATCGAGATCCCAGCCGCTGTCACGCTTCTGGAGCCAGAGCGTCGCCGCGGCGACCTCCAAACGCTGCTGGGCGAGGTCACCGTGGCTGCCAGTCACGCACCCGGCCGCTACATTCCTGAAGCTGACGAGCCTGTGCCCACTTCTGCGCGTCCGCGGTATGCGCCCGAAATCGAGGAACTGGGTTGGGAACTCAGTGACGCCACCAATTGGCGCGACGGTTTACCTCAACTGGCGCACACGCTGGCAAAGGCCGCGTTCGCTGGCACAGGGGTGCTCAATTCCGAAGTCGAGCTGCTGCGCGAGCTCATGGATGCCGTTGCCGCGCGGGTGCTGGATGCCTATCCCGACGAAGTCAACCCAGACGAACTCGGCAATTGGCAGTTACTGGCAGCGATTGAAGCCTTGGCCGACGGCGACAACATCGCCGCCAATTATCACTTGGCGTGGTTCCAAGCTTGCACGACAAGCATGGCCAGGCAGCGTTAACTGTTTTCCATGAGCCGCCCACAGGTGCAGCTGTTGACCCGCGCCGGATGCACGATCTGCGACCGGGTGAAAACCCAACTCGCGGAGCTGGCCGCCGAACTGGATTTCGACTTGTCGGCCGTCGACGTCGACGCCGCCGCCGCGGCGGGCAACAGCAGCCTGCGCGCTGAGTTCGGCGACCGACTGCCCGTCGTCCTGCTCGACGGCCGTGAGCACAGCTACTGGGAAGTCGACGAGGCTCGACTGCGCGCGGATCTGGCCAAACGGTAAAGGTCAAGCAAATTTGGTAGCCCACCTGCTAAACGTCTAACCTGGGACTCAATTCGTTCACCGGTTATAGCAAGGGAGCAGGCCAGGTGATCCAGCCGTGAGCGTCCTGCTCTTCGGTGTGTCGCACCGCAGCGCGCCGGTCTCCGTTCTGGAACAACTCTCCACCGACGAATCCGACCAGATCAAGATCGTCGACAGGGTGATGCAGTCGCCGTTGGTGACAGAGGCCATGGTGCTGTCCACCTGTAACCGGGTCGAGGTCTACGCCGTCGTCGACGCCTTCCATGGCGGCCTGTCGGTCATCGGGCAGGTGCTCTCCGAGCATTCTGGGATGTCGCTCGGTGACCTCACCAAATACGCCTATGTCCGCTACAGCGAGGCCGCTATCGAGCATTTTTTCGCCGTGGCCAGCGGCCTGGATTCCGCGGTGGTCGGCGAGCAGCAGGTACTCGGCCAGGTCCGCCGCGCCTACGCCGCCGCCGAGGCCAACCACACTGTCGGACGGGTGCTGCATGAGCTGGCCCAACGCGCGCTGGCGGTCGGCAAGCGGGTGCACACGGAAACCGCGATCGACGCCGCGGGCGCCTCGGTGGTCTCAGTCGCACTGGGAATGGCCGCTAAGAAACTGGGTCAAGCTGGGCTGAAGGACAAGACCGCGGTGGTGGTCGGCGCCGGCGCGATGGGCGCGCTGTCGGCTGCTCACCTGACCAAGGCGGGCGTCCGGGATATCCACGTCGTCAACCGCTCACTTCCCCGTGCGCAGCGGGTGGCCCGCAAGATCCGCGAATCAGGCGTCGGGGCCGAAGCGGTCACCTTCGACCGGCTGGCCTCCGCGCTGACCGATGCCGACGTCGTGATCAGCTGCACCGGAGCGGTGCGCCCGGTCGTGTCACTGGCCGACGTGCATCACGCGCTGGCGGCCGCCCGTCGCGGCGAATCGGATCAGCCGCTGGTGATCTGCGATCTGGGCATGCCCCGTGACGTCGACCCTGCGGTGGCTGGGCTGCCGGGCGTCTGGGTCGTCGACATGGATCGGGTCCAACGCGAACCGTCGGCCCGGGCCGCGGCCGCCGACGCCGAGGCCGCCCGCCACCTCGTCGCCGCCGAAGTGGCCACCTACCTGGCCGGGCAGCGCATGGCCGAGGTCACCCCGACGGTCACCGCGCTGCGCCAGCGGGCCGCTGACGTTGTCGACGCCGAGTTGCTGCGGCTGGACAACCGGCTGCCCGGGCTGGACATCGCGCAACGCGACGAGGTCGCCCGCACCGTGCGGCGGGTGGTGGACAAGCTGCTGCATGCGCCCACCGTGCGGATCAAGCAGTTGGCCAGCGCGCCCGGCGGTGACAGCTACGCCGAGGCGCTGCGTGAGCTGTTCGAGCTCGACCAGACCGCGGTTGACGCCGTCGCCACCGCGGGTGAATTGCCCCCTGTGCCAAACGATTCCGCTGAGTAGCCGCTTGGCCGACGTGATCCGGATAGGCACTCGGGGCAGCCTGCTGGCCACCATCCAAGCCGGTCGTATCCGCGACGCCCTGCTCGCCAACGGTCATCCCGCCGAGCTGGTGACCATCAGCACCGAGGGCGACCGCTCGTCGGAGCCGATCGCCAGCATCGGGGTCGGGGTGTTCACCGCCGCATTGCGGGAGGCCATCGAGGACGGCCGGGTGGACGCTGCGGTGCACTCGCACAAAGACCTGCCAACCGCAGATGACCCGCGGTTCGTGATCGCCGCAATACCGCCGCGGGAGGACGCCCGCGACGCGGTGGTGGCCCGCGACGGGTTGGTGCTGGCCCAGCTGCCGACGGGCTCGGTGGTGGGCACCTCGTCGCCCCGGCGGGCCGCACAGCTTAGAGCACTGGGTCTCGGTTTGGAAATCCGCCCCCTAAGAGGCAACCTAGATACCAGGTTGAACAGGGTAAGCAGCGGTGATTTTGACGCGATCGTGGTAGCCCGGGCGGGTCTGGCCCGGTTGGGACGCCTCGATGACGTCACCGAGACGCTGGAGCCGGTGCAAATGTTGCCGGCGCCAGCTCAAGGAGCGCTCGCCGTCGAGTGTCGTGCCGGGGATACCGGACTGGCGACACTGCTGGCCGAGCTCGACGACGCCGACACCCGCGCGGCGGTCACCGCCGAGCGTGCCCTGCTCGCCGAACTGGAGGCGGGTTGTTCCGCGCCGGTGGGGGCGATCGCCGAGGTGGTCGAGTCCATCGACGAGGAGGGCCGCGTCTTCGAAGAGCTGTCGCTGCGCAGTTGCGTAGCGGCGCTGGACGGATCTGACGTGATCCGCGCGTCCGGCATCGGCAGTCCGGATCGGGCACGAGAGCTCGGGCTCTCGGTGGCCGCCGAGCTGTTCGCTTTGGGCGCACGCGAACTCATGTCGGCTGCGCGGTGACGCGCAGGAAAGTGGATGAGAGTGATTTGGGAGCGACGATGACGACGCGAGGGCGTAAGCCGAGGCCCGGCCGCATCATGTTCGTGGGCGCGGGTCCAGGCGACCCGGCCCTGCTGACGACGCGGGCAGCCGCGGTGCTGGCCAATGCCCCCCTGGTGTTTATTGACCCTGATGTGCCCGAGCCGGTGCTGGCGCTGATTGGCAAGGAGCTACCACCGGTGTCCGGGCCAGCGCCCGCCGATGCGGGTGCCCAGTCGGAAAGCGGCCCTGCCGAGCCGGTGGGTAGCGAGGAACAGCCCGCCGCCGTGGTGTCGGTCGGTCCCGACATCCGCCCGGCCCTGGGCGATGCCGCCGAGGTGGCCAAGACGCTCGTCGCCGAGGCCCGTTGCGGGACCGATGTGGTGCGACTGGTGGCTGGTGACCCGCTGTCGGTGGACGCGGTGATCACCGAGGTGAACGCCGTCGCGCGGAGCCACTTGCACTTCGAGATCGTGCCCGGCCTGGCGGCCAGCTGCGCGGTGCCGACCTATGCGGGGCTGCCGCTGGGCTCGTCGCACACGGTTGCCGACGTACGCGGCGACGTGGACTGGGGCGCGCTGGCTGCAGGGCCTGGCCCGCTGATCTTGCAGGCCACCTCCTCACATGTGGCCGAGGCGGCGCGCACGCTCATCGAGTACGGGCTCGCCGACACCACCCCATGTGTGGTGACGGGCTCTGGGACCACCTGCGCGCAGCGCTCAGTGGAGTCCACGTTGGGTGGGCTGACCGATTCGGCAGTGCTGGTCAGCGCCGACCCCACGACACCTTCGCCGGTGGTCGTGACGGTCGGCAAGACGGTGCACAACCGGGCCAAGCTGAATTGGTGGGAGAGTCGCGCGCTCTACGGCTGGACCGTGTTGGTGCCGCGGACCAAGGACCAGGCCGGCGAGATGAGCGAGCGGCTGACCGCGCACGGCGCGTTGCCGATCGAGGTGCCGACCATCGCCGTCGAGCCGCCACGCAGCCCCGCGCAGATGGAGCGCGCGGTCAAGGGTCTAGTCGACGGCCGCTACCAGTGGGTGGTATTCACCTCCACCAATGCGGTGCGCGCGGTGTGGGAGAAGTTCGGCGAGTTCGGTCTTGACGCGCGTGCGTTCTCCGGCGTGAAGATCGCCTGTGTTGGTGAGGCCACCGCTGACCGGGTTCGCGCGTTCGGCATCAGCCCCGAGCTGGTGCCCTCCGGTGAGCAGTCCTCATTGGGTCTGCTCGACGAATTCCCGCCCTACGACAGCATTTTCGACCCGGTGAACCGGGTGCTGCTGCCGCGGGCCGACATCGCCACCGAGACGCTCGCCGAGGGGCTTCGCGAGCGCGGCTGGGAGATCGAGGACGTCACCGCTTACCGGACGGTGCGCGCGGCTCCGCCGCCAGCGGCTACCCGAGAAATGATCAAGACCGGTGGTTTCGACGCGGTGTGCTTTACGTCCAGCTCGACAGTGCGCAACCTGGTCGGCATTGCCGGCAAGCCGCACGCGCGAACGATCGTCGCCTGCATCGGTCCCAAGACGGCCGAGACGGCCGCCGAATTCGGTTTGCGAGTCGACGTGCAGCCCGAGATCGCCGCGGTGGGCCCGCTGATCGAGGCGCTGGCCGAGCACGCCGCCCGACTGCGCGCCGAGGGCGCGCTGCCGCCGCCGCGTAAGAAGAGCCGCAGGCGGTAGTGGCTTATCCCCGGAACCGCCCGCGTCGGCTCCGGTCGACCCCGGCGCTGCGCCGGCTGGTGGCCCAAACGTCGTTGGAGCCGCGGCATCTGGTGTTGCCGATGTTCGTCGCCGACGGTATCGGCGAGCCGCGGCCGATCGCGTCCATGCCGGGCGTGGTCCAGCACACCCGCGACTCGCTGCGGAGCGCCGCCGCCGCGGCGGTGGACGCCGGGGTCGGCGGGCTGATGCTGTTCGGCGTGCCCCGCGCGGAGGACAAGGACGCAGTCGGGTCGGCCGGCTCCGACCCCGACGGCATCCTCAATGTCGCGTTGCGTGATCTGGCCAAGGACGTCGGCGATGCCACCGTTTTGATGGCTGACACCTGCCTAGACGAGTTCACCGATCACGGGCACTGCGGTGTCCTCGACGAGCGGGGTTGTGTTGACAATGACGCTACCCTGAAGCGGTATGTGGAATTGGCTGTGGCACAAGCGAGTTCAGGTGCTCATGTGGTGGGCCCGAGCGGCATGATGGACGGCCAGGTGGGCGCAATCCGTGACGGTCTGGATGCCGCCGGTTATACCGACGTGGTGATCCTCGCCTACGCCGCCAAGTTCGCGTCGGCGTTTTACGGTCCGTTCCGCGAGGCGGTGAGCTCCAGCCTGTCCGGTGACCGGCGTACCTACCAGCAGGAGCCGGGCAATGCCCGCGAGGCACTGCGCGAGGTCGAGCTGGACCTCGACGAGGGTGCCGACATTGTGATGGTCAAACCCGCGCTGGGCTACCTCGACGTCGTCGCTGCCGCAGCGCAGATCTCGCCGGTGCCGGTGGCCGCCTATCAGGTGTCGGGGGAGTACGCGATGATTTCGGCGGCGGCCGCCAACGGGTGGATCGATGAGCGCGCCGCCGTGCTCGAGTCGTTGACCAGCATCCGGCGCGCCGGCGCCGACATCGTGCTGACCTACTGGGCCGCCGGCGCGGCGGGCTGGCTGTCGTGACGGGTCCCGTCCCGCCGCGGCCGTCGGAGCCGCAGACCCGGCCCGTCGACGTCGACACCGGCTTTTGGTTGTGGGTAGTGGCGTTGCCGCTGATGGTGGCCGGCTACATCGCGGACACCGTCGGGTCCTCGGCTGGCCACGGATCGACGGTGGTGTACGTCGCGTCGGGACTTCTCACCGGCGTGCTGTGCGCGATCGTGGTGGCCTTTCTGATCCTGATGCGAGCCGGTTACCGCTGGGCTCGTACCTTGTTGACCGGCGGTGGCGTCGCCGCCGTCGTCTACATCGGAATTCGGCTTTTCACCGTGAACTGGCCGCCGGTGGTCGCGGTCATCTGCGGCATCACCGGCATCGTCGGATCGGTGTTGATCGCCGGCGGAATGTTTCTGTTGCACCGCGCCGACGCCCACGCGTACTTCACTCGGTGAGCCTGCCCACACCCCGCCAATAGGTGAAGTGTGTGAGCTCCACCAGGCGCTTAACATTCCCGCCTACGAGTCGGCGCTGGTGATCGGAGTCGCGATGGACATCGTGCCCACCGAGGTTGTTCACGCCGCAGCGCTCGGACGTGCCCAGCACGAAGGGCTGGCCGGCACCTACGCCTCGACGCAGTCGCGGGGATGGGACGCGGAACCTGGCTGGGTGGGCCGGTCGGGTGCAGCGTTGTCGAGACTGCTTGATCGCTGGCAGTCGCATGCGGGTGCACATCACCGCCTGCTTAACGATCACCACCATGCCCTTGACACCGCGGCAACGGTGTTTCTCGAGATGGAAGACCGCAACGCTCGGCGGCTGAAACTCGTTTCATGACGCTGACATTGGCGGAACTCGACGTATGGGACGACGCCGCAATTGACCAAGTGTTCGCTGCAGCGACTTCGCGGGCGGAGGGCGCGCAAACAACCGGCAACACTGTCGGCGACCTGCTGACGTTCGTCAAATGGCATGGTGCAAGCGCCGAAGCGGCGCGTGACTCGGCAAACCGCATCAAGGTCACCCTGTCCGATCACGCGGATCAATGCAGCAAGGTGGCGGCCGCAGCGAAGAAGGCAACCGCCGAGGTCGCTGATTTGAAATACCGGCTGTCCACGATCAAAGCCGACGCCGAGGAAGCCTTCCTCAGCATCGACGAGCAGACTGGCACGCTCACCCGGAAGACCGCCGTGCTCACGGTCAGCCAGCTCGATCACCAGAAAGCGGTGATGCATAACCTGGCGGACCGCATCAACCAGCTGCTCGTTGACGCCGATGGCGTCGACCGGGATCTGGCCACCGCGATCGAAACCTCAGATGGCGCCACCGGAGCCGCTGGCGGCGCCGTAGCCGGGGTAGCGGTGCCCAATTTGCCCAGTCCGCCGACGACTTCGGCCTCGCCCGCCGATGTCAAGAAGTGGTGGGAGGGCCTGACCCCGCAGCAGCAGACCGATTACATCGCTGACGATCCTGCGGCGATCGACCGCGACGGCATCCCGATCGGCCTTCGTGATGCCGGCAACCGCATCCGCTTACCCCACGAGCTCGCGGCGGCGAAGAGGACGCTGGATGACGCCGCCGAAAACGACCGGGCTGATGCCCAGGCCAGGTACAACGACCTGCTTGGTATCCAGAACGCGCTTTATCCGACGACTCCGAACGGAACACCCAAGACGGTCAACCGAGACGACCGACGTAGCCTGATTCTGCTTGATGCCCAATCAAATCCGCGACAGGTCTTCGGTGCGATCGGAATTGGAGACGTCGATCGTGCCGCGCACGTCGGTGTGACGGTGGGTGGGGTGGGCACCACCGCGGCCGCCAGCCTGCCGGGTATGGCGGACGATGCCACCACCCTGCGGCACGCCACGTCCGACATCCTCAGGCGGGCGGGCGATGCCAATCCCGATTCCGTGGCCACCATCGCGTGGGTGGGCTACGAACCACCGGCGACCCTGTCGGACCTCCGGGTGGTGAGCGACGGCCTGGCGCGCACGGCGGCACCGCACCTCAATACCTTCTTCAATGGGGTGGGCGTCACCACGGAGAACCCGCGCCAAGACATCACGGGGTTCGGTCACTCGTATGGCTCGCTCGTCACCAGCCTGGCGCTGCAAGGGGGCACGCCGGTGAAAAACGCTGTCTTCTATGGCTCGCCCGGGCTGGAATTGGCTCACGCCAGCGACTTACGCCTGGCTCCCGGTGGTCACGCCTACTACGAACAGGCAGCCGGTGACCCCATTGACTGGGTTCAGCGGGAGCCGTATTTGTTGCCTGTCATCAGCCCGCTACCTGGCCTGCTGGCCGACTGGTTCCTGGGTAGCGGGGATCATCTGCAGCGCTTCGGCGATACCCCGAACGAGCTGCCGGGTATCACGCAGCTGTCGACATCGCCGGGAGCCGACCCGATGCATCTCGACGAGCACCGCGCCGGCGCCCAGGGCCATGTCGAGTACGTCCGCAACGACGGCAACGGGAATCTGCGCATGTCGGGATATAACCTGGCGGCCGTGTTGTCCGGTGTGGTGGGCGCACCGAAGACGGGAAACTGAGCCGGAGGCTCCAGCGCGCGGTAGGGACCCCCACCTGGTTTGACGTCGGCGACAGGAGGGGATGATGAGGCAGTGACCGCAGGCACGGATACCAAGGCCGATCCGCTCTTTCGCGAGGTCGGTGCCAGCTGGTACTGGGTGCTGGTCGGCCCGATATCGGCCGGGGCGATGCTGTGGGTCGAAAAATCCAATGGGTACGGCTGGCAGCCGGGGATCCCGCTGCTTTTTCTGGTGCTGATGACCAGCTTCATCGCGCTGCAGGTCAAGGCGGCGCGGATTCACACATCGGTCGAACTGACCGATAAGACGCTGCGCCAGGGCACCGAAACCATCCGGATCGCCGAGATCGTCAAGGTCTACCCGGAGCCCGACCATCCGCTGGGATCCAAAAAGGACCTGGAGCGCTGGCAGTCGGCACGCGCACTCGGTGAGCTGGTCGGGGTGCCCAAGGGCCGGATCGGCATCGGTCTGCGACTCAGCGGCGGGCGCACCGCGCAAGCGTGGGCTCGTCGGCACCGCCACCTGCGCGCCGCGCTGACCCCATTGATCGAGGAGCGCGTCGGAACCGAGAGCCCACCGCCCGGCCCCCACCTCGACGGTATTGACGGCGGCTCAGAGGATCCAGACACCGGATCACGGCAGTGATGGCCCGCCTGTGGGCCGGCGTTGAGCTCATGCTGGCCTGCGCGGCGGTGGTGGGCTGCGCGATCAGCTGGTCGGGAGTGCGGTCGACGGTGGCTGTGGCGCCCATCGCCGGTGGCCAGCCGGTCACCACGTCGGTGGTCTATGACCCTGCGCTGCTACTGGTGACCCTGCTGCTGGCGGCGGCCGCCGGCATGCTGGCCGTGATCGGCGCCGCGCGGCTCCGGCGAGCCGGCCGGCGCTCGCCGGCATAACCGGCTGACTCAGGACGCCAACCAGGCCAACTCCTCGGGCAGCTGCTCACGCCAATACGTGGCGTCATGCCCGCCTGCGGCAAATCCACCCGCCGGCGGCCTGGGCAGCTGGTTGACGAATTCCCGAGTGGCGACGTAGAAGCCGTCGCCAGTCCCGCAGTCCACTCGCAACGGAATTGACGTTAACTCCGCGGCGTTTACCGTGGAGTTCTTCCGGAAGTCATCGAGGCTGTCGAAGGCATCGTGCGGCGCTCCCCAATAGGTCAGGTATAGACGCAGGGCTGATCGCGCAGACGGCGAAGGTTCGGCCCGCGCCCAACCGAGAGCACAGCCGCATCGCCCCGTACCCGCCCATCGACCAGCCCATGAATGCCACCTGCGACGTGTCCAGACCCTTGCTGGCAAGCATCGGGATCAGCTCGTTGAGCACCATCGCGCCGGAGTCTTCGCCGGACGCCCGCGGCCGCCAGTAGCCATTGCCGCCGTCGACGCTGACCACCGCGATCGACGGTTTGCCAGTGGCGGGCAGTTTGGCCAACGCGTCTTCGACACCGAGGCTCATCACGCTGGCGGCATCGCTATCCAACCCGTGCAGCGCAATCACCGTGCGCAACGGGCCGGTCTGGCCCGGCGGACGGGCGATGATCCACCTGGTGTTGCGCCCGCCGCGCGCAGCGGAGATGAAGGAGCCCTCCTCGCGGGTGGGCAGCGGAGTGCTCAGCGGTGCGGGCGCGGCCCGGGTCGCGTCCGGCAGCGCGCCCAGTGCCCACAGACCCGCGGCCCCGACACCGGTGACGCCCAGACGCAGTGCGGTCCGGCGGGTCACTGACCGCAACTGATTCACCAGCGAATCGTGCCAAGCCAACTGGCGCTGGGCGGCAACGGTCCGACAACAGTCCGGCAACAACGCCTGGCGGTGATGCTGGCGACCAGCGGCCCCCAACCGTTTGTTACAAAGTACGAAACGTGTAACACTGTGCCACATGACCGAGCTGAGTGAGTCGTCTGTGGCCAGAACGACGACCGATGCCCTGCCGCTGGGGCCGCAGTCGTTGGTGTGGCGGTATTTCGGCGACAACCGGATGTTCCTGATCGGCCCGCGGCCCGGCTGTGCTGCAGAACATGCTCGCTGAACTCGGCCAAGGCGTCTTGGACCACTCGGTGTTCTTCAGTGACACCGCCGCACGCGTCAAACGCTCGCTGCCGCCGATCTTCATGACCGTCTACGGCGCCGACGACGACCATCCCGGCCAGCAGGTGCGTGATTTTCATCACGAGATCAAGGGCGAGATGCCCAGCGGCGAGCGCTATCACGCGTTGGACCCGGAGACCTACTACTGGGCACACGCCACCTTCGTCGAGCAGGTGCTGTACTTCGCCGACACCTTCGTCAAACGCCTCACCGACGAGGAGAAGAAGCAGATCTACCTCGAGTCGAAGACCTGGTATCGCCGCTACGGCGTCAGCGACCGGCCGATGCCGGCCGACTATGACGAGTTCCTGCGGTACTGGGACCACATGCTCGACCGGGTCATGGTCGCGCATCCGACCGCCAAATACGGTGTGGGATATGTGACTAAGGGCTTCCCCTGCCCCAAGGGGGTGCCGCCGCTGCTGTGGCGCGTGGTCTCGCCTGCGTTCAACCCGATCGCGGGGTTTCTGACCACCGGTGGCCTGCCGCCGCGCGCCCGCAGCCTGCTCGGTCTGCCCTGGACCGATCGGCAGGAGCACCGTTACCAACGTTTCGCCGCAGTGTGGCGGTCACGGCCGGTCAACTGGCTGTGGGAGCATCTGCCGATGCGGCTGCGTTACAACAGGTTTGCCCAGGCGGGCTATGCCCGCTAACAACCCCGCCGACCCCGCTGACGCCGCGACCCGTGCCATCCTCGACGCCGCCGTCGTCGAGTTCGAACAGCACGGCTTCCGCCGGGTCGCGCTCGACGACGTAGCCCGCCGCGCGCAGGTCAGCCGCACCACCATCTACCGGCGCTTCGCCGGGCGCGACGAGCTGGTCGCGGCCGTCATCGACCGCGAGAACGCGGTGCTTTTCGCCGACATCGCCAACGAACTGAAAAGCCGTCGGCCGCAGTCGAATTACTATGTCGAGGCGTTCACGCTGTCGATCATGCGTTTCCGTCAGCATCGGGTGCTGACCCGGATGCTCGCCGACGAGCCCGGCTTGATGCTCGAGTTGGCCCATCAGCACTGGGACGCCGCTGTCGAGCGGATGGCGGCCGCACTGCGGGTGATCTTCCCCGACGGCTTCGCCGAGCGAATCGGGGCCGCGGCAATCGACGAGCTGGCCGACACCGTCCTGCGCTACGCCGCGATGGTGCTGGTGTTGCCCAGTCGCCGGCCGCTGACGAGCGCCGAGGACATCCGTGCATTCGCCACCGAGCACTTTCTGCCCAGCCTGCCCGCGGCGTTGCGCGCCCTGCCGGTCTGAATCGAGCGCGACAACGCTTAGAGGTGCTAGCGTCCCGGTGTGGCGCAGACGCGCGTGGCCGACATGAGCACCACGTCGACGCTGCGTCGGGGGCTTTCGCAGCGGCAGCTCAACATGATTGCGCTCGGGGGCGTGATCGGCGCCGGCCTGTTCGTCGGATCCGGCGTCATCATCGGTGAGACCGGGCCCGGAGCGTTTATCAGCTACGCGCTGTGCGGGGTGATCGTGGATGGGGAACTCGGCGACTACCGACCGCTGCGCGCACTAGCCGCCGCGGTACACAACTTCCAACCCGACCAACTGGTCATCGCCGAAGCCCGGTCGTCATGGTTGCGACTCGGGCTGGTCGACAAAGCCCGTGCGGCGCACCCGATCCCGGTCACCCATGTGCTGTCTCGCCGGCTGGCCAGCGGATCTGGCGCTCTCGCCTCTTCGAACGACCTGACTCGGCTTCAGATGGGCTCACCAGCAGAGAAACTCACCGATGCCACACCCCAACTGGGCCAGGGGCTGTCGCAACGGCAGCTGACCATGATCGCGATCGGCGGTGTCATTGGCGCCGGGTTTTTCGTCGGATCGGGTGTGGTGATACGAACCACCGGCCCCGCCGCATGTTTGACCTATGTGCTGTGTGGCGTACTCGTCGTTCTGGTAATGCGGATGCTCGGTGAAATGGCCACCGCCAACCCCTCGACGGGATCGTTCGCCGATTACGCACGCAATGCGCTGGGCGGATGGGCGGGTTTCTCAGTGGGCTGGCTGTATTGGTACTACTGGGTGATCGTCGTTGGCTTCGAAGCGGTTGCCGGCGCGAAGGTCGTCAACTACTGGTTCAGTGCGCCGTTGTGGCTGATTTCGCTGATCCTGATGTTGACGATGACCGCGACCAACCTGTTCTCGGTGTCATCGTATGGAGAATTCGAATTCTGGTTTGCCGGAATCAAGGTCGCGACTATCCTGATATTCCTGGGCCTTGGCTCGTTATTCGTCCTCGGGCTCTGGCCTGGTCGGCACCGGGATTTTTCCAACCTGAGCTCTCATGGCGGATTCTTCCCGAACGGCGTCGGCAGCGTCTTCGCCGGAGTCGTCATCGTGATCTTCTCGATGGTCGGCGCGGAGATCGCGACCATTGCCGCCGCCGAAACGTCCGATCCCGAGCGTGCAATTCGCCGAGCCACCAACGCCGTCGCCGCTCGCATCGTGATTTTCTTCGTGGGCTCAGTTTTCCTGCTCGTCGTGATTCTGCCGTGGAGCTCAGTGCAGATTGGCACGTCCCCGTTCGTCGAAGCGTTCGATCACATCGGGATCCGCGGTGCGGGCGACGTGATGGATGCGATCGTGCTCACCGCAGTGCTTTCCTGCTTGAATTCCGGGCTGTACACCGCATCCCGCATGCTGTTCGTGCTGGCCGGCCGGGGAGATGCACCGATCCGGTTGACGAAGCTCAGCCGCCGCGGCGTGCCCTACATCGCGATCCTGTCCTCATCGGTGGTGGGGTTCCTGTGCGTCATCTTGGCGAAAATCTCTCCGGGTACGGTGTTCCTCTTTTTGCTCAACTCGTCGGGCGCCATCGTGCTGTTCGTCTACTTGCTGATCGCGCTGTCGCAGATTGTCTTGCGCTTCAAGACCCCGCCGGAAAACCTACGCGTCAAAATGTGGTTCTTTCCGGTGCTGTCGATCCTGACACTGGTTGCGATCGTCGGCGTGCTCGTGCAAATGGCGTTCCACCACACCGCTCGTGTCCAGTTTTGGCTCAGCCTGCTGTCCTGGGCCGTGGTGGTCGTGCTGTATCTGGTGAGCAAGTGGTGGCGCGGCCGGGTCGCCCCCGAGACTGAGCCGGCGACGCCGACGACCGCGTCCGGCCACCTGGATTCCGGCGGGTAACTCCGAACTGTTTATTGTCCGCGGCATGTGTGTTGTGGCCCAAGTTAACCCGCCGGTCGACCTGGGTTCGTCGCTGCAAAAGCTAGACGCTTAGCCGGTCTTGGTCAGCAGAACCGCCTGCTCGAACGGCAACCTCGCGAAGACCCGTCGCGCCGCGCCGGTGACGTGCGACGCTGCCTCCGCCTTGGTGACGGTCTGAGGGTTGGTGACGCCGAAGGTCTTGGCGTGCCGTCGCATCTGGCCGCCGCCAGCAGCGTTGAGGTTCTTCAACCAGTCACGGTCCGGTCCGTACATCGACAGGATCGCCACGCCCGGCTTGCCGTCGACGTTGGCGTTGAAGACGGTCAACGGCGTGCGGTACGGCTTGCCGGAGCGCCGCCCGACATGCTCGAGAATGCCGAATGTTGGAAGCCAACCGGCCCACATCCGCTGAATGGGGTTGGTGACGTGTCGATTGAACCTGGCGAGCCGTTGCGGTAGTTGCATGTCGCTATCAAACTCTTACGGCATGGCCTATCTCAAACCTCCATGGTTCACCGTCAAGGTCTTCAACCGGATCGCGATGGCTACTGGCATCAGCAACAGCGAAACCCTCACGATCACCAAGCGGGCCAGTAAGGAGCCGCAGCACATTCCCGTCGTCACCGTCGAGGTCGGCGGCACCCGGTATCTGGTCTCCACCCGCGGTGAGTCGCAATGGGTCAAAAACGTCCGCGCCAACCCCACCGTCACCCTGACCGACAAGTCCGGCGCCGTGACGTATGTCGCGCGCGAAACCCCTGCCCCGCAGCGCCAGCCGATTCTGATCGCGTACCAGAAGAAGGCGGGCCGAGTCGTCGAAGGCTACTTCCGTAAACTGCCCGACCCGGCCGACCACCCGGTGTTTGCGCTCACCGAGGCGTAGACGTGACGGGCAAAAGCCTGCGTGCGAGCCGGGCCGGCCGCGACGGGGACGGGTTCCACGGTTGCTGATCTGTCGCGGGCCAGGCGTAGCAGGGCGTTTGGCCGGTCAGCAGTTGCCGTAGGCCCGGAGTGTCCAGCTCACTGGCCGACCAGGCGTACAGGTGTTGCACCCGGGGGGTGATGACGCCTACGTCGAGGAGATGACCTAATCCATGTTCGGCCTGCGCGTAGGGCGCGATGTCGTCGCCGAGCGGATAGCGGTCGGGCAGCACCCGCGAGAGCGACAGAAAGATGCTCGTCATGCCCAGCCGTGGGTCGCCGAGCAGCCGGCCGGCGGGAGCCAGCCAGTCCAGCGCCAGCCGCGGTGCGGCGATCATCGCGTGGGTGTAGAGAACCCGAACCAGCACCAGGTTGATGAAGAACCGCTCGATTCGGCCTTCGCGTGCCGCCAAGTGCTCGTATTCGAGGTATGCGCCGACGATGCTCAAATTGTGCGCCCGATACCAGGCTGCGGCGCTGGGGTGTCGAATGAACTTCAGCCAGGCGGCGACCGCGGGCGAGCTTTCCGGCCCAGGGTGACCGAAGGCCAGCGCACGAGCTTCGCCGCACGTCGTAGAGCAGGCGCTCGTTGATCGCCCGCCACCATGGGCTGCCCGGCCTCGGCGAGTCGATCGGGTTGAGCAGCCCACGGCGCAGTTGCCACCGCATGAACGCCGACGCTGCCTGTCGGTAGGGCAGATAGCCGCGGTCCACGTCCGGCGGGACCCGGTATTGGCTGCGCATTAGGGCCAGGCGCCCATCCGGGTTGTCGCGGACGGCGCCGATGCTGGCGAGTGCGACCTCGCTGGCCGATTGCTGGGTCACCCATTGATTGTTTCCAACGCCTGAGCCGCATCACACGCGTCGGGAATAAAAGCGGACTGCTAGTCCGCTTATGCCGTGCGTCCACGAACACCTACGACATCGAGGGAGTATCCAATGAGCAAGCTGGCGGTGATTTATTACTCCGCGACCGGCCATGGCACGGCGATGGCGCAACGAGTCGCGGCGGCGGCGAAAAAGGCCGGGGCCGAGGTGCGCCTGCGTCATATCGCCGAAACCCGCGATCCGCAGTCTTTTGCGCAAAACCCGGCATGGACGGCCAATTACCAGGCAACGAATGATCTGCCGGCGGCGACCGGCGACGATATCGTCTGGGCGGATGCCGTCATCTTCGGATCACCGACCCGATTCGGAGGACAGACGTCGCAGTTCCGGGCATTCATCGACACGCTGGGTGGCCTGTGGGCACAGGGCAAGCTGGCGGACAAGGTCTACGCGGGGTTTCACCTCATCGCAGACCGCCCATGGTGGACAGGAAACGACCCTGGTCAACCTGTACACAACGCTGATGCATTTCGGCGGCATCATCGTGCCCCCGGGTTATACCGACCCAGTGAAGTTCGTGGACGGAAACCCCTACGGTGTCGGCCACGTCACCGGGCCGGAGAACAAAAACCCGCTCGATGAAGCGACGCTGAACGCCCTAGACCACCTGGCCCGCCGAGTGGTCGGCGTGGCGGACCGCCTCAACTAGACGCCCGAGGCAGGGACACCAAATGACTGAGCGCATTATTGAACTTCTTCAGCGAAACCTTCAGGAGGTCTTCGGGGAGGGTGATGCGGGTCGCCGGCGCGCCGCCATCGAAGAGTTCTACACAGACGATTGCGTTCTGTACGTTCCGACAGGGGTTTTCGTTGGACGCCAGGCGCTGGACAAATTCGCCGGGGAACTGCGCGCGACCCATCCGCATTTTGTCTACACGCCCCGCGGAGAGCCTCAGGCCCTACACAACGGGGGAATTCTGGCATGGGGCTCGGGCCCGAAAGGTGAACCGGCGGAGTACACCGGGCTCGATGTTGTCGTCGTTCGCGAAGGCAAGATCGCTGCGCTCTACGTCTTCCTCAATCCGAAACTCTCGTAGGTACTCCCTTTCGAGCCGAGCCGCTCCGGCCGGAGCCGAAGACCCCTACGAGAACCGCATCATCACCCCAAGAAAATCTGGAAAACCCGACACGGAAGATAGTCATTCTGGTTCCTTCCGGGGTGGCACCGGCTCACCGTGAGGAAACACCGCGAATGGGCCGCCGCGTGTGTATTCGTCGACCGACAGGATGAGTGTTTCCGCCGGACTGTTCAGATCATCGACATAATTGATGAGCCCGGCCTTTAATGATATCGACCAGTGGCTCGATCAAATCGAGCATCTCTACCAACTTCGCATCATCGAACCGCCACACAACAGTCTGCGATCCCAGCTCAATATCGGCTGCACCGTCTTGCCGCACGACGGAATGCTTAATTGCGTCGAATTCGAAGCTCGCCGCCCCGTCGTCATGTGCCGATCGCACCGCGGATTGAAACATGCGCATTCCATCCCGATCCGCACCTACGAGAACCACATCATCGTCGTAGTAAAAATCTGAAAAATAACCGACACGAAAGATGGCCATATCTGTCCCCTCCGAGTGTGTAGCAGTTGATCACGCCAACAATTGAGTCCACCGACCGGCGGTGTTTGTCGGCACGTTCTTCGGTCGATGTCAATTCTGTTCAAGAATCAAGGCAAGCCAGGCCAGAATTCCCGCGACCCCGGTGATCCCTGTCGCTTCGCCGACCTTTGCGGCGTCGTCAGGTAAGATCGGTGGCAAACTGCTGATTGGCCCTCCCGGTGGTGGCGTATATATCGGAGTCGGCGCGGCCGGCGGGTCTGGCATGTCCAAAGCAGGGAACTGCTGCGGCGGACTAGACACTGGTGGTGCCGGCGGATCTGGTGTCCCTTTTAATGGTGGCAGACCTCCGATAGGAATTTCGTCCCATTCACGATTTGGCCTATCGTGCGGATTGTAATCCCAATGCGGATTATGCCACCGGTCGTCCGGATGATACCGCCACTCACCACCATTTCGTCCCAGAGATGCTCGCGACCGCGACGTCGTTCCTTGGCTCTACTAGGTGGTCCTGGCGTCAACTCTCCCGCGACGGCGGACGAACACCCTCCGGAGGTAGACCTGGGCGGGGCCGGGGTGGTGGTGGCGGTGGCGGCGGGTCTTGCTTCCAAGTTCTGTTGTCGACGAGTTGAATCCCGTCGTTATTCGGCGTCGATCGTGTGGTCGCGAGGCCGGTGGGCTCGTCGAAGCTGAATTCGCCGATGTTGCCGGCGGCCGCGGTGATTTTGGTGGCGATCTCTTGGTTGCTGGTGACCAGCAGCGCGGCGCGATGCCGGATCTGGGCGGCCAGAGCTTGGGCCTCGGCTCGTCGCGCGGCCCGTGTTGCGCCGCTGGCGCTGGTTTGGCGATCGGTGATCGACAGGTCTTCGGTTGGGCTGAAACCGGCTTGCTCGGCGTCGGCAATGGCGTCCAACGCCGACTCTTTGGCACCGTTTTGTTGGGCAAACCCGTAGCGGGCGGCCATCGCCGCCTCCCGCAGCTGCCAGGCAGGGCCGCGGACTTTCACTACGTCAAGCCCGGCGCGCTCCAACGCGGCTTCACGGCCTTGGCCTTGCCAGTCGGTCTCGGCAAGGCGCTGGTAGTTCTGCTCGTAGGCGGTCTCCCACCGCTCCGCCTCGGCCTCCCAATCGTTCGCTGCCTCACTCAGGTGCTCGGTGTCCCAGTTGCGAATCTGCGACAGGGTCGGGGTGTCAATGTCCATCTACACCGCCTGGGGGCCCAACGCATGGAGCTTGGCCGCTGATTCGCCCTCGTTCTGGACATAGCGCGCATCCGCTTCAGCGACCCTGACCCCGGTAGCCGCCGTCCGCGCCGAAAGCGCCGCCCGCGTCGTCGCTGCTCCGGCGTGCACCGCCTGCACCGCTGCCGCGCTCGGCTGAAACGACCGCTCCACACCGGTTGACGTGCCGTCGGCCAGCCGCCCTGCTGACGCCTGGTAGTAGGCAGCCGTGGCCTGAACGTCATCGGCGCTGACTCGCAACTCGCCCACGTGGGGAACCTAACCGAACACCGGCGCCGGGACACTTCACCCTTGGTGCGGCTCGGCCTGCTTGGGCTTGCACGCGCTCGCTTGAACCAAGGCGCCGGCTTCCGCGTGTAACTCCTATCCCGCTCAAAGCCGAGACGATGTCTGCTCCGAATAACCCACGGAGGAGGAAAACAATGACCCATCCCCCCGTCGACGATCTGCCGGAACAGGCCGCCGCCACACTGCTCGGCGTCTGCGGGCAGCTGTCGCAGTCACGCCAGCAGGGCCTGGCACGTTGGGCCGCCTCGGTGTCCGACGCGCTGTTCGCCCGACTGGTGTCGGTGACGACCGGCGTGTACGTCGACTCCGACGCCGAACCGTGCCCGCGGCTGGCCCAGCTTGACCTCGCCGAGCTGAAAGATCTGTATTCGGTCCTGGCCGCCGGCGCCGACGCGAGTGGCGACGACGCGGTCGTCGACTGGTGCACCCGCGCGGGCCGGCTCATCGCCGCCGACCTCTACCGCCGCCTGTACGAGCAGGCGGCGATCGACGCCAAGGCCGCCGCCATCGAAGCCGAGGAACGGCGACTTGCGTGCGCGGCGCGGCCAGCAAGCCGCCACTAGTCAGACGCAGACTTTGTGAATTCGGTTCCCAGTCACCTCGTCCGACAGGTGGCCCGTTAACGACAAGAATCAAGGGAGATGAGTATCGGGCCGCTCCAGCAGAGTAGGGGCGACCCGATCAACTATTCAGACGTGGGCCGTGACTACTCTGGGGTTCCACGGATCAGGCTTACTGGTCGGCATGCCGCGGCGGCTCAGCCGGGACCCTGGCAGCTTCATCTCTATCCCGGAGCTGCCACCGTCAGCGTGGCGAAGCCGTGCTCGTATGGCCGCCCCGTAGATATGGTGACTGCAAGCACGCCAAGACTGGTCGGGCTATTGGATCGCAGGTAGGCGAGTGCCGGGGGCGGCAACGGGACACCGATCGTCCGTGTTGCGCCCGCGTTCACGACAAGGTCCGATCGGCCGTAATTTGTCATATCGTACCCAAGTGCGGCCTCGGCCGCCGGGCTGTTCAGGTTGACCAGGAGGGCGCCGGTGCATTGCACTGTCGCGTTGCATGTCAAGGTCACCGGCACATAGCCATCCGCGTCGGCGGTGACGGTTCCGCCGGAGACGATCGTGATGGGCGACGGAAGAGGTACGGGGGCGTTGGGGCCCGCGGCGCCGTAGCCACCCGCGTTCTGGCAGAACGTATTGCACCCCAGCCGGTCCCCGTCGGCGACAGCTTTCGGGGCGCCCCACGGCGCCACCACTGCCAAGGTGATCAGTCCGACAAGGGCGACGAGAACACGGCGAAAATCCCACATGACCGCTCCAATCGCCGATGACCACGCTGGTTGGAGCGTAAGCGTTGCGGAAGCGGGCTGTCGGAAATCTGACAAACGTTCCTACAAACGGAACTGGGTCATTCGTCGCCTAAGCCGCTCGGGTTCCACGTCCCGGTGCCCGGGTCGTACCTGAACCCGCACGCGAGCATGTTTCTGGCACACCGGGGCGGATAAGTTTGGGTGCCTGGAGACGTCGGGCCGTCCGGGCCGGGGATTTGGTGTCCGGGTCCGGGTGGGGCTGTCGGGTCAGCACCAACCGTACCGGCCGCCGCGACCACCATGACCGCCACAGACACGGCGGCCACAACGATGCTTCTCAGTCGCGTCAAAAAACCGTCAAGAAATGCGGCCATTCCGTCCAGGATTCGTCCGGTTCTACTATTGGCCCCTTGCGGGCGGCGTTATCGATTGCATGATCATCAAAACGATAGTTACCTGCATCGCGGCCGCCACGATTGCCTTGGCGGCACCGGCCTACGCCGACGACGGCAAAACGGTGTGCGCTTCGATGGGCAACGGCATCACCCACGCCCAGGAGAACTGCCCGCAAGTCCCTGGGAGGCACCAGCAAGCCCCTGGGACATACAACGGCTACGTGCTCCCTCACGGCTACGGCGGCAGACCGTAGCCCCTCAGGCAGCGGTGCTCAGAGAAGCGCGACCCTGTAGAGATATCCACCGCACCACGTGAGCGCTGCCTGGGACGGGGGGCTCAGTGGGCCAGTCGCTCCCGTATCTCATCAACGCTCGACACCGGATACCGGGCGTGCTCGTTGTACAGGCGCACAGCCCCGTCGGGGCCGACTCGCCGCTCCAGCTCGTCGAGGATCTCACTGGCCGTGAACTGTTCGATGCCGTCGGCGCATGGTGTGTGCCTTTCTCTATCGAGGACGTAGCCGACTGTCGAATAATTACGGGCATAGCGCTGACAAACGCCGTGGTTGTTTGACTCGCCTCATAGCCTTAGCACACCAACTACACCCTGTAGTGAAGCCGCTCGCCGCAGCTGGGACACTGGGGGACGTGCGTATCGACGTCTCGGCGAAGTTGTTCGACGACGCCTGCGCGGTCATTCCCGGCGGGGTGAACTCGCCGGTACGTGCTTTCAAGGCGGTCGGTGGTACCCCCCGTTTCATCACCGAAGCTCGCGGCTGCTGGCTCACCGACGCTGACGGCAACCGCTACGTCGACCTGGTCTGCTCGTGGGGCCCGATGATCCTGGGTCACGCCCACCCTTCGGTGGTGGACGCCGTCGCCAAGGCTGCTACGACCGGCCTGTCGTTCGGAGCGCCAACTCCTGCCGAAACCGAACTGGGTGCCGAGATCATCGACCGGGTACACGCCGTGCAGCGGATCCGGCTGGTCAACTCGGGCACCGAGGCCACCATGAGCGCCGTGCGACTGGCCCGCGGCTTCACCGGCTGCGCCAAGATCGTCAAGTTCTCCGGCTGCTACCACGGCCATGTCGACGCGTTACTCGCCGACGCGGGCTCCGGCGTTGCGACACTGGGCCTGCCGTCCTCGCCCGGCGTCACCGGCGCCACCGCTGCCGACACGATTGTGTTGCCGTACAACGATATTGACGCGGTCGAGCAGACCTTCGCCCGATTCGGCGACC
The DNA here is from genome assembly GCA_963743145.1 of uncultured Actinomycetota bacterium. Classification (GTDB taxonomy): domain Bacteria; phylum Actinomycetota; class Actinomycetes; order Mycobacteriales; family Mycobacteriaceae; genus Mycobacterium. Next base: position 27,466 of record CAVUOR010000013.1, on the reverse strand, counting down.
AGATCGCTGCGGTGATCACCGAGGCCAGCCCCGGCAACATGGGCGTCGTCCCACCCGCGGCGGGCTTCAACGCCGCGCTGCGCGCGATCACCGGCGAACATGGTGCGCTATTGATTATCGACGAGGTGATGACCGGCTTTCGGGTCAGCCGAAGTGGTTGGTACGGAATCGATCCGGTAGACGCCGACCTGTTCACCTTCGGCAAGGTGATGAGCGGTGGGCTGCCGGCGGCGGCGTTCGGCGGTCGCCGCGAGGTAATGGAACGGCTTGCGCCGCTGGGCCCGGTGTATCAGGCGGGCACGCTGTCCGGCAATCCGGTGGCGGTAGCAGCCGGGCTGGCGACGCTGCGGGCCGCTGACGACGCGGTGTATGCCGCGCTGGACGCCAATGCCGACCGGCTGGCCGGTCTGCTCTCCGATGCCTTGACGAAGGCCGGTGTACCACACCAGATCCCGCGGGCCGGCAACATGCTCAGCGTATTCTTCGGCGATGCGCCGGTAACCGATTTCGCGTCGGCGCGCGCCAGCGAGACGTGGCGCTTTCCGGCGTTTTTTCACCGGCTGTTGGACGGCGGTGTGTACCCGCCGTGCAGCGCATTCGAGGCGTGGTTCGTCTCGGCGGCTCTCGACGACGCCGCGTTCACCCGGATCGCCGAGGCGCTGCCCGCCGCCGCCGCAGCAGCCAAGGAGAGCAAACCCTGATGGCTGAACAGACCCGAATCCATCTGGTGCGCCACGGCGAGGTGTACAACCCCGAGGGCATCCTGTACGGGAGGCTGCCCGGATTTCGGCTGTCCGACAAGGGTATTCAGCAGGCCCAAGCGGTAGCTGACGCGCTGGCTCACCGCGACATCGTCGCGGTGATCGCCTCCCCGCTACAGCGGGCGCAAGAGACCGCCGCGCCCATCGCCGCCCGCCACGACCTGCCGGTAGACACCGACCCTGACCTGATCGAGTCGGCGAACTTCTTCGAGGGCAAGCGATTAGGACCCGGTGATGGCGCCTGGCGCGACCCGCGGTTCTGGTGGCAGCTGCGCAATCCGTTCACCCCGTCGTGGGGTGAGCCCTACAAGCAGATCGCGGCCCGGATGACGACCGCGGTGGACAAGGCGCGCGCGCGGGCCGCTGGTCACGAGGCGGTGTGCGTCAGCCACCAACTGCCGGTGTGGACTGTCCGGCTGGCGCTGACCGGCAAGCGACTTTGGCACGACCCGCGACGCCGGCAGTGCGCGGTGGGCTCGGTGACATCCCTGGTCTATGACGGCGACCGGCTGGTCGACGTGCTCTACAGCGAGCCGGCGGGCGGTTGACCATGCGGCGGCTGGTGCTTGTCGCCGCGGCGCTGGCCAGTCTGCTGGTCGGCTGCTCCAGCGGCGATGACGCGGTCGCTCAGGGCGGCACCTTCGAATTCGTCGCGCCCGGCGGCAAAACCGACATCTACTATGACCCGCCCGATCATCGCGGACTGCCAGGACCGATCGCCGGGCCGGAGCTGATGGATCCTGCACGCACCGTGTCGGTGGACGACTTTCCCGGCAAGGTTGTGGTGATCAATGTGTGGGGCCAGTGGTGCGGGCCGTGCCGGGCCGAGGTGAGCCAGCTGCAGCAGGTGTACAACGCCACCCGCGGCGACGGTGTGGCGTTGCTGGGCATCGACGTCCGCGACAACAACCGGCAGGCCGCTCAGGACTTCGTCAAAGACCGCAACGTGACGTTCCCGTCGATCTACGACCCGGCGATGCGCACCATGATCGCGTTCGGCGGCAAATACCCCACCACGGTCATACCGTCCACGATCGTGCTCGACCGCCGCCATCGGGTCGCGGCGGTGTTCTTGCGCGAACTGCTCGCCGAGGACCTGCAGCCGGTGGTGCAGCGCGTCGCGTCTGAACCCGCCGAGCACCCGGCGCCGCCGGGCCCGCAATGAGCACCGGGTTGACGGGTTTAACCGCGATCGCCGCATCGGGCCCGCTGCTGGCCGCGCTGGCGGTGTGTCTGCTGGCCGGGCTGGTGTCGTTCGCGTCGCCGTGCGTGGTGCCGCTGGTGCCGGGCTATCTGTCGTATCTGGCCGCGGTCGTCGGTGTCGACGAACAGCCGCAACCGGGTTCGGTTAAGGCGCCGCCTGCGGCGCGGTGGCGGGTCGCCGGGTCGGCGGCGTTGTTCGTCGCCGGGTTCACCGTGGTGTTCCTGCTCGGCTCGGTCGCCGTGCTGGGCATGACAACCACGTTGATCACCAACCAGCTGGTGCTGCAGCGGGTAGGCGGCGCGCTCACCATCCTGATGGGCCTGGTGTTCGTGGGTTACGTTCCCGCGCTGCAGCGTCAGGTCCGGTTCGCGCCGCGGCAGTTGTCGACGGTCGCAGGAGCGCCGCTGCTGGGCGCGGTGTTCGCGTTGGGCTGGACGCCGTGTCTGGGGCCGACGCTGACCGGGGTGATCACCGTCGCGTCGGCCACCGACGGCGCGAGTGTGGCCCGCGGGATGATCTTGGTGATCGCCTACTGCCTGGGCCTGGGCATCCCGTTCGTGCTGTTGGCGTTCGGGTCGGCCGCGGCCGTTGGCGGCCTCGCCTGGCTGCGCCGACACACCAGGGCGTTGCAGATCGTCGGCGGGGTGCTGCTGATCGCGGTCGGTGTCGGCCTGGTCACCGGGGTGTGGAACGACTTCGTGTCGTGGCTGCGCGACGCGTTCGTGTCCGACGTGAGGTTGCCGATTTGATCGCGGCACTCATACAACGGGCCCGCAACACCTGGCGCGGACTGACTTCGATGGGCACCGCGCTGGTGCTGTTGTTTCTGCTGACCCTCGGCGCATTGCCCGGCGCCCTGTTGCCGCAACGCAGCCTCAACGCCGGCAAGGTCGACGATTACCTGGCGGCTCACCCGTTGATCGGGCCGTGGCTGGATGCCCTGCAGGCGTTTGACGTGTTCGGCAGCTTCTGGTTCACCGCCATCTACGTGCTGCTGTTCGTGTCGCTGGTGGGCTGCCTGACCCCGCGGATCGTCGAGCATGCCCGCAGCACGCGGGCAACACCGGTGCCCGCGCCGCGCAACCTGGCCCGGCTGCCCAAGCACACCACCGCCGTCGTCGCCGGTGAACCCGACACGCTGGCGACGACGCTGACCGGACGGCTGCGCGGCTGGCGCACGGTCACTCGCAGCGCCGGCACCGTCGACGGCGCCATCGAAATCTCCGCCGAGAAGGGCTACCTACGCGAATTCGGCAACCTGGTGTTCCATTTCTCGCTGCTGGGCCTGCTGGTGGCGGTGGCCGTCGGCAAGCTCTTCGGCTACGAGGGCAACGTCATCGTCATCGCCGACGGCGGCCCAGGTTTCTGCTCGGCATCGCCAGCCGCGTTCGACTCGTTCCGGGCCGGTAACACCGTCGACGGCACCTCGCTACGCCCGATCTGCTTGCGGGTCAAGGACTTTGCGGCGCGCTACCTAGCGTCGGGGCAGGCCACGTCGTTCGTGGCGGACATCGACTACCAAGCCGGCGCCGATCTGGCGGTCGATCGTTGGCGGCCCTACCGGCTGGAGGTCAACCATCCGCTGCGGGTGCACGGCGACCGGGTCTACCTGCAGGGCCACGGGTATGCGCCGACCTTCAGCGTGACCTTCCCCGACGGGCAGGTCCGCACCTCGACGGTGCAGTGGCGACCTGACAACCCCCGAACGCTTTTGTCGTCGGGCGTGGCGCGCATCGACCCGCCGGCCGGGGCGTATCCCGACGCCACCGAACGCCGCAAACACCAGATCGCCATCCAGGGTCTGCTCGCACCGACCGAGCAGCTCGAGGGCACCCTGCTGTCGTCGAGCTTTCCCGCGCTGAACGCCCCAGCGGTCGCCGTCGACATCTACTCCGGCGACACTGGCCTGGACACCGGCCGGCCGCAGTCGCTGTACTCGCTGGATCCGCGCCTGATCGAGCAGCACCGGCTCACCAAGGTCAAACGGGTCAACCTGCGGGCTGGCCAGCAGGTGCGCCTTGATCGGGGGCCGGCGGCGGGCACCGTCGTGCGGTTCGACGGCGCTGTCCCGTTCGTCAACCTGCAGGTCTCGCACGACCCCGGTCAGATCTGGGTGCTGGTCTTCGCGATCGCGATGATGACCGGCCTGCTGGTGTCGCTGGTGGTGCGCCGGCGGCGGGTGTGGGTGAGACTGCTTCCGCTCCCGTCCAAGGCGCCCGGTACGGTGAATGTCCAGGTGGGCGGCCTGGCGCGGACCGACAACGCCGGCTGGGGCGACGAGTTTGAACGACTCACCGGTCGGCTCCTGGACGGGTTCAAAGCGCCGGTCGCTGCGCCCAGCGAACCGGTCGGGACCGGAAGGAGCCTGGAATGAAGACCCTGCACGTCAACGTGGGCCTGGCCCGCAATTCCGACTGGGCGTTCACTTCCGCAGTGGTGGTGCTGGTGGTCGCGTTGCTGCTGCTGGCCGTCGAACTCGCCTACGCGCGCAGTCGCCGAACCCCGGAGCTGGTCAGCGCCGGATCCGTGGCCGCCGATAGCGCGACGCCGGGCATCGTGGTCGACGCCCCGCGGCGCCCGCTCGACGAACGCGTCGGGCGGGCCGGGCTGGCCCTGGTCTACGCCGGGATCGGGCTTTTGCTGATCTGCATCGTGCTGCGCGGCCTGGCGACCATGCGGGTGCCGTGGGGCAACATGTACGAGTTCATCAACCTCACCTGCTTTTGCGGCCTGGTCGCCGGCGCGATCGTGTTACGCCGACCGCAGTACCGCCCGCTATGGGTGTTTTTGCTGCTGCCGGTGCTGATTTTGCTGACCGTGTCCGGACGCTGGCTCTACACCAATGCCGCACCGGTAATGCCCGCGCTGCAGTCCTACTGGCTGCCGATCCACGTGTCGGTGGTCAGCCTGGGTTCGGGAGTGTTTCTCGTCGCGGGCGTAGCCAGCATCCTGTTCCTCCTGCGGACCTCGCGGTTCGCCGAGCCGGACGCCTCGGGCTCGTTTGCCCGGATGGTGCAGCGGCTGCCCGACGCGCAGACGCTCGATCGCATCGCCTACCGGACGACGATTTTCGCCTTCCCCGTCTTCGGTTTCGGTGTGATCTTCGGCGCAATCTGGGCCGAGCAGGCCTGGGGCCGTTACTGGGGCTGGGACCCGAAGGAGACGGTGGCGTTCATCGCGTGGATGGTGTACGCCGCCTACCTGCATGCCAGGTCGACGGCCGGGTGGCGGGACAGGAAAGCTGCCTGGATCAACGTGGCCGGCTTCGTGGCGATGGTGTTCAACCTGTTCTTTGTCAACCTGGTGACGGTTGGCCTGCACTCTTACGCTGGGGTGGGCTAAGCACAAATCGGAGGTGGCGCCCGGTGCTGCGATATCTTCGATAACAGGACCGTTCGTTCAACAAGCGACCCGAGTGTTGCAACAAGGGGATAGTGCACGTGTCTGACCATCCGACCCAGAGTGCGAATGCGGGGGCATCACACCCTCGCCAAGACCATCCGACGACCGACCTGCCACCGCAGCCGCCGTTACCGCCACAGCCACCACTCGACGAGGCGCCGACCAAGGCGTTCGCCGGGTTCCGCGACCGGCGTTTCAGCGAGGCTGCGACACGGGGCGTGCCGCCCCCGGAGACTCGCGTCGAGCCGCGGGCCTGGGCGGCCACCCCGCACAAGGGACTTCCACGGGTTGTCGATTCACCCGCGCAGAGCCACGGCGGCTATTACGGGGGCCCGCCACCTGCCGCGCCGACAAACACCAACACCGGCCAGCGGCAGGCGCTCGTGCCGCCCTCGCCCTACCCCGAACTGTCAACCAGCACATTGCTGCGGCAGGTCAAGCCAGCGCCGTCGGAGGGTTGGCGTCGGTGGCTGTACGTCCTGTCAGGTCAGCTGATCAACGTCGGCGAGAGCCCGCGGACTCTGCGTTACAACGACCTGGTCGTCCAGGTCAACAAGCCGCTGCGAGGGTGCTACCGCATCGCGATGCTCTCGCTGAAGGGTGGCGTCGGCAAAACCACCATCACCGCCACGCTGGGAGCCACCTTCGCCTCGATCCGCGGGGACCGGGTGGTGGCCGTGGACGCCAACCCAGATCGCGGCACGCTGAGCCAGAAGGTGCCGTTGGAGACGCCGGCCACTGTGCGGCACCTGCTGCGCGACGCCGAAGGCATCGATCGTTACAGCGACGTTCGCAGTTACACCTCGCAGGGGCCGAGCCGGCTGGAAGTGTTGGCATCGGACACCGACCCGGCCATGTCCGAGGCGTTTAGCGAAGACGACTACACGCAGACGCTGGACATCCTCGAGCGGTTCTACGGACTGGTGCTCACCGACTGCGGGACCGGGCTTTTGCATTCGGCGATGACGTCGGTACTGGCCAAGGCCGACGCCCTGGTCGTGGTCAGCTCAGGTTCGATCGACGGCGCGCGCAGCGCCTCGGCGACGTTGGACTGGCTCGACGCCCACGGCCATGAGGATCTGGTGCGCAATTCGATCGCGGTCATCAATGCGGTGCGGCCCCGCTCCGGCAAGGTCGACATGCAGAAGGTCGTGGATCACTTCTCCCGTCGCTGCCGCGCGGTGCGCCTGGTGCCGTTTGACCCGCATCTGGAGGAGGGCGCGGAGATCAGCTTGGAGCGGCTGAAGCGGGAAACGCGAGAGGCGCTCATCGAATTGGCAGCTGTTGTCGCAGACGGCTTTCCGGCCGATCAGCGCCGATCCAACGAGCACTTCATTTAATTAGCGCGGGTTGTTGTCACCGTGGCTTAGCCGCCACAGGAAGTCCGGGTCGTCGTCGGGCCCGATGACGCGCGTCTTCTGCCGGTGGATCTGCGAACGAGCCGCCCGCCAGCCGATGTAGATCAGTGTCCCCAGAACTAGGACGAGGAGCAGATACAGCACTCAACACCTCCTTGGTCTGAATATACGCGGCACCTTAGGCTCGCACTGTGCAGAGTTCCGCTGGCCGCGCCGCTGCCAGCGTCGTGCTTTACGCGGCGGCCCGGCTGGCTTTGGTCATTGCGCTTAGCGCGGCGATTTACGCGACAGGCCGACTGCTGGGCTTGCACGACTTCCCGGTCGTCGTCGCCGTACTGTTCGCTCTCGTCATCGCGATGCCGCTAGGCATCTGGCTGTTCGGTCCGCTGCGTCGGCGAGCCACCGCCAGCCTGGAGGTGGCCACCGAGCGGCGGCGCCGCGACCGCGAGCAGTTGCGGGCCAGGCTGCGCGGCGAGGGACCGCCCGACGAGGTCATCGACTAGCGCGATACCCCTCCCCGCGAGCGTGCGTGTTGTGCGTTGACGACGCCGCACGCGCACGCTCGCGCCGGTGGGCCGGCTTAGCCGACCATTTGTCAATGTTTCTTGACACGGGTAAACCGTCAAGTTACCTTGACAACCGTGAGTGAGTTGTCCGATCTGTCGCTGGATTCCGCCGCCGACGCCGCGGGAAGCGCCGACCCCGCGGTGGGGCTACGCGCGGTACGCGCACTGCAGCGGCTGCAGGAGCGACTGGAGGCGATCCATGTCGCCCACGCCCGCGAGCAGGGCTGGAGTTGGCAGGCCATCGCTAACGCGCTGGGCGTGAGCCGGCAGGCGGTGCATCAGAAATACAATCGGAGGAGATGACCGATGAGACCGTTTGAGCGGTTCACCCGCAACGCCCGGGTCGCTGTCAAGCTGGCTCAGGAAGAGGCCCGCGAGTTGCGCGACCGCGAAATGGGTTCACAGCATCTGCTTCTCGGCATCGTGGAGGCCGCAGGCGAAGACCTGTCGGCGGTGTTGACTGGCTACGGACTGACAGCCGAGGTAGTGCGGGGCCGGCTGGCCGAAACATCCACCGGCGACCAGTCATTCGACGAAGACGCCGACGCGCTGCGCGCCATCGGGATTGACTTGCGGGCCGTTCGCGACAGCGTGGCCCGCACCTTCGGCGCCGATGCGTTCGACAACGCCCTGTCACGTTCGGGGCGACGCCGCCGCCCGCGCGGGCATATCTCGTTCAGTCACGGCGCCAAAAAGGTGCTCGAGCTGGCCCTGCGAGAAGCATTGGCGCACAAGGACAACGAAATCCTCTGCGAGCACCTGCTGCTGGGCATCTTGCGAAGTGGCGACAACGCGGCCGTCAGCTTGATCAACGAACACGTCTACACCGCGCAGTTGCGCGCCGCGGTCATCAAGCTGCTGGACAAGGCCGCGTAAGCGTGGCTTCTCGTCGAGTGTGAATCGATGGCGACGACACGCCGGGACGGTGCCCCGCCCGGTGCGCACACTCAAAGCCGTGAGCGCACAGTCGAAGCAAGCTAGACGGTCTACCGCCGAGGCCGACGGGCATTTGCCGCGGCAAAACAGGTGCCGTCCGGACCTCATGACATGCGCTTTGCGGTAGTCCGTTGATTGCCGCGACGATTTCGTTAGCTGGGTGTCAGACTTGACTGGCTCTTAAGAGTGCGCCCGTCGGCTCGCGTCTGTGAAGGGAACCAAGGGTGTCGCGGATCTTTGTGAGCCATTCCAGCCGGGATAACCGGCCCGCGGTGGCGTTAAAGCAGTGGCTGGCCGAGCAGCGCCCAGAGTTGGCGAACGAGATCTTTCTGGATATCAGCGAAGAGACCGGTTTGGCGGTGGGTCATCGATGGAAGGAGGCGCTACGGCGGGCCAATGATCGCTGTGAAGCAGTGATCTGCCTGCTGTCGGGAAGTTGGGAAGCATCCCAGGAGTGCCGCGCCGAATACCGCACCGCGGAGAACTTGGGCAAGCAGATCTTGGTCGCGCGGCTGGAAAACCTGACCGACAGCGACATCACCTCGGAGTGGCAACGTTGTGACCTGTTCGCCGAGGGCCCCCAGGCCGAGATCCCGGTGACCGGCGGCCCGCCGGTGCGGTTCAATGCCGCAGCCCTACGCAAACTACGTAAAGCGATGGAGGGCACCGGAATTGGGCCGGAGAACTTTGTATGGCCGCCGACCGACGATCCGCATCGCGCGCCGTATCGAGGCTGGGAGCCGTTCGAAGGCATCGACGCTGCGGTGTTTTTCGGCCGGGATGCGGCCATCGTGCGCGGCATGGACGAGCTTCGCACGATGCGCCGCTCCGGCCTGCGGTCGCTGTTCGTGGTGCTGGGGCCCTCGGGCAGCGGTAAATCGTCTTTTCTGCGGGCGGGGCTGATTCCGCGGCTGCAGCGCGACGACCGGCATTTCCTGACCCTCGGCATCATGCGTCCGCAGCGCGCCGCGCTGACCGGCGATCACGGGTTGGCCGCGGCGATCCACTCTGCGCGCACGGCGCTGCACCTGGGTGGGGCGCCGTTGGGCGAGATCAAAACCGCGTGCCTGGCTGGCCCCGACCGGGTCGCGCAGCTGTTAACCGAGGTGCGCGCGGCCGCCGCCAAGCGGCTGGCTGATGCCGACCAGCAGGGGCCGCCCCCAACCCTCGTGTTGCCGCTGGATCAGGCCGAGGAGCTACTGTCGGCGGATGCCGGGCCGCAGGCCGAGCAGTTCTTGAGCCTGGTGGCCCAACTGCTGGACCGGGTTAACACCGACGACCTCGGGTTGATCGTGGCAGCCACGATCCGCACCGATCGCTATGAGGTGATGCAAAACCATCCCGCCCTGGCCGGGGTGGCCACGGTGCTGTTCGACGAGCTCAAACCCATGCCGACGACCCAGTTCAAGGAGGTCATCACCGGGCCAGCCGCCCGGGCCAGCGCCGGTGGCGAGCGGCTGCGCATCGCTCCGGATTTGGTCAACCGGCTGCTGGGCGATGCCGCCGAGGGTGCCGACACGCTGCCCCTTTTGGCGCTGACCCTGGCCCGGTTGTATGCCGACTACGCCAGTACCGGCGAGCTCACGTTGGCCAATTACGAGGCGATGGGCGGCATGCGACACGTGGTGGAAAATGCCATCGACGAGGTGCTGGCTGCCGACCCCGATCAACGCGGCCACCAACTGGAGCTGCTGCGCTCGGCGTTTGTGCCGTGGCTGGCCACCATCAATCCCGACAACAACCAGCCCCTGCGCCGAGTGGCCCGCTACGCCGATCTGCCGTCCGAGAGCCGCCCTTTGGTTGACGCCTTGGTGGAAAAGCGGTTGTTGGTGCGTGATGAGCGCGACGGGCAGGTGGTTATCGAGGTGGCGTTGGAAAGCCTGCTGCGCCAATGGGATGAGTTGGCCGGCTGGTTGCGCGAGGAACGCCAACATCTCAAAACTGCCGACGACATCGAACGCAACGCCACCGCCTGGGCCGCCCGCGAGCATGACCGGGCGTGGCTGTTGACCGGCACCCGGCTGACCGATGCCGAAACGCTTTCCGCCACAGCGGGATTCGGCGACCGGCTGGCTAGCACGCGCGAATATCTGGCCGCCAGCCGAAACGCCGAAAACCAGCGTCTGGCCGCCGAAGAAGAACAACGCCAAGCCCAACTACGCCACGCAGAGGAACGTCAGCGAGCCGCCGAGACCCACGCCGCCGACCTACGTCGACGCTCCCGGATCCTGCGTGCCGTCCTTGCTGGCATGGCAATCGTCGCGCTCGTAGCGGTGATCGGATTCGTGCAAGCCAACCGTGCACAGCGCCAAGCCACCCGCGAAGCGCGCGACGCGCTGGCCGCCCAACTCGACACCGAAGCTTCAACGGCGTTTTCACGTCTCACCGCTGCCGATAGTGACATTCATGCGCTTGCGGACACCCTGGCCGCGCAACGATTGAGGTCGGACCCCGCCGCCAGCCGCAGCGCCCTCTACACCGCCACCGCAGGGCTGAACACCACTCGCATCATCATCCCCACGCCGTCGCAGCGGACCTGTATCGCGGTTAGCCCCGACGGGCACACCTTGGCCTCCGGCGGCTTCGATCGCGCCGTGCGGTTGTGGAATCTGACCGATCCGGCCCACCCGGCACCGTTGGGCCAGCCCCTGACCGGCCACACCGACACTGTGGACAGTGTGGCGTTTAGCCCCGACGGGCACACCCTGGCCTCGGCCGGCATCGATCGCACTATCCGGTTGTGGAATCTCACCGATCCCGCGCACCCGAGCCCGCTGGGCCCGCCGATGATCGGCGACGCCGACTTCGTGCGAAGTGTGGCGTTTGGCCCCGACGGTCACACGCTGGCCTCCGGCGGCGGCGATGACACCGTGCGGTTGTGGAATCTCACTGATCCGGCCCACCCGGCACCGTTGGGCCAGCCCCTGACCGGTCACACCAACGCCGTGACCAGTGTGGCGTTTAGCCCCGACGGGCACACCCTGGCCTCCGCTAGCGCCGATGCCACCGTGCGGTTGTGGAGTCTGACCGACCCGGCCCACCCGGCACCGTTGGGCCAGCCCTTGACCGGTCACACCAACGCCTTGATCAGTGTGGCGTTTAGTCCCGACGGGCACACCCTGGCCTCCGCTGGCGCCGATGCCACCGTGCGGCTCTGGAATCTGACCGACCCGGCCGACCCGGCACCGTTGGGCTCGCCCCTGACCGGCCACACTGGCCCCGTGCAAAGTGTGGCGTTTAGCCCCGACGGGCACACCCTGGCCTCCGCTAGCGCCGATGACACCGTGCGGTTGTGGAATCTCAGCGACCTGGCCCACCCCGGCCCGCTGGGCCAGCCCCTGACCGGCCACACCAACATCGTGATGAGTGTGGCGTTTAGCCCCGACGGGCGCACCCTGGCCTCCGCTAGCGCCGATCAGACAGTCCGGTTGTGGAACCTCGACGCTGCAGTACCCCTCACGGGCTACACCAACTCCGTGATGAGTGTGGCGTTTAGCCCCGATAGGTCACACCCTTGCCGCCGGCGGCGCGATAACACCGTGCGGTTGTGGAACTTCACCGATCCGGCCCACCCGACACCGTTGGGCTCGCCCCTGACCGGCCATACCAACGTGGTGAACAGTGTGGCGTTTGGCCCCGACGGGCACACCCTGGCCTCCGCCAGCGACGATCGCACCATCCGGTTGTGGAATCTCTCCGATCCGGCCCGCCCGGCACCGTTGGGCCCGCCCCTGACCGGCCACGCCGGCCCCGTGGAAAGTGTGGCGTTTAACTCCGACGGCCATACCCTGGCCTCTGGCAGCGCCGATGAGACCGTGCGGTTGTGGAATCTGACCGATCCGGCCCGCCCGGCACCGTTGGGCTCGCCCCTAACCGGCCACGCCAACGTCGTGTTCAGTGTGGCGTTTAGCTCCGACGGTCACATCTTGGCCTCCGGCGGCGGCGATGAGACCGTGCGGTTGTGGAACGTCACTGATCCGGCCCGCGCGGCACCGTTGGGTCAACCCTTGACCGGTCACACCAACATCGTGGAAAGTGTGGCGTTTGGCCCCGACGGTCACATCTTGGCCTCCGGCGGCGGCGATGACACCGTGCGGTTGTGGAATCTCACCGATTCGTCCCGCCCGGCACCGTTGGGTCGACCCCTGACCGGCCACACCAACGCCGTGACCAGTGTGGCGTTTAGCCCCGACGGGCACACCCTGGCCTCCGGTGGCAACGATGACACCGTGCGGCTGTGGAATCTCACCGACCCCGCCCATTCCGGCCCGCTGGGCCAGCCCCTGACCGGCCACACCAACGCGGTGGAAAGTGTGGCGTTTAGCTCCGACGGGCACACCCTGGCGTCCGGCAGCCTCGATACCACCATCCGGTTGTGGCCGACCCCCCTCGACGCCGCTGTCGCGAACCTCTGCTCGAAACTCATATCGAACATCAGCCACCAAGACTGGCACGACTGGATCTCACCGAGCATCGGTTACATCACGCTGTGCCCCGACCTGCCCGTCCCGCAGAGCTGAACGACGTTGCCAATCAGCGCGACAGTGCCAACGCGGCAGCCACCGCGATCGACCACACCAACATCGCCAACCCGGTGTCCCGCAGCACCGGAATCAACTCGGCTCCGGTGCGCCCGGACCGCACCGGTGCGGCAGCCCGCAGCGCCAGCGGCGCGGCCACCAGACCCACCGCACACCATGGCGTGGCCGCCGTCAGCGTCAGCGTCAAAACTCCGGCTAGCGCCAGCAGCGATTGGTAGAGCCTACGAGTCCCGGTGTCGCCCAGGCGCACCGCCAAGGTGAGCTTGCCGGACTGCGCGTCGGTGGGGATGTCGCGTAAGTTGTTGGCCACCAACACCGCTGACGACAACGCGCCGGTCGTCACCGCCAACACCAGGCCCACCCAGTCCACCCGCGACGCTTGCGTGTACTGGGTGCCGAGCACCGCGACCAGCCCGAAGAACACGAATACCGCGAGTTCGCCAAAACCGGCGTAGCCGTACGGCTTCGAGCCGCCGGTGTACAGCCACGCCCCGGCGATACAGAACGCACCGACCACGATCAGCCACAGCGCGCTGGTCACCGCCAGCGCCAAGCCGGCCGCCGCGCCGACACTCAGGCTGACCACCGCCACCGTCAGCACCGACCGCGGTGTCGCCAGCCGCGAGCCCACCAGCCGCACCGGGCCTGCTCGGTCGTCGTCCGTGCCGCGGATGCCGTCGGAGTAGTCATTGGCGAAGTTGACCCCGATGATCAACGCCATCGCCACGGCCAGCGCCAGCAGCGCCTTCCACCAGACAGCCGAATGCAGCCACGCGGCGGCGCCGGTACCCGCAATCACCGGGGCGATTGCGTTCGGTAGCGTCCGCGGTCGCGCGCCGGAGATCCACTGCGCAAAGCTGGCCACCCGTCGATCGTTCCATGACGCCGTGCATGCCGCCTGCAAGATAATGAACGGATGCTCGCAGTGATCGGTGGTAGCGGCTTCTACACCTTCTTCGCCGCAGACGCGCGCAGCATTAATCTGGACACCCCGTACGGCGAGCCCAGTGCCCCGGTCACGGTCGGTACCGTCGGCCGGCACGAGGTCGCATTTCTGCCCCGCCACGGCGTCAACCACCAGTTTCCGGCGCACAAGGTGCCCTATCGGGCCAACATGTGGGCACTGCGCTGCCTTAGGTGTGCGCCGAGTCTTCGCCCCGTGTGCCGTCGGGAGCCTGACGCCCTCACTCGGCCCGGGCGCCGTGGTGGTGCCCGACCAGCTGGTGGACCGTACCCGTCGCCGCGCTGACACCTATTTCGACTCCGGCGCGGTGCACGCGTCGTTTGCCGATCCGTATTGCCCGACGTTGCGATCCGCGGTCACCGGGCTACCCGGCGTGGTCGACGGCGGCACCATGGTGGTCATCGAGGGTCCGCGGTTTTCCACCCGCGCGGAAAGCCAGTGGTTCGCCGCCGCAGGCTTCACCCTGATCAACATGACCGGTTATCCTGAGGCCGTTCTCGCGCGCGAACTCGAAATCTGCTATGCCGCAATCGCTTTGGTGACTGACTTGGATGCGGGTATCGAGGCAGGCGCCGGGGTGAAGCTCGTCGACGTGGTCAGTGAATTCGAGAAGAACATCGACCCGTTCAAGAAACTCGTGCATGAGGCGATCGGCCAGGTTCCCGCGGAGAACGCCTGCGCCGACTGCGACTCGCACACCGGAGCAGAGCTGTCGTTCGACCAGCCATGAGATTGGCGCGGTCTCAGATCTTGATGACGGCGACATTTGCCATCGCGTCGTAATCGCTGTCCTGTGTGACGATCGGAATGTCCTGGCAGTCAGTCCTTTCTCGTGGTCCGACATCCGCTCAGGTCACCCGGATCGTCGAACGATCGCGCGTCCGGCCAGGCCGATAACGAACACCGCGAGCCCGACGAGCACCGACCGCCACGGCAAGGTGGCCACCAGCAGCAGACAGCCGACGACCCCGCACACGTTGAGCACCCGCGGCCACCGCCGCTGGGCCGCAGGCTGGGTGTAGGCCGACGCGTTGGCGATCGCGTAGTAGATCAGCACTCCAAACGACGAGAAGCCGATCACGCCGCGCAGATCGACGGTGGCCGCAGCACGCATACGACCACACCGATGGCGATCTCGGCGTGATGTGGCACCCGGTAGCGCGGATGCACGGCGGCCAGCCAGCCGGGCAGATCCCCGTGCCGGGCCATCGCCAACGTGGTGCGCCCGATTCCGGCGATCAGCGCCAGCAGTGCGCCCAGGCTCGCCAGCGTCCCGCCGACCGCGACGACCGGCACCAGCGGGCCGACTCGGCCGCCCGCAAGGCCTCAGCCAGCGGGGCAGCACTCCGCGCCGCCGCTCGGGTCCCGCGGCCAGTAGCACCGCAACCCCGACGACCAGGTAGACCACCACTGCTATCCCCAGCGCGACGATGATCGCTTTTGGTATGGCGCGGGTCGGGTCGCGGACCTCTTCGCCCAGCGTTGCGATCCGCGCGTAACCGGCGAACGCGAAGAACAGCAACCCGGCGGATTGCAAAACCCGGTAGGCCGTGACCGACGACCAGGCCGCCGGGGAGGTCACATTCGACAGCAGCACGCCACCGACCGCGACGCCGACGACCACAACCGCGAGGGCAATAAGCGTGCACGCCACCAGGATCCGGGCCAGGGTCGCGGTCTTGGTGATACCGCGTAATTCAATGCGGTCAGCCTGACCACCCGCCGCAGCACGTGGCGGTGCGGTCACCAGGTCCCGCTGGGCCCGGCAGCGCAGGAGGCGACGGTAGCGCCATCGCCGCACATACGCGGCTTGCCGTCAGCAACCCCCTCCCGCGGCGACGTCCCCCACGGGCCGAGCCTTTCGCGGCCGTAGATGTAGGTGCCGCCAGACGTCGGATAGACCGCCGCCAGCTGCGCCGAGGCGGTGGCGTTGCAGTAAGCGATCGCCGCGGCGATCGCCAATCCGATCAGCAGCCCGGCCCCAGCAGCGCGCGCGGCAGGGCCGAACGCCGCGAAGACCCCGGCGCCCATCATCGATCCCAGCCCGATCACCACCGCGTCGACGGTGCCGAGACGGCGGGACAGTTGGCGACCGTTCAAGCCCGTTCAGCCGGTAGCCGGGTTGCGCTTGCCCTCGTCGGCGGGCTCGCGGGGCGGCTGACCCTTGCGCAGCGTGTCGAGCAATTCGCGGTAGGGCCCGACGAGGTAGACGGTGTCGTCGGCGTGCAGTCGAGAGTCGCGGCGCGGATGCAGCTTGAGTAGCCCGTTGGACGTGGTGATGGCGATGACGCGGGTTTGGCTGGACATTTCGAACATCCGCAGCCCGTCGAGTTCGCTGCCGGGCGCCACGAGCATCCCACCGACCACAAAGGCGTTCTGCCCCACCGAGAAGGTGCCGAGCACCTGCAGGCCGATCGCAGCGCCGATGAACCGGGGTGCGGCCAACTCGACGGTGGAGCGCACGTTTTCAAAACGGAATCGCTGAGCCACCGCGAAACCCAGCGCGCGGTCATAAACACGCAGCACCAGCGGGACATCGGTCCAATGGACCCCGGGCATCTTCTCGGTTCCCAGCATTTCGGCCAGCACGATGCCGGTTTCGACGTTGATCATGTCGTCGCGGGTCAACACCGCCACGGCGCGCGCGCGATCCACCCGGGCCGCTTCCAGGGTCTGGGCCACGGTGGCATCGCCGAAGATCACCGGCACATCGAGTTCGCGCACCGCTGCTAGGAATTGGTTTTCCTCATCGCGCTCGATCACGGCCACGTCGTGGCCGGTGGCAACCAGGTCGGTGACCACGCGGATGCCGAGCGCGCTCAGACCGACGACGACGATGTGGTTGCGCAGATGCCGCACCCGCGGGCGGCCGCTGGCCAGGACGAAGCGGCGCGACAGCAGCACGTCGGCGACGAATGCCACCAGCAACGCAGTGGTCGTCACCCCGCTGAACATCATCAAGGTGGCATACATCCGCAGCCAGGTGGGCTGGTGTACAAAGCTGAAGTCGCCGTAGCCGGTGGTGGTCATCGTCTCGACGGTGAAGTACAACGCGTCTATCCAGCCCATTCGCGGCGGAGCCCGGTAGTTGAACCGCAACAATACTGTGGAACCGCCCAGCAGCAGCAGCGATGCCGTCACCACCGGGTAAAACGCCGGGTTGAACTCGTTCAGCAAGGCTCGGACGGCGTCGACCGCGCGCCGCAGCCGCGGCTGGCGCGACCGTGTTCCCCTCGAGCGGGGAAGCCTGATGTTCTGCGCGGCCAGCTCGTCGGCGGTGCCGACCATCATCGTCCGGTCGCCGGCGTGCACGCGGTGATCGCGGCCAGGGCAGACCTCGATCTCGCCGGGGGTGGGGGAGTTCTCCCCGTGAATCACCGCGACCGGCGCCAGATCGCCGTAGAGCTCGCGCAGTGTCGCATCGCGCGACGCCTCACGGCCCCACACAACGAAGTCGATGCCGGCCGCCTCGAACTGGTGGGTGGCGCGGGCCAGGCAGGCTTCGACGACCGACGGCGCCGCCAGTTCGGCGACATCGAGGATGGCGCCGGGCCCGTTGTCGTCGGCCACCGCTTCACGCAGCACGGTGTTGGCCACTCGCGCCACCACGCGCACATTGGGGCTGGCTCTCCTTGCCAGCAGCGCGATTTCGAGATTTGTCGCGTCGTCATCCCCAGCGCAGACGACAGCGAGCGCATGAGTGACCTCGGCGAGGGCAAGCTCGCGAGCGACCCCGGCGTCGGCGAGGTCGGTGGTGGTTAGCCTGACAACGTTGACGCCGGCGTTTTTCAGCTCGTCGGCAATTGTTGTCGCCAGCGCATCGTCACCGCTGACAATGATGTGGCGGTGCATGCTCTCTCACGCTTCTGAAGGAAAGGCCGATCACGACCGGATTCTCCACGACTTTGGACGGCTTTATCGAGGCATTATGCCATCCGGGATGGCCACCGACCTGCGCCGTGATGTGAAAGTGTCCCTAGCGCAACCGTTGTTCGGCGTGGCGTGCCAGCGCTTGCCGGTCCACCTTGCCGATGCCGCGCAACGGCAGCGCGTCGACGATATGCAGTTCGCGGGGTGCGGCCGTGCGGTCCAAGGTGCGCATGACGTGTGTCCGCAACTCGTCGAGCGAGGGCGGGGCACAACCATCGACCACCACCACGGCGGCGACCACCCGCTGACCCAGCCGCTCGTCGGCGCGACCGAACACCGCGCAGTCGGCGACCGCGGGATGGGTCCGCAACGCGGCTTCCACTGGCTGCGGTAGCACCGTCAACCCGCCGGTGCTGACTGCCTCGTCGGCTCGGCCCAGCACCGCGAGCACGCCGGAATCATCAACAGCGCCAATATCGTCGGTGTGAAACCAGCCCGGTTCGGCAAACGGGTCGGGATCCGGTGGGTTGCGATAGCCGCTGGCCAGGGTAGGGCCGCCGATCACGATCCGTCCATCGGCGTCGACGCGGACCTGCACGCCGTCGAGCGGGACACCGTCATAGACACAGCCGCCGGCGGTCTCGCTCATCCCGTAGGTGCGGACCACCGTGATACCCGCGCTCGCCGCGGCGTCGAGGACCGGTCGCGGCGCCGGGCCGCCGCCGACCAACACGGCGTCCAGTTCGGCCAGTGCCGCAGTGGCCGCCCGATCAGTCAGTGCCTTCGCCAGCTGGGTGGCCACCAGCGCCGTGTAGCGGCGACCAGACCCGAGTTCCTCTACAGCAGAGGGTAATTCGTTGATATCGAAGCCGGTCGAGACGTCTAGCTCGACCGGAACGGTACTGGCCAGCAAGCTACGCACCAGCACCTGGACACCGGCGATGTGATACGGCGGCAAAGCCAGCAACCACCGCCCTGGCCCGCCCAGCCGGTCATGGGTAGCAGCGGCGCTGGCGGTCAGCGCGGCGGCGGTCAGCATCGCCCCCTTTGGCGGACCGGTGGTTCCCGATGTCGTCACCACCAGGGCAATGTCGTCGTCGACCGGTTCACCCACCCGCAGCGCCGACACCGTGGATCGACGATCGCCATCGGCCGGCAAAGGCAGCAACGCCGACGCACGGCCCTGCAGCACCTGTTCGAGGGCGGCCAGTAGCGGGCGCGCCGAGGAGCCCTGCGCCACGGCGAATGCGCGCAGGACGGCTATCCGGTTTCCTCGCCGTCGCGGGCATCGTCCAACGGCCAACCCTTGGCGGCCAGACGTGCCCGGACTCGCTCGATGTCCTCCGGGGACGGCATCCGGTCGGTGATCTGGGTGATCAACACACCGATGTCGACGTCATCGAAATCGCCGCGGTCCATCAGCGCTCGGGTCACCGCCTTGACCTCGTCGTTGGAGAGCCGACGCGACAGCAGGGCAAGCAGGGGGAAGTAATCGGTCGGCGGAACGCCGTCCGGATACCCTGCGCGCAACCATGCGACGATCGAGTTCAGGAATCGGTTCACATTCGTCAACTTCCCCCGTCGAGCCTCGGTTATACCTGAGAAGTGAAATAATTTACGGATACTACGCGGGTTTGGCTCCGAGGATGTACATGCCGGTGTGCGCCCCGATGAAATCCCGGGCGATGTACAACACGCCGATCACGACCGCGACCAGCGCCAACGCGTATATGAGCCAGCTGAGGGCGGTCAGCGCCGGATTCTTGTGCCCCGCCGCGGTGCCATCGGTGCCCATGACACCGGCGCCCACGGCGTCCGCCCGCACCGCGAGTGCGAACAGCGCAGGCAATCCGCTGCCGAGGAGCAAACCGAAAAACAGGATTTTCAACGAAGCCTCGTAGTTGAACCACGTGCTCATGGCATACCTGCTTTCTTTGGTGGGGCGGTGGCGGGAGCGGCCTCGGTAACCTCTCCGTTCGCGCCAGGCCCTGCGCCGACGGTCGCCATCGGTTGGTCGGCCTCGTCGAGCCCGGAGGTCAGGTCGCCCTTCCACTCGGCGTTGACGTTGTTGTGGTCGACCTTCGTCTTGCGCGACCGCAGGTAGATGGCCGCGGCCGCCGCCACCAGCAGAGCGAAGCCGACGATCGAGCCGGCGAAGCCACCGATCCCGTGGACCACCCAGTAGGTGATGGCACCGACGGCACCGGCGGCGGGCAGCGTGATCAGCCAGGCGACCGCCATCCGGCCGGCAACCCCCCAGCGCACCTCTGCTCCGGGTTTGCCAACCCCGCTGCCGAGCACGGATCCGGTGACCACCTGAGTGGTGGACAGCGCATACCCGAAGTGAGCCGACAGCAGAATGATGACCGCCGACGACGATTCGGCGGCCATGCCCTGCGGCGACTTAATCTCGACGAGGCCTTTGCCCATGGTGCGGATGATCCGCCAGCCGCCGGTATAGGTGCCCAGTGCCATCGCGCACGCGCAGGCCAGGATCACCCAGAACGGCGGCAGCGTCTCTGTCCGGCTGACCGCGCCGTACGAGATCAGCGCCAGGAAGATCACGCCCATCGTCTTCTGCGCGTCGTTGGTGCCGTGTGCCAGCGAGACCAGCGACGCCGAGAAGATCTGGCCGCGGCGGAAAGCGGCCTCGCTGCGTTGCTCCGGGACGCCGCGGTCGAACCGGTAGACCAGCCAGGTGCCGATCGCACCGACCAGCCCGGCCAACACCACCGACACCAGGGCCGGGATCAGCACGCGTGACACCACGCCGGTCCAGATCACCCCGTGTCCGCCGGCCGCGGCGATCATGGCACCGACGATGCCGCCCACCAGGGCATGCGACGAGCTCGACGGGATACCCAGCAGCCAGGTCATCAGGTTCCAGAGAATCCCGCCGACCAGACCGGCGAAGACCAGTTGCAAGGTCACCAGATGACCGTTCACCAAATCCTTGGCGATTGTCCCGGCGACGGCGGTGGACAGGAACGCTCCGCCGAGGTTCAGCACCGCCGAGAGCGTTACCGCGGCCTTCGGCTTGAGTGCGCCACTGGCGATGGAGGTGGCCATGGCATTTGCGGTGTCGTGGAACCCGTTCGTGTAATCGAATGCGAGGGCAGTGATCACGACGATGATCAAGAGGAACAACTGAAGGGTCACGGCGCTAATTCTGAGGGTATCCGGGTGTGGTTGTCGAAGGAACGGAGACCTGAAATGCAGGTATATTGCAGTCGTCGTCAGAAGTTCGCTTCAGGTTAACCTTCGGTCTCGCGACGTTCACCCCGGGTGTCGCGGCGCAGCGGGTGATCACCGGGTATCTGGACGAAGATCAGCGTCACACCGTCGGGATCGGTGACATGCATTTCGTGCAGACCCCATGATTCGCGACGGGCCTCCCGGGCAATCGGCACGCCCCTGCTCTCCAGCTCCGCCTGCGTCGCGACGACATCACGCACCTGCAGCCACAGCGCTCCCGGGAACGGGCCGGCCGGGTGGTCCGGTGCGCCGTGGCCGGCCAGCTCGATCAGTGATTGGCCGGCGTAAAAGACTGTGCCCGCGCCGTACTCACGGGCGATCGCCAATCCGATCTCGTCGCGGTAAAAGCGCAGCGACCGCTCGTAGTCCGCCGGCCGGAACAGCATCCGGCTGGCGAGAATCTCCATGCCTTCGTGTCTATCACGCGTTGGGCTCAATCGATTGCCCAACTCGCCCCCTCGCCGCTTCGCGGCTGGGGGACCCCCACCTCATCGCGGCTTGTTGGGCTGAAGGCGCTGCCGTCTTATCAGCGTGGTGGCTAAGCCCGGGCCGATAGTGTCCAGCGCCTGCGTGACGACGGCCATCCGCGGCGCGATCCGGACCGGCCGGGTGCGGGCGGCGGTGACCATCCAGCCGGCTGCCTCGCGTGGCGTCAACGCCGGCAAGCCGTGGTATTCCTTCGTCGGCGCGATCATCGGGGTGGCCACCAGCGGGTAGTACAGCGTGGTCGAGTGCACACCCTTTGCGCCCCATTCGGTTTCGATGACCCGGCTGACCGCCGACAACGCAGCCTTCGACGCGTTGTACACCGAGAACAGCGGTGACGCTTCGCTGAACACTCCCCAGGTCGCCACGTTAATGATGTGCCCGTCGCCGCGCTGCAGCATGCCGGGTGCGATCCCGCGGATCAGCCGCAGCGGCGAGTAGTAGTTGAGCACCATGGTCCGCTCGACGTCGTGCCAGCGTTCCAGCGACTCGGCCAACGGCCGGCGAATGGACCGACCGGCGTTGTTGATCAGGATGTCCACCCCGCCCAGTCGCTGCTCGACGTCGGCGGCCAACGCGTCGACGGCGTCCATATCGGACAGATCGCAGGGGATCGCCATCGCGGTGCCGCCGCCATCTTCGATGCGACCGACCAACTCATCCAGCAGGTCACTGCGGCGGGCGACGGCGACCACGGTGGCGCCGCGGCGGGCGAACTCCTCGGCGGCGCTCTCGCCGATTCCCGACGACGCCCCGGTGAGCAGGATCCGCTTGCCGTCGAGGTCGACGGATTTAGCGGCCGGGCGGTACGACGCCAGTTGCTCCACGATGGGCGGGCGCATGGTGGCCAGTACAAACTGGTCGGCCAATCGTCTAAGCGGACTTCTACTCACAAGCACGCGAGTCTAGGGGGACGTGCTCGCCGCGCCGAGCGTCACGCCAGCGTGACGCTCGCCTCCCGCCGCCACGCTGGTGTGACGTTCGGCGTCATCTCAGAAGTAGCGCGGGAACCGGCTCCAGTCGGGAGGCCGTTTCTCCAGGAATGCGTCGCGACCCTCGACTGCCTCGTCGGTCATGTACGCCAACCGGGTGGCCTCACCGGCGAACAGTTGCTGGCCGACCAGCCCGTCGTCGAGCAGGTTGAACGCGTACTTCAGCATCCGTTGGGCCTGAGGCGATTTCGCGTTGATCTCGGCTGCCCACTGCGCGCCCACCGCCTCGAGTTCGGCGTGGTCGACGACGGCGTTGACCGCGCCCATCGCGTGCATCTGCTCGGCGGTGTAGTCGCGGCCCAGGAAAAAGATTTCGCGGGCGAACTTCTGGCCGACCTGGCGGGCCAAATAGGCGCTGCCGTAGCCGCCGTCGAAGCTGCCCACGTCGGCGTCGGTCTGCTTGAACCGGGCGTGCTCGCGGCTGGCCAGGGTCAGGTCGCACACCACGTGCAGGCTGTGCCCGCCGCCCGCGGCCCACCCGTTGACCAGGCAGATCACCACTTTGGGCATAAACCGGATCAGCCGCTGAACTTCGAGGATGTGCAGCCGTCCGGCGCGGGCGGTATCAACAGTGTCGGCGCTATCTCCGCTTGCGTACTGGTAGCCGCTGCGCCCGCGGATGCGCTGATCACCGCCGGAGCAAAACGCCCAACCGCCGTCTTTTGGCGACGGCCCATTTCCGGTCAGCAGCACCACGCCGACGTCAGGAGACATCCGGGCGTGGTCCAGCACCCGGTAGAGCTCGTCGACCGTGTGCGGGCGAAAAGCATTGCGCACCTCCGGCCGATTGAATGCCACCCGCACGGTGGCATCGGTGACGTGACGGTGATAGGTGATATCGGTCAGCTCGGCGAACCCGTCGACCGGCTTCCAGGCGTCGGCGTGAAAGGGGTTGTCGCTCATGGTCTAAACCGGGTCCAGGCGAAACACCGCGCAGCGGCCGGCCAGCGCCTCGAATTCCTCGGGCCGGCCTTCGCTGACCAGTCCGGCCCGCTTCATGAAGCCGACACCCGTGGGCACCTCGATCGGGAACACCCGCAGCAACGGCCGCGCATCGTCGGCGGACAGCTCCACCATTCGCACCCGTCGTACATTTCGGCCGCGTGCCACGGTCGCCTGTTCGGCGGCACGGACGTTGGCCACCCAGTCGGCGCCGGGAAACCCGGCCACGACGTATTCCTTGCCGTCCACCGTCATCGGCGTCACGGGTGTGGAGCGCTCGCGTCCGGATTTGCGTCCGGGCACGGTCAACACGACCGGACTCTCGCCGCCGAAACTCATGCCCCATCGCGACATCTGAATGACGACCTTGTTCGCCGATTTGAGCCACCACGGCGGGCGGACCGGTTTGCTGCTGCCCATACCCGGCGACGGTACTCGTCGCCTCGGGTAGCGCTATTGTGTGGCTCCGTGGCCGCCACGTCACATCCGCATGAGCCGCACCTGGGTTCGGTTTCCGCCAGATTGAACTGGCTACGCGCCGGGGTGCTGGGCGCCAACGACGGGATCGTGTCGATCGCGGGCATCGTGGTGGGCGTCGCTGCGGCGACCGTGGCACGTGGCCCAATCATGACGGCCGGCGTCGCCGGGCTGGCGGCGGGCGCGGTGTCGATGGCGCTGGGCGAATACGTGTCGGTCAGCGCGCAGCGCGACACCGAGCAGGCGCTGCTGCGGCAGGAACGCCGGGAGCTTCGCGCGGACCCCACCGCCGAGCTCGAGGAGCTCGCGGCGCTCTATGAAGCCAAGGGATTGTCGGCGTCAACGGCACGTACCGTCGCCGAGGAGCTCACCGACCACGATCCCTTCGCTGCCCACGCCGAAGTGGAGCTCGGGTTCGATCCCGCGCAGCTGGCCAACCCGTGGCAGGCCGCGCTGTCGTCGGCGTTTTCGTTCGGTGTCGGTGCGCTGCTACCGCTGATCGCGATCCTGGCCGCCCCGACGACACTGCGAATTCCGGTCACCGTCGTCGCGGTGCTGCTAGCTCTGATGATCACCGGAGCGGTATCGGCAGGCCTTGGCGGGGCACCGAGGAGCCGCGCGATACTGCGCAATTTCGTCGGCGGCGGCGTGGCCTTGGCGGTCACCTACCTGGTCGGTCATCTGCTCGGCGCCGCGTTCACCTGACCCTCAGCGCCTTTCGAGGAACCTCTCGACGCCGTGGTCGTATTTTGGGCTTGCCTCCGGCGGGCTGACGGCGTCCAGTCGTGCCATCGCGTCGGCGCTCAACGCAACGTTCGCTGCGCCGATGTTCTCCTCGAGGTGTGCGATCGATTTGGTACCGGCGATCAGCAAGGTATTCGGCGCATGAGCCAGCAGCCACGCCAGCCCGACCTGGGCCGGTGTCTTATCGAGTTCGTCAGCGATCGCACGCACCACCTCGTTGTCGGCGACCTTGGGGAAGCCGGGGAACGACGACCCGAGCGGGAAGTACGGCACCCAGGCGATGCCTTCGGCGGTGCAGAGGTCCAGCATCGCTTCCTGAGCGCGGTCGAGCAGGCTGTAGGCGTTTTGCACGCAGGCGATACCCACGGGCAAGGCGCGCTGCAGAACGTCGAGTGGCACGCTGCTGACCCCGATCGCGCCGATCTTGCCCTCGTCGCGCAGCGCGATCATCTCGGCCAGTTGGTCGTCGAGGTCGACGATTTGGTCACCCTCGGCGGCCAGGCCGGGCCCGAGGTCGAGCCGGCGCAGATTGACTACCGGGACGCAGTCCAGCCCGAGTTGGCTCAGATCGTCTTCGACCGCGGCCCGTAGCTCGGCGGGCCGTTGCGCCGCGGCTAGGGGCACCGGTTGTTCGCCGGTGAATCGCGCGCCCACCTTGCTGACGATGACGAGGTCGTCGGGGTAGGGCGCCAACGCCTCGTGGATCCGTCGGTTCACCTCGCCCGGGCCGTAAAACGACGAGGTGTCGATGTGGTTGACGCCGAGTTCGACCGCGCGACGCAGCACCGCGACCGCGTCGTCAAACGAGGCCTCAAACAGTTGCATGGCGCCGTAGCCGACCCGGGCGACCGCGTTGGTGCCGATGTCGCTCAAGCCTCCCGGGCCGCCGGTTGCTGGCTTGTCTGTCATGGTGCTCCCTTGATCGTGAGACACTGAAGAAATGCGGAGGACCCTCCGCTTGTGACATGGTAGCAGAAACGGAGGATCCTCCGCTTTGACGGGCAGTGTTCGGTCCGACGCGCGCCGGAACCGGGAAAAGTTGATCGAGGTGGCGACCGCGGCATTCGCCGCCGCAGACGGCGGATCGGCGTCGCTGGAGTCGATCGCCCGCGATGCCGGCGTCGGGATCGGCACGCTCTACCGTCATTTCCCGACCCGAGAGGCGCTGGTCGAGGCGGTCTATCGGACCGAGCTCGCAGAAGTGGCCGCTGCCGCTGAACAACTGCTCCAGCGGCATGCGCCCAAGATCGCGCTGCGCCGATGGATGGACCGCTACGCGAGCTTCGTTGCCGCCAAGCGCGGGATGGCCCAGTCGCTGCACGCGATGTTCGACTCCGGCGCGATGCAACCCAGCCAGACTCGCGACAGCATCGCCGGTGCCGTCGACTTGCTGTTGCGGGCCGGCGCCGACGACGGCAGCCTGCGCCCCGACGTGCAAGCCGACGATGTGGTGTCCAGCCTCATCGGTATCTTCTTGGCCAGCGGTTCACCGGAGCAGACCGGCCGGCTACTCGACCTGTTGGTAGCCGGCGTGGCCGCGTCGACGCGCTGAGGGAATCAATCGACCCCCGCAGCGGTAGAAGAATGCATGAAACTCAACGACGCAGCGCGCGAACTCATCGGAAACGGCGCCGATGCCACCCTGGTCACCCTGAATCCCGACGGCAGTCCTCAAGTCACCGTGGTCTGGGTCGGACTGCGATCCACGCCCGACGGCGACGAGCTGGTAAGCGCCCATCTCGGCGAGCACAAGAAGGTCCGCAACATCCGCCGCGATCCGCGCGTCGGTGTGACGATCGTGTCGACGGAGGATCCCGGCAAAGCCATGCGGCCGTATCTGGCGATCGAGGGGACCGCGCGGATCGAGGACGGCGGCGCCCCGGAGCTGCTCAAGACGTTGGCGCAGGCGCTGGCCGACCCGACCACGTTCCCGCCGGACAACGCGCCACCCGGGTTCGTGACGCACATCCGCATCGACAAGATCGGTGGCATCGGCCCCTGGCAGTGACGCCGAGCGTCACTCCAGAGTGACACCCGCGGCTGAGCGCCACGCTGGCGTGACGTTCGGCGAGCTGACCTAGCCGACGGCTCGGCCGGCGCCTTCCCAGAACTGGGCGCGGACCGCTTTCTTGTCCGGCTTGCCCAGGCCCGTCAGCGGCAGCGAGTCGACGACCACCACCCGCTTGGGTGACTGCACCGAGCCCTTGCGGTCCTTGACCGCGGCTTGGATCTCGGCGGTCATCGTCTCGACCGCGGCGTCGTCGGTCGACGCGTCGGTGCGCAGCACCACCACCGCGGTGACGGCCTCGCCCCACTTCTCGTCGGGCGTTCCGACCACGCACACCTGAGCGACGGCCGGATGCTCGGCGATGACGTCCTCGACCTCGCGCGGGAACACGTTGAAGCCGCCGGTGACGATCATGTCCTTGACCCGGTCGACGATGAAGTAGAAGCCGTCCTCGTCCTCGCGGGCCATGTCGCCGGTGTGCAGCCAGCCGTCCTTGAAGGTGTCAGCAGTAGCCTCCGGCAGGTTCCAGTAGCCGCCGGCCAAAAGCGGTCCGCTGACACAGATTTCGCCCGGTTCGCCCAGCGGCACCGGGTTGCCGTCCTCGCCAAGCAGCGCCACGCGGGCGAACAGTGTTGGGCGCCCGCACGACGTGAGCCGCTTCTCGTCGTGATCGCCCTTGGCCAGATAGGTGATCGCCATCGGTGCCTCGGACTGGCCGTAGCACTGGGCGAAGATCGGGCCGAATCGCCGGATGGCCTCGGCCAGCCGAACCGGGTTGATCGCCGAGGCGCCGTAATAGACGGTCTCCAGCGACGACAGGTCCCGGGTGTGCGAATCCGGGTGGTCCATCAACGCGTACAGGATCGACGGCACCACGAACGTGGCCGTAATTCGCTTTTCCTCAATGGTTTTCAGAACCTCGGCAGGGTCAAACTTGGGCAGTACGTACATCTCGCCGCC